>NZ_JBWJPC010000001.1:0-1477763 GCF_056393145.1 Stenotrophomonas sp. Steno-Z4 | reverse complement strand
AAGTGAAACGCAGCTGCGGCGATGGTAGTGTGGCTCAAGCCATGCGAGAGTAGGTCATCGCCAGGGTTTACACCCAAAAACCCCGCTGCATACGCAGCGGGGTTTTTCCTTTGCGTCAATGCGTGCCGACCCACGGTCGGCACCTACCGAGTGCACGAAAAAGGCGCCCCGGGGGGCGCCTTTCGCGCATCACGACCAACGGTCGTGATCTACCAGATCGTTATCGACTGTCAGTCGATACGCACAACCCCTCAACGGAACGCTGCAACCGCCTCGGTCAGGCCTGCTGCCTGCTGCTCGAGCTCGCGCGCGGCGGCGCTGGCTTCTTCGACCAGCGCGGCGTTCTGCTGGGTGGCCTCGTCCATCTGCACCACCGTCTGGTTGATCTGGTCGATGCCGGCGGCCTGCTCCTGCGACGCCGAAGCAATGCTCGCCATGATCTCGCTGACCCCCGCCACGCTGCGCACGATTTCCTGCATGGTGTGGCCGGCGTCCTGCGCCAACCGGGCACCATCGGCCACCTCGCTGACCGATGCATCGATCAACTGCCGGATCTCACGCGCGGCCTCGGCCGAACGTTGTGCCAGGCTGCGTACCTCGCTGGCCACCACCGCGAAGCCACGGCCCTGGTCACCGGCGCGCGCCGCTTCCACCGCCGCATTGAGGGCAAGGATGTTGGTCTGGAAGGCGATCCCATCGATGACGCCGGTGATCTCGCCAATCCGCTTGGATGCGCCGTGGATGCTGTCCATGGTGCTGACCACGCGCCCCACCACCGCGCTGCCACGGTCGGCCACGTCCTGCGCCCCACGCGCGAGCGTGCTGGCCTTGTGTGCATGCTCGGCGTTCTGTCGAACCGTGGCCGTAAGCTCTTCCATCGAAGAGGCCGTTTCCTCGAGATGTGCTGCCTGCCGCTCCGTACGGGTGGAGAGGTCATGGTTGCCACTGGCGATTTCCTCAGCGCCCAGCGCGATGGCGCCGGCACTGCGCCGGATGCGTTCGACCATGCTGCCCAGCTGAATCGCCGTCGCATTCGCATCGCGCTGCATGGCGGCGAACGATCCCTCGTAGTCGCCCTCCATGCGCTGGCCCAGATCACCCTCAGCCAAGGCCGACAACACGCGGCGAAGATCGCCGACGGTGCTGCCCACCCGCTCCAGCAGTTGGTTGATGCCGGTGGTGAGGCCATCCATGAAGGCGGCACCGCTGTCGGCCCGCGGCAGGCGCCGGTCCAGGTCGCCGCGCGTCGCGGCATCCACGATCTCGGCCACGGCCGTCTCCAGCACCAGCTCCTGGGTACGGTCGTGCCATTCCACGGCGAAGCCGACGCGCGCCCCGGCCGCATCGAACATCGGGCTCACCACCTGGGCAAAGTGCACGGGACCGATCCGCACGCGCCCATGGTGGGTGGCCTGAAGGGTGTCCAGGATGGCGCGGATGCGATCCGGGTTGGCGTGGAAGCGATGGATGCTGGTGCCCACGAGGCTGTCGGCGTCGAAATCCGGAAACGCCTCGCGCAGGGTGGCCTGCTGGTTGCGAAGCAGACGGACCACGGCGGGGTTTACATACCGGATCACGTGGGACGCATCGGCAATCATCACCGCCGTGTGCGAGACCTCCAATGCCAGGCGCAGGGTGGCGTCGGCCGCAGCGCCGGCATGCTGGCGGGTGCAATGCGCCTGCAGCTGCGCATGACCTGCTGATACGCGCGCCAGCTCGGCGCGCAGCGCGTCCCTGCTGCGCCGCACCCGCGGCGCCAGCACCACCAGCGCGCCGGTCGCCATCGCGATGCCAAGCACGGTGACGGACTGTTGTTGCCAGAGGGCGCCGGCAAGGCCGCAAACCAGCCCGGTGGAGAGCAACCCCGCGAGGATGCGCTGCCCGCGCGGGTGCGGGTGCAACGCAGGCGACAGCAGCGGTGCGTCGGGTGGACGTGAGGAGGGGTGGGGACTGGCAGACATGACAACTCCAGAAGCAATTCGGAACGGAACGTCATCCGCTGAAACGCGGACAAACGGATGCGAGGCCCGGCGACCCAGCGGCGGAAGACCTTGCACAGACATGGATGGGGGAGAGCACTCCTTCCTTGGAAGCCGGATGACACGCGGCTTCGCAGACGGCGGAGCAAGCGACGACACAGGCACGCTGCGCGTGCCTGCTGCATCGGTATCGGTTGGCGCCGCTGGAAGTTGAGTGCGACAGGGTGTCGCAGTGGTCAGCCGGCGAGGAAGCGCGTGATCACGTCGGCCACCAGTGCCGGGTGCTCCATGTGCAGGTGATGGGTGCCGGGGAATACATCCAGGCGGCCGTCGCGAAGCAGCTTGATGCGTTCACTGCGCAGCGGCTCGGGGTAGTACGACTGTGCCGGCGTCGCGTAGATCACCTGGGTGGGGCATTCGATCGCCGACAGCAGGTCGTCGATCTGCGCTTCGCTCAACCGCATCGCGGTGGGCAGCATCAGGCGCTGGTCGCTGCACCAGCTGTAGCCGCCTTCCACCGGCATGACGCCGCGTTCAACCAGCAGGCGCGCGCAGGGCTCGCTGAGTTGGTTCGCCATCATGCGCGCGCGTACCGGCGCGGCCAGATCGGAAAACACGCGCAGCTTCTTCGATGGCAACGCGCGCACGGCGCGTACATGCTCGCGAAGGCGCTGCGCGGTTTCATCTTCCGGCCCGCGCAGGCCGCCGAGCGCTTCTATGGCGATCAACCGCTCCACGCGCTCGGGCGCGGCGGCAGCGGTGAGGCTGGCAATGCCGGCGCCCATTGAATGGCCGAGCAGCGTGAAGCGCTCCCAGCCCAATGCATCGGCTACGTCGAGCACATGGCAGATCGCGCCCGGGGTGTTGTACTGCGTGCCCGGCGGCATATGCGAGCTGTGGCCGTGTCCGGGCAGGTCGATGGCCACCAGGTCCAGCCCGGGGAGTGCTGCGGCCAACGGCACGAAGCTGGCGGCGTTGTCGAGCCAGCCGTGCAGCGCCAGCACGCGCGTGCCTGCCGCCGGCGTCGAACGCAGGCCGGCCACGCGGGTGCCCGCCACCGGCAGTACAAACGGTTCGAGCGTCATGCCAACGCCGTGATGCTCAGCCGCGACAATGCCAGCGCGTGCGCGGGATCGGCGTTGAGGCAAGGGATGTAACGCATCTGCGCACCGCGCGCGGCGACGGTTTCGGTGAAGCCCATCGCTACTTCTTCCAGCGTTTCCAGGCAGTCGGTGGCGAAGCCCGGGCAGACCACGTCGATCTGTTTGACGCCGCGCTCGGCCATCGCCCACAGCGTGGGTTCGGCATAGGGCTGCAGCCACTTCTCGCGACCGAAGCGCGACTGGTAGGTGAGCTTCCACTCGCCATCCGCCAGGCCCAGTGCCTGCGCGATCGCCTGCGCACTGGCTTCGCAGCGCTGCGGATAGGGGTCGCCGGCATCGGCGAGGCGCTGCGGAATGCCGTGGAAGGAAAACACCAGCTGCTCGCCGCGGCCGTTCTGCTCCCACCATTGCCGGATGCTGCCGGCCACCGCCGCCACCCAGTCCGGGTCCACCGCGTAATCGCGCACCAGGGTGACGGTCACGCCCGGATGGCGGGGCTGCCAGTCACGCACCTGGTCTTCGATGGAGGCAGTGGTGGTCGTCGAATACTGCGGGTACAACGGCAGCACCACGATCCGGCGCATGCCTTCGGCGGCCAGCCGGTCCAGCTCGGCGGTGAGCGCGGGCGCGCCGTAGCGCATGGCGTGGCGTACGCGCACATTGGGCATCAGCTGCTGCATGGCTTCGGCCAGGCGGCGCGTGTAGACCATCAAGGGAGAACCGTCGGGCAGCCAGATCTGGGCGTACTTGGCTGCCGAGCGGCCACTGCGCAGCGGCAGGATCAGCCCGAACAGCAGGGGCTTCCACAGCAGCGGCGGAATCGCGACCACGCGCCGATCGCTGAGGAACTCAGCCAGGTAACGCCGCACCGCCGGGGCGGTGGGCGTCTCGGGTGTGCCTAGATTGACCGCCAGCACGGCGGTATCGGGTGCGTCGAGCATGGGACCATTCTCGCAGGTCTGCGCGACGGTCGGGATCGAATCGCGCCATCACTATCATCGAGCGGCTCGATTGAACCGAACATACTCATTGCGGATTCATCAGAACCCCACTAATTTCGGGGAAAGCGTATCGACGCTGTCCGTATTTCCCCTTTCTGGAGCACCCATGCGCCGCTTGAGCCTTGTACTGCTGATCTCCGCCAGCCTGCTGTCGACCCAGGCAATGGCCGGGCCGGAGGAGGACCAGCGCGCCCGCAACGCGGTGCGCGTGTTGAACGACATCCAGAATATTCCCGAGCAGGGCATTCCGGACAAATTGCTGGACGAAGGCCGCGCGATCGTGGTCATTCCCGACACAATCAAGGCAGGCCTGGTGATCGGCGGCCGCCGTGGCCACGGTCTGATGTCGGTCAAGAACGCCGATGGCAGCTGGTCCAACCCGGTGTTCATGAAGCTCACCGGCGGCAGCATCGGCTTCCAGGCCGGTGTGCAGTCCTCGGACGTGGTGCTGGTGTTCCGCAACGACCGCAGCCTGGACAATCTCGTCAACGGCAAATTCACCCTGGGCGCCGATGCCGGCGTGGCGGCCGGTCCCGTCGGCCGCAATGCCGCCGCGGCCACCGATGGACAGCTGAAGGCCGAGATCTGGTCGTGGTCGCGTGCGCGCGGTCTGTTTGCCGGCGTGGCGCTGGATGGCGCGGTGCTGCAGATCGACGATGAGGCGAACCTGGACGCCTACGGCAGCAACACCACGCCGCGCATGGTGTTCGAGGGCCGCATGGGCGAAGCGCCGTCGATGGACGTGGTGGCCTTCCGCGACCGTCTGGAAGAGGCGACGTATTCGGCACGTGAAAAGCGCGGCACCGCCGGCAGTGCACCGGCCCCGCGTGCGGCGACCCCGCAGCCCCAGGCAGCGCCGGTCGTAACTGAACAGGCCAATGCCGGTGCCACCACCGCGCCGTTGCAGGCCGTTCCGGCGCAGCCGGCGCCGCAGCAGGGCTTCCAGCCGGTGGGCGAAGGCGAAGTGCGTACCGAATCGCTGGACGGCAACTGACTTTCGTCACGCGCGCCGCCCTACCGGCGGTGCGCTATGCTCAGGTCCTTGTAACCGGGTAATGCGAGCAGAACATCATGGGCAGTATGAGCTTGTGGCATTGGGTGGTGGTACTGGTCATCGTTCTGCTGGTGTTCGGCACCAAGAAGCTGACCAGTGGCGCCAAGGACCTTGGCAGTGCCGTGAAGGAATTCAAGAAGGGCATGCGCGACGAGGACAAGCCGACCGCGCACCTCAGCGATGAGTCGCGTCCGCAGGATTCGACGACGACATCGCAGAACGAGCACGACCGCGACCGGCGCTGATCGGGGCGGCATGGCGTGTTCGACATCGGTTTCAGTGAACTGCTGGTCATCGCGGTAGTAGCGTTGGTCGTGCTGGGTCCCGAGCGTCTGCCCAAGGCAGCCCGCTTCGCGGGGCTGTGGGTGCGGCGCGCGCGCAACCAGTGGGATTCGGTGAAGCAGGAGCTGGAACGCGAGCTGCACGCAGACGAGATCAAGCGCCAGTTCCGCGACGCGCAGGATTCGGTGCGCGATACCGAGGCGCAGTTGCGTGCCAGTGGTGAGGCGGTACGCCGCGAAGCCGAGCAGGTGCGCAACCAGGTACAGCGCGATGGCGATACGCCAGCCAGCACCGACGAGCCGGTCATGACCGGGCCCGCGCCGGGTTCGCCGGCGAGCGTGGCCCAACACGTCGTGGCACCCGAGCCCGAGGCCGTGCCTGAAGAACCGCGTGATGCGATGGCACCGCCGGGCATCGACGGGCAGGCGCCGCGCGATCCGCCGCCTGCGACGACGGAGGCCCCGCGATGAGCGGTAACGAGTCGCCGGAAAGCGGGTTGATCGAACACCTGATCGAACTTCGCGCGCGTCTTATGCGGGCGCTGATCGGGCTGGGCGTGGTGCTGCTGGGGCTGATGCCGTTCTCGCGGCAGATCTACACGTGGTTGGCGCAGCCGTTGATCTCGCAGCTGCCCAACGGGCAGTCGATGATCGCGACCAACCCGGCCGGTGCATTCTTCGCGCCGCTCAAGCTGACCTTCTTCGTGGCCGTGTTCATCGCGGTGCCGTGGTTGCTGTACCAGCTGTGGGCATTCGTGGCGCCGGGCCTGTATGCGCGCGAAAAGCGCCTGGCCGTTCCGTTGCTGGCAACCTCGGTGCTGCTGTTCTACATCGGCTGCGCGTTCGCGTACTTTCTGGTGCTGCCGGCGGTCTTCCACTTCCTGACCACGTTCCGCCCCGAGGTGATTGCGATCACGCCGGACGCGAATGCGTACCTGGATTTCGTGCTGGCGATCTTCTTCGCGTTCGGCAGCAGTTTCGAACTGCCGGTGGCGATGGTGATCCTGACCCTGCTGGGGTGGATCACGCCGCAGCAGTTCAAGGACGGCCGCGGTTACGCCATCGTGGGCATCTTCGTGTTGGCGGCTGTGCTGACCCCGCCGGATGTGGTTTCCCAGTTGATGCTGGCGATTCCCATGTGCCTGCTTTATGAGCTTGGGATACATGCTTCGCGGTGGTTGGTGCCTGCGAAGGGTGATGAGCCTCAGGCGCAGTAGCGCTTTTAGAGCTTAAGAGCAGCGTTTTCTTTGCTGCGTGCTGGGGAGGCCGACGGGCAGCCCCTTACGGGACACGCCGTAAATACATCCTTGTAGGCTTGGCAAAAACATCCATGTTTTTGACAGTCCCTACAGGGGCTGCCCGCCGGCCTCCCCTCTCGTGCATCGCGAGTGCGGATAAGAAAGCAAAGCAAAGCAGCGACGCATGGCGTCGCTCTACGTTTTTGATTCTTTCAATGCATCACCGAATACATCGCACGCGCACGGTAGAGCGACGCCATGCGTCGCTGCTCTTCGTACCGCACAGCGCGATCCATGACGGGGCCGGGCGGCGGGTAGCCCCCGGAGGGACTGTCAAAAACATGGATGTTTTTGCCAAGCCTCCAGGGATGGATTCACGGCGTGTCCCGGAGGGGGCTGCCCGTCGCCCGGCCCCAGCCCGCAGCATCTGAAACGCTGCTGTTGCTGTTGCTGTTGCTGTCGCCGCCAATCAAGCCGCGAAAATATTCCCAGGCCCGTTCGACGGCGGTACCGGCGGTGGGGCGGCGCGGCCGCGGTGGGCGAACATCTGGTTCCAGGCGGCGTATACCGCACCCACGTACAGCGGCATGATCACCGCGGTGTTGGTCAGCTGCATCACGAACGCGGCTGCACCGGCGCCGCCGGCCATCAGCGCCAGCTGCATCACGATGATCATCACGAAGTAGATGCACATCGCCGCGATCAGGCCCAGCAGCATGAACACCGCCATCGCGCCGAAATTGCGGATGCAGCCCTGCAGGCTCATGCGCAGCGCGTGCATGCCGCTCTGGTGGTCGAACACCACCAGCGCCGGCTGGGTGAACATCGCCATACTCAGCGCCACGAACGTGCCGAATGCAATCAGCAGCCACAGCAGGATGCGCACCACCGGTACGCCGGCCATCAGCGCCATGGTCTGCTCATTGCTCGGCGTGGCGCCGGACTGCTGCAGCTCCTGCATTCTGCGGAACATCTCGGCCGTGGCAGTCAGGCCGTCGGGGCCCATCATCACGTACAACAGCGTACCCAGCGCAATCACCGCGATCAGCTGGATCGCCAGCGGCACCAGCAGGTGGCTCACGCGGCGGTCGCGGATCGGCTGCAGCAGGTGGGTCGGCATGGCGCGGTGGCCCTGGGCCACTTCGCTCACTGCGACCAGCATGCCGCCGAACACCAGCGGGCCTACCGCTACCGACACCAGCTGCAGCAACACGCCGAGCCAGCTCGGCAATGCCTGCGCCAGCACCAGGATCAGCGAACTGACCAGCATGCCGATCACGCCAAGGACCGCCAGCTGCAGCGGTGCGCGGCGATACAGGGTGAACGCGTCCAGCAGCCATTGGGCGCCCGCCGAGGCGGGCAGCTTGCGAATTTCGCTCATACCATTCCGGAACAGGGGGAAGGGCGCGTACGCCCCGAATACCAACGATTATCCCTGTTTTCCGTGCCCATCACCTGAAGGAAAGGTCGCTCCCAGCGGTCTTTCAGTTGTTGCGCGCCTGGCGGACGAACCGGCGCAGCAGCTGGCGGGCCAGCGGGGCCGCACTGACCCCGCGCGCCACGCTGCGCGCGCAGCCGCCGTGGCGACCGATGCACTCGGCACGCGCCCGCACGTAGCCGCGCATGTGGTGGGTGGCGAACTCCGGGTGGAACTGCACGCCCCAGGCCTGCTGGCCCCAGCGGAAGGCGTGGCAGTTGTCCTGCGCCGAGCGCGCCAGGATGGCCGCACCCTCCGGCGCGCGCAGCACCGTCTGCAGGTGGGTGGCATGGGCCGGGAAGCGCGCCGGCAGGCCCGCGAACAGCGGGTCGTCCACCGCCGACGGCTCCAGCGCCAGCTCGATCGTGCCCGATTCGCGCCCGGCCGGGTTGTAGGCCACCTCACCGCCCAGCGCATGTGCAAGCAGCTGGTGGCCGTAGCAGATGCCGAACACCGGGCGGTTGTCATGCGCGGCGGTGCGCAGCCACTGCGCGCTGCGCTCGCTCCAGTCGGCACGGTCGGTCACGTAGGCGGCCGAGCCGCTGATGATCACCCCGGCGAAATCGCGGTGGTCGGGCAGCTCGCCGCCGTGCTCCACGTCCACCACCACCGTCTCGTCCGCATCCAGCCCCGCCGCGACCCGGATCCAGTGCGGAAAACGGCCGTACCGGCGCAGCGAAGCGACCGGTTGGCCGGTTTCAAGAATCAGGAAAGGCGAGCGGTTCATCGGGGGGAGGCAGCACGCTGAGGACTTCCTCGATTGTAGTCAGCCCTGCCGCCACCTTTTCAAGCCCCGCGCGGCGAAGGGTTCGTACTCCTTCAGCACGCGCGGCCCGGTTGAAACCGGCCAGATCCATGTCCGCCCGGATCAGCCCGCGCAGCCGCGAACTCAATGGCAGCAACTCATACAGGCCTACCCGGCCCATGTAGCCGGTGCGCCGGCAGTCGAGGCAACCGGCCGGCGCATATGGCGTGGGAGACTCTGGTAATGCCTCATCGGCATCAGCCAGCACCGCCCATTGGGCCGCGCTGAGCGGCTTGGGCACCTTGCAGTGCGGGCACAACGTGCGGACCAGGCGCTGGGCCAGGACCCCGTTGATGGTGCTGGCCAACAGGTAATGCGGCACGCCCAGGTCGAGCAGGCGTGTGATCGCCGAAGGCGCATCGTTGGTGTGCAGCGTGGACAGCACCAGATGGCCGGTCAGCGACGCCTGCACGGCCATCTGGGCCGTTTCCAGGTCGCGGATTTCGCCGATCATGATGATGTCCGGATCCTGCCGCAGCAGGGTGCGTACGCCGGCGGCGAAGTCCAGGTCGATGTTGGTCTGCACCTGCATCTGGTTGAATTCCGGCGCGATCATCTCGATCGGGTCCTCCACCGTGCACACGTTCACGTCCGGGGTGGCCAGCCGCTTCAGGGTGGAATACAGGGTGGTGGTCTTGCCCGAACCGGTCGGGCCGGTGACCAGCACGATGCCGTGCGGGCGCTCCACCAGCGCGGTCCAGCCAGCCGCTTCCTGTGGGCTGAAACCGAGCTGGTCGATGCTCTTGAAAGCCGCATCCGGGTCGAAGATGCGCATCACGCACTTCTCGCCAAAGGCGGTGGGCATGGTCGACAGGCGCATTTCCACCTCGCGCCCACCCGGCGAGCGGGTCTTGATGCGGCCATCCTGCGGCCGTCGACGCTCGGCCAGGTCCATGCGGCCCAGCACTTTGATCCGGCTGACCATGGCGGTCATCACCGCCGGCGGTACCTCGAACACCTTGTGCAGCACGCCGTCGATGCGGAAACGCATGCGCCCCATGTCACGGCGCGGTTCCAGGTGGATGTCCGAGGCGCGCTGCTCGAAGGCGTACTGCAGCAGCCAGTCCACGATGTGCACCACGTGCTGGTCATCGGCGTTCACATCGCCGGAGCGGCCCAGCTCCACCAGCTGCTCGAAGCTGGGCAGGACGCCGCTGGCTTCGCCGCGCACGTCGCCGCGCGCCCCGCGCACCGACCGGGTCACCCCGTAGAACTCCATCGTGTAGCGGTGCAGGTCCAGCGGGTTGACCATGGCCAGCTCGATCCGGCGCCGGGCCAGGTGCTGCAGGTCGAGCAGCCACTCCTGGGCCAGCGGCTCGCTGGTGGCCACCAGCAGCCGCTCGCTGTCCACTGCCAGCGGCAGGAACCGATGGCGGCGGGCATAGGCATGGGAGACCAGCGCGGTCACCGCCGCCACGTCCACCCGGGTGGGATCGATGCGCAGGTAGCGGGTGCCGGTTCGGGTGGCCAGCCATTCGGTCAGCCGTTCCAGGCCCAGCTCTCCGCCGGAGGCGGCCGCCAGCTTCAGGTTGGCCAGCAGCACCAGCGGGTGCACCTCGCTGGCATTGCGGGCGCCTTGACCGGAAAAGCGGATGCGCTCCACATCACTGGCCGCGACCAGCCCGTCGGCCACCATGGCAGCCGCCACCTGATCGAAATCCAGCCGACCCGGCGGCAGGGGCCCCGGAGCAGGATCGGGGGCGAGCGTTGCCGGTGAGCGGTGTTCCATGGCGCCAGAATCCTCGGAGCGGGGGCCTGCACGGCGTGATGGCAGCTTGCCTGGAATGCCGGCGGGCGGTCCGTCGCTATACTAGCGCACCCCCTGAGCAGGCAAGACTCCGCCGCATGTCCGCGACCCAGAACGTTCCGATCACTTTCCAGGGCCTGATCCAGACCCTCAACCAGTATTGGGCGCAGCAGGGCTGCGTGCTGATCCAGCCGCTGGACCTGGAGGTCGGTGCCGGCACCTTCCACCCGGCCACCTTCCTGCGCTCGATCGGCCCGGAAAGCTGGAATGCCGCGTACGTGCAGCCCTCGCGCCGCCCGACCGATGGCCGCTACGGCGAAAACCCCAACCGCCTGCAGCGCTACTACCAGTACCAGGTGGCGATGAAGCCCAGCCCGGACAACATCCAGCAGCTGTACCTGGATTCGCTGAAGGCACTGGGCATCGACCCGCTGGTGCACGACCTGCGTTTCGTCGAGGACAACTGGGAATCGCCGACCCTGGGCGCCTGGGGCCTGGGCTGGGAAGTCTGGCTCAACGGCATGGAGGTGACCCAGTTCACCTACTTCCAGCAGGCCGGTGGCCTGGAGTGCAAGCCGGTGCTGGGCGAGATCACCTACGGTCTTGAACGCCTGTGCATGTACCTGCAGAACTGCGACAACGTGTATGACCTGGTGTGGACCTACGGGCCCGACGGCACGCCGGTGACCTACGGCGATGTGTACCTGCAGAACGAAGTGGAGCAGAGCACCTACAACTTCGAGTACGCCGACGTGGAAGAACTGTTCCACCGCTTCGACGCGTGCGAGAAGGAAGCGCAGAAGCTGGTGGAGGTGGGCCTGCCGCTGCCGGCCTACGAGCAGGTGTGCAAGGCCAGCCATTCGTTCAACCTGCTGGATGCGCGCCGCGCGATCAGCGTGACCGAGCGCCAGCGCTACATCCTGCGCGTGCGCGCGCTGGCCCAGGCGGTGGCGAAACTGTATGAAGCCAAGCGCCTCGAAGCGGTGGCGGCCAAGGAGGTGCAGGCATGAGCACGATGCTGCCGCTGCTGATTGAACTGGGTACCGAAGAACTGCCCGTGAAGGCGCTGCCAGGCCTGGCCCAGGCATTCTTCGATGGCGTGGTGGACGGCCTGGCCAAGCGTGGCGTGGAAGTGGAACGCGGCGACGCCAAGCCGCTGTCCACCCCGCGCCGGCTCGCGGTGCTGCTGCCCGGCGTGGCCGTGGAGCAGCCGGAACAGCGCGGTGAAGTGCTGGGCCCGTACGTGAACATCGCGCTGGACGCCGATGGCCAGCCGACCAAGGCGCTGCAGGGTTTCGCGGCCAAGGCCGGGATCGACTGGACCGCGCTGGAGCGCACCAGCGATGCCAAGGGCGAGCGTTTCGTGCACCGTTCGGTGACCCCGGGTGCGCGCACCGCGGCGCTGCTGCCGGAGATCCTGGCCGAAGCGATTGCCGCCATGCCCATTCCCAAGCCGATGCGCTGGGGCAGCCACGCCTACGGCTTCGCTCGACCGGTGCATTGGCTGGTGCTGCTGCACGGCAAGGACGTGATCGAGGCCGACGTGCTGGGCCTGAAGTCCGACCGCATGAGCCGCGGCCATCGCTTCATGCACGACAAGACCGTGTGGCTGTCCTCGCCGGACGACTACGTCAGTTCGCTGCAGGCCGCTTATGTGCTGGTGGACGCCGACGCGCGCCGCAGCCGCATCGTAGAGGCAGTAAATGCCGAAGCCGCCGCCGCCGGTGGCCAGGCGCGCATCACCGATGACAACCTCGAACAGGTGGTCAACCTGGTTGAATGGCCGGCGCCGGTGCTGTGCAGCTTCGAACGCGATTTCCTGGCGGTACCGCAGGAAGCGCTGATCGAGACGATGGAAATCAACCAGAAGTTCTTCCCGGTACTGGACAACAGCGGCAAGCTGACCGAGAAGTTCATCGGCATCGCCAACATCGAATCGAAGAACGTGGCCGAAGTGGCCAAGGGCTACGAGCGGGTGATCCGCCCGCGCTTCGCCGATGCCAAGTTCTTCTTCGACGAGGACCTCAAGCAGGGCCTGGAATCCATGGGCGAGGGTCTCAAGACCGTCACCTACCAGGCCAAGCTGGGCTCGGTGGCCGACAAGGTGCAGCGCGTTGTCGCGCTGGCCGGGCTTATCGCACCGCAGGTGGGCGCCGATCCGGTGCTGGCCAGGCGCGCCGCCGTGCTCGCCAAGAACGACCTGCAGTCGCGCATGGTCAACGAGTTCCCCGAGCTGCAGGGCATTGCCGGGCGCCATTACGCGGTGACCGGTGGCGAATCGCCCGACGTCGCGCTGGCGATCGATGAGGCCTACCAGCCGCGCTTCGGTGGCGATGACATCGCGCTGTCGGACCTGGGCAAGGTGCTGGCCATCGCCGAGCGTGCCGACACCCTGGCCGGTGGTTTTGCCGCAGGCTTGAAGCCAACCGGCAACAAGGACCCGTTCGCACTGCGCCGCAACGCGCTGGGCCTGGCGCGCACGATCATTGAATCCGGCTTCGAGCTGGACCTGCGCGCGCTGCTGGAAACGGCCTTTGCCGGCCTGCCGGCGGCGGTGCAGCCCAGTGCCGAGCGTAAGACCGAGGCCATGCCGCAGGAGCTGTACGACTTCATCATCGACCGCCTGCGCGGCTACTACGCCGACAAGGGTGTGCCGGCCACGCACTTCAACGCCGTGGCCGAACTGAAGCCGGCCTCGCTGTACGACTTCGACCGCCGCATCGACGCCATCGGCATCTTCGCCGCGCTGCCGGAAGCCGAAGCGCTGGCCGCCGCCAACAAGCGCATCCGCAACATCCTGCGCAAGGCCGAGGGGGCGATTCCCGGCATGGTCGATCCGGCCCTGCTGGCCGAACCGGCCGAGAGCGAACTGGCTGAAGCTGTCGAAGCGGCCATCGACGACAGCAACGCCAGCCTGCACCAGAAGGACTACGTCAGCGTGCTGGCGCGCCTGGCCCGCCTGCGCCCGCAGGTGGATGCGTTCTTCGATGCGGTGATGGTCAACGCGGAAGATCCCGCACTGCGCGGCAACCGTCTGGCGCTGCTCAAGCGCTTGGGCGACCGCTTGGGCAGCGTGGCGGCGATCGAGCATTTGTCCAGCTGACGGCAACAGCCTTATCGCGTCTCACCCTTGAAAGCGCCCGACTGGTTCGGGCGCTTTCTTTTTATGCGCATTTGCTCGAATGCGACGAAAACTGCAATCAATCTGAATATTGATTGAGCGTTTCTTAGGAAAAATCAGAAAACGATAAATTCGTGCAATCGGTATTTCCCAGCGCCGCGTGATCATCCGGCGCCGCACTTCCACGCGGCACCGACACGTCGCGTGCGTCCTGCGCGGCTCGCCCCCGCTTCGCATGGAAGTTCTGCCGCATGCCCATCTTCGATCGCGCCGCTGGCGCCTTGTCTACCTTCAACCCGTTCAACGCACCGGCCAACGAGTCTGTGGCGCAGGATGCGGCTGGGACAGGCGCAAATATCCCCACCCATGTAAGCAATGCGACATCGCCGTACCCGCGGGAAGCCACGGCACTGGACGTCGTGCTGAGCCCGCGTGAAAGGGCGGTGCATGATGCGATCCTGGAAACAGAAGCGCCGGAACGCGCGGCGCTGGCGTGGACGATGAAAAAGTACATCGCCGCTGCCACCACGCCGGAAGAACGCGAGGCCATCACCCAGCGGATGGAGCAGGCGCTTGCTGCGAGAGGTCGCGATGTGGCGATGCTGCGCCACCTGGGCATCAACACGCTGGACAGCGCGTTGACACGGGCAGCGTGGACCACACTGATGGCCGAACTGCCCGGCTGGGCCAGCAGCGCGATGACCGCAGGCCAGCTCGCCCGCAGCGTATTCACCGGCACGTGGGGCAGCGTGGCCGCCGTGCTGCCGTCATTGGCGGCGGCGCTTCCGTCGCTGCGCACTCATGCGCAGTTCGACGCGCTGGTGCAGTCGTTGCCCGAAACACTCCGGGCCAGCCTGTGGACCCTGCATGAGCAGATCGCACAGGCCGACGCGCAGTTGCGCCCCAACCTCGGCGGCGGTCACCTGGTGTCGGCGCTGGCGGTGGCCGCACTGCTCTGGCAGGTGCAACGCGCGCTGCCCAAGCCGGCGGGGCAGCTGCAGGGGATCGGTCGCTTCATCGCCGAACTGCCGTTGCACTGGCAGCGCATCGCCGTGCTCAATGGCGTGGGCGGGGCGCTGCTTGCACCGGGCGCGGTGGCTGCCGATGGGGAAGCGGACGTGCCGGTCGAACGCGACCAACGCGCACTGCGTCCAGGCCCGGAAGAAAAGGCACAACGGATCGAGTTCCAGCGCTGGGCGGACCGGGACCTGCGGCCGGGCCCGCCACGCATCCGTCCGACCATCGACAGCCTTGAGCCGGTGACGTTTGAAGCGTCGCGCGCGCCCGGGGCCCCGCAGGCAGGGGGGCCGACCCGCGAACCTGCCCCGGCACCTAGCCCGGCGCGGCCGGCCGATGCGGCAGCGTCACCGGGCAGCCGCCCGCAGAGCGGTTGGCTTGCGTGGCTGGGCGCCGGCATTGCCACCTTGGGCCATGCGGCACGGGGTGGCTTCCAGTCGGTGCCACAAGCCGCACCCGCAGTAGAAATGACCTTGATGGGCGGCTCGGCGCTGCGCGAGGTGGTGACCGAGCCGCTGATGTCGCCCGAAGCAGTTGAAGTGGCGACGGGAGCGGCTACCACCGCGCGCATGTTCCCCAATCTGCGACGGACGCCGCTGGCGCTGGCAGCGGCAGCGACGGTAACCGGTGCGGGTGCGGCAGTGATTGGCTTGAAGCGCTATTTCTGGCCCGATACCGCCGCGGCCACGCCGATTGCGCTGGCCGAACAGCTGGCCGTCGAGGTGGTTGGGTTGCCGGACGGCCACTGGGGCACCGCGCTGGACCTGGTACTGGGCGAACTGGAGCCCACTCCGCGTAGCGGTCGCACGCGGCGCGCGGCACCCGCCACCACCGCCTACCGCGCAGGCGAACAGGAAACCGACCTGCAGCGGCACGGTGTGTCGACCGCGCAGCTGGATGTACTGCGCGCCGACCCTGCCCTGATGCAGCAGCTGCAGTCGATGCGTCTGTGGTCGGTAGCGGTAGCGCGCGACATCGCCACGCAGCCCGGCTGGGAGTGGGTGGCGCGATTGTCGGCCTCGGAACAGGAACTGCTGGTCGGCCACTGGCAGGCGCTGCGCAGGATCGCCCCCACCCTGGCGGCGGTGGACAACGCGGCCGATGCGGTGATGGAAGAACTGCTGCAGAAGGCGGGGTGGCAGGGGAACTGGATGGACATCGAAGTGCGCCTGCCGCACAAGGACGTGGCCGGGATGCAGGTGGACGACCGTCTGCCGCTGCTCGCGTACTGCCTGTCGCGGCCGCGCGCCGGTGAGGCGTCGTTCCTGCGCGATGACCTGCCGGTCACCCCGCGTGAGTGGGCCCAGCTCAGGCAGGCGCTGGCCAGTGCCGACGCCAGCCGCCTGCGCGTGGACATCGCCTCCCGCGTCGAACAGGCGCGGCCGGCGCTCAGTGCAGCCGTGCAGGCGCAGCTGGTGCTGGACGCGCTCAAGGCCAAGGCGCTGGGCCGGCTGGGCAGCGGCGACGCGCATCGGCGCGGCGCGGAGGTGGTGCTGGGCTTCCTGCAGGGCACCGGCGCGGTCGAACGCGCCACGTTGACCTATGTGGACCGGCTGCCCGACGGCAGCGCGATCACGGTGCCGGTGCCGAATTACCTGGTGCTGCGCAGCGCCGCCAAGGAGGAGGGGCTGCGCGGCCAGGTGGTGCTGTACCGCTCGGACCTGTCGCGTTTCCAGGCATTCGGCGACGAAGACGCGTTCCGCGAGTTCCTGGATACCCAGCGCGCCCGCAGCGGTGCCTTTGCCGCCGACGGCGGGGTGCAGCGCAGCCTGGGCGACGACATCGTGCAGGCCGCGCCGCCAGAACATCGCAGGGACGTGCAGAGACTGGTCGATGACTGGGAAGCCCGTCTCGTGCTTCACCAGCGCGGCCAGCGCGGACCTGAGGCATGGAACCCGGCCACGAGCTTCACCTTTGCGTTCACTCCGGTCGAGCACGCCGACGGCGCGCGGCAGCAGTGGGCCGACACGCTGGTCAGTCACGGGCAGGCGCTGGCGCAGCAACAGCTGGGCCGCAACCTGCTGCGCTGGAGCCCGCTGGGCATTGCCAACGTAGCGGCGGACGCCGCCTACGAGCAGCGCCGCGACAGCGCCCTGCAGACCCTGGACACGCACGCGCAGCCCAGCGTTACCGACGCCATGGTGGGCGCGCTGCGGATGGCCGGTTTCGAAGGCTCGCTGGCGGGCTTCGATCCGAGCCGGGTCCGTCTGCAGCTGGGCGAGCAGCACATGGACCTGACCCGTTGGGCGACCCGCGGCTGGCAGCAGCACGGGCTGCCCCGGCCGCCGGTACCGCTGAACGCCCCGGACTGGGCGCCCGACGCGGCCGGCATGCCCAATGCCCGGCTGCCGCCAGCCACCTGGCTGGACGATGCGACGCTGGACGCGATGCAGCTGGTGGCGTGGCGCGGCGACGCGCAGGGCGGGGTGGACGCCGAGCTCACCGCGCGGCTGGCCGACCCGGCGCTGCGCCGGGCGATCTGTGGCGAGCTGGAGAGCTTCGCCACCAGCAACCGGCTGGCCACGGCCTACATTGAGCACCTGCGCGCGCTGCCGCGCACCGGGGAGGGCAGGGCCTTCGCCGCTGCGCTGGGCAACCAGATCCGCGCGCGCACCGCGTGGATGATCGAGGTGGCCCGACAGGACGGCCTGCTGGACGCCGCCACCCACGCCGCGCTGCAAACGGCGCACGCGCAGCTCGACCCGGTCGGCAAGCAGACTTCGACCCTGCAGGTAGTGACGCTCAAAGGCCACCCGCTGGTGGGGCTGTGGGCGATCCAGACGCCTGCCGGTCGCCATGTGTTCCTGCCCGATACCCCCTACGGCGACCAGGTGCTGGACGAGCGCGCCTTTGCCCTCTGGCTGCGCCGGCCCGAGGCCGAAGCCTATGTACGCACCCGCGCGCAGTATCGCTACCACCCGGACCTGGCCGGGGCATTCGAGCATACCGCCAGCTCGCGCGGCATCCCGTTCGGCTTCGCGGCCACGCGTGGGCCGCAGGCGGCGGCGGCCACGCTGATCGCCGCGCGCATCGACGATGTGGACGAGCTGACGGTGAGCCCGCACGAGCAGCTGGTCGAGACCCTCAGGATGATCGGCACGATCGGGGTGGGCGCGTTGTGTTCCCTCGCCAGTGGCGGCACCGGCACGCTGCTGTGCCTGGCCGGCACGCTGGGGGTGGTGGTCGACAGTTTCCACCGGGGCCTGGTTTACCTGGAGCGCGGCCTGGTCGATGACGGCATCCTCGAGATCGGCGGGGGGGTGGTCGACCTGCTCGACCCGGCCCAGATCACCGCGATCCCCGGGCTGCTGTACCAGCTCGGCAAGCGCAGCCTGGGCACCATCGCCGAGGCGACCGCTGCAGTGCGCCAGCTGCGCCTGCAGCGGCGGGGGTTCAGCGCCGACGGACAGGTCAACCAGGGCTTCGCGGTGTCGGACAGCGCATTGGCGACCGCAGCGCTGCCCATGCTGGAACAACCGCTCGCCGGTGGCGGCCTGCTGTACCGGCAGCGGGACCGTACATATATCCGGCAGGAAGGTCATTTCGTCGAAGCGGTGACCGATGGCCGCGATGTGCGCCTGCGCATGCCGGATGCATCCGAGGCGCCAGGTCCACCGGTGGAATTCAGGAACAACGCCTGGTACCGGCAGGAGCGCCCGGCGGCGCACCGCGGCACCACCACGCTGTCGCCAGTGGGCGGGCGCGGGTGGGTGAGCCGCCTGCCGGAGGCTGAAAACCTGCCGCCGGAGAAGCTGGACGAGCTGGAGGCGGTGTTCGGCGTGCGTTCGCGAGATTCCTCACCCAGTGCCGACCTGCGCCACGTGGTGCAGGAGCTCACCATCGACCAGCGTGTGCAGCGCATTCTCGGCGACCCCGAATCGCTGGGCATGCCCGGCGACGAGGCGATCATCATGCGCGCCTGGGCCGACAGCCCTGCACTGGGCAACGGCAAGGGTGTGGAAACCTATGTCACACCATCGGCGAGTGGACCCGAGGCGCACGTTTCGGCCGCGGTCCCGTCGGGCTGATGGTGGAAGTGGCCGACACGCGCACCTTGCCCGGCGTCGAGGCCCTGGTTGACGCTGCTGACGCAACCGCCCTGGCCACGCGGCTGAAACTACCGGCGGACACCGGCCGCGACGCGCTGCTGCAGGCGGTGCGCAGCGAGCTGGGCCGGGTGATCAAGGCCGACCCGGCGCAGAGCCGCCTCACCTGGCAACGCTGGATCGCCGCCCAGCACCGCCTGCCAACGGCAGCGGACAACCTGGTCAAGCACTTCCCCGATCTCACCAAGGCCGAGGCGGAAGAGATCATCACCCGCTCCAACGGCCTGCAGAAGCGCGAGGTGGAATCGTGGATATTCTCCACGGACATCCGCGCGATCGTGGCCGACACACTCACCAGCCGGACGCAGCGCCAGCAACGCCAGGCGGTGGTGAACGACGCCTTCGGCACGCTTGCCGATGTGCAGCAACTGGGCACCCACCTGCAGTCGGCACTGCCTGGCCGCACCATCAAGGTGCGTGACGATGGCCAGGGCGGTTCCGTGCTGCTGGTCGGCTCGACAACGCCCGGGGTTGCCGAAGCACGGCTGGCCTTCAGCCCTGGCACGGGTAGCGCACTGATCGTGTCGGATGCGCAGCACAAGGTACATACGCACTGGCAGGACGCGTTGTTCGAACAGCTTGCCGCACCCGAAAAACGCCGGTTGGGCGACGCAACCACGCTGCGGCGCGAAGTGGTCGAGCAGATGAAGCAGATGCCGATCACGCAGCGCTGCAGCCTGAGGGGACCGCTCAAGCCGGTGCCCGACATCAGCCCCAACAGTGAGGCACGGCCCCACGAGCGCACCCGCCGTTCGGCGGACTGCGATCCTCCGGACAGCATCTCGCTGGGTCCGGACATGATTGCACTGCGTGACGACATGCAGCGCAGCCTGGGCGCGATGCGGCACGCGCTGGACCGGACCTACACCGGCCTGCGCGCGGAAGAACGCGAACTGAAGGCGCTGACCAGCCGCATGATGCAGCTCAAGCTGGAGAAGCAATCCCTGCCGCCGGCCGACGCCGCACGCATGAAGGAGCTGCAGAAGAAGAACTTCCGCACCTTGAACGGCTACGACCTGATGAACGCGGCCTACTACCGTCTGGACGACATCGCGTACGACGGGGTGCCGCTGGGTCCATCACCGGATTTCCCGGACAGTGGTTTCGCCTTGAGTACCGTGCCGCGGGCATGGATGCACCCGGAAAACTTCGTCAAGCCGGTGCCGGTGCGCCGCGTGTTCCTGCCCGCTGCACAGGCCGAGGGCAAGCCGATGCAGAGCGACCTGTTCCGTGCGGACTATCCGCTGGGTGCAGACCTGATGCCCTCGGTGGGCAAGCTGGCCGAACCGGGGCAGGCGTCGAAGAAGATCACCCTGACCGAGCGCGACCTGCAGGTGACGGTGCCGGGCGGGAAGCAGGCCCGGTCGTTCGCCGAGCTGACCGACGCGGAGTTCGACGCACTGGATGGCAAGTCGCTCTCGGAGGCAATGCGGCAGTACGTTGGCGAGGGAAATCTGCTGGCAAGCAATGCAAAATCCCTGACCCCCGGCGACTACTACCTGTACCAGATCCGCTCATGCAGCGAGAGCAAGATCCTGAAGGGCTGGTTTGACGCATTGAAGAAGGCGGTGCCTGCGATCGCAGACCTTCTCGATGGAAGGGGCCCGATACCGAAGGTCACGGGGAAGGTCGGCATCCTGTCCGACAGCAACCCCTGTTCCTACAGCTGTGATCGCCGCCTGGCCGAGTTGGAGGAGATGCTGCCCGATGTCGAACTTACCGTGTTCTATCACTTCGACACGCCGACCGAGGCCCTGGAGTGGCGGTCGGAGCAGGCCATGCTGCGGGTGATGGAGAAGCACCGCGTCGCATGGGAGGGTGCAGGCCATTCCGAAAACGACATTCGGCAGATGGCCGCCGCCGAGTTGAAGAAGCCCGATGTGCGCCAATGGGCCGAGGAACAGTTGCTGGCATCGCCGCCGCCGCGGCCGGTGCCGCGGCTCTGGACACGGACGGAGTATGAAGCCGAGGGATTCTGAGGCGCGCCGCATGCGGATGCGGCACCATGTCGATGTGCGACGGCCGGGGTGCGAGCCCCGGCCGCCGCTGGACCACCGATTCCGGGAGCACTTGCAATGATCATCAACGGCGCCGGCCGTCCTGCCGCACTTTCCAGCACACCGGGCCTCACCGCGGCGGACGCCTCCGTTCTCGGGGCCGACCGCGAGCAGGCCCTGGGCACGCGCGAGCACGATTTCCTGCTGTTCGGCAGCCAGGCCACCGCGTTCGCCCGCGACCTGTTCCGCAGTGGGATCGCCGACGACCTGCGCGCCTATCTCGAACAGGGATTCCTGCACGACGCTGATGCCAGCGGGCCGGTACACCGGAAGGTGGCGCCCGGGGACGGCGACGACGGGCTCGATGCCTGCGGCGGGAATCTGACCCTGCGCGACGGGGTGCTGATCTTCGGCCGCTACAACAACCACGGTAACGGCGATTGCTATTACGCCTGCGTGCCGGGCAGGGGGGCGCCTGCGTTCTTCAGCATCTGCATCGAGTCCGGCGTGGACAGCGGTGAGGCCTACGAAATCTCCGTGTCCCCCTCGATGGACTGGTCACAATTTCTGGCTCACCTTCCGCCTGCGTGAATATGGCGTGATGCTCGAGGCCGCATGCACCGCAGCGACGGGCTTCGTTTTTGGCACGATCCCGCTATCCTGTGCCCATGCCGCCTTTGAAATATTTCCTGCCGCTGTTGTTCCTGTCGCTGGCCATCGCCTCGACCGCGCATGCGCGTGGCACCATCGAGAAGGTGGACATTACCGGCCTGGACAGGGACGACGATGCCGAGATGATCGAGAACATCGAAGTCTCGCTGTCGTTGTACGACACCATTGGCAAGGAACAGGGCGAGTCCCGGCTGGAATACCTGCTGTCACAGGCCGAGCGCCAGACCCGGCGCGCGCTGGAACCGTTCGGCTACTACAACCCGGTAATCACGGTGGAAAGCCCGCGCGAAGGTGAGAACCTGCGCGTGGTGATCCATGTCGATCGTGGTCCGCCCACCCTGGTACGCCGCGAGAACATCGACATCACCGGTCCGGCGCAGCTGGACCAGTACCTGCAGGAAGACCTGGAGAACTTCCGGCCGCGCAAGGGCCAGCGCTTCGAGCACACGCTGTACGACGCCAGCCGCGTGACCATCACCCGGCGCCTGGCCGAACGTGGCTACTTCGATGCCGATTTCACCCAGCGCCGGGTCGAGATCACCCGCGCCGAGAATGCCGCCGACATCGATCTCACCTGGGATAGCGGCCGCCGCTACAACATGGGCGATATCCGCTTCCACCAGGATTACTTCGTGGAGCGCCTGTTCGACCCGCTGGTGTACTGGGAAAAGGGCAGCTACTTCCACGAAGGCAAGCTGGACCGCCTGCGCGAATCGCTGACCAAGCTGGATTACTTCAGCGTCATCGACATCCAGCCGCAGCCGGACCAGGCCGACGAGAACGGCAACGTGCCGGTGGATGTCACCCTGACCCGGGCCAAGCGCAGCATCTACACGGCCGGTATCAGCTACGGCAGCGAAAGCGGCGCCGGTGTGCGCGGTGGCCTGGAGCGGCGCTTCCTCAACAGCCGCGGCCACAAGATGAACACCCAGCTGGACTACGCGCAGAAGCGCAAGAGTCTTGTCACCACCTACCGGATCCCGGCGTTCAAGTGGCTGGACGGGTGGTACGGGCTCACCGCCAGCGCGTATGACGAGCAGACCGACTACATCGACCTTCGCAACTTCAAGCTGATCGGCAGCCGCAGCGGCGAGATCAACGAGAACTGGACGGCCATCGCCTCGATCAACGCCCTGCGCGAGCGCTGGCGCTATGCCTCGGGCACGGAATTCACCAACGCGATCTACAACACCTCCACGCTGGTGTATCCGCAGCTGGTGGCCGACTACGTGAATGTCGACGACCGCCTGGCCCCGCGCAAGGGCATCAGTGGCAGCGCGACCATGCGTGGCGGCATTGAAGGCGCAGGTTCGGATACCAGCTTCGTGCAGGCCAGCGTGATGCTGCGCTGGTTCATTCCGGTCGGCGATGCCGACCGCCTGATCCTGCGCGGCGAAGGGGGTACCACCTGGACCAGCGACCTGGTGGCGATGCCGCCCAGCCTGCGCTTCTTCGCCGGTGGCGACCGCAGCATCCGCGGCTATGCATTCCGTGAAGTGGGCCCGCGCACGCCTCCGCCGGATAAATTCGCGCTGGGTGCCAAGAACCTGGTGACCGCCTCGGCCGAGTATGAGCACTACTTCAAGGGCGGGCCGTGGGGCGGCGCGGTGTTCGTCGATACCGGCAGCGCGTTCGACAACACCATCGACCTGCATACCGGCGTGGGCTTCGGCGTGCGCTGGAAATCACCGGTGGGGCCGGTGCGCGTGGACATCGCGCACGGTCTGAACAATCCGGATTCGAAGTTCCAGCTGTACCTGAGCGTGGGAGCGGACCTGTGAGCACGCCGACCCCGACCCCGCCAACCCCGCCGCCGCCGCGCGTGCGCTTCTACCGCAAGCGCCGGTTCTGGGCATGGTCCGGCTTCACCGTGCTGGGGCTGGTGCTGCTGGCGCTGCTGCTGGTGTACTGGCTGCTGCAGACCGTGGCCGGGCGCGATGTGCTGCTGGCCCAGGTGGTGGCGCGGCTGCCGGTGGGCGCCACGCTGACCTGGAGCAAGGTGGATGGCCCGGTGGCCGGGCCGCTGGTGCTGCACAACCTGGATTTCCGCTACGACGACATCCACTTCACCGCCGAGCGCGCGTACCTGGATCCGGATATCCGCCCGCTGCTGGGCCGCAAGCTGCAGCTGGATGCGCTGCAGATCAAGAACGCCACGTTGAACCTGGCCAAGAGCGACGAACCGTTCGAAATGCCCTCGTGGCCCGATTCGCTGCCGCAGATCGAAATGCCGCTGGCGATCCAGGCCGACACCATCATCATCGATGGCTTCCGCATCACCCAGGCGCAGGAACCGTTGATCGACATCACCAGGCTGCGCGGTGGGCTGGAAATTGCCAACGGCGAATTCCGCGCGCGCCAGCTCAAGGTGGACAGCGACCTGGGCGACTTCCGCGTGGACGGCCGCTATGTGCCGCGCAACGACTATTCCACCGACATCACCATCGGCGCGGTGCTGCCGGCACCGCGCGGTCGCACCCCGGCCCGGCTCGGGCTGGTGGCCCGTGGCAACCTGGACCGCATGGAAATCGCGCTGGCCGGGCATGCCCCCGCGCCGCTGCAGGCCAGCCTGGTCTTCGACGGCCGCGACGCACCGGTGTGGAAGGCCAGTGCGCGCAGCAAGGAACTGGACCTGGCACTGCTGGTGCCGGGCATGGATGCCAGTACCAGCACGCCGCTGTCGCTGGATTTCCAGGCCACCGGCAAGGGCGGGCAGGCCAACCTGCAGGGCCGCATCCAGCAGGGCGACCTGGCGGTGGAGCTGGCGCCGTCCAATGTCGGCCTGGCCGACCAGGTACTGACCGTCTCACCGCTGGTGGTGAAGGGCTTCGGTGGCCAGGCCCGGCTGCAGGGCACCGCCGATTTCCGTGACCGCGAAAATGCCAGCCTGCGCTTTGCGATCGTCGCCAACGACCTGACCTTCGTGCCCGAGGCCGATCCCACCACGCCGGGCGCCGCCAAGCCGGTGCCGGTGACGCTCAACGAAGCGCGCATGGGCCTGGCCGGCACGCTCAAGAACTGGGCGGCGGTCGGCACGGCCTCGGTGGAGCGCGAACAGCAATCGGCCGACCTGACGTTCGATGTGCGCGGCAGCGACACCGCCGCCCGGATCAAGCAGCTGCAGGCCAAGACCCCCGGCGGCGCGCTCGACGTGACCGGCCAGGTGGCGTGGGCGCCGCAGCTGGATTGGGACGTGGCCGCCAAGCTGGCTGCATTCGATCCCGGCTACTTCGTGCCCGGGTGGGATGGCCGCCTGTCCGGCAACGTGGCCTCCAAGGGCCGCCAGCTGCCGCCGCCGGCGGGCAGCCCGGCCGGTACCGCCGGCATCTATGAAGCCACCGTGGACGTGCCCGGCATCAACGGCATGCTGCGCAACCGCCGCGTGGATGCGCAGGGCCGCTTCGCGCTGCGCGGGCAGCAGGGCGAAGGCAACGTGCGCCTGGCGGTGGGCAACAGCCGCTTGACCGCGCGCGGCAGCGTCGGCGACCGCCTCGATGTGCAGGCGCAGCTGGAACCGGTGCAGCTGGATGACCTGATGCCCGGCAGCACCGGCACGCTGCGTGGCCAGGTGCAGGTGCGCGGACCGCGCACCGCGCCGGACATCACCGCCGACCTGGTCGGCAGCGGGCTGCGCTATGCCGATTACAGCGCTGAAGCGCTCAGCATCCGTGGCCGCCTGCCGTGGCAGGGCAGCAACGACACCCTGGCGCTGCAGGGCACCAAGGTGCAGGCCGGCATGCTGCTGGACACGATCAACGTGGACGCGCGCGGCAGCGTGTCCAACCTGCGGCTGGATGCGCAGGCGAAGAACGAACTGGGTGCGGTGGCGCTGGAAGGCGGGGTACGCCAGCAGGGCAATGCATGGCGGGGCGATATCGCCGCGCTGCGGATCGCACCCATCAAGGGCGATGCGTGGGCGTTGCGCGCACCGGCCACCTTCGGTATCCAGGGCAGCAATTTCACCCTGACCGACACCTGCCTGGGCGCGGCCACCGGCGGCGCGCTGTGCGCCAGCGCCAACTGGCCGCGTGATGGGTTGAAGGTACGCGGCGATGCGCTGCCGCTGGCGCTGGTGCAGCCGTGGCTGCCGCCGCAATCCGGGCGCCGCCTGCACCTGCGCGGCGAAATCACCCTGGATGGGCAGATCCGTCCGCGCGGCAATGCCTGGGAAGGCAGCGCCAGGATCGCGTCGCTGGAAGGCGGCATCCGCCTGGGCGACAACGCGCGCGGCGAGCTGGTGCGCTACGACCAGTTCTCGGCCACGCTGGAAATGACCCCGGCGCAGATCAACGCCAAGCTCGGTGTCGGCTTCCAGGGCAACGGCTTCGTCGATGCCAAGGTGCAGACCGGCTGGGATGCCAACGCGCCACTCAACGGCGAGCTGTACCTCAACATGTCGCGGCTGTACTGGATCGAGTTGTTCTCGCCCGACATCGTGCGCCCCACCGGCCTGATCGAAGGCCACGTCAGCCTGCGCGGTACGCGCGGCACGCCGTCGCTGGGCGGCGACGCCAAGCTGAGCAACTTCAAGGGGGAATTCCCGGCGCTGGGGCTGACCTTCGACCAGGGCAGTGGCAGCTTCACCGCGCAGCCGGATGGTTCGGCGAAGATCACCGCACAGGCGAACTCGGGCAAGGGCACGCTGTACGTCGACGGCGGGCTGTCGTGGTTCGGCGATGCACAGCCGCTGCAGCTGCATATCCATGGCGAAAACGTGCTGCTGTCCAACACGCCGGAACTGCGCATCGTGGCCAACCCCAACCTCGACTTCACCCTGGCCAAGGCGGCCATGCAGCTGCGCGGCACCGTGCACGTGCCCGAAGCCGACCTGGACCTGGAGCGGCTGGATCGCGGCACCTCGGTCTCCGAAGACGTGGTGGTGCTGGACCCGGCCGACCCGGAAGAAGGCCCGAGCCTGCCGCTGGACATGGACCTGACCGTAAGCCTGGGCGACAAGGTCCGCATGGCCGGCTTCGGCCTCAAGGGCGGGCTGGGCGGCAAGATGCAGGTGTGGGCGCGGCCCGGTCGCGAGATGACCGCCAACGGCGCGCTGGAAGTGAGTGGCCGCTACAAGGCCTATGGCCAGGACCTGACCATCACCCGCGGCAACCTCAACTGGAACTTCAACGCCGTCTCCGACCCGCGCATCAACATCCGTGCAGAGCGCCGGGTGGGTGATGTCACCGCCGGCATCGACGTGACCGGTCGCGCGCAGTCGCCACGGGTGGACGTGTGGTCGGACCCGTCGATGTCGCAGTCCGAAGCACTGGCGTTCCTGGTGCTGGGGCGCAGCCTTACCGGCGCCAGCAGCGACCAGACCCAGCAGGTCAACGCGGCCTCGGCAGCGCTGTCGGCCGGCAGCGGCCTGCTGGCTTCGCAGCTGGGCGCCAAGCTCGGCCTGGACGACGCCGGCGTCAGCCAGTCGCGCGCGCTGGGCGGCTCGGTGATCGGCGTGGGCAAGTACATCTCGCCCAAGCTGTACGTCGGCTACGGCGTCTCGCTGGTCGGCAGCGGCTCGGTACTCACGCTGAAGTACCTGCTGCGCCGCGGCTTCGACATCGAAATCGAATCCAGCACGGTGGAAAACCGTGGCTCGCTCAACTGGCGAAAAGAAAAGTAGAGCCAGGCCCTGCCTGGCTGCTGACAATGATCGGCGCCACGGCCCACCGGACGTGTGGGGACCTGGTATCGGTAGGGTCGCATCCCAATCGACTGCCGATAGGCTACCCGCGTCCGGTACTGGCACTGCAATGATCGGCATCGCGCCTCCGTCAGCCCGTGTGATTGCGGGTACGACACCGGTAGGGTCGCATCCCAATCGACCACCGACGCGGCATCCGCGATCGTTGATGGCATTGCAATGATCGGCATCACGCCTCCGTCAGCCATGCAATTGCACATGTCCATGCGTCAAAGCGATCGCGCACATTGTCGGCAGTCGTTTGGGAACCGACCCTACCGCGCGGGGCATGCCGAATGCGGCATGGAAATCCCGGCGATTCAAGCAGCGCAGGGCGCTTGGAAAGACAGTTCGCCTACCGCATCACACTTTGCAATGTCCTTGCGCCGCAATGGATACCGGGTACCTCCGGATCAATTCCGACACAGTGTTAGGCACTGCTTACCGGTTCGGCCGAATCAACAGATACAACCGAATTCCGTTATGGTCATCGCGTCCGCATGGTAGGCCCTGAGTCTAAAAGCTCAGCAACCAAGCAAGCTTGATGCAATGCGTCGGGAGGGTGACCGAATACAACACCCCTCGTGGAAATACGTCGCACCGTTTCTTGCTTAACGGCTTTTAGCCTCCCGACTCCCCCGCCATTCCGGCGGGGGGACATCAAGGAGAGGCCTACCATGCACGACCAAGAAAACCAGTCATCCGCCCGCACCCCATCGCGTGTCGTCTACCACTGGCGTACGCCGCGCAGCGTGCTCGTTGGTGCGTTGCGCGAGGACGACCGTGAGCCGGAGCCCGGCGAACTACTGATTCCCTCCCTCCACCTGCGCGGCATGTGGATGACCACGGCAGGCATCGAGACCGGCAGCTGTCTGAGCGTGCATATCGCGCCCGGCTGCCTGCTGCTGCGCAGCGTGAAGCCCGTGGTAAGCGTCGCGTGCCGCCCCGGGTGGTACCTGTCCACGAAAGAGGCCCCGAGCGTTCGAACGCGCTCGCGCTGGTAAGCCGCGCGTCATTCCCCGGCCCCTGACCATCGGCCGTTGCCCCTGCGGGGCGCAGCGGCTATGGTCCCGGACTGTTCAACAGTGCCGGAATCAACTCCATGGCCACTCGCAGCACCCTCTCCACCGCCCTGGCCCTTGGCCTCACCCTCGCCGCCGGCGCCCACGCCGACGAAGGCATGTGGATGCCGACCCAGCTGCCGGACCTGGCCAAGCCGCTGAAGGCCGCCGGGTTCAAGGGCAACCCGGCCGACCTGGCCAACGTGACCGCCGCGCCGCTGAGCGCCGTGGTGCGTGCGGGGGGCGGCACCGGCTCGTTCGTCTCCGAAGACGGCCTGCTGCTGACCAACCACCATGTGGCCATGGGCGTGATCCAGTACAACAGCACCGCCGAGCACAACCTGATCGACGGCGGCTTCATCGCCCAGGGTCGCAGCGATGAGCGCCCGTCCAACCCGGATTTCCGCGTGCTGGTCACCACCGGCTTCGACAAGGTCACCGATGAAGTGCTGCGCGATGCGCGTGGCAAGACCGGGCGCGCCTACTTCGACGCGGTGGACCGCGCCAGCAAGCGGCTGGTGGCCGAGTGCGAGCAGGAAGGCAACGTGCGCTGCAGCGTGGCCGACATGTACTACGGCACCGACTTCTATCGGATCCGCCAGCTGGAACTGAGCGATGTGCGGTTGGTGTACGCGCCGCCGCGCGCGATTGGCAACTACGGCGATGAGATCGACAACTTCATGTGGCCGCGCCATACCGGCGATTTCACCCTGCTGCGCGCCTACGTGGGCAAGGACGGCAAGCCGGCTGCGTACAGCCCGGACAACGTGCCTTACCACCCGCCGGCGCACCTGAAGATGGCCATCGATGGCCCGAAGACCGGTGATTTCGCCATGCTGGCCGGATACCCGGGCATCACCTACCGCCACCGCACGGCGGCCGAGTTCGCCGGCCAGATCGATGCGGTGCTGCCGCGCCGGGTGGCGGTGTTCCAGCAGATGATCGACACCATCGAGGCGGCTACCGCCAAGGATGCGCAGGCCCGCACCCGCTATGCCGCGCAGCTGCAGTCGCTGAAGAACAACCGCAAGCGTGCCGCCGGTGAGCTGGAGGGCCTGCTGCGCAGCGATGCCAAGACCCAGCGCGCCACCGATGAGGCGGCGATGCTGAAGGCCACCGATGCGACCTGGCAGCCGGACATCCAAGCGCTGCTGGGCTCGCTGTCGCAGGGCGCGTCGATGGGCGAGCGCGATTTCGTGCTGGAACAGGCCGCCGCGCAGAGCCAGCTGCTGCGCTCGGCGTTGCTGCTGGAGCGCCTGCGCGTCGAATCGGCCAAGCCCGATGCCGAGCGCGAAAGCGGCTACCAGCAGCGCGATCAGGCGCTGATCGAAGGCACCCTCAAGCAGGTCCAGCGCCGCTACGCGCCGGAGGTCGAGAAGGCGCTGCTGACGAATCTGTTGACCCGCTACCAGCAGTTGCCCGATGCGCAGCGCGTGCCCGAGTTCGACGCCGCGTTCGGCCGTACCCCGGCCGCGCTGGCCAAGGCGTTGGACGCGCTGTACAGCGGCACCCGGCTGGGTGATGAAACCGAACGCCTGAGCCGCTTCGCCGCTGCGAAGGAAGGCAAGGCATTGGCGCACGACCCGCTGATCGACCTGGCTGGCCCGCTGGTGGCCGCGCAGCTGCGCATGGAGGGTGAGCGCAAGGAACGCGAAGGCGAACAGCTGCGCCTGCGCCCGGCCTACATGCAGGCGCTGTTTGCATGGCGCGCAAAGCAGGGCCGGGCGGTTTACCCGGACGCCAACCGCACCCTGCGCATCAGCTACGGCAAGGTCGAAGCGCTGTCCCCGCGCGATGCGGTGCATTTCGATCCGGTGACCACCGTGGCCGGCATCGTGGAAAAGAACACCAACGCATTCCCGTTCGATGCGCCCAAGCCGCTGCTGGCGGCCATCGCCAAGGGTGACTTCGGCAGCACCGCCGACCCGGTGCTGAAGACCCAGACGGTCAACTTCCTGACCAACCTGGATACCACCGGCGGCAACTCCGGCTCGCCGGTGCTCAATGCACGCGGCGAGCTGATCGGGCTGAACTTCGACAGCAACTGGGAATCGGTCAGCGCAAGCTGGTGGTTCGACCCGCGCTTCAAGCGCGCCGTGCACGTGGACATGCGTTACCTGCGCTGGCTGCTGGCCAAGGTCTACCCGGCACCGGCACTGCTGACCGAAATGGGCGTGCCGGCCGAGTGACGCTCTCGGCCCCGTCCGGGTAGCAGCGGGGTGATACCGGTCCATTCCAGCTGCAGCGGCGCACGCCGCAGGTCCGGTTCGTTGCCCAGTGGGTTGTTCGGGTCCCACACGTTCGGATTGGCGGTTTCCGCCGTGCATTCGGGTGGCGGCGTGGCGGCGTTCCATGCCGCCAGGTGCAGTGTCACCCCGCCCAGGTGACGCCGGGCCATGGGCGGCACTTCCTGCGAGGCAACCACCACCACCTCGGTGGGTTGCAGACCGAGCGCAAGCGATTGCGCCATCAGCCGGGCGGACACGTCGTGGACTGCCCGTTCCCAGCCTTCGAACGGTTTCGCATAAGGCAGCTGGGCGAATTCGCGGCGAACTTCATTCAACAGACGGGCATGGATGGCGGCCTGTGGCCAGCGTCCCGCGATTGTGGGGATGTCGTGCAATGGCGCGGCGGCGTGCACCTCATACAGGTAATGCACGGTGCGTAAGGTGTGGCATTCCGCCGCGCTGAGCGGCCCCTGCTCGGCGCCATATCCCGGTTGCATCAGGTATTGGAAAACCCTGGCCATCGGCCAGCGGTTGTTGCATTCGACAGGCGGCGGCGTGCAGGTTTCGGGAGGAATGTTCTGCACCGACACGAGCAGGGAACGGAGCTCCTTTACTGCGGTGATGCGGTGCTCCAGCGGCAGCGACGCTTCCAGGCGCCGGGTCAGCATGGGGCTGAGCACTTCAGGGACAGTGGCAACGGGCACGGCGGACTCCACATGGCGGGGCCTCCAAGCTGACCGCCGCGTCCCGTGGCGACAAGGGGCATCCCCGACGCCTTGGTGTCCGATTGCGCACGGATACTGGGAGCCTGCTGCTGCTGTCCGATCTGGCTCACCTGCAGCCGGGCGGCTAGACTGCAGCCTGGATCTGGGGAGATGACGCGCCACGTGACGGCAGTACGGGAACTTGAAGGGCTGAAGGTCTGGGTGGTTGAAGACGACCCTGAGCTGCTTGCACTGCTGCTGGACGACCTGGCCTGGCGCGGCGCGACCGTGCGTGGCCTGGACAGCGCCGAAGCCCTGTACCGCGCGCTGCTGAGCGACCGCTGCGACATCGTGGTGCTGGACGTGGGCCTGCCTGGCGAAGACGGCTACACGGTGGCGAGCCACCTTCGCGCCTCGGCCTCGATCGGCATCGTGATGCTGACCGGCCGTGGCGATCCGCGCGACATGGCGCTGGGCCTGATCCAGGGCGCCGACCTGTATCTGGTCAAGCCACCGGACCTGGACGTGCTGGCAGCCGGCCTGCACAGCCTGCGCCGCCGCCTCTCGCCCCCTTCCACCGCGCCGGCCCCCGCCACGGCGCAGCCGCGCTGGCGATTGGCCGATGACGGCTGGACCCTGCACGCACCGACCGCCGCCACGCTGGCGCTGACGATGATGGAGCGCGGCGTGCTGCAGTTGCTGTTCGCGGCCAACGGCGGCGCCGTCACCCGCGAGCAGCTGATCGCCAACATCACCGACACCCCGTGGGATTTCGATCCGCACCGGCTGGATGTGCTGGTCCATCGCCTGCGCACGCGCGTGCGCAGCGCCACCGATGTCGAGCTGCCGATCCGCGCGCTGCGCGGCCAGGGCTACCTGCTTACCGCCTGACCCGCGCGGGTCTGTGTGAGCCGGTGTGAGCGTGCGTGAGCCGCCGGCACTGACTTGCCTTCACGGCAACATCACAATCCGCCCCGCCCGGCACCGTCGGCGACGTCTGTCGCCTGCAGGCCTGGGATTCATCTGACAGGGGACGTCTGGACCGGTTGCGTTGGGTACGCATCGTGCGGCGTTCCCTGTGAACGCTGCAACGACCGGAACAGGGGAAAACGCATGTCCATCCAGAGCGATCGCGCAGGCATCTGCGCGGCGGCAACGCCGTTTGAGCGCACGCAGGCGCAGTCCTGGCGGTTGTCGCTGCGCCGCGCCGTGCTGGGCCTGCTGATGGCGCTGCCACTGCCCGCACTGGCCATCGACCTGCAGATCACCGACTTCTCCGATACCGGTTACGACCCGGTGCCCGCAGGCACCACGGTGATCTACAACGTCAAGGTCGAAAACGGCGCCAACGACACCGCCAGCGGCAGCGCGACCCTGTTCGATCTGCCCGCCGGCACCGCGCTGGGCAGCACCGCCCCGGCGGGCTGCAGCGCTTCAGCCGGCGCTGCCGGCACTACCCGCGTGGTGTGCACGAACCCGGCATTGAATGCCTCCACGGCGCCTTACGAATTCAAGCTGCCGGTCACCACCATTGCCTCGCAGCCGGCCACCATCACCGTGCGTGCCGCGATCGGTTTCGCCAACGCGCTGCCGCCGGCGACCACGCCGATCAGCACGCTGCAGAACACCGACCCGTTCTTCGGCAGCGATACCAACGTTGCCAACAACCGCACCAGCCAGAACACCACCATCCAGGCGGCGGCCGACCTGGAACTCAGCAAGAGCGCCACGCCCGATCCGGTGATTGGCGGCGGTGAAGTCACCTACACCCTGACCGTGCGCAACGCCGGCCCCAGCGTCACCACCGGCTTCCGGGTCGCCGATACGCTGCCGCCGAACGTCACCCTGGTCGGCGCGCCGACCGGTGCGGACTGGGCCTTCACCCAGCAGAACGGCACCTACAACGGCACCCTGGCGGTAGGCGCGAGCACCAGCTATTCGTTCCGCGGCAAGGTCAATGTCGGCACCGGCAACATCGTCAATTCGGCGGTGGTCAACGCCGGCAACGTGCCCGACCCGGTGCCGGACAACAACGCTGCCCAGGTGACCACGCAGGTGACCGCCGGTGCGGACCTGCTGGTGTCCAAGTCGGTATCGCCCGCGCCGGCAGCCGCCGGCTCGGTGGTCACCTATACGCTGACCGCGCGCAACGATGGTCCCAGCGCGGCCACCACCGTGGTCCTGCGCGATGCGTTGCCGGAAGGCTTCCAGGTCAACGGGGTATCCGGACCCGGCGGCTGGTCGTGCACCAACAACGCCGAGCGCACCGTGGTCACCTGCAACGCCGCGAGCTTCGCACCGGGCGCGCAGGCGCAGATCGCGATCCAGGCGCAGGTGCCGTCCACCGGCACCAACAGCAGCGGTACGGTGACCAACACCGCCCAGATCAGCGCGGCCACGCCGGATCCGGTGCTCACCAACAACGAAGGCAGCGTCGGCCTGACCGTCATCCCCGACGGCGCCGATCTGCGCATGACCAAGACCAAGACCCCGGCGCTGGTACCGGTGTGGAACAACACCGGGCTGCGCACCGACAGCGTGATGACCAGCACCCTGCGCGCGCAGAACCTGGGCCCGCGCACGGTCACCGGCAACCTGCAGCTGGTCGATACGCTTGCCGCGGGCGAAGAATGGGTCGATGCCAGTGGGCAGCCCTACGCGGCGGGCGTGCCCGTGACCGTGGGCGGTTTCAGCTGCAGCGTGGACCGCGCCTGGAGCGGGGCCCCGGCGCAGGTCGTCACCTGCACCCAGACTGGTGGCTACCCGGTCGCGGTCAACGGCAACTCCGCCGCGCTGACCCTGTACACGCTTGCGCGCCTGCAGGGCACGCTGGCCAATACCGCCTGTACCGGCGGCAGCGGCGGTTCGGCCGAACCGACCACCGCCGGTGGCATCAACCTGGATCCGAACACCGGCAATGACTGCACCGGCGGGCAGAGCCGCGCCACCGACGCCCGCGCCGACCTGTCCATCACCAAGCGCACCAATGGCGCTGGCGACGCCGACAACGTGATCCGGGAAGCGGATGGTGGGGTCAGCTACACGCTGCAGGTCACCAACAACGGCGCAACCACCACCGGCGTGGTGGTCAACGACCCCATCCCGGGCTTCGTGACCGGCAGCACCACCGTCACCAAGAACACCGTGCCGCCCGGCTGGACCTGCGATGTGGTCGGCAGCGGCTACATCTGCCGCTCCGCCGGCACCGCGCTGGCGGCCGGCGCCACCGCCACGATCGTGTTTACCGTCAACCGTGGTCTGTTCGACAGCCAGAGCCAGGCCGCCGGTACCTGCGGTGGCGTGGCGATGCCGGCCGGCCGTTTCTGCAACACCGCTGGCGTCAGCATCGATCCGAGCGTGAGCGGGTCGATCGGCGAAGCCAACCCGGGCAACAACAGCGCCTCGGACTGGGTGCAGATCGACCCGGTGGCCAACGTGGCCACCACCGCCAAGGACATCACCTCCGGCAGCCCGGGCCGCGCCGGCGTCAACACCACCTACCGCATCACCTACCAGAACCGGGGTCCGTCCACGGCCCGCGGCGTGGTGTTCAGCGATACCTTCACCCTGCCGGCCAATGACGCCGGTTTCGTATTGGTTTCCGCGGCGCGCACCGGCAGCGGCAGCACCGCGTGCAGCGTGACCTCCAACGATGCGGCGATCAGCTCGGCGCCCGCCCCGGGCGGCACCTCGTGGTTCAACACCGGCGGCGCGCCCGCCACGCTGCGGCTGACCTGTGCGCCGCAGGACATGGCCAACAACTCCACCCAGACCATGACGGTGGTGATCCGCCCGAACGTCAACAGCGGCAACACCGGTCGCCGTTTCACCAACGATGGCTCGTTCCATTTCGATCCGGACAACACCGGCAGCCCGGTACCGGCCAGCGGCGTCGACGGCAGCGGGCGCAGCTACAACTACAACAGCCGAACCGACGATGACCTGCGTGCCGCCGCGCTGGATTTCACCGCGGGTGAAGTGGACCTGATCGTCAACAAGATCGACCAGAACTTCGCCGGCGCGGTAGATCCGTTGGGCTTTGATTCGCGCGTGGGCCAGGAAGCGAACAACTACATCCTGTACCAGGTCAGCGTGCGCAACGACGGCCCGTCGCTGGCCACCCGCACGGTGATCGAAGACACCATCACCCCGGCCAGTGGCGCCAATGTCGCCTTCGTCGGCAGCCGCACCGGCACCGCCACCACCCCGCAGGGCGCGATGGAAGCACCGGGCGTGCGCTGTACCGTTGCCCCGGGCAGCAGCAATCCCACCACGGCGCCGCAGACCCTGTCGTGCAGCATGCCCAGCGTGGGCGTGTCCACCACCGAACAGGGGGCGATCGCCGCCAACCAGACCAGCTACCTGTACCTGGTGTACCAGTACCTCAGCGCGCCGCCGGCCACCGGCGCGACGCTGTTGAACGAGGTCACCGCACGCTCGGCCGAAACCGAGCGCGATACCAGCAACAACAGCGCGGTGCAGGAAACCAGCATCCGCACGCGCTCGGACCTGGCAATGACCAAGACCAGCGTGGTGCTGGCGCCCAATGCCAACCCGACCCAGCCGCTGCCCGCCGCTGCCACCACGATCAGCCTGCGCCAGCCGTTCTGGTACGTGCTGGACGTGGTCAACAATGGCCCCGGCCACAGCCTGTCGCGCGACCGCAGCGGCGACAATCCACTGCGCGGCGATGGCGTGGTGGTCACCGATACGCTGCCGGCAGGCCTGGAGGTGATCGGCGGCGGCGAAGGCACCAGCTGGCAGAAGGCCGGCAACACCGCTGACGCCGGCGTGGTCAGCAACGGCACCGGCAGCTGCGTGGTGAACGGTCGCAACCTTACCTGCCGCATGGGCGACCTGGCGCTGGACGGCCGCGTCCGCGTGCTGGTGCCCGCGCGCTGGACCACGGTGCCGGCCAATGGCGCCGGCCTCAACACCGCACGCGCCACCAGCGACCAGCTCGACCCGACCCCCGGCAATGACGAAGGCACCAGCACCCACACCGTGGTGCGGTCCTCGCTGACCGGCGTGGTGTTCCAGGACCGCGAGCGCAGCGGCACCGACGGCGGCACGCCGCAGGCCGGCGAACCGACCATTTCCGGCGTGGAAGTGCGCCTCACCGGCACCGATGCCTACGGCAACGTGGTGGCGCTCACCACCACCACCGACGGCAACGGCGCCTACCGCTTCGACAACCTTGCGCCGGCCGGTACCGACGGCTACACGCTGACCCAGGTGCAGCCGGCCGCGTACGTCAATGGGCCGGTGGCACCGCCCGTTTCGGGCGGCCTGGCGCCGTCGGACGGCGGTACCTATGCCGTGGTCGATCCGGCGATCAGCGCCAACTCGCTCTACTCCGCCATCGCGCTGGGCGCGGGCGTGGACGCGGTGCGCTACAACTTCCCGGAAGTGCGCCGCCCGGCGTTGTCCGGCTTCGTCTACGTCGACAGCAACTACAGCAACACCCGCAACACCGGCGACGCCCCGATTGCCAACGCCACCGTCGAACTGCTCGACGCGGCCGGCACCGTGGTGGCCAGTGCCACCACCGCCGCCGACGGCAGCTACAGCTTCCCCGGGCTGAACCCGCTGCAGGTGTACACGCTGCGCGAAGTGCTGCCCACTGGCAGTTACCGCAACCGCCCCAGCGCGATCAATCCAGGCCTGGTGGGTACTGCGGCGTGCGCAGGCTGCACCGTGGCCACCGGCGCGGCCGGCGATGCCGCCACCACCGACCGGATCGGAAACATCGACCTCTCGCGCGGCGAAGACGCCACTGCGTTCAACTTCGGCGAAGACGCGGTCACCGCCATCTCCGGGAATGTGTACCTGGACCGCAACGGTAACGGCGACTTCGATGCCGGCGATGCCGGTACGCGCAATTCGCAGGCCAATGGCGGCCTGCAGGGCGTCACCGTCACCCTCATCGGCGCGGGCCCCGACGGCGCGTTCGGTACGGGCGATGACCTGCCACCGGTGGTGGTCCAGACCGACGCGCAGGGCCGCTACGATTTCGATGGCCTGGTGGTCGGGCAGAACTACCGCATTACTGAGACGCAGCCGCAGGGGTATGCGAACGCTGCGGAAAACGCGACCAACAGCATCACCCTCAACGCGCTGCCGTTGACCGGTTCCAGTGGCAATGATTTCGGCGAGGCGCTCGGTTCGCTCAGCGGCGAGGTCTACGAAGACTTCTCCAACGTGGCGGCCAACAACAACAACGGCCGCCGCGACGCCGGTGAAAACGCCATCGCCAACGTCACCGTGACCCTGTCGGGCACGGACGTGCTTGGCAATCCGGTCGCGCTGACCACCACCACCGATGCCAACGGCGGCTACCGCTTCAGCGACCTGCTGCCGCCGCAGGCCGGCACCGGCTACACCCTGACCGAAACGCAGCCGGCCGGTTACCTGGACGGCAAGCATGCGGCCGGCAATGCGGCCACCCCCGGCAGCACGGCCGTGGCCAACGTCATTTCGGCGATCGCCATCAACGCCGGGCAGGACGCCAGCGGCTACCTGTTTGGCGAACTGGCCAATGCGCCGATCAGCGGCACGGTGTACCTGGACCGCAACGACGACGGCGACAACACCGCCGGCGACATCGGCGTGCCCGGCGTGCAGGTGACCATCGTCGGCAATGGCGCCGACGGCGTGTTCGGGACGCCCGACGACACCACCGTCACCCTGGTCACCAATGCCGATGGCCAGTACAGCTACCCTGGCGCGATCGCCGGCCAGGCCTACCGCATCACCGAAACCCAGCCGGCCGGGCTGGGCGAAGGCCGCGAGCAGCCGGGCAACGTCATCCTGATCGCCAACCTGCCCGCCGCCGGCGCCAGCGGCAACGACTTCGGCGAGCTGGCCGCGTCGCTGTCCGGCACCGTGTTCCTGGACCGCAACAACAACGGCGTGCAGGACGCCGGCGAGCCGGGCCTGCCGGGCGTGCAGCTGCAGCTGCCGGCCGGCACGGTCGACGCGCTGGGCAACGCCGTGGTCACCGTGGCGACCGATGCCGACGGCCGCTACCGCTTCGACCACCTGCTGGCCGGCACCTACAGCGTGACCGAGCAGGCCGCGCAGCCGTCGTTCAATGGCGTCCCGACCCTCAACGGCCTCACCCGTGCGGGCAGCATCGACGGCGCCATCGTGGGCGTGTCCACGGCCGTGGCCAGCGTGCCGAGCGCGATCAACGCGATCACGCTGCCGGCCGGCAAGGCAGGGACCGCCTATGACTTCGGCGAGATCCTGCCGGTGTCCATCGCCGGCGCGGTGTTCTTCGATGTCGACAACGACGGCGTGCGCAACGGTGCCGCTGAAACCGGCATCGAAGCGGTGACCGTGCAGGTCACCGGTACCGACGACACCGGCGCCAGCGTCTCGGTCAGCGTGCAGACCGATGCCGATGGCCGCTTCATTTTCGAAGGCCTGCGCCCAGGCACCTACACGCTTGTTGAACCGCAGCAGCCGGCCGGCACCAGCAACGGCATCACCACCGCCGGCACCGTCGGCGGCACGCCGCGTGGCACCGCCACCCCGATCACCACCGTGCCCAGTGCGATCAGCACCATCGACCTGGCCACGCCGGGCAGCGCTTCGGTGGACAACCTGTTCGGCGAAATTCCGCTCAACAGCGGCATCAGCGGCAAGGTCTGGACCGACCGCAACAATGACGGCGTGGTCGACCCGGGCGAAACCGGCCTGGCCAATGTGCGGGTCACCCTGACCGGCACCGACCTGGCCGGCAACCCGATCAGCCGCGATACCGTGACCGACGCCGACGGCAGCTACAGCTTCGCCGAACTGCCGCCGGGCACCTACGTGGTGACCGAACCGGAGCAGCCCACCGGCACCCGCGATGGCCGCACCGTGGCCGGCAGCACCGGTGGCAGCGTGACCGCGCCGGGCACGGCGCCTTCGCAGATCACTGCGCTGGTGCTGGGCGTGAACCAGCAGTCGATGAACAACAACTTTGGTGAGATTCCGACCGCCAGCATTGCCGGCCGCGTCTACAACGACAGTAACGACAACGGCAGCGTCGACAGCGGCGAAGGCGGCATCGCCGGGGTCAGCGTGGTGCTGACCGGCACCGATGACCTCGGCGAGCCGGTATCGCTCACGTTGAATACCGACGCCGAAGGCCGCTACCGCTTCGAGGGCCTGCGCCCGGGCACCTACACCGTGACCGAGCCGACCCAGCCGCCGCAGACGCTCAACGGCATCACCAGCGCCGGCACCGTCAACGCCGCCCTGGTCGGTGTGGCCAGTGACCGCGCCAGCGTGCCGTCGGCGATCAGCCAGATCGTGCTGCCGCTGGGCGTGGACGCGCTGGAGTACAACTTCGGTGAGATCGGCGATTCGCCCGACCTGATGGTCAGCAAGGCGTCCACCAGCACGCGCTTCACGGTCAACAACCTGGCCGGTTACACCATCCAGGTGCGCAACGCCGGCCAGCAGCCGAGCCGTGGCGAGTACACGGTGCACGACCGCCTGCCGGCGGGCCTGAGCCTGGACAGCCTGCCGGTGGGGACCGGCTGGACCTGCACCGGTGAACCCGGCGCGGTGCGTTTCAGCTGCACCAGCCAGCGCGTGCTGGCTGCCGGTGCGGTATCGTCGGACAGCATCGCCGTGGTGGTGCGCGTGGCCGCCGCAGCGGCCGAGGCCGGCACCGTCAACAATGCCGTGCTGGTGGAAGGCGGCGGTGAGAACCCGTTCCGCGCCCCGACCGCAATCGAACGCGCTGCGTTCGAGGGCGAAGTGGGCAACCTGCCGGCGTGCGTGGACACCATCATCCACAACGCCTGCCGCGTGCCCAACAGCGTGCAGCTGGCCGCGTCGGTCGGCGGCACCGTCTGGTTCGACGTGGGCAGCGATGACCAGCTGCTGGATGGCGGCGACCGTCGTCTGTCGGCCTGGATCGTGGAGCTGGTGGACCCCGCCAACGGCCAGGTGGTGAAGACCACCGTGAGTGCGGCTGACGGCAGCTACCGCTTCGGCGATGTGGTGCCAGGCGTGAAGTGGAACATCCGCTTCCGCGACCCGCGCTCCACCGTGCTGTGGCCGTTCCCGGTCACCCGCGAAAGTGCCGGCGGCGTGCAGGAAGCCTGCGACGCCGACGCGGCGATCGCGCGCGGCGGGGTCAGTGCCTGCCGCACCACCGACAACGGCACCAGCCAGCTGGAAGTGGTGCTGCGCGCCGGTGACCACCTGCCGCAGCAGAGTCTGCCGGTAGACCCATCGGGCGTGGTGTACGACGCCACCACCCGCGACCCGGTACCGGGTTCGATCGTGACCCTGGCGCCGGTTGGCCTGTGCAGCGGGTATGACCCGCGAACCAGCGTGCTCAATGCAGCCGGTGGTGGCTATCGCATTGACGGCAACACGATTGCGATGACCGTTGGCAGCGAAGGCTTCTACCAGTTCGCGTTTGGTCCGGCGGCGCCGGCACGTTGCGAGTTCCAGTTGACGGTGACTCCGCCGGGTGGCTACACCTTCGTGTCGAGCATGATCCCGCCGCAGGCCAGCGCGTTGTCGCCGGCCGGCGGTGCCGGTGCCAACCATGTCGTGCAGGCCAACACCCAGGCGCCGACCGGCGCGGTGGGTACGGCGACCGAGTACTACCTGACCCTGTTCGCGGGTTCGGCCACCGCAGCGATCGTGCACAACCATCTGCCGCTGGATACGGCGGTGGCCACGGGCCTGGCGATCACCAAGACCGGCGACCGCCAGACCGCCGAAATCGGCGACACCGTGCAGTACACCATCACCGTGCGCCAGACCGCAGGCAGTGCGCTGGCCGCGTTGAACGTGATCGACCGCCTGCCGCGTGGCTTCACCTACATCAACGGCACCGCGCGTGCCGACGGCCGTGCGGTGGGCGACCCGGCCGGCAAGCCCGGCCCGCTGCTGGGCTTCGCGCTGGGGCCGATCACTGTCGGTGGCCAGATCGTGCTGACCTACCGGGTCCGCGTGGGCGTGGGCGCGCAGCAGGGCGACGGCATCAACCGGGCGCAGGCCCATGGCTGTTCGATCAGCGGCGGTTGCATCGACCCGGTGGCGGTCACCCCGCTGCCCGGTTCGCTGGCCTCCAACCGTGCCGAATACCGCGTGCGTGTCACCGGTGGCGTGTTCACCGAACAGGCCTGTGTGCTCGGCAAGGTGTTCATGGACTGCAACAACAACCACCTGCAGGACCGCGAAGAGCTGGGCATCCCGGGAGTGCGCCTGTACTTCTCCGACGGCACCTGGGTGATCAGCGATTCGGAAGGCAAGTACAGCTTCTGCGGCCTGCCGCCGCAGAGCCACACGCTGAAGGTGGATGCGAGCACGCTGCCGGTCGGCGCGCGCCTGAGCACCAGCAGCAACCGCAACCTGGGCGACGCCGACAGCCTGCTGCTCGACCTGAAGAACGGCGAGCTGCACCGCGCCGACTTCATCGAAGGCAGCTGCGCCAACCCGGTGCTGGAGCAGGTCAAGGCACGTCGCACCCAGGGTGAGGTGCAGGCGCCGGAAACCGAACCGGGCCAAGCGCCGCTGCGCTTCGAGAGCAAACCCGCACGGGCGCCGCAGCAGGCGACCGATACGGCCAACCAGAGACCGATCGTGCATCCCAGAGCCACACCGCCCGCCGCCGCCACGGAGGGACAGCCATGAGCCGTGCTTCCGTAGTGCGCCAGCTGCCGCGCTTGAGCTTATTGGCCTGCGCGCTGGCGACCCTGCCGGCGATGGCCCAGAGCGTGGGTACGCCGGGCCGCTTCACCCCGGTACTGGGCGATGCCAGCACGCTGTACCCGCGCAGCCCGGCCAGCGTGGACGCCGCGCCCGTTGCGGTGCGCGCCGCAGCGGGCACGCTGGACCGCATCGTGGTCGAGCTGGACCGCGACGGCGTGCCGGCCGATGGCCAGAGCCCGGTGCACGTGCGCGTGCAGCTGCTGGACCCCAGCGGCCTGCCGCTGGCCGGCACCACCTACGCGACGATTGAAAACAGTGGCGGCCGGATCCGCCTTCCCGGCTCGCGCACCGATGAGCTCGGCCCGGGTGCGCTGGATGCCGACAAGGTCACCCCGGGCGTGCAGCTGCAGGTGGTCGATGGCGTGGCCGAGTTCGACCTGGTCGCGCCGCACGAGCCCCAGGATGTGCTGCTGCGGATCACCGCCGGGGCCGAAACCGCGCAGGGCAGCATCGGCTTCGTGCCGGAGATGCGCGAGATGATCGCCACCGGCCTCATCGAAGGCGTGGTCAACTTCCGCAGCCACGGCAATGGCAGCCTGGTTTCGCCGGTGGAGCACAACGACGCGTTCGACCGCGACATCCGTCGCTGGGAGCGCCAGTTCAACAACGGCAAGGCCAACGCCGCCGCGCGCACCGCGTTCTTCGTCAAGGGCCGGATCAAGGGCGATGCGCTGCTCACTGCCGCCTACGATTCGGACAAGGACACCCGCGGCCGCCTGCTGCGTGACATCCAGCCCGAGGAGTTCTACCCGGTCTACGGCGACGCGTCGCTGCGCGGCTTCGACGCGCGCTCGGCCGAGCGCCTGTACGTGCGTATCGACAACAAGCGCAGCTACCTGCTCTACGGCGACTTCCAGACCGGCGACGGGCTGGCCACGGCCACCGGGATCGGCGGCAGCGGTGCGATTCCGCAGCGCAGCCTGGGGACCTACAACCGCACCGCCACCGGACTGGGCTGGCATTTCGAAAGCGCGCGCGTGCGCAGCAATATGTTCGCCATCGAAGATTCCCTGCGCCAGGTGATCGAAGAGTTCCGCAGCCAGGGCAGTGGTCCCTACGCGCTGCGCAACAACGCGGTGCTGGAAGGCAGCGAGCGTGTCGAAGTCATCTCGCGCGACCGCAACCAGCCCACCCGCATCGTGTCGGTGCGGCCGCTGGCGCGGCTGGTGGACTACAGCTTCGAGCCGTTCTCCGGCCGCATCCTGCTCAACCAGTTCCTGCCGGCCTTCGACAGCGACCTCAACCCGGTCTCGCTGCGCATCACCTATGAACTGGACCAGGACACCGAGAAGTTCTGGGTGGTCGGCGCCGACGCGCAGGTGAAGCTCACCGACCAGCTGGAAGTCGGCGCGGCGGCGGTGGATGACCGCAACCCGTATGCGGAATTCCGCATGGGCAGCGCCAACGCAAGCTACCGGTTCGGTGACAACACCCTGCTGGTGGCCGAGTTCGCGCGCACCCAGAGCGAGGTCAACACCAACAGCATCAACCAGATCACCTCGCAGGGCCTGAAGGACGTCACCGGCGAGGTGGAAGGCGATGCCTGGCGCGTGGAATTCGCGCACCAGACCGAGAAGCTGGAAGGGCGCCTGTTTGCCGCCCGTACCGACCCGGCGTTCAACAACCCGGCCGCGCCGCTGTACGGCGGTCGCGGTGAGTACAACGCGCGCGTGGCCTACCAGCTTGGGCCGCGGCTGGAGCTGTACGTGGAAGGGCTGCGCAGCGAAGACCGCAACCCGGACGGTGGCAAGCGCGATGCCGGCGGCGCCGGCGTGCGCATTGGCGCTACTGAACGGCTGACCGTGGACCTGGGCGTGCGCAGCATCCGCGAGACCATCGGCGTGACCTCGCCGTGGTCGTCCGGGGTACCGTTCGGCAATGCCGGCGGGCTGACCGGCGGCTTCGCCACCGGTGCCGGTGGCGGCGCGCTCGGCTACGGCCAGCAGGCGCTGGACCCGGCCACCGGGCTGATGGTGATCAACGGCAGCAGCACCGGCAGCCCGATCACCAGCGACCTGCCGGTGGGCACCGAGCTGGAATCGGACAGCGCCCGCTTCGGCCTGGGCTATCGCCTGAGCGACAAGCTCAGCAGTGGTGCCGAGATCGAGCACAGCGTGAGCGGCGAAGAACGTCGGCGCCTGGCCGCCGGGTTGGACTACCAGGTGTTCGAACGCAGCCGCCTGTACGGCCGCTACGAAAAGCAGACCGGCCTGACCAGCGCCTACGGCATCACCACCACCGACCGCGAGGCCGACGCGCTGGTGTTCGGTATCGACAGCAGCTACCTGCGCGATACCCAGACCTTCAGCGAGTACCGCCTGCGCGACGCGATCAGTGGCCGCGACGTACAGGCCGCCTCGGGTATCCGCAACAACTGGGACATCGCCGAGGGCCTGCGCCTGTCCAGTTCGGCCGAGCACGTGAAGGTGATCGACGGCAGCACCGGTGACAGCACCGGCCTGGCGCTGGCCTTGGACTACGGCGCCAACCCGCTGTGGCGCGGTGCGATACGGGCCGAACACCGCATTTCCGAAGACGTGCCGGACACCGACACCAATGAGGCGTTCAACACCACGCTGCTGCAGTTCATGCTGGCCCGCAAGCTCAGCCGCGACTGGACCCTGCTGGCCCGCAACTACCTGCTGAGCACGCGGTATGACGCACGCGGCGACGTGCTGCAGGACCGCTTCCAGCTGGGCGTGGCCTACCGCGATACCGACCGCAACCGGATCAACGCGCTGGCCCGTTACGAGTACAAGCTCGAGCGCGACGAGAGCGGGCTGACCCTGGTCGATGGCAGCACCGTGGATGGCAGCAGCCAGGACGTGCGCACCCGCGCGCACATTGTCTCTGCCCATGCCGATTGGCATCCGTCGCGGCCGTGGTGGTTCACCGGGCGCGTGGCCGGCAAGTGGCAGCAGGATCAGTTCGCCTACGCCGACGGGGGTCGGGTCAACAGTGACTTCCGCGCCACGCTGCTGTCCGGGCGGGTGGTCTATGACATCACCGAGAACTGGGACATCGGCGTGCTCGGCTCCACGTTCCGCGGCCAGAGCGGCGCCAACCAGTACGCCTACGGCATGGAAGTCGGCCGCCTGCTGCGCCAGAACCTGTGGCTGTCGGCCGGCTACAACTGGACCGGCTTTGCCGGCGACCGCGACCTGAACGGCTATGAGTACACCCAGCAGGGCGTGTTCGTGCGCCTGCGCTTCAAGTTCGACGAAGACCTTTTCCGGCCGGACCCCGTCCGCTACCGCGACCCGGCACGCTGAGGATGCCCTGATGAACAACGCCAACCCGATCTTCCGTTCTGCGCGCCCGCTGCTGGGCGCGGCGCTCCTTGCCGCCCTTGCCGGTGCCGCACATGCGCAGGCGGCGCAGCTGCTGCCGCAGCAGCAGCGCATCACCGACGAGGCCATCCATGCCGACCATGCGACTTACGAGGCGACCCAGGGCCGCATCCAGGCGCTCAATGATGGCGGCCGGCCGATCCGCGATTACCACCTGTCCAAGGCACAGTGCTGGCTGGACGTGTCCTTCCACGAATACAGCCGCAACGACCGCAGCGATTTCCCGCAGGCCGCATTGGGGGAATCCGAGCGGCTGATCATCGGCATGGAACAGGGCGCCAGCCCGCTGCCCACCGACACGCCGCTGGTCAACAACGCGAAGTACCTGCGCGACGACCTGTGGCAGCGCCTGCGCGTGCTGCATGGCGCGCCGGGCTTTGCCTGCGCGGCGCAGCAGGTGGCCTGCGGCGAGGTCGAGCTGGTGCACGCCGGCAACGAATTCAACCAGCAGCAGTGGCGGCATTCCAAGCCGTACATCCAGATTGCCGAGGAGCTGGTCAACGACGCCGAAGCGCTGGCCCGCCAGTGCGACGTGGCCCCGGCGGCCATCGCCGCACCGGGCCCGCTGGTGGCCAACGTGCTGTTCGAGTTCGACCGCGACGGCTACCGCGACATCCGCACCTACTCGCTGGAGAGCATCGACCGCGCGCTGGCCAGCATCGCCGCGGAGAAGCTGAGGCTGCAGGGCGTCACGCTGGTCGGGCATGCCGACCGCCTGCAGGGGCGCGGCTTCGACGCCAACCAGGCGCTGTCCGAACGGCGCGCACGCACCGTGCGTGAGCTGCTGATCGGACGCGGGCTGGACCCGGCGACGATCCGTTACGAATACCGGGGTGACACGCAGCAGGTGCAGCAGTGCGACGGCGTGCGCCCGCACGCTGCGTTGCTGGAATGCCTGCTGCCCAACCGGCGGGTGGAAGTGCGGTTCGACGTCATCCGCTGACGTCGGATCCATCACACATCCCAGCGAATGGGCCGGCTGCCGCTGAGACGCACCCACCCGGCCGCCGCGGCCTCTTCCGGATTTCCCAGCACTGCATACAGATGCGGTGCCTGGGTCCCGTCTTCGCCCCATATCCCTGCCCATGCATTGCGCCCGCCCTGGCGGGCGCCCTGCAGTGCACGATCGGCAGCGCGCAGGCTGTCATCCCGCTCCGCCGGTGCATCGCCGAACAACGGCAGGGGTGCCATGCCCACGCTGGCGGTCAGGGTCAGGTGCTGACCGGGGGCGAGATCCACCACCAGCCGCTCGATGGCCAGCCGCAGGTGCCCGGCCAGGGCCTGTGCCGCTTCCGCGCCGGTGTCGTGGCGCGCCACCAGGAAGGCCGCGCCGCCCCAGCGTGCCAGCAGGTCGTGCCGGTCGCAGGCCGCACGCAGGCATTCGCCCACGGCACGCAGCACGCTGTCGCCGGCTGCTTGTCCATGGCGCTCGTTCAGCGCTTTGAAGTCGTCCAGTTCGATCAGCAGGAGCGCGCTGCGCGCTGCGCCATCGTGGCCTGCGGCGCGTTCGTCGAGCCTGCGCTCGGCCTCGCGGCGGTTGGGCAGCCCGGTGACGCTGTCGGTCCGGCTGAGCGCGGTGAGCTGGCCGCGCTGCTGGCGCAGCCGCAGCACGAGCACCGTGGCAATCACCGCGACGGTGAGGAAAGCGATCACCGCGCTGTTGCGCAGCACGCGCACCCGGCCCAGGTCCTGTTCGGCATTGACCTGGGCGGGATGGATGCTGCGTTCGGCCGAGGCCTGCAGCCTGGCCAGCTGGGTGAGGGTCTCGCCCTTGCTGCGCGCCTGGTCCATCGCGCGGCCCTGGCGCACGTACTGCAGCGCCTGCTCGCGGTGACCCAGCAGGGTGTGGATGTCACCGAGCAGGTCCAGGCCGTTGCGGACTTCTTCCACGAACCGCCCGTGCTCTGCCAGGCCCTGCGACTGGGTGGCCAGCGGCAGCGCCACCGCGGCGTTGCCCCGGTCCATCGCCAGCCGTGCCAGGCGCTGCAGGGTCACCACCTGGCCCTGCGGATCCTGCTTTCCCTGCCAGGCCAGCACGCCGCGCAGCGCTGCCTCGGCGGCATCCCGTTGCCCCGACACGCGCAGGATTTCGGCGCGATGGCTGGCAATGCGATGCAGGAACACGTCCTGGCCGCTCAGCCGCGTTCCGATCGCTTCGGCGCGCTTGAAGGCTGCGGTGGCTTCCTCGTACCGCTGCAGCATCAGCAGCGCATACCCATAGTTGTAGTACAGGATCAGGTCGCCCGGGTTCGGCGGCCGGTGCAGGTGGTCGCTGAGCTGCGTGGCCTTGTGCAGGTAGGTGAGGGCGCCTTCGGCATCGCCCATCGCGTCGCCACGGATCATGGCGATCTGCATCAACGCGCCGATCTGGCCCTGCACGTCGCGTTGCCGCACCGCATCGTCCAGCAGGGTGCCGGTCAAGCCGAGCGCGCGCGCGTGGTCGCCGCGCCACAGCAGCAGGTGCGCGGCCATGGTCCGGGCGCGCTGGATATCGTCGGGGCTGGCGTCGGCGCGCGTCGCGGCCGCCAGCAGGCGGTCGGGCAGGTCGGTGGTCTGGTCCAGCTGCCCCAGCGCCCGCAGCGCCACCCCCAGGCAGCCGACCGCGCCGATTTCCATCGAGGTGGACAGCGAGGGCGCGGCCAACAGGCTGCGTGCGAGCTGCAGCGAGGCCTGCGGTTCGCTGGTGAGCAGGGCATGGCACTGTTCCACCTGCGCCATCTGCGGCGCCGCGTCGAGCGGGCGCTGCGCCTGGGCGGGCAGCGCGGCCAGGGACAGCACAACGGCAAGCGCAGGCAGTCCGCGCCGGACTAGCGACAACATAGGCATGGCGACAACGACTTCCCCGGTCGAGTGCAGACGATCTACAGCGCACTGCTAATATACCGATGTTGCCGCCGCGCGCCGGCGCCGCCCGCCATTCCCTGCCGCATGCCCGAGTCGTCGCCTTCCACCCGCGCCGCCGCTGCTGAACGCCCTGCCGGGCTGGGTCGGCGTACCGATGCCATGCTGGGCAGCCTGCTGCTGCTGGTGGGGCTGTACCACCCGTTGCTGGCGGCGTGGACGGCGTTTCGGCTCGGGGCGGGTCTGGACATGATGGTCCCCGCCATGGCTGCGGCCCACCTGCTGTTGTGCCTGCTGTGCCTGATCGAGCACCGGGCCGGCCGCAGCCTGCATGCCGCCGTGGTGTTCCTGGCCGGTGAACTGCTGCTGCTGGTGCTGGCCTACGGGTACTGGGGACTGGCCGCCCAGCTGCGGGTGCAGCTGGTGCAGCTGGTGCCGGTGCTGTTGGTGGCGGCGGTGCTTGGCCGCCGTCCGCTGGCCTGGACCGCGGCATGGCTGTGCGGGCTGATGGCCTTGGGCGGCTGGGTCGACGCGGCGTCGGGCCTGTTCCGGGCCGACCGGGTGCTGCACGCGACCAGTGACCTGGCAGTGTCGGCATTCGGCACCGTCATGACTGCCTGGCTGCTCCACCACAGCGTGACCGGCCTGCGGGAAAGCCTGCAGGAAGCCCACCAGCGCAGCCAGGAACTGGCCCGCAAGCGCGACGAGCTGCAGGTGGAGATGCAGGCCCGCGAGCGTTCGCGCGACCAGCTCGTGCATGCCATGAAGATGGACAACGTAGGTCGCCTGGCCAGCGGCATCGCGCACGATTTCAACCACCTGCTGGCGCTCATCCAGGGCTACGTGGCCAAGGCGCGGCGCAGCGAGGGCGAGACCCTGCAGGCGGCCCTGCAGGGCGCGGATTCGGCGACCCGGCGGGCCAGCGCGGTGAGCCGGCGCCTGCTGGATTTCAGCCGGCTCGAGCCGGGCCGACCGCAGCTGCTGGACGCGGCCGCCACGCTGGCGGCGATGGCGCCCACGCTGCAGCAGGTGTTCGATGACCGCGTGCACTGCGAAGTGGAAACCGGCGACGTGCAGCGGCTGATCCACTTCGACCCGGCCCAGCTCGAATCGATCCTGCTCAGCCTGGCGGTCAATGCCAGCCAGGCCATGCCCGACGGTGGCCGGTTCACGCTGCGCCTGCAGCCGCCCGATACCGACGGACGCGTGGTCCTGCAGCTGCAGGACACCGGCCAGGGCATGAGCGAAACGGTGCGCGCGCGCTGCCTGGAACCGTTCTTCACCACCAAGCCGGTGGGACAGGGTACCGGCCTGGGCCTGGCGGTGACCGCCAGCCTGGTGGAGGCGGCCGGCGGTGCGGTGCAGGTGCACAGCCGCCCGGGCGAGGGCACCCGGATCGACCTGCAGCTGCCGTCGCGTCCGCTGGCGGCGTGAGCAGGGGCGTGCAGCGGCTACACTGCGGCCTGCGCTTGCGGAAACATGCCCGTGGTTTCTAGCTGGATCCTGCTGCTGGTGTCGGTGGCCTATGCCGCCCTGTTGTTCGGCGTGGCCTGGTGGGGCGACCGCCGTCCCATGTACCCCGACCGCCCGTGGCTGCGCCCGGTGGTCTACAGCCTGGCGCTGGCGGTGTACTGCTCGTCGTGGACCTTCTACGGGGCGGTGGGCACGGCGGTGCGCAACGGCATCGGCTACCTGCCGATCTACCTCGGTCCGCTGCTGCTGCTGCTGTTTGGCTGGCGCATCATCGAACGCCTGGCGCTGATCGCGCGCAGCCAGAACGTGGTGTCCATCGCCGATTTCATCTCCTCGCGGTTCGGCCGCTCGCGACGGCTGGCCGCGCTGGTGGCGGTGATCGCGCTGATCGGCATCGTTCCCTACCTCGCCCTGCAGTACAAAGCCGTGGCGATGAGCCTGCAGGTGCTGACCGGCAGCGTCGGGCCCACCGGCTGGTTCAGCGACCCGGCGTTGTACGTGGCGCTGCTGATGGCGCTGTTTGCCACCCTGTTCGGCACCCGCCAGGTGGACGCCACCGAACACCACCACGGCATGATGCTGGCCATCGCGCTGGAATCGATGATCAAGCTGATCGCGATGGTGGCGCTGGGCCTGTTCGCCTACCTGTGGCTGGCCGACCGCGGCGAAACCGTGGTGCGCAGCGCGCATACGCTGTTCACCGGGCTGCCGCCGGTCGGCTTCATCTCGCAGACGCTGCTCAGTTTCCTGGCCATCGTGTGCCTGCCGCGCCAGTTCCACGTGGCGGTGGTGGAATGCGGCGACGTGCGCGATGTGCGCCGCGCGCGGTGGATGTTCGGCGGCTACCTGATCATCATTTCGGCGATGGTGATTCCGATCGCCACGGCCGGTGTGACCCTGTTCGGCACCGGCGGCAGCATCGCCGACGACAGCATGGTGCTGGCCCTGCCGTTGGCCGAAGGCCGTAAATTCCTGGCGCTGGTGGCCTACGTGGGCGGCTTCTCGGCTGCCACCGGCATGGTCATCGTGTCCTCCATCGCGCTGGCCACCATGGTCAGCAACGACCTGGTGATGCCGGTGCTGCTGCGCCGCAGTGGCGACCACCAGGAAGCGGCCGACGTCGCTTCGCGGGTGTTGTGGATCCGCCGCATGGCGATCCTGCTGTTGGCCCTGGCCGCGTACAGCTACTACCGCGGCAGCAGCAACGACAGCACGCTGGCCTCGTACGGGCTGATGGCATTCGCTGCGGTGGCCCAGTTTGCGCCGGGCCTGATCGGTGGCCTGTACTGGCGCGGTGCCAGCCGCCGGGGCGTGGAGACCGGCATCCTGCTCGGCTTCGGCACCTGGATCTACACCCTGCTGCTCCCGGCGCTGACCCACGCCGGCTGGATGGATGCGGCCTGGCTGAGCGACGGACCGTTCGGCATTGCCTGGCTGCGGCCGCAGGGGCTGTTCGGCATGACCAGCTGGGACCCGCTCACCCATGGCACGTTCTGGTCGCTGCTGATCAACGCCGCGGCCATGCTGCTGGTGTCGGTGCGCTGGCGCCCCGGCGTGGACGAGCGCCTGCGCGCCGCGCCGTTCCTGGACCCGTATGCCGAGCGCCCCTCCGTGGCCGGTGCCTGGCCGGGCCATGTGCATGTGGGCGACCTGCTGGCGCTGGCCTCGCGCGTGGTCGGCGACCGCCATGCGCGCCGGTCGTTCTTCGAGCAGGCGCAGTCGCTGGGCCGCGAGCTGCAGGCCTCGGCCCCGGCGGACCGGGCCTGGGTGCAGTTCACCGAACGCCTGCTGGCCGCCTCGATCGGCGCGGCCTCCGCGCGCCTGCTGCTGACCAGCCTGCTGCGTGGCTCGGGCATGGACCTGGGCGAGGTGGTAGCGGTACTCGATGAGGCCGGGCAGGAACTGCGCTTCAACCGCGAGATCCTGTCCACCACGCTGGAAAACATCAGCGCCGGGGTCAGCGTGGTTGATCCGGACATGCGCCTGACCGCGTGGAACCGCCGCTACCAGCAGATGTTCGGCTACCCCGATGGCATGTTGTACGTGGGCCGCCCGGTCGCCGACCTGATCCGCTACAACGCCGAGCGCGGCGAGCTGGGCGAGGGCGATATCGACGTGCAGATCAACCGCCGCATCGGCTACATGCGCGCCGGTTCGCCGCACATCTTCGAGCGCACCCGCAGCGATGGCCGGGTGATCGAGATGCGCGGCCAGGCGCTGCCCGGCGGCGGCTATGTCACCAGCTACAACGACATCACCGACTACAAGCACGCCGAGACCGCGCTGCTGGAGGCCAACGAGACGCTGGAACAGCGCGTGGCCGAACGTTCGCATGAAGCCGAAGTGGCGCAGCAGTCCAAGACCCGTTTCCTGGCCGCAATCAGCCATGACGTGCTGCAGCCGCTGAACGCAGCGCGCCTGTTCGCCTCGGCATTGCGCGACAGCCACCACAACAACGATGAACAGCGGCACCTGGCAGAGCGCGTGGACGCCTCCCTGCGTGCCGCCGAAGAACTGCTGGACGGGCTGCTGGACGTGTCGCGGCTGGATGCCGGCGGCCTGCACCCGGTGATCGGCGATTTCGACGTGAGCCTGCTGATGCGCGAACTGGCCGCGCAGTACTCGCCGGTGGCGGCCGGGCGCGGCCTGCGCCTGGACCTGTTCGCGCGCCCGGCCTGGGTGCGCAGTGACCGCCGCCTGCTGCGCCGGGTGCTGCAGAACTTCCTGGCCAATGCGCTGCGCTACACCCGCCAGGGCCGCATCGTGCTGGCCGTGCGCCATCGCCGCGACGAGATCGAACTGCAGGTGTGGGATACCGGGCCGGGCATCCCCGAGCACCACATGCAGCAGATCTTCAATGAGTTCCATCGCTACCAGCAGCCGTTCGACTGGGGCGAGCAGGGGCTGGGGCTGGGCCTGTCGATCTGCCAGCGCATCTCGCGCCTGCTCGACCACCGCCTCAACGCGCGCAGCCAGGTGGGCAGCGGCAGCATGTTCTCGATCCTGCTGCCCCGTGCGCAGGTGCCGGATCTACCGGCCAGCGACGCGCCGGCCAGCGTGCCCGAGCACAGCACCCGCACCGATTCGCTGGCCGGCATGCGCGTGCTGTGCGTGGACAACGACCAGGAAATCCTCGACGGCATGCGTGCATTGCTGGGCCGCTGGCAGGTGCAGGTGATCACTGCCAGCACCGTGGACCAGGCGCTGGAGGAAGTGCAGGCGCAGCCGGACGTGATGCTGGTCGACTACCACCTGCACGATCGCCTGGATGGACTGGACACGCTGGTGGCGCTGCGCGAGCGCGCCGGGCGCGACATTCCCGGCGCGCTACTGACCGCCGACGGTCGCGACGAGCTCAAGCGGATGGCGCGCGAACGCGGTTACCGGCTGCTGACCAAGCCGATCAAGCCGGCCTCGCTGCGTGCGTACCTGGCGGCGCATTCGACCTTGAAAGGGTGAATCCGACAGGCACGGCCCTGCCGCGCCATCGCGCTGTCTATGCTGCGCGGTCGATCCCTGCGCCATGGAGTGTCCGTGCCCGTCCCCTCATTGCGGTCCGTTTTCGCTACGCAGCTGCATTCGCCGTGGGCAATCCCGTTGGGGGGCAGCGTGGGAGCAGTGGTGGGAGGCGCGTTCTCACTTGCGTTTCGCGGGTGTGCCAACGTCGTGCCGGACGCCCTGATCGGGGGCTGGCTGGGCATTGGCTGGACCAATGTGCAACGCTACCTGGACCCGGGCAGGGCCACGGCGCGGCTGCGCCCGCATGAGCGTGCGCTGGTCGACTACCCGGCCGTACGCGCGCTGCTGCATGAGTCCGGTACCAGTGTTGATGACCTGGACGCGTTGAAGTCTCTGGCCGCGCAGCTGGAACGGGATTTCAGCCGGGTCACCCGTGAATTCAATGCATACTGCCAGACCCGCAGGGTGCCACCGAATCCGCTCATTGCAGGCGTCATCCGTCATTTCTACCTGACCCATTGCCGCGATCGTGCGGTGATGCTGCTCGCCAAGCGCAACGCCACCGCCTGTTACCTGGTGGCCGCACGCGAAGGGCAGGGCACGGCCATCGCGGCCGCGCTGAACCAGGCAGGCACGCGCGCCGGCACCGTGCTGCGCCAGCTGCACTGCCCGTACCTGCGCGTGGACCTTGCCAATACCGCGCTGCGTGATGCGCATGCGTTCACCACCGACGAATGCCAGGGCGAGATGCGCGTGCATTCTGCTCCCGCCCGGACAGGGCACATGCTGGAGACACTGAAGCCCAGCGCACTGGTCGGCGTCACCTATCGTCGCCAGACGCGGCGACACTGTGAATCCGGTGATGCATCGGCATCGGCATCGGCAGCGACGCCGACACCGGCGGCGGAGTCAGCCGGCTCAGTCCATCACGCCCGCGCCGAGGTCCACTTGGGACCGCTGCTGCGCGCCAAGCTGCGTGGACTGGCCGCCGACAGCCGCACCTTGCGGGAACTGGACCGGATCAAAGGTGACTTGGCCGACCGCCGTCCTTGCGGCCACCCGGTGCGCTACCAGGGCATGCCGTATCAAGCGACCGACATCCACTGGGAAGGCCGGCAGAGCCCGGGCCGTAACACGGAGCGCCTGCTGTACCGTAAAACCCCACATGGCTACGTGCTGGTCGACATCGTCGACTACCACCGCCCACGCACCTGATCTAGCCGACGGCGCCAGAAAGATGCTCATACAGGATGGCGCTGCCGACGATGATCAGGATTACGCCGCCAGCGATCTCGGCACGCTTGCCGATCATGTCGCCCAGCACCCGACCCAGCATGATGCCGGTGGTGACCATCACCAGCGTGCACAGGCCGATCACCGTCGCCATCACGCCGATGTGCACGTCCAGGAAGGCCAGGCCCACGCCGACGGCCAGGGCATCGATGCTGGTGGCAAAGCCGGTGACGGCCAGGTGCCAGAAACCGTGGTGCTTGTCGGGGTCGTCGCTGTCAGCGTCCGGGTCGTGCCGCACGCCGTTGATGATCATGTGCACGCCCAGTGCACCGAGCAGCACGAAGGCGATCCAGTGGTCGAAGGCCTGCACGTAGGACGACGCGGCGCGGCCGAGCAACCAGCCGATCACCGGCGTAAGGCCTTCGATCACACCGAAGATGAGGCCGGCACGCAGCGCATCGGGAAAACGCGGCTTGCGCATGGCAGCGCCTTTGCCGATTGCCGCGGCGAAGGCATCGGTGGACATGGCAAAGCCGATCAACAGCATCGAAATGGGGGACATCACACGACAGTGCAGGTTGGGCGATGACGGACAACGGCCCACGTTCGCGCCCAACCTGTCGTTGCGCACGCGGACCGCTGGTCTCGCCAACCATCACTGGCTGCCCGCACCACGGCGCACTGGCCGAGCATGTTGATACGGGCGTTTCCTTCAGCAGGAAACAGGCTACTCCCCAAGGGGACGCGAAGCTTAGCACCGCGAACGCGGTTTACCGCCCAAATCGCCGAATTGCGCAGGGCGTGCTGGGATGTATAGCTTCGGCTATAAGCCGAAGCAGGTAGAGCGGACTGTTAGTCCGCTGCATGTCTCCGCAGCCGGGGGTAGAGCGGACTGTTAGTCCGCTGCGTGTCTCCGCAGCCGAAGGTAGAGCGGACTGTTAGTCCGCTGCATGTCTCCGCAGCCGGGGGGTAGAGCGGACTGTTAGTCCGCTGCATGTCTCCGCAGCCGACTAACAGTCGGCTCTACCGCAACGACGCAACGACGCAACGACGCAACGACGCAACGACGCAACCACGCGGCCACGCAGCCACGCAATCCGCGATCAATCCTCTTCCGGCGGCAACACCAACGGCTCGTCATCCAGCGTCAGCTTGCCGGCCATCAACACCGCCTGGGTACGATTGGTCACGCCCAGCTTGCGCAGGATCGCGGTCACATGCGCTTTGATGGTGGCCTCGGACACATTGAGGTCATACGCAATCTGCTTGTTGAGCCGCCCGGCGCCGAGCATCTGCAGCACCCGGAACTGCTGCGGGGTGAGCTCGCGCAGGCGCTGGCCGACCTCGCGTTCCTCGCGCCCGGTCGGCGGCACGTTGTGCGCCTCCGGCGGGGCCCAGGTTTCGCCATCCAGGATCGTGCCCAGCGCATGGCCGATGGTGTCCGAGTCGGCCGACTTGGGAATGAACCCGAACGCGCCGTGGTCCAGTGCCCGCCGCATCACGGTGGGCTCTTCGCGCGCGGACACCACCACCACCGGCAACTGCGGGTGCAGCGCCCGCATGTGCACCAGCGCGTTGAAGCCCTGCGCACCGGGCATGTTGAGGTCCATCAGGACCAGGTCGGCGTCGGCATGCTGGTCGGCCAGCTGGTACAGCGCTTCCACGCTGTCGGCCTCGTACAGCAGCACGCCCGGCATCACCCGCTGCACCGCGCCGCGCAGGGCTTCACGGAACAGGGGGTGGTCATCGGCGATCAGCAGGGTTGTCATGGGGGAGGTGGGAACCAATTACTTGACCTTACGCTCTTCCACCAGCGATGCCACCACCGACGGGTCGGCCAGGGTCGAGGTGTCACCCAGCTGGTCGGGTGCGTTCTCGGCGATCTTGCGCAGGATGCGGCGCATGATCTTGCCCGAGCGGGTCTTCGGCAGCCCCGGCGCCCACTGCAGGTGGTCGGGCGAGGCGATCGGGCCGATCTCCTTGCGCACCCACGCCACCAGCTCCTTGTGCAGCTCCTCGCTCGGCGTTTCGTCGGCCACCAGGGTCACGTAGGCATAGATGCCCTGGCCCTTGATGTCGTGCGGGAAGCCGACCACGGCCGCTTCGGCCACCTTCGGGTGGGAGACCAGTGCGCTTTCCACTTCGGCGGTACCGATGCGGTGGCCGGACACGTTGATGACATCGTCGACGCGGCCGGTGATCCAGTAGTAGCCGTCCTCGTCGCGACGGCAGCCGTCACCGGTGAAGTAGCTGCCCGGGTAGGTGCGGAAGTAGGTGTCGATGAACCGCTGGTGGTCGCCGTAGACGGTGCGCATCTGGCCCGGCCACGAATCGCGGATGATCAGGTTGCCTTCGGTGGCGCCGTCCTTGATCTCGCCATCGGCGTTGACCAGCGCCGGCTGCACGCCGAAGAAGGGCAGGGTGGCCGACCCGGGCTTGAGATCGATCGCGCCGGGCAGCGGCGAAATCAGGATGCCGCCGGTTTCGGTCTGCCACCAGGTATCCACGATCGGGCAGCGGCCATCGCCGACCACGTCGTAGTACCAGCGCCAGGCTTCCGGGTTGATCGGCTCGCCGACGCTGCCCAGCAGGCGCAGCGAGGCGCGCGAAGTGCGCTTGACCGGGGCATCGCCTTCGCGCATCAACGCGCGGATGGCGGTAGGCGCGGTGTAGAAGATGCTGACCTGGTGCTTATCGATCACCTGCCAGAAGCGCGAGGTGTCGGGGTAGTTCGGCACGCCTTCGAACATCAGCGAGGTGGCGCCGTTGGCCAGCGGGCCGTACACGATGTAGCTGTGCCCGGTGACCCAGCCCACGTCGGCGGTGCACCAGTAGATGTCCTCTTCGCGCAGGTCGAACACCGCTTCATGGGTGTAGGCCGCGTACAGCAGGTAGCCGCCGGTGGTGTGCAGCACGCCCTTGGGCTTGCCGGTGGAACCGGAGGTGTAGAGGATGAACAGCGGATCTTCGGCGTTCATCCGCTCCGGTTCGCACTGTGCCGGCTGCGGGTCCACCACGTCGTGGAACCAGCGGTCGCGCGGGGCCTGCATGTCCACCGCACCGCCGGTGTGGCGCACCACCAGCACGGTTTCCACCGTGGTGGTGCCGGGCAGCTTCAGCGCGGCATCCACGTTGGCCTTCAGCGGAATCCTGCGGCCACCGCGCAGGCCTTCGTCGGCGGTGATGATCAGCTTGCTGCCGCAGTCGATCACGCGGTCGGCGATCGAGTTGGGCGCGAAGCCACCGAACACCACCGAGTGGATCGCACCGATGCGCGCGCAGGCCAGCATGGCCACGGCCGCGTCAACGATCATCGGCAGGTAGATGGTGACCCGGTCGCCCTTCTTGACGCCCAGGTTGCGCAGCGCGTTGCCGAGGCGGCAGGTGCGCTCGTACAGCTCGCGGTAGGTCACGCCCTGCGCCGGCGCATCCGGGCTGTCCGGTTCGAACAGCAGCGCAACCTTGTCGCCGCGCTTGTCCAGCTGGCGGTCCAGGCAGTTCACGCTGGCGTTGAGTTCGCCGTCTTCGAACCACTTGATGCGGAAATCGTCGAGCTGGTAGCTGACGTTGCGGATCGTGGACGGCTTCCTGTACCAGTCCAGCCGCTCGGCGGCCTTGCCCCAGAACGCGTCGGGATTGTCCACCGATTCGCGGTAGAGCTGCTGGTAAGTGTTCTTGTCAATGCGCGCCTTGGCGGCAACGTCCGCTTTGACGGGGTAAAGATCGGCCATGGCACCCTCACTTGCACTAGGACTGGGTTGTGCGATCGCAGCATAACCCGCGATTCATCCCGCTCAGTTTGCCGCATCCACCGCGCCACGAGGTAAGCGAATGGTTAGACCTTGGTCGTAACGAGCAATTGCCGGCAGGTCACGGCCGTTGGTCGTGACCCCGGGTTCGACCAATTGCCAATAGCCGGGGTGCGTCAACCGGCCGCACGCTCGGCTCGACCGTGACCCCACACGCGGCGATCACTTTGCCACCCGGGAGAGAGGGCAACATGAGTACCCGTATGTTGAAGACCATGCGCAAGCCGTTGGCGACCTGCCTGTTGGTCGCGTTGGTGGCGCCTGGCATGGCGTTTGCCGAAACCGCCAAAGAGAAGCAGCTGGAAGCGCGCGTTGCCGAGCTGGAGCGCCAGGTGCAGCTGCTGCTGTCCACCACCCAGCAGCAGCAGACCCAGATCAGCCAGGCCCAGACCGATGTGACCGCGGTGAAGACCGTGCAGGCGCAACAGCCTGCCGCCGCCACCGTGCCCGCCGGCAAGCAGCCGATCCAGGTCACCACCATCACCCCGGGCGCCGCGCCGGGCACCACGGTCAAGATCGGCGGCTTCATCAAGGCCGACTTCCTGGCCACCCAGACCGGCGATGGCCAGCTGGCCGACGATGCTACCGGCCGCGCGCTGTACCTGCCGGGCCAGACCCCGGTGGCCGGTGCCGGCGGCAGCGGCGAGCGTTCCGACGTGGACTTCAATGCCCACGCCAAGTTCTCGCGCTTCAACCTGGGCATCGACAACGTCTCGGACAAGGGCAACAAGTCCGGCGCGTTCTTCGAGATGGACTTCTTCGGCAACTCGCTGGGCAACCAGACCGCCACCAATACCTACGGCGTGACCCTGCGCCACGCGTACATGTATTGGAACAACTGGATGGCCGGCCAGACCTGGTCGAACTTCATGGACGCCGCCTCGCTGCCGGAAGCGGCCGACTTCGTCGGTCCCACCGACGGCGTGCTGTTCGTGCGCCAGGCGCAGATCCGTTACACCCAGGGCGGCTTCAGCGTCGCGCTGGAAAACCCGGAAACCACCGTGCTCACCGGCACCCGCAATCCGGTTACCGGGGCGTGGACCAACGTGGCCAGCAACAGCGACCGTGGCTCCCTGCCGGACCTGACCCTGCGTTATGGCTGGAAGGGCGACTGGGGCACCTTCGGGGTCGGCGGTATCGTGCGCCAGCTCAAGGTCGACAACCAGGCCACCGGTGCCGACGCCGACAAGATCGGCGGCGGCCTGACCCTGGGCGGCAAGTGGGTGATGGGCGGCAGCGACCAGCTGCACTACCAGATCAGCGGTGGCGAAGGCATCGCCCGTTACGTTGGCCTGGGCGTCACCGCCGATACGGCCTACGACGTGGCCCAGGACGAACTCAACCCCACTGGCGTGCTGGCCGGCTATGTCGGCTGGCGCCACGCCTTCACCCCGAAGCTGCGCACCAACCTGATCTACGCCCGCAGCGACTACGACAACGACAGCGTGCTGGGCCCGCTGGTCACCAAGAGCGTGCAGAGCATCCGCGGCAACATCTTCTACACGCCGATGCCCAAGGTCGATATCGGCGCGGAGTACATGTACGGCGTGCGCGAGATCGAAGATGGCCGCAAGGGCGACATCAACCGCGTGCAGTTCACCACGAAGTACAGTTTTTAAGCATGGGTGCCGACGCATTGTCGGCACCTGCCACCAATGATTGCTTCGGAGGGGAAGCTTCTTATGTCCACCACACCCGTACCTGCAAAAGCAGAACTTACCAAGGGCCACAAGAAGGTCATCTTCGCGTCCAGCCTTGGCACCGTGTTCGAATGGTATGACTTCTTCCTGTATGGCTCGCTGGCGGCGATCATCGCCAAGCAGTTCTTCAGCGGGGTCAATGAAACCACGGGCATGATCTTCGCCCTGCTGGCCTTCGCGGCCGGCTTCTTCGTGCGTCCGTTCGGCGCGGCCTTCTTCGGCAGCCTCGGCGACCGCATCGGCCGCAAGTACACCTTCCTGGTCACGATCCTGATCATGGGCATCTCGACCTTCCTGGTCGGCGTGCTGCCCAACTACGCGTCGATCGGCTTCGCGGCGCCGGTGATCCTGATCGTCCTGCGCCTGGCCCAGGGCCTGGCGATGGGTGGCGAGTACGGTGGCGCGGCGACCTACGTGGCCGAGCATGCACCGGCCGACAAGCGTGGCCTGTACACCAGCTTCATCCAGTGCACGGCCACGCTTGGCCTGTTCATGTCGCTGCTGATCATCCTGGCCTGCCGCTACTTCCTGGGCAACGAGGCATTTGAAGCCTGGGGCTGGCGCATTCCGTTCCTGGTCTCGATCATCCTGCTGGGCATCTCGGTGTGGATCCGCCTGCAGCTGAGCGAGTCGCCGCTGTTCCAGCAGATGAAGGCCGAAGGCAAGGGCTCCAAGACCCCGTTCCGTGACAGCCTCAAGGACGGCAACCTCAAGCTGATGCTGCTGGTCCTGCTCGGCGCCGCAGCCGGCCAGGCCGTGGTGTGGTATGGCGGCCAGTTCTACGCGCTGTTCTTCCTGAGCAGCATGCTCAAGGTCGATGCCACCACCTCCTACCTGCTGATCGCCGGCGCGCTGGCCCTCGGTACGCCGTTCTTCATCTTCTTCGGCTGGCTGTCCGATCGCATCGGCCGCAAGAAGATCATCCTGGCCGGCTGCCTGTTGGCCGCGGTGACCTACATCCCGGTGTTCAAGGGCCTGACCCACTTCGCCAACCCGGCCATCGAAGAAGCCCGCAGCAGCTCGCCGGCCTTGGTCATCGCCGATCCGAACACCTGCTCGTTCCAGTTCGATCCGGTCGGCCTGCGCAAATTCACCAGCTCCTGCGACGTGGCCACCGCCGCGCTGACCAAGGCCGGTGTGCCGTACGACGTGCAGCCTGCCGCTGCCGGTTCGCTGGCGTTGGTAAGTGTGGGCAATACCCAGGTAACCTCGTTCGAGGCCGCGGGCCTGACCAAGGATGAGCTCAAGGCCAAGGGCGATGCCTTCGGTGGCGAACTCAAGGCGGCGCTGACCGCAGCGGGTTACCCGGCCAAGGCCGACAACGCGCGCATCAACATCGCCGGCACCGTGCTCATGCTGTGGATCCTGGTGCTTTACGTGACCATGGTCTACGGCCCGATCGCGGCCTACCTGGTCGAGCTGTTCCCGACCCGCATCCGCTACACCTCGATGTCGCTGCCGTACCACATCGGCAACGGCTGGTTCGGTGGCTTCCTGCCGGCGATCTCGTTCGCGCTGGTGGCCGGCACCGGCAACCTGTACTACGGCCTGTGGTACCCGATCATCATCGCGCTGATGACGGTCGTGGTCGGCGGCCTGTTCCTGCATGAAACCAAGGGTGTGGACATCACCAAGTAACCCGGTGATGGCGTGAACCAGAAGGGCCGTGGCATTGCCACGGCCCTTCTTCGTTTGGGTCTGCGAGGACACGCATGACGTGTCGCTACAGTGCGTCCGATGTGTAGCGACACGCCATGCGTGTCCTCGCGGTGCCGGCCACAACCATTGCTATATTCCCGCCATGGACCACCCCAGCACCGACACTGCCGCCCTCCAGGCCATTCTGCATACCCTGCGCCGCGCCTGGCAGGCCAACCGCCCGTCGCTGGAACAGCGCCGCAGCGACCTGCAGCGCCTGCGCGCTGCGTTGAAGGCACGCCTGCCGCAGATGGCCGAGGCCATCGCAGCCGATTTCGGCCACCGCTCCACCCATGAGTCGCTGATCGCCGATGGCATGACCGTGCTCAATGAGATCGACCACCTGCTCCGTCACCTGCGCGGCTGGATGCGCCCGCGCTGGGTCGGGGTGGGCTGGCGGTTCTGGCCGGCGCGGGCGCAGACCCGGCCGGTACCGCTGGGCGTGGTCGGGGTGATCTCGCCGTGGAACTACCCGGTGAACCTGGCGCTGATTCCGCTGGCCACTGCCATCGCGGCAGGCAACCACGTCGTCCTGAAACCCTCCGAGCACACCCCGCGCACCTGCGCCTTCCTGCACGACCTGCTGGCCGAGGTGTTCCCCGCCGACCGGGTAGCGGTCGTGCAGGGCGACGCCGCACTGGCGTCGGCCTTGGCCGGCTCGCCGCTGGACCATCTGGTGTTCACCGGCTCCACGGCGGTGGGCCGCAAGGTCATGGCCGCCGCCGCGCAGCACCTGACCCCGCTCACCCTGGAACTGGGCGGCAAGTCACCGGCCATCGTGTGCAGCGACTACCCGTTGCACAAGGCCGCCGCGCGGCTGGCTACCGGCAAGTGGTTCAATGCCGGCCAGACCTGCATCGCGCCGGACTATGTGCTGGTCGACAGCCGCCGCCAGCGCGAGCTGGTGCAGCAGCTGCAGACCCAGGTGCGCGCGCGCTACGGTGACTTCAGCAATACTGACGATTACACCCGCATCATCAATGAAGGCCAGTACCAGCGCCTGCTCGGCTACCTGGCCCAGGCGCGCGAACGCGGCGTGCCGGTGATCGAACTGGCCAGCATCGATCCCGAGCGCGCGCGCCGCGAGCGGCTGATCGTGCCCACCATCGTGCTCGACCCGCCGGCCGACCTGGACCTGATGCAGGAGGAAATCTTCGGCCCGATCCTGCCCGTGTGCGCCTATCCCGACCTGGATGCCGCCCTGGAATCAGTGCAGGGCCGCGACCGGCCGCTGGCGCTGTACGTTTTCAGCGAACAGCGGCCGGTGGTGGAGCGCGTGCTCGGCCAGATCGTGGCCGGCGGCGTCACCGTCAACGACACCCTGCTGCATTTCGCCATCAACGGCCTGCCGTTCGGCGGCGTCGGCCCCAGCGGCATGGGCGCCTACCACGGGCGTGCCGGGTTCGATGCGATGAGCAAGCAGCTGCCGATCCTGTGGCAGTCGCGGTGGGCGGCGAGCGATATGCTCAAACCGCCGTATTCACGCATTGCCGGTCTGCTTAGGTTGATTCTGCGCTGAGGGGGGTACCGACCAACGGTCGGTACCTACCCGGGGCAGCACCGCTCCGCATGCGTCGCGGCCGAGGCTCGCGGTCGACCGGTAGGTACCGACCGTTGGTCGGTACGGAACCGCCGACCCGCTACAATGCGCCCATGAAAATAGCCTCCTGGAACGTCAATTCGCTCAACGTGCGCCTGCCGCACCTGGAACAGTGGCTCACCGCGTTCGCGCCGGACGTGGTCGGCATCCAGGAAACCAAGATGGAGGACCACAAGTTCCCCGACGCGGTGCTGGCCGGGCTGGGCTACCGCAGCGTGTTCGCCGGGCAGAAGACCTACAACGGCGTGGCGCTGCTGTCGCGCGAGCCGGCGCAGGACGTGCAGATCGGCATTCCAGGCTTCGAGGACGAGCAGAAGCGGGTGATCGCCGGCACCGTCAACGGCGTGCGCATCATCAACCTGTACGTGGTCAACGGCCAGGACGTGGACACCGACAAGTACGCCTACAAGCTGCGCTGGCTGGAAGCGGTGCACGCCTGGGTGGCCTCGGAACTGCAGAAATACCCGGAGCTGGTGGTGATGGGCGACTTCAACATCGCCCCGGACGCGCGCGATGTGCACGACCCGCTGGTCTGGAACGAGAACCACATCCTGACCTCCACCGCCGAACGCGGCGCGCTCAACAAGCTGCTGCAGCTGGGGCTGCACGATGCCTTCCGGCTGCACAGCGAAGAGGAAGGCGTGTTCAGCTGGTGGGATTACCGCGCCGCCGGGTTCCGCCGCAACCTGGGCCTGCGCATCGACCTGACCCTGGTGTCGGATGCCCTCAAGGCGCGTGCGCTGGCTTCGGGCATCGACCGCGAGCCGCGCACCTGGGACCGGCCGAGCGACCACGCCCCGGCGTGGGTGCAGCTGGGCTGAAACGCACAAGGCCCGGCGGGTGCCGGGCCTTGCTGGAAAGGCGTAACGACCAACGGTCGTTACCTACCCTGTGGGGTTATCGAACGCTGCGGCGGGTGAAGAGGTTCACGATCGCCAGCAGGATCACGGCCCCGATCAGCGAGAACAGGAACGTGCGGATGGTGATCGCTTCATTGATGCCGCCGCCGAACAGGAAGCCGGCGATCAGCGCGCCGACGATGCCGACCACGATGTTGAGGATGATGCCCTGCTGCGCGTCGCGGCGCATGATGATGCTGGCAAGCCAGCCCACGATGCCACCGACGATCAACCAGATGATGATGCCCATGTTGTCCACTCCAGAGTTTGTGTGCCGATGAGACGGAGCCAGTTGACGGCAGCCCCCGTGAAGTCGTCGTGCAGCCGCATTGGCGGGGTGTTCGCATGAGCCTGCCGGCGACCCTGGACGGGCCCTGGCGGTTCGGCCCGGTCACCGTCTGGCGCCTGCCGCATGTGCCCGGTACCCGTGGCGAGCCGCAGGCGCGGGTGTTGCTGGCTGACCAGTTGGGGGGCAGCCCCGAAGACCTGCCGCTGCAGCGCGATCCGCGCGGCCGCCCGGAGCTGCACGGCCCGCTGGCGCATATCGGCACCGGCTGGAGTCACAGCCATGGCCTGCTGCTGGTGGGGCTGGGCGAGGGCGTGCGGCTGGGCGTGGATCTGGAGCCGCTGCGCCCACGGCCGCGCATGGCCGAAATCATCGAGCGCTTCTTCCACCCGACCGAAGTGGCATGGCTGCTCGGGCTGGACGAAGACGCCCGCACCCATTGGTTCTTCCGGGTCTGGTGCGCCAAGGAGGCCATCCTCAAGGCGCAGGGGCAGGGCATCTCGTTCGGCCTGCACCGCCTGCAGCTGGCGCCCGCCGCCGACGGCGCCCTGCACCTGGCCTGGTGCGACCCGGAACTCGGCCCGGCCCAGCGCTGGCACCTGCACGAATGGCAGGCCGCGGACGATTTCCGCGCCGCACTGGCCTGGCACGCGCTCTGAGCGCACCGAATCCGCGCAGTCAGCAGGTCCCCAGCCTGCGATAATGGGCGCATGACCGAACACACACTCCCGGCCGGCGTGGCCGATGCGCTTGAGCGCGGCCTGGCTGCCATGGGCCTGGATGCCACCCTGGCGCCGCCCCTGTTGACCTACCTCGCCCTGCTGGACCGCTGGAACCGCACCTACAACCTCACCGCCATCCGCGACCCGATGGAGATGGTCACCCGCCACCTGCTCGATTCGCTGGCGATGCAGCCGTACCTGGAGCAGGGCACCCTGGCCGACCTGGGCACCGGCCCCGGGCTGCCCGGCATTCCGCTGGCCATCGCCCGCCCGCAGCTGCAGGTGACCCTGGTGGAAAGCAACGGCAAGAAGGCCCGCTTCATGCGCGAAGCGGTGCGCCAGCTGGGCCTGGCCAATGCCCGCGTGGCCGAATCCCGTGCCGAAGCGCTGGCAGAGCCGGGCGCCTATGACAACCTCACCGCCCGCGCCATGGACACCCTGGCCGGCATCATCGCCGTCGGCGGCCACCTGCTGCGCCCCGGCGGACGCCTGCTGGCCATGAAGGGCGTCCACCCGCATGACGAGATCGCCCAGCTGCCGGCCGGCTGGCGGGTTGAGCAGGTCCTGCCACTGCATGTTCCGGGCCTGACCGGCGAGCGCCATCTGGTGGTGGTGGCCGGTCCGTGAGACACGACACGCCCCATGCCCGCATAATGCCCAGTCCCACCCCCTGCCGATGAGGCTCACCCGCATGGCCCGCATCATCGCCATCGCCAACCAGAAAGGTGGCGTCGGCAAGACCACGACTGCCGTCAATCTGGCCGCCGCCCTGGCTGCTGCGCCCAAGCGCGTGCTGCTGGTCGACCTCGATTCCCAGGGCAATGCGACCATGGGCAGCGGCGTGGACAAGCGCGAAGTTGCCGCCTCCACCTGCGACCTGCTGCTGGGCGAAAGCACCGCGGCCGACGTCCGGGTGACCACCCCGGAAGGCTTCGACCTGCTGCCGGGCAACATCGACCTGACCGCCGCCGAGATCCAGCTGATGGACCAGGGCGAACGCGAACAGCGGCTCAAGCGCGCGCTGGCCCCGATCCAGGACGAGTACGACTTCATCCTGATCGACTGCCCGCCGGCGCTGTCGCTGCTGACCCTCAACGCGTTGGCCGCCGCCGATTCGGTGATCGTGCCGATGCAGTGCGAGTACTACGCGCTGGAAGGCCTGAGCGCGCTGGTGGAAACCATCGATGCGCTGCGCGCCAACCTCAATCCCAGCCTGGAGATCGAGGGCGTGCTGCGCACCATGTTCGATGTGCGCAACAACCTCGCCAATGCCGTGTCGGCCGAATTGACCGATCACTTCGGCGACCGCGTGTTCCGCACCATCGTGCCGCGCAACGTGCGCCTGGCCGAGGCGCCCAGCCACGGCCAGAGCATCGTCGGCTACGACCGCGCCTCGCGCGGCGGCGTCGCCTACCTCGGCCTGGCCGGCGAGATCATCCGCCGCCACCACCAACGCAACACGGCCGGCAAGGCCATGGAGACCGCCTGATGAGCACCAAGCCCGCCCCCGGCAAGAAACGCGGCCTCGGCCGTGGCCTCGATGCGCTGCTGGGGCCCAAGGGCGCGGTGACACAGGTGCAGGCCGCGGCCGTGATCGAGCCGCTGCCGGGTGAAGTGCTGCGCAAGCTGCCGGTCAAGCACCTGCAGCCGGGCAAGTACCAGCCGCGCCGCGACATGGACGAAACCAAGCTCGCCGAGCTGGCCGATTCCATCAAGGCGCAGGGCGTGATCCAGCCGATCCTGGTCCGCCAGCTGGGCCCGGACAGCTTCGAGATCGTGGCCGGCGAACGCCGCTGGCGCGCGTCGCAGCTGGCCGGCCTGGACGAAGTGCCGGTAGTGGTGCGCGAGCTGGAAGACCGCACCGTCATTGCGATGGCGCTGATCGAGAACATCCAGCGCGAAGACCTCAACCCGCTCGAAGAAGCCGAAGCGCTGCAGCGGCTCATCAGCGAGTTCGCCCTGACCCACGCCGAAGCCGCCCAGGCCGTCGGCCGCTCGCGCGCGGCGGTGTCCAACCTGCTGCGCCTGCTGGAGCTGCCGGTGGCGATCCGCCTGCTGCTGGAAACCCGCCGGCTGGAAATGGGCCATGCCCGCGCGCTGCTGACCCTGGCGCCGGAACTGGCCAGCAAGCTGGCCCAGGAAGCAGCCGACCAGGGCTGGTCGGTGCGTGAGGTCGAACACCGTGCGCAGCAGTTCGCTGCCGGCAAGGTGCCTGCCTCGCTGCGCCGCAAGCCGAGCGCGGCCGCCCCGCAGGCCGACATCGCGTCGCTGGAAACCGAGCTGTCCGAATCGCTGGGTGCCCGCGTGGCGATCAACCACGGTCGCGGCGGCAAGGGCAAGTTGATCATCCATTACACCGACCTGGACACGCTGGACGGCGTGCTCGAGAAGCTCCGCGTACGCAAGGGCTGAGTCCCCCGCCACGCAAGAGGGAACCCACTTACCTGATGAACCCCACCAAGGTCGATCGCAACCATCTGTTGCGCCTGACCGACCTGCCAAATGTCGGGCCGGCCTGTGAGAAGGATCTTCGTCTGATCGGGATCCGTGTCCCCGCGCACGTGCGCGGCCGCGATGCCTACGACATGTACGCGCAGCTGTGCATGCGCACCGGGGTGCTGCACGACCCGTGCGTGATCGATGTGTTCCTGTCCATCGTGCGCTTCATGCAGGGCGAAGCCCCGCGTCCCTGGTGGGATTTCAGCAAGGAACGCAAGGCCACGCTGGCGCGCGAAGCGCCGCTGAGCCTGTAGTGACGTACCGGTAACGGCGTTATTCTGTCGCCTGGATTTTCCGGGACGACTGCCATGACCCTTCTTGTGACCGGCGCTGCAGGCTTCATCGGCGCCAATACCGTGCGTGCCCTGCTCGATGCCGGGCACACGGTGGTCGGCCTGGACAACTACAACGACTACTACGACCCGCAGATCAAGCGCGATCGCGTGGCGGCACTGTGCCCGGACGCCGATATCCGCGCGCTGGACCTGACCGACCGCGATGGCCTGGCCGCGCTGTTCGACGAGGTGCAGCCGACCCGGGTGATCCACCTGGCCGCGCAGGCCGGTGTGCGCTATTCGCTGGAAAACCCGCACGCCTACGTGGACAGCAACCTGACCGGGTTCGTCAACATCCTGGAACTGTGCCGCCATCGCGGCGTGTCCCACCTGGTGTACGCCTCCAGCAGCTCGGTCTACGGTGATTCGGCCACCCCGCCGTTCTCCGAAGACCAGCGCATCGACAAGCCGCGCTCGCTGTACGCGGCGACCAAGGCGGCCAACGAGTTGATGGCCTATACCTACGCGCAGTTGTATGGCCTGCACGCCACCGGCCTGCGCTTCTTCACCGTGTACGGCCCGTGGGGCCGCCCCGACATGGCGCCGCTGCTGTTCTCGCGCGCGGTGCTGGCCGGGCGCCCCATCGACGTGTTCAACGACGGCAGGATGCAGCGCGACTTCACACATGTTTCCGACATCGTGGCCGGTATCCTCGGCGCGCTGGCGCATCCGTCCAGCGAGGACGTACCGCACCGTGTCTTCAACCTGGGCAACCACACCCCGATCGAGCTGGAACACTTCATCGGGGTCATCGAGGCCGCCGCTGGACGCCCGGCACAGAAGGTCTACAAGCCGATGCAGCCCGGCGACATGGTCCGCACCATGGCCGACACCCGTCGTGCCCATGACGCTTTCGGCTATGAACCGGTCACCCCGATCGAGCGCGGCCTGCCGCCGGTGGTGGCCTGGTGCCGCGACTATTTCGGTGATCGCGCCTGACTCACATCGCCGGGTTCATCTTCGGATAACCTTGATCTCGGAAAATGCGCGGTCTTTTTCATTCCTGGCCTTTCGCAGAGCCCGATCATGAGCCAACCCCAGTTGTCGGTCGTCGTCCCGGTATTCAATGAACGCGACAACGTACAGCCCCTGATCGAAGAGATCACCGCGGCGCTGCGCGGCCAGGTGGACTTCGAGATCGTCTACGTCGACGATCACTCGCGCGACGACACCCTGGCCGTGCTGGAGTCGTTGAAGCCGGCCAACCCCGAATTGCGGGTCCTGCACCATGTCAGCCAGAGCGGGCAGAGCACCGCGGTGAAGAACGGGGTCAAGCACGCCCGCGCACCGTGGATCGCCACGCTGGATGGCGACGGCCAGAACGACCCGGCAGACATTCCGAAGCTGCTGGCCGCGCGTGCGTCCGCCGAGCCGCAGGTGAAGCTGTTCGCTGGCTGGCGCGTCAACCGCCAGGACAGCGGCAGCAAGCGCTGGGCCAGCAGGTGGGCCAACGCGATCCGCGCCCGCATGCTGCATGACGACACCCCCGATACCGGCTGCGGCATCAAGCTGTTCGAGCGTGCCGCGTTCCTGGAGCTGCCGTACTTCGACCACATGCACCGGTACCTGCCCGCGCTGATGCAGCGGGCGGGCTGGAAGACGGTGAGCGTGCCGGTCAACCACCGCCACCGCACCGCCGGGGTGTCCAAGTACAACAACCTCGGCCGCGCGCTGGTCGGGATCCGCGACCTGCGCGGGGTGGCCTGGCTGATCACGCGCAGCAAGCGCACGGCCGTGGAAGAGCGCTGATGGAACTGCACTGGCTCGACCAACCGCTGAGCTGGCTGTTCTGGACCGGGCTGCACGTGACCGGCTGGAAGCTGATCGGCTATACCGGCGCACTGATGTTCGGCGGCCGCTGGCTGGTGCAGTTCGTCGCCTCGCGCCGGGCCGGCAAGCCGGTGATCCCGCGCCTGTTCTGGTACATGAGCGTGGTGGGCAGCCTGATGACGCTGAGCTACTTCCTGTTTTCGGCCAAGCAGGACTCGGTGGGGGTGCTGCAGAACCTGTTTCCGGCGTTTACCGCGCTTTACAGCTTGAAGCTGGATATCCAGCACCGTGGGTGGAAGCGGGATAAAGCCGAACACTGAGGGCTGCGAACCTCGCGGGTATCGGCCCGTACCCGGCGTACACCCGGCGCCCACCCGGTACGGCCCGTACCCGGCGGATAGCCGGTGCCCGCCCGGTACGCCCCGTACGTGGCGGATACCCGGTGCCCCCCGGTACGGCCCGTACCCGGCGGATACCCCGGTGCCCCCCGGTACGGCCTGTACCCGGCGGATACCCGGTGCCCCCCGGTACGGCCTGTACCCGGCGGATACCCGGTGCCCCCCCGGTAGCGCCGACTGTTAGTCGGCTGCTCTTCGGCGCCCGCCCGGTAGCGCCGACTGTTAGTCGGCTGCTCTTCGCCGGAATCAAGAACAACATCAAGATAAGAGCATCCGACTAACAGTCGGCGCTACCCGCGCCTTCGGCGCTCGGGTCTCGGCCTGCGGCCGATCCCCGGTCCTGCCCGCTTCGCGGGCAGGACCTTTGATCCATGCGCGCGCTGGATCGGGGTGCCATGATCGGGGTTTGCCGTCCCCCGGGAACCCCTGCTCGTGAAATCACCGCTCGTTGCTGCGTTGCTGTTCGCCCTGGCCCTTCCTGCCCATGCGGCACTGGCCGCACCCCCTGCGGCACCGGCGGTCGCGCCGGCCAGCCTGGCCACCGAATCGCCGGCCGACGCGGCGTTCCGCGCCATCTACGAGAAGGAATGGGCCTGGCGCCAGGCCGGTGGCGGCGAAGCCAGTGAAGACGGTGATGGCCCGGCCACGGCCACCCGCATGCCGGACGTGGGCGCGGCCGCGCAGCAGGCACGCCTTGCGGTGTGGGACGACGTGCTGGCCCAGCTCGGCAAGGTCGATATCAAGGCGCTCTCGCCCACCAACCAGGTCAACTACGCGATCTACCGCGACCAGGTGTTCAACCTGGCCGAAGAAGTGCGCCTGCGCGGCTACGAGATGCCGTTCAACTCGGATTCTTCGTTCTGGTCCAACCTTTCGTTCATGGCGCGTCGCGAGCTGAAGACCGCCGCCGACTACCGCAACTACATCGCCCGGCTCAACGACGTACCCCGCTACTTCGACCAGCAGACCGACAACATGCGCGCCGGCCTGAAGCGCGGCTTCAGCGTGCCGCGCGCGGTGCTCGATGGCCGTGAAGTCTCGATCGCCACCGTGGCCGAGCTGAAGGACCCGACCCAGTCGCCGCTGTATGCGCCGTTCAAGAAGCTGCCGACCAGCATCCCCGCCGCCGAACAGGCCGAGCTGCAGGCGCGGGCCCGCCAGGCCATCAGCGCCAGCGTGGTGCCGGCCTTCGTCAAGCTGCGCACCTTCTTCGTCGGTGAGTACGTGCCGCAGGCGCGCACCACCCTGGCCGCCGAAGCGCTGCCCGATGGCAAGGCGTACTACCAGCAGCAGATCCACGAATACACCACGCTGGACCTCACCCCGCAGCAGATCCACGAGATCGGCCTGAAGGAAGTGGCGCGCATCCAGAAGGAAATGAACGACGTCATCAAGGAGGTCAAGTTCAAGGGCAGCTTCGCCGACTTCCTGGCCTTCCTGCGCACCGACCCGCAGTTCTACGCCAAGACCCCAGACGAACTGCTGCACCGCGCCGCCTGGATCTCCAAGCGCGTGGACGGTGTGATCGGCAAGTACATGACCCTGCCGCGCGCACGCTTCACCATCGTGCCGGTGCCGCCGGATATCGCCCCGTTCTGGACTGCCGGCCGTGGCGGCATGGGCACCTATTGGGTCAACACCTACAACCTGCCGGCGCGCCCGCTGTACAACCTGCCCGCGCTGACCCTGCATGAGTCCGACCCGGGCCACGCCCTGCAGGGTGCGCTGGCGGCAGAGCAGGGCGAACAGCCCGAGTTCCGCCGCAACGCCTACATCTCCGCCTATGGCGAAGGCTGGGGCCTGTACAGCGAGAAGCTTGGCGTGGAAATGGGCATCTACGAAACCCCGTACGAGGATTTCGGCCGCCTGACCTATGAAATGTGGCGTGCCGCGCGCCTGGTGATCGATACCGGCGTGCACCACAAGGGCTGGACCCGCGAGCAGGCGCTGGCCTACCTGCGCGACCACACCGCGCTGAGCGAGCACGAAGTGACCACCGAAGTGGACCGCTACATCTCGTGGCCGGGCCAGGCACTCAGCTACAAGCTGGGTGAGATCGCGATCGTGCGCCTGCGCGGCGAGGCCGAAAAGGCGCTGGGCGACCGCTTCGACGTCAAGTCGTTCCACGACGCGGTACTCAGCCAGGGCTCGGTGCCGTTGCCGGTGCTGGATGCGCAGATCCGCGCGTACATCGACGCGCGCCGCGCGCCCTGATGTCGCAACTGGTCGGTGCCGATGTGCGCTCGCGCACGCATCGGCACACGGCCCGCGCCGCGATGACGAAACTGCATAGCGCGTCGCAGCGCTGCAGTGGCAGATGACTAGGCTGGTCAGGGCGCGCCCCCGGGCGCGCGTTTCCCCCCAAGGAGCCTGACCATGCTGGATGCCCTGTCCGCACTGCACCACCGCCTGTTCTGCCACACCACCGCCAACAAGGCAGCCCATCGCCACGCGGAACCGACCCTGCTGAGCCTGCGCAACCTGCCGGACGGCCAGCGTCCACCGACCACCCGCGCCTCGACGTCCATGGGTGCAGCCGGCCCCGATCCCCTGCAGCGTTTCACGCTCGCCCCCGAGCATGGCCAGGCCCTGGCCGCTTTGCTGCAGCGGCACCGCAGGCTGCTCGACCCCGACTACACCATGCCGTTTGCAGCCCCCGAGCGCGCGGCGCTCGACAGCTTCTTCGCCAAACGCGCGCAGCTGGTGGAGGCCGCCCTCGGCAGCCCGCCTCCGGTGTGTACCGGTCGGCATGACCCGCACGATCTCGCACCGGCACGCACGCAAGCGGACCTGCTGCGGCAGCTGCTCGGCAGCGCGAAAGGACTGGTGCTGGGCGAGGTGGCCTGCAGCCCGTCCAGCAGGCGCCTGTTGATCGATCACATGGCGTTGCTGCGCCATCTTGGGGTCGACACCCTGTACCTGGAGCACCTCCAGGGCGACCTCCACCAGGCCGACCTCGACCGCCTGCACCGCAGTGGCACGCTTTCCCCCGACCTGGCGCGCTTCCTGGCGGGGCAGGAGAGCGGCCACCCGACCCACGCGCCCTGCGGCGCGACCTTCCGCGATCTGGTCGACGCCGCCTTCAAGGTCGGCATGCGCGTCGTCGCGCTCGACCTGATGGCCAGCTACCACCTGCGGGGTGTCCACGACCACGCCGGAATCAGCGCGGCCGCCCTTCCGGACATCCGGGTCAAGCTCTTGAACCACGTCGCGGCTGCGCGGATCGCGCACGACCAGCGCAGGCAGGCCGGCAAGCCGGGACCGCAGCGCTGGGTGGCGCTGGTCGGCAACGCCCACGCCGGTACCTTCAACGACATTGTCGGCATCGCCGAGCGTCTGGGCGTGCCCAGCCTTCGCGTGGAAGAGACCAGCCCCGGTTGGAGCCAGCGGCTGCAGGCAGGCTGCGATCCTGGCCGGACCGTGCCGCCCGCCGTGCGCAGCAGCGGCGGCGAACTGCAGTGCGACTACCTGCTCAAGGTGCCGGCGGCTGACGGTCGCGCGCGGCCGGACACGTCCCCACCCTGCAGTGCGGCCGATGCGCTGCGGCTGCGCGCACTGCGCCAGGCGCACCACGCGCCACCGCCGGCCCGTACGGCATGAACGCGCGCCGCCGCTGCGATTGTGTAACGGGGGCGGCCGTCGTTACCCTGCGGCCATGATGTCCCGCCTGCGCCACCGCCTGTCGCTGCCTGTCCGCCTGCTGATGCTGGCGGTGGTGCTGTTCGGCACGGCCGGTGGCGCGCTCGCGTCGGCACTGGGCGACCTGCATGCGCTGTCGCACGCCGGGGCCGCCGGTCTGTCGCATGCGGTGTCGCATGCCGAACCGGGCGACGTGGCCGCGGCCGCTTCAGAGGCTGACCATGCGGACGAGGATGACGGCGCGCGCCTGCTGCACGCGCTGGTCCATTGCGGGCACTGCCATGGCCATGGCGGCGTGCTGCCGCTGGCGGCATCGGCCTGGTCGCTACCGGCCGCACCGGCGCACGCCGTGCCGGTCGGCCTGACCGCGCAGCTGCTTGCCCAGCCGCCCGAGAGCCTGCTGCGCCCCCCGATAGCGGTGTGATGCCACGCGGCGCCTTGCCGCGGCTTCACCTCTGAACCGCTTTCTGGAGATTCCCATGTGGATGCGTCTGGCAGCCGTTGCTGCCATTGCGCTCGTGCCGTGCGCGTATGCGCAGGGCACCGCGCCTGTTACCCGTTCCGCCCAAGCAGCATTGCCCGTTGCAGCGGCGGCGGCCCCCCCGTTGACCCTGGACGAGGCCATCGCCCGCGTCGCCCGCTACCACCCCGACCTTCGCCTGGCCGATGCCCAGCGCCCGGTCTGGGAAGCGCGCCGTGAGGCGGCCGCGTTCGGGCCGCCACTGACCGTCGGCGTTGAGCTGGAAAATGCGCTGGGCACCGGTGGCAGCCGTGGCTTCGACGCCGCCGAACTGACCGTCACCCTGGCCGGCGTGCTGGAGCGCGGCGGCAAGCTGGATGCCCGCCGGGTACTTGCCCAGGCCAATCTCGACGCGTTGGCACCGCAGCGCGAAACCGCGCGGCTGGACCTGATGGCCGCCGTGGCCCAGCGTTATCTCGCCATTGCCGAAGCCCGCGCGCAGCTCGCCATTGCCGACACCGATATCGACCAGCGTCGCCGCGCGGTCGCCGCCGCCCGGATGCGCCTGCAGGCCGGCGCGTCGCCCGAATCGGTGCTGATGACCGCGCAGGCGATGTTGGCGCAGGCCGAAGTGGACCGTGATCGCGCCATGCAGGCCGACCGCGCCGCGCGTCTCGCGCTGTCGGCGCTGTGGCGTGAGCGCGAGCCCGGCTTCGACGTGGTCAGCGGCGACCCGCTGCAGCTGCCCGCCCTGCAACCCTTCGATATCCTTGCCGACGAACTGCAGCGCACCCCGGAACTGGCCGTGCTGGCCGGCGAACGCCGCGTGCGCGAAGCCCAGCTGCAGTTGGCACGCACCCAGGCACGGCCGGATATCAGCTGGCAGGTCGGCGTGCGCAACAGCCGCGACAGCGGCGATACCGCGCTGGTCGGCGGCTTCAGCGTGCCACTGGGGAGCATGCGCCGCGCCGGTCCGGAGATCCGCGCAGCCGAAGCCGAGCTCGCCCTCAACGGGGTGGAACGCGATGCGCGCGCGCTGCAGCTGTACACCACCCTGGCCGAAGCGCACGGACGCTATGAAACGTCGCGGCTGGAAGTCACCCGCATGGCGAGCGATGTACTGCCGCACCTGCGGCGTGCCGAGAACGCCGCCGAAAAGGCCTGGCGTGCCGGTGCCATCAGCTACATGGAGTGGGCGCAGCTGCAGGCCATGCGCATCGAGGCGCGGCAACGCCAGCTCGATGCCGCCATCGCCGCACAGACCGCACTCATCGAACTGCAACGGCTGACCGGGCAGGGCCTGCTTGCCCACGCCAGCACCGCTCCCGCTACCGCGACCGTGTCCACGGAGGACCGCCGATGAACCTTTCGATCCCCCGCGCGGCGCGCATCGCCGCCCTCCTGTTGTGCCTGCTCGCACTGGCCGGCTGTGCCAAGGAAGCGCCCACGGCACCGGCCAGCCCGGACGCCGGCCACGGCGAACCCGGCCACACCGAAGCGGGCGAGGACCACGACGACGCATCGGACAGCACCACCATCCCTGCTGCGATGGCCGAGCAGTCCGGTATCAAGGTCACCCCGGTCGCCGCCGGCACCATCGCCGACGAACACGACGTGCAGGGCCTGCTGACCCCGGTCGACGGCCGCGTGGCCCAGGTGATGGCCCGCTTCCCCGGCCCGATCCGCTCGCTGCGCGCCAATGTCGGCGATCGCATCGCGGCCGGCCAGGTGCTGGCCAGCATCGAAAGCAACCTCAGCCTGACCACCTACACGGTCAGCGCTCCCATCAGCGGCGTGGTGCTGGCCCGCCAGGCGCAGGTCGGCGGGGTGGCGGGCGAGGGCACGCCGCTGTTCGAGATCGGCGACCTGTCCACGCTGTGGGTGGACCTGCACATCTTCGGCAACGACACCCAGCACATCACTGCCGGCGTACCGGTCACCGTGTCGCGGATGACCGACGGGGTCACCCAGGCCACCATGCTGGAACGCGTGCTGCCCGGCACCGCCACCGCCAGCCAGAGCACCGTGGCCCGCGCCACGCTGCGCAACGACGACGGCCTGTGGCGGCCGGGCGCGGCGGTGAAGGCGCGCATCGTGGTCGCGACACGGCCCGCCGCGCAGGTGGTGCCGCTCAGCGCGCTGCAGACGATGGAAGGCAAGGACGTGGTGTTCGTACGCACCGGCGAGACCTACACCGCCCGTCCAGTGCGCCTCGGCGCGCGCGACGCCAACCAGGCGGAAGTGCTGGAGGGCCTCACCCTCGGCGATGAAGTCGTCACCGGGCAGAGCTACGTGGTGAAGGCCGACATCGGCAAGGCGGGAGCGTCGCATGAGCATTGAGCACGCAACCATCCCCGGGCGTGGAGGGCATCGCCATGCTTGAGCGCATCATTGCCGCCTCCATCGCCCATCGCTGGCTGATGATGAGCCTGACCCTGGCGTTGATCGCCGTGGGCGCGTGGAGCTTCACCAAGCTGCCCATCGATGCCACCCCGGACATCACCAACGTCCAGGTGCAGATCAACACCGCCGCCCCGGGCTATTCGCCGCTTGAAGCCGAACAGCGCATCACCTACCCGGTGGAAACCGTGATGGCCGGCCTGCCACGGATGGAACAGGCACGCTCGCTGTCGCGCTATGGGCTGTCGCAGGTCACCGTCGTGTTCGAAGACGGCACCGACATCTACTTCGCGCGGCAACAGGTGGCCGAACGCCTTCAACAGGTGAAGTCGCAGATCCCGGCCGGGCTGGACCCGCAGCTGGGGCCGATCTCCACCGGTCTGGGCGAGATCTTCATGTACACCATCGACGCCGATCCGGCGGCGCGTAAACCCGATGGCAGCGCCTACACCGCCACCGACCTGCGCACGCTGCAGGACTGGGTGATCCGCCCACAGCTGCGCAACGTGCCGGGCGTGACCGAGGTCAATACCATCGGTGGCTTCCAGCGCCAGGTGCACATCACGCCCGATCCGGCCCGCCTGCGTGCGCTGGGTTTCACCCTGGAAGACGTGGTCCAGGCCGTGGAAAGCAACAACCAGAACGTCGGCGCCGGCTACATCGAACGCAACGGGCAGCAGTTCCTGGTGCGCATTCCCGGCCAGGTGGCCAACCTGGAGGAAATCGGCAACATCGTGCTGGCACGTCGCGAAGGCGTGCCGATCCACGTGCACGACGTCGCCGAGGTCGCCGAAGGCCCCGAGCTGCGCAGCGGCGCCGCCACCCAGAACGGCCATGAAGTGGTGATGGGCACGGTGGTGATGCTGATCGGTGCCAACAGCCGCGATGTGGCCCAGGCCGCGGCCGCGCGTCTGGAACAGGCGCAACGCAGCCTGCCTGCCGGCGTCACCGTCACCGCCAGCTACGACCGCACCACCCTGGTGGACCGCACCATCCAGACCGTGGCCAAGAACCTGGTGGAAGGCGCACTGCTGGTGATCGTGGTGCTGTTCCTGCTGCTCGGAAATTTCCGCGCCGCATTGATCACCGCCGCGGTGATCCCGCTGGCGATGCTGTTTACCCTCACCGGGATGGCGCGCGGGGGCGTATCAGCGAACCTGATGAGCCTGGGCGCGCTGGATTTCGGCCTGATCGTCGACGGCGCAGTGATCATCATCGAAAACTGCCTGCGCCGCTTCGGCGAGCGCCAGCACGCACTCGGCCGCGACATGACCCGCGAAGAGCGCTTTGCCGAAACCGCCAGCGCCACCGCCGAAGTGATCCGCCCCAGCCTGTTCGGGCTGGGCATCATCACTGCCGTATACCTGCCGATCTTCGCGTTGTCGGGCGTGGAAGGAAAAATGTTCCACCCCATGGCCATTACCGTGGTGCTCGCGTTGAGCGGCGCGATGGTGCTGGCGCTGACCTTCGTGCCGGCCGCCATCGCCTTGTTCCTGGGCGGCCACGTGCAGGAGAAGGAAAACCGGGTGATGGCCTGGGTGCGCCGGCGTTACGAACCCCTGCTGGCGTTCTCGCTGCGGCGCGGGCGCTGGATGGTGGGTGGCGCGCTGGTGCTGGTGGTGGGCTGCGGCCTGCTTGCCACCCGGCTGGGCAGCGAGTTCGTGCCCAACCTGGACGAAGGCGACGTGGCCATGCATGCCATGCGCATTCCCGGCACCAGCCTGACCCAGTCGGTCGAGATGCAGAAGCTGATCGAAAACCGGCTGGTGCGGTTCCCGGAGGTGAGCAAAGTATTTTCCAAGATCGGCACCCCGGAAGTGGCCTCCGATCCGATGCCGCCCTCGGTGGCCGACACCTTCATCATGATGAAACCGCGCAAGGACTGGCCGGACCCGCGCAAACCGCGCGCCACGCTGCTGGCTGAGCTGGAAGCAGCGGTCGAGCAGCTGCCCGGCAACAACTACGAGTTCACCCAGCCGATCCAGATGCGCACCAACGAGCTCATCTCCGGCGTGCGTGCCGACGTGGCGGTAATGCTGTTCGGCGATGACCTGGAGACGTTGCTGAAGGTGGGCAAGCGAATCGCCAGCGTGGCCGGCAGCGTGCCCGGCGCGGCCGATGTGCGCGTGGAAGAAACCAGCGGCCTGCCGCTGCTCACCGTCACTCCCAACCGTAGCGCGCTGGCCGGCTACGGGCTCAACCCGGGCCAGGTGCAGTCCACCGTGGCCACCGCCGTGGGTGGACAGGTGGCCGGCCAGCTGTTCGAAGGCGACCGCCGCTTCGACATCGTGGTGCGCCTGCCCGAGGCGCTGCGCCAGGACCCGGCCGCACTGGCCGACCTGCCGGTATCGCTGGCCCCGGCACTGGAAGGCGATGCCGACGAATCCAGCCAGGCCGGCGGCTGGACCAGCGGCACCGCGCGTACCGTGCCGCTGCGCGAGCTGGCCACGCTGGCCAACAGCGAGGGGCCGAACCAGATCAACCGCGAGAACGGCAAGCGCCGCATCGTGGTCACCGCCAACGTGCGCGATCGTGACCTGGGCAGCTTCGTCAGTGACCTGCAGCAGGCGGTCAACCGTGATGTACAGGTGCCCGATGGCTACTGGATCGAGTACGGCGGCAGCTTCGAGCAGCTGATCTCGGCCAGCCAGCGCCTGGCGGTCGTGGTGCCGGTCACCCTGATCCTGATCTTCGCGCTGTTGTTCTGGGCGTTCGGCTCGGTCAAGGATGCGGCCATCGTGTTCAGCGGTGTACCGCTGGCGCTCACCGGTGGCGTGCTTGCATTGGCCGCGCGTGGTATTCCGCTTTCCATCTCCGCGGGCGTCGGCTTCATCGCGCTTTCGGGCGTCGCGGTGCTCAACGGCCTGGTGATGATCAGCTTCGTGCGCAGCCTGCGCGAGGGCGGCATGCCCCTGGCCGATGCGGTACGCGAAGGCGCGCTGGGCCGGCTGCGTCCGGTGCTGATGACCGCGCTGGTGGCCTCGCTCGGCTTCGTGCCGATGGCCTTCAACGTCGGCGCCGGCGCCGAAGTCCAGCGCCCGCTGGCCACGGTGGTGATCGGCGGCATCGTCTCCTCCACGCTGCTCACCCTGCTGGTGCTGCCGGTGCTGTACCGCTGGCTGCACCGCAGGCAGTAGCGCTACGCGGGTAGCGCCCGACGGTTGGTCGGGCGTTGCCCCTGCTCGATAAGCCGAACGGCCTTCGCTACACCATCCTCCGTCGCCATGGCCCGTCCCAATGCAGCTGCACGTGCCCGCGTGTCCACATGCTCGGCAACGGCAATCGCCCGCCCCAATGTCCCGGCGTCCAGGCGTTTCGCCGAAAGCGGTTCGGCGGCTACGCCGATCTCCCGCAATCGCGCCGCCCAGAAAAACTGATCTGCCGCAAACGGCATCACCAATGAAGGCATCCCCGCACGGCAGGCCGAATGGGTGGTGCCGCTGCCGCCGTGGTGGATCACCAGCGAACAGCGCGGGAACAGCGCTTCGTGCGGTGCAGGGCCGATGACAAACACGTTCGCTGGCAGCGGACCGTCTGGAAGGCCTGCCCAGCCCGGGAACAGCAGCACGCGCCGCGGTGCCAGCGCCTGCAGCAGTGCCGGCAACACCGTGTTGCGATCAAATCCCGTCATGCTTCCAAAGCCGACGTATACGGGCGGCGGGTCTTCATCGAGAAAGGCCTGCAGTTCCGGCGTCGGCTGCCAAGGCGCATCGGGTGCACGCCATTGCCCGCACACATGGTGATTGGCCGGCCAGTCGGCAGGCGGCGGCATCAGGCTCGGCGAAATCCCGTACAGCATTGGAACGTCACGCCACAGGGTGCGCCGAGCCGGCATGCCCATCGCCCGCCGCGCTTCGTTGATGGGGCGACGGAAGGTGCGCCACACGGCATCGTTGACCAGCCCGTAGCTGAGCTTGTTGAGCACACCGGGGAGGCGCAGCCGTGGCAGGAAGGGCGAGGCGAATGCGCGCGTGGGCGTAAGTGGAATCATGCCGGTTCCGATCACCGGTATGCCGTGGTGCTCGGCCACCGTCATGCCCACGAAGGCGGCAAGCCCGCCCGTCAACACCGCGTCGCACCCGGCCGCGGCCGCGTCGGCCTGTCGCATCCATGCCGGCACGTGCCGCTGCGCCATCCGCGCCAGCCCGCGCGATGCCGCTGCCATGTCGTTGCCCCGCGACACCAGGGCCACCACCTCGTCGTGGATGTCGCCTTCGAGCGCAGCATGCGGCACGCCCAGCGCCTGCGCGCTGCCCAGCGTGCCACCCTCGGCCAGCACCATTACCTCATGTCCAGCCGCTTGCAGCCCATGGCACAACATCACCAGCGGCCGGGTGTCGCCTTCGGTTCCATAGGTCACAGCGAGAAGTCGCATGGACGCATCCGATGATCGAAAATTGAAGTATCTCCATGCGGTGTGCAGAACGGGTCTATCCCGCCGCTGCAATCCCCGAATCTGATAAGTACGTCAAACCTGGCGGCGATGACCCGCAGCTAGTCTCGAGCACTGGCTGGAATTGCGCTCAAGGCAGCAGACGTTGTCCTACGGTACTTTCGTTGCGGGTAATCTCCGATATGACCTGCGCCATCTGGATCCGTTCTCGGTGAAGGTGAGGGTGCACGGCGTCCTTGTCGATGTGGACGTGAGCTTCAGCTTCCATGTCTTCACCGACCAGAAGGGCAGGGGACCGTGCTTCCCGCATCATGCCGAGGAGCGCTATTTCTGCGTGAAGCGATACCAGCTCAGTCACACTGTCGCAGCCTTCATGCGTGGGCCCTTCTTCGACGCTTCGGTGCGGCGGCATGTCCGTAGCGTGGGTGGCGAGCCTCAGGAACAGTACTTCTGCACCGACCTGGGCCATGGCGACATCATCTGGACCCGGATATCGAGACGTGAGCGGCAGAACCGCGTGCGCGTCTGGGTGGTGAGCGCCTACGACCGCGACTGGCAGGGCATGGTGCTCCCGCGCGGTCAGGGGTTGTTCCGGGTCCAGAAAGTGTTGGCAAGCAAGCTGGGCATTCCGCGACCCTGAATAAAAAAGGCACCCCATCGCTGGGGTGCCTTGGAATTACGGTCTCGGTGAAAGTGAAACGCGTTGGCTTTCGCCTATCCCGCCGATGGCTGAGGAAAGAACGGACCAAGTCCGCCTTCGCAGCGCTACTATCCCGTCGCCGGGTCCCGATCAGCAGCACTTGGTGAAATCATGTCACGCGGGCGCGCCCCGGTACAGGGGCAAGAGCGCCACCGTTCAGGGTTTTGCTGTGGATAAGCCTTGCCTTGCAGGGGCTGCGCGTGCATAATGCGCGGCTCGCTGTGTCCGGATTTGTCCGGATTGGTGGCCGGGAACACGTCATCCGGTCTGCCCTCGTCAGCGTAACCCTTTGATTCTCATGACGTGTGGCGGGAAACCGTCGAGGCCGCCGTCGCCCGGGCTATGGGCTGACACATACTTTCATCGAGGTGCGCAATGTCCCGCGTATGCCAAGTTTCCGGCAAGCGAGTGCAGACGGGTAACAACGTCTCGCACGCCAACAACAAGACCCGTCGTCGTTTCCTGCCCAACCTGCACGAGCGCCGCTTCTGGGTCGCCAGCGAAAACCGCTGGGTCAAGCTTCGTGTTTCCGCGCATGCACTGCGCACCATCGACAAGAACGGCATCGATTCCGTTCTGGCTGAGCTGCGTGCGCGCGGCGAAAAGGTCTGAGGAGTAGACGATCATGGCAGGCAAGCGCGATAAGGTCCGTATGATTTCGACCGCCGGTACCGGTCACTTCTACACGACCGACAAGAACAAGAAGAACACCCCCGGGAAGATGGAATTCTCGAAGTACGATCCGGTCGTGCGCAAGCACGTCCCGTACAAGGAAGGCAAGATCAAGTAATCCCTCACGGGGTTGCTCGATGGCCAACGAAGAACCCGCCTCACGGCGGGTTTTTTCGTTTCCGGGGGCGTGCACGCCGGCCATGGCAGAATGCCGGCACACCCCCAAACGGGCGAACCGATGCTGTTCGAATGGCTGCTGGGTTCATGGTTGTTGATGCTGGACTGGCTGATCCGGCTGGCCGCGCTGTTCTGGATTCCCAGCCGCACCACGCCCGGCGCCGCGCGCAGCTGGCTGCTGCTGGTCGGCTTCGTGCCCCTGCTGGGCCTGCCGCTGTACCTGCTGTTCGGCCACCCCTGGCTGTCGCGCCAGCGCGTGCAGCGCCAGGCCGAGGCCTCCCAGGTGATCCGCGAGGAGCAGGCGCTGCAGCCGCCGCTGCGCTGGAACCCGGTGCCAGATACCGCCACCGCCGAAATGGTGCCGCTGATCGAGCGCCAGGGCGACTTCATGCCCGTGCACGGAAACGCGGTGGAGCTGCTGACCGACTACGACGCCTCGCTGCAGGCGCTGATCGACGATATCGACCAGGCCCGCGACCGCGTGCACCTGCTGTACTACCTGATGTTCGACGACGCGGTGGGCGAAGCGGTGGTGCAGGCGCTGCAGCGCGCCGCCGCACGCGGCGTGCACTGCCGCCTGCTGCTGGATGCGGTGGGTGCCAAGCGTGGCCTGCGCCGCTACCGCCACCGCCTGCAGGCGCTGGGCGTGGACGTGCGCGCCATGCTGCCCGGCGGGCTGCGCTGGCGCCGCAGCGGGCGGATGGACCTGCGCAACCACCGCAAGATCGCGGTGATCGACAACCGGGTCGGCTACATCGGTTCGCAGAACCTGGCCCAGCCCGGCTTCGTGCCCGGCTACCCCAACCGCGAACTGGTGGCGCGGGTGCGCGGCCCCGCAGTCGCCCACCTGGAGGCGGTGTTCGCCAGCGACTGGTACATGGAAACCGGCCAGCGCCTGGAGGTGATGATGGTCGAGCCGGTCTGCACCGATGACGTGCCCACCCAGCTGCTGCCCAGCGGCCCGGCCTACCCCTTCAGCAACGCGCGCGACGCGGTGAATGCGCTGATCCACCTGGCACGCCGCCGCATCGTGCTGGTCACCCCGTACTTCGTCCCCGACGAGGCCACGTTGAGTGCGCTGCGCATCGCCGCGCTGTCGGGGGTGCAGGTGCAGCTGATCCTGTCGGCCAGCAACAACCAGCACCTCACCGCCTGGGCGCAGGAGGCGTACTACGACGAACTGCTGCGTGCCGGCGTGCGCGTTGCGCTGTACGAACCGCATTTCCTGCATGCCAAGCACCTCACCGTGGACGAGGACATCGCGCTGGTCGGCTCGATCAACCTGGACATCCGCTCGTTCGCGCTCAACGCCGAGATCGGCATGCTCTGCTACGACCGGGGACTGGTACGACAGCTGATCGAGATCGAAGACGACTATCTGCGGCAGTCGCGCCAGCTCGACCTGAAGGCGTGGCGGCTGCGGCCTGCGTGGCGACGCAGCCGCGAAGGCATCGCGCGGCTGGCCGATGCGCTGATGTAGCGCACGGGGCGCTGCGGGCGCATGTCCTACAATGCGGCCATGACCGACTCCGAACCCATGCTCCAGGCCGACCTGGCCATCATCGGCGGCGGTGCGGCCGGTGCGCTGGTCGCGCTCAACGCGCTGCGCGGCGCCACCGCGCCCGTACAGGTGGTCCTGTTCGAGCCCGCGTCCACGCTGGCCCAAGGCATTGCCTACGCCACGCCGTGGCCGGAGCACCTGCTCAACGTGCCGGCCGGCAAGATGAGCGGCCTGCCCGAACAGCCGGGTGATTTCGTCGACTACCTGCTGCAGGCCGATGCACTGCCAGGCCTTCCGCGCGACGTACTGACCGAGACGTTCTTTCCGCGCCGCCACTACGCCGCGTACCTGCAGCATCGGCTTGCAGAAGCGCAGGCGCAGAGCCCGGCGACGCTGCACGTGGTGCACGAACCGGTCATCGCGCTGCAGCCGGGCACGCCACGGAACGTGTTGCGACTGGCCGATGGCCAGCAATGGCAGTCACGCCAGGTGGTGCTGGCCTGCGGCAACAGCATGCGCCCGTTGCCCGCGCCCGGTGCCGAGGCCCTGCCGCCCGGCCGCGTGGTGGATGCGTGGGATTACGACGGCGTGCGCCTGCTGGCCGGCGATGGCGACGTGGCCATCATCGGCTCGGGCCTGAGCATGGCCGACAGCGTGGTGGCATTAGCCACGGCGGGTCATCGCGGCCGCATCCACGTGCTGTCGCGGCACGCACTGCTGCCGCTGCCACATGCGCACGGGGGGATCGCCAAGTTCGATCCCCAGCCGCTGCTGGCGATGCCATTGCGCGCCCGCATGCGCGCGCTGCGCGGCCATGTGCGCGACGCAGCGGCGAAGGGTATTCCGTGGCAGGGCGTGATGGACCGCATCCGCCCACTGGGCCAGGCGCTGTGGCAGGGACTCAATGCAGCTGACCAGCGCCGTTTCCTGCGCCACGTGGTGCGGTACTGGGATGTGCACCGCCACCGCATTGCCGAAACGGTGCATGCGAAGCTGGCGGAACTGGAGGAATCGGGCCAACTGCAGCGCCACCGCGCGCGGCTGGATGCGCTGCTGGTGCTGGACAGCACCCTGCAGCTGCATGCACACGGCGCCGCGGGTGGCCTGCCGCCGTTGAATGTGGGTGCCGTAATCAACGCCACCGGCGTGGAAACCCGCGCGCTGGCCATGCGCAACCCGCTGTTGCAGCAGCTGCTGGCCGATGGGCATGCGCGCCCCGGCCCGCATGGGCTGGGGTTGGACAGTGACAGTGCGGGTTTCCTGCTGGACGGGCAGCGCAGGCCGCAGCCGGGCGTGCAGGTAGTCGGCAGCCTGCGTATCGGCACCTTGTGGGAAAGCCTGGCCATTCCGGAGCTTCGGACCCAGGCGCAACAGGCCGCGATGGCCGCGTTGATGCGTCACGACCAACGGTCGTGACCTACCGGGTGGCGGCTGAACCGGTTGGCTGACCTGCCCCTGCTTGGCGGCGGGCGGGGTAAAATGGGCGCATGGATGTCTCCCACCTGCTCGACGGGCTCAACCCCGCTCAGCGCGAAGCTGTGTCCGCCCCGCCCGGCCACCATCTGGTGCTTGCCGGTGCCGGTTCCGGCAAGACCCGCGTTCTGATCCACCGCATCGCCTGGCTCAACGAAGTCTGCGGCGTGCCCATGCACGGCATTTTCGCGGTGACCTTCACCAACAAGGCCGCCGGTGAAATGCGCCATCGCATCGACGTGCAGCTGCCGCAGGGCAGCCGTGGCGCGTGGATCGGCACCTTCCACGGCCTGGCCCATCGCCTGCTGCGCCTGCACTACCAGGAAGCCAAGCTGCCCGACAGCTTCCAGGTGCTGGATTCGGACGACCAGCTGCGGCTGGTCAAGCGCGTGGTGCAGCAGCTGGAAATCGACGACAGCAAGCATCCGCCCAAGCAGATAGCCTGGTGGATCAACGAACAGAAGGACGAAGGCCGCCGCCCGCAGCACATCCAGCCCGAGCCGAACGATGCCTGGCTGGAAACCATGCGCCAGGCCTACGCGGCCTACCAGGAACGCTGCGACCGCGCCGGCCTGGTCGACTTTGCCGAGCTGCTGCTGCGCGCGCACGAACTGCTGCGCGACAACCCGGCGCTGCTGGCCCACTACCGCTCGCGTTTCCGCGAGATCCTGGTGGACGAGTTCCAGGACACCAACGCCATCCAGTATGCCTTCGTGCGCGTGTTGGCCGGCGACAGCGGCCACGTGTTCGTGGTCGGCGACGACGACCAGGCCATCTACGGCTGGCGCGGCGCCAAGGTCGAGAACGTACAGCGCTTCCTGAAGGATTTCCCGGGCGCGCAGACCGTACGCCTGGAGCAGAACTACCGCTCCAGCGCCAACATCCTGGGCGCGGCCAATGCGGTGATCGCGCACAACCCGGACCGGATCGGCAAGGAGCTGTGGACCGACAGCGGCGATGGCGACCCCATCGACCTGTACGCGGCCTACAACGAAATGGACGAGGCGCGTTACGTGGTCGAGCGCGCACGCCAGTGGGTGCGCGACGGTGGCAGTTACGGCGACGCCGCCGTGCTCTACCGCAGCAACGCGCAGTCGCGGGCCTTTGAAGAAGCGCTGCTTTCCGAGCAGGTACCGTACCGTGTGTACGGCGGCATGCGCTTCTTCGAGCGCGCCGAAATCAAGGATGCGCTGGCGTACCTGCGGCTGATGACCAACCGTAACGATGACGCCGCCTTCGAGCGCGCGGTCAACACGCCCACGCGTGGCATCGGCGACCGCACCCTGGATGAAGTGCGCCGGTTGGCGCGCCACCAGGCGATCTCGCTGTGGGAAGCCACCATGCTGACCACCCAGGGCAACGAGCTGGCCGCCCGCGCGCGCAACGCGCTGGCTGGTTTCCTCAGCCTGGTGAACCAGCTGCACCATGAAGCCGGCGAGATGACGCTGGCCGAACGCATCGACCATGTGCTGATCCGTTCCGGCCTGCGCGAACACTGGTCGAAGGAAAGCCGCAACGCGCTGGATTCGGAATCGCGCGCGGACAACCTGGACGAACTGGTCTCGGTGGCCTCGCGCTTCACCCGGCGCGAGGACGACGTCGAGGAAGGCGCGGAAAACATGAGTGAGCTGGTCGCCTTCCTGTCCTACGCCTCGCTGGAAGCCGGCGAAGGCCAGGCCCAGGCGGGCGAAGAGGGGGTGCAGCTGATGACCCTGCATTCGGCCAAGGGCCTGGAATTCCCGCTGGTGTTCCTGGCCGGCATGGAAGACGGCCTGTTCCCCAGCGCGCGTTCGCTGGAAGAAAGCGGCCGGTTGGAAGAGGAGCGCCGCCTGGCGTACGTGGGCATCACCCGCGCGCGCCAGAAGCTGGTGCTCAGCTACGCCGAATCGCGCCGCATCCACGGCCAGGAAAACTACAACGTGCCTTCGCGCTTCCTGCGCGAGATCCCGCGTGAGCTGCTGAACGAAGTGCGCCCCAAGGTGCAGGTCTCGCGGGGTGCCTCGCTCGGCGCGAGCCGCCCGGCCGGCCACGCCGCAATGGAAGCGCCGCCGCTCAAGCTGGGCGCGATGGTCACCCATGCCCGCTTCGGCGAAGGCATGGTCACCGACTACGAAGGCAGCGGCGCGCACGCGCGCGTGCAGGTAGAGTTCGCCGAGGCCGGCAGCAAGTGGCTGGTGATGGCCTACGCCAACCTCACCGTGATCTGAGCGGGCGTGTCACGGATGACCCGCCATGTGCTCTTCCTCTGCAGCCAGAATCGCCTGCGCAGCCCCACGGCCGAGCAGGTGTTCGCCGACTGGCCGGGCGTGGAAACCGCCTCGGCCGGCGTGCTCGCCGATGCGGATGTGCCGCTCAGCCCCGAGCTGCTGCAGTGGGCGGATGTCATCTTCGTGATGGAGCCGGCGCACCGCACGCGGCTGGCCAGCCGGCACCGGCAGTGGTTGAACGGGAAACGGGTGATCTGCCTCGATATTCCCGATGACTACGACTTCATGCAGTCGGAGCTGGTGGAGCTGCTGAAAAAGAAGGTAGTTCCGCACCTGTAGGGCCACGCAGGGCGTGGCGCTACACTTTCCCGCCAGATTCCAGGTATCCCCATGTCCACCACCCCCGTCGCCATCAACGTCAAACTCAATGCCCGGCTCCAGCCCGAGCACCGCCTGCAGCTGTTCGAAGACCCGCTCGAGGCGATGCTTGAAGCAGCCGGCATCGGCGAAATCATGGGGGGGGGCACCGCGCTGAGCGAAGAGGGCGAGGTGGAATACGGCGACCTGGAAATCCAGCTGCATGACGCGGCCGCATTGCCGACCGTCATCGAACTGCTCGAACAGCTTGGCGCCCCCAAGGGTTCACTGATCCAGCGCGAAGGCGAGCCCGACGTTTCGTTCGGCATCACCGAAGGCCTGGGCCTGTACCTCAACGGCACCGACCTGCCCGACGAGGTCTACGAACAGTGCGATTCGAACTATGTGTTCGACCAGATCGTCGAGCGCATCGACGGCCACGGCGAAGTCTGCAGCTGGTGGCAGGGCCCGAGCGAAACCGCGCTGTACCTGTATGGCGCTTCGTTCGACACCATGGCCGAGCGCATCGCCGACCTGCTGGCCACCTACCCGCTGTGCCAGGGCGCACGGGTAATCAAGGTCGCCTGATCCCGGTAGCGCCGACCGTTGGTCGGCAACGCAGCAACGCAGCAACCGGGCAATGGGGCAACCACCCCATTGGCCGCGCATTCGACGGGAGAGCAGCCGACTGACAGTCGGCTCTACCGCCGCTCGAACGCGACTCATCCCCGTTTTCCCCCGCTTCGTCGCGTGCCGCTTGTCGGTCCCCGGTCGTGCGCCCAGAGTCTGGCGCTGTCTGCTGGGAGCACACACATGAACAAGGGAATCCCGTACCTGATGGCTGCACTGGTCGCGCTGACGCTGTCGGCGGGCTGGGCGGCACCGGTGCTGGCCCTGTTCGAACATGCTGCCGCCTGCCTGGACAGCGGCGGCAGCCTGGACCTGCTGCGGATGCGCTGCACCCCGCCCAGTGCAGCGCGTGATCTGCTGCTGCAGGGGTGGGGCTTCTGGGTGACTGCGGCGGCGGTCGCGGCGGTAGCGCTGCTGCTGACCCGCACACGTCCGCCGCGCCGGCGTTCGCCCCTTCCGCAGTGAGCTTTGCAACCAGTCCGAGCGGCGGGCGGGCCGAACACTGATAGTGTCCGTGCCCACTCCAGCCGTGGCACGGGCCTTGATCACCAGCGCGATCCAGCGGACCTCTTCGCTTCCTTCCCTTGCCGGCATTCCAGAGCCGGCCCGAACGCCGCGCCGATCGCTGCCGGCGTTGGTGGTGTCACATCTGCACAACGCACCGGCCCGGGTGCCGCAGATGCTCGATCTGGCCGACTGTCCAGCGCGGCCCTGGCGGGGAGCGGGCAGCCAGCCGGCCATGATCGTCACCCGGGGCGACGAGTGCTGGCGGGTGAAGGCAACGGCCGACGCCACCTGCAGCGCCATGGAAGTCACGCTGGGCAAACTGTTCCAGCTCACCGGGCTGGTCGCTCCCGACACCGGGCTGGTGGCGGCTGTCGAGGGCCTGCCGACCGGGTCCCGGCATGTCGGCTCACGCTTCGAGGCGGACTTCCAGGACCTCGGCGATTTCCTGGTCAGTGACGCGGCTGCGGCGCTGGTCGCGGCAGCCGATCCTTCAGCGCGCAGCACCTACGAGGCGCTGCGGACCGACCATGCGCAGGCCGTATCCGACAACGCCAGGCTGCTGAACGACGCCGGGGTCGAGTGGTGGGCACTGCGCGGCGAGGACGCCCAACAGCATGCCGCCAATGACCAGCGCCGGTTCAACGCGCTCGACGCGATGAACCGCCTGCTACCGCGACCCCTGCGCTGTGAACAGCTGCGTCATTTCATCGCCTCGCGCTGGTTATGCAACTGGGACCACCTCAACTACCGGCTGGAGAACTTCGGCTACACCCTCCGGAACGGGGTGCGGGTGGGCATGTCGCTGGATTTCGGCGCCTGCGGGCCGCTCGGGTTCCGCGACCTCCAGACGGGCGCGATGCTGCCCAAATCGGCCAGCAAGGCGGTGGCCATCGCCCAACGACCCCCGTCGCTGTTCTCCATTCCCCTCGCATATGTAGGCAACGTCGGTCATTTCGACGCGATGTGTGGCGATTGCGGGCCGTTGCAGGACGTTACCGCGTGGCCCTACGGGTTCCAGTCCGAGAGCATCGCCAGCTTGTTCCGGCCACCGCTCGCCCTCGATCCTGCCGTGGCCGATACGCTTGCCGAAATGGGCTACCGGCTGGGGCTGCTGCCGGTGCCTGCGCTCACCGCCGTCATCGAGCGCCACTGGCCGGAAGGCCCTGCCGGGGCGGCGTCGGCGTGGCCCACGGCAGCCGAGCTGGCCGCACACCTGCTCCGCCGCCGCGACGCCCTGCTGGCACGGTTCGATCCGGCGCAGATCGCCGACTGGGTGCAGGCCGATCCCGACCGCGCGGCGAGGGTCCGGCAGGAACTCACCAACGCCGCGCAGGCCATGCTCCGCGCCCCGGCCGACCGCCCGGATTGATCCGCCTCAAGGCACGCTCTCCACGCCGGGTGTGCAATGGTGTCCCCACTGCCTTAGCCAAGGAGCGTGTCATGTACAAGCGGATCCTGATTGCCACCGATGGCTCCGAGCTGTCCGAAAAGGGCCTGCTCAAGGGGCTGGAACTGGCCCGCGACCTCAACGCCGAAATCGATATCGTCACTGTCTCCGAGCCTTGGGCCGTCGGCATGTATGACGCCATGGGCTGGAGCGTGGGCTACATGAACAGCCCTGAGTACAAGGCCGACCGCGAAGAGACCGCAGAGAAAGTGCTGGCGCCGGCCAAGGCCGCCTGCGAAGCGCAGGGCCTGCGCGCCACCACCGTGCACGTGCTGGACCGCTATGCCGCCGACGGGATCATCGACACGGCCATGGAACGCAACAGCGACCTGATCGTGATGACCTCGCACGGCCGCCGCGGCGTGACCCGGGTCCTGCTCGGCAGCCAGACCGCCGAAGTGCTCGCACGCAGCACCGTGCCGGTGCTGGTCATCCGATGATCTAGGGGCGCAGCTTCAACGCCATGGACTCGTCCAGGCTGCCGTCGGGCTGCACCACCACGTAGCGTTCCCCGGCCCGGTCGAACAGCACCGGGATCGGGTCGCGGAACAGCGGGCGGCGCACGAAGCGCAGCGACCAGCCGAAATGCTCCAGGATGTCCACGGCTTGGCGCTGCTCGTCATTCAGCCCCGCACGCAGGGCCGCGGGGTCGATGGGTTTGCGTCGTTCAGGAGTCGTCATCGGGTACGGCAGGGCCAACTCACCAGCTGTAGAGCTTCCAGTACACCGGCGAGGTGCCATCCTTGCTCCGGTCCACGCCGCCGTGCTGGCTGCCTTCGTACATGTAGTACGGCGCGCCACGCGAGGGGGTGACCTTGACCATGCGCAGCTGGCCACTGACCCGGTACTCCTCGATCACATCGCCGTTGTCCATCACGCGCTTGGCGATATCGGCGCCCCGCACATCGACCGGGGGCACGCCAGCGCCGCCGCCGGTGGTGGCACAACCCGCCAGCACAAGCAGTCCAGCCAGCAGCAGAGTTTTCATGGGCCACGGCTCCTGGGTCGGGGGAGTCTGGATTATGCCCGATGCCCCGTGATGCCGGTGCCGGGAATGGCCCCAGCGGGGCGCGTAGAATCGTCGCATGAGCCGATTAGTCCTGATTGACGGGTCCAGTTACCTGTATCGCGCGTTCCACGCGCTTCCGCCGCTGACCAACGCGGCCGGTGAACCCACCGGCGCGCTGTTCGGTGTGGTCAACATGCTGCGCGCCACCCTGAAGGAGCGCCCCGAGTACGTGGCCTTCGTGGTCGACGCGCCGGGCAAGACCTTCCGTGACGACCTGTACGCCGACTACAAGGCCAACCGGCCGCCGATGCCCGACGACCTGCGCCCGCAGATCGAGCCGATGTGCCAGATCGTCGAGGCGCTGGGCCTGACCATCCTGCGCATTCCGGGCGTGGAAGCCGACGATGTGATCGGCACGCTGGCGCTGCAGGGCCACCGCGACGGGATGACCGTCACCATCTCCACCGGCGACAAGGACTTCGCCCAGCTGGTCCGCCCGGGCATCGAGCTGGTCAACACCATGACCGGCAGCCGCATGGATTCGGACGCTACCGTGATGGACAAGTTCGGCGTGCGCGCCGACCAGATCGTCGACCTGCTGGCGCTGATGGGCGACGCCGTGGACAACGTGCCCGGCGTGGAGAAGTGCGGCCCCAAGACCGCCGCCAAATGGCTGGCCGAGTACCAGACCCTGGACGGGGTGATGGCCGCCGCGCCTGGCATGAAGGGCAAGATCGGCGAAAACCTGCGTGCCGCGCTGGAGCGCCTGCCGCTGAACCGCGAACTGGTCACCATCCGCACCGACGTGGCGCTGGACGCCACCCCGCAGACCCTGGCGCTGCGCGACCCGGACGTGCCCGCCCTGGGCGAGCTGTACCTGCGCTACGGCTTTACCCAGGCGCTGAAGGAGCTGGGTGGCCCGGTCCCGGCCCCGGCGGCGGCCAGCGACGCGCCGGTGAGCCTGCGCGGCACCGCCGCCGGCTACGCGCGCGGCGCGGCCAGCGAGCCGGCGCCGGCCCTGGATGCGGCCCTGTCGGCCCCGGGCGAATACGAAACCGTGCTCACCACCGAACAGCTGCAGGCCTGGGTGGCCCGCGCCGAGGCGGCCGAGCTGATCGCCTTCGACACCGAGACCGACGCGCTCGATGCCATGCGCGCCAACCTGGTCGGCATCAGCCTGGCGGTCGAGCCGGGCCGTGCGGCCTATATTCCGGTTGGCCATGACTACCCCGGCGCCCCTGCGCAGCTGCCGCGCCAGCAGGTGCTGGACGCGCTGCGCCCGGTGCTGGAGAACCCCGACAAGAAGAAGCTTGGCCAGCACGGCAAGTACGACCTGCACGTGCTGCGCCGGCACGGCGTGGACGTGCAGGGTTACCACGACGACACCATGCTCGAGAGCTTCGTGCTCAATTCCACCGCCACCCGCCACGACATGGATTCGCTGGCGATGCGCTACCTCGGCTACACCACGATCAAGTTCGAGGACGTCGCCGGCAAGGGGGCCAAGCAGATTCCGTTCTCCCAGGTAGGGCTGGACGAAGCCAGCCGCTACGCCGCCGAAGATGCCGACATCACCCTGCGCCTGCACCGCGTGCTGCACCCGCAGCTGCTGGAATCGGCCGCGCTGGACAACGTGTACCGCAGCATCGAGATGCCGCTGGTGCCGGTGCTGGCCCGGATCGAAGCCAACGGCGTGTACATCGACAGCGCCGAGCTGCGCCGGCAGAGCCAGGACCTGGGCGCGCGCATGCTGGCAGCCCAGCAGAAGGCCACCGAACTGGCCGGGCGCACCTTCAGCCTGGACTCGCCCAAGCAGCTGCAGGCGGTGCTGTTCGACGAGCTGAAGCTGCCCGCGCTGGTGAAGACCCCCAAAGGCCAGCCCAGCACCAACGAAGAGGCGCTGGAGGCGATCGCCGAACAGCACGAGCTGCCGCGGGTGATCCTGGAGTACCGCGGGCTGGCCAAGCTGCGCAGCACCTACACCGACAAGCTGCCGGAGATGGTCAACCCCGACACCGGCCGGGTCCACACCAGCTACCACCAGTCCGGCGCGGCCACCGGCCGGCTGTCCTCGTCGGACCCGAACCTGCAGAACATCCCGATCCGCACCGAGGACGGCCGCCGCATCCGCCGCGCCTTCGTGGCCCCGCCGGGGCACAAGCTGCTGGCCTGCGATTACTCGCAGATCGAGCTGCGGATCATGGCCCACCTGTCCGAGGACCCGGGCCTGGTGCGCGCCTTCGAACAGGGGGTGGATGTGCACCGTGCCACGGCGGCCGAGGTATTCAGCCGCGCGCTGGACGAGGTCACTCCGAACGAGCGCCGCGCCGCCAAGGCCATCAACTTCGGCCTGATGTACGGCATGAGCGCGTTCGGGCTGGCCCGTAACCTGGGCATCGACCGGGGCCAGGCCCAGGATTACGTGGCGCTGTACTTCAGCCGCTACCCGGGCGTGCGCGACTTCATGGAGCGCATGCGCCAGCAGGCCCGCGACCAGGGGTATGTGGAAACCATCGAAGGCCGCCGGCTGTATCTGAACGATATTCACGCGCGCAACCAGGGCCTGCGCGCCGGCGCCGAGCGCGCGGCGATCAATGCGCCCATGCAGGGCACCGCCGCGGACATCATCAAACGGGCCATGGTGAAGGTGGACGACTGGCTGCAGGGCCAGGGCGGCCGCGCCCGGATGATTCTGCAGGTGCACGATGAACTGGTATTCGAAACCGAAAGCGAGTTTCTGGAAACCTTGCGCACGCAGGTGGTCGAGCTTATGTCGTCTTCAGCTCAATTACGCGTCCCGCTGGTGGTGGATGCCGGGGTCGGGGATAACTGGGATGAGGCGCATTGAGACGTGAATCACGTTGAATAAGCTGAATTGGTTCATTGCGGGCCGATAAACTGACTCTTCGATGAATGTTTTAGGTTTCACCGCAGTATTAATTGGCGCCCTTCACGAACTATCAATGTTCGAGGTGCTTTTATAGACCTCGACAGGCGCAATGCCTGTTGTGGATCTCTCCCATCCCCTGGAGCAGATCTCGGAACGGGGGCTCCTCCCCAAGCGCCCGTTCCCCGGCCCCGCTGACCTCCCCCTGGTCGGCGGGGCTTTTTATTTTCAGGAGCCCGGCCAACGGCCGGCGCTACCCGTATGCTTCAGGCACTCTCTCTTCTGGGGCTCGCATGAGCGACCTGTTCGACCTGGCCATGCCCTGGTGGGAATTCATCCTGCGCGCCGTGGTGGTGTATGTGGTCGTGCTCGGCATGGTCCGCCTGTCGGGCAAGCGCGCCCTGGGCCAGATCACCCCGTTCGACGTGCTGCTGATCGTGCTGCTGGGCAACGCCGTGCAGAACGCGCTGCTGGGCAAGGACACCTCGCTGGGCGGCGGGCTGCTGCTGGCGGCCACCCTGATCTCCCTGAACTACGGTGTGGGCTGGCTGAGCCAGCGCAGCCGCCGCGTAGAAGCGCTGGTGGAAGGCGAACCGGTGCTGATCGCCCGCGACGGCAAGCTGCTGGACTCGGTGCTGCGGCGCGAACTGGTGACCCGTGCCGACGTGGAGGCGGCGATGCGCCAGCAGGGCTGCGCACACATTAGCGAAGTCTCCATGGCGCTGCTGGAAATCAACGGCCACATCACCATCGTGACCCAGAAGCGGTAGCGCCGGCCGTTGGCCGGTCCAGACGGTCCAGGCGGTCCAGGCGGTCCAGGCGGTCCATCCTCGCCCGTGTACCGTCGGCCGTCAAAGATCGAAACCTGGAAGCGCAGCCGTAAGCCTGCTGCTGGAATCGCCGGTATCAGCGGCCGCCTTCCGGTCGGCCCGCGCAATGGAGATGCCCTGCGATGCCCCTTGATGCCGTTACCACTACGCTCTCATCGAGCACCACGACCCGGCGGTGGGTCTCTGTCTATCTGGAACGCCCGGGTGCAGTTCTGCACGGGAACGATACGCCGCATACAGACGATACACCTCCGACGTATGACCAGGTCATCGGACCAGACGGGGGACTGCCCACTTACGCCCAGGCGGCGGGGCAGGACGCCTCAAGACGACTGCCGGACTCGCGCGCCATTCCACAGAACGTCGCCAACGAGCCGGGCGCATCGTCCTCGCCGTCGTACGCGTACGCGTATGCGTCCACCGCCCCCGAACACCCGCAGGTCCAGGCCCGCGAACTGAACAAGCTGCTGAAACGCATCGCGCGCAATGAAATCAAGCTGGTCAAGGCCCACGACATCATGCTCGAGGATGCTGTGGACCGCTTCGTTCGCCACCAAGTGCTGCGCAACTTCTGCGGTGGCGGATTGTTCGATGACAGCGCCAGCGAAGACAGATCCATGGCCGAACGCAATTACCTGCACTACGCGAAAAAGCTGCCGAAATTGCAGGCCGAGTACGCGGCCATGCTCCAACGCCTGTAGCGCCACGCCCTGCGTGGCTGCGCCCCTCGTAACCCGCCCGCGCTACGCGCCCGCCACCCAGTCGCGCGGCACCAGGTAATCGCCCAGACGCGCTTCGGCGCTGCCGGCCTCGGGCTGGAACCCGTACTCCCAGCGCACGCGCGGCGGCAGGCTCATCAGGATGCTTTCGCTGCGCCCGCCGCTCTGCAGCCCGAACAGCGTGCCGCGGTCGTACACCAGGTTGAACTCCACGTACCGGCCCCGCCGGTACAGCTGGAACTCGCGTTCGCGTTCGCCGTACGGGGTGTGCTTGCGGCGTTCCACGATCGGCAGGTACGCCTGCAGAAAGCCATCACCCACCGCGCGCAGGTAGGCGAAGTCGCGTTCGAAGTCGCCGTGCAGGTCGTCGAAGAACAGCCCGCCCACACCGCGCGTTTCATTGCGGTGGCGCAGGAAGAAATACTCGTCGCACCAGCGCTTGTGTGCCGCATAGCGTTCTTCGCCGAACGGGGCGCACAGGTCGTGGGCGGCCTGGTGCCACTGCTGCACGTCCTCGTCGAACGGGTAGAACGGGGTCAGGTCGAAACCGCCGCCGAACCAGGACGCCACCTGCTGCCCATCACGCTCGGCGCTGAAGTAGCGCACGTTGGCGTGGGTGGTGGGCAGGTACGGATTGAGCGGGTGGAACACCAGCGACACGCCGGTGGCGCGCCACGAGGCGCCGGCCAGCTCCGGCCGGTTTGCCGAGGCCGACGGCGGCAGACGCGTGCCGGAGACGTCGGAGAAGCCGATACCGGCCTGCTCGAACACCGCGCCATCGCGCAGGATGCGGGTACGGCCACCGCCGCCCTCGGGGCGCTGCCAGAGATCTTCGGTGAAGCGGGCCTGGCCGTCGGCGGTTTCGACCGCGCCGCAGATGCGGTCCTGCAGGTCGGTCAGGTAGCTGCGTACGCGCTCGAATTCGTTCATGCGACTACTTTACCGCAGGGCAGCGAGGCAGGCCTCGGTCTACGGGGCCTTTGCGGCGAACCATCGCCGCACGTCCGGCCGCAGCACGCGGGCCACCAGCCAGGCGTGCAGTGCGGCGAACGCCAGCGCGGTGAGCACGGTCAGGCCGGTGTAGATCACGCGCTGCATCTGCAGGTCGCGGCGCAGCTGGCCGGCATCGGCGTCTGCGTGCGGCGGCAGGTGCACGATCAGCTGGCGGAATACCTCGTCGATCACCCACGCACCGACGAAGTTCAGCAGCGCGGTGACCACCAGCAGCACGATGAAGGTCCACAGTGCCCAGCGGTTGCGCCGCAGCAGGCCCCAGCATGCCGCAGCCCCCACCAGGGAAAGGACCAGCATGCCCACGTTCACCGCGACCGCATGCCGCCCGAACCAGCGCAGCGACGACGGCATCCAGGACAGGTCGGCGCCGTCGAGCAGGTCCTTCAACCAGGCCGACTGGGCGAGCAGCGCGGCGAGCACCGCGCCACCGGCCCAGCACACCGCCGACACGATGCACACCACCAACACCGACTTGGCCAGCGGGGCAAGGAAGGTCGGGGTGCCATCCCCCTTCGGGCGCGGGTGGGCAACGGGCAGCAGCGGGGGCGTAATCGAAGACATCCGGTGTCCTGGCAGTGTGCGGTGGGGTCAGCCCGGCGCGATCACGCGCGCGGCCGCCGGCAGGATATGGTCTTCGCTCAACGGTGCCAAGCGGCGCCCGTGTGGTGGCTGCAACGGCACCCAGGCCAGTTCGGCGATCTCCGCCCGTGCCTGTGGGGTGCCCAGCACCTGTACCCACCAGGCCTCGGCGTGCACCCGGCAGCCGGTTTCATGCACCGCCCAGTCGCTGTAGGCACCCAGCGGCACCGCCGTGGCCGGGTCCAGCTGCACGCCCAGTTCCTCGTCCAGCTCGCGCGCCAGCGCGGCCAGCGGTGCCTCGCCCGGCTCGGGCTTGCCGCCCGGCTGGATGAACACTGCCGAGCCGTGCTTGCGCACCACCAGCACGCGCCGGGCGGCATCGGTGATGACCGCGGCGACGATCCGTATCGTCGCCGCGTCGTGGCTCACTTCAGGTTCTCTTCGAACAGCTTGAGGATGCGCTTGTACTGGTCCAGCCAGGAATCGGCGCGCACGTAGCCGTGGCGTTCCAGCGGGTAGGGCGCGATGCTCCAGTTGTCCTTGTGCAGCTCGATCAGCTTCTGGGTGAGGTTGACCGAGTCCTGGAAGAACACGTTGTCGTCCATCATCCCGTGCGCGATCAGCAGGTGGTCCTGCAGGCCCTCGGCATATTCGATCGGCGAGGAGACGCGGTAGGCCTCCGGGTCGATGTCCGGGGTGTTGAGGATGTTGGCGGTGTAGCCGTGGTTGTACTGGTGCCAATCCACCACCGGGCGCAGCGCGGCGCCGGCCTTGAAGGTGCCCGGCGAACGGAACAGCGCCATGAAGGTCATGAAGCCGCCGTAGGAGCCGCCGTAGATGCCGGCATGGTCGCGGTCACCCTGCTGGGTGGCCACCAGCCAGTCCAGGCCGTCCTTGTAGTCTCCCAGCTCCGGGTGGCCCATGTTGCGGTAGATCGCCGTGCGCCAGTCGCGCCCGTAGCCCTCGCTGCCGCGGTAATCCATGTCCAGCACCACGTAGCCCTGCTGCACCAGCAGGTTGTGGAACATCTGCTCGCGGAAGTAGGCCGGGTAGCGCTGGTGCACGTTCTGCAGGTAACCGGCGCCGTGCACGAACATGGCGATCGGGTACTTCCTGCCCGGCTCCAGGTTCTCCGGGCCGTAGTACTTGGCCCAGACCACGCCCGCGCCGTGCTTCGAAGGCACCTGCACCAGCTTGGGCTGGATCCACTGGCGGGCCTTGAAGGCGGCAGTGCGGGTGTCGGTCAGCACCTTGGCCTGGCCGCCCGCGGTGGGCACCACCGCCAGCTGCGCCGGCAGGTAGGCGCCGGAGTAGCGCACCAGCAGCTGCTGGCCGTCCGGGGACAGCGAGAAGTCTTCCACGCCGTTGAGCGAGGTCAGCTCACGCACCTGGCGCGAAGCGGTATCCACCGCGCACACCTCGTAGTCGCCGGGGGCCTGCTGGTTGCACAGCACGTAGAAGCCACGGCCATCGGCGCTGGGCACCGGCATCGAGGTTTCCCACTTGCCACCGGTCAGCGCCTGCGGCTTGGCCGTGCCCTGCTGGGTGTACAGGTGCGAGTAGCCGGACTCTTCGGACAGCAGCCACAGCGTGCGGTTGTCGTTGGACCAGCCGAAATCGTTGAAGCTCCAGTTGATCCACGCCGCGTCGGTGAGGCGGTGGCGGGTCTGCAGCCTGGCCTCGGCCGGGCTGACGCTGGCGATCCAGCGGTCCTTGTTGTCGTTGGCGCGCAGCAGGATCGCGGCCTGCTGGCCGTCATTGCTCCAGCGGATGCCCGGCGCGCCGGGTCCACCCAGCACCTGCACCGGGCGGCTGCCCTTCAGCGCGTCCTTGCCGGCGGCCTTGCGCAGCGCGGCCAGCGGGTCGGTGCCGATGCCCGGCAGGCTGTCCAGCGACAGCGGCTTGACCGTGCCAGTGACGGCGTCGACCAGCCACAGCGCGTTCGGTTCCGGGTCGTTGCGGCCCACGCGGGTACGGGTGTCCTCGAACTCCTCGTAGCCCGATTCGGTCACGTACTTGGGCATCTTGCCGCCGCGGCCTTCGTCAAAGCTCTTCGGCTTGGTCACCACGATCAGGCTGCGGGTATCGGGCGACAGCGCGCTGTCGACGATCTCCACATCGGCGCCCAGGTACACCGGGCCCGGCGCGCGGGTGCTGTCGGCGCGGCGCCAGCTGGCTTCCTGCTCCTTCAGTGCGTCGCGCTGGGCGCGGTCGTTGCGCAGCGTGGCCAGGGTGCGCAGCTGCTGGTCGCGCAGCACGTCGGCCTTCGGGGCGTCGTCGGGGTTCTTTTCGGCCTTCAGGCTGGCCACCTGCTGCACGCCGCCGGCGGCGGTCCAGTGGAACCAGTTCTGGCCGGTGCGCCAGATCACCCCGCCGTCGCGGGCGAAATTGACCGCGCTGGCCTTCTCGGTGCTGCGGGTGAGCTGGGTCAGCGCGCCGCTGCGCAGGTCGCGCAGGAACACGTCGCCGTTGCGCACGAACACGCTGCGCTGGCGGGCGCTGTCGTACACCGGTGCGTCCACGTCCAGGCTGCCGCGCTGGTCATCGGCGACCTGGGTGGCGGTACCGCCGTTGACCGGCTGGCGGAAGGTATCGCGGACCGGGCTGCCGGTGCGCTTGAGCTGGTACTCCACCTGCTGGCTGTTCCACGACCACCAGGCGCTCTCGACCGGCGGACCGATCCAGTCCGGGTCGGCCATGGCCTGTTCGATGGTGATCGGCGTCGGTGCCGCGTGGGCCGCGCCGCCGAGGGCGGCGAGCAGCAGCAGGGACAAGGGCAGCGTTCTGGGCATTGCGGGCAGCACCGTGAAGGAAAACCCGCCAAGCGTAGCAGCGCCGGGCCTTCGGCGAGGGGGCCACAGGTCATGGGCCATGCGCGCCATGATCGTTGGTCGTGCGTCGGCGCACCGCGCCGGGCTCCTGGCGCCGGCCCCACCGTATCGACCAACGGTCGATACCTACCGTGCCTGCGACAAAGTGAAGCAGCGCGTCACCGGGTCGCATGCCCTCTTCACGGAAATCGGCCCAGACTGGTGCGGATTCCAGAGAATGCTGCGGAGGCGTCGCGTGGACGCGTTGTTGTTGTCGCGGATCCAGTTCGGGTTCGTCATCAGTTTCCATGTGCTGTTTCCGGCCTTCACCATCGGCACGGCCAGCTGGCTGGCCTTCGTCGAGGGCCAGTGGCTGCGCACGAAGAAGCCGATCTGGCGCGAGCTGTACTTCTTCTGGCAGAAGATCTTCGCGGTGTCCTTCGGCATGGGCGTGGTCAGTGGCATCGTCATGGCCTTCCAGTTCGGCACCAACTGGCCGCGGCTGAGCCAGGTGGCCGGCAGCGTGATCGGGCCGCTGCTCACCTATGAAGTGCTCACCGCGTTCTTCCTGGAGGCCAGCTTCCTGGGCGTGATGATGTTCGGCTGGGGCAAGGTCTCGCCGCGCCTGCATTTCCTGTCCACCTGCATGGTGGCGCTGGGCACGCTGGTGTCTACCTTCTGGATCCTCTCGTCCAACAGCTGGCTGCAGACCCCGGCCGGGCACGCCATCATCGATGGCATCGTGGTGCCGCAGGACTGGTGGCAGGTGGTGTTCAACCCCTCCTTCCCGTACCGGCTGGCGCACATGGCGCTGGGCTCGTTCATCACCACCTGCTTCGTGATCGGCGGGGTGGGCGCGTGGTACCTGCGCAAGGGCAAGCACGTTGAAGCCGGGCGCACCATGCTGCTGGCCGCGGTGGCGTTCGCCGCGCTCACGGTACCGGTGCAGATTTTCGTGGGTGACATGCACGGCCTGAACACCCTCAAGCACCAGCCGATGAAGATCGCGGCGGTGGAAGCGCACTGGCATGCCGAAGGCGAGGGCGAAGGCGTGCCGCTGGTGGTGTTCGCGGTGCCCAACGAGAAGGCCGAGCGCAACGACTTCGAGATCGCCATCCCGCGCCTGGGCAGCCTGATCCTGACCCATTCACTGGACGGGACCTTCGATCCGCTCACTTCCGTGCCGGCCAGCGAGCGGCCGCCGGTGGTGCCGGTGTTCTTCGCCTTCCGCATCATGGTCGGGCTGGGCACGCTGATGCTGCTGCTGGCCTGGGCTTCGGCCTTCCAGTGGTGGCGCGGCCGCCTGCTGGAATCGCGCTGGCTGGTGCGCGGCTGGAACTGGATGCTGCCCAGCGGCTTCATCGCGCTGGTGTCGGGCTGGTTCGTCACCGAAATGGGCCGCCAGCCGTGGGTGGTGTACGGTGTGCTGCGCACCGCCGATGCGGTGGGCCCGCAGAGCGCGTGGATGACCGCGCTGTCGCTGGGCGTGTACGTCGTCGGCTACGCGTTCGTGTTCGGCTGGGGTATCTGGTACCTGGTCAAGATCATCCGTACCGGGCCCAAGCCGCACGACCAGCAACCGCCGATCGAAGACGGCAGCCACACCCCGGCGCGGCCGCTGTCCGGTGCCGACGAGCCGCTGGAGGAGCGCTGACATGGAGATGACGACCTGGCTGCCGGTGGCATGGTTCGCGGTGATCGGCTTTGGCGTGCTGATGTACGTGGTGCTGGATGGCTTCGTGCTGGGCATCGGCATCCTCGCGCCGATGGCCGAGGATGAAGAACAGCTCGACGTGATGATGAACACCGCCGCCCCGATCTGGGACGGCAACGAAACCTGGCTGGTGCTGGGCGGGGCGGGGCTGATGGCCGCCTTCCCCAAGGCCTATGCGGCGCTGCTGTCGGCGCTGTACCTGCCGGTGCTGCTGCTGGTGGTGGCGCTGGTGTTCCGCGGGGTGGCGTTTGAATTCCGCTTCAAGGCGCACCGTTCGCGGCGGCTGTGGAGCGTGGCCTTCGGGCTGGGCTCGGTGCTGGCCGCGTTCGCCCAGGGCGTGATCCTGGGTGCGCTGGTGCAGGGCCTGCAGGTGGTGGACGGGCAGTACGTGGGCGGGCCGTTCGGTTGGTTCAGCCCATTCTCGATGCTGACCGGCGCGGCGGTGGTGTTCGGCTATGCGTTGCTGGGCAGTACCTGGCTGATCCTGAAGACCGAAGGCCGCGAGCAGACCTTCGCGCGCACCCTGACCCGGCCGCTGGTGGTGGCGGTGATCGTGTTCATGGGGCTGGTGAGTGCGTGGCTGCCGTTTCTGGATTCGCGCCTGATGGCGCGCTGGTTCAGCGACGGCAACTTCTGGTGGCTGTCGCCGGTGCCGCTGCTCACCCTGGGCGTGGCGGTGGCGCTGTGGCGCAGCGCCATGCACCCGCGCCGCGACCTGCCGCCGTTCCTGCTGACGCTGGCGCTGTTCGTGCTCGGCTTCATCGGGCTGGTGCTGGGCATGTGGCCCTACCTGCTGCCGCCCAGCATGACCCTGTGGCAGGCGGCGGCGCCGGCCTCGTCGATGGGCTTCAGCCTGGTCGGGCTGGTGGTGCTGCTGCCGGTGATCCTGGGCTACACGGCGTGGTCGTACCGCGTATTCCGCGGCAAGGTGCGCGCGGACGCCGGATACCATTGACCGGGTCCGGGTGACGACCAACGGTCGTCACCTACCGGCATGCGGTACATCCCGGAACGGACGATTCGGGGCACATCCCCGGCCCGGCCGAAACGCGGCACATCCCTGGCCAAGCGATACGCGGTAGGTGACGACCGTTGGTCGTCACGCGCGTCACCCGTGCAGGCCTTCGATCTCGACCAGCAATTCGGCGCGGCACACCTCGGCGTGCAGCACCACGAAGGCAGGGCTGCCCGGCAGGTCGGCCATTCGCGCTGCAACCGCCGGCATGTCCTCGGCCCGGCGCACATACACCTTCAACACGGATTCCGCGCCCAGCGCAGCCGGCAACCCCGGCCTTTGCAGGCGCGCGGCGTCCACCAGGCTCTGCAGGTTGGTCAGGGTCTCTTCCAGCTGCTCGGCCACCGACCCGGTGTGCTGCGAGACATGGCCAACGATGGCGGCCGTGCCCGACTGCAGCAGCGGCAGGCCGGTCGCCAGCGGCGGCAGGAGGGCCCGCGAGAAGCTGGGTGACTGCGGGCCGTACTGGCGCGGGTAGCGGAACGCGCTGACCTGGCGGGGGTTCTCCAGCGGCAGGCCGGCCTCGCGGGCCGCCAGCCAGTACACCTGCAGGCGGCGTACGCCATCGAAACGGCCAATGCAGGTGGCCGCCGGCAGGGCGGCCTCGTCCAGCTCGCGCAGCCCACGCACCCGGCCCACGCAGAAGCGCCGGTAGCGTTCCTGGTCGCCGTCGCCTTCGGTCACCGCGTCCAGGTAGTTCCAGGTGCGCAGCAGGTGCGGGAAACCGCAGTTGGCCAGAAAGCCACTCATCCGAGCGTAGGCGTCTGCCGCGGCCGACTCGATATCACCGGCGACCTCGTCAATTTCGATCGCGCCGAACAGCAACGTGTCGTTGGCCGACCAGCGCACGCCCCCGCGCACGCCGTGCTGCACCGGGCTGGCGCCCTGCCAGATCTCGACCTGCGCCGGGCCCTGTTCGGCCAGCGGCACCTGCAGCCAGCGCGGGTCGTCGCAGGGCGCGGCAGTGGTTGAAAAGCCGAACACGGCCAGCGTGCGCGGGTCGGCCAGGGCGGCATCGCGTTCAGCAGCGGGGGCATAAAACGCACGGAACAGCGCGGGGTCTGCCGAGGGAGAAAGGACCTGCGCGGCCGCTACGCTGTGGATCGTGCTACTCATTTCAGATTGTGAAAACTGCCAGTGCCGAGGGTGTCATGATAGCGTGCGCTCCTTTCGCGGCGTGCCGAACACGCCGGACGATGTCGAAGACAGGCGTGGGCCGGCTGGAATGGGGGAGCCGATCCGCGTTGCCGCCAAGGCTCGTGCTGTCCAGGTGCCCATAACCATGTTGGCGTGAATGATCGAGTTCTCTGTTGTGGATTGGTCGGCCTGGGCACCGGGACTGACCACGAAATCGGATTGGCAGGCGTGGGCCCGCGCACCGACGTTGCCCGAAGGCGACGACACGCCCGCGTTGCCGGAAGTGCCGGCCATGCAACGCCGCCGCATCGAGCGCTTGGGCCGCATGGCCATCCAGGCCGCGTGCTGGTGCGAACAGCCCGACGATGCCGGCCAGGTGCCGCTGGTGTTCGCGTCCCGGCATGGCGACGTGGCCCGTTCGATGGAACTGCTCGATACCCTGCGCCAGGATGCCCCGATGTCGCCCACTGGCTTTGGCCTGTCGGTGCACAACGCGGTGGCCGCGCTGTATTCGATCGCGCGCGGCCAGCGCGGCAACTACCTGGCCCTGGCCGGCGGCCGGGGCACGGTGGAGGCCGCCTGCGTGGAGGCCTTCGGGCTGCTCGCCGATGGCGCCCCGGAAGTGCGCGTGATCGCCTACGAATCGCCGCTGCCGGCGGTGTACGCCGGGTTCGCCGATGAGCCTGACCCCTTCTTCACCTGGTGCTGGCGGCTGGCCCGCGCCGATGCGCCGGGCACCCGGCTGTCGCTGGGCTGGGGCCGGGGCGGGCAGGACAGCCCGCCCGGCGCGCTGCCGCACAGCCTGGACGCGCTGCGCTTCCTGCTGTCTGGCGAGCCGGCGCTGCAGTTCCAGGCCGATGGCCAGCAGTGGTCCTGGCAGCGTCATGGCTGAGCGCTGGCGCGCCCGCCTCGACCACGCCTGGCGCGTGGTCGGCACCGGCGTCAGTTTCGCCGCCTTCGGGATCGGCGGGCTGCTGCTGGGTGGGCTGCTGTTTCCGCTGCTGCTGCTGGTCCGTCACACGGCCCGGCGGCGCACCCTGGCGCGCCGGCTGGTCCAATTCAGTTTCGCCAGCCATGTCGCGCTGATGCGCTGGCTGGGGGTGATGACGTACGAGATCCGGGGCGCGGAACGCCTGCAGCGCAACGGTCTGCTGATCCTGGCCAACCATCCCACCCTGATCGACGTGGTGCTGCTGATCGCCCAGCTGCCCAACGCCGACTGCGTCGTGAAGCAGGCTGTCGCCTGCAGCCCCTTCATGCGCGGCCCGGTCCGCGCGGCCGGCTACGTGGCCAATAGCGACGGGGCGGGGCTGATCGATGACTGCATCGCCGCCGTCAAGGCCGGGGGCAACCTGGTGATCTTCCCGGAGGGCACCCGCACTGTCCCGGGACAGCCGCTGCGGCTGCAGCGCGGCGCCGCCAACATTGCCGTCCGGGGCCGGCTGGACATTACCCCGGTCAGGATCACCTGCACCCCGCCTACCCTGACCAAGGGCCAGAAATGGTATCGTGTGCCATCACGGCGTTTTCACGTTCAGCTGGAAGTCGGGGAAGATCTCCCGATCGCCCCGTTCCTGACCGGGGCCGACGATACGCCCAGGGGGGATGCCTTGGCGGCCCGGCGCGTGACCGATCACCTTGCCCACTACTTTGACTTCGCTGGAGAACCAAGCCGTGCAGGCACTTGAGCACGAGATCAAGGAATTGATCATTTCATCGCTTTCATTGGAAGACATCACTCCGGACGACATCGACGCCGCCGCACCCCTGTTCGTGGAGGGGCTGGGCCTGGATTCGATCGACGCGCTTGAACTTGGTTTGGCCCTGCAGAAAAAGTACGGTGTCAGCCTGTCCGCCGACTCGGAAGAGACCCGTCGCCATTTTTCCAGCGTGCGTGCCCTTGGCGAGTTTGTCGCCGCACGCCAGCAGTCTTAACGGCGTCTCAGGATTTGCCATGACCAAGAACGAACTTTTCGATCGCATCGTCAAGATCCTCAAGGACAGCTTTGAGATCGAACCGGTGCGCATCACGCCCCAGGCCCGCCTGTACGACGACCTGGACATCGACAGCATCGATGCCGTGGACCTGATCGTGCAGCTCAAGCCGCTGCTCGGCCGCAACCTGCAGCCGGAAGCCTTCAAGGCGGTCCGCACCGTGCAGGACATCGTCGATGTGGTGCATGGGCTGCTGCCCGGGCAAGCGGCCGCCTGACGGCCGCCGCTGAAGATCGACCATGGTCCGGGTACGCGTCGCGGCGTTTGCAGTGCTGTCGCTGGCGTACCCGTTGGTGGTGTATCTCTCGCTGGGACGCTTCGAGCCGCGCTGGATGGCCCTGCTGCTGTTCGCCCTGGCCGCGCTGCGCGCACTGACCACCCGCCAGCCGGTGTGGTGGGCCGCCGCGATCGGCGCCGGCGTGCTGGCCCTGCTGGCCACCGCGTTCAACCAGGCGCTGCCGTTGAAGCTGTACCCGGCGCTGGTCAATGCGGTGATGCTGGTGATCTTTGCCACCAGCCTGCGTTTCCCGCCCAGCGCGGTGGAGCGGCTGGCGCGCTTGACCGAGCCGGAACTGCCGCCGTTCGCCGTGGTCTATACCCGCCGTGTCACCCAGGTGTGGTGCGGCTTTTTTGTTCTCAACGGGGGCCTGGCCCTGCTCACGGCGTTCTGGGCCTCCAACCAGGTCTGGGCGCTCTACAACGGATTGTTGGCGTACGTGATGATGGGTGTCCTGTTTGGTGGTGAATGGCTGGTGCGGCGGCGGGTGAAGGCGGCACACGCGCATGGCTGAGTGGATCGCGCTGGACCGGTTGGCGCAGCTGCCCCGGGCCGAACGCATCGTCGGCATCGATGCGGCGGGCAGTGCCGTGGCGCACCCGCTGTTCCGCACCCGGGTCATCGGCTGGCAGCAGGCCTTCGCCGCCGCGCCCGGCCGCGACTGGGCGCTCTATTTCGACGACACCCTGGACTTCGCCGCCGCGCTGTTCGGCGCCTGGCACGCGGGCAAACGGGTGTACCTGGGCGGCGACAACCTGCCGGCCACCCTGGACGGGCTGGCCCCGCGCGTGGCCGGCTTCGCCGGTGACGTGCCGGCGCATTTCGCGCCGCTGCAGCCGCGCGACGCCGCCGACCCTCAGGCCGAGCTGGCCGTGCTGGACGAAGACGCGCTGGAACTGGTGGTGTTCACCTCCGGCAGCACCGGCGCGCCCAGCGCGATCAGCAAGCGCATGCGCCAGCTGACCCGCGAGGTGGATGCGCTGCAGGCCGCGTTCGGTGCGCAGCTCGATGGCGCGCAGGTACACGGCACGGTCTCGCACCAGCACATCTACGGCCTGCTGTTCCGCGTGCTGTGGCCATTGGCGGCCGGCCGCGCGATCCAGCCGCGCCGCTTCTTCCATGAAGACCTGGTCAGCGCGCTGGCGCACCAGCCCTCGGTGCTGGTCGCCACCCCGGCCCATCTCAAGCGCCTGCCCGAACAGCTGGACTGGTCATCGCTGAGCGGCCAGCTGCGCGCGGTGTTTTCCTCTGGCGGCCCGCTGCCCAGCGAGGCCGCGCTGCAGGCCCGCGCGCTGCTTGGCGTGGCACCCACCGAAGTGTTCGGCAGCAGCGAAACCGGCGGCATCGCCTGGCGCCAATGGAGCGCCGAACAGCCGCAGTGGCACCCGCTGCCGGGCGTGTCCTGGCGGATCGAGGAAGGCTGCCTGGCCGTGTCCTCGCCGCACCTGGTCGACGACGCCTGGTGGCAGACCCAGGACCGCGTGGAGGCCGATGCCGGGCGCAGCTTCCGCCTGCTCGGGCGCGCCGACCGCATCGTCAAGATCGAAGAACGCCGGGTCTCGCTCGACGCGCTGGAACAGCAGCTGCGCGCGCACCCGCAGGTACAGGACGTGCGCGTGCTGGTGCTGCAGGGCGCACGCGAACAGCTTGCCGCCGTGGTGGTGCCGCACAACGGTGGCGTGGCGCAGTGGACCGATGCACAGCGCCGCCAGCTGTCGCAGGCGCTGGGTGCGCACCTGGCCCACAGCCATGATGCGGTGACCCGCCCGCGGCGCTGGCGCTTCATCGACGAACTGCCGTACAACGCGCAGGGCAAGATCACCGCCGCCGCGCTGGAAGCGTTGTTCCGGCCGCTGCTGCCGGTGGCACAGTGGCAGCAGCGCGCCGCGGATGCCGCCGTGCTGGTGCTCCCGCTCGAACCGGACCTGGTCGCCTTCGATGGCCACTTCCCGCAGGCGAAGATCCTGCCCGGGGTGGTCCAGCTGGACTGGGCGATCCATTACGCGCGCGAAGCCTTCGCCATGCCGCCGCGTTTCGAGCGGATGGACGCCCTGAAGTTCCAGCACGTGGCGCGGCCGGGCGACCGACTGCAGCTGACGTTGGGCTGGGATGCGCTGAAATCGGTGCTGAGCTTCCGCTATGTCTCCGACCACGGCGTGCATGCCAGCGGGCGGGTGGTGTTTGGCGATGCTTGAGCCGCTGGTGGTGATTCCCGTCTACGACCACGAACACGCCATCGGCGCGGTGGTGCAGGGCGTGCGTGCCAGTGGCCTGCCGTGCCTGCTGGTGGATGATGGCTCGCACCCGGCCTGCGCGCAGGTGCTGCAGGCGTTGGCGCAGGCACACCCGGACCAGGTCAGCCTGCTGCGCCTGGCGGTGAACCAGGGCAAGGGCGGCGCGATGCTGGCCGGCTTCGCTGAAGCGGCGCGGCGTGGGCATGCCCACGTGCTGCAGATCGATGCCGACGGCCAGCACGACCCGGCCGATATTCCGCGCTTCGTGGCCCTGGCCACGCAGCACCCGCAGGCGGTGATCTGCGGCATTCCGGTCTACGACGACAGCGTGCCCAAGGCACGCCTGTACGGGCGCTATGCCACCCATATCTGGGTCTGGATCAATACGCTGTCGCTGCAGATCCGCGATTCAATGTGCGGTTTCCGGCTGTATCCGCTGGCGCCGGTCACCCGCCTGGTGGGCGAGGAAACCATCGGCCGGCGCATGGATTTCGACAGCGAGATCCTGGTGCGGCTGTTCTGGCGTGGCGTGCAGGTGATCAGCCTGCCCACCCGGGTGACCTATCCCAGCGATGGCGTCTCGCACTTCGATGTGTGGCGCGACAACGTGCGCATCAGCCGCATGCACACCCGCCTTTTCTTCGGCATGCTGCGGCGCGCCCCGCGCCTGCTTTGGCGCCGCGTCGCAGGAACCGCGGCGGCATGAACGCACCGGCACCGGCCAACGCCCCGCACTGGGCCGACCTGGGCGAGACCACCTCGGCCGCCGGGGTGCTGTTCCTGTGCTGGGTGCACCGCTGGTTCGGACGCTGGCCGTTCCGCCTGTGCGCATACCCGGTGGTGCTGTGCCATTGGTTGAGCAACGGCGTGGCGCGCCGCGCCTCGCTGCAGTACCTGCAGCGGCTGCAGGCGCATACCGGGGTGCTCGGCGGTACGCCGGGGCGCTGGACCAGCCTGAAACACTTCGCGCTGTTCGCCGACACGCTGCTGGACAAGCTGCTGGGCCTGGGCGGGCGCTATCCGCCCGAGCGCATCCGGCTGCAGCGCGACCTGATGCTGGAAAAGATCGCACGCCGCGAAGGCGGGCTGATCCTCACCGCGCACATCGGCTGCCTGGAGCTGTGCCAAGTGCTGGCCGAGCAGGTGCCCGGCTTCCACATCACCGTGCTGGTGCACACCGCACATGCGCAGCGCTTCAACCGGCTCATGCAGCGGCTGGATCCGCTGGCCTCGGTCGAACTGATGCAGGTCACCGACATGGGTCCGGCTACGGCCGTGGAGCTGCAGCGCCGCGTGCAGGCCGGCGGATTCGTGGCCATCGTCGGCGACCGCGTGCCGCTGCGCGGCGGGCGCACCGTGCCGGCACCGTTCCTGGGCCATACCGCCCAGTTCCCGATCGGCGCCTATGTACTCGCCTCGGCGCTGGCCTGCCCGGTGTACACCATGGCCTGCCTGCACGAAGGCAACGGTTACCGGGTGCGCTTCGAGCACTTCAGCGACTGCATCACCCTGCCACGCGGTTCTCGCGATGCCGCGCTGACCGCGCAGGCCGAACATTTCGCCCGGTGGCTGGAACGCCAGGTCACCGAAGCCCCCTTGGACTGGTTCAACTTCTTCCCCTTCTGGGATCAGGCATCTCATGGCACGTAATGCAGGCTCCACCCCGACCCGGACGCTCCGCTTCGGCGATGCGCCGCTGACCATTGAAGACGTGGTCGCGCTCTCGCAGCGCCAGGCCGACGCCGTGGTCAGCGACGACCCGGCATTCACCGGGCGCATCCAGCGCGGCGCCGATTTCCTCGATCGCCTGCTGCGCGAGGACGGGGTGATCTACGGCGTGACCACCGGCTACGGCGATTCGTGCACGGTCAACATTCCACCGGCACTGGTTGCCGAACTGCCGCACCATCTGTTCACCTACCACGGCTGTGGCCTGGGCCGCTTCCTGGACGAACAGGAGACCCGTGCGGTCATCGCCGCGCGCCTGGCCTCGCTGGTGCGTGGCATGTCGGGCGTGAGCCGTCCGCTGCTGCAGGGTCTGGCCACGCTCCTGCGCCACGACGTGCTGCCGCTGATTCCGGCCGAAGGATCGGTCGGCGCCAGTGGTGACCTCACTCCGCTGTCCTACGTGGCCGCCGTGCTCTGCGGCGAACGCGAGGTGATGTACCAGGGCGCACGCCGCCCGGCCGCCGAGGTACTGGCCGAGATCGGCATGGCCCCGCTGCGGCTGCGGCCGAAGGAAGGCCTGGCGATCATGAACGGCACCGCGGTGATGACCGCGCTGGCCTGCCTGGCCTACGACAGAGCTGACTATCTCACCAAGCTGGCCACCCGCTTGACCGCCTTCAATGTGCTGGCCAGCGACGGCAACGCGCACCATTTCGATGAAATGCTGTTCGCCGCCAAGCCACATCCGGGCCAGATGCAGATCGCCGCGCGCCTGCGCGACGACCTGCACAGCGACCGCCCGCCCCGCAACGAACAGCGCCTGCAGGACCGCTACTCGCTGCGCTGCGCCCCGCACGTGATCGGCGTGGTGCAGGATGCGCTGCCGTTCCTGCGCCAGTTCATCGAAACCGAACTCAACAGCGCCAACGACAACCCGCTGATCGACGCCGATGGCGAGCGCATCCTGCACGGCGGCCACTTCTACGGTGGCCACATCGCCTTCGCGATGGATGCGCTGAAGAACACCATCGCCAACCTGGCCGATCTGCTCGACCGCCAGTTGGCACTGGTGGTGGACGCGCGCTTCAACCACGGCCTGCCGGCCAACCTGTCGGCTTCCACCGGTGAGCGTGCGGCGATCAACCACGGCCTGAAGGCGCTGCAGATCAGCGTCTCGGCGTGGACCGCCGAAGCGCTCAAGCAGACCATGCCGGCCTCGGTGTTCTCGCGTTCCACCGAATGCCACAACCAGGACAAGGTCAGCATGGGCACCATCGCCGCGCGCGACTGCCTGCGCGTGATCGAGCTGACCGAACAGGTGGTGGCCGGCATGCTGATCGCCGCACGCCAGGGCGTGGCCCTGCGCGAGCGGGTCGGCATGAACGCCACCCTGCACGGCGACCTGGCCGCCATGTACCAGGACCTGTGCGGACGCATCGCGCTGGTGGAAGAAGACCGCGCCCTGGACGGCGAGCTGCGCAGCCTGCTCGACGATATCCGCAGCCAGCGCTGGAGCCTGTATGACCGTCCCTGACCTGAGCTTCGAGGTCGCGCTGTCGCCGACCTTCCACGACTGCGATCCGATGCACGTGGTGTGGCACGGAAACTACTTCAAGTACTTCGAAGTGGCGCGCTGCGCGCTGCTGCAGCGCCATGACTACGACTACCCGCAGATGCGCGATTCCGGCTACATCTGGCCGGTGGTCGACGCGCGGGTGAAGTACATCCGTCCGCTGCTGTACGGCCAGGCGCTGCGCGTGCGCGCCACCATCACCGAGTGGGAAAACCGCCTGAAGATCGCCTACGAGATCTTCGACGCCGACAGCGGGCAGGTGCTCACCCGTGCCCACACCATCCAGGTCGCGGTCGACGCGGCCACCAACGAAATGCTGTACCTGTGCCCGTCGGTGCTCTGGGAACGGCTGGGAGTACAGGTGCCATGATCCGTTTCCTGCGCACGCTGGGCGTGCTGGTGTTGCTGGCCGTGGCCAGCCCCGTGCTCGCGGCGCCGGCCGCCAGCGTGAACCTGGTCAAGCAGCGCGTGGCCAAGGTCAACGTGCTGCGCGGCGAATTCAGCCAGGACAAGCAGGTTTCCGGCTTCAAGAATCCGCTGCGCTCCCAGGGCCGCTTCGTGCTGGCCCAGGACCGTGGCGTGATCTGGACCACGCTCAAGCCGTTTCCCTCCGAAGTGGTGGTCACCCGCGACCGCATCCTCAGCCGCCAGCGCGATGGCAGCAGCCGGGTCGAGCTGGATGGTCGCCAGCAGCCGGCGATGCGCTCGGTCAACGCGATCATGTTCGCGCTCATGAGCGGCGATGCGCAGGCGCTGTCCGCGCAGTTCACGGTGAAGGTCGACGCGCTGCCCGACAACGGCTGGCGCATGCACCTTACCCCGCGCTCGCCGATGCTGGCCAAGGTGTTCAGCGCGCTCGAACTGAGCGGCGACCGTTACGTGCGCGAGGTGCAGATCACCGAAGCGAACCAGGATGTCACCCGCATCCACTTCACCGCCCTGGGCGAGACCCCGGCGCAGCTCAGCGCCGACGAGGACCGCCGGTTTGAATGAGTCGTTGAATTCGGCCTGGCGCGAGAACGGCCGGCTGCAGCGTGCATGGCGCTGGCTGGCGGTGGCGTGGCTGCTGGTGCTGGTCGGGCTGGGCGTGCAGCAATGGCAGCTGTGGTCGAAGGAATCGCGGATCGACACTGACATCCTGGCGCTGCTGCCGCAGGATGCGCACGACCGCCTGCTGTCCGATGTAACCCGGCGCATCGCCGATGCGAATGCACGGCAGATCGTGGTGCTGCTCGGCAGCACCGACGGCGCGGCCACCAAGGCCGCCGAGCAGGCCTTCCGCCAGCGCCTGCGCGACGATCCGCAGGGCAAGGCGTTGTTGCAGGAAAGCGGCTCGATCGAAGGCTGGTTCGACCAGGCGCGCGCGTTCTACGCGCCGTACCGCGACCGCCTGCTGACCGGGCAGCAGCGCCAGCGCCTGCAGGATGAGTCCGCCGAAAGCCTGTCCGAATCCGCGCTGGCCGCGTTGTACGGCCCGATGGGCGCGCCGCGCCTGACCGAATGGCGGCAGGACCCGCTGTCGCTGTGGCCGCAGTGGTGGCAGGAGCGGGCTGCCGCCTCCGGCCTGCGCATGGGCGACGACGGCCTGCTCGAGGCCGACGGCAAGCACTGGTCGGTCATCCAGTACCAAACGCTGGGTTCCGCGTTCCAGCTCGATGGTGAGCGCCATATCGACCTGCTGCTCGATGCCGCCACCGCCGCTGCGGCGAAGCACGCCCCCGGCCTGGAAGTACTGCGCGCCGGCGTGCCGCTGCACGCCGAGGCCGCCGCGGTGCAGGCCAACTGGGAAATCAACACCATCGGCTGGGGTTCGCTGGCGGCGGTGCTGCTGCTGGTGTGGCTTGCATTCCGTTCGCTGCGCCCGATCCTGCTGGTGGCCGCCTCGCTGCTGATCGGCTGCGGCGTGGCGCTGGCGGTGACCGTGCTGGTGTTCGGCAAGGTGCACGTGCTGACCCTGGTGTTCGGCGCCTCGCTGGTCGGCGTCGCCGAGGATTACGGCATCCACTGGTTCGCCTCACGCCAGGCCGAGCCGGCCGACCGCCGCTGGAAACTGCTGCGGCACCTGCTGCCCGGCCTGTGGCTGGCCCTGGTGACCAGCGCGCTGGCCTATCTCGCGCTGGGCCTGGCGCCGTTCCCCGGCCTGCGCCAGATGGCGCTGTTCTCCGTTGTGGGCCTGGCCGGTGCGTTCCTGACCGTGATCTTCTGGTTCCCGTGGCTGGATGGCGGCGAAATCCGCAGTACCCGCTTCGCGCGCTGGCTGGGCGCCACGCTTGAGCGCTGGCCGCGCCTGCACGGGCGCCGCCCGGTCGGGTTGTTCCTGGGTGCGGTGGTGGTGCTGTCGGGCCTTGGCATGCTGCGCCTGACCGCGGACGACAACCTGCGCAGCCTGCAGTCCTCGCCGATGTCGCTGATCAACCAGCAGATCCGCATCAGCCAGATGCTGGGCATGCCCAGCCCTGCGCAGTTCTACCTGGTGCAGGGCGACAACGCCGAACAGGTGCTGGAACGCGAAGAAGCGCTGATCGAGCGCCTGCGCGTGCTCTCGGCGAACAAGCAGATCGGCGGCTACCGCGCGATCAGCGAGTGGCTGCCGTCGGTACAGCGCCAGCACGCCGATGCCGCGCTGACCGCGCGGGTCGAGCCGCAGGTACTGGCTGCCGTCGGCGAAACGGTCGGTGAAAGCCTGCAGCGCCCGGACTACGCGGCGCAGGACCTGCAGGCCGAGGCGTTCCTGGCGTCGCCCGCCGCCATGCCGTTCCGCCACCTGTGGCTGGGCGAAGTGGGCAAGGGCATGGCCTCGGTGGTGATGGTCGATGACCTCTCCCGCGCCGATGCGCTGACGCTGCTGGAAGCGCAGGCCAAGGGCATCGACGGCGTGCGCTGGGTCGACCGCACCGCCGATTTCTCCGCGCTGCTCAAGCACTACCGCAAGCTGATGAGCGCGCTGCTGCTGGTGGGCATCGTGCTGGTGTTCGCGGTGCTGTACTGGCGCTACCGCGCGCAGGCATGGCGCGTGTTCGCTCCCACGCTGGTGGCCGGCGCGCTGACCCTGGGCCTGCTCGGCCTGTTCGGGCAGCCGCTGCAGCTGTTCAATGTATTGGCGTTGATGCTGCTGCTCGGCATGGGCATCGATTACGGCATCTTCCTGATCGAACACCGCGGCGATGCCAGCGCCTGGCTGGCGGTCTGCGTCGGCGCGGCCAGCACCTGGCTGTCGTTCGGCCTGTTGGGCCTGTCGGCCACGCCGGCGCTGCGCGCGTTCGGTCTCACCCTGCTGTTCGGCATCGGCCTGGTCTGGTTGATCTCGCCGCTGTTCCGCCCGCCACCGCACGACGCACCGCACTGAGCGCCCGTGCCGGACTCCCCCTACTTCTTGATCAAGGATGCATCGATGACCGCAGCACTGGAAACAACTGAAATCCTGGTGATCGGAGCAGGTCCTGCCGGTTCCGTGGCCGCCGCCATGCTGCGCCAGCAGGGCCGCCAGGTGCTGATGCTGGAGCGCCAACAGTTCCCGCGCTTCTCCATCGGTGAGAGCCTGCTGCCGCAGAGCATGGAATACATCGAAGCGGCCGGCCTGCTGCAGGACGTGGTCGAAGCCGGCTTCCAGTACAAGAACGGTGCGGCCTTCGTGCGCGGCGAGCGCACCACCGAGTTCGACTTCCGCGACAAGTTCTCGCCGGGCTGGGGCACCACCTACCAGGTGCAGCGCGCCAATTTCGACGACGTGCTGGCGCGCGGTGCCGAGCGCATGGGCACCACCCTTCGTTTCGGAGACGAAGTGCTGTCGGTCGAGCCGGGCAGCCCGGCGCGCGTGCAGGTGCGCCGCCCGGATGGCAGCGAGTACACCATCGAAGCCGGCTTCATCCTCGATGCCAGCGGCTTCGCGCGCCTGCTGCCGCGCCTGCTCAACCTGGAATCGCCGTCGAACTTCCCGGTGCGCGGTGCGATCTTCTGCCACGTGCGCGACCACATTCCGGCCGATGCCGGTTTCGACCGCAACAAGATCCTGATCACCACCCATCCCGAACACGTGGACGTGTGGTACTGGACCATCCCGTTCTCCAACGGCTGCTGTTCGCTGGGCGTGGTGGCCGAGCCGAGCTTCTTCGAGAAGTACGACGGCACCGACCTGGAGAAACTGCAGGCCATCGTCGGCGAAGACCCGAACCTGACCCGCCTGCTGAAGAACGCCGAATGGGCGGTGCTGCCGGTGCGCACCATCACCGGCTATTCGGCCAACGTCAGCTCGCTGTGGGGCGAGGGCTACGCGCTGCTGGGCAACGCCGGCGAGTTCCTGGACCCGGTGTTCTCCTCCGGCGTGACCATCGCCTTCAAGTCCGCGCAGCTGGCCAGCGACTGCCTGGCGCGTCGGCATGCCGGTGAGCAGGTGGACTGGGAACGCGAATTCGCCCTTCCGCTGCGCGCCGGGGTGAAGACCTTCCGCCGTTTCGTCGAGGCTTGGTACGCCGGTGGCTTCCAGAAGATCATCTACCACCCCGACCCGCAGCCGGATGTGCGCCGCATGATCTCCTCGATCCTGGCCGGTTACGCGTGGGACACCACCAACCCGTACGTGGCCGATGACAGCGGCCGCCGCCTGCGGGTGCTGGAGGAACTGTGCACCGGCTGATCCTGACGTTGCTGTTGAGCGTGTTGCTGGCGGCCTGCGCCAGCACCCGCATGCCCGCTCCCCTGGTGCAGCTGCCGACCCTGCAGCTGGCACCCTCGGCGCTGGCCGAACCGCTGCAGCTGCAGCAGCGCCTGCAGTTCCGCTTCGGCAGCCACGAGCGCGAGCTGGATGCGCTGCTCGAGGCCGATGGCGAGCAGGTGCGGCTGGCGGTGCAGGCAATGGGCCAGACCGGCGTGCGCATGGTCTGGGACGGGCACACCCTGGAACAGACCCGCGCCCCGTGGCTGCCGCCGCAGGTGCGTGGCGAACGCGTGCTGGATGACCTTCAGTTCGCGCTGTGGCCGGCCGATGCCATCCGGGCGAAGCTTCCCGCTGGATGGAGCCTCGTCGAGGCCGACGGTGGCCGCCGCCTGGAGCAGGGTGGGAAGGCGTGGCTGGTACTGGAACCGCTCGACGGCGGCCGCCTGCGCCTGCGCAACCTGGCCGAAGGCTATGAACTGGTGATTGAATCGTTGGACATGGGACAGGCACGACAGTGAGCAGCAGCGCGGTATATCTGAACGAGCTGGGTGTGGTCTGCGCACTGGGCAGCGGGCGCGCGCAGGTGCGCGACGGGCTGTTCGCCGACCAGCCCGGCGGCCTGAGCGACAACGACACCCTGATCGCCGGCCGCACCCTGGCGCTGGGCGAAGTGAGCGGGCCGCTGCCGGACCTGTCGGCGTTGCCGGTGGCGCTGCGCGGACGCAACAACGCGCTGCTGGAAACCGCACTGCTGCAGATCCGCCCGGCGGTGGAAGCGGCGATCGCGCGCTTCGGCGCCGGGCGCGTCGCGGTGATCATCGGCACCAGCACCTCGGGCATCGGTGAATCCGAAGGCGCGCTGCGCCTGCAGGCCGACGAAGGCCGCTGGCCGGACGGTTTCGACTACGCGCAGCAGGAAATGGGCACCTCGGCGCGCTTCGTGCGCGAGCGGATCGGCAGCGATGGTCCGGCCTGGACCATTTCCACCGCCTGCTCGTCCAGCGCCAAGGCGCTGATGTCCGCCGCGCGCCTGCTGCGTTCGGGAGTGGTCGATGCCGTAGTGGCCGGTGGCGCCGATTCGCTGTGCCGCTTCACCGTGGCCGGGTTCTGCGCGCTCGAATCGGTGTCGGCCGCGCGCTGCAACCCGTTCTCGCGCCACCGCAACGGCATCAACATCGGCGAGGGCGCCGCGCTGTTCCTGATGACCCGCGAGCCCGGCCCGGTGCGCCTGTCCGGCTGGGGCGAATCCTCCGACGCGCACCACATGTCCGCGCCGGACCCGCAGGCGCGCGGCGCCATCGAGGCCATCCAGCAGGCGCTGGACCGCGCCGGCCTGGCCCCCGACCAGATTGATTACGTCAACCTGCACGGCACCGCCACTGGCCACAACGACGCCATGGAAAGCCTGGCCGTGGCCAGCGTGCTGGGCACGCAGGTGCCTGCCAGCTCGACCAAGCCGCTGACCGGGCACACCCTGGGCGCCTCGGGCGCGATCGAAGCGGCGCTGTGCTGGATGACCCTGGCCGACAACCCGGGCCAGCGCCTGCCCACGCACTGGTGGGACGGGCAGGGCGACGAGGCGCTGCCGGCGCTGGCCCTGGTGGCGCCTGGCACGCGCGCGGCGCAGCCGCTGCAGCATGTACTCAGCCATTCGTTCGCCTTCGGCGGCAGCAATGCCGTGCTGGCGCTGGCGCGGGGATGAGCATGCAGTTGCCGACCGATATCGAAAGCGTGCTGCCGCATCGCGAGAGCCTGCGGCTGATCGACCGGGTCATCGAATGGCAGGCGGAATCCATCGTGGTCGAAGTGGACGTGCCCACGCACGGCCTGTTCTCCACGCCTGAAGGGGTGCCCGCCTGGGTGGGCGTCGAGTACATGGCACAGGCGATTGCGGCCTGGGCCGGCTGCCGCGCGCGCGCCGAAGGGCGCGAGCCGTCGATCGGATTCCTGCTCGGCACCCGCCGCTATACCGCCCACCAGCCGGCTTTCACGCCGGGCAGCTGCCTGCGGGTGGAGGCACACTGCGAGCTGATGGGCGAAAATGGACTGGGCATGTTCGCCTGCCGGATCCTGGCAGGGGATGTTGAATTGGCGGTCGCCAATGTATCGGTGTTTGAACCACGCGATGCGATGGCTTATCTGGAGAGTGGAGAGGCATGACAGGGAATCTGACCGTGCTGGTGACCGGCGCCAGCCGGGGCATCGGCCGCGCCGTGGCGCTGCGGATCGCGCGCGACGGCTTCGATGTGGTGGTGCATTGCCGCAGCAGGATCGACGAAGCGCAGCAGGTGGTCGCGGAGATCCAGGCACTGGGCCGCCAGGCCCGCGTGCTGATGTTCGACGTGTCCGACCGCGATGCCGCGCGCACCGCGCTGGAGGCCGATGTCGAGGCGCACGGCGCCTACTACGGCGTGGTCTGCAACGCCGGCATCGCCCGTGACGGCGCCTTCCCGGCCATGCCGGCAGAGGACTGGGATGCGGTGGTGCACACCAACCTGGACAGCTTCTACAACGTGCTGCACCCGCTGGTGATGCCGATGGTGCGGCGGCGCAAGCCCGGCCGCATCGTCACCCTGTCTTCGGTGTCGGGGCTGGTCGGCAACCGCGGCCAGACCAACTACAGCGCGGCCAAGGCCGGCATCATCGGCGCCACCAAGGCGCTGGCGCTGGAACTGGCCAGCCGCGCGATCACCGTCAACTGCGTGGCACCGGGCCTGATCGAGACCGAGATGGTCAACGAAGAAGTGCTTGAGCAAGCCCTGAAACTCATTCCCGCCGGGCGCATGGGCCAGCCGGACGAAGTCGCGCACGCGGTCTCGTTCCTGCTCTCCGAATCGGCCGGGTACATCACCCGCCAGGTGATCTCGGTCAACGGAGGGATGGTCTGATGAGCCGACCCGATCGTCGCGTCGTGGTGACCGGTGCCGCCGCCATCAGCCCGCTGGGGCACGACTGGCCGAGCATCCGCGCGCGCCTGCATGCGCAGGAAAACGCGGTGCGCTACATCCCCGGCTGGGAAGTGTTCGACGGCCTCAACACGCGCCTGGCTGCACCGGCTGAAGACTACGAGCTGCCCTCGAACTACAACCGCAAGACCACCCGCAGCATGGGCAAGGTGGCGGTGATGTCGGTGCGCGCCACCGAACTGGCGCTGGAAGCGGCCGGCCTGCTCGGCCATCCGGTGCTGCGCAGCGGCCTGGCCGGCGTGGCCTACGGGTCGTCGTCGGGCAGCCACGAAGCCACCGCCGAATTCGGCCGCATGCTCCACGAGCACACCACCGAAGGCATCAGCGCCACCACCTACCTGAAGATGATGAGCCACACCTCGCCGGTGAACATCGGCGTGTTCTTCGGCTTGTCCGGTCGCGTGTATACCACCTCCAGCGCCTGCACCTCCGGCAGCCAGGGTGTGGGGTCCGGCTACGAGGCGATCCGCAGCGGCAAGCAGACGGTGATGGTCACCGGCGGCGCCGAACAGCTCGACGCCACCGCCGCGGCGGTGTTCGACACCCTGTTCGCCACCAGCGTGCGCAACGATGCGCCGAAGACCACGCCAAGTCCCTTTGATGCCCACCGCGACGGCCTGGTGCTGGGCGAGGGAGCCGGCACCCTGATCCTGGAAGAGCTGGAACACGCGCAGGCGCGCGGCGCCACCATCCTGGCCGAAGTGGTCGGCTACGGCACCAACAGCGACGGCCAGCATGTCACCCAGCCCACCGCCGACACCATGGCCCAGGCCATGCGCCTGGCGCTGGAAGACGCCGGGCTGGAACCGCAGCAGATCGGCTACGTCAACGCACATGGCACCGCCACCGAGCACGGCGACATCGCCGAAACCCAGGCCACCGCCCAGGTGTTCGGCGCAGGCATGCCGATCAGCTCGCTGAAGAGCTACGTCGGCCACATGCTCGGCGCGTGCGGCGCGTTCGAGGCCTGGGTGACCATCGAAATGATGCGCGAAGGCTGGTTCGCCCCGACCCTGAACCTGCACGAGGTCGACCCGCGTTGCGGCGCGCTCGATTTCATCCGCGGCGAAGGCCGGCAGATGCAGCCCGAGTACGTGATGAGCAACAACTTCGCCTTCGGCGGCATCAACACTTCGTTGATCTTCCGCCGCTGGCAGGACTGACTTTCCCCCGAGCAACACCCCGCCTTACCAACAAGGAGATGTTTGAATGCGTCGTTTTGCCCTGATTGCCGCCACCGCCCTGCTTGCTGTTGCCAGCACCGCCAACGCCCGTGAAACCCGGGTCGAGCTGCCGCTGCATGACCTGATCAACTCCCCGGAGGCGAAGGCCGCCGGCATCGACGGCAGCGTCCGCTTCTTCCTGGCCGGCGAAAAGGTCAACGTCCAGCAGCGCCTCGGCGAAGACGTGACCAACAAGAAGACCAATGCCGCCAACAAGAGCGATGCCGAGGCCTGCAACTGGGTGGCCCTGTCGGCGCTGAAGGCGCTGCAGGACGGCGCCAAGTCGCGCGGCGCCAACGCCGTGGTCGACGTGGTCAGCTACTACAAGAAGAACGAGTTCAAGAGCACCACCAACTTCGAATGCTACGCAGGCGCCATCCTGGCCGGCGTCGCCCTGAAGGGCACCTACGCAAAGGTGAAGTGACGCTTCGCGGCACTCCACCGGTAGCAGCCGACTGTTAGTCGGCTGGCATCGCCGCCGCCGTTCCCCCCGGAACGGCGGCGGCCGCCCTACCTGAACACCGTCGCGACATTGATGAACCTGAATCTGCCGCGCGCCAGCAAACCGACACCTTGGCGCCTGCCCGGCTTTCGTAGTTGCCTGCTTTACTCCACAATCGGCGTATCTATTCCCAGGGCCAAGCCCCGCGGGCAATGCAAGCCTACGTCTACAAAAGCCAACGCAAGCAGGACACTTACGTCTACCTCGCCGCCCGCGACGCCTTCGATGCCATCCCCGATGCGCTGAAGGCCACGCTGGCGCCGTTCGCATTCGTGCTGGAAGTTGCCCTGACTCCGGACCGTCGCCTCGCCCTGGCCGACGCCGATCAAGTGCGCGCCAACCTCAAAGAGCGCGGCTTCCACCTGCAGATGCCACCGCCGCCGGTCGCGCCCGTGAAGGTGCCGCGCCGCGATGACTGATATTCCGCGCACCCGCGCTGCCGCCATCGCCTTCGCCACGGGCGGCCTGCTGTCGCTGGCCGCGGTGCTGGGCGGGGTGCCGGCTGCGCTGGGTGCCGCACTGGCGCAGCCGGCGTTCGCGCTGGGCGTATCCTGGTGGCGGCGCAGCCGCGCCGTGCCGGCGCTGCCCCAGCTGGGCCGCCAGGACCTGCCGGCGCTGCTCGCGCTGTGGTCGGTGGGCCCGGCCCTGCTGGCGTTGCTGGTGGCCTGGCCGCTGGCCGCGCTGCACGACAGCGGCAGCCTGGCCGCTGTGCTCGGCCTGAGCGTGGCGGTCAGTGCCGCGCTGCTCGGCGTCTGGCGCACCTGGCCGCTGTGGAATGAAATCGAACGCAGTGACGGCAGCCTGGCGCGCCACTGGCGCACCCTGGCCGGCCGCGATCTCAGCGCCTGGCGCGGGCTGGTCGTGGCCGCGCTGGTGGTGGCGATCTGCGCGCTGGTGGTGGTTCCTGCGTGGCCGGGGCTGGTGCCGGATGCCCTGCGCTGGACCTTCGCGCTGGCGGTGCTGATCGGTTCGCCGCTGGCCCACCTGGCCCTGCAGCGCATCGCGCCGGCCGATCCGCTGGGCAGCCGCAGCGTGCTCGACCTGGGCAGCGACCCGTTCGCCGCCGCCGCCCAGCACGACGACCCGGGCCAACCGCTGGAGCCGCTGGCCCAGCACGAACGCCTGCCGGCGCTGTACGAAGCCGCGCGCAGCGGCCGGGTCGACCGCGCCCTGCAGCTGCTGGCCGCCGGGGCGGACCCGCAGGGCCTGCCCGACCCGACCTGGCGTGACCAGCGCAGCCTGGTGGTGCTGGCCGCCGTGCTGCCCGACCTGCGCCTGCTGCGCGAACTGATCGCCCGTGGCGTGGGCGTCAACACCCCGCACAAGGGCATGACCCCGCTGCTGGCCGCCACCCGCGACAGCTGGCACGGCCGCCCCGAAGCGGTGATGACCCTGCTGGCCAACGGTGCCGATTCGCGCGCGGTCGACAGCGACGGCAACACCCCGCTGCACCACGCCGCGCGCAGTTCCGACCCCGGCGTGGCGGCATTGCTGCGCGATGCCGCGGCCGAAGTGGATGCACTGAACAATGACGGCTGGTCGCCACTGGCAGTGGCCTGTCAGGTCGGCAACTGGCGTCTGGCGCGGTTCCTGCTGGAGCGCGGTGCGCGCACCGAACCGGCCGAGGGCACCCCCGTGCTGCTGGCTGCGGCCGGTACCGAAGAAGACGATCCGGCCGGCGTGCAGCTGCTGCTCAAGCACAAGGCGCGCGCCGACGCGCGCGACCGCCAGCGCCGCAGCGCGCTGCATGAAGCGGCATTGGCCGGCCACGTGGACATCATCGATGTGCTGCTGGCGGCGGGCGCCAACCTTGAATCGCGCGATGCGCTGTCTCGTACGCCGTGGCTGGAAGCCGCGCGCGGTGGCCGGGCCGGGGTGGTCGAACACCTGCTGCCGCACAAGCCCGACCTGCATGCGGTCGACGTGGAAGGCCGCAACGCGGTGCTGCTGGCCTGCATGGCCGACAATGTCTCGCCGCTGCTGGTCCGCCGCCTGTTGGACCTGGGCATTGCCGCCGACGTCTCCGATCCGCAGGGACGCCGCGCCGTGGATATCGCCGCCGCCGCCGGGCGCTGGGCGATCGTCTCGCTGCTGGACCGCAGCTACCCGCTGCCCACCGCAGTGAGCGATGGCCTGGCCAGCGCGGGCGAGGACGACAGCGGGCAGGGCAGCCCGGCACTGCCGGACCGCCCGCCGCTGGACCTGCTGCGCGAAGCGCTGGGATTCGGCAACGTGGATGGCATGGCCTCGCTGGCCCGCCTGTGCAGCCCGGACGAACTGGGCGGCCTGCTCCACGACGGTGAACTGGCGCTGGACCCGCACGCGGTGGAGTGGCTGCTGGCGCACGGTGCCGCGCCGGAGGTCCTGGATGCCTGCGGCGATACCCCGATGTTCGCGCTGCTGGCGCGTGGCATCGATGCGGTGCCTGCGCTGCAGGTGCTGCTGCGCCGGGGCGTATCGCCGACCGGTGCCGGGGGCCTGGCCCGCCTGCTCAGCGCCTGCGCCCAGCACGACCAGGCCGCGCGCGGGCTGGAACAGCTTGCATTGGAACTGCTCGAACGCGGCGCCGATCCGTTTGCGGCCTCGCCGGCCGGCGATCCGCCGCTGTCGCTCGCCGTTCGCCTGGGCTGGCTGCGCCTGCAGCAGGCCCTGCTCACCCTCGGCGTGGACCGTGAAGCCCGCGACAGCCACGGCATGACCGCGCTGCACCTGGCCACCGCGCTGGCCCGCGAAGGCTCGTTGAAGCTGCTGGTGCAGCAGGGCGCCTCGCCTGAAGCCCGCGCTGCCGATGGCCAGACCCCGCTGGGCGTGGCGCTGTCGATCGGCCGCCGCGACCTGGCCGATTGGCTGGATTGGCGGGTCTGGCAGCTGCCGCGCCGCGCGCTGCGTGCCGCCGATCTCCCCGCCGCCGCGATGGCCGGCGATGCCGACGCCGTGCGCCGGTTGAACGACCTGGGCTTCGCGGTGGACGTGGTGGATGCGCAGGGCTGCACCGCGCTGCTGCGTGCCGCCGGTGGCGGCCACTTGGCCGTGGTCGACCTGCTGCTGGCGCGTGGCGCCAACCCGCAGCACGCTGCAGCCAGTGGTGCCACGCCGCTGTCGGCGGCGGTGAGCATGCGCCAGATCGACATCGTGTCGGCGCTGCTGGATGCCGGTGCGGAACTGGAATACAAGCTGCCCGGTGGCGTGACCGTGCTGATGCTGGCGTCCGCGCTGGGCCTGCCGGACATCGCCGCGCGCCTGCTGACCGCCGGTGCCAACGTGCATGCGGGCGACGCGCAGCAGCTGGGGCCGCTGCATTGTGCGGCCCTGTACGGCTTTGGTGCGCGGGATCGTTCGCGCCTGCTGGCGCTGCTGGACACCTTGTTGCTGGCCGGTGCCGAACCGGACCAGGCCGCAGCCGGTTCGGTGACCCCGCTGCTGTTGCTGCTGGGCGCGCGCGCCGAGCCGGGTACCGCGTGCGATGAGCAGATCGTGCTGGCCGCCGTGGAGCGGCTGCTCGATGAAGACGTGTCATTGGATGCGCGCGATCCGCGTGGGTTCGGTCCGCTGCACCTGGCGGCATTGCACGGCCTGCCGCTGCTGGTGCAGCGCCTGCTGCGCGCAGGCGCGGATCCGGACGTACGCGACGCGTTGAACCGCAGCCCGCGCGAGATCGCGGTGATGCGCGGTTTCATCGACGTGGCCGGCGAGTTCGAACCGCGCGTGCCGGGCGTTTCGTCGATGGCCCGGTTCCTGCGCGATAACGGGTAACGGCGGCGCCTTGTCTCGACCGGTGTAGCCGGCCGGTGTATCCGGCCGGTAAATCCGACCCGTATATCCGACCTGTGTATCCGACCGGTATATCCGACCCGTGTATCCGACCGGTATATCCGACCCGTGTATCCGACCGGTAAATCCGACCGGTATATCGACCGGTAGAGCCGACTGTTAGTCGGCTGCTCTCCGTTCCGACGTCATGAACCCCTGACACACGGCTTCGGACGGTCATCAACCGCGATCAGTGCGCCGCAGCCGTTGGGTGCGTGTCTGCGGATCTTCGGGCCGCGCTGCGCGCGGTCGCCGACTGACAGTCGGCGCTACGAATTGCTGGCGAACGATGGGGGAGCTGGATACGTCCGATCGGTTCCGTTCAATTGTCGCGTTGGTTGTCTGGCTTTTCATCGCGTTCCGCATCGGCTTCGAACAGGCGCATCAAATCTGCCCTCGCATCGCGCGAGGTCTGCATGACCGCGGCATCGTCGTCGTAGACCAGGTACTGGTCGCGCAGCAGTTTTTCATCGTGCTCACGGAAGCGCTCCACGTGGTTGCGCGCCGTCTCCGTGGAAAGGCCCAACGCGGTCAGCACCCGCTCGCTCATGTCCAGGCTGCTGCCGAACACCTCGCGGAACGGTTCGGCCGACATGTCCATCAGCCGCCATGCGTGCTGGCGGTTGCGTGCGCGGGCCAGCACCACCGCGTCCGGGTACAGGCGCCGGATCAGCCGCGTGGCGCGCATGTTCGCTTCCGGGTCGTCCAGCGTGATCACGTAGACCCGCACATGCTCGCCGCCGGCCGCGCGCAGGATCTCCGGCCGGGTCGGGTCGCCGTAGTACAGCTTGTTGCCGAAGCGGCGCAGGTCCGACACCGTATCCGGGTTCGCTTCCAGCGCCACGAACGGGATTTTCTGTGCGGTCAGCAGGCGTGCCACCACCTGGCCGAAGCGGCCCATGCCAGCGATCATCACGCTGGGTTCGGTGCCGCTGTTGTCGATGGTGTCGGCCGCGGGCCTGTCGCGCGCCACCTCGTGTTCGCGCCCCAGCAACCGCAGCAACCCGATCAACAGCAGCGGCGTGAGCGCCATCGACAGGCCTACGATCGCCACCAGCCGGTCGTGGTTGGCATTGCCCAGCAGGTTCGCGCGCTGCGCTTCGTTGAACACCACGAACGCGAATTCACCGCCCAGCCACAGCACGCTGCCGAGCAGCAGCGCGTGCCGCGTGTTCAGCCTGGCCAGCTTGCCGATGCCGAACAGCAGGCTGAACTTCACCACCAGCAGCACCGCCACCCCGATCGCGATCGCCCACGGCTCGGCCACCACCCGGTCCAGGTCGATGCCCATGCCCACGGCGATGAAGAACAGGCCCAGCAGCAGCCCCTTGAACGGCTCGATCTGCGATTCCAGTTCGTGCCGGAATTCCGAGTCCGAGAGCAGCACGCCGGCCAGGAACGCGCCCAGGCTGGGGCTCAGGCCCACCGTCTGCATGAACCACGCCGTGCCCAGCACCACCAGCAGCGCCATCGCGGTGAACACCTCCGGGCTGCGCGTACGCGCCACGGTGTTGAACAGCCAGCGCAGCACCGGCCGCCCGCACAGGATCACCACCGCCAGCGCGCCCAGCGCCACCGCCACGTCGTTCCACTGCAGGGTTTCATTGCGCGCCCCGCCCAGCAGCGGAATCGCCGCCAGCAGCGGAATCGCGATCAGGTCCTGGAACAGCAGGATGGCAAAGCCCAGCCGGCCGTAATCCGTGTTGAGCCCCTTGTGTTCGGATAGCAGCTGCAGGCCCACGGCAGTGGACGACAGCGCCAGCGCGATGCCCACGATCAGCGCTCCCTTCCAGTGGAAGTGGTCCAGCATCAGCAGGCTGCCCAGCACCAGCGCGCTCAGCGCCACCTGCGCGGTGCCGGCGCCGAACACCGAGCGCCGCATCACCTTCAGCCGCGTGGGCGACAGCTCCAGCCCGATCACGAACAGCAGCATCACCACGCCGATCTCGGCCGCGCCGAGGATCCGGTCGGCATCCTGCACGAAGCCCAGCCCGTCAGGTCCGAGCACCACGCCCGCCGCCAGGTAGCCCAGCACGGCACCCAGCCCGAGCTTCTTGAATACCGGCACCGCGATCACCGCGGCCAGCAGCAGCACCAGGGCCAGGACCAGCGCACCGCTATGCATGGGGAAACCTGCGCATCGCATCATCGGCCTGTCGCCGGCGGCCTATTATGCGGCCCCGCGCGTCAATGACCTTCAACCGGGCCCGAACGAGGGCCCGCAAGGGGTTGACCCGGTCTGCGTGCGGGTCCAGACTGCCGCCCGCTGACCGCGCCAGCACGGCGCGCCCAGCGAAACCCTTCCGGAGTCCACACCCATGTCCAGCGACAGTAGAAGTCGACCTTGCTCGACGCCAGCGATGGCCACCGCCTGACACGGGACGGTTCGCCAGCGTTGGCGTCGCGCGATCGCGATCCACAAGGCGAACCCCATGAACCAGAAAGACCTCCTGCGCCCGGTGGCGGATGCCGCCGCCCTGAGTGCACCCCTGCAGGACTTCAACACCGCCGACGCGGTGGAATACCTCAACACCCTGGCGCTGCCGCGCGCCGCCGACACCTTGGCCGCGTTGCCGTTGCCGCGCGCGGTGAAAATGCTCGAACAGCCCGAGCTCACCCGCAGCGGTGACCTCGTGGCCGCGCTGCCGGTGGCCAAGGCCGCCGCGCTGCTGGGCCTGATGGCCGACGACCGTGCCACCGACATCGTCCATGAGCTGGACGAGGACGAACGCGCGCGCCTGATCCCATTGCTCAGCGCCGATTCGCGCCGGGCCATCCAGCAGCTGCTCAGCTACCCGCCGCACACCGCCGGCGCGCTGATGACCACCGAATTCGTCAGCGTGCCCGCCGACTGGACCGTGGGCCGCACCCTGCAGCACATCCGCGAAGTCGAGCGCACCCGCGAGACCGTGTACGCCATCTATGTGCTGGACCCGGTCACCCAGGCCCTGCAGCAGGTGGTCACCATGCGCCGGCTGATCACCGGCCTGCCGGACGAGCCGATCCTGGAGGTGGCCCAGGTCAATCCGCCGGTGACCGTCGATGCCATGCTCGACCAGGAAGAAGTGGCTCAGCTGATCCGTCGCCACGACCTGCTCGCCATTCCAGTGGTCGATGCGCGCCAGCAGGTGCTGGGCATCGTCACCGTGGATGACATCCTGGATGCGCTGATCGAAGAATCCACCGAGGACGCGCACAAGTTCGGCGGCATGGAAGCGCTGGAAAAGCCGTACATGCAGATCGGCTTCTTCGAGATGCTGCGCAAGCGCGCCGGCTGGCTCAGCGTGCTGTTCCTCGGCGAAATGCTCACCGCCAGCGCCATGCAGCATTACGAGGACGAGCTGGCCCGCGCCGTGGTGCTCACGCTGTTCATTCCGCTGATCATGAGCTCCGGCGGCAATTCCGGTTCGCAGGCCACCTCGCTGCTGATCCGCAGCCTGGCCCTGCGGGAACTGCGCCTGCGCGACTGGTGGAAGGTGGCGCTGCGCGAAGTGCCTACCGGCATCACCCTGGGTGCCATCCTCGGCGTGCTGGCGATCATCCGCATCGTGTCCTGGCAGCTGCTCGGCCTGCACGACTACGGCGAGCACTGGCAGCTACTGGCGTTGACCATCGGCGCGGCGTTGGTCGGCATCGTCACGTTCGGCTCGCTGTCCGGTTCGATGCTGCCGTTCATCCTCAAGCGCCTGGGCTTCGACCCGGCCAGTGCCTCGGCACCGTTCGTGGCCACCCTGGTCGACGTCACCGGCCTGGTGATCTACTTCAGCATCGCTGCGATGATCCTGCGCGGCACGTTGCTGTAACCGCACCATGTCGCCACGCCGCGTGCGGCGTGGCGATGCGGCGGCAGCCGATCCTTGCGCCAGATCATCCCAACGCGACCGCCAGCCGTGTACCGTGTCACCACGTGTCCCGGTGACTGTTCGACCCCATGAGCACCTACCACCTGCAATCCGTATTCCGCCCGCAGTCGGTGGCCGTCGTCGGCGGCAGCCCGCGCGAGCGTTCCGCCGGCCGCGCGGTCATGCGCAACCTGCGCGCCACCGGCTTTCCCGGCAAGGTCGCCTGGATCAATCCGCGCTACGGCGAAATCGACGGCATCAGCACGGTCAAGCGGCTGAAGGACCTCGACTGGGTGCCCGAACTCGTCGTCATCACCGCCCCGGCCAGCATCGTGCCGCAGGTGGTGGCCACCGCCGCTGAACGCGGCGTGGCCGCGGCCATCATCCTCACCGCCAACCTCGGCCACGGCCCGGGTTCGCTCAGCGAGCAGGTTGAAGCGGCGGCACGGCCCAAGGGCCTGCGCATCCTCGGCCCGCATTGCCTGGGCGTGATCGCCCCGCATGCACGGCTCAATGCCAGCATCGCCGCGCACTTCCCGCAGGCGGGCGACCTCGCACTGATCTCCGAATCCAGCGCCATTGCCGCAGCGCTGGTCGAATGGGGCGTGGCGCGATCGGTCGGCTTTTCCGCCGTGGTCTCGCTGGGCGACGCACTGGACGTCGACTTCGGCGACCTGCTCGACTACTTCGCCACCGATTACCGCACCCGCGCCATCCTGCTCTACGTCGAACACATCCGCGACGCGCGCAAGTTCATGTCCGCCGCTCGCGCCGCCGCGCGTGCCAAGCCGGTGGTGGTGGTCAAATCCGGCCGCCACATCCGCATCGATCCCGATGGCGACACCCACGTGCAGGCGCTGGCCAGCTCCGACGCGGTGTATGGCGCCGCGTTCAACCGCGCCGGCCTGCTGCGGGTGAGCGCGCTGGATGAGCTGTTCACCGCTGCCGAAACGCTCGGCCGCCTCGGCACCTTCCCGGGCCGCCGGCTGGCCATCCTCAGCAACGGCGGCGGGGTAGGGCGGCTGGCCGTGGACCAGCTGCTGGCCCTGCGCGGCAGCCTGGCCGAGCTTTCGCCCGGCACCATCGCCGAGCTGGATGCCGTCTTGCCCGAAGGCTGGTCGCGCAGCAATCCGGTCGACATCGTGGTCGACGCAGACGGTGACCGCTACGCCGCCGCCATCGATGCGCTGATGTCCGACAGCGGCAACGATGCCGTGCTGGTGGTCAACGTGCCCACCGCGTTCACCTCATCGGCAGACGCCGCGCAGGCACTTACCCGCACCCTCGGCCTGCGCCCGCGACACCATCGCGACAAGCCGGTGTTCGCGGTGTGGCTGGGCAACGACGACCGTGCCACCGCCACCCTCAACGCCGCCCGCGTGCCGACCTACCCGACCGAGGCCGAAGCCGTGCGGGGCTTCCAGCACCTGGTGCGCTACCGCGATGCGCAGGCGGCGCTGATGGAGACCCCGCCCAGCCTGCCGCAGGATTTCGTGGTGGATACCGCCGCCGCGCGCGCCATCGTCGAGGCCGCGCTCGCCGCCGGCCAGCAGTGGCTGGACCCCATCGCCACCCACCAGCTGCTCTCGGCCTACGGCATTCCCTCCGCGCCGGTGATGCAGGCGCGCGACCCGCACGAAGCCATGGACCTGGCCCAGCCGCTGCTGGAGCAGGGCGCCACCGTGGCGGTAAAGGTGTTCTCGGCCGACATCCCGCACAAATCCGATGTCGATGGCGTGCGCCTCAACCTGGGCACCCTGCAGTCCGTGCAGGCCGCCGCCAGCTCCATCCTCGCCCGCGCCCATGAGATGCGCCCCAACGCGCGCATCGACGGCGTGCTGGTGCAGCCCACCATCGTGCGGCCAAAGGCGCGCGAATTGATTGCCGGCATCGCCGATGACCCGACCTTCGGCCCGGTGGTGGTGTTCGGCCGTGGCGGCACCGCCGTGGAAGTGATCGACGACAAGGCGCTGGCGCTGCCGCCGCTGGACCTGCGCCTGGCCCATGAGCTGATCGGCCGCACCCGCGTGTCGCGCATCCTCAAAGCCTACCGCGATGTCCCGGCGGCAGACGAGCGCGCCGTCGCGCTGATCCTGGTCAAGCTGGCGCAGCTGGCCGCCGACATTCCCGAAGTGCGCACGCTGGACATCAACCCGCTGCTGGCCGACCGCGACGGTGTCATCGCACTGGACGCGCGCGTGGCCATCGCGCCCTCGCGCAAGCTGCACAAGGGCCGTGGCCATCCGCGGTTCGCCGTGTTCCCGTACCCCAAGGAGTGGGAACGCACCATCACGCTTTCCGACGGTGCGCCCGCGTTCGTACGCCCGGTGCGGCCGGAAGACGACGCGCTGTTCCGCGCCTTCTTCGCCCGCGTCACCGACGACGACCTGCGCCTGCGTTTCTTCCAGTCCGTGAAGCATTTCAGCCACGAATTCATCGCGCGCCTGACCCAGCTCGACTACGCCCGTTCCATCGCGCTGGTGGCGATCGACCCGCGCAGTGGCGACATGCTCGGCGCGGTGCGCCTGCATGCGGATGCGGATTACGATCGCGGCGAGTACGGCATCCTGATCCGCTCCGACCTCAAGGGCCATGGCATCGGCTGGCGCCTGATGACCATCATGATCGAATACGCGCAGTGGCTGGGCCTGAACATCGTTGAGGGCCAGGTGCTGCGCGAGAACAGCACCATGCTGGCGATGTGCCAGAGCCTGGGCTTCAAGACGAAGCTCGATCCCGACGACTCCACGGTCATGGTGGTGACCCTGCCGGTGCAGGAAGCGCAGGTCGCGCTGCCGCCGGAGGGTGTCACGCACTGAACCCGCGGGCGGCACCGACGCCCCCTCGACGTCGTGATAGCCGACAATGACGTCATGACCGATCGCATTCCGCTGCTGCTGTTGCCCGGCCTGCTCAACGACGCCGAACTCTGGCGCGCGCAGGTGGCCGCCCTTTCCGACATCGCCGACTGCACGGTCGGCGACCAGACCCGCGGCGAGACGATGCAGGCCGTGGTCAACGACGTGCTGGCCCAGGCCCCGGAACGCTTCGCCCTGGCCGGCTTCTCGCTCGGTGGCTTCGTCGCCCAGCAGATCCTGCGCGTGGCCCCGGAGCGGGTACTGCGGCTGGCGTTGATCGACACCTCCATCCACGCCGACTCGCCCGAGCGCGCCGCCCAGCGCCAGTCGCAGCGTTCCAGCGTGCGCCTCCCCGGCACCTTCCATGGCTTCGGCGACAAGCTGATGCGCAGCTACATCGATGCCTCGCGGCTGGACGACTACGTGCTGGTACAGCGCGTGCGTGACATGACCGCACGCCTGGGTGCCGAAGTGTTCCTGCGCCAGAGCGCGCTCGATCGCGTTGACGGCCACGACGTACTGGCCGGCTACCGTGACCCGCTTCTCATCATCTGCGGTGCCAACGACCGCATCACCCCGCTGCCGATCAGTGAGGAGATGCACGCGCTGGTGCCGGGCTCAACGCTGGTGGTGATCCCCGACTGCGGCCACCTGGCACCGATGGAACAGCCCGACGCTGTCAACGCCGCCATGCGGGAATGGCTTCAGCGCTGATCTAGCCAGGCAAGCGCATGCGCTGCAACGCCCGGCCCACATCCGCGGCGCGCAACCCTGTTGCCTCCAGTTCGGCGCGTGCATGGCCCAGTGCCTCCAGCACCTCGGTTTCAATCCGTTCCCCGTCCTGATCGTCCAGGCCGAATCGCGCCAGATCACTGCGGGCGTTTCGCAGGGTGGCCACACGTCCTTCAGTGCCAACGCCGATTGCCTGCAGGTCGCCGCCCATGGCCACGATGTCGAAACTGGGCGCGTGACGCCAGCGACCGTCGAACAGCAGTCCGTGGTTACGCAGATGGTCGTCGCTATTGCCGATCAGGACATTCAGCAGCATGCGGCGGTAAAGAATGGAGCCGGCATCGGGCACGCCAATCTGCCGACACAATGCAGCCAGGTTGCCGTAGGTGACCCGGCCCAGCGGCGCCCGCACGTCGTTCGGGCCCATCCTGGCCGAAGACAACAGCGCATGCAGGCTCAGATAGTGCAACCTGCCCTGCTCAGGACGGTCGAAGCGCGCTACCAGCAGCAGTGAACGGCCATTGATGTCCAGCACGCGATGGTCAGGGACATCCAGGCCAGCCCGCCGGGCCAAGCTCAGGCAGGCACACTCCACCCGTGGAATATCGATGTCGTCGTCTGGCTTCTGGAACTTGGCGATCCACTCCCGCCCTTCATCGCGCACCTTCGCCTTCTCTCTGACACTACTGCGTTCAATGACATTTGCCTTGGGCCGCGCGCCACCCAGAGTGCTGCCCGCATCGAGGATGTGTTGCATTGCCTCGGGCGGTATCGGCTCACCCAGGATGACGTGCCGTGCCGCCTGTTCGAGTTCGGCGAGGTCGGTGAGCGGCAGCAACGCACGTGGAGGAGCAGGGCGCGTCCGCGACTGCGAAAACAGCAGGCAGCCGGTTCCGCTGCCGTTGCTCAGTCGCAGCAGATCGAGCGGCGTATTCGGGGGGCCCCGTTCCAGCTCCAGCAGGCGGCGGCCCCAACTGTCCGGCCCTGCGTCGGCCAGCACGCCTGGAACGCCCTGATTGACCGCCGTCGTCTGCTCGCCATCGCGCAGCGGGAGGTTCAAGGGATCCAGCGCGAAGCCGTTCCCGCGGCGCCAGTTGCTGGCGTAGGTGAATTGCCCGACGCCGTTGCTCCAGCGTACCCGGCCGCACAGCTGGTGTTCGCCGTCGAGGCGACCGTCGACGATGCCGGGCGCGAAAACGTAGAGTTCAGAAGTCATCGTCGCGCGACACACGCGTAGGCAGGCGCTGGCGTTCCAATGCGCGTCCCAGCGGGTCGGCGTCCACGACATCCAGAATGCGATCCACCATCCCGGCGTCGAGCACTTGAAGCACTTCCAGCACGCTGGCGACTGCAAGGCCGGGGTGGCCGCTTTCCAGTTTGTGCAGGGTGGTGCGGCCGACGCCAGCACGCTCGGCAAGCTGCTCCTGGGTCAGTCGCTGCCGCTTGCGCATTGCCTGGACGGATCTGCCCAGCTGGAGCGTTGCAGCCAAGGCGGCGGGAGACTGGGAGTGGGTCTGCACGTGCTCACCGGAGAAGTTCAGTATTCGACACCTTATCGCATCTTCTGTGTCGAATAGAGAACTTTTCAGCGCGCGTCGGTCACTTCGGGCGCAGAGCAGGGAGAATGTTCAGGATCCGGTACGGTATGTAGGATTACGTATCGAATCCTGAACAAATCACCCTCAATCCCACGCCGGCGCAATGCCTTCCGGGTTCGCCAGCCGCTGTCCACGATCCAGCGTGGCAATCTGCGCCATGTCCTCGTCGCTCAACCGCAGGTCCGCCGCGAGCAGGTTGCTGGCCAGGTTCTCGCGCTTGGTCGAGGACGGAATCACCGCAAAGCCCTGCTGCAGCGCCCAGGCCAGTGCGACCTGCGCCGGGGTGGCGTCGTGGCGTTCGGCAATGGCCTGGATCACCGGATCCTTCAGCACCTCGCCATAGGCCAGGCTCATGTAGGCCGTCACATGGATGCCCTGCTCACGCAGGAACGCAATCAGCGCCCGGTTCTGCAGGTACGGATGCACCTCGATCTGGTTGGTCGCGATCGCATCGGCACCGAGGATCGCGATCGCCTGGCGGGTAAGGTCGATGGTGAAATTGGAAATGCCGATCTGCCGGGTCAGGCCTTCGGCCTTGGCCTGCGCCAGCGCGCCGAGGTATTCGGCCATCGGCACCGCGTCGTTCGGCGACGGCCAATGAATCAGGGTCAGGTCGACATGGTCGGTACGCAGCTTGCGCAGGCTTTCGCGCAGGCTCTCCAGCAGCGCATCGTGCTGGAAGCTGGCGATCCAGATCTTGGTGGTCAGGAACAGGTCCTCACGCGCCACGCCAGACTCGGCGATGGCCTGCCCGACCTCGGCTTCGTTGCCGTAGATCTGCGCCGTATCGATGGCGCGGTAGCCCACGTCCAGTGCGTTGCGGACCGAATCGATGACGGTCTGGTCCTTCAGGCGGAACGTGCCAAGGCCGAATGCGGGAATGCTCATGGAAAACTCCTTCAGTGGGGGAGTGCAGGCTACGCCGTGCACCGTTAAACGAATCAAATGAGAAGGCTCAATGGGCGGCGACAACCACGCCCTCGGCGCGATCCTCGATCCCGTCACGCCGGTCCAGCCGCCCGCTCAGCACGGTCAGCCCCAGCGCACCCAACACCACCAGCGCGCCCAGCCACGGCGTATGCATCAGGCCCAGGTGATCCACCACCAGCCCGCCCAGCGAAGCACCCATTGCGATGCCCACGTTGAACGCGGCGATGTTCAGGCCAGAGGCCACATCCGCCGCCTGCGGCGCAAAGCGCTGCGCCTGCTTCACCACGTACACCTGCAGCCCCGGCACGTTGCCGAACGCCACCGCGCCCAGTGCCAGCACCGTCAGCAGCACCAGCCAGGTGTTGTGCGCGGTGAAGGTCAACGCGAACAGCACCAGCGCCAGCAGCCCGAAGATCAGCTTCAGCGCCGGAATCGGCCCACGGCGGTCGGCCAGGCGGCCACCCCACAGGTTGCCGATCGCCACCGACACGCCGTACACCAGCAGCACGCCGCTCACCGCGTTCGGCGAGAAACCGGTGACGTCCTGCAGGATCGACGCAAGATAAGTAAAGGACAGGAACGTACCGCCATAGCCCAGCGCGGTGATCGCATACACCAGCAGCAGGCGCGGCTGCGCCAGTACCGAAAGCTGCTGGCCGAACGTCGCCGGCTCGCTGCGCTGCAGGTTGCGCGGCACGAACAGCAGGCTGCCGATCAGCGCGATCACGCCCAGCGCCGCCACTGCCAGGAAGGTGGCGCGCCAGCCCAGGTGCTGGCCGATGAACGTGCCCAGCGGCACCCCGGTGACCAGCGCCACGGTCAGGCCGGTGAACATGATCGCAATCGCACTGGCCGCCTTTTCCTTCGGCACCACCGAGGTGGCAATGATCGAGCCGATCGAGAAGAACACGCCGTGTGCCAGCCCGGTCAACACCCGCGCCACGATCAGCGAGCCATAGCTGGGCGCCATCCAGGCGATCACGTTGCCCAGGGTGAACAGCACCATCAGGGCCACCAGCAGGGTCTTGCGTGGCACCCGGCCGGTCAGGGCGGTCAACACCGGCGCGCCGACCGCCACGCCCAGCGCGTACAGCGAGACCAGCAGGCCCGCGGAGGGCAGGGACACGCCGAGGTCGGCGGCAATGGTCGGGATCAGCCCGACGATGACGAATTCTGTGGTGCCGATGGCGTACGCACCCAGCGTAAGCGCCAACAGGGCCAAGGGGATGCCACGGGACATGAGCGTTACCGGTGGAAGAAGAAGGTGCGCAGTCTGCGCGCACGACTCTTGCCGAAAAACCGGTCTTCACGCCAATGACTCTTGCTTCATGGTCAATAATGGGGCCATGAAGACCACCCTCGATGAAATGCAGGCGTTCATCGCCGTGATCGACAGCGGTTCGATCACCGCCGCCGCCGAAGCACTGGGCCAGACCACTTCCGGGGTCAGCCGGGCCTTGGGCCGCCTTGAGGAAAAGCTGGGCACCACGCTGCTGACCCGCACCACCCGGCGGCTCCAGCTCACCGAAGAGGGTGACGCGTTCCTGGCCCAGGCCCGCGCCATCGTGGCCTCGGTGGAAGCGGCAGAGGAGCACATGACGGCGCGGCGGCAGCGCCCGGCCGGCCGCCTGCGCGTGGATGCGGCCACCCCGTTCGTGCTGCACGTCATCGCGCCGATGGTCGCCGGGTACCGGGCGCTGTACCCGGACGTGCAGCTGGAGCTCAACAGCAGCGAGCGCTACATCGACCTGCTCGAGCGCCGCACTGACGTCGCCATCCGGATCGGCCCGCTGGCCGATTCCACCCTGCACGCGCGCCCGCTCGCGCACAGCCGCCTTCGCGTATTGGCCAGCCCGGCCTACCTCGCCCAGTACGGCACGCCGAAGACGGTTGAAGAACTGGACGGCCACGCGCTGCTCGGCTTCAACGAACCGGATTCGCTCAACCACTGGCCGCTGCCCGGGCGCACCGACGCGCTGCTGCACATCCGCCCGGCGGTGGCGGTGTCCAGCGGCGAAACGCTGCGCCGGCTGGCGCTGGAGGGGGCGGGCGTGGTCTGCCTGTCCGACTTCATGACCCACCGCGACCGCGATGCGGGCACGCTGGTGCAGGTGCTGCCGGCGCTCACCGTGGAAGTGCGCCAGCCCATCCACGCCGTGTACTACCGCAACACCGCCGTCTCGGCGCGGATCAGCAGCTTCCTGGATTATCTCGCCGAATCCATGACCGGGCGGGCGTTCCTCCGCTGAAACCTATGCATGGGCCGGCCAACGGCCGGCGCTACCCACCGCTGGCAAACTATGTAACTATTGGTGTTACATGAAATCCAGCAATCAATTCTCCGACGCGCTGCACATCATGGCCCACCTGGTCGGTCAGGACGGACCGCGCACCTCCGAACAGCTCGCTACCTGCCTGCCGACCCACCCGGTGGTGATCCGCCGCCTGCTCGCCGCGTTGCACAAGGGCGGGCTGGTCCGCACCGCCCGCGGTCATGGTGGCGGCAGCCAGCTGGCGCGCGACCCGGCCACCATCACCCTGCACGACGTCTATCTCGCCATCGGCTCGCCGGCGCTGCTGCATACCGGCGCGCGCGAAACCGGGCGCGGCTGCCCGGTGCAGCAGGTGGTGAATGCCGCGCTGGATGAGAGCTACCAACAGGCGCAGGCGCTGCTCGAACAGCGCCTGCATGCCACCACGCTGGCGACCCTGGGCGACGCCTTTGCCCAGCACCTGGCCCAGCACAGCAAGGGAGTTCCGCATGACCTTTGATGCCGTGATCGTCGGCGGCAGTTTCGCCGGGCTCTCCGCCGCCATGATGCTGGCGCGTGCGCGCCGCAGCGTGCTGGTGATCGACAGCGGGCTGCCGCGTAACCGCTTCTCCAGCCACTCGCATGGCGTGCTGGGTCTGGATGGCATCTCCGGCGGCGACCTGCTGCGCCAGGCCAAGGCACAGCTGCTCGATTACCCCAGCGTGCGCTGGGCCAACGACACCGCCACCGACGCGCAGCCGACCGTGGATGGTTTCGCGGTAAGCACGGCGGCCGGTGATACATGGGCGGCGCGCAAGCTGCTGCTGGCCACCGGCATCCGCGATGTGTTGCCCGGGCTGCCCGGCCTTGCCGAACGCTGGGGCCACAGCGTGCTGCACTGCCCGTACTGCCATGGCTATGAAGTGGGCGGCGGCGCGATCGGGCTGCTGGGGGGACATCCGATGTCGCCGATCATGGCCGCGCTGATCGCCGACTGGGGCCAGGTCACCTTTTTCACCCAGGGCATGGCACTGGACGAGGAGCAGCTGGGCACGCTGCAGCGGCGCGGGGTGCACATCGAAACGGAAACGGTGGTGGCACTGGAAGGCGACCCGCCGCAGTTGAGTGGGGCGTTGCTGGCCGATGGACGCCACATCGACCTGCGCGCGCTGTTCGTCAGTGCACGCCAGGAAATGGGTTCGCAGCTGGTGGAGCAGCTCGGGTGTGAACTGGAAGAGAGCCCGGTCGGTGTGCTGGTTCGGGTGGATGCGCAGAAGCAGACCACGGTGCCCGGTGTCTACGCGGCGGGTGATGCAACGTTGATGGGCAACATCACCCTGGCCAGTGCGGAGGGCGTGCGCGCCGGGGTCAGCATGCATCACGCGCTGGTGGCCGAAGATGGGGCAGTGGTGGGGTGATGTGGAAACGGCCACCCTGGGGTGGCCGTTGCTGGTGCGGTCTATTCCAGAGGGGTGGTCAGGCGGCGCTGGCGCTTTCCAGCTGTGCGATGTCTTCGGCGGTCAGGCCTACCTGGGCAGCGGCGAGGACGTCGTGCAGCTGTTCCACGCGGGTCGCGCTGACGATCGGCGCGGTGATGCCCGGGCGGGCGATCAACCAGGCAATGGCGACCTGGGCGGGGGTCGCGTTGTAGGTGCCGGCCACGTCATCCAACGCCTGCAGGATGCGCAGGCCACGCGGATTGACGTACTTGGCCACCACGCTGCTGCCGCGCGAGCTGCTCTTGGCCGCATCGTCGGCACTGCGGTACTTGCCGCTGAGGAAGCCGCTGGCCAGCGAGTAGTAGCTGATCACGCCCAGCCCGTGCTCGCGCGCCACCGCTTCCAGCCCACTTTCGTAACCGGCACGGTCATACAGGTTGTACTCCGGCTGCAGCGTCTCGTAGCGGGGCAGCTTGTAGTCCGCCGATACCTTCAGCGCGGCCTGCAACCGCTCGGCGCTGTAGTTGGAGGCGCCAATCGCACGTACCTTGCCCTGTTCGATCAACCGGCCAAACGCGGCCAGCGTGGTTTCCAGCGGCGTGGACTCGTCATCCTCGTGCGCCTGGTAGAGATCGATGACATCGGTCTGCAGGCGGCGCAGCGAATCTTCCACGGCCGCACTGATGTTGTCGGCGGACAGCCCCGGGTGTTCGGCCCACTTGGCCACCTTGGTGGCCAGCACCACCTTGTCGCGCTTGCCGCTGCGCTGGAACCAGCGGCCCAGGATCGTTTCCGATTCACCGCCCTTGTTCCCGGGCACCCAGGCCGAATACACATCGGCGGTATCGACCAGGCTGTAGCCGGCATCGACGAACGCATCGAGCAGGGCGAACGAGGTCTTCTCGTCCGCGCCCCAGCCGAAGACGTTGCCGCCGAACGCGATGGGAAGCACTTTCAGGCCGGAACGGCCGAGTTCGCGCGGTGCAGTCATGGGCAATCCTCCAGTCAAATCCAATGTCACAGCATAAGTGCCTGTCCATGACACCGCTGCGGCGCGGCCCACAAAACAGTGTTCCGCTTCGCTGCACTGCACTAACGTTTTGTGAACACCTTTGACATCGCGGCTGATAGGCTCGCCGCATCCCGCCACCGTACGTGATCCGATGAAAGCCCGTTCGCTCAGCTGTGCCTGCCTGTTCACCGTGTCCACGCTGCTGCTTGCCGCCCCCGCCATGGCCATCAAGCCAGCCGGCCCCAACGCCCAGCCCGCCATCACCGCCGCCGTCCAGGCTGCCGTCGACGGCAAGGGCCGCACGCCGGACAACGTGAAGCGCGACGCCTACCGGCACCCGGCGCAGACGTTGTCGTTCTTCGGCGTGGAACCGGGCAAGACCGTGGTGGAAATCACCCCCGGTGGCGGCTGGTACTCGGAAATCCTCGCCCCGCTGCTGCGAGACAAGGGCACCTACGTCGCGGCGGTGGTCGACCCGATGGCGGTTGCTGAAGGCAAGGCCCGCGATTACCAGCAGCGCGGTCGCGACGGGCTGGAAAAGAAGTTCGCCGGCACCCCGGCGCTCTACGACAAGGCCAAGATCGTGGGTTACGACCCCAAAGCCCCCAAGTTCGGCCCTGACAACTCCGCCGATGTCGTGCTGACCTTCCGCAACGTGCACAACTGGCGCAGCGCCAACCAGGCCGAAGGCATGTTCAAGGGCTTCTACAGCGTGCTCAAGCCCGGTGGCGTGCTCGGCGTGGTCGAACACCGTGCCAAGGCCGACGTGCCGGCCGACGACAAGAGCGGCTACGTGGGCCAGGCCCAGGTCATCGCCATGGCCGAAGCGGCCGGCTTCAAACTGGCCGGCAGCAGCGAGATCAACGCCAACCCGCGCGATACCAAGGACCACCCGAACGGCGTGTGGACCCTGCCGCCGGTGAACAACCATGACGCCGCCGATGATGCCAAGTACAAGGCGATCGGTGAAAGCGACCGCATGACCCTTCGTTTCGTGAAGTAGTGCCGGGCCCTGCCCGGTACGCGGGCGCACGACCCACGGTCGTGCGCTACCGGTTGAGATAGCGGTAGGTACCGACCGTTGGTCGGTACCACGGCGTCCGAAGCCGTGTAATGGGACAATGACACCTCGTCACTTCTGTCCCGCCCCATGCTGATCGCTCTCAACAAGCCCTTCAACGTCCTGTGCCAGTTCACCGACAGCAGCCAGCCGCCACGCGCGACCCTGGCCGGCTTCGGCCTGCCGCCTGACGTATACGCGGCAGGTCGTCTGGACTACGACAGTGAGGGCCTGCTGCTGCTCACCGACGACGGCAGGCTGGCACATCGGCTGACCGACCCACGCCACAAGGAAGACAAGACCTACTGGGTGCAGGTGGAAGGTGCGCCGACCGACGAGCAGGTACAGGCGTTGCGCAGGGGCGTGCAGTTGAACGACGGCCCGACCCTGCCCGCACGCGTGGAGTACCTGGAAACCCCAACGTTGTGGGAGCGCACGCCACCGGTGCGGTTCCGCAAGACCGTGCCTGATGCCTGGCTGGCCATCACCCTGCGCGAAGGGCGCAACCGCCAGGTGCGGCGGATGACGGCGGCGGTCGGCCTGCCTACCCTGCGGCTGGTGCGCGTGGCGATGGGCCCGCACCGGTTGGCGGACCTGCAGCCCGGCCAGTGGCGGCGGATCGATTGATCCAAACAAAAACCGCCGGACATGCCGGCGGTTTTCGTCTACTGCAACGTGCCTGATGGATCAGGCGTCGCTGCCGATATCGCTGTGCTCATCCACCACCGTGGTGTTGCGGCGGTTGCGCGCGCTGATGCGCTCGGCCTGCCCATTCACCACGCTGCCGTTGGCCAGCTTCTTCTTCTGCTGCTTGCGGTACAGCGCGTAGCCCAGCAGGCCTACACCTACTGCGGCCACGGCGATAGTGGCCGCCGGATTACGGCGCACCGCTTTGGCGGCCACCTTGCTGCCGGTCTTCACCGCACCCAGCGCCGCACCGGTCTTGATCCAGTCCGTCGCCTGCGGGCCGAGGTGGCGCAGGTTGCTGCCGGCGTGCTTCAGGCCATCGCCTGCGCTGCTTGCCAGATCCAGTGCACGCTCCAGGGCGCGGTCGGTAATCACGGTCAGTCTGCTCATTGGGGGGTCCTTTGCCTCGGTTCGAAATCCAGTGTCGCGCGGGGGCCGTGTAGGGCGTGTTATCCACCAGGCACGGCATGGTCACGACGATAACCAATCCGCGCGATCCATTCAGGTGGACCCGCGGCGCACGGTCAGCCGGCGTTATGTCCCGCGCGGCTTGGCGCGATGGGTGGCGCTGGCGGTCCACGGATCATCCGGCCACGGGTGCCGTGGGTAGCGCCCCTTCATTTCCTTTTTGACCTCGGCATAGGTGTTGGCCCAGAAGTTGCGCAGGTCCTGGGTGACCTGCAGCGGGCGGCCACCGGGCGACAGCAGGTGCAGCGTGAGCGGCACGCGGCCATCGGCGATGCGCGGCGTATCGGCCAGCCCGAACAGCTCCTGCAGCTTCACCGCCAGCACCGGTGGCTGCGGCGTGCTGCCATCGGCCTCCAGCGCATACGTGATCGGCCGCTCCATCCCCGACGGCACCGCGATACGCACCGGCGCATGCTTGTCGATCAGCTGGCGCTGCGCCCACGGCATCGGCGATTTCAGTGCCTCGCCCAGCGTGGACTCATCCAGCGCATCCAGGCGCGTCTTGCCATTGAACGCCGGCGTCAGCCATGTCGTGAGCGTCTCCATCAGCGCCGCATCAGACACCTCCGGCAGGTCCAGCTCCGGCATCCACGCACGCAGCGAGAGCGCTCGCGCCTGCCACTGGCGCAGGCCGTCGGTCCACGGCAATGCCTCAAGTCCCAGCTCACGCACCGCCTCGGTCAGCGCCTGCGCGGCCTGCGCCGGATCCACCCGCCCGGCCGAGCGGCTGTCCAGCACGATGCGGTCGAAGCGGCTTTCGCGGCGCGCCACCAGCGCCCGCTTGTCCGCGTCCCAGCGCACCACATCCTGCTGCTGGAAGCGCTGCGGGAAATCCCGGCGCAGGCGGTTCTCGTCCACCGGCGCGGCGCGCTGCAGCAGCGCATCACGGGCCTCGTAGCGCAGTTCCACCGCCACCAGCCACGGCTCACCGCGCAGGTCGCTGGGGTCGAACAAGCGCGCGCTGCGCCCATTGGCCAACAGGTAACGCAGCGGGTCGGTGGGATGCCGCGCCGCGATCCGGTCCGGGAAGGCGTGCGCCAGCAGGTCGCCCAGCTGGTGGGCCTCCACTGAAGACGGCGGCGCGGTGTCGCAGCGCAGGCGCCGCCGCCACTGCTTGCTGGCCGCATCGATGGCCGCCAGCGCGCCGCGATTGGCGTCCTGCGGCACGCGTCCCTGCCGGAATGCGGCCAGCGCCCGCCACCGCGCGGCCAACGCATCGCCGCCGTGGCGCAGCGGATCCCGCGCTTCCACCAGCGCGGCCAGGTCGCAGGCCAGCGCCTGCTCGGTGCCGTTGCCGGCCGCCAGCAGCATCGCCGACAGCCGTGGGTGCGTGCCCAGGGTGAGCATGCGCCGGCCCAGTGCGGTGAGCGCGCCGCTATCGCCCAGCGCACCCAACCGCTGCAGGAGCTCGCGCGCGGCGGCCATCGCGCCCACCGGCGGCGCATCCACGAAACGCAGGTCCTCGCTGCCCCAGGCAGCCAGCTCCAGCGCCAGCGCGGCCAGCTCCACCTGTGCGATCTCCGGCCGGCGCTGCGCTTCCAGCCGCTGCGACTGCGGCCACAGCCGCCAGGCCCAGCCTTCGGCCACGCGCCCGGCGCGGCCGGCGCGCTGGTCGGCCGAGGCCTGCGCGATGTTCACCACGTCCAGCCGCGAAAAACCGCTGTTGGGGTCGTAGCGCGGCTCGCGCGCCAGCCCCGCATCCACCACCACGCGCACCCCGGGCAGGGTCACCGAGGATTCGGCCACGTTGGTGGCCAGCACCACCCGGCGCTGGCCCTGCGGATCGGGCTGCAGCACGCGCGACTGCTGCTCCACCGGCAGCTCGCCGTGCAGCGGCAACACCTGGATATCGGCCGGCAACGCCTGTTCCAGCGCCGCCTGGGTGCGCGCGATCTCGCGTTGGCCGGGCAGGAACACCAGCACATCCCCGGGGTGCTCGGCCAAGGCCTGCTCCACCGCGCGCCGTGCCTGCGCCTCAAGGGATTCATCGCGGCGGGCCGGGAAATGGCTCACCGCCACCGGGAAGCTGCGGCCGGCGCTGCTCAGGCGCGGGGCGTCCAGAAACTGCGCCAGCCGCTCGCCATCCAGCGTCGCCGACATCACCACGATGCGCAGGTCCTCGCGCAATTGCGCCTGCACATCCAGCGCCAGCGCCAGCCCCAGATCGGCGGCCAGGTGGCGCTCATGGAATTCATCGAACAGCAGAGCGCCCACGCCGTCCAGCATCGGGTCGTCCTGCAGCATGCGGGTGAGGATGCCCTCGGTGACCACCTCCACCCGGGTGCGTGCCGAGACCTTGTTCTCGAAGCGGATGCGGTAGCCCACCGTGCCGCCGACCTCTTCCCCCAGCTGCCGCGCCATGAACTGCGCGGCGCTGCGCGCGGCCACCCGGCGCGGTTCCAGCATGATGATCTTCCGGCCTTCCAGCCACGGCGCGTCCAGCAGCGCCAGCGGCACCTGGGTGGTCTTGCCTGCGCCAGGGGGCGCTTCCAGCACCAGGCGCGGGTGCGTGGCCAGCTGCGTGGCGATCTGCGGCAGCAGCCCGGAAATCGGAAAACTCGGCGTACTCATGGCGCAAGGATACGGGCCGGCGGCGGGGCCGGCGAGCCGGCCGGGCTACAATGGCGCGATTCATTGCCCCGTAGCTGCCCCATGCAACTGATCGATATCGGCGCCAACCTCACCCACGATTCCTTCGACCGCGACCGCGATGCCGTGCTGGCCCGCGCCCGCGACGCCGGCGTGGTGCAGATGGTGCTGACCGGCGCCAGCCGCGAGCATTCGCCGATGGCCCTCGACCTGGCGCGCCAGCACCCGGGCTTCCTGTACGCCACCGCCGGCGTGCACCCGCACCACGCGGTGGAATACACCGACGAATGCGATGCCGAAATGCGCGCGCTGCACGCCCACGCCGAAGTGGTGGCGGTGGGCGAGTGCGGCCTGGACTATTTCCGCGATTTCGCCCCGCGCCCGGCCCAGCACCGTGCCTTCGAGCGCCAGCTGCAGCTGGCCAGCGAGGTGCGCGCCGCCGATGGACAGCGCAAGCCGCTGTTCCTGCACCAGCGCGACGCGCATGCCGATTTCATGGCGCAGATGAAGAACTTCGACGGCCGCATCGGCGCCGCGGTGGTGCATTGCTTCACCGGCGAGCGCCAGGAGCTGTTCGATTACCTGGACCAGGACTGGTACATCGGCATCACCGGCTGGCTGTGCGACGAGCGCCGTGGCGCGCACCTGCGCGAGCTGGTGAAGCACATTCCGGCCGAGCGGCTGATGATTGAAACCGACGCACCGTACCTGCTGCCGCGCAGTTTGAAGCCGATGCCGAAGGATCGTCGCAACGAGCCGATGTTCCTGGCGCATATCGTGGAAGAGCTGGCGCGGGATCGCGGCGAGGATGTGGAGCTGACCGCAGCGAATGCCACCGCAGCGACGCGCACGTTCTTCCGCCTGCCAGACGCGCGCTGACCCGGGCCCTGCCGTGTCGCTGCCTTGGTAGGGTCGCATCCCGATCGACCGCCGATACCAATGGGCAGGCCGTAGAAGGCATGACCGATGGCGAAGGCACGTCGCCGGAGAGGTCAATGCATCAAAGCACCGATCACTCCTATCGGCGGTTGTTTGGGAACCAACCCTACCGGATGGCGTCCTGAAGGCCTTCGCGGTATGTGGCGAAGTTCGGCTTCCACCCCAACGCTTCGCGCGTGCCCCGGCTGTCGATGCGCTTGTTGCTGGCGTAGAACCGCCGCAACGCCGGGCTTACCGACGGGTCATCCCACGCCACCGCAGGTGGCATCGCAAACCCACCCAGCTCCGCCGCGAACGCCAGCACCTCCTGCGGTGCGGCCGGCTCGTCGTCGGCGGGCAGATACAACGCCTCACCGGGTGAGCCATCGCGGCAACAACGACCGCCGCCAGATCCTCCACATGCAGCCGGTTGAACACCAACCCCGGCCGCACCACATGCCGCGCCCGACCTTCCGCAAGCTGCACCAGCGCATTGCGCCCGGACCCATAGATCCCGGGCAGCCGGAACACGGCAGACGCCACGCCCTTGTCACGTGCGAACCCGCGCCACTGCGCCTCGGCCAGCAACCGCCGCCGCGCCGTGTCATCCACCGCATCGGCCACCGACGACTCGTCGATCCAGCCGCCCTCGCGGTCGGCGTACACCGCCGTTGAAGAGAGATAGCCCACCCAGCGAAGTACCGTACTGGCACGCAGCGCTTCGGCCACCAACCGCAACGCAGGGTCACCGGCATCATCCGGAGGCACCGTACAGATCACCGCCTCCGCGCTGCGGATGGCTTCACGCAGCGCATCATCAACAGGCTGCCCCGCCACCAGCCGGTGGCGGACAACACCACCGTCGGCCGCCGCGTCCGGCTCCCGCACCGTGCCACTGCAGGCCACACCCTGGGCCCGTAACAGCGCCGCCACGTGCCGCCCGCTGTAGCCAAGCCCCAGCACCAGAACCCGCGTCGGTGCAGCGCCGGCAGCCATGCTCAGCCCGCGCGCTGGCGCTGGCGCTGGTAAGCCTGCAGATGCGCATACGCCACCGCCAGCAGCGGCGCCGCCTGGCCGGCCGCGCGTGCCCGCACCAGCATGTCGCCCACGATCTGCTCGGCCTCCACCTGCTGGCCGGCCTCCAGATCGCGCAGCATCGACGCCTTCAGCGCCGAACCTTCCTGCGTGGTCGCCGCCAGTGCCACCGCCTGCGCCTTCTCCGGAATCGGCTCACCCGACGCCTCGGCCACCGCCAGGCATTCGGCATACAGCCCGCGCACGATCTCCGCACCATCATCCGTCGCCACGATCGTGCCCACATCCGCCCGCATCAGGCAGGTTGCCGCCGCCAGCGTGGTCAGGAACGTGTACTTGACCCACTGCTCCTGCCCAATGGCATCGCTGGCCACATGGTCCACCCCGGCCTGTACGCACGCCGCCGCCAGCGCCAGTACCCGCGCACTGTTGCCGGGCGTATCACGCTCGCCAAAGGTCAGCTTCGCCGCTGGCGCCAGGTGCAGCACCGCCCCATCGGCGGCCTTGGTCGCACTGATGAAGCACAGCCCACCCAGCACCGCATCGCGGCCGAAGCGCGCATCCAGTGCCGCGTAGTGGCGCAGCCCGTTGAGGATCGGCAGCACCGTCGTACGCGAGGACAACGCAGGTGCAATCGCCTCGATGGCGCTGTCCAGGTCGTACGCCTTGCAGCTCAGGATCACCAGATCGAAGGGCTGCTCTGCGGCAAGCGCAGGCAGCGCATCGGCAGTGACGTGGGCTACCGGGAAGCTCGCATCACCCAGCGGGCTGCGAATCACCAGGCCCTCGCTGTCCAGCTGAGCCGCGCGGACAGGGCGGACGAGGAAGGTCACGTCGACCCCCGCCTGGGCCAGGCGGCCGCCGAAGTAACCGCCGGTACCACCGGCACCCAATACAAGTATGCGCATGCGTTTCTCCAACTACTTCGAGGGCCGGCCAACGGCCGGCGCTACCGGGGTAGATCAGCTCCGCATGCCTACGCCGCGCTTCAGGAGCCACAGCGCCAGCGCGGTCAGCACCACCACGAAACCGATCATCAGCGCATACGCCACCCACAGCGGCACGTCGCTCGTACCCAGCAGGCCGTAGCGGAACGCGTTCACCATGTAGAAGATCGGGTTCGCATGCGTAGCGGCTTCAGCCCACGTCGGCAGCAGCTTCACCGAATAGAACACGCCGCCCAGGTAGGTCAGCGGGGTCAGGATGAAGGTCGGCACGATCGCCACGTCATCGAACTTCTTGGCGTACACCGCATTGATGAAACCGGCCAGCGAGAAGATCGTCGCGCCCAGCAGCACCGTGGTCAGCGTCACCAGCGGGTGTGGAATGCGCACCGGTGTGAAGAACATCGCGATGAGCAGCACGATCACGCCCACCATCAACCCGCGCAGCACCGCGCCGGCCACGTAACCCCACAGGATCACCCAGTTCGGCATCGGGCTCACCAGCAGCTCTTCCACGTGCCGCCCGAACTTCGCCCCGAAGAACGACGAACTGATGTTGCCGTAGCTGTTCTGGATCACGCTCATCATCACCAGGCCTGGCACGATGAACTGAATGTAGCTGTAGCCGCCCATCTCGCCCACGCGCGACCCGATCAGCCCGCCGAAGATCAGGAAGTACAGCGTCATCGTGATCGCCGGCGGCACCAGCGTCTGGCCCCAGATGCGCAGGATGCGCGCCACTTCGCGGCGCACGATCGTCATCAGCGCAATCCGGTTGCGCTGGCCGTCGGTCAGGACCGGGGTCGGGGTGCTGCTCATGCGGCGTTCTCCTGGTTGCCGGTGAGGCGCACGAACAGCTCCTCCAGGCGGTTGCTCTTGGTCCGCATCGACCGCACCCGGATGCCCGACGCGTTCAGCGCCGCGAACACCCGGTTCAGATCCATCGCGCGCGGCATGTCCACGTCCAGCGTGTGCCCGTCGATGGCCACCATCGTGGTGCCCTCGATCACCGGCAGCTGCGTCGGCAGCTCACCGTCGATATCGAACAGGAAGCCTTCCACGTCCAGCTTGGCCAGCAGCTCGCGCATCGGCCCCTGGGTCACGATCTGGCCGTGGTTGATGATGGCCAGGTTGCGGCACAGGTGCTCGGCCTCTTCCAGGTAATGGGTGGTGAGGATGATCGTGGTGCCGGCCGCGTTGATCTCCTTCAGCACCCGCCACATGTCGCGGCGGATCTCGATATCCACGCCCGCGGTGGGCTCATCCAGGATCAGCAGGCGCGGGCGGGTCATCATCGCCCGGGCGATCATCAGCCGGCGCTTCATGCCGCCCGACAGCGTCCGGCTCATCACCTGCGCCTTTTCCCACAGATGGGCGCGCTTGAGCTCCTCCTCGGCCATCTTCTCGGCCTCGGCACGGGCCACGCCATAGAAGCCGGCGTAGTTGACCAGGATGTCGAAGGGCTTCTCGAACAGGTTGAAGTTGATTTCCTGTGGCACCAGGCCGATCAGGCGCATGGTGGCGCTGCGGTTGCGCACCAGGTCGCTGCCGAATACCTCCACCTGGCCCTCGCTGAGGTTCACCAGCGAGCTGATGATCCCGATCAGGGTGGACTTGCCGGCCCCGTTCGGGCCCAGCAGCGCGAAGAAGTCGCCCGGGGCAACGTCCAGCGAAACCCCTTTCAGGGCTTGGGTGCCGTTGTCATAGGTCTTGCGGAGGTCGCGCACCCGCAGGGCGGGGGCGGTACTGGTCGCGGGAGTGTTCTGGGATGCCAAGCTCTTGCCTTCGCGCCCATGGGACGGCGCTGGATAGGGGCGGGGGAGCGGCTATTATAGAAGCCCCCGAGGGTCTGCCCCGGCTACACACTGTTTCCCAAATTCGTGCCTGTTCAATTCCCCCTCAAGCTGATCGACCGGCGCATGCTGGCCCCCACCGTCGGCCACTACCAGTTCCTGCGTGATGACGGCCAACCGCTGGATTTCCAGCCCGGACAGTTCATCCAGGTCCATTTCGAGTACGCCGACGGCACTGCCACCAAGCGCAGCTACTCCCTGGCCACCATCCACGACCACGCCATGGCCCCCGGCGAAGCCGTTGATATTGCAGTCAGCTTTGTGCCCGGCGGCGCCGCCACGGCCCTGTTCGAGGGCCTGGACCTGGGCGGCCACGTGACCGCCAGCGGCCCGTTTGGCCGGTTCTGCCTGATGCCGGGCGATCACAACGCCCGCTACCTGCTCATCGCCACCGGCACCGGGGTCACCCCGTACCGCTCCATGCTGCCGCTGCTGGCCACCGCCATGGCCGAGCGCGGGGTGGAAGTGGTGCTGCTCCAAGGCGCCCGCACCCCTGAAGAGCTGCTCTACAGCGAAGACTTCTACGCCTTCGCCGCCGCCCACCCGGGCTTCCGCTACGTGCCGTGCCTGTCCCGCGAGCTGCCCGACAGCCCGCACCCGGACGTCCGCCATGGCTACGTGCAGCAGCACCTGGCCGAGTTTGCGCCCAACCCCGCCACCGACATCGCCTACCTGTGCGGCAACCCGGACATGGTGGATGCGACCTTCGAGGCGCTGAAGGAAGCGGGCTTGCCGACGCCGCAGGTGCGGCGGGAGAAGTACGTCAGCAGCAAGTGACGCTGGGCTGGAGTAAGGGGGCTAGAATGGCCCCATCAGATCCGGAGCTACCGCCATGACGCCCCCCGTGACTGCCAAGCAGGAAGTCGCCCAGTTGCTGAATCAACTGCCGGACGATTCCACGCTTGAAGACATCCAGTACCACGTCTATGTATTGGAGAAGATCCAGCGCGGCCGCGCGGATGTGGACGCTGGCCGGGTCCACACCACAGAACAGGCGCGCGAGCGGCTGGGTAAATGGCTGGACCGCTGAACTGGACGAGCGAGGCGCTCGAAGATATCGACGCCATCGCAGAGTTCATTGCACGAGACTCCCCGCGCCACGCCAGACGGATCATCGAAGCGCTGTTTGAGCTGGGCAATGTGATTGAGGTCCATCCCTTTGCGGGTAGGGTAGTGCCAGAGGTTGGCCGTACAAGCCTGCGAGAGCGCTTCCTCTACAGCTATCGAGTCATTTACGAAATTCGTGCTGACCAGATTGCAGTACTCGCAGTCCTTCACGGTAAGAGACTGCTTGATTCTGTCGACGAGCGGCTGGGCGGCTGACGTTCGGGCATATGCGCTGGGAGCTTCAGCGGGCTGGAATCGACCCACTCGCGAGGTACGTTGCCAACGCGCGGTCTTCGATCTCGTACTCGCCCTTTTCACCCTTGGGTGCCAGCACCAGGTTCTTCACCAGTCGATTGACGGCGGTTTGAACCCGCTGGGGGTTGCACGCGTTCTTCTCTTCCAGTCGATCCGTGACCATGGCGCTGAAGTCCGTACTGAACAGGCTCTCCGGCTGTTGGGTAGCCAGGTGTTGCAGGATGATCCTGTCGATCGGTTTCAACCTCAGCCACTGCTCGCGTAGACCGGTTTCGCCTATCTCGTGCTGCCAGCGGCGCAGGCCATCCCACGGGTCCGATGTGATGCCAACCACCATGTGCAGGATGATCTGGTTGAGGTAGAGCGGCACCCGGGCAATGCGTTCGAAGACGCTGGCCAGCTCCACCTGATCAACCTTGCGTCCGGTCATCTGCGCAAAGATGTGGGCGCGGTTGGCCACAAAGTCGTTGCCCAGCTGCGGCAGAGGAAGTGAAAGCGCTGCGTCAAACAGCGGCGCTCTACGCTTGCGGAACATCTCATTGAGTGCATCGCGGGAGGACCCTGTAAAGAAGAGCTTCAACTTCGGCTGCAGCTCAAGCATCGAAGCGCGGAAGCAGGCGACGAAATCCTCGTGCATTCCGGCAGCGAGCGTCTGGAATTCATCCAGGATGAGCAGAACCGGCTTGTTGCTGGCCTGCGCCAGATTCTGCATTGCGGTTCTGAGCCTGCCTTGCAGGTCAGCTTGCGCACCCGTCTTTGTCCACTCGGCGTGTACCCCAGATCCGGCGTAAGCCGCATTGGCGGTCACCTTGTCAGGCTTGATGGCCTTGGACAAAAGGCCCTTGGGCCGCGCGGCGGCTTCCAGCTCCTCCACCAGAGCTACTTCCGGATGGTCCCGCCTGACCCAAAGGTCGATGTAGCACGCCCGCCAGCCCCACGCCTCAGCAGCCGGAACCAGGTCGTTATTCACGAACAGGGTTTTCCCCATACGCCGCGCGGCGAACATGGTGATGGCGTGCGTGAGCCCGGAGCCAAGCGCCTGATGGATGGTGTGGACGAGGTCTGCACGAGGGAAGTAGTGGATATCGGCAAGCGTACTCATTATGGGAATTTATGGGAAAACTCATAATTATGATTTCAATCATAAGATTCCATAATTCACGTCCCACTGCCGTGACGCCGCCCCAGAACCGCTGGGCCAGACACGCCAACAGCAGGCCGGGCGCACAGTTTCGCTCGGTCATGCGGTATCCCTACACATGCATCGGAAATCGGGAGCATGTCCGAACTCAGGGAACGCTTGCCCTGTGCGCGCACTCGTCTTCTGACGCGCGCTGATGAACGCGAGCATGAGTACGATGGATTGTTCCTACTGAACTCCGCTAGTTCATATGCCCTGACTGTTGGTAGCTGCGCTTTCAGCGCCATATGCGTCATGCAGAAGGTTTTGCCTACCGAAGTCGGGAAATCAAGAGGCACAAACAATTTCCCATCGCTGGCAGCGGCGCGCATGGTGTGTTCCGGAGCGTAGAAACTCCAAAAACACGAGAATTGGATGTCCTGCGTCGGGAGGGTGGCTAATACAACACCCTCGTGGAAATACGCCCGCCGAGTTTTCGTGTTTTACGGTTTCTAACCTCCCGACTCCCTCGCCATCCCGGCGAGGGATCTTCCTGCTGGAGGCAGACCATGAAAAGGCAACTACCCGACGACAGCTACAACGACTACCCTTCCCAATCCGCGATTGCCCGGCGCGCACGCGAACGCCGTACGCAATCCCCGCCGTGCACCCCACCCGCACACTTCCACGAAGAGCTGAAGGTTCCCTACCTCAAGATCCGCGGCCAGTGGCTGCGGCAGATGGGCTTCAACGTGGGCCGCAAGCTGCAGATTGAAGCCTGCGCTGGCGTCATCACCATCAAGCTGCTGGGCACGCCAGCAGTGGAAGACCCGCGGGTGCCCCGGTTCGTGGAACGCACGATCTTCCACGGTGAGGTCAACGCCGACCTGGGGCAGTTCCTGCCCGAGGACGTCATCCCATGAAGAAGCAGGTCTACTTGCGGGTGAAGTTGGATCCCGCCCTACGCCGCGCCTTCCAACTTTCCGCGTGGCGCAGCGAACGATCACCCAGCTACGTGCTTCGGTCGTTGATCCAGAACTGCGTGTCCCTGGATCGGAACCTCAATGGCCTTGATATTGAGGTCTGGGGCGATTGCTTCCCGCTGGAAGGTGAAGCGACGAGGCAGCCGAACCGGCAGCGCTCCCGGTGAAGAGGTAGCAACGCCACCGCTACCCGGAGCGCGTTGCCATGTAAGCGTCCGCACCACGCACCAATGCAAATCCGGTTACGGGCCCGTCTCCGGCAAGTTCAGCACCCTATCCTGGTCGGTCTCCTCGCGCTGGCGCAGGGACGAAACCCCTCGTCGAATCGGGCATGTCACATCCAGCCCGCCCATCCGTCATGGCATGCTGAGACCCTTCAATCCAGGATGCGATCGAAATGCGACTTTCCTGCCGTCCCCTGGCCACCAGTGCGGCGTTGCTGCTGCTGGCGGCCTGCCAGGCCACTCCGGAGGCACCCCCGGAAGCGGCTGAGCGCCAGTACGGAACACTGACGTTCAAGCCCTGCACCCTTACCAGCGCCCAGGCCAGCAACAACGTCGAAGCCGAGTGCGCCACCCTGCAGGTACCTGAGAACCCCGATGCGCCCACTGGCCGCAAGATCGGGCTCAACATCGCCCTTCTGGATACCGCCAACGAAGGCGAGGGCAAGCAGGACCCGGTGTTCTTCCTGGCCGGCGGGCCGGGCCAGTCGGCCACGCAGGTGGCGGCCATCATCAACCAGTCGCTGCGCGACGTGCGCAAGAAGCGCGACATCATCCTGGTCGACCAGCGCGGCACCGGCAAATCCAACCCGCTCAGCTGCGTGGATGCCGACGGCAAGGAGCTTTCGTTCGACGAGAACGCGGCGGCCACGCCCGAAGTGATCGCCGAGTTCGCCACCCGCTGCGCTGCCGCGGTGGCCGAGCGTGCCGACACCCGTTTCTACACCACCACCCAGGCCATCGGTGACCTGGACGCGGTGCGTGCTGCGCTGGGCGTGGACAAGATCAACCTGGTCGGCGGTTCCTATGGTACTCGCGTGGCCCAGCAGTACGCCGCGCGCTTCCCGCAGCACACCCGTGCGGTGGTGATCGACGGGGTGGCGCCGAACGACCTGGCGGTGGGCGGCGATTTCGCCAACACCTTCGAATCGGCGATCGAGCTGCAATCCGCCCAATGCCGCAAGGACCCGGCCTGCGCCAAGCGCTTCCCGGTCGATACCCGCACCCAGCTGCGCAACGTGATGACCACGCTGGCCAAGGCCCCTGTGGAAGTGGAGTACCGTGACCCGGGCACCGCCGCGGTACGCCGCGACCCGATCAGCGCCAACACCGTGACCAGCCTGGCCTTCATGTTCTCGTACATGCCGGAACTGTCCTCGCTGCTGCCGGTGGTGCTGGACGAAGCCGCGCAGGGCCGCTACGCGCCGCTGATGTCGCTCAACAGCCTGGCCACGCGCAACATGGCCGGGCAGATGAACCAGGGCATGCAGTGGTCGGTGATCTGCGCCGAAGACGCCGACCGCTACCAGGAAGCGCCGGCCGGCGACCGCCTGCTTGGCCCGGAAGTGGCGCGCATGTTCTTCGCGGCCTGCCCGGTGTGGAACGTGGGCACGCGCCCTAAGAACTTCACCGCGCCGTTGAGCACCGACGTGCCGGTGCTGCTGCTGTCGGGCGAATTCGACCCGGTCACCCCGCCGCGCTACGCCGAACAGGTGCTCAAGCACCTGCCCAACGGCCGCCACATCGTGGCCAAGGGCCAGGGCCATGGCACCCTTGGCGCCGGCTGCATGCCGCGCCTGCTCGCGCAGTTCATGGACAAGGCCGACGCCAAGGCACTCGACGCCTCCTGCCTGGATACCCTCACCGCGGTGCCGGCCTTCACCTCGTTCAACGGATGGGAACCATGATCGTCGCCGAGAACCTGCATAAAGCGTTCAAGACCAAGACCGGCCTGATCAAGGCGGTGGACAACGTCGGCTTCCAGGCCGAAGACGGTCGCATCACCGGGCTGCTCGGCCCCAACGGCGCCGGCAAGACCACCACCATGCGCATGCTCTACACCCTGATGTCACCCGACCAGGGCCGGGTGCTGGTGGATGGACTGGACGTGGCCACCCACCCGGTGGAGGTCCGTCGCCGCCTGGGCGTGCTGCCCGACGCACGCGGCGTGTACAAGCGGCTGACCGCGCGCGAGAACATCGCCTACTTCGGCGAGCTGCACGGCATGAGTGCCGCGCACATCCGCGAGCGCACCAAGGTGCTCTCCAAGGCGCTGGACATGGAAGACATCCTGGACCGCCAGACCGACGGCTTCTCCCAGGGGCAGCGCACCAAGACCGCCATTGCGCGCGCGCTGGTGCACGACCCACGCAACGTGATCCTGGACGAACCCACCAACGGCCTGGACGTGATGACCACCCGCGCGCTGCGGGGGTTCCTGCGCGAGCTGCGCGACGAAGGCCGCTGCGTGATCTTCTCCAGCCACATCATGCAGGAGGTGGCCGCGCTGTGCGACACGATCGTGATCATTGCCAAGGGCACGGTGATGGCCGCCGGCACGGCCGACGAGCTGCGCGCGCTGACCGGCGAAGCGAACCTGGAAGATGCCTTCGTGAAGGCGATCGGCAATGAAGAAGGACTGCACGCATGAGCGCGTTTGCTACGTTGTTGACCGTCATGCGCAAGGAACTGCGCGACCTCTCGCGTGACCGCCGTACCCTGGCGCTCACCCTGCTGCTCGGGCCGTTGCTGTACCCGGTGCTGATCCTGGGCATGGGCAAGCTGGCCGAGACCCGGTTCAAGACCCAGATCGACACCCCGCTGGACATCCCGACCATCGGCCGCGAGCACGCCCCCAACCTGGTGCGCTTCCTGGCCTCGCAGGGACTCAACGCGGTGGATCCGCCGAAGGACCTGACCGCGGAGATCCGAGACCAGAAGATCGACATCGCCCTGCGCATCAGCCCGGAGTTCGGCAAGGACTGGGCCGAGGGTCGCCCGGCACTGGTGGAGATCGTGCAGGACAGCACCCGCCGCGATGCCGATATTCCCACCGCACGCCTGAAGGCGGCCCTCAACGGTTACAGCCAGCAGGTGGGCGCGCTGCGCTTGCTGGCGCGCGGTATCGACGCGCAGGTGGCACGCCCGCTGGACGTGGCCACCCAGGACCTGGCCACGGCCGAGGCCAAGCGCGGTGTGATGCTGTCGCTGCTGTTGCCGATCCTGCTCACCATCACCTCGTTCCTGGGCGGTGCCTACCTGGTGATGGACACCACCGCGGGCGAGCGTGAGCGGCAGTCGCTGGAACCGTTGCTGGCCACCCCGGCCCGGCGCAGCGCCATCGTCAGCGGCAAGATCGCCGCCGCCTGCGTGGTGGGCGTGGTGTCGCTGCTGCTCACGCTGGCGGCGTTCAAGCTCAGCGCGCAGCTGTCCACCGGTGCAGCGGCGCGGCAGCTCAACATGGGCCTGCTGTCGATGCTGCAGATGCTGTTCGTGATGATGCCGATCCTGTTCATCGGCACCTCGCTGCTGACCTTCCTCTCGGCAGCGGCCAAGAGCATGAAGGAGGCGCAGAGCCACATGACCTGGCTGATGCTGCTGCCGATGCTGCCCGGTTACGCGCTGATGGTGTACCCGGTGAAGTCCGAGCTGTGGCAGCTGGCGGTGCCGTTCCTGGCGCAGAACCAGATGCTGCTGAAGATCATCCGCCACGAACCGATCAGCCCGCAGTTGTGGGCGGTGTACCTGGTGGCAGGCTTCGGCCTGGCCGCACTGCTGTGGTTCGCCGCCGTACGCCGTTACCACCAGGAGCGCCTCGCGATCTCCGGTTGATTTCCGGGCGGCTGTGTACCGACCAACGGTCGGTACCTACCGCCACGGCAGCCGGTAGGTATCGACCGTTGGTCGATACGGCGGCAACAAAAAACCCCGGATCGCTCCGGGGTTTTTCTTTTTGCCCATCAATCGTGGATCAACCGCCCGGTGCAAACGACAGCGTGCGGCGGGTGGTGACCGGGGCGCTGACCGGTTCGAACTTCCAGCGCTTGACCGCGTTGAGCGCCTCGCGGTCGAAGATGCGGGCCGGGGTGGCGCGCAGCACGCGCGAGCTGGTGACCGAACCGTCGGTGCCCACCGTGATTTCCACCAGCACTTCGCCCGAGGTACCGGCGCGCAGTGCGTCGGTCGGGTAGCGCGGCGCCGGGGTGCTGATCGGGCGCAGGGCGGCGGCGGCGGCCGGTGCAGCGGTGGGCTGGCGGGCAGCAGCGGCCTGGGCGGCAGCGGCAGCCTGCTGGCGCTGTTCGGCTTCGCGGCGGGCCGCAGCCTGGCGCTCGGTGTCCTGGCGCTCGCTTTCGCGGCGGGCGGCGTCCTGCTGCGCAGCGATCTGCTTGGCTGCTTCCGCTTCGGTGGCCTGCTGCTGGCGCTGCTGGTCGGCCAGCAGCTTGACCTTGTTCTCAGCGTCCTTCTTGACCTTGTCGGTCTCTTCCTGGGTGCGCTTGAGGGCGGTCTGCATGCCGTTGGTGATGCCCGACTTCAGGCGCGGCAGCGCCGGTGCGGTGGGGTCCACCTTCTCGATCAGCGCCACCAGGCGCTGGCCTTCGGTGAAGTCCTCGCGGGTCAGGCTCTGCTCGGCGGCAATCAGCGTGTACGGCAGCAGGTCCGACAGTGCGCTCTTGATCGAGGCATCGTCCGGGGTCTTCTCGCGCAGCGCCAGGTAGTACTCCATGGCGTTGTCGCCGGCCGGGCCGTACATGCGGTTTTCGCGCAGGGCCTTGCTGGCGAGGTCACGCAGTTCCTCGGTCCCCATTGACTGGACCTTGGCCGAAACCGCCGGTGCCGGCGGCGCGGCGGCAGGTGCGGCGGCCGTGGCAGCCGGTGCGGTCGGCGCGGCCGGAGCCGTTTCGTCCTTGCCCGAGCAGGCGGCCAGAGCCACCACCAGGGTCAGCGGCACCAGCAGGCGCGCCTTGGCGTTCGTGTTGACGTGCGACATCCAACTCCCCTTTGAAGAACGACGATACGTAAGGCCTGATGCGGTCAGGCCGACCGAAGCCCCGGTACGTTTCCCAGCGTCCGGCGCGGTGCAGCAGGTGCCCAATCTAGCATCCCCGCGCCCTGCTTTGCAGGGCCGGGGCGGGCAGGGCGGGCGCTTAGTGCGCCAGCGACTTGCTCGGGGTGTGGGCCATCAGCTTGTCGGTGTAGGCAATGCCGATCGCCGACAGGATGAATGCGGCGTGGATGATGGTCTGCCACATCACGCCGCTGCCGGTCATGGTGGAGCACTTGAACGAGGCTTCCACGGCCGGGCCGTACTTGGCCACGGCATCCAGCACCGCGGTGACGTACTCCGGGCTGTTGCACGCCGGCAGGCCGTCCAGGTTGCCGGCGCCGATGAAGGTCTTGAGCAGGTGGATCGAGGAGATGCCGATGATCGACAGCGCCAGCTTCACCTTCAGCACGCTCGCATTGACGTGGCTCAGCCACTCCGGCTGGTCCGGGTGATTTTCCAGGCGCAGGCGCGAAACGAAGGTCTCGTAGCCGCCCACGATCACCATCACCAGCAGGTTGGAGATCATCACCACGTCGATCAGGCCCAGCACCAACAGCATGATTTCCTGCTCGCCCATGCTGTTGGCCTTGTGGACCAGGTGCCACAGCTCCTTGCCGAACAGGAACACGTAGACGCACTGCGCCAGGATCAGGCCCAGGTACAGCGGCAGCTGCAGCCAGCGCGAGGCGAAGATCAGGGACGACAGGGGGCTGATGGGCTTTTCGGTCGAGCTCATGCTGGGATGCTGCGTTGCGGGGGACGCCGCAGAGTAGCGGGCCGGCATGACCCTGCCAAGCCAGCTGACGCACTAGACTCGGGATTCCTGAACCGCTGGGTCCTGTCATGATCGATCTGTATTACTGGCCTACCCCGAACGGCCACAAAGTCACCCTGCTGCTGGAAGAGCTGGGCCTGCCGTACACCATCAAGCCGGTGAACATCGGCAGCGGCGACCAGTTCAAGCCCGAATTTCTCGCCATTTCCCCCAACAACAAGATGCCGGCGCTGGTCGACCACCAGCCCACCGACGGGGGCGCGCCGCAGAGCGTGTTCGAGTCCGGGGCGATCCTGCTGTACCTGGCCGAGAAGACAGGGAAATTCCTGCCGGCCGACACCCGCGGCCGGGTGGCGGTGCTGGAATGGCTGTTCTGGCAGATGGCCGGGCTGGGCCCGATGAGTGGCCAGATGGGCCATTTCAATGTGTATGCGCCGGAGCAGATTCCGTACGCCATCGAGCGCTACGGCAACGAAGTGCGCCGCCTGCACGGGGTGATGGACAAGCGCCTGGCCAGCAGCGCCTACCTGGGCGGCGACGACTACAGTATCGCCGACATGGCCAGCTACCCCTGGATTGGTGCGTACGACAAGCTGCCGGCCGATTTCGCCGCGTTCCCGAACCTGAAGCGCTGGCACGACGCCATTGCCGCGCGCCCGGCGACCCAGCGGGCCTACGCGCTGAAGCATCAGGTCAACCCGGATGCCGGCAAGCCGCTGTCCGACGAAGAGCGCAAGCACCTGTTCGGCCAGCGGTAAACCAGGCGGCATCGCCGCCGATCTGCCGCGGTAGAGCCGACTGTCAGTCGGCTGCCCGGAGCGCCCGGTACTCCCGGCAGCCGACTGACAGTCGGCTCTACCCCCCGGCACCCGCCCCCCGGTTTTGGTTAGGATGGTCCGCTCCCAACCCGCCCCACCGGACCGGGAACGCCCAGCCGCCGCCGGAAGATTCCATGCGCCACTTTGTTGCCTCGCTCGCCCTCATGCTCGCCTCGACCACCATCGCCCACGCCGAAAAGCTCACCCTGGATGCCATCACCGGGCCGCTGCCGCTGTCCGGCCCGACCCTGATGAAGCCCAAGGTGGCCCCGGATGGCTCACGCGTGAGCTTCCTGCGCGGCAAAGAGGCCGACCGCAACCAGCTGGACCTGTGGGCGTATGACATCGCCAGCGGCCAGACCCGCCTGCTGGTCGATTCCAAGGTGGTGCTGCCCGGCGATGAAACCCTGAGCGATGCCGAGAAGGCCCGCCGCGAGCGCCAGCGCATTGCCGCCATGACCGGCATCGTGGATTACCAGTGGTCGCCCGACGCGCGCACCCTGCTGTTCCCGCTGGGCGGCGAACTGTATCTGTACGACCTGGACAAGCAGGGCAAGGCCGCCGTGCGCCAGCTCACCCACGGTGAGGGCTTCGCCACCGATGCCAAGCTGTCGCCCAAGGGCGGCTTCGTCAGCTTCGTGCGCGACCGCAACCTGTGGGTGATCGACCTGGCCAGCGGTCGCCAGATCCAGCTCACCCGCGATGGCAGCGAGACCATCGGCAACGGCGTGGCCGAATTCGTCGCCGACGAGGAAATGGACCGCCACACCGGTTACTGGTGGGCGCCGGACGACTCGGCCATCGCTTTTGCGCGCATCGACGAATCGCCGGTGCCGGTGCAGAAGCGCTATGAGATGTACGCCGACCGCACCGAAATGATCGAACAGCGCTACCCGGCCGCTGGCGACCACAACGTCACCGTCAAGCTGGGCGTGATCGCCCCGCGCGCCGATGCCGCCGCGCGCTGGGTCGATCTGGGCCGCAACGCGGACATCTACCTGGCCCGCGTCGATTGGCGCGACCCGCAGCACCTCACCTTCCAGCGCCAGTCGCGCGACCAGAAGACCCTGGAACTGATCCAGGCCGATCTGGAAAGCGGCAAGCAGCGCACCCTGGTCACTGAAACGTCGCCGACCTGGGTGCCGCTGCACAACAGCCTGCATTTCCTCAAGCAGGGCGGCTTCCTGTGGTCGTCCGAGCGCAGCGGTTTCCAGCACCTGTACCGCGTGTCCGATGATGGCAAGAGCGTGACCGCACTCACCAGCGGCAACTGGCCGGTGGACGAACTGCTGGCCGTGGACGAAGACGCCGGCAAGGTCTACTTCCGCGCCGGGGTGGATTCCTCGCGCGAAAGCCAGCTCTACGCCGTGCCGCTGCAGGGCGGGGCGCTGCAGCGCCTGTCCAACGCACCGGGCATGCACAGCGCCAGCTTCGCGAAGAACGCCAGCGTGTACGTGGACAGCTGGTCCAACACCACCACGCCGCCGCAGATCGCGCTGCACCGTGCCAATGGCGAAAAGATCGCCACGCTGGTGGAGAACAACCTGGAAGATCCCAGCCACCCGTACGCGCGCTACCTGGATGCGCAGCGCCCGGTGGAGTTCGGCACCCTCACCGCGGCCGACGGCCGCACCGCGCTGAACTACAGCCTGATCAAGCCCGCTGGCTTCAACCCGGCCAAGCGCTATCCGGTGGTGGTGTACGTGTATGGCGGCCCGGCCAGCCAGACCGTCACCGACAGCTGGCCCGGCCGTGGCGACCACCTGTTCAACCAGTACCTGGCCCAGCAGGGCTATGTAGTGTTTTCGCTGGACAACCGCGGCACCCCGCGCCGTGGCCGCGATTTCGGCGGTGCGCTGTACGGCGTGCAGGGCACGGTGGAAGTGGCCGACCAGCTCAAGGGCGTGGAATGGCTCAAGCAGCAGCCGTGGGTGGACCCGGCGCGCATCGGCGTGCAGGGCTGGTCCAACGGCGGCTACATGACCCTGATGCTGCTGGCCAAGGCGTCGGACCAGTACGCCTGCGGCGTGGCCGGCGCACCGGTTACCGACTGGGGCCTGTACGACACCCATTACACCGAACGCTACATGGACCTGCCGGCGCGCAACGCCAAGGGCTATGAAGAAGCGCGGGTGCTGGCCCACATCGACGGCCTGCGCTCGCGCCTGCTGCTGATCCACGGCATGGCCGACGACAACGTGCTGTTCACCAATTCCACCGAATTGATGAGCGCGCTGCAGAAGCGTGGCCAGCCCTTTGAGCTGATGACCTACCCGGGCGCCAAGCATGGCCTGTCGGGCAGCAACGCGCTGCACCGCTACCGCCTGGCCGAGGATTTCCTGGGCCGCTGCCTCAAGCCGTAACGCACGCTTCCGGGAGCCCCACCTGGCGCCGTCCGTGCCGGTGGGGCGCGGGCGGGGGCCCGCCGGGCGGCGGCCATGACCTCCGGCCGATTGCCGCTGCCTCCCCGAGTGCGTAGGGTCGCAGGCACCCGCTCACTGGAGTCCTGCATGAAGCCGCTTGCCCTTGCCGTCGCGTTGGCCCTTTCCGTCCCCGCCGCGCTCAGTGCGCCGCCGGCCTTCGCTGCCACTCCTGCCGCCACCAAGGCCCCGGCCAGTGCGGCCTGGGTGACCCACAGCAACGAACTGGCGCAGATCCTGCTCGATGCGCAGGGCCCGTTCCAGCCGGAAGAGACCGGCTTCTTCGGCGTGCCGGGCTACGACGACAAGGTGGCCGATTTCGGGCCGGACAACGCCAAGCGCTACCGCGCCGCGATGGCCAAGGCGCGCGACCAGCTCAAGGCCAAGCTGGCCACCGAGCGCGACCCGAACGTGCGCCAGGACCTGGCGATCATGATCGCCGCCGCCGACGAGAACATCGAAGGCAGCGAACTCAACGAAAAGTACCTGCTGCCGTGGAGCGATACCCCGCAGACGGTGTTCAGCGGCATCAACCTGCTGCTGTCCGACCAGGTGCCGGCCGAGCGCCGCGCCAAGGCGCTGGACCGCCTGAAGGCGTATGCCGGCCTGGCCCCGGGCACCACCGCCATCACCACGCTGTCGCGCCAGCGCTATGAAGAGCGCCTGGCCGACAAGACCCTGCTGCAGCCGACGAAGATCGAGGTCGAGCAGTCGCTGGCCAACGTCGATACCTACATCACCGGCATCGAAAAGCTGTTCGACAAGTACAAGGTCGCCGGCGCCGACGAGGCACTTAAGACCATCGCCAGCCAGCTGCGCGAGTACCGCGACTGGACGAAGAGCGAGGTGCTGCCCAAGGCACGTGCCGATGCGCGCCTGCCCGAGCCGCTGTACGCCTTCCAGCTCAAGCGCGTGGGCATCGACATCGACCCCAAGCTGCTGATGCAGCGGGCGCAGCTGGAATTCATGGAAACGCGTTCGGCGATGCGCCAGCTGGCGCCGCTGGTGGTCAAGGCCAAGGGCCTGAAGGTGGCCGACCCGACTGACCCGGTGGCGGTGATCCGCGCGCTGAAGGGTGACAAGATCGCCAACGACCAGCTGGAGCACCACTACCGTGGCGTGATCGATGCGATCGACCCGATCATCCGCGCCCAGAAGATCGTGGACGTGCCGCAGCGCCCGATGCAGATGCGGCTGGGCTCGGCCGCCGAAAGCGCTGCCTCGCCGGCCCCGCACTTCCTGCCGGCGCCGCTGGTGGGCAACACCGGCCAGCAGGGCACCTTCGTGCTGCCGCTGGGCAACCCGGCCGCCGGCGACAAGGCCGCGCAGTACGACGACTTCAACTTCGGCTCGGCCGCGTGGACGCTGAGCGCGCACGAAGGGCGCCCGGGCCATGAGCTGCAGTTCACCGCGATGGTGGAGCGCGGCGTGTCGCTGGCGCGCACGATGTTCGCGTTCAATTCGGTCAACGTGGAAGGCTGGGCGCTGTATGCCGAAGCCGAAATGGTGCCGTACGAGCCGCTGGACGGGCAGCTGATCGCCCTGCAGTTCCGCCTGCTGCGCGCCGCGCGCGCGATGCTTGATCCGATGCTCAACCTGGGCCTGATCGACCGGGCCAAGGCCGAGCGCGTGCTGATCGACGAAGTGGGCCTGTCGCAGGCCATGGCCACCCAGGAACTGGACCGCTACATGGTGCGGTCGCCGGGCCAGGCGGGCAGCTACTTCTACGGCTACACCCGGATCCTGGAACTGCGCATGCAGACCGAACTGGCACTGGGCGCGAAGTTCGACCGCCTGGCGTTCAACAACTTCCTGCTCGACCAGGGCCTGCTGCCGCCGGACCAGCTGGCCAAGGCGGTCAACGAGGTCTTCATCCCGCGGTACACGGCAAAGTAATCAACTCCGCGTGGGCCACGACCAACGGTCGTGGCCTACCGACATTCGAACCGACCATTCGAACCGACCATTCGAACCGACCATTCGATCGGCTGTTGGGTAGGTCACGACCGTTGGTCGTGACCCGCTTTCACCGGGTCGGCGTGATCGTCTGCACCGGCAACCGCTCCGCCGGTGGCGGATTGGGAACCCAGATGGCCACGCCGGCCGCGCGCTTCTGCGTGGTCGGAATGCCGATGCCCACGCCGCCGCCACTGTGCGAACCGTAGCTGCCGCCGCCTACGGACAGGCCGCCGCCCGAGCTGCTGGACTCCACGCCCATCAGGATCACCCCGTTGGCGCCGAGCGCGGCCGCTTCCTTCTTCAGCCGCATCACCGCCGCATCGGTCTGGCCCTGGGTGCCGAAGCCTGCCGCACTGGTGGACTCCAGCTGGGCGATCTCAATCGAACCCGGCGGTGGCGTGGAATAGATCTGCACCAGCGCCGGATCGGTGGGTGCACGGGTCTGGCCCAGCATCACCTTGGAGGTGCTGGCGCAGCCGGTCACGGCCAGCAGCACGCCGAGCAGCGGAAGGAGTCGAATGTTCATGGGTTCACCCTTGTTCGGCCTGGTCGGCCTGCGCCTGGATCATCCGGGCCGGCCACTGAATCGGCGCCAACCCCGTTCTGGCGAACGTTAACACCGCCCGGGTGAGCCTGCCGCATCCCGGTCTTGCCGCCGCCATCACGCGCCACTGGCACGGGGGTCGCTACGCTGCCGCCAGCATTTTCAGGTAAGGGGAGCGGGGCATGGGATTGATCAGTTTGTTGTGGGGCGTCGTGGCCCTGTTGTGGATGATCCTGGCCCTGATCCCGCTGCTGGGCTGGGGCAACTGGTTCCTGATCCCCTTCGCCGCAGTCGGTGCGGTCATCGGCGCGCTCGGCATCCTGTTCACCCACCCGACCAAACGCGGCCGCGCGTGGACCGGCCTGCTGCTCAACGCGGTCGTGGTGGTGGTGGGAATCGTGCGCCTGTCCATCGGCGGCGGGATCCTCTGACTGCGACACCCCGTCGCACCTGCCGGGATGTCGCGGGCAAGGGCGTAGAATGACCGCCCCATGATCATTCGTCCCCGCCCTCACGGCTGGCAGCTGCTGTACATCCTGCGCGGCTCCATCGTGCCTGCCATCGCGCCCAAGGTGGCCGCCATCTTCGTGCTGGCCGTTGCGGTGGCCACCTTCACAGAACTGGCCCACCCGCCGGGCATCGAGCGCGTTTCGGTCGCGCCGTTCACGCTGCTGGGCCTGGTGCTGTCCATCTTCCTGAGCTTCCGCAACAACGCCTGCTTCGACCGCTGGTGGGAAGGGCGCAAGCTGTGGGGGCAGCTCATCTATGAATCGCGCAGCCTGGCGCGGCTGTGCAGCACGCTGCTGGCCGGACAGCCGGCGCACGCCGACCGCATCTGCCGCCTCGCCATCGCCTTCGCGCATGCACTGGCCGCCCGCCTGCGCGGGCACGATGCTGCGTTGGCCGGGCTGCCCTGGGTGCCCGAGACCGACCGCGAGCGCTACGCGCAGCGCCAGAACGTGCCGGACCAGCTGCTGGCGATGATCGCGGTGGAAACCACAGCCGCGCTGCGCGCCGGTGAGATCGACAGCATCCTGTATGCCCAGTTCGAAACCCGCCTGCATGCGTTGTCCAGCATCCAGGCCGGCTGCGAACGCATCCTGCTGACCCCGCTGCCGTTTGCCTACACCCTGCTGCTGCACCGCTGCGCGTGGATGTTCTGCGTGCTGCTGCCGTTCGGCCTGGCCAGCTCGCTGGGCTGGGCGACCCCGGTGGTATCTGCGGTGCTGGCCTATGCTTTCTTCGGGCTGGACCAGCTGGGCGAGGAAATGGAAGAACCGTTCGGGCTGGAACCCAACGACCTGCCGCTGGATGCGATGGTCCGCACCATCGAAATCGACCTGCTCGACAGCCTGGGCGTGCGCCCGCTGCCGGAACCCCTGCAACCGCAGCGCTACCTGCTGCAGTAACCGAATACCGTCTGGAGCATCCCATGGCCCACCCCGACTATCGCCCCCGCCGCATGCGCCACGACGAGTTCTCGCGCCGGCTGATGCGCGAAAACACGCTGACCACCGACGACCTGATCTACCCGGTGTTCGTCCACGAGCTGGCCGGCCGAGCGCCGGTCGCTTCGATGCCGGGCGTGGAACGGCTGTCGATTGATGAGCTGCTGAAAGTGGCCGAGGAAGCGCTGGAACTGGGCATCCCGGTGATCGACCTGTTCCCGGTGATCGACCCGGCCGGCAAGAGCCTGGATGCGGCCGCCGCGTGGGACGAGAACGGCCTGGCGCAGCGGGCGATCCGCGCGCTGAAATCGCGCTTCCCCGAGCTGGGGGTGATGACCGACGTAGCGCTGGATCCGTACACCACCCACGGCCAGGACGGGATCATCGACGACAAGGGCTACGTGCTCAACGACATCACCGTGGCCGCGCTGGTCAAGCAGTCGCTGTCGCACGCCGAAGCCGGCGTGGACATCATTTCGCCTTCGGACATGATGGATGGTCGCATCGGCGCGATCCGCCGCGCGCTGGACGCCCAGAACCACGTCAACGTGCGCATCATGGCGTACTCGGCCAAGTATGCCTCTGCGTTCTACGGCCCGTTCCGCGACGCGGTGGGCAGCTCGGCCAGCCTCGGCAAGGCCGACAAGAAGACCTACCAGATGGACCCGGCCAACGGCGACGAGGCCATGCGCGAAATCGCGCTGGACCTGGAAGAGGGCGCGGACATGGTGATGGTCAAGCCGGGCATGCCCTATCTGGACCTGGTGCGCCGGGTGAAGCAGCAGTTCGGCGTGCCGACGTTCGCGTACCAGGTCAGTGGCGAGTACGCGATGATGAAAGCGGCCTTTGCCAACGGTTGGCTGGACGAACGCGCCTGCGTGCTGGAGTCGCTGATCGGCTTCAAGCGGGCCGGTGCCGATGGCGTGCTGACCTATTTCGCACCGCAGGTGGCGCGTTGGCTGCGCGAACGCTGACAATACGCGTCAACACGCAGACAGGAGCAGGATGATGCAGACGATGGGATGGGTGCAGTGGCTGACCTGGGGCACCGGCGTGCTGGTGTTCGCGGTGGTGATCGGCCTGGTCATCCGCGGCGTGCTGCGTGCCGCCCGCCGCGCGCCCGAGCAGCCCTCGGCCGCCGCCCGCCTGGCCCGCGAAGCCAACCTGCCGCCGGCCGTGCAGGCCCAGCTGGCCGCGCTGAACCAGCGCAAGGACAACGGCGAGATCAGCGAAACCGAGTACGAGCAGCAGCGCGCCGCCTTGCTGCGCGCGTATTGAACCCTTACCCGCAGCCAGCCACCGCTGGTGTGCGCAACCTGTACAGATCCAACCCGCCGGCCTTCGGCGACTTTGCTTGCCCAGCCACCACCATCTCGCTGGGCTTGGACGCATCCACCACCGGCGCACCGGTCTGCCCGTCGGTGGTATTGAACGACAACCCCAGCGGTTCGGCCGGCTTGCGGTAATCGCAGCCCACCACCCACACCTGCGAATGGCCGCCCGCCACCCGGGTCAGCGCCAGCGCCCCGCCGTTGCCCAGCCAGTCTCCGCCCAGCTCATCGGCCGCGCTGTTGAGCGGCGCCGGCAACGGTGTTGCCGCGTTGAACCCGCGGCCCTGCGCGGTCGCCACGAACAGGTCGAACCCACCCTGGGTGCCCTTGCCATTGCGCGCGAACAGCAGCACCTGCCCATCCGGCCGCAGCACCGGGCGGCGCTCGTCGGCCGCCGTGTTGACCGTCACCGGCATCGCCAGCACGGTGCCGAAGCTGCCGTCCTCGCGGATCATCACCCCATACAGGTCGAACCCACCGCGCCCGCTGCCGCCGTTGGAGGCGAAGTACAGCCAGGCCCCGTCGTGGCTGAAGAACGGATCCACCTCATCCCCTGCAGTGTTGAACGCCAGCGGCGCCGGGTCCTGCCAGCGCCCGTCGCGCAGCGTGGCCTGCCACAGGTCCCAGCCGTCGGCGCCGCCGGGCCGGTCGCTGGCCCAGATGATGCGCTTGCCATCCGGCGCGATGGTCGCCTGGGCCTCGTTGGCCTTGGTCGACACCACCCCCATGCCTTCGATGCCGAACTCGGAAAGCGCCATCGCGCCCGGTGCGGGGAGTAAACTCAGGCTCAGCGCGAGCAGAGACAAGGGAGTGCGCATAGTCGCTTCCATTGGGGTTTGCGTTTCAATCCAGGCCCGGAGTTTAAGACACCCATGACCGCCCGTTACGCCGTATTCGGCCAGCCCATCGCCCACTCGCAGTCGCCGCACATCCATGCCGCGTTCGCCCGCCAGGAGGGCATCGCGCTGGATTACCGCGCCATTGAAGCGGCACCGGCCGATTTCCCGGCGGCGCTGGAGGCGTTCGCCGCCGACGGTGGCGTCGGTGCCAATGTCACCGCGCCGCTCAAGGAAATCGCCTTCGGGCTGTGCAAGACCTTTACCTCCCGCGCCATGCTGGCCCAGTCGGTCAACACGCTGCTGCGCAAGGGTGACGGCTGGCACGGCGACACCACCGATGGCGTGGGCCTGGTTCGCGACCTCACCGACCGCCACAGCCTGGACCTGCGCGGCCGCCGCGTGCTGCTGCTGGGTGCCGGTGGTTCGGCGCGCAGCGTGGCCCCGGCGCTGCTGGATGCCGGCATCCGCGAACTGGTGGTGGTCAACCGTACGCCCGAGCGTGCCGACGAGCTGAGCGATGCAATCGGCGAGCCCGGCCGCGTGCTGACACAGTACTGGGACCGCATGGACGAACTCGGCGACTTCGAGCTGATCGTCAACGCCACCTCTGCGGGCCGTGATCGCAATGAAGAGTTCAAGCTGCCGCTGTCACTGGTCAACAGCATGACCACCGCCGTGGACCTGAACTATGGCGAGGCTTCCTTCGCGTTCCTGGCCTGGGCCCGCGCGGCACAGTGCCGCAACATCGTCGACGGCCTCGGCATGCTGGTCGAACAAGCCGCCACCAGCTTCCAGCAATGGCACGAAGTGCGCCCGGAAACCGATCCGGTCTACGCCGAACTGCGCGCCCGCAACGCCCTGGCGGGTGAAGAGTGAGCAGCAGCATGGACCTGCTGCTCAGCCTGCTGGGCATGGTCGCGCTGCGCCTGCCGGTGCTGATCGCGCTGGCGGTGTCGCTGGTGTGGGTGGTGGATACCCCGCGCGGCGCCATCCGCAGTGTCGCCCTGTGGGCGCTCGGCCTGCTGCTGGCCGGCACGCTGGGTGGGCTGGCGCTGAACATCGTCCCGACCTGGCTGGTCCAGACCGGCGACTACGGCAACGTACAGATGCTGTCGTACTGGCTGCGCGGCGGCCACTTCGCGCTGGGCCTGGTGGATGCCCTGGCCACGGTGCTGCTGGTGTGGGCGATGACCCGCGCGCTGCGCAACCGCGCCACCCCGGCCGCCTGATCGGGCGAACCCGGTCACGGATCTGAACCGGCGCGGAAAAATCCGCGCCGGTGCCGGCCCCGGAGCATGAGAAAATACCCGCCTGATCCAGGCAGGACCTCCCCGGCGTGACCGAAAAAGTTGAAGCCCCGCGTGCGCTGAACGACGAGCTCAAGACCGTCATCCGCGATGCCTACGCCAAGCTGCAGGCCAATACCCCCGGCTTCAGCACGCGGCGTTCGCAGAGCCAGATGATCGGCGTGGTCTCGCGTGCGCTGTCGCAGAGCGGCGGGGTAGGCGTGGTCGAGGCGCCCACCGGCGTGGGTAAGAGCCTGGGCTATCTCACCGCCGGCGTGCCGATTGCGCTGGCCACGAAGAAAAAGCTGGTGATCAGCACCGGCACGGTGGCGCTGCAGTCGCAGCTGGTCGAGCGCGACATTCCCAACTTCCTCAAGGCCACCGGCCTGGAGGCCACCGTGGCGCTGGCCAAGGGCCGCACCCGTTACCTGTGCACGCGCAATGCCGCTGAAGCGCATGGCGATGGCGCGCAGGAAGGCATGTTCGAGGACGAACAGCCGCTGTTCGACCGCCCGCTGGCGCCGATTGAAATGGACCTGGCGCAGAAGCTGAGCAAGGATTTCGTAGAAGGGCGCTGGAATGGCGACCTGGACAACGCGCCCGACACCATCAGCCCCTCGCTGCGCTCGCGCATCACCACCCCGGCCTCCGGCTGTGCGGGGCGCAAGTGCGCCTACTCCGCCCAGTGCGCCGTGCTGCGCGCGCGCAACACCGTGCGCGACGCCCAGATCGTGGTCACCAATCACGCGTTGCTGCTGTCGGCCTTGTCCATTGGCGAAAGCGACAACGGCCAGCCGCTGATCGCCCCGCCCTCGGACATGCTGCTGGTGCTCGACGAAGGCCACCACATCGGCAACGTAGCCATCGACCAGGGCGCGGCCAGCCTGGCCCTGGATGAAATGGCCAAGCGAACCGGGCGTCTGCAGATACTCATCGCCGCCGCCTACCGCGCGGTGGACAAGGACAAGCTGGGCAACCTGCTGCCCAACGAAGCCATCGACGTGGCCGCGCGGGTCAGCAAGCAGCTGCGCGCGTTCCGCGATGTGATCGACCGCAGCTGGCAACCGGACCCGACCGCGCAGGAGCCGATGTGGCGCGCGCCGAACGGGCGGCTGCCGGACATCTGGATGGCCGATATCGAGGCGCTGGCCGATGACACCCGCGCGCTGTTCAACTGGGCCCACGCCGCGCAGTCGCAGGTGGCCAAGGGCAAGCCCGAAGATGCCGCGCGCGAGCGCCTGCAGCGCACGCTCGGCATGGCGCTGGAAATGATCGAACAGCAGCACAACCTGTGGACCGCCTGGCGCCGCGAAGACAAGGAAGGCCAGCCGCCGTTCGCGCGCTGGGTGACGCTGTCGCGCGATGGCGACCTGATCCTGCACGGCTCGCCCGTGTCGGCCGCCAGCGTGCTGCGCAAGCTGTTATGGGATGAAGTGGATTCGGTGGTGATGACCTCGGCCACGCTCACCGGCGGTGGTGATTTCCAGGCGCTGGCGATCGACAACGGTATTCCCAACGACGCCGAGATGGTCTCGCTGGCGTCCCCGTTCGACCTGCCCAACCAGGCCGAGCTGATCGTGCCCAATTTCCCGGTCACCCCGGACGACCGCGACCGGCATCCGAAGGAAGTAGCCAAGTACCTGGTCAAGGAACTGGACTGGAGCAAGGGCAGCATCGTGCTGTTCACCTCGCGCTGGAAGATGGAGAAGGTGGCCGAGCTGATGCCGGCCGCGCAGCGCAAGCAGGTGCTGGTGCAGGGCGAGACCGCCAAGCAGAAGATGATCGACGAACACCTGCGCCGCACCTCGGCGGGCGAGGGCTCGGTCCTGTTCGGGCTGAACTCGTTCGGCGAAGGCCTCGATCTGCCTGGCGAAGCCTGCACCACGGTGGTGATCACCCAGGTACCGTTCGCGGTGCCGACCGATCCGCAGACCTCCACGTTGAGCGAATGGTTCGAGAGCCGCGGGTTGAACGCCTTCAACCTGATCGCCATCCCGCACGCGCTGCGCACGCTGACCCAGTTCGCCGGCCGCCTGATCCGCACCTCCACCGACACCGGCCGCGTGATCATCCTCGACTCGCGCCTGATCAGCCGCCGTTACGGCAAGCGCATCATCGATGCGTTGCCGCCATTCAAGCGCGTCATCGGCTGACGAGTACCCCGTGGGACACGCATGGCGTGTCGCTACGCACCTTCGCCGGGCGTGAGGGATGTTGATCGCAACGGCGCACCTTCGCCGGGCGTGGGGGATGTTGATCGCAACGGCGCCTTCGCCGGACCTGGGGGATGTTGATCGCAACGTCGCGTAGGGACACGCCATGCGTGTCCAGCGCGGTGTCAGCTATGCGCGACGCATCGGCAGGCGCTGCCCATCGCTGAGGCTGCGCCACAGCCACTCCGCCGGGCCGAAGTAATACCGTCGCAGCCACCACGCACTCAGCCACAGCTGCAGCGGAAACACGATGGCCGCTACCAGCAGCACCGGCCACAGGCCGTGCGATGGCCCGATACCGAGCCCGAACCCGGCAAACAGCGGCACGCACACCAGGCTCTGCAGCAGGTAGTTGCTCAAGGTCATGCGCCCGGCCGGCACCAGCACGCGCAACCCGCGTTCGGCCCACGGCCGCAGGTACAGCAGCGCGAACCCGCAGGCGATGGCGATGCCCAGCGCCAGCGGTGCCACTCGATAGCTCACCCGCAGCAGATAGCCCGGTACCCCATCGCGCAGCAGCGGCCATTGCGCCTTCAGCGCGGGCGCAGCGGCCTCGATGCACAGGAACACCACGCCAACCATCGCGCCGCCAACGCACAGGCCCCACAGCAGCGGCAGGTGCTGTTCGGGCCGCTGCAACAGCCCCCGGCGTCCTGCCCAGTAGCCCAGCAGGAAGCGGCCCAGCACGAACAGCAGCAGGGCCCAGTTGGTCAGCCGCACCCAGCCGCCCAGCACCAGGTTCTGCCACCACGCCTGCCAGAGCGTGCCGCTGGACAGCGCATCCAGCGCATTCCCATACATCTGCGTGCGCGGCGTCAGCGTCAGCACCCACTCGCGCATCCACGGCGACAGCAGCGGTGGCAGGAACAGCGCCGCCACCAGGCCGGCCACCAGCAACCCACGGTTGCCCAGGTGACGGAACAGCGGCAGCAGCAAGCCCACCACGGCATAGGTCAGCAGGATGTCGCCCCACCACAGCACCGTGGCATGCAGCAGCCCGATCAGGGCCAACGCGCCCATCCGGCGCAGATGCGGAACCAGCCCAGGGCGCATTTCCATCTGCATGGCAAAGCCCATGCCGAACAGCAGCGAGAAGATCGTCACCGCCTTCATATCCACCAGCCACCCCATCCCGGTGCGCACCGCATGATCCAGCGCGGCACTCGGCAGCGCCTGCTGCGCGGCCTCATCCAGCAAGGCATCCAGCGAATAGAACCGCAGGTTGACCAGGAACACGCCCAGCAGCGCGAACCCGCGCAGCGCATCGATCAGCGGTTGGCGCGGGGGTCGCAGGGGCACATCGATCAACGATTGGCGGGGTGGCCCCATGGCGTAGAGCCACGCCATGCGTGGCTGCGTATCAACAGGCCCCCAGTAGAGCCGGGCCCAGCCCGGCTGTCCAGCTACAGCTTGCCCAGATCCCGCACCGCGCCCTTGTCCGCGCTGGTCGCCAACAATGCGTAGGCCTTGAGCGCCCCGGTCACCTTGCGCGGCCGCGCCTCCCGTGGCTTCCACCCCAACGCATCCTGCTCCGCACGCCGCGTCGCCAAGGTAGCGGCATCCACCAGCACATCAATCCGCCGCGCCGGAATGTCGATCCGGATCCGGTCGCCATCACGCACCAATCCAATCGTGCCGCCCGCTGCCGCTTCCGGCGACGCATGCCCGATCGACAGCCCGGACGTACCACCCGAAAACCGCCCATCGGTCAGCAGCGCACACTGTTTGCCCAGCCCCTTCGATTTCAGGTAGCTGGTCGGGTACAGCATCTCCTGCATGCCCGGCCCGCCACGCGGGCCCTCATAGCGGATCACCACCACGTCGCCGGCCTGCACCTCGTCGGCCAGGATGCCCTGCACAGCCGCGTCCTGGCTTTCGAACACCTTCGCATTGCCCTCGAACACGTGGATGGACTCATCCACGCCGGCGGTCTTCACCACGCAGCCATCCTCGGCCAGGTTGCCGCGCAGCACCGCCAGCCCCCCTTCGGCCGAATAAGCGTTCGCTACATCGCGGATGCAGCCCTCGGCGCGGTCCAGGTCCAACGAAGGCCAGCGCGTCGCCTGGCTGAAAGCCACCTGGGTCGGAATGCCGGCCGGGCCGGCACTGAAGAATTCATGCACGCCCGCATCGTCGGTCACCGCCACATCCCAGCGCGCAATGGCGTCGGCCAGGGTGCGGCTGTGCACGGTGGGGACATCGACATGCAGCAGCCCGCCGCGTGCCAGTGACCCGAGGATCGCGAACACGCCACCGGCGCGGTGCACATCCTCCATGTGGTACTTCGGCGTATTCGGCGCCACCTTGCACAACTGCGGCACCCGTCGCGACAGCGCGTCGATGGCATGCAGGTCGAAGTCCACCTCCGCTTCCTGCGCGGCCGCCAGCAGATGCAGGATGGTGTTGGTGGAACCGCCCATGGCGATATCCAGCGTCATCGCATTCTCGAATGCCGCACGCGTGGCGATCCCGCGCGGCAGCGCGCTGGCGTCTTCGCCGCCATACCAGCGGTGGCACAGCTCCACCACCAGACGACCGGCGCGGCGGAACAGCTGCTCGCGGTCGGCGTGGGTGGCCAGGGTCGACCCGTTGCCCGGCAGCGACAGCCCCAGCGCTTCGGTCAGGCAGTTCATCGAGTTCGCGGTGAACATGCCCGAACACGACCCGCAGGTAGGACAGGCGCTGCGTTCGTACTCGGCCACCTTTTCATCGGAGGCGCTGGCATCGGCGGCGATCACCATCGCATCCACCAGGTCCAGCTTGTGCTCGGCCAGCCGGGTCTTGCCCGCTTCCATCGGCCCACCGGAGACGAACACCACCGGGATGTTCAGCCGCAGCGCGGCCATCAGCATGCCGGGGGTGATCTTGTCGCAGTTGGAAATGCACACCAGCGCATCGGCGCAGTGCGCGTTGACCATGTACTCCACCGAGTCGGCGATGATCTCGCGGCTGGGCAGCGAATACAGCATGCCGTCGTGGCCCATGGCGATGCCGTCATCCACCGCGATGGTGTTGAACTCCTTGGCCACGCCGCCGACCTGTTCGATCTCGCGCGCCACCAATTGGCCCAGGTCCTTGAGGTGCACGTGGCCGGGCACGAACTGGGTAAATGAATTGGCGATGGCGATGATCGGCTTGTGGAAGTCCGCATCGGTCATGCCGGTGGCGCGCCACAGGGCGCGGGCGCCGGCCATGTTGCGGCCGGCGGTGGAGGTACGGGAGCGGTATTCAGGCATGGGGGCTGGCAGGATCTGGCGGGCCGTGGGGGCGCGTTGCCACTCGATTCTGCCCAAAAATTCCGGTTGCTGTTGCAACCGTCGGCGCGGCCGATCCTGAAACGCCGTTCATCTTTTCGACTTTGCCGGTTTTGGTTGTTGGCGGCGATCAGGCATGATTGAGGGGATACCGAAAGGGGGGCACACCGCCATGAAACGTTCCAGGACCACCGCACTGCTGCTGATGAGCGCCGCACCGCTGCTGTTCACCGCCTGCCAGAAGGATCAGGCCGTGCAGGTGCAGGAGGGGCTGTACACCTCGGTGCAGGCCTGTACCGACGCCACCGGTGACCCGTCCGCGTGCCGCACGGCCTTCGCCGAAGCGCAGAAGCAGTCCGCCGATGCGGCCCCCAAGTACGCCTCGCGTGCCGAATGCGAAGCCGAGTACAACGCCGAGCAGTGCGTAGAACAGAAGACCTCCACCGGCCATTCGTTCATCGGCCCGATGATGATGGGCTTCTTCATGTCGCAGATGCTCAGCAACCGTGGCGGCGCCGGCCTGGCGCAGGCCCCGGCGGCCAGCCCGGCCTACCAGGACAAGGCCAAGGGCTGGGCGCGCCCGGCCCCGGGCGGCAGCGGCGGCCTCAACACCGCCAGCGGCATCGGCGCCGGCAAGGCCGGCCTGGCCCCGGTCACCAGCACCCCCAATCGTGCCGTTACCGCCAGCCGCGGCGGCTTCGGAAACACCAGCAGCAGCCGCAGCAGCTACGGCGGTTGATGCAATGAAGCGTGTGGGAATCGACGAGCGCAGCCAGTGGCGCGCGCGTGCCGCCGAGTCCGGTTTCCGCTTCCACACCATCGACGGCCTGCCGTACTGGGATGAAACCGCGTACTACGCCTTCACCCTGCGCCAGATCGAGCAGGACATCGAAGACCCCAGCGCCGAGCTGCATGCAATGGCGATGGAACTGGTGGACGAGGTGGTGCGCAGCGAACAGCTGATGGACCAGCTGGCGATTCCGCCCGCGTTCCGCGACTGGATCGCCGACAGCTGGCGCCGCGGCGAGCCGCACCTGTACGGACGGCTGGACTTCGCCTATGACGGCACCGGTCCGGCCAAGCTCTACGAGCTCAATTACGACACGCCGACTTCGCTGTTCGAGGCCTCGTTCTTCCAATGGCAGTGGCTGGAAGACCAGCGCAACCAGAATCGCCTGCCGCCGCACGCCGACCAGTTCAACGCCATCCACGAGGCGCTGGTGGAGCGCTTCGGGCAGCTGTCGGCGCAGTTGCCGCCGCCACTGTACTTCAGTGCCGTGGGCAGTTCCGAAGAAGACCAGGGCACCGTGGCCTACCTGCGCGACTGCGCGGCCCAGGCCGGGCTGCGTGGCGAAGCGATCGCGATCGAAGACATCGGCCTGTCCGAAGACGGGCGCTTCACCGCGCTCGATGACACGGTGATCGGCAGCCTGTTCAAGCTGTACCCGCTGGAAGACCTGATGACCGAATCGTTCGGGCAGGCGCTGCCCACCTCGGGCGTGCAGCTGCTGGAACCGGCGTGGAAGGCGATCCTGAGCAACAAGGGCGTGCTGCCGCTGCTGTGGCAGCGCCACCGTGGCCACCCGAACCTGCTGGCGGCCGAGTTCGATGACGGCAGCGCGCTGCCGGCCGGCTGGGTGCGCAAGCCGCTGTTCTCGCGCGAAGGTGCCAACGTGGCCATGCATTTGGCCGACGGCAGCTGGCAGGAGAGCGAAGGCCCCTACAACGGCCCGGCGATCCGCCAGGCCGCGCATCCGCTCACGTCGTTCGACGGCGGTTACCCGTTGATCGGCAGCTGGATCGTGGGCGACCAGGCCTGCGGCATGGGTATCCGCGAAGATGACAGCCGGATCACCCGCGACAGCGCCCGGTTCGTCCCGCACGCGATCATCGACGAAGCCCCGACGCGCATTTACGTCTGACGGGTTACCGGCGTCACGACCAACGGTCGTGACCTACCGGCACACCAACTGGTAGGTATCGACCGGTAGGTATCGACCGTTGGTCGATACGTGCCTACAGCAACCCGTCGCGTTTGACGGCGAGGTACCGCTCCACCAGCGCCCCGGGCAGCGCATCGGCCGTCACGTCCAGCACCATCACCCGGTGGCTGCGCAGTGCTTCATGCGCGTCGTTGCGCTGCTGCAGGTAGCGCGCGATGGCGCCGGCCTGGGTCGCGTCCTGCAGCGTCTCCACTTCCTGCTCCAGCGCCACGTCCAGCTCGCGCTCGCGCAGGCTGGCCACGCACACCAGGTGCTGTCGCTGCAGCAGACGCACCGCCACCAGCAGGTCTTCGATGTCCTCATCGCGCACGTTGGTGACCAGCATCACCAGCGAGCGCCGGCGCTGGCGCAGGCTGAGTTCGGTGGCAGCAGCCAGATAGTCGGTGGCCACCGGCTGCGCCTGCAGGTCGTAGCTGGCGCGCAGCAGCGCGTCGATCGCGCCCATGCCGCGCTGGGGTGCCACCCAGCGGCTTTCGCCACCACTGGCGAACAAGCCCACGCCATCGCCCTGGCGCAGCGCCAGGTAGGACACCACCAGCGCCGCGTTGAGCACATGGTCGAAGTGCGACAGCCCGCCTTCGCTGGCCATCATGCGGCGGCCGGTGTCGATCATCAGCACCAGCTGCTGGTTCTTTTCATCCTGGTACTCACGCGAGATCAGCTTGCGTGCGCGCGAGGTGGCTTTCCAGTCGATCTGGCGCAGGCTGTCGCCGATGCGGTACTCGCGCATCTGGTGGAAATCGGTGCCTTCGCCACGGCGGCGCTTGAGGTGCGCACCGACCAGGCGCGAGGCCTGTTCGGCACTGAACAACGCGAAGCGGGTGAGCGGGGCGAAGTTGGGGTACACGCGCACGGTCAGCGCGGGTGGCAGCAGGCGGCGCTGGCGCCACATCCGCCAGGGCGCGTGCAGGCGCAGGTGCACGCCGTCGAACACGAAGCGACCGCGCGCGGTCGGGGTCAACGTGTACTCCACGCTGCTGGCCACCAGCGGCTTGAGCGTCAATGCACGCGGCAGGCCCTGCAGCGACCACGCTCCCGGCACCAGGTCGAACACCTCCACGCGTTGGCGGCGGCTGGACTCGAAGCGCAGCGTGGTGCGCCGCTCGACGTTCAACGCCAGCGCCTCCGGCAGTTCGCGCTGCACCGTGGGCGAAGGCTGCGCGCGCAGCCGCAGCAGATCCACCAGGGCCAGCACCGCGATCGCCGCTGCGGACGCCCACCACGCCGACACCGGCAGCAGCCCGAACGCCACCGGCAGCCCGAGCAGCGCCCAGCCGACCAGCAGTATCAGCAACAGCGGGCCTGGCCTCATTTGCGCGGGGCTTCCACCTTGGCCAGCAACGCGGTCAACGCATCGTCGGCCGACTGGCCTTCGATCTGCAGTTCCGGGGCCAGCGCAATACGGTGGCGCAGTGCCGGGCGGGCGATCTCGCGCACGTCATCGGGGGTGACGAAGTCGCGGCCGGCAAGCACCGCCTGCGCACGCGCCGCACGCACCAGCGCGATGCTGCCGCGCGGGCCGGCGCCGAGCGCGATGCCAGGGAACTGGCGGGTGGCCGCCACGATGCGCACCGCGTAGTCCACCACTTCCGGATCCACCGTGATCGCCGCGGTCGCCTGCTGCAACGCGATCACCTCGGCGGCGTTGAGCACGCGCGGTACCTGCGACAGGTCAAAGTCGGCCGCGCTGCGGCCGGTGGTGATTGCATCCACCATCCGCTTCTCGTCCTCCAGCGCCGGGTAATCGATGATGACCTTGAGCAGGAAGCGGTCCAGCTGGGCTTCGGGCAGCGGGTAGGTGCCTTCCTGTTCGACCGGGTTCTGCGTGGCCAGCGCCAGGAACGGCGGGGTCAGTGCGAATGCCTTGCCTTCGATGGTGACCTGGCCTTCCTGCATCACTTCCAGCAGGGCCGACTGGGTCTTGGCCGGGGCGCGGTTGATTTCATCGGCCAGCAGCAGGTTGGTGAACACCGGGCCGCGGCGGATCTTGAAGCTCTCCGATTTCGGGTCGTATACCGCGTGGCCGCTGACGTCGCTGGGCATCAGGTCCGGGGTGAACTGCACGCGGCCGTAGTCCAGCTCCAGTGCCTGCGCCAGGGCGCGCACCAGCAGGGTCTTGCCCAGCCCGGGCACGCCTTCGATCAGCACATGGCCACCGGCCAGCAGCGCGATCAGGATCTGGTCGAGCACCTCGGGCTGGCCGATGAAGGCGCGGCCGACGGCGTCGCGCACGGCATCGACGCGTTCAACCAGGCTCTGCCCGGTCAGCGCGGGCGGGGACAACGGCGGCGGAGCGGAGTGGTCGGTCATAGCAGGTTTCTCATCTGGATCAGCAGGCGGATGCGCTCACGCAGGGCCACCACATCCTTCGATGGCGGCACCTGCAAAGCGGTCTGGACACGGGAATGCGGCCACTGCAGCAGGCTGGCGATGGCGTGCACCTGCGCCTCGCCGCTGAGCGCGGCAGCGGTGGGTGCGCGCCGCCGCAGCCGGGCCAGGAAAGCGCGGCGGGTTGCGTCGTACAACAGCGGTGCCTTGCCATAGCGCAGCAGGTGCTCGCCGCTGGCACGAACATGTTCCAGCAGCGAACGGCGTTCGGTGGCGGGTGCCGGCAGCAGGCTGCCCAGCCGCTGCGCACGCTGCCACAGCCATGCCAGCAGGGCCAGCAGCAGGGGCGCCCACACCGGCCAGCCCTGGTAGAAGATGCGTGACCACAGCGTGGGCGGGCGGGAGCCGTAGATCAGCCACACCGTGCCTTCGGCGTAGTTCGGGTCGAGCACATGGCGGGTCAGGTCGCGGTGCGCGAGGTCGTGCAGGCCGTCGGCCAGGCTGCCCTTGGGATCCTCGGCGTTGAAGATCCTCGGCGTGCCCTTGAGGAACTCCATGTCCGACAGCACGTCCACGCTGCCTTCGCCCTTGCGCAGCCGCGCGAACACCAGGCCCTCGTCATCGCCCCATTCGCGTTCGACACGCACGCCGTCGGGCACGTCCACGCCGAAACGGCGGCCACTGCAGAACTCGGAATGGCCCGGGTCGTCGGCAATGTGGAAGGCCTTGCAGTTGCTCTCGTAGTACTCGGTATCCACGCCCAGCGCGTCCAGCAGCGGCCCCTGCGCGGCGTCTTCGTCCTTGAACGGCGGCGGCGTGCGCAGCAGCAGGTGGCCGCCGCGTTCCACCCACGCCAGCAGCGCCTGCGCGGTGGGGGCGGGCACATCGGCGGTGTCCTGCAGCAACAGCACGGTATCGGCTGGCTTGAGCTGCATGCGCGGCAGGTCGAGGCGCGGGCTGGAATGCACGGTGATGCCGTCGGCACGCAGCGCCTGGCCCAGCACGTACAGCGGGTTGTAGCTGGCCTCGCCCTGCGGCGGCAGGTGCTCGGTATGGACCACGCGTTCATGGCTGCGCAGGAACAGGATCGCCAATGGCACGCCCACCACCAGCAGCACGGCCAGCACCACCAACCAGCGCAGACGGGCACTCATGCGCGCCACCGGAACTGGGTCTGCAGGGTGGTGGCCAGGTCGTCGAACTCGTCCGGCTCGGGCAGGCGGCCGGCGTACGCGGCGTACTGCCAGACCCGCACGATGCGGGCGAACAGGGTGCGGTCAGCCTCGACCGGCATGCGCCGCGAGGCGCGCAGGCACTGTGCTTCGGTCGCGCCCGGTGGCAGCACCACCTCGGCGCGTTCGCTCATCGATTCCACGCTGGCCCGGTACAGCAGCGCCAGCGCCTGGCGCGGCCGACCCTGCTGCCACAGCTCGCGCGCGCGCGCGGCGGGATCCGGCGGAATCACTTCGGGCAGTTCCACCGCTTCCTCGACCACCGGATCGGTGGCCTTGCGCCGCCTCACCCCGGTGCCGCGCAGCCAGCGCAGCCACCACGGCGCGGTGGCGATCAGCCCCAGCACCAGCAAACCGACCAGGCCCCACAGGATCCATTCGGCAATCTGCGCGGGCAGGCGCGGGCCGCGCCCGAGCGGATTGCGGTTCTTGTCCGCATCGTCCTTCTTCTTGTTCTTCTCGGCCTCGCTCAGGGTGCGCTCCCAGCGTTTCACTTCGCGGGTAGGCGCCACCAGGGGATCTTCGTACGCGCGCTGCACGGCCTGGCGGAAGCCGGCGGTGTCGGGCGTGCCACCGAAGATCACGGACGGGGTGTTCGACGGATCGTCGGCGGGCACTGCGTCAGACGCTTCTTCTTCCTCATCACCAGCATCGTCATCCGTGCCAGTGGGTGCAGCGCAGCTCGGCGCCTGCGCAGGTTCTGCCGCATGCAGCCCACCCATCGGCCAGCACAGCACCAGCGCCAGTACCAGCAGCGGCGCGGCCTGCTGCAGCCGATCACGCATGCGCCGGAACGCGATTTCTACGTCCCAGGCTTCCATTTCCGTGCGGCGGTTGAGATACAGCGCGAAACCGGCGCCGGCGTAAAACGGCCCGATCAACGTGGCGGCGAGCCAGAACAGCGCATTCACCCCCAGCTGTGCCCACGCCGGCATGGTCTCGCTGACCATTTCCCACGCCGCGCGCCAGGAATCGGACAGCAGTTCCAGCGGCACGAACAGGAAGACCGCCGCGATGCAGCCGCTGACAATCACCAGCTCGAACACCATGCACATCAGGGTGAGCAGCACGGCATGCCCGAACGTGCCGCTGAGCACGGCGCGGCGGCGCACGCTGCGCTGCGAGGCATCGCTGCCTTCCAGCAGGTTCACCGGCAGCAGCAGCGAGCGGAACGGGCTGAAGCGGCGCCAGCCCAGGTAGCCCCAGAACCCGCTCCAGCCCCAGTGCCGCTGCGCGCGCAGGGTCTGCAACGGACGTGGTTCGTCGCCGAACACGCCGCGTGAGATCACATACAGCGCGATCCGGTCCGATACCGGCTTGAGCCACCACATCAGCAGCCAGGCCCAGCCGAACGCATCGGCCCACCATGCAGCGGCATTGATCACGGCGAACAACGGCAGCGACACCGCGATCAGCGGCAGCCAGATCGCCCGCGCGTGCCGGCGCACCAGGGCGGTGCCCAGCTCCATCGCTTCCCATTCGGAGCGCGCGCGCAGGGCGACGTTGAGCTGGTCAATCCGCATGACCGCTCCCGCGCCCACCGCGCCACAGCCACACGAACACCAGCGTCCACAGCACCGCAGCCACGCTGTACTTGCCCCAGGCCGGGATCGCGGCGATGGACGACCAGAACGCTTCGATGAAGGCGGCGATCAGCAGCATCGCGGCGATGCCCAGGCAGAGTTTTGCGCCAATCACCCCGCCCTCGACGAGTGCATCGATGCGCCGGCGGCGGCCGGGCGCGAGCAGCTTCATGCCCAGCTGCAGGCCGGCACCGCCGGCGATGACGATCGCGGTGAGCTCGAACGCGCCATGGCCGCAGACGAAACGCCAGAACGGGTCGCCATGGCCGATGTGCTGCAGGTGGCCGGCCGCCGCACCGATGGTGAGCCCGTTGAACAGCAGCACCAGCACCGTGCCCAGGCCGGCCAGCAGCCCGCTGGCGAACGTACGCAGGCCGATGCTGATGTTGTTCATGATGTAGTAGCCGAACATCATCCAGTCCGTGCCGCTGTCGCGGCCCAGGTTCGGCGAGGCCGGGTTGTACATGCGCTCCAGCGAGGCGATCGCGCCGTTGTCCATCAGCATGTGGATGACATCCGGGTGCCACTGGATCACCGCGAAGCTGCCCACCAGCGGCAGCACGAACAGCGCGGTGGCCACCCACATGCTGCGCGCCTGGCTGCGCACCAGCTGTGGGAAATCGGCCAGCAGGAACTCCAGCGCGCGGCGCCAGCGCGGCGGCGGCGTGCGGTACAGCAGGCCATGGCCCTGCTGCATCAGCAGCTGCAGGCGTGCCACCAGCTGCGGGCTGTAGCCGCGCTTGCGCGCAAGCGCGAGCTGCTGGCACAGCCGGCGGTAGTGCTGCGGAATGTCTTCATCGTTGAGCGCGGACGCATCGGGCGAACGGCCCGCATGCCGTGGCCGGTCGCCGCGCAGCGCCAGCCAACGTTCCAGCGCCTGCCATTCGGCCTGGTAGCGGGCAACGAACTGTTCCTGCCTCATCGGCGGCCCAGCAGCCAGTTGGCCATGGCATACAGGCGCAGCACGCCCACCTGGCCCTGGCCGCCGCTGATCGGCGCGGCCACTGCGGCCAGCTCCTGCTGGCGGGGGCCGGACAGGCGCGGCGCGCGTTCGGCGAAGGCAATGATCGCCGCCTGTTCGGCTGGCTGCAGCGGCTGCGGCGGGGCCAGCACGGTATCGATGGCCACGCTGGCCGACCACGGCCGGCCGCTGTCATGCACCACTACGGTGCCGGCCACCAGGTCGCCCAGGCGCCGGCCATTGCGGTCGAACAGGCTCGACAGCAGCCCCAGCGCATAGCCGAACGGCAGCATGTCCACGGTGCGCAGCAGGTTGCGGGTGATGGAGGCCATCCAGCCGATCGGTGCGCCGTCCTGGGCCACCACGCGCAGGCTCATCACCCGCTTGCCCAGGGTGCGGCCCCAGCAGGCCTCCTGCACGATGGTGTACGCCCACATCAGCAGGAACATCAGGCCCAGGTAGAGGCCCTGGCCGAATTCGCCCAGCAGGGTGAGCGGAATGCTCAGCAGCATCAGCGCCGCCACGCGGATCATGAAGTCGATGGCCCAGGCCAGCGCACGCGGCACCGGGCCGGCTGCCGGCAGGTGCAGCGGCACGCCTTCGGGCGTGATCACTTCACGGTAGGTGTCCAGCATGGGTGCGCTCATGCGCACGCGTCCCTCCGGACGGCTGCCAACGGCATGCGGTTCTCGACTGCTTCCTGGGTCGGAGACCGACTTTACCGTGTGCGGGGTCACATCCCCAAGTACTTGTCCTTCAACCGCACGTAGTGGTCGGCCGAGTAGTGCAGCGACTCGATCTCCTGATCGCTGAGCGTACGCACCGGTCGGGCCGGGTTGCCCACCCACAGCTCGCCTTCGCCCACCACCTTGCCCGGCCCGATCACCGCACCGGCGCCGACAAAGCTGTGCCGGCTCACGGTGGCGCCATCGAGGATGCACGCCCCCATCCCGATCAGGCTGTACTCGCCGATGGTGCAGGCATGGATGATGGTGCCGTGGCCGACGGTGACGCCCTCACCGATCAGGGTCGGGTAGCCGCCCTTGTTGTAGGGGCTGTGGTGGCTGACATGGATGATGGTGCCATCCTGGATGTTGCTGCGCGCGCCGATCCGCACATGGTTGACGTCGCCGCGGATCACCGTGCCCGGCCACACCGACACATCGTCCCCGAGCACCACGTCACCGATGATCGTGCAGGCCGGGTCGATCCAGGCGCGCTCGCCAACGACGGGGAAGGTATCGAGGAAGGGACGAAGGGGGGACATGGTGACGCTCCACGAGGCAGGCCACCATGATACCGCCGTGGTTACGCCACCCGGCTGCGCCGGGCGCGTTCCAGGTGCACCAGCAGCAGCGAGATCGCCGCCGGGGTCATGCCCGGGATGCGCTGGGCCTGGCCGATGGTCTGCGGGCGCACCCGCTCCAGCTTCTGCTGCACTTCGGCCGACAGCCCGCGCACGCCGGCGTAATCGAACGCCGCATCGATGGCGGTGTTCTCATGGCGCTGCTGGCGTTCGATCTCCTCGCGCTGGCGGTCCAGGTAGCCGGCGTACTTCACTCCGATCTCAACCTGCTCGGCCACCTTCGCATCCGCCACGCCCGGGCCCAGCGAGGGCACCTGCATCAGCTTGGCGTAATCCAGTTCCGGGCGCTTGATCAGGTCCAGCACGTTGGTTTCGCGGCTGACCGCCACGCCCAGCGTGGCGTCCACTTCGCGGCCCAGCGCGTTGGCCGGGGTGGCCCACAGCGCACGCAGGCGCGCCGATTCCTGCGCCACCGCCTCCTGCTTGGCCTGGAAAGCGGCCCAGCGCCGGTCGTCGACCACGCCCAGCTCACGGCCGATGCCGGTCAGGCGCACGTCGGCGTTGTCTTCGCGCAGCTGCAGCCGGTACTCGGCGCGGCTGGTGAACATGCGGTACGGCTCGGTGGTGCCATGGGTGATCAGGTCATCCACCAGCACGCCCAGGTAGGCCTCGTCGCGGCGCGGGCACCAGCCCGCCTCGTCGCGCACGCGGCGGGCGGCGTTGAGGCCGGCCAGCAGGCCCTGCGCGGCCGCCTCTTCATAGCCGGTGGTGCCGTTGATCTGCCCGGCGAAGAACAGCCCGGACACCGCCTTGGTTTCCAGCGTGTTGTTCAACCCGCGCGGGTCGAAGAAGTCGTATTCGATGGCGTAGCCGGGCCGCGTGATATGCGCGTTCTCGAAGCCACGGATGCTGCGCACCAGCGCCAGCTGCACATCGAACGGCAGCGAGGTGGAAATGCCGTTGGGGTAGATCTCCACCACGTCCAGCCCTTCGGGCTCGACGAAGATCTGGTGGCTGGCCTTCTCGGCAAAGCGCACCACCTTGTCTTCGATGGACGGGCAGTAGCGCGGGCCGATGCCTTCGATCTGGCCGCTGTACAGCGGCGAGCGGTGCAGCGCGCTGCGGATGATCTCGTGGGTGTGCTCGCTGGTGTGGGTGATCCAGCAGCTCACCTGCGGCGGGTGCTCGGCCACGCTGCCCAGGAAGGACATCACCGGGCGCGGGTCGTCGCCGGGCTGCTCGTCCATCACGCTGTAGTCCAGCGAGCGGCCATCGATGCGCGGCGGGGTGCCGGTCTTGAGCCGGTCGATCGCGAACGGGCGCTCGCGCAGGCGCGCGGCCAGCGTGGTGGCCGGCGGGTCGCCCATGCGGCCGGCGGCGTACTGGGTCTGGCCGACGTGGATCTTGCCGGCCAGGAAGGTGCCGGCGGTCAGCACCACGGCCGGGGCGTTGAACTGCAGCCCGGTCTGGGTGATCACGCCACGCACGGCGTCACCTTCGATGACCAGGTCATCCACGGCGGCCTGGAACACGGTCAGGTTGGGCTGCGCCTCGACCATCGCCCGGATGGCCATCCGGTACAGGTTGCGGTCGGCCTGGCAGCGGGTCGCGCGCACGGCCGGGCCCTTGGAGGCATTGAGCGTGCGCCACTGGATGCCGGCGCGGTCGGCGGCATGCGCCATGGCGCCGCCCAGGGCGTCGATTTCCTTGACCAGATGGCCCTTGCCGATCCCGCCGATGGCCGGGTTGCAGCTCATCGCGCCGATGGTTTCCACGTTGTGGGTCAGCAGCAGGGTGCGTACGCCGCTGCGGGCAGCTGCCAGCGCGGCTTCGGTGCCGGCATGGCCGCCGCCGATCACGATGACGTCGTAGCCGTAGAAAGAATCGGTCATGGGGTGCTCTGGGGCAGGGCCGGTACGGCCCGGAACCGCCCTGGGACAGGGCGCGGTGGTCATTTTAGCGCCGTTCGCGCCGGGTCCGTGAACGGGGGCCTGCAAAAAAATTCGCACGCAACCCTAAAGTTGGCACGTTCTCTGCAGATAACCCAATAGCACCCAGGATGGCAGGCGCCGAAAGGCGCTACGGATCGGAATTGGAACAGGGGCCGATCCATGCGCATCCCGGGGAAGCAGAAGGGCCGGCAGTCGGGGGACTGTCGGCCCTGTTTTTATCCCCCCGGAAGACAAAAGGCCCCGCCATTGGCGGGGCCTTCTGCGTTGTAGGTGCCGACATCCGACAGGGCCGGAACAGGGGGGATCCAGATGTTCCTGTCGGATATCGACATAGAGCTCAATGTGACGCCGTATGTCGTTTTTGTCACTTTTCGACCGAGGCCGTCACTGCCCGGCTAGATTGACCTGCCGGGCAGGTGAAAATCAAGCGGTCTTAGTTCTCATGTGTGCGCTGGTTCAACTTATTCATATTTCGCCAGGGAGAGCCATTGCTGCGCTGGGCCGGCGGGCTGGGTCGGGACTGCGGCGCGCTCACCGGGCGCTGTTGCTGTTGCGGCTGCGGGCGCTGCTGCGGCGGGCGGTCCGGACGCGGTGGGCGGCCCACCGAATCCATGTTCCGCCACGGCGAGCCGCCGTTGTAGGGCGGGCGCGGACGGTCCGGCGGGCGCACCTGGCCACCATTGCCGTTGCCCGGGCGGGGCGGCGGGCGGTGGTTGTGCGGCGGGCGGTAGTTCGGGTACGGCCGGTAGATCGGGTAGTTGCTGTAACCACCGTAGCCGCCATAACCGTAATAGCCGCCACCACCGTAGTAGCCGCTGCCGTAGCCGGACGGATAGCCGGCCGGATAGCGGTACTCCACCGACGGGGCGCCATGGTAGTAGCCGTTGCCACCACCGCCGCCGCCCACGTAGTCGTAAGTCGCGCAGCCAGACAGCGTCAGCAACAGGCTGCCGGCAAGCATGAGGCGCATTTTCATGTAAGGGTCCCCCTGGGGTATGGCCCAGCTTCAGGCCGCCGCATTGAATCGGCCCTTAACTTTGCCCAGGCCGGATGAACGGTTGCCATCGTGGCACGTTAATCTTGTGTCATGACCGATTCATCCTTGCCCTGCGTCGATGACCTGCTGGCCGCCGCCGCGCGCATCGCGCCGCATGCCAGCGTCACCCCGGTGCTGCAGTCGCAGGTGCTGGACGCGTTGAGCGGGGCGCGGCTGGCGTTCAAGGCCGAGCATCTGCAGCGCGGCGGTGCCTTCAAGTTCCGCGGCGCCTGCAACGCGGTCTGGGCGCTGCCCGAGGCCGTCGCCGCACGCGGGGTGGTCACCCATTCGTCGGGCAACCACGGTGCGGCGCTGGCGCTCGCCGCGCGCACCCGTGGCATTGCCTGTCATGTGGTGGTGCCGGAAGGCGCGGTAGCGGCCAAGCTGGCCAACATCGTGCGTCATGGCGCCACCCTGTGGCGCTGCGACCCGACCATCGCCGCGCGCGAGGCCATGTGCGCCCAGGTCGAGGCCGAGACCGGCGCCACCCTGGTCCATCCCTATGCCGATTCCCACGTCATTGCCGGGCAGGGCACGGCGGCGCTGGAGCTGCTGGGCAGCCACGGTCCGCTCGATACCCTGGTGGTCCCGGTGGGCGGCGGTGGCCTGGCGGCCGGAACCCGGCTGGCGCTGCAGGCGGTGAGTCCGGTCACGCGGCTGGTACTGGCCGAACCGGAGGGCGCCGCCGATACGGCCCGTTCGCTGGCCGCCGGCGAGCGCCGGCTGGACTTCACCCCCGACACGATCTGCGATGGCCTGCGCGGCACGCTGGGTGCGCCGAACTTCGCGCTGCTGCAGGGCGCGGCCGAGGTGATCACCGTGGACGATGCGGCCACCGTCGCGGCCATGCGCCTGCTCTGGCAGGTGCTCAAGCAGGTGGTGGAACCGTCCTCGGCGATTGCGCTGGCCGCGATCCTGTCCCAGCCCGCACGGTTTGCCGGGCAGCGGGTGGGCGTGGTGCTGTCCGGCGGCAACGTCGACCTGGATGCCCTGCCCTGGGCCGCGGCATGACCCGGCGCGCACGGGTCGGGCTGGGGGGCTGGCTGTGGCGGCTGTGCATGCTGTTGGCGGCCTGGCTGCTCTGTGTCACCGCATGGATCGTCTGGGTCGGTGAGCGCGACCAGGCGGCCAAGGCCGATGCGATCATCGTGCTGGGCGCGGCGGCCTACGACGCCAAGCCGTCGCCGGTGTTCGAAGAGCGCATCCGGCATGGGCTGGATCTGTACCGCCAGGGCTACGCGCCATTGCTGATCTTCACCGGCGGCTACGGGGGCACCGGCGCGCGCTTTTCCGAATCGCAGGTCGCGCGCCGTTACGCCTTGAAACAGGGCGTGCCGGACGACGCGATCCTGATTGAAACCGCCTCGCGCACCACCCGCCAGAACCTGGCCGAAGCGCGGCTGTTGATGGACCAGCACAAGCTGCACCGGGTGATCATCGTCAGCGACCCGCTGCACATGGCGCGCGCGCTGCGCCTGGCCCGCGAACTGGGCATCGATGCACTGGCCTCGTCAACGCCGAGCACGCGGTTCCGCAGCTTCCACACCAGCTGGAAGTTCCTGGCGCAGGAAATCTATTTCTTCCATCGGGACATGTTCCCGTCCGCGAACGGTTCCTGACCGATATTTCTGGTTGGTCAGGTGGTCTTGCGCCGGATCGGAATCGCCGACACGGGGACGCTGGCCACATCCTGCCCGCGCTCGCGGATCGGCGCGCCCGCATCCGGCGCCCACGCGTGCGCGTAAATCACTTCCCAGCTGCTGGGCAGCGTGCCGTCCTCGCGACGCAGCGGTTCATAGGCGGCGCGCGCTGCAGCGAACCTGCCGCGCCCGGTCAACGTATGCCGGCGATCCTGGCGTGCATTGGTTGCGCCAATGGCGCGCAGCTCGCGCATCAGTGCATCCATGTCGGAATAGGTGAGCGTGAACAGGTCGCGGTCCAGCACCGGGTCGCGGAAGCCGGACATCATCAGCGCGTCGCCGAACTGCGCAATCGGCGGGAACCGGCTCACGTGCGAGGTGTCATCGGCGCTGGCGAACGCGTCGCGCAGCTCGATCAGCGTTTCCGGGCCGAACGTGGAACACACCAGCAGCCCGCCCGGCTTGAGCACGCGGCGGAAACCGGCGAACACCGCGGGCAGGTCCTCCACCCACTGCAGGCACAGGTTGCTGTAGATCACATCCACGCTCTGGTCGCGCAACGGCAACGCCTGCGCATCACCGCACACCCGGGTGAAGGGCTTCCACCAGCCGGCCTGCTTCTTCGCTTCGCGCAGCATCGGCTCGGCCATGTCCAGCGCGATCACCTGCGCCTTGGGCCAGCGCTTCTTCATCGCCGCACTGGCGTGGCCGGTGCCGCTGCCCACGTCCAGCACCACCTCCGGCTGCCGGCTTTCGAGATAGTCCAGCGATTCGAGCAGCCGCTTCTCCACCTCGCGCTGCAGGGCAGCGGCGGCGTCGTAACTGCTGGCGGCGCGCGAAAACGCGCGGCGGACGTGCTGGGGATCAAAGCTGGCGGTCATGTAAGGCTCACTATGCGGTAGCGCACGACCGTTGGTCGTGCGCCGGAAACTCAGAACGTACCGGGGTAAGCCCCGCCATCAATCAACAGGTTCTGCCCGGTGATGTAACCCGACTGCGCACTGCACAGGAACGCGCACGCCGCGCCGAACTCATCGGCGGTGCCGAAGCGCCCGGCCGGAATGTGGGTGCGCTTGCGCTCGGCAATCTGCCCCGCATCCACGCCCTGCTGCTGCGCCATGTAGGCGAAGTTGCCGCGCAGCCGGTCGGTGTCGAACTGGCCGGGCAGCAGGTTGTTGAGGGTGACGTTGTGGGCCACGGTGCGGCGCGCCAGCCCGGCGACGAAGCCGGTCAGGCCCGAGCGCGCGCCATTGGACAGGCCCAGGATGTCGATGGGTGCCTTCACCGACGAGGAGGTGATGTTGACCACGCGCCCGAAGCCTCGTTCGATCATGCCATCCACGGTGGCACGGATCAGCGCGATCGGCGCCAGCATGTTCGCGTCCAGCGCAGCGATCCAGTCCTCGCGCTCGAACTGGCGGAAGTCGCCCGCCGGCGGCCCACCGGCGTTGTTGACCAGAATGTCCACCTGGGGGCAGGCGGCCAGCGCCGCCGCGCGGCCGGCCTCGGTGGTGACATCGGCGACCACCGTGATTACTTTGCCGGCGCCCGGCAGCGCCCGGAGTTCTTCACCGGCGTGGGCGAGGGCTTCCTCACCCCGGGCGGCGATCACCACGTTCACGCCCTCGCGCGCCAGCGCGCGGGCGCAGCCCAGTCCCAGGCCTTTGCTGGCAGCGCAGACGAGGGCCCAGCGGCCGGCGATTCCAAGGTCCATGCATCAGTTCCGTAGTGGGGGACAGGCGTACATGATCGGCGATGCGCGCGCGGGTGGGTCAGGAAAGCGAGGCAACGAAGTGTTGCAGCTGCGCCGCCACCTCGTCGGTATGGCCCAGGAACGGCGCGTGTCCGCCATGGGCCACTACATGCACGCTGGAACGCGGTGCGAGCGCGGCAGCGGCCTGCATCGCCCGCGCCGACACCAGCCGGTCGCGTTGACCGGCCAACCACAGGCTGGGCACGGGCAGGCGGGGCAGGGCGCCACGCAGGTCAGCGCTTTCCAGCAGGCGAAGGCCTTCCTGCAGGGCACGCGGGGCGGGCTCACCGCGCGCTACCAGCGCCGCGCGCAGGCTGCGCAGTTCCTGCCGGGCGTGTTCGGAGCCCATCGCATCCAGGGCCAGGAAGCGCTCCAGCGTGCCGCGATAGTCCTGCGCCAGGTCCTGGCCGAACTGTTCGAAGACCGCAGTTTCCACTGCGTATGGCCAGTCCTCGCCACGCACGAAGCGCGGTGTGGCCGCGATCATCGCGAGCCCACGCACCTTGGGCAGCGTGGCCGCCGCATGCAGCGCGAACAGCCCACCCAGCGACCAACCACACCACACGGCCGGCGGGGTCGCGGCGGCAATCGCACCGACCACGAACGGCAGGCGCAGCGGGGTGGCATCGTCGCGGCTGTTGCCGTGCCCGGGCAGGTCGACCAGGTGCAGCTCGAACTGCGCCGACAATCGCTCCACCAGCGGCGCGAACACACCGCCATGCAGGGCCCAGCCGTGGATCAGTACCAGCGCCGGCCCGCTGCCGACCACCTCGATATGCATGCTCACACCCAACCGCCGTGCATCACGCGCTCAGCGCATCCAGTGCCTGCTGGCGCAGCACCTGGTCGCGCGCGTGGGCGATGGCATCGGTGAGCGCACGTACTTCCGGCACCGTGTGCAGCGCCGACAGGGTCACGCGCAGGCGTGCCTTGCCCTCGGGCACGGTCGGCGGACGGATCGCGCTGACCAGGAAACCAGCCGCTTCCAGCGCGGCCGACAAGCCCATCACCGTCGATTCGGCCCCGCACAGCAGCGGCTGGATCGGCGTATCGGAGGGCATCAGTTCCAGCCCATGCTGGCGCGCGCCGGCACGGAACACGCCGACCAGTTCGGCCAGCTTCTCGCGGCGCCAGTCGTCGCGGCGGGCCAGCTTCACGGCGGCCAATGCCGCCGCCGCCTGCGCCGGCGGCACCGCCGTGGTGTAGATGTAGGGGCGTGCGGTTTCGGCCAGGTGCTGGATCATCGCCTCGTCGCCCACCACCAGCGCGCCGCTGCCACCCAAGGCCTTGCCCAGCGTGACCAGCTGCAGCGGCACATCGGCCACGCCCAGCCCGGCGTCGGCCACGCAGCCGCGGCCGTGCTCGCCGATCACGCCCACGCCGTGTGCGTCGTCCACGTACAACACCGCTTCCTGCATGCGCGCCACCAGCGAGAGCGAGCGCAGCGGGGCGATGTCGCCATCCATGCTGAAGACACCATCGGTGACCAGCATCGCCGCGCCGTCGGGTGCGTGCTTGAGCTGGCGCAGCGCACCTTCGGTATCCAGGTGCGGGTAGCGGCGCAGGCGGCAGCCGGCCAGGCGCGTGGCATCGAGCAGGCTGGCGTGGTTGAGCCGGTCCTGCACGCACACATCGTCTTCTTCGCTGAGCAGTGCCTGCTGCACCGCCAGGTTGGCGGCAAAGCCGCTGCCAAACAGCAGCGCACGCGGGTAGCCCAACCAGTCGGCCACTTCCTGTTCCAGCGCTTCATGCAGCGCATGGTGGCCGCAGATCAGGTGTGAGGCGCCCGCCCCGGCACCTTCGCGCGCGGCGGCATCCTGCAGCGCGCTGACCACGCCAAACTGCTGGGACAGGCCCAGATAGTCATTGCTGCAGAAGCCGGTGAGCCACTGGCCATTGACCTCCAGGCGCACGCCATCGCGCCGGGTTACCGTGCGGCGCACGCGGATACGGCCCTGCGCTTCGCGAAGCTTGCGCTGGGACTGGATGCGGTCGTGCAGGTCGGTACGGGCCATGGTCGTCAATGTCATGGGCTGGCAGGGCAGCTAGCGTACCCGGTTGCCGGGCGCTGCGCTGCACCGCCCGGGGCAGGGCTCAGGCCGCTTGTCCGCAACCACCGCCACAGGTGATGTCGGCATGCACGGTGCCGGGGTGGTCATGCCCGGCCGCATCCACCTGCACCGCCATCGGGCGCAGACCCAGCCGGCTGAACAGGGCCAGGTCGCGCTCGGTATCCGGGTTGCCGGTGGTCAGCAGTTTTTCGCCGTAAAAGATCGAGTTGGCCCCGGCCAGGAAGCACAGCGCCTGCAGCTCATCGCTCATTGCTTCGCGCCCGGCCGACAGCCGCACCATGGCCCTGGGCATCACGATGCGGGCCACCGCGATCATCCGCACGAACTCGAACGGGTCCAGTTCGGCACTGCCATGCAGCGGCGTGCCGGCCACCTGCACCAGCCGGTTGATCGGCACCGAATCGGGGTGCGCCGGCAGGTTGGCCAGCGCCAGCAGCAGCCCGGCGCGGTGCGCGCGGGTTTCGCCCATGCCGACGATGCCGCCGCAGCAGGTCTTCAGCCCGGCCTCGCGCACGTGTTCCAGCGTATCCAGCCGGTCCTGGTACTGGCGGGTGTGGATGATCGAGTCGTAGTAATCCGGCGCGGTATCCAGGTTGTGGTTGTAGTAGTCCAGCCCGGCCTCGCGCAGGGCCACGGCCTGCGCCCCGTCGAGCATGCCAAGCGTGGCGCAGGTTTCCAGCCCCAGTGCCTTCACCTCGCGGATCATCGCCGCCACCTTGGGGATGTCGCGGTCCTTGGGCGACCGCCACGCCGCGCCCATGCAGAACCGCGACGCCCCGGCCGCCTTGGCCTGGCGGGCCTTGGCGACCACGTCGTCGGTGGCCATCAGCTTCTGTGCGCTCACCCCGGTGTCGTAGCGCTGGGCCTGCGGGCAGTATGCGCAGTCCTCCGGGCAGCCGCCGGTCTTGACCGAGAGCAGGGTCGAGACCTGCACCTCGGTAGGATCAAAGTGCTCCCGGTGCACGCCCGCCGCCCGGTACAGCAGCTCCGGGAAGGGCACCTCGAACAGCGCCAGCAGCTCCTCGGGGTGCCAGTCGTGGCGGATGACAGAAGCCATGGGAGTGTCCTGACAGATTGGAGAACGAAGGGGCGGCAGTCTGGTGAGGTTGAAGGAGGCTGTCAACCATATGTACTTTCGCAAAGTTTACGATGTGCTGGGGTGGTTGGGGCATCACTGCCTGCCGCTGCGCTGCCTGGTCTGCGCCAATCCGGGAAATGACGGGCTGGATCTGTGTGCCGCCTGCTACGCCGAGCTTCCGTGGAACGACCATGCCTGCCCGTTGTGCGCGCTGCCGCTGCCGCCGGATGAACCGGCCAAGGTGTGCGGTGGCTGCCTGGCCGAGCCGCCGCGGCAGGCCGGGGCGGCGGCGACCTTCCTGTATGCGCCGCCGATCGACCGGCTGGTGCTGCGCTTCAAGTTCCACCAGGACCTGGCCGCCGGGCGGCTGCTATCACAGTTAATGCTGCACGCCGTGCCGGAGTTCGCGCAGCACCCGCTGCTGCCGATGCCGCTGCATGGGCGCCGGCTTCGCGAGCGGGGCTACGACCAGGCCCGGGAACTGGCCCGCCCGTTGGCGCGGGAGCTCCAGTTGCCGCTCTGGACCGGGCTGTGCCGCAGCCGGGCGACCCTGGCCCAGTCCACGCTGGACGCCGACGCACGCCGCCAGAACCTCAAGGGCGCCTTCGCCGTGCGGGCCACCCCGCCGGCCCGGCTGACCCTCGTGGACGATGTGATGACCACCGGCGCCACCTTGGACGCGGCCGTGAGGGCGCTGCGCCGGTCCGGCCTGCAGGAGGCCATGCTGTGGGTCTGCGCCCGGGCGCCGTGACACCTTGCCGCCGCCTGCACACGGGGCGGGCCTAGCATCGCGGTTGACTCTCCTCCCAGGAACACCGTCATGAGCCAGGCTCCGGAACTGCGCACTACGTCGCTGTTGTCGTTGGTGGGCCGCAGCTGGTGGGTGGTGCTTCTGTATGGGCTGATCGCCATCGGCTTCGGCCTGATCGCCATCGCCCGGCCGCTGTCCGCCGCCGCCGGGCTGGCCTGGGCCATCGGCGTGATGGCGCTGGTGGAAGGACTGGTCAGCCTGTTCGCGGCATTCAGCGGCAACAGCGGCGCGCCGCGCGGCTGGGCATTGGTCTACGCGCTGGCCTCGATCGGTTTTGGCGCGCTGGCAGTGATCAACCCGCTGGTGACCGCCAAGGTGCTGGTGCTGCTGCTGGCGATCTGGCTGATCCTGGCCGGTGTGTACCGCATCGTGTTTGCCATCCGCGTACGCAGGCAGATCGAAGGCGAATGGCTGCTGATCGTCAGCGGCGTACTGGCCATCGTGCTGGGCGTCATGATGTTCGGCAACCCGCTCGGCGGGGTGGCGGTAACCACGCTGTGGATCGGCATCGGCAGCCTGATCTACGGCGTGCTGCAGGTCGTGGTGGCATTCCGGCTCAGGAAGTTGCGCTGACGGCTCCGGTTCGGGCCACAATGCTTCAAACAACGGGAGTACTGTAATGCGCAACGGATGGCGATGGAGCCTGGCGGCAGCGAGCCTGCTGCTGGTCACGGCATGCAACCAGCACAACGGCGCGGCGTTGAACCCTGCAGCGCAGGGCAACCCGCCGCTCGCCGATGTACGCATCGAAATGCGCCCGGTCGCGGAGGTCGGCGAGCCGGGCGTCGAGGTCCGCTTCGCACACGGGGAGACCGTCAAGCTGGCCAACCCGCCCGTGTTCACGACCGGCGCGATTGCCAGCGTGCGCCAGGTGGTCAACGAGGACGGAAAGGCCAACGTGTACTACGCGTTCACCGAGGCCGCCGCGCCCCGCATCCACAGCGCCACCGAGCGCCTGGTCGGACGGACGATGGTGCTCACCGTCGATGGCGAACCGATCTCCCGGGCGAACCTCAGCGGCCCCTTCGGCGAGAGCATGATGACCTCGGGCCTTGAGGCGGACGAAGCCACCGCGCTGGTTACCCGGATCACCGGGCGACCGTAGCGCTGTCTAGCGGAACCGCGCTTCGATCTCCTCCAGCGTCTTGCCCTTGGTCTCCGGCAGCAGGAACGCGGCCACCAGGAAGTACAGCAGCGTGCAGCCGGCCCAGAAGAAGAACATGCTGGCGTAGCCGTGGTGGCCCACGGTCGGCAGGAAGATCGCGGCGATCACCGTGGATACGAACTGGTTGATCAGCAGCGCGATGCTCATGCCGTTGGAGCGGATGCGGGTAGGCATCAGCTCCGACAGCGCCAGCCACACGCAGACGCCCGGGCCTACCGCGAAGAACGCCACGAACAGCAGGATGCAGCCGGCCACCAGCCAGCCGTGCGTGGGCGAGGGCACCGGGCCGATGACCGCGCGCTCGATCACCAGCGGCGCCTGCACGGCGGCGGCCGGATCCGGGAACGGGTTGAGGTTGAGGCGGCGGAAGAACGCGCCGATCACGCTGTCAGCCGACACCGCGTCTTCGCGGCGGATCTGCAGCGTGGCGTCGATGGGGTTGTCGCTGCGCAGCGAACGCACGTTGCTGAAGCCGCCGTAGGCGTAGGACACCGTGAGCTGCAGTGGCTGACCGTCGGCGTTGCCATCCAGCCGGCGCCACTGTGCGGCATCCATCGGCAGCGACAGCGACTGCCCGTACACCTGCTGCTGCAGCGCGGGCTGTACATCCAACCGCCCGTGTTCGCTGCGCACGAACAGCAGCGCGGCGCCCAGCAGCGCGATGGTGATGCCGCCGGTGCCCAGCATCAACAGGAACTTGCGGCCCTTGCGATCCACCAGCACCAGCGCGACGATGGTCATCAGCGCATTGAGCAGCTTGATGGAGACATCGGCCCAATTGGCCACCGCGCCGGGCAGCCCGGCCTGGTGGAGGATGTTCACCGCATAGGCCAGTACCGAATTGATGCCGGTCGCCTGGGTGAAGGCCAGCACCAGGCAGGCCAGCACGAAGGGCCACACATAGCGGCGGCTCAGCAGCGGATCGCGCCTGGCCGGGCTGCCATCGCTGGCCGGTGCATCGGGTGCCTGCATGCGCGCCAGCGTGGCTTCCACCTCCGCCGGCGCCACCGTGCGCTGCAGGGCGCTGCGTGCTTTCTCAATGCGGCCGCGCCGCACCAGCCAGCGGGGCGATTCGCTGATCAGCAACGCGCCGCCGGTGAACACCAACCCGGGCAGCAGGCAACTCCAGAAGATGGTGCGCCAGGCGTGGTCCTTCACCGCGAACAGCATGCGCTGCTGCTCCTCGCCCGGCAGGTGGCGCACGGCGGCAGTGGCGGCGTCCACGCTATGGGCGTGATACAGCCCGATCACCGCCGCCAGTACCAGTCCGATGGTAAGCAGCAGCTGGAACATCGCCGCGCCACGCCCGCGCCGTTCGGGACTCAGCACTTCGGCGAGGTACAGCGGCACCACCACGCCGATCAGGCCACCGCTGATGCCCTGCAGCAGGCGCCCCATCAACAGCGGCCCATAGCCTTCGGACAGCGCCATCACCGGAATGCTGGCGGTGAACAGCACGCCGGCCAGCACCATCGCGCCGCGCCGGCCGATCAGGTCGGCCACGGCGCCGGCAAACAGCGAGGACAGCACGCTGCCCAGCAGCACCGCAGCCACCACGAAGCCAAGCTGCTGGGTGGTCAGGTGCCAGCTGGCGGTGGCCGTGGCCTCGAGGTAAGGCAGGGCGCCGGCGATGATGCCGATGTCGATGCCGTAGAGCAGGCCGCCCATGCCGCCGATGAAGAGCAGATAGCGCACCGGCCAACGCGGCGCGTTGTCGGAAGCGGGCACGGGCATCACGGCGGAAGCGTCGTTCATGGTGCGGTCCTGTCTACGTTGGAACGCGCCGCACGGGGCGCGGAATCACTCAGTCAAGCGTGATGCGTTCGCCTTCCACCACTACCTGCTGCACGCGCAGGTCATGGTCGAGCACGACCAGGTCCGCCCACGCGCCCGGTTGCAGGCGGCCGCGGTCATCCAGGCCCAGATAGTCGGCGGGGTAGCGTGAAACGCGGTTGGATGCGTCATCCAACGCCAGACCCAGCGCAACCAGGTTGCGAAGTGCCTGGTCCATGGTCAGCGCGCTGCCGGCCAGCGAGCCACTTTCCAGGCGCACGCAGCCCAGACACTTGTGCACGCGCTGCACGCCGAGCGCGTATTCGCCATCGGGCATGCCGGTGGCCGCGGTGGCGTCGGTCACGCAGTACAGGCGCGGAATCGCGCGCAGCGCGGTGCGGATCGCGCCGGGGTGCACGTGCTGGAGGTCGGGAATGAGTTCGGCGTACTCGGCATGCGCCAGCGCTGCCGTGGCGATGCCGGGATGGTAGTGGTCCACGCCGGTCATGCCGTTGAACAGATGGGTGAAGCCGGCGGCACCTGCCTCCAGCGCGGCCACGCCCTGCTCGTAACTGCCTGCACTGTGTCCCAGCTGCACGCGGATGCCGAGCGCGTTCAATGCGGGGATCAATGCAAGGTGCTGGCCGATTTCCGGTGCCAGGGTCAGCACCTTGATCGGTGCGATGGCGTGCAGGTGGCGCACATCCTCCAGCGTGGCTTCCACCACCAGCGGCGGCTGCGCACCCAGCCGCTCGGCGCTGATGAACGGGCCCTCCAGGTGCACGCCCAGCACACGCGCCATGCCGCTATCACGCCGGGAAATCGCGGTGGACAGGCCCTGCAGCGCACGCACGATGTCGCCTGCCTCGGCAGTCATGGTGGTGCCCAGCAGCGCGGTGGTACCATGCCGCGCGTGCGCGCGTGCCACCGTCTGCGCGGTATTTCCGCCCTGCATGATGTCCACCCCGGCACCGCCATGCACATGCAGGTCGATGAAGCCGGGCAGGATCAGCGGCACCTCGTCATCGCCACGCGGGTCAGCGTGGTCACTGTTGATCGACACGATGCGCTGGCCAAAGGCGATGTTGCCGCGCACCAACCCGAGCGGGGTCAGGATGCGGCCATGCAGGGTGGAATCGGGGTTCAAGGCGGCGACTCGGCAATGATCACTTCGATGCCCAGCTTCTGCAGCCCTTCCAGGTATTCCGCATCGATGCTGGCGTCGGTGATGATGGTATGGACCTGGTCCAGGCGGGCGATGCGGTGCAGGCTGACGTGGCCGAACTTGGAGGCGTCGGTGAGCACCACCACGCGTCGTGCGCGCTCCACCATTCGGTGGTTGAGGCGGGCCTCGGCTTCATGGTGGGTGGTGAGCCCGAACTGCAGGTCCAGCCCGTCCACGCCCAGGAACAGGGTGTCGAAGCTGTAGGTATTGAGGCTGGCCTCGGCCTGGCTGCCCTGCAGCGACAGTGACTGCTTGCGCAGCAGGCCCCCGGTGAGCAGCAGTTCCACGCCCGGTGCATTGGCCAGCTCCCAGGCGATGTTGAGCCCGTTGGTCATCACCGTCACGTCGCGGTGTTCGCGCAGGTGGCGCGCCAGCGTCATGGTGGTGGAACCGGAATCGATGATGATGTTGTCGCCAGCGCGTACCAGCCGCGCGGCATGCGCGCCGATGCTGTCTTTCAGCGGCAGGTTCAGCGTGTCCTTTTCATGGATGTCCTGCTCCAGCGGTGGCTTGCGCACCAGGGTGGCGCCGCCGTGGGTACGCGTGGCCAGGCCCTGCGCTTCGATGTGGGTCAGGTCGGCGCGGATGGTCACTGCCGAAACGCCGAAGCGCTCCACCAGTTCGCTGACCTGCACGTTGCCGTGTTCGACCAGCAACTGCAGGATCTGTTGGCGGCGCTGCCGTGTGTTGCGCATGGGGCGATTCCGTTCGGAAGGAAAGCCGAAGCTTACCGTTCCGAAAGCTCCGTGGCAGGAAAAGCTTCGTTATCCGCGCCGAATGCATTGCGAGCGCAAGCCCGGGCGTATTCCGCCAGGCGCAGCCCCACCTTGTGCCGGATCAGCGCCAGGGGTTCGGCCGCCAGCTCACCGGCCTGCACCGCGCGCAGCTGCTCGGGCAGGTACTGGCTGAGCAGCATGAGCGGGGTTGCCTGGCGGGTGAGGTTGTCGACCAGGGTGGCCAGTGCGGCCTGCACGGCCGGTTCGCCCCAGTAGTAGCGGCTGCGGTCGCTCAGGGAATAGGCGCGCAGCAGGCGCTGTTCGTGCGCATCGCCCTGGTAGTAGCTGGCCCAGCTGGCCGGCTTGTCGAGCATGCAGCGGTCCAGGACCTCGATGATCCGTGACGCTTCCGCACCGGGAAGGAGCTCGCGTTCGATCATCGCCAGCGCGAACACCGCCTCGCGGAACGCGTAGGTCGCCGCCGGGCCCACCTTGAGGATGGCGAAGTGGTCGCGCACCAGCGCATGCAGGCCGGCTTCGGTCTGGTAATCGGTGGAATGGGCTTCGAACACGATGCGCGGCTGGGTTTCCACGAACGCCGAGAGCTCGCGGGCGGCGGCCGGGTCGTAGTGGTGCACGCTGCTGTGGTCGAAATCCACGCCGGGCTGCACCACCATGGCGATCACGCGCTCCCAGGCCGGCAACAGGTCCGGTGCGGAAAATGCCTCGCGGTGAATCGCCAGCGTGACGGCGGCAGCGGTGGGCGTGGTCACGGCCAAGCCACCTTCCAGGGAGGCTTCGCCACCGGGAACAGGCACTTCGGTACCGATCACGTAGACCGGTGGCGGCAGCCCGTTCTCCGCGGCCGTGCGTTCGGCAATGCGCGCCAGTTCGGCCGAGCGCGCGGCCACGACCGCATCCGGCAGCGGGGTCGGGTCATCGGCGCAGGACATGCTGCAGTCCAGGTGGATCTTGTGGAAGCCGGCGGCCACGTAGGCGGCAACCAGCGTGCGCGCGTTGGCCATCGCGACGTCGGCCGGCCCCTTCTGCCAGGCGTTCGGGCCGAGATGGTCGCCGCCCAGGATCAGCCGCTCCGCCGGGAAGCCCTGGCTTCGCGCGAGCTGCAGCACGTAATCGCGGTACTGCGGCGGGGTCATGCCGGTGTAGCCGCCGAACTGGTCCACCTGGTTGGAGGTGGCTTCGATCAGCAGCACCGTGTCGTGTTCGCGCGCGACCTGCATGGCGGCCAGCAGCACCTGCTCGTTGCTGCAGCACACGCTGTACAGGCCAACGGGCTGGCCCTGGCGATGGGCGGCGATCAACGATTGGACGGCAGACATGGCAACACTCCAGGTGCAGCGGAACGGAAAGAAGGGATTCAGTGCGCGGGATGGTGCTGGCGCGCCAGCAGCGCCGCGCCGCGTGCACCGCCGGCATCGCCGAAGGCTGGCGGCAGGATCGGCGGCACCCGCACCCCGTTGAACAGGTAGGGCGCAATGGCGGCAGGCAGGTCGCGGTACAGCTGCTCCAGTTTCGACAGCCCGCCCCCCAGCACGATCACGTGCGGGTCCAGCGCCAGGATCAGGCTGGCGAAGCTGTAGCCGAGAAGGTCGCGGTGGATGGCCAGCGCCTGCAGCGCGATCGGATCGCCGGCCTGCGCCTGCTCCACCACGGCGGTGGCGTCGCAGGCCAGGCCGCCATGGCGTTCGTGGATCATCGCCAGGCCGCTGCCGGAGACATAGCGCTCCAGGCAGCCGCGCAGGCCACAGCCGCAGTCCAGCAGCGGCAGGTCATGGCGCAGCTGCAGCGTGGCCGGCAGGCTCCAATGGCCCCACTCACCGGCAATGCCGTTGTTGCCCGCGACGAGCTTTCCGTCCAGGCAGTAGCCACCGCCCGCGCCGGTGCCCAGGATCACCCCGAACATGCTGGGGTAGCCGGCGGCGGCGCCGTCGTGCGCTTCGGACAGGGCGAAACACTGCAGGTCGTTACCCAGTGCCAGTGGGCGCTGCAGCCGTGCTTCCAGGTCATGCCCCACCGTGTGGCCGCTCAGCGCGGGCACGTTGGCGCTCAACTGGCGGCCGCTGTCGCGATCGCGCACGCCGGGCAGGCCCAGGCCTACCGCGACCGCACGCGTGCCAACGGCTGCATCGGCGTCATCCACCAGCTGGCCGACCGCCGCCACGAACGCGGCGTAGTCATTCGTGGGCGTCGCCACGCGCTGGCGATAATGCACGTTCAGCGCAGCGTCGCAGGCCACCAGTTCAATCTTGGTGCCGCCGATATCGATGCCGTACCAGGTCTGCATGCGCTGCTCAGCCATGGTCGTGGATCGTCACGCCCTGCACCACGCGGTTGACCGTGCCATCCGGGAACGGGTTGTCGGGGGTCAGGCCGAGCGCGGCCGAACGCTGCAGCGCGAAGCACTGCGCCATCACCAGCCACAGCGGGGCCAGCCACGGATCGGGCAGGGCAGGTACCTCAAGCAGGAAATCGCCATCGGCACTGTCGCTGCCGGCCGGGCCGACCGAGATCACGCGGGCGGCGATGCCATCGCGGCGCAGCTCTTCCAGCAGGTCCTGCTCGTAGCGTCGCGCCAGCGGCTGCGCGCTGCGCAGCACCACCACCAGCGTGCTGCCATTGAGCGTGGATTTCGGCCCGTGGCGGAACCCGAGCGGGGTGTTGGCCAGCGCCAGCACCCGGCCGGCAGTGAGTTCCAGCACTTTCAGCGCCGCTTCGCGCGCGGTCGCTTCCAGCGGGCCACTGCCCAGGTAGATCACCCGCGAGATATCGGTACGCGCGAGCGCTGCGACCGGCGCGTCCCAGTTGCTTACGGCCTGTGTACCGCGCTCGGCCAGGCTGCGCAGGCGCGCGATGCGCTCGGCCCACGGCGCGCCATCGAACACGCTCAACGCGGCCAGCAGCATGCAGCTCAGGCTGCTGGTCATGGCAAAGGCGCGGTCGCAGCTGGCCGGCGGCATCAGCAGCGACAGCGTGTCGCTGCGGCCCTGGCCGCGCTGTGCCAACGCGCCATCGGCATTGCAGGTGATGTCCAGGAAGCGCGCGTCGTCCACCTGCGCCCGCACCAGATCCACCGCCGCCACGCTTTCCGGGCTGGAGCCGCTGCGCCCGAACGACACCAGCAGGGTCGGGCGGTCGCGCTGCAGGTACAGCGTCGGGTGGGTGAGCAGGCTGGTGGTGTGGATGGCGCGGACGTCTGCGGGCCACTGCGCATTGATCTGGTCGGCGACCATCTCGGCGATGAAGCCCGAACTGCCCGCGCCGGTGAAGATCACCCGCTGGCCCGGCTGGCGCAGCGTGTCACGCAGGAACGCGTCGATGCGCTCGCGGGCGAGCTCCAGCACGTCGGCCAACGCTGACCAGAGGGCCGGTTGCTGCGCGATCTCTTCTGCGGTGTGCGCGCCACCCAGGCGCTGCCAGGCGGGCATATCGGGGAGCAGAGTGACGTCCATTCGCTATTCCTGTTGGGCGACCGCACGATCAGCGTTTTCTTTCGAAATGTCAAATATCGAAAGATTAAAATAAGATATCCGGATCACAGTCTTCACTATTGATGTCGGTTCTTGCGCAATTGATCGTGGCTATCTGCGCGGACTGCAACGAAAAATTTGGCGCATTCAGCTGGCAGAAGGAAAGTGGTGCTTTGCATCATCTTTCGTTTTGATAGAATTCCTAATCTTTTTTCTTTTCAATTTCTTGACATCTTTCGATAGCCTGCCCCATAGTCGGCCGCACTGGTTTCGGACACCCGCCGAACGCGGGCTTTGGGGGCGAAGTGGTTACCCGTTGTCGACGCACCGTACTGGCCATCTCTCTTCTGTCGCTGCTGGCCGCCACGCCGGCGCTGGCAGCGCCGTTGGGCAACCTGAGCGCACTACGTGCCGAGCCGGCCGCGTCGGCCACTGCCTGGACGCTGACCACCGATAACGGCATGACCGTGCGCGTGGACCTGCTGCGTCCCGACCTGCTGCGCGTGCAGGGGAGCCGCACCGGCAAACTGCTGCCGGCCGGCGACAAGGCCGCCCCCATCGTGCTGCCGCAGGCCACATCAGCCGTGCCATTCCAACTGGAGGAAGACGGCAACGAGGTGCGCATCCGCACCGACGCGCTGGTGCTGCACATCCAGCGCCAGCCGCTGCGCCTGGCACTGGACCGGCGCGAGGCCGGCAAGGACGTGCCGCTGTGGCGCGAACTGCAGCCGCTGGACCTGGATACCGCACAGAGCGTGCAGGTCCTGAGCAGCCAGGCCGACGAACAGTTCGTCGGCGGTGGCCAGCAGAACGGCCGCTTCGCTTTCAAGGGGCGTGAGCTGGAGGTTTCCTACTCCGGCGGCTGGGAAGAGGGCGATCGCCCCAACCCGGCGCCGATGCTGCTCAGCTCGCGCGGCTGGGGCATGTTGCGCAACACCTGGAGCGATGGCAGCTACGACCTGCGCCAGGCCGACCAGGCCACGCTGCTGCACCGCGAAGACCGCTTCGATGCCTACTACTTCGTCGGCGCCGGCCTGCCCGCGCTGCTGGACCGCTACACCGCACTGACCGGGCGCGCCGCCTTGCTGCCGCGCTGGGCGTTCTCGTACGGCGATGCCGACTGCTACAACGATGGCGACAACATCAAGAAGCCCGGCAGCGTGCCCGAAGGCTGGAGCGATGGCCCCACCGGCACCACCCCGGACGTGGTCGACAGCGTGGCAAAACAGTACCGCGCGCACGACATGCCCGGCGGCTGGATCCTGCCCAACGACGGCTACGGCTGCGGCTACAAGGCCTTGCCGGAAACGGTGAAGGGCCTGGCTGGCTACGGCTTCAAGACCGGGCTGTGGACCGAGAACGGCGTGGACAAGATCGCCTGGGAAGTGGGCACCGCCGGCAGCCGCGTGCAGAAGCTGGACGTGGCCTGGACCGGCAAGGGCTACCAGTTCGCGATGGATGCCAACCAGTCCGCGTTCAACGGCATCCTGCACAACTCCGATTCGCGCCCGTTCCTGTGGACGGTGATGGGCTGGGCCGGCATCCAGCGCTATGCGGTCGCCTGGACCGGCGACCAGAGCAGCAGTTGGGATTACATCCGCTGGCACATTCCCACCCTGGTCGGATCGGGCCTTTCGGGCATGGCCTACGCCAGTGGCGATGTGGATGCGATCTTCGGCGGCAGCGCCGAAACCTTCACCCGCGACCTGCAGTGGAAGAGCTTCACCCCGGTGCTGATGGGCATGTCCGGCTGGTCGGGCAGTGCGCGCAAGCACCCGTGGTGGTTCGACGAGCCCTACCGCAGCGTCAACCGCGATTACCTCAAGCTGAAAATGCGCATGACCCCGTACATGTACGGGCTGGCACACGACGCGGCGACGACCGGCGCGCCGATCCTGCGCGCGCTGATGTGGGACTACCCGCAGGACCCCAACGCCTGGAACGAAACCTGGAAGTACCAGTTCCTGCTCGGCCGCGACCTGCTCGTGGCGCCGGTGTACCGCAGCCAGGCCGCCAGCCGTGGCTGGCGCCGCGACATCCACCTGCCGCGGGGCCGCTGGATCGATTACTGGGATGGCCGCGCGCTGCAGGCCGGTGCGGAAGGCCGTCAGCTGGACCGCCCGGTCGATCTGGCAACAATCCCCGTGTTCGTGCGGGCCGGTGCCATCGTGCCGATGTATCCGGAGATGCTGTACGACGGCCAGAAGCCGCTGGATGAGGTCACCTTCGACCTCTACCCGCAGGGCAGCTCGCAGTACACCCTATACGAAGACGACGGCAACACGCGCCGCTACGAGAAGGGCGAATCCAGCCAGCAGCAGGTCACCATGCAGGCCCCGGCGCAGGGCAGTGGCCGGGTGCAGGTGAACATTGATGGCGTGCGCGGCCAGTACCAGGGGCAGTTGGCACAGCGCCGCTACGCGCTGCGCATACTCAGCCGGCAGAGGCCGGCAGCGGTCAGTCTTGACGGCCGCGTGCTGCCGATGCTCACAGATGCCGCCGCGTGGCAGGCCGCGCCGGAAGGCTGGTACTTCGATGCAGGCGAACGCCGTGGCACCGTGCATGTGCGTACCGTACCCACCGATATCCGCCGGCCGCTCGCCTTCCAGCTCGATATCGCGCAGGCACCGGCAGCTGCCGATGATGTGTTCCCCGCCGCACCGGTGTTGGGCCGCGCATTGCCGGCCGACAGCCTGCTGGTGGTGAACCGCCCGGCCGAAGAGCGCGGCTACGAACTGGAAAAGGCATTCGACGACGACCCGGCCACCTGGTTCCGCACCGTGCGCAACCAGGCCGTGCGCACCGGCGCCCACGAATGGGTGATCGGCTTTGGCGAGCGCCGCCTGATCGACGGCATCGCACTGGCACCACGCAATGACCAGCACTGGAAGAGCGGGCAGATCCGCGACTACGAGATCTACCTGGCCGACACCAATGGCGAATGGGGCGAGCCGATCAAGCGCGGCCGCCTGGCGCTGAAGCAGGACCTGCAGCAGATCGACTTCCCCGCCCGTGCCGGCCGCCTGCTGCGCTTCCGCGTGCTCAGCGTGCAGAACCCGGACGGTGATGGGGCCGCTGGCAGCGACCCGATGGTCACTGCGGCGCAGGGCAACGTAGCGCGTGCGGTGGATGCACTGCAACCGCGTGATGTCGGTCCGATCACCCTGTCCACGTTCCAGATCCTGGAACACCAGGTTGCAGAGCGCCCGGCGCAGCAGCGCTACCTGTCCGAACTGACCCTGCCGGACGCGGCCAACGCACAGGTGCGCGCCGACCTCGCCTTCCAGGGCGGGCAACCCATGCGCATGAACGGCCTGCTGTTCCGCCGTGGCCTGGGCGTGGGCCCAGCCAGCCGCATCGACCTGCAGCTGCAGGGCCAGTGGCGCCTGCTGCGCGCGGACCTGGGCATCGACGATGCGTGCCGCAGCGCCGGCGGCATGCAGTTCCAGGTCTGGGGCGATGACCGCCTGCTCTACGACAGCGGCCTGGTGAAGGCACCGGGCGTGGTCAAGCCCGAACTGGACATCCGCGGCCTGCAGCGCCTGAGCCTGCGCACGCTGGGCGCACAAGGCACGCAGCCCGCACAGGTGTGTGGCAACTGGGCCAACGCCGCACTGATCGGACAGGAGGGCGATACCGCCACCATCGTGTCGCCGTAACCCAGGGACGTACCGAAAAACAGAATTCCCCACCGTTTCCCGACTACGGCCCGCCGGCCGTGGTGCGGGTGACTGTTGCCCGAAAAAACCCACCCAGGCAGCCCCACGCTGCGGAATGCACAAGGAGCCAAAGATGTTGAACGAACGCCATCGCCATCGCCGCATCCCCGCTACACCCTTGTCCGTCGCGCTGGGGCTTGCCCTGGCCGTAACCGGTCCGGCGTTCGCCCAGGACGACGACACGGCCGTTGATGCCAAGGCAAAAGCCAACGCCACCGAACTGGCGCGCGTGCAGGTCACCGGGTCCAACATCCGCCGCAGCGATGTGGAAACCTCCTCGCCGGTGCAGGTGATCAGCAAGCAGGACATCGAGAACATGGGCGCGCGCACGCTGCTGCAGGTGCTCGACAATCTGCCCGCCGCACGCCCGGGGCAGCAGGATTCGCGCTCGCTGTTCACCGGTTCCGACGGCGCTTCGCAGGCGAACCTGCGTGGCCTCGGCGCGCAGGGCACGCTGGTGCTGCTCAACGGTCGGCGGCTGTCGTACTACGGTGCGCCGGCCGGGTTCCAGACCCAGTTCGTCAACATCGACGCCATTCCGGCCGCTGCCATCGAACGCATGGAAGTGCTGACCGACGGCGCCTCGGCCGTGTACGGCACCGACGCGGTGGCCGGCGTGATCAACGTGATCACCAAACGCTCCTACCAGGGCGCGGAGATCAACATCACCGCCGACAAGTCCTCGCGCATCGACTCCTACGGCGAGCAGCAGGGCAGCATCACCGCCGGCTTCGGCGACCTGGACGAAGACCGATACAACGTCTACGCCTCGGTGAACCTGTATCGCCGCAACGCGATTCCGATCAGCGACTTCTACGACAAGCGGCCCAGCCAGTTCTACGTCAACAACCCCAGTTACATCAGCAACTTCCGCCTGGGCGTCGGCAGCCGACCGGGTGAGTTCAACCCGGGCACCTACTTCGCGTTTGATCCGGTGACCAACGCGCGCCGCCAGGAAGCGGCGCCCGGCTGCACCACTCCCATCACCCAGGCCGCCGGCACGAGCTGCGCGTGGGAACAATGGATGAACCGCGAAGTCGACGCGGGTGCAAAGACCGAGCGCGCCACGGCGTACATCAGCTCGCACTTCCTGATCGGCGACAGCACCGAAGCCTTCGCCGAGGTCACTTACACCGACATCGACCTGACTGCCAACGGTGGGACGCCCTCTGCCTACAACACCACGACCGGCAATCCGTCCAGCTGGTACTCGCGCAACACCGGCAACGTGGTCAACCAGTTCCGCACGCCGTATCTGGGACCGAACAACGTCTACAACCTGGCCAGCCCGGAATTGAAGGCGCTCATGGGTGGCGTGGTGGGCCTGAACTACCTGATGCAGGATGTAGGCGATGGCCACTTCGGCCAGCGCAACACCGACCAGAGCTACCGGGTGCTGGCCGGCCTGCGCGGTGCCTTGGGCGACGACTGGAACTGGGAAACCGCGTTCGCCACCGCCGGAAGCCATTCGGTCACCTACCAGACCGTCAACGTGAACCTGGAAGGCTTCGAGCGCGCGTTCGGCCCGTACACCATCGACCCGGGCACCGGGCGGGTGATCATCTCCGACAATCCGGCCTACCAGTTCGGCGTCATCAGTGACGCCAACGCCAAGCTGATCCGCGAGGCATACCCCACCTTCGACATCCAGTCGTGGACGCGCCTGCATACGTTGGACGGCAAGATCGAAGGCCCGCTCTTCAGCATGCCGGCCGGCGACGTGCGCGCCGCGTTCGGCTTCAATGCCACCCGCGAAACGTTCTACACCCCGGGCAACGAAGACGCCGCCAACGGCCTGATCACCCAGCAGGGTGGCTCGTGGTTCGACGGCAAGCGCAACACCTACGCGCTGTTTGCCGAGGCCGTGGCCCCGCTCACCGACAAGCTGGAACTGGATGCCGCGCTGCGCGTGGACAAGTACCCGAACTTCAGCGCCAACCTGGCCCCGAAGATCGGCCTGAAGTACCAGGTGCTGCCGCAGCTGTTGCTGCGCGGCACCTATTCCGAAGGCTTCCGAGCGCCCAGCCTGGCCGAAGCGGGCACCGGCGGCGTGTTCGCCCAGCTCGGTGGCTTCGAGGACGACATCCGCTGCGATGAGACCAATGCCATCGCCAACCTTCTGCGCCAGTCCAACCGGCCGGGCGACGTGGACCTGGGCAACTCGCTGCTCAACGCCGACTGCAGCCGTACCGTGGCGCGCATGACCCAGCCCAACCAGGACCTGAAGCCGGAGAAGGCCAAGATATCCACGCTGGGTTTCGTCTATGAGCCGGCGAGCTGGATGTCGATCTCGGCCGACTACTGGTTCATCTACCGCCGCAACGAGATCGCCGCGCCGGACTACAGCAAGGAACAGGACATCCTGTCGATGACCCGCAACCCGATCAGCGACTCCGATCGGGCGGCCGAGGCTGCGCTTGCGCAGATGTGCGCCGACCCGGCAAGCGGCGTGAGCTGCCCGGGCGCGTTGCCCGGCTACAGCGTGGGCAACGTGGCCGCCGTGGTGGGCCAGTACAAGAACCAGGGCCGCACCCTGGTGGACGGTTTTGACATCGACGCGCGCGGTCGCTTCATGCTCGGTGAATGGGGCGCGCTGAACATCGGCGTGGCCGCCACCATCGCGCGCCGCAAGGAGGCCTATATCGACGATACGGATCGCTGGTACTACGGCAACACCATCGGCTACTACGGCAACCCGCGCATGCGTGCCACGTTCAACGCCGACTGGTCCTACAAGCAGGTCACCACCAGCTTCTTCGTCAACTATGTGGGCGGCACCAAGTGGGCGTGGGACCGCGTCGATGCCGAAGACAACAACCCGGACACCTGCACCGCCGGCTCGCTGCCGGTGAACCCGGCCCAGTGCGATGGCGTGCCGTCGTGGTGGACCGCCAACCTGAGCGTGGGCTGGCGCCCGGATGACCACTGGAGCCTGGGCTTCACGGTCAAGAACCTGTTCAACCGCCTGCCGTTCTACGACCCGAACAGTTTCCTGGGTGACTCCAGTGACTATGCCAGCATCTTCGGCCGCAGCTACAGTCTGCAGGTCGGCTACAAGTTCTGATTGTTCCAGCGCGCCGGTCCCGGCCGGCGCGCTTCCAAAGGGAGTAACGTTTCATGAAGCGTAGGGAATTCATTGCCGCCGGTGCGGCCCTGGCCGCCACCAGCCTGCTGCCGGAAACGCCGGCCTGGGCACGTGGGCGCACGCTGCGCCTGGGCCTGATCGGCACCGGCATGCGCGGCCAGGTGCTGCTGAAGGAGCTGGTCCGCCGCGACGACGTTGACGTGGTGGCGCTGTGCGACATTGAACCCATCATGCTCAAGCGCGGCATGGACATGGTGGCCAAGGCCGGCAGGAAGGCGCCTACCGCCTACGGCCAGGACGGCGACCGCAACGCGTGGAAGCGCCTGCTCGAACAGCGCGGCCTGGATGGCGTGATCATCGCCACGCCGTGGGAGTACCACGCGCCGATGGCGATTGCCGCCATGCAGGCCAAAATCGCGGTGGGTTGTGAAGTGGTCGCCGGCATCACCCTGCAGGACCACTGGGACGTACTCAAGACCCAGCTTTCCACGGGCACCCCGTACATGCTGCTGGAGAACGTCTGCTACCGCCGCGACGTGATGGCGACCCTGCAGATGGTGCGCAACGGCCTGTTCGGTGAACTGGTGCACCTGCAGGCCGGCTACCAGCACGACCTGCGCGGGGTGAAGTTCAACTCCGGCGATCCCGCCCAGCCGTATGACAGCGGCGTGGAATTCGGCCCGCATGCGTGGTCCGAAGCGCGCTGGCGCACCCAGCATTCGGTGGACCGCAACGGCGAGCTGTACCCCAGCCACGGCATCGGCCCGTGCGCCATGTATACCGGCATCAACCGCGGCAACCGTTTCACCCATATCAACGCGTTCGCCAGCAAGGCGCGCGGCCTGCATGAGTACACCGTGGCCAAGAGTGGCGGCACCACCCACCCCAGCACCAAGGTGAACTTCAAACTGGGTGACATCGTCACCACCACGCTGGCCTGCGAAAACGGTGAAACCATCCTGCTGCAGCACGACACCTCGCTGCCGCGCCCGTACTCGATGGGCTTCCGCGTGCAGGGCACCAAGGGGTTGTGGATGGACGTGAACCAGTCCATCCACATCGAAGGCCGCAGCCCGCCGCACAAGTGGGAACCGTTCAAGGCCTACCAGGACCAGTACGAACACCCGCTGTGGAAGCAGCACGCCGACACCGCCGCCAGCGCGGGCCACGGCGGCATGGACTGGTTCGTGATCCACGCCTTCGTCGAAGCCCTGAAGGCCAAGGCCCCGATGCCGATCGACATCTACGACGCCATCACCTGGAGCGCGATCACCCCGCTGTCGGAGCAGTCCATCGCCAACAGTTTCCAGACCCTGGAGTTCCCGGACTTCACCGCCGGCCTGTGGAAGCAGCGCAAGCCGATCTTCGCGTTCGACGGCACGTATTGACCCCAACGCGTGGAGCCGGGCTCTGCCCGGCTGCACGTTACCTGACACCTCGCAGCAACGCAGCCACGCACGGCGTGGCTCTACAGCGTCGATCGGACCGGGGTCAGGCGGCCAAGTGTTGCGCGCAGGAAGCCATCTGCCGCTCGTAAGACACTGCCATATGCACGGCGGCCTCCGGAATCTCGTAGATCCGGGCGACATGCCGGGCGTTGCTGCCCCTTGGCCTGAGTGAATCCACGATCGCAGCGGTGGGCACCCCGAAGCGGGTCAGAATGGGTTGTCCGAACCTGCGGTCAGGATCCAGCACGACCTCGCGCGAGCCGTGCACCGGGAACCATCGCGCCGCCATGTCATCCATCCCGAGCTCGACACCTGAGCGGAGCGAGGGGGCAATGACGCGCTTCATTACGTCCTGGCGCCTGGCGACATCCACCAGCGAACTGCCCCCGCTCTCGCCCAGCAGTTCCATGAAGATGCGGCGACCATCGGTCTTGAAGCGGGTACTGGCAAAGGGGTACTGCACGCCCAGACGTTCACGCAGTTCTTCAATCGTGTGGCGGATCACTTTCAACGGAACGCCGGTGGCGGCAAACGTCTGGATGAAGCGCGCTTCGATCAGGTCGCGGAATCCGAGGCCATCGATACCTATCTCTGCCAGCTGGGACATCCACAGGGGTGCATGGGCGGGTTGGCCGTCATGGCGTGGGCCGTAGCCCTTCAGCCATCGTCGCAGCTGCGCGGGCTTGCCCCCGATGAAGCGGGCGGCGTCTGCATACGAGTACAGGCCGATGCCAAAGCCAAGGGATTCCAGTGATTGCGCGGCGATACCCACGGTAAAGATCCTTCCTGAAACAACCGACGTCCAGCCGATCCTACGCCGGGACATCGGGTAGCAAGTGCGACGCCCGGCTACCTTCGCATATGAAGACAGCGCCTATGACCGAAAACGGGTGCGCCGTCATGGAATGCGGGGGAAGATGGTGCCTCGGAGGGAGTCACATAATCCTTCAAGACCGTTGCTATTAAAGGGCTTGGGGATCAATGGCTAGCCGGCTTACCGCCATAGTTACCGCCACAGCTCAGGCGTTACGTAGGTTGGTCAGCATCAGCGCGCCTTCGGTGACGCGGAGAACTGCTCGACCAAGACGGCGAGGAAGCGGCACAGGACGCCGCGCCCCCATACGAGGGTTGCGCCTACTGTCGCCAGCAGCAGAAGCGCGATGAGTGCGTAGATCAGGTATTCCAGAAGGCAATCTACCAGCGTGTGACGACACACGGGGCATGCGCCAGTGTCTGCGGCAGGCGACGGGCTTGGCGAGCCTCTACGGGCGATAGAGCGTGATGAGATGGCATCAAGAGCGTCGCGCGGTACCGCAGCCGATCGGCAAGGACCTGCACCCCGCGCGCGCACTCGTCTCCCCGCCACGCCTGCGGGCTTTGTAGGTCGCTTATTCTGCAGCACCTGCACCCGGCAACGTGCAGTCTTGGCGACGCTTAAGGAAGGATCAGGACTCGGGCTGTCTACCTGCGGAACCCTGCAACAAAAGCGGCACCACTATGAGTTGAAATCGGGCTGCAGGCCGGCGGCAGGGCTACAACTCAGGAAGCGAGAAGAGGAGCAGTCCGAGAAAGTCCAATAAGGAACCTCTTACCGATAGCGAGCTTCAGGAACGCTATGTAACGGCTATCGGCAGCTGCATTAGGCTAACAGTCATTCCAGCGCTCACATTCGTCACTCGCGACCACATCGACTGCCCTCCAAGGATTTGGTCACATCTTCACCTTCTCAGGAGCTGACTTCTTTTCCTAACATGCCGCGAGCGCTGGTAACAGCGGTAAAGGTCACGGAATTACTCTTTTAATCAACGACTTAAGTTAAATCAATCAGTCACTTAGGGTTGGTCACAGGCGGTAACGACGGTAACGCCAGTGTTCCCGCCGGGACTGCATCAGCGAGACACGCGGCCGTGCCTTCCTGGGCCAACCAAAAAACTGGTTGCATCTAAGTGCGGGCACACCTTAAGGTAAAAGGTGTTTTGTAAATGAGTTGGACAATGGGGCCAAAGGTCCATTTTTAGGTGGCTAGCTCTTAGGGGAGAGTTTGGAGTGACCGAGGAACAACCAAAGCCTGTGTGCGGCGTTGTTATGCCCATTTCGGCAATCGATGGCTGCGCTGAATCGCATTGGACTGATGTGCTAGACATCATTACAGAGGCTGTAGAGGAATCAGGATTTATCGCCAACCTCGTCAGCAATGCAGATGATGTTGGGATCATTCATAAGAGAATTATTCAGAACCTCTACGACAATCCTATCGTCGTATGTGACGTGAGTGGAAAGAATCCAAACGTAATGTTCGAGTTAGGAATGCGCCTTGCCTTTGATAAGCCAACAATCATCGTGAAGGATGACAAGACTAGCTATTCATTTGACACGTCAGCCATTGAACACATCGAATACCCCCGAGACCTTCGATTTTCCAAGATCATTGAGTTCAAGGAAAAGCTTGCCGCAAAGATCAAGGCCACACATGACCGCGCCGCGACTGACAAAAACTACACAACATTTCTGAAGCACTTTGGTGAGTTCACAGTTGCCAAGCTTCAAAAAAAGGAAGTATCCGGTCAAGAGTACATTTTGGAGGAGTTGAAGTCCTTGCGTGGCGCCATGCAGCGCATGGAATACCGGACCGCAAGCCAGAATCGCAGGGTCCACTCCGCGAGAGAGCGTGGCGAGCTTAACCTCTGTCTGGGTTCGCTAAGCAAGGTTGGTGTCGAGCAGGCATATGAAGTGGTCGCGAAGCATCCGGACGTCAGGGAAGTCGAACTCCACTGGCGTGACCCCGACCATGCGCATTTGCTGGTCACAACAATCGAGCCGGGAAAAGTGAGCAGGTCCGAGCTTGAGGATCTCATTTCAGCTAAGGTCAAAGCGCGTCCCAGGCTTCGGCATCGTCCGGCAGCCGAAGGCTAGAAATCCGTTAAGCCGAAGACTCTTCGCAGCCCAGTTTAATTCACCCCTCGGCTGTCTACAGACTTGGATGAGATCATGGAAAGAACTCAAGCGCTTCACTTGCTCAAAGGCGTCCTCTCAGAGGTCGCTGACAACCGGGGTGCGGCGAAGACTGATAATTTCTCCGGTCTGCGCGAGGTCGATGGAAAGGTTCGAGAAGTGCGAATGATTCTTGAGGGGATAGACAACCTTCCTAAGTCCCTACTTGATTCGATGTCCAATGACTTGGACTTCCAGGCAAACAGTCGTCGCGTTCGCTTGGAGGCCCTAGTCGGATACATCAAGAGCGCAATCAAATTTACAGACACGGGAGCGTTCGAAAAGCCAAAGAAGGTCATTCATGCGCCGCCAGATCTCTCGCCCCTCACGTCCTCGATGCCCGGGCTCACGGAGGAGATTGACCGGCGCTGGCGAGAGGCCCAGAAATGCGTTCATGTCGAGGCATTTACCTCAGCCGTGATCCTCATGGGCAGTATTCTTGAGGGGCTCCTTCTCGCTAGAGCCCAACGTTCGGCAGCGGTTGCTTATCAGTCGGCTAGGGCCCCGAAAGACAAGAACGGCAGTGCGATTTCAATACCGCATTGGACGCTCAGTACGCTAATTGATGTGGCTACCGACGTAGGCTGGATAAAAACGGATCGGGGAAAATTTGGCCATGCATTGCGCGAGTCCCGCAATGTGGTCCATCCGTGGCAAGCTGTCGCGAGCCGTGCCGACTTCGATGCAGCCACTTGCAAGACCTCGTGGCACGTTCTAGATGCATCGGTGGCGGACCTCTTGGGATCACTCTAAGCACAGCTAACTTCTTCGAAAGTCTACGTCGTCTCGTCGCTCCCGTTACCGCACACGCTGATGAGGGCCTGGCAATGGTCAGAGGCTGGCATCTGCCCTGTGTCATGGCGAGCTCGGCTTTGCCCAGTCCGGTTTTTGGGAGGTAGAAGCATGGCCCAGTCATTGGACCCGCACATGCCTGAGGCTGCCGGGATGCATTTATCGACGCTGCCCGTGGGCCCAAACCATAAGGATCGTGTCTACCTCAAGCCCATACAGCTCGATGGTGTCGTGGCTCTGGGCGGAAGGCCTAGGGGATTCTTGTCGTCACTGTCCTAGGCATGCGTGGAGAAGCCCTGGACTGCGATCAGACAGGGCAAAGGCAGCTGTTGGTGTACGGGCAGCTGAGCTTGCACTTCCGCGTGCGAACGCCTCTGGCATGACCTGATCGTCTGCGACTGGCTGGAAGAGTATCCTGTCCATCACCGGTGTCTACGGGAGGGCGCGTAGCTGCCTCTAGTCTAAGGCAAGCGTCTTTCTTCGATGATTCTTCGTTGAATTTTGGAACACAAGGAAATGTGAGAAAGTAATGACCAGGGCGATCAACCTAATATCATTGGTGCAGGCGCAGGAATTCCTCATTTCTGCCGAATATGAGAAATACATCTCTCGTCATGGGATCGCCATGCGGGCCAATGAAGTCGCAGATTTGCGTTCTATGGTAGATGAATTGCACGCGAATCAGCCTGCCGGGCGCGCATTTGACAGATTTTATGTTGGATATCAAATTCCCCAGATCGGTAAAGAATTCGATTTATTAAAGTTTGGCGAAAATTACCACGTCAATCTAGAGTTAAAATCTGACTGCGACCACTCAAAGATGCAGCGGCAGCTTCTGCGCAACAAGTACTATCTTAGCTACCTTGGCCTGGACTGCTATTTTGTATCCTACTCTTCCTGTGCAAGAAAGTTCTTCGCCCTCGACGGTGACGGAAAGCTTATTGAGGTAACCGCTAAGGATGTGGGTGAAATGCTGTCGTCTCAGGTGGTTGACGATAGTCTGCTGATAGATGAAAGATTTAACCCTTCCAATTACCTAGTGTCTCCGTTTAACTCGCCCGACAAATTTCTGCTGGGTCAGTACTTTCTGACCGCCCAGCAGGAAGATGTTAAAAGCCAGATCTCCGCGCTGTTTGCTGGGCATGCGCCCAATGTTTTTATCGCACTAACGGGCGCCGCCGGCACAGGAAAGACACTGCTGGCCTATGACATTGTCAACAAAATGACAAGCGCTGCACGAACTCCGCTGATTATTCATTGCGGGAAGCTAAACAGCGGGCATGATGCGCTGATTGCTGCTGGCTGGCGGATAATTTCAGTCAAGGACATGGCTCGCGTGGATCTTGGTTCATTCGGGTGCATCTTGATCGACGAGGCTCAGAGGATTAGGTCGACGCAGTTTGAAAGCGTAGTTGCCGAAGTTGTGAGGATCAACGGCCGTTGCATTTTCTCGTATGATCGATCACAGACGTTGGCTGATCATGAAACGAGAAGCAACATCGGTGCTCTTATAGAAGCTATCCCAGGCGTTTCAAAGTTCGCGCTGTCGGAGAAAATTCGGACTAACAGGGAGATTGCCAGCTTCATCAAAGCTTTCGTCAGAAAAAGCAGGGGGATCAAAATTCATGATTCTGGTAACATTCAATTGATTTATTTCAGGACTACTGAGGATGCCACTCGGCACGTATCTTCATTGAGTAGTTCTGAATGGAAAGTCATAAAGTTCACCCCGTCACAGTACAGTCGTGAGCATCACGTCACCTATTCAGAGGGAGTGTTAACTACTTCGCATGATGTGATAGGGCAGGAGTTCGATGGGGTGGCCGTAATGGTGGATAGGTTCTTTGATTATAATGAGGAGGGTGTTCTTGTATACACGGGCGGGGCGTATTACCAGCCTGCAAAAATGCTTTTTCAGAACATGACGCGAGCAAGAAGCAGGCTTCAGGTTATTATTATTAATAATCCGCGAATGCTTGATGCTTGCATGGATATTTTCGTCTAGCCCCCTTTTAGCTCCTAGAACGGTGTGGGCCGTGGGGTGCCAAGTGACCTTTATACCGTCTTGGCTTCAGTCTGACGGGTGGCTCATGGAGTGGGCTGGTACATCAGGTTTCGACATAGACCAGATGCATCGCGAGTCCGGGGCAGACGGTGCAAACCCAAAAAGTGAATACGTAGATCGAGTAGCCATTACCCGCGCAATGTGCGGGCAATGCGGTGGTGCCACCTATCACTTCCCTATCAGGTAGCTTCCGAGCCGAGAGCCTCCTTCCTCAGAATTTCGCGCCGCGCTGGCCTACGGACGATGTCCATGTCCACGTCCTGCATGTCAAACTGCGGGAGCGCCAAGTAGGCGTCTACCTGATCGTCCACGGACACGTCATTCAAGCGCCTACAGATGTGCCGGTTGATGCGCCAGAAGAATTGCCCGGCCAGCTCGTCAACAGTGCTTTCCTGACGGGAGGGAATACCGGAGTTCTCCGCTCTGCAGATCACTCCGAAGGCCAGCGCCAAGCTGTCGGTTGCTTGCATCAGCGTCTCGTCGTAGAGCTGTTGTGCTGCTTCCTGAATTACTGCGCTTGTCATGCTAATGCACTTCGATGCCAGATCAACCTCTTCAAGCTCGACACGCGGCACGTCCTTGACAATCTCCTCTTGAAAGGAGCCGTACTCTCCGCCAGCGACAGCGCGGATCGCTCGGCCAGGCATAGCTTCTGGACCTCGCGTGTTAGCGTGCCATCTCCTTCGCGCAGCTTTTCCCGCCATTTGTCGCGCGCAGCACCCGCATCGGCCTGCGCTGCTTGACGTGCACGCTGTATGGTATCGATCTTGCCCACTGCGCTGCGCTTGACCCGCACGGCCTCGCCCAGCCTCTCGGCCAAGTCACTCAAGCGTGCACGCTGCTCAGTGTCCACCACGACTGGTTGGCGTGGCTCGATGCTCTGCTGCGTCTCGGCGTGCGACGTCGTAGCGGCTTGTTTCTCACTCATCTGGATTCTCCATTGGGATCAGCCGCGTCCTATCCAGACCTAGTGCCGCGCTGCGTTACCGTTGATACCGGCCGCTACCGGATGCGGTAACGGCTCCGGAGTCCGCTCAACGGATTGTTTAAAAGGAAACGCGGCAGGGCGTTACCAGCGTTACCGCTGTTACCACCAAAAACAGTAAGGCTGGAGAATAGTGGAGGAGAAATGAGGGTCAGTTGCCAGTCCGAAGGGTGTCCAGATCGTCTGCCCACCCTTGCATCATCTTGGCGCGCTCGACCAAGTACGCCGTACGGTCGTGGACGCGACCGTTTGGATCGCGCACCGCATGGGCCAGCTGGTACTCGATGTAGTCAGGGCGGAATCCAAGCACCTCATCCAGTACGGTGCGCGCCATCGCACGGAAGCCGCGGCCGGTCATGGTGTCAGAGTCATAGCATAGGCGTCGGAGAGCACCATTGACTGCGTTCTCGCTCATGGGCCGTCCTTTGCCTCGCATGCCCGGCAAGACGTACGTGAGTCGCCCGGTCAGGGGCTGCAAATTGCGGAACACAGCAACTGCTTGCAACGAAAGCGGAACGATATGAGGCTGTCTTGTCTTGGTTGCAATGAAGCGCCACTCTGCTGCATCAAGATCAATATCAGAGCACTGAGCGCGTCGAAGTTCTCCGGGGCGCACGAACACGAGCGGTGCCAGCCGAAGTGCTGCAGCTACAACAGGGTTGCCCTGGTACCCCGTGGATGGCACGCAACAGACCACCAACATGCGCAGGATCGGTGACGCTGGCAAAGTGCTCGACCTCCACAGGGACGAGCGCGCCGCGCAGGTCCTCAGCGGGATTACGCACTGCTCGCCCCGTAGCGATTGCATAGCGGAACACCTGGCTCGCCAACATTTTGGCGCGATGCGCAGTCTCGCTTGCACCGCGCGCTTCAATCTTCCGGATTGCGTCCAATAGATGGCGCGCGGTCACGCCATTGACAGGATTCCGCCCAATGTAGGGGCCTAGATCCTTCGAAAGGAGTCGGTTCTGACGGTCCAGCGACGTAGGATCCAGCTTCTTCGCTCTAACAGCGATCAGCTAGGCGACGACCGCTTCGAATGTGTTCTCCGAACGTTCCCGCGTCGCCACCTTTTGCGCTTTGCGTTGTTCGCCAGGATCGACTCCGTCTGCAAGCAATCTACGCGCAGCAGCATGTCGCTCGCGAGCCGTTGCCAAGCTGCCATCTGGATAGGTTCCCAGTGAGAGTGTGTTGCGCTTACCTGTCACAGGGCGACGGTAATCCCAGCGCCACCACTTCGCACCATCAGGCCGCGGCAGCAGGTAGAGGCCGCCGTCGCGCAGCTTTTGCACGGTAGCTGTCGGCTCTGTCTTGCGTATGGCCGTATCGGTAAGCGACATGGCGGTAACAGCTAGTGGCGGTAGGAGGGTTACCGTCAAAGATGCCGCCTCTGGAACTGGGATTGATGTGGATCAAATAGGACGCCAACAGACACAACAAAGGCCGAAATCCTTGATTTGAAAGAAAAATTCGGCCTTCATAGGACGGTGTAAGACGTTCAGATGGTGCGCCCGGAGGGATTCGAACCCCCGACCAATGGCTTCGGAAGCCACTACTCTATCCGGCTGAGCTACGGGCGCATCTTTTAGAACCGCCGCACCACCGGCGGGCCGGGGCGGGCATCGCAGCGCCATGAGGCGGTGCGGGACGGGCATTCTATCCGTAAACGCGGCGCAGGTCTGCCCCCTTGGACGAAACAGCGCTTCCGGCGCCGGGGCGGGGGCCTTGGCGGTATCCTTTACGCATGGCTTACGAACGTTTTGACGCCCCCGCGGGCGCACCGCCCTCGCGCTGGGGCCAGTACTGGAAACTGATGCGCGCCGATCGCCCGATCGGCACCCTGCTGCTGCTGTGGCCCACCTGGTGGGCGCTGTGGCTGGCCGCCGGCGGGCTGCCGCCGCTGTGGATCCTGTTCGTGTTCACCGCCGGGGTATGGCTGACGCGTTCGGCCGGCTGCGTGATCAACGATTACGCCGACCGCTGGCTGGACCCGCACGTGAAGCGCACCAAGGACCGCCCCCTGGCCAGCGGCCGGGTGTCCGGCCGCGAGGCGCTGCTGCTGTTCGCCGGGCTGATGCTGGTGGCGTTCGCGCTGGTGCTGACCCTGAACGCGCTGACCATCGGCATGAGCTTCATCGGCATCTTCCTGGCCGCCAGCTACCCCTACCTCAAGCGCTACACCCACTTGCCGCAGGTGTACCTGGGCATGGCGTTCGGCTGGGGCATCCCGATGGCGTTCGCCGCCATCCAGGGCGAAGTGCCGGTGATCGGCTGGCTGCTGTATGGCGCCAACATCCTCTGGTCCACCGCGTACGACACCTGGTACGCCATGGTCGATCGCGACGACGACCTGAAGATGGGCTCGCATTCCACCGCCATCCTGTTCGGGGATCTGGACCTGGTGATCCAGGGAATCCTGTACACGCTGTTCCTCGGCACGATGGCGCTGGTGGGCGTGCGCGGCGGGCTGGGTCTTTACTACTGGTTGGGCGTGGCGGTGGCTGCCGGGCTGATTGCCTACGAATTCTGGATCGCGCGAAAGCGTGAGCGCGACCCCTGCTTCAAGGCGTTCCTGCACAACAACTGGGTGGGCGCGGCGTTGTTTGCGGGTATTGCGGCGGCACTGGCGCTGGGTTGAGCTGCCGGGTCGCCCGACCAACGGTCGGGCGCTACCCGATCCGTGCGCGCTGGCGCCTGGCCGGTAGGTCACGACCGTTGGTCGTGACGCCGCGGTCCGGCCGCCTTCGTGACATCGGGTTGCTACCAATAGGTGACTGACAGCCTTGTCCCCCTCCTGCACACTGCCCCCCAATGAACCTGGGAGGGTAGGGCATGGCCAGCACTACATCAGCGCCGGCACGGGACGGCTGGATGGCACGCGCAGCGCTGCGGTCGGCGGCCTGGGCGGAAAAATGGTTCCCCGACGCGTATGTGTTCGCGGTGCTCGGCGTGGTGATCGTGGCCGTGGCCGCCATGAGCTTCGGCGCCACCCCGCAGGCCACCGCCAAAGCGTTCGGCGACGGCTTCTGGAGCCTGATTCCCTTCACCATGCAGATGGCCTTCGTGGTCATCGGCGGATATGCCGTGGCCACCGCCCCGGTGGTGGCGCGCTTCATCGAACTACTGGCGCGGGTGCCGCGCACCGGCCGGGGCGCGGTGGTGTACGTGGGCCTGATCAGCATGCTGGCCTCGCTGCTGAGCTGGGGCTTTTCGCTGGTGTTCGGCGGGCTGCTGGTACGTGCACTGGCGCGCCGCCAGGAACTGCAGATGGATTACCGCGCCGCCGGCGCCTCGGCCTACCTGGGCCTGGGCGCGGTGTGGGCGATGGGCCTGAGCTCCTCGGCCGCCCAGCTGCAGGCCAACCCGGCCAGCATGCCGCCCGGCCTGGTGGAAATCACCGGCGTGCTGCCTTTCACCGAAACCATCTTCCTGTGGCAGTCCATCGCGCTTACCGCCGCGTTGATCCTGGTCTCGCTGCTGATCGCGTGGCTGACCGCCCCCGGTCCAGCAACCGCACGCACCGCCAGCGATTTCGCCGGGGCCGCGCAGGCCGAACCGGAACCGCTGCAGCCGCGCACGCGCGCCGGCGAATGGCTGGAGTACAGCCCGCTGTTGACCGTGCTGCTGTCGCTGCTGGCCTTCGGCTGGTTGTTCAGTGAATTCGCCAGCAAGCCGGTGGTGACCGCCATCGCCAACCTCAACACCTACAACTTCCTGTTCATTTCGCTGGGCCTGCTGCTGCACTGGCGGCCGCGCAGCTTCCTCAACGCGGTAGCCAAGGCCGTGCCCAGCACCACCGGTGTGCTGATCCAGTTCCCGCTGTACGGCGGCATCGCGATGATCCTCACCCATGCCGTTGGCAGTGGCGGAGAAACGCTGGCGCATCGGCTCTCCACCGTGTTCGTGCACATCGCCACCACCGACACCTTCGCGCTGGTGATGGGCATCTATTCGGCGGTGCTGGGCTTCTTCGTGCCCTCCGGTGGCGGCAAGTGGATCATCGAAGCGCCCTACGTGATGCAGGCGGCCAATGAACTGCATGCGCACCTGGGATGGGCGGTGCAGGTCTACAACGCCGCCGAGGCCCTGCCCAACCTGATCAACCCGTTCTGGATGCTGCCGCTGTTGGGCGTGCTGGGACTGAAGGCGCGGGATATTGTCGGCTTCACCTTCATCCAGTTACTGGTCCACATCCCGCTGGTGCTGGGCCTGCTGTGGCTGCTTGGCATGACCCTGACCTACGTGCCCCCTGTCATGCCGTGACACGGCCAATGCGGTCCGCACAGCACCACCGCGTGCACCACGGCCGCCAGCTGCGGGTCCCGCAGGTGGCCGCGCAGCATCTGCTCAAGCCGGTCCCGAACGTACGCATCGAACTGGTGCAGCGGTTGTTGCTGCCCGATGGCGACCAACGCGTCGATGCGGCGACCCAGCTGCTCGTACATTTCTGTGTTCAGCGTGGTGTCGAACAGGCTGCGCAGCACCAACAGGCCGCGCGAGGACGGCGCCTTCGTGTCACTGGCCTGCGGTGGGTCCTCCAGCGCAGGCTCCAGCGCCTGCAACGCGGCAAACCGCGCCTGTGCGGTGTCGAAATCCACCAGCACCTGGCGCAACGTGGTGCGGCCACGTTCCACGGCATCAGCGTCCAGCCCGCCTGCCTCCAAGCGCTGGCGCAGGCGGGTGTACAGCTGGTTGGCGCTCTGCGCCGCCGTTGGTTCGACCGGCTCGAGCGGACCCAGCAGCTGGTAATCGATCGGCTGCTCACACACCTGCGCCGCCTGCTCGCGCGCCCAGTGGCGCACCCTTCGGTCTTCGGCGTTGAAGCGGTCGTCCTCCAGTGCCAGCCGGCTCACCGCATCGCGCAGAAGTGAGAACCGGTGCAGCAAGGCGCGGTACTGTCCGCCCAGCAGCGATGGCTTGCCGGTCAGCGCGGTCTCGGCCGAGATGGCCACCTGCAGCCGCTGCCCGAACTCAGTGACCCGGCCATGCAGCAGGTCGCGCCGGTGCCGGTGCAGGTCGATGTCATCACCATGCGGGCCGATGTCCCAGTCCGGCACGAGGTAATCACGACAGGCGTGGAAGTCCTCGGCGGCATCGGCCGGCAGCAGGCTGTGCAGGCGTTGGCGCTGTATGCCCAGTGCCGGATGATTGTCCTGCACCGGCAACGGCAGCCACTCGGGTGGCGCTGCCGCCGGGCGGTCGTCGGTGTGGAAATCCACCAGCATGGCGGTGCGCTTGTCGGGATGCGGCGCGTTGATCATGCCCACCGCGCGCAGCCGCTCCGGTGCAGTGAGGGCGCGATCCACATACAGCACGGCCCATCGCGCATCCTGGGTTGCCGGCAGCTCGCCATGCACGATCACCAGTTCCACCTCCGGCGGGATGCGCTCCGAGCCGCGGTCCATGGGCAGGCCGCGGTTGTCGAAGCCCGCCACATGGGTCTTCAACCGCCCATCCACCGCGAGCGCGCGCTGGTAGTCCAACGCCTGGTGGACCGTTCTCACCAGAAGCGCGCCGCGCAGGCCGCGTTCCGCCAGCCGGACCAGATCGTGGAAATGCTGGCTGATGGCGGTGGCGACCTGGGCCACGCGTCGGGAGGGCGAATCCCCCTCGGGCTTCGGGCCGACGTCGCGCCATGCCTGCACCACCACGCCATCGGCGACGGCATGCTCGGGCGGATACTCGTACAGCCTCGGGCCAGGATCCAGACCGGGCACCGGTGCGGTAACCGGTGCGGCCACCAGCGTCAGCCAGGTCGCCTGCGGCAGGCAACGGCGCAGACGACGCAGAAGGACGGGATCGCTGTCCCAGAAATCGGCATCCACCAGCAGCACGATGTCGTCGTCGGTGGCGGCCATTTCATCATCGGCGCCGGGCAGCCTGGTCCTGCGCGCCCAACCACGCAGGATGCGCAGCGGCACCTCATGCAGCGAGGGACCCCTGCCGGCCAGGAACTCGGTGAGCTGGTCAGCAGGCAGTGGACCAGGCCGCTGGCGCCGGTCCTCGGGGGGCGGTGTGAGCCGGGTCAGTGGCTGCAGCACGCGAATCGGCCTGAACGCCGCATCGGCCCGCATGGCCTGCAACAGCCACTGCCGCGTCCGCTGCAGCCCGCTGCCGGTTGCCAGGCACAGCTGGCCTCCGGTACGACGGCCGCTGGCGTCGCGGGTGCCCAGTGCCTGCAGCGCACACTGCACCGCAAAGAACTGGTGGGACCGGACCAAGCAGCGTCGGCCGCTGCGGCCCTCTCGCAGGAAATGCCGTATCAGCTGCAGGAACCGGGGCGGCGACAGCACGCCATGCAGCAGTTCGGCATGCGTGGCCCATGGTGGGTCGAGCGGGACATCGGAGAAGGGCAACGCGGTATCGCGCAGCTGCGTCTGCGCGGCCGGGCTCCAGCCATGCTCCCGCCATTTCACCCACGCATGTGAAGGGGTGCCGACAGCGGCATGGCGGCCGCCACGACGGTCCAGGCTCAGCAGCAGCTGCGCGTGCTGCACCGGCGGGTTGACCGGCATGCTGCCCAGGCCGCGCAACAGATGCCGGATGCCATCCTCCACGGTTCCCCAACGCTTGTACGCATCGCGCTCCACGCAGGCCAGCACCACCAGGGGAATGCCGTTGACGTAACCGACCAGCTCGCGAACGTGGCCGTCGGACGGATCTCCGGGAGCTGCCAAGCGCAGGTCGGTACGCATCGCGTCAGCCACATCCCAATGGTTGCGCTGCACATGCTCCCAATCGATCAACGGAACCGGGACCGAGATCCGGCGCCCGTTGGGCAATTCCAGTTCGGTATGAACGCCGTGGACCAGCAGCCGGTGCACAGCGCTGCTCGACGCTACCCAATCCAGGCTGTGGCAGCACGTTTCGGCCTCGGCAATGATCCGGTCGAATGAAGTGGGCGAAAGCGCCACGCGCTCGCCTTCCCACTCGTACCGATAGCGACGCAGCCACGGCAGCAGCCGCTTCTCCAGCAATGCGCTGTGATGTTCGCCGCGTAACGCCGCCACCGCACCCTCATCCAGAGGGTTCCAGCCCAGCCGCCGCAGCCAACCCAGTACGGAATCGCGCACACCGAACCTGCTGTGGGGGGTGTTCATGCGCGCCCTCCATGTTGTGACCCGAAGACAAGCACGCAGAGAGCGTCGAATTTCTGGCGAATGATGTTCATGGCACCAGTCTGGACGAACGAATGCTGCCGTTGCTGTGTGCATCATTCCGTTTCATGCGTTCGGCGAGCGCAGCGCGTAACGCATTCTCGATGCATATTCCAATCGAGATAGCTTCGGTCAATTGATGAGAGGTTAAAGCGGCGGCTTCAGGTCAGATCCGACAGTTCCCGCTCCAGCGCATCCAGCTCGGCATTCAACGCCGCCTGGAGGGCCACGAACCGCGCGGACAGCTCCGCACGCTGCGCGCGCAATGTCGCAAGATCCGCAGCGGGGCAGCGGGCCACCGGCTGCACATAGCGAGCAACACTCAGGTTGCCGCCATTGCGGGCCAGCTCCTCGGAACTGGCCAGATACGCCACGCCGGGTACGGTTCTGCGCTCGCTGCAGAGGCGGTGCAGGGTGCGCGCCGCCTGATCACCGAGGCGCGGACCGCGCTTCCCACGCGTCGCAAGGCCGCGCGCATCGACAAACAACACGGCGTCATGCCGGCGCACCTTGCGCAACACCAGCAACGCGGTCGCAACCGACGCACCGGCGAAAAGCCGGTCAGGCAGGCCGATCACCATGTCCACCAGGTTCGCGTCCAACCAGCACTGCCGGATGCGCGCTTCCTCGCCATCGCGGAACAGCACGCCATGCGGCACCACGATCGCCATGCGCCCACGCACCGGCTCCAAGGTAGCCAGCATGTGCTGGATCAGCGCGGTATGCGCCCACTGCCGGGACGGAACGCCCTGCAGGAAGCGGAAGTAGGGATCGTGGCTGGCCTGCGCTGGCGCCCACTTCAGCGAAAGTGGCGGGCACGCCAGTGCCACATGGAAGCGCTGCAGCTCGCCGTCCTGCAGCAGCGGTTCCTCCAGCGGGTCGCGGACAAAGAGGCGCGGGGTGTCCGTGCCCTGCAGCAGCAGGCGCAGCCGAGCGACCGCGCACTGCATGGCATCCGGCTCCTGGCCATACAGTGGGTAGCGGGCCGGGCCTGCCGGGCCAATCGCACTTTCCGCATCGCGCATCCAGCTGGCGGCTGCCCGCAGGACGGCCCCCTGCCGGCAGCTGGGATCGTAGACCGCCTCATCCACGCAGGGGTGGGTGAGCGCAGCCATCAGCCAACTCACCCCTGCGGGCACCTGCGCAGGAAGCAGGGCGTCCACCGCGTCGCCAACGTCGGGACGGGGTACCCCGCGCTGCTGGCGGAAGTCCAATGCCGGCAGCGCAAGCCGCTCCAGCACCTGCAGCAGCACGGCATCGCGCACCAGAGGGTCGTCGGGCAGCGCATCTTCCAGCTTCAACGTCGGGAACAGACCACCCAGCTTGCGCGGATTGGCCAGGGTGAACACCCGCAGCGCGTTCATCACCCTCAGGCCATTTCCTTCCGCATGACGCTGCCGGAACAGCGTGTCGAAGCGGGCCTGGAGCGGGACGCTGTAAGGCACGCAGCGTGGCGGCTCGCCCGGCGAGTACGGAATGTCCGGGTTGCCGTAGTACGTGGCGTCGCTGGCCACTTTCAGCAGCAGCAACGAGAGGATCAGGCAGGTATCGGCGTCGGGCCGTTTTCCACAATCGAGCGCGTCGCGGGCGTGGACGAGGGCGGCGAGCGTGGCGGGAACATCTGGCCGCAGCCGGCACGTGACATTGGTTGGAGGAGCAGGAAGATCAGAACTGTGGATCGTGTGGGTCATGGCCGCGTACAGATTGAGAGCGGACACCAACAGTATGTCCACGGTTCGGATATCCAAAATTCAGATAATCAGGGGAAGCCCTGACGCACGCGGTCATCGTGGCCGCTCGTCCAGGATGTGCGCCGCATAGCGGGCGACCTCCTGGTGCCTTGCGGCGATCATCTGCTCGCAGTGAAGCTTCTCGAGCTGCGCTGCCCGCGCGATGGAAACGATGCGTTGCTGGAGGAGCAGGGGCGGCAGCTGCACGCGCAACCCCTCGATGGCTGCCTTGCGGAGGCTCTGCTGACGTGATCCCGCAGATTGCCGGCGCAGGTACTCCTGTGCGCCTTCCTGGTTGAGCTGCCACGCGAGGAAGGCGGGCATGATCCGTTCGTGGTCGCTCACCCGGATGACATACAGGTGGGGGCTGCAGACCGTGTCGGCGGGTGGGTTGCACAGCAGTACCGCGAGTGGATGGGCGCCGCGTGCGGCGAGCAGGACGTCGCCCTCCTGGACCCAGTCCGGCGCCTTGCGCGGGTGCAGCCGCGTACGCAGCAGATCGCACGGATCGTGCACGCCCGATGCGCTGAGGTTCTTCAACTGGATCACGCGGACCGGCCCATCGGGGAAGGCGGTGATTGCACCCCGGAACGGATGTCCCTGGCGGATGCTGGCGATGTCCGAGAGCTTCGCACTGCGACGATGATTGTTCATGGGGCGAACCATGCGCGGCAGGAATTCGCACGTCAAATGTGCGTTTTGCACCATGCGGAATGGTGCAGCGGGACCCCCGGAAAGTGATACCTGCACCGCAAACTTCGAGAGGCACAGCGTTTGATTCCACGCATATGGGTAGGCCGGATCAATCGCGAAAAACAGGTTGCGCAAATCATCGCGTCTGGGGTCGTCGCAACGGCCCACATTCATCGTGCTGACTACGCTTTTCTCCACGTCCGGAATATCAGGATTCCGTCTTCGCATAAGCAATGTGGCGGCGGCAGAAAGTGTTGAAATACAAGCGGATTGCCGCAGTCGACGTCCACGGATTGACAATTCTGTCTGCAAATTGCCACATGGTTTTAACGAGCCCCTGCACACGATTAACTCGACCGCGGCATACCGCTCGCGGCATCCGGAGACCCGTCATGGCCCAGCAGCGCAATCAGAGTTCCCAGAACCAACGTGGTGAGCAGCAGGAGCGCGGACGCGACCAGCAGCAGCAACAGCAGCAGGAGCAGCAGCAGCGCAACCAGAATCAGCAGCAGGGCTGGAAGGACGAGGAAGAGTGACGGCTGGCTGTACTGCCGAACCATGAGAGCCCCGCTTCGGCGGGGCCTTTCTATTGCGCGTCAGCGAGTGCAGCGCCGGCCATCAGTTCATCCTCCGCCGCGGAGAACCGCTGCAGGTCGAACGTATCCAGCCGCATCGCCTGCGCGGCCGTGGAGAACGCCAGCGTCGCCAGCACCCGCTCGGGATGCTGTGCCCACGGGGGTACATAACGTGGCGCTGCAATCAGCCCGCTGTCCCGGTAAGGGGCCAGGGTGACCAGGTCACCCAGATCAACCCGCCCACAGAACAGCAGCCGCAGCGTATCGCCCCGGTTCTCATGCAGGGCGCGCTTGATGAAGGCGGTCACCAGCAGCAGCCCTTCCAGGTAGGCGCCATCCTTGGTGAAGCACACCCGCCCGCGTACATCACCGCCCCGGAAGATGCGGGCCGCACTGCGGTAGCTGTCCACCTCTGATTGCCCGGCAGCGAGGAACGCGCGGAACACCTCGATGAAGTCCGCGCCCTCCAGGGCTTCCTGCAACCGCACCACCCGCAATGCCAGCCGGCGCAGGCGGTTGATGTCCATCGCCCCGGTGATGATCTCCGAGAACGTGGCCAGCCCCTCCTGCGTGCGCGTGGTGCGGGGCGCACCGGCGCCCAGGCAGCGCAGCCACGGCTGGTGCTTGCCGTTGAGCAGGGTGGCCGAGTGGATGAAGGCCTCATGCTCGACCAGCTGGTCCAGATCCAGCTGCGAGAACAACGCATCGGCGCGCAGGCGGATCACCTTGCTGCCGGCGGCGGCCTTGGAGGCCAGCTCGGTATCCAGCACCACTTTCACTTCGTCGTCGGTGAAGAACGGCTCGATGCGCTGGCGCAGCAGCACGGAGAAGTCCGGCGCTGGGATGTCGTACTGGATGCGCGGCACGTACTGCGAACCGATCAGCTGGTCGGTGATGGCCAGCATCTGCGCGGCCGACTGCGCGGTGGTGGTGGTCTGCGAGCGGTACCGGGTGCTGGGCTGGCCGTACAGCAGCGTGGAGCACGCGGTGAAGCGCGGGTTGCCGATGTTGGCCAGCATGCTGGCGGCCACGCGGTAGCTCCACGCGGTGCGGTACAGCCAGTCGCCCACGGGATGGCCCCGGTCCAGGTGCTGCAGGATGTCGTCCAGCGCCGCAATGGTGTCGGTGTGGTCAACCGGCTGGGTCGGCGGGGCCGGCATCTCCGGCGCTCCGGCGCGCCAAGAGGCGAGGAAGCGGGTTTCCATCTCGATCGGCCACGCCAGCCCGGACAGCACGCGGATCCTGTTGCCGAGCTTGGCCAGCCGCGCATCCACTTCCAGTAAAGGCGCAAGCGCAGGGTCCGCCTGGGTTGGGTCGGGGCAGGAGGGGGACGTGACCTTTTCCACGGCGGTACCCTGGCTTGAGCACCCTCCCACTGTGTTGGCAGCGGAATGCCCCGACAACCGCGCTTCTACCTGCTGGAAGGCAGCAAATGTACTGGGCGCAGGTGAATGGGGCGATCAGGCTGGCGCGTGCGCGCGCAGGTGCCAGCCCTGCGCGGGGTCGTCCAGCGCGCCCGCCGGCACATCGCCCAGCGTCACCACGATGCCCCGTGCGTTGGGCAGCACCTTCTCCTCCGGAAACCAGCGGCGGGTGGCATCCACCACGATCAGCAGGCCCTCGTCATCGCCCAGCGCAGCGAAGTGCGGCACGGGTGGGCTGAGGTAGTCCAGCCCGAATGCCGCTTCGGCGCGGGCACACAGCGCGGCCACGTCGGCCGTGGGCAGCCCGACCTCGCTCACGCAGGTCAGCTCGCTGCCGTGGAACGCCCCGACCCGCCCGGACGCAGGCAGCCGGCGCCGCCCGATCAGTTCCAGGATCAGCCCATCGGGGCCATCGAAGTAGATGGACTCCGACTCCCAGCGACCGCCGAAGGTGAAGTGTGCCTCGCCCTTCGCATTGCGCTGCAGCGGCGTGCGCGCCAGCAGCCAGGCGGTGGCGGCCTCGAAACGATCGGCCGGCACGTTGAAGGCCAGGTGCACGCCGCCGATCGGGTCGCTGCCTGCCGGGCGCAGTTGCACCCCGGTCCAGCCGATCCGCACTACGTCGTCCTGCACCGGTAGCTGCAGCACTTCTGCGAAGTAGGCGCCCACCTGTGCAACGTCGGAAACGGGAAGCTGGAGCGTATGGATGCGCATGGAACCAGGCACCGAGAGGAGGAGGTGATGTCAAAAGGCTGACATCGCCGGCTGGGAGAATGGATCCTTGGCCCTTACAATGTGATGATTTTCACGTTAACTACGTGCGTTTCATCACGCATGTCGTCACCGCCCGGGTCCGTGGGCGGGATGTGAACGCCATGGCATTGGCGCGCAGCTATCCTACGCCCCCCGGCGTAGTGTGATGCGCGCCACGACACGAATCAGGAGGATCCGTTGTCCCATCATCGTCCCATGACGCTGCTCGCCCTGTCGCTGAGCATCCTGCTGGCCGCGTGCAAGCCCGACGCCGCCCCGACCGCTCCGGCGGATGCCGCCGCACCCGTTGCCGCCGCACCTGCTGCCGCCCCGGCCGCCGCACCCGCCACTGCCGAGCCCACCGCAGCGGCCACTGCCGCCGATGCCTCCGCCACCTGCGAACTGGCCGACTTCGATGCGTTCCTGCCGGAGTTCGGCAGGAAGATCGCCCTGCAGGAGAAGTCGGTAGCCGACCCGCTGTTGAGCGAACGCTACGACACCGAAGGGCAGGGCGAGCCCACCCTGATCACCGAGAAGGTCCCGCTCAGCGAGGTCACCTGGCCGGTCATGCCCAACCCCTCGGGCCTGAAGGCCGTGGGCCGCGAGATGCAGGTGACCAAAGAGGCCGATGGCAGCATGAAGGTGCTGATCCGCACGCCCGATACCAGCAACCAGCAGTCGTACTACTTCGCCCAGCGCCCGTGCTGGCAGCTGGTGCGCATGGCCGATGAGTCGATCTGATCCAGGGAGCGGGTGATGTCCACACTGCGTTTCGTTCCGACTGCCGCACTGGTGCTGTTGATGGCCGCGTGCAATGCACCCACCGGGGAGGGCGGCACCGCCGCCACTCCGGAAACCGCCGCCGCGCCTGCGGTCGCAGCGGCGACTACCCCTTCACCCACACCGCAGGAAGAGAAAGGCATGCACAAGGAATGCCCAGGTGCCACGCTGCACCTGACCGCGTTGCCGACCAAGGACGGCGACACCACCCGCACCCGCCTGGAGATCGAGAAGGACGGCCAGCGCCGTACCATCGAGACCCCGGCAGAGCTGGGTGATTACACCGCTGTTGGCCTGGCCTGCGCTGAAGACAAGCAGGGCGCTTCGTATTTCGTGGTGCAGTACGGCGAACTGCCGTTCGGCTGCGCGTTCTGCGAATGGTTCACGCTGTACGACGCCGATGGCAGGCAGCTGACCCACAACACCCCGCCCCTGCGCGGCGAAGCCGATGCGCAGTCGCCCAACAACGACGAGTATTCGCAGCTGATCGCCAAGCTCGGCATCACTCACCCGGAGGTGGACTACATCGAAGACTGAGCAGTACATCGACAAGACGTCGATGCGCATTGCCCGGACACGATGTCCGGTAGGTATCGACCGTTGGTCGATACACCCCTTTAAGGAAAGCCCCTTTCTCATAGAATGGATAGCACAGACATGCCTGATGACATCTACACCAACATGGTGCAGCCGCCTGGCGCGGCATACCGCAGCAACCAGATTGAATCGTGGAGCCACTACCGCGAACCGATCGACGAAAGCCGCGCGCTGCACGGCCAATCGCGCCGCTGGGGCGATGCTTCCCCCGAAGTACAGTCGCGTGTGATCGACTCGCTGATCGAGTCCTCGCGCGAAGCCGGCCTGACCCCGCGCGAAACCGCGTATGTGCTGGCGATCGCCCGCGTCGAATCCGGCTTCAACCCGGATGCCGCCGCCGGCACCACCTCGGCCTCCGGCCTGGGCCAGTTCATCGATCGCACCGGCAAGCACTACGGCCTGAACAACGCCAACCGCTTCGACGTCGACGCACAGTCCGACGCGCTGGTGGCGCACTTCGTCGACAACCGCAACCTGGCACGCGACCGTGGCCAGGGCGAAGACTACATCTACAAGTACCACCACGATGGCCCGACCAAGGACTACGGCGGTCTCGGCCTGTCGCAGCGCAAGGTCGCGCCGCACCTGGATGAGTACGAACAGTTCGTCAACCAGCGCCTGAGCCAGACCCAGGCGCAGGCACCGGCCCAGCAGCATGCCGTTGCGGGCGCCGCCGCTGCCGTGGCCGGCGCTGCCGCTGTTGGCGCCGCCGCCACCCAGGCGCGCTCCTACGAGCACACCATGCAGGTGATGCTGCCGCCGCAGAACGGCGTCAAGCCGCACATCACCGGCCACTTCGGTGAGCACCGTGGCGAGAAGAGCCATGGCGGCAGCGACTTCAACTACGTTGGTGGCCAGACCGGCCGCAACCTGCAGCACCCGACCATCCACGCGCCGATCGCCGGCACCGTGACCTCGGTGGGCGGCAAGTACGGCACGGTGATGATCCAGGACGCGCAGGGCAACTCGCACCAGATCCTGCACATGCAGGACACCAAGGTGAAGGTCGGGCAGCACGTGGAGCCGGGCGATCCGATCGGCACCATGGGCGGCCGCGGCCCGCAGGGCGCCAACCAGTACGCCCAGCACGTGCACTACCAGATGAAGGATCCGGCCGGGAAGCTGATCAACCCGGAGAGCTACTGGAACAAGGGCATCCAGCAGGAAGCGGGCAAGCACGGGCATGCGCACGACCATGACCACGCGCCGGCCGGCACCCTGCGCAAGGGTGACCGCAGCGACGAGGTGACGAAGCTGCAGGAAGAGCTGAACCGCCTGGGCGTGCGCGATGCCAACGGCAACCGCCTTTCCGAAGACGGCAAGTTCGGCGACAACACCCGCGAAGCGGTGCAGGCCTTCCAGAAGCAGCAGGGCCTGAAGGACGACGGCATCGTGGGCCGCGAGACCTTCGGCAAGCTGGCCGCCAGCCAGGCGCAGGGCGCCGAAATCCGCACCGCCACTGGTCCGCAGCTGGGCGAGAAGGGCCACGCGGACACGCCGCTGCACAACGCGATCCGTGGCCAGCTGCCTGCCGCCATCTCCAACGAAGCGGCGGCCAACGTCACCCTGCAGGCCAAGCAGGCCGGCATTGATTCGCCGGAGAAGCTGCAGAGCGTGACCGTGCAGGATGGCAAGGCGTTCGTGATGGGCACCACCCCGGGCTACCGCACCGCGGTGGACCTGAGCGAGGCGCCGTCGCTGGAGCACACCAACGCCCAGCTGCAAAGCAACAACGCCAGCCAGCAGCAACAGGTGCAGGAAGAGCAGCAGAAGGTGGCGATGGGCCGCTGAGCCCACCGTCGATCTGCGCAACAGCGTGTGTGGTATGGAGGCCAGCCGGGGCAACCCGGCTGGCCTTTTCTTTGCCGGGGCGCCCCTGGCTTAAACTACCCTGCGGCTGCATCGCAGCGTTTCTGGCAGTGAACGAGGTTGATCGAGATGGAGATGGGACGCCGCCAGCCGGCCATTGAACTGGTGGCCATCGATATGGATGGCACTCTGCTGGACCCGGCGCACAAGCTCACCCCGCGCGTGAAGCAGGCCATTGCCCGCGCACGGGCGCAGGGCGTGCGGATCGTGTTGACCAGCGGGCGCCCGGTGTCCGGCCTTGCCCCGTTCCTGGAGGAACTGGACATCAATGGCGCGGACGACTACTGCATCGCCTGCAATGGCGGGCTGGTCACCCGCGTTGCCACTGGCGAGGTGGTGGTGGAATACCCGCTCAGCTTCGATGATTTCCTGTTCTGCGAGCAGGTGGCGCGCGAGCTGGGTGTGCACTTCCAGGCACTGGATGGCGAACGGCTGTACACGCCCAACCGCGACATCAGCATCTACACCGTGGCCGATTCGCACCTGTCACGCGTGCCGTTGTCCTATCGCAGCGTGGAAGAAATGGACCCGGCGATGTCCTTCATCAAACTGATGATGGTCGACGAACCGCAGATCCTGGACGCTGTCATCCCGCGCCTGCCATCGGCGCTGACCGAACGCTTCGCCGTGCTCAAGAGCGCGGCGTTCTTCCTCGAAGTGTTCGACCACCGCGCTGGCAAGGGCCCAAGCCTGCAGAAGCTGGCCGAGCACCTGGGCATCGACCGCATGCAGGTGATGGCCATCGGCGACCAGGAAAACGACCTGACCATGCTTCAGTACGCCGGCACCAGCGTGGCGATGGGCAACGCGGTGGACATCGTCAAGTCGACCGCGCTGCATCAGACCACCACCAATTCCGAAGACGGTGTGGCCTTGGCCATCGAGCGTTTCGTGCTGGGTGACTAGAACAGTGGCGGTCCTTCAATGTCAATGATGAATCAAACCGCGAATCGATGAAGATCGAAGTCGGCACGAGCTTGCCGTCGGCTCGTGCTCTGGGTGAATTGGTCGAAGTACGCAGGGCGCCCTAACGGCCGCCGACATCATTCCCTTCATTCTGAGGATCAATTGTGCATGTAGGAACATTGAGATCAGTCATCGTGGCGATCGCATTACTTTCCGCAACGGCACAGGTAGAGGCCAAGGACGCCAAGGTTGACCTCGTGTCAAAGGTGTTCCGTGATGGCGAGTACACCCCCCATGTCTATCTTGAATCTGACATTCTTCGCCGTTACGGCGAAGGAGACATGACCACGGACAATTCGGGCTTGCTGCGCCGTAGATACTGGGATCCATCCACCGAGTGGGAGATAGTGATCGTATCCAATCCTGACATTGGGCCGAAATACCGAACTATTGATGAGATTCGGGTATCACCGGCCCTTACAGGGAAGCAGGCACACAGCACTACCGAGAGCTTGAAGGGACTGAAGCTGAAAGGGGTTGGAATAGGCGATCCGGCATCGTCCGCAGAGAGCGCTACTCGTCGCTACGGCCAGACACACAGATCCAAGGAGAGACTCGGCCGGTTTGACGTCGAGCGCATCTGCGGCTACCTCGATGGCACCAGCATCTGCTTCGATATTCGAGAAGAGAAAGTAGTCGCAATGGCGGTGGGCGCTGGTCCTTGACATGGCAAGCCATACTCCCACCAATGCTGTGAGGCATCACTGAGCTGACCGCGCAAGGCCAGCCCCGGAGCCGGATTCCAAAGACGGCGTGGCCTTGGCCATCGCGCGTTTCGTGCTACGGGATCAAGCGCCGCGCGCACCATTACCCTGCTGCGCAACATAAGCCTCCCACAGCGCGGCCAGGTCTTCGCCGGTGTGCGCCTTCCACAACGCCGGCGTATAGGTGCCCTTGCGCAGCGCCGCATCCAGCGCCTTCACCAACCCCGGATGCCCGGCTTCGCTCCACTTCAGGAACGCACCGGTAACGCGGTAGCCGGTGTCCACCTTGTGCTCCGGCTTGACCTGCGAAGGCAGCGCCCAGCCGCCGGCGGCGTTGTCCACGCCGTAATGGTCGCGGGCATAGTCGGCGATGCCTTCGACCAACCAGGAAGGCGCCTGTTCGCTGGCATAGCCCGGGTAGCCCTGCACGATGTGCATGGCCTCATGGGTGACCAGGTCGGTGTCGTTGGGATGTTTCTCCAACCAGCGCGGGTTGATGGTGATGGTGGCCGACTTCTCCTTCTCACCTACATACGCAACCCCGTCGTACGACGGGTCCATGACGATGCGCACGCTGGACGGCGCAGCGGGATGGTAATCGCGGCGTTCGCGCGGATACGTGGCGAAGAAGGTGGCGATGATGCGGTCGCGCACGGCAGCAACCGTTGATCCGCTCTGGTCCTGGTAGGTCAGGGTGACGCCATCGCGCGTCTGTTGGATTTCCGCGGCGTGTGCGGCGGGAAACGCGAGGGTTGCAGCAAAGACAGGGACGATCAGGCAACGGCGCAGACGCATACGCGGCACTCCAGGACGTGATGGGCAACCGCGCTGATCCTGCAACACGGCGACGGCCGCCCGCAAGTGCCATTTCGTTCGATCTAAGCGCTTGGAAATGGTTTCATTTCAAATTGTTGACAATTCATTTAGATCGATCTAGAAAAGCTGCACCCCACGCCCCACGGAAGCCCCTGCACCCCCCAACTCTCCTGCGCCGATGCGGTGCGGGAGACCTTGTACTGGAGATCTGCAAGATGAAGCGCACGTTGCTGTCGTTGCTGGTGTCATCCGTACTGCTCCACCCCCTGGCCGCACAGGCACAGGCGTCCCCCTCCGACGAAGAAGGCGCCACGCCGGCCACCCGTCAGCTGGATACGGTGAACGTGACCGGCTCGCTGATTCCCCGCGCGCAGATCGAAGGGCCTTCGCCGGTGACCACCATCACGGCCGAGGAAATCGAAGCACAGGGCTTCACCACGGTGTTCGATGCGCTGCGCTCGCTGCCGATGGCCAACGGCTCGGTGCAGGACTCGCAGGGCACCGGCTTCTATACCCCGGGCGCAAAGACCGTCAGCCTGTTCGGGCTGGACCCGAGCTACACGCTCACCCTGCTCAACGGGCGGCCGCTCAACAGCTATCCGCTTGCCTACAACGGCAACACCAGCATCGTGGACATCGCCAACATTCCGCTGGGCATGGTGGAACGCATCGACGTGCTCACCGGTGGGCAGTCGTCGGTGTACGGCTCGTCGGCCGTGGCGGGCGTGATCAACATCGTGCTGAAGGACAAGGTGGAGGGCACCCACTTCCGCTACCGCGCTGGCGGCTACAGCGATGGCGGCGGATCCAGCCAGCGCTTCATCTTCAGCAGCGGCCATTCCTTCGGCAACCTGGACCTCAGCTACGGGCTGGAATACACCAAGCAGAAGCCCATCTTCGCCTCCGACCGCAGCTACATCGACAGCGTCAACGACAGCCCGACCGGGCCGCAGGACCCCTCGCGCACCTTCCTGCGCATGCAGATGTCCCCCAACGGCTACATCGACCCCGGCCAGGCCACCTGCGCTCCGCTGTCCTACCTGTTCGGTGGCAGCACCACCTACGCGCATCGTAACGCGGCCGGCACCGGCTACTACTGCGGCAGCCCCGACAACGTCGGCACCGCAACGCTCTACAACAAGAGCGAGGACGTCAACGCCACCACCTTCCTGCGCTACCACCTCAGCGAAACCACCGAGCTGTACTCGGACATCCTCTTCAGCTTCGGCCGGCCCACCTATTCCGGGGGAAGCCCGTTCTGGAACAAGACCTTCTACAACCAGACCACCGGCAACTATGAGCAGTGGCAGCGCATCTACGCGCCCGAAGAAGTCGGCATGGACGCGAAGGACCAGCGCGTCTATACCCGCTCGTGGAACATCACCGCCGGCGCACGCGGCGGGCTGGGCGACACCGGCTTCGATTACGACGTTTACGTGAACCGCTCCAGCACCGACGTCACCCGCAAGTCCACCGATTTCCTGGCCAGGGGCGGTATTGACGATTACTACCTTGGCCCGCAGCTGGGCACGGTCAACGGCTATGAAGCCTATGCGCCGAACCTGGACGTGCTGTACCAGCCGCTCACCCGCGCGCAGTACGACCAGTTCAGCGGCACCAACCGCGCCGCGTCTTCGGCGTCGCGTACCGGGGTGACCGCGCTGGTGACCAATACGTCGTTGTTCGGCCTGCCGGCCGGCGATGTTGGCTTTGCGATGATCCTGCAGGGCACCCGCGAGAAGTTCTTCAACCAGTCGGCTGACCCCAATGCCGCGGTGCTGTTCCGTGGCCAGACCGCAGGGACCTCGGCCGAAGGCCAGCGTGACCTGTATGCGGTGGGCGCCGAACTTCAGGTGCCGATCTTCGACACGTTCAGCGCCAACCTGTCGGGACGCTACGACAAGTACTCCCTGCAGGGCGGCGGTGGCAACGGCAAGGCGACCTGGAAACTTGGCCTGGAATATCGCCCGATCGATTCCCTGCTGCTGCGCGGCAGCTATGCCACCGCCTTCCGCTCGCCGGACATGTTCTACCTGTATTCGCGCGAGAGCAGCGGCTACACGACCAACGTGGACACCTTCCTGTGCCGCAGCGCAGGCTACACCTCCGAAAACTTCGACGAGTGCCCGCAGGCATCGCTGTCGGTGCTGTCCTCCAGCACCGGCAACCGCGACCTCAAGGACATCACGGCGGAAACCTTCACCTATGGCGTGGTCTGGTCGGCGCTGGACAATGCCCTGAACCTGTCGCTGGACTACAACTCGGTGAAGATCGAGAACGAAGTGTCCATCCTGGGCACCGACAGCATCCTCGCCACCGAGGCCAACTGCCGCCTGGGTACGTCCGAGAATGGCGATGTGGCATTCGACATCAACTCGCCAACCTGTCGCCAGGTCCTGGCCCAGGTGCAGCGTTTGCCGGCCACCGACCCGCTCAATCCCAACGGCGTATCCAAGGTCTTCTCCTATCCGATCAACCTGGCCAAGCAGCGCCAGACCGGCATCCAGGCATCGGGCGACTACCGCTGGAGCGCCGGGCGGGCAGGTGATTTCGGGGTGACCGCAGGCTACTACCGGCCGCTGAAGCACGAGTTGCAGCAGCAGGAAGGCGACCCGGTCTACGACATGCTCTGCTGTGGCTATTCCAATGAGCTGCAGTACCGCGCAACGCTGGGCGTGAACTGGAACATCGGTGCCTTCAGCACCAACGTGTACGGCGTGCGCAATGCCCGGACCTGGAATGCCACCGGCGAGGAACGCAACATCGGCCCGTGGACGACCTGGAACGCCACGCTCAACTACCGCATCAACAAGCTGGCCAGCGTGCTGCTGACCGCCAACAACCTCACCAACGAGCGGCCGCCGGTGGACAGCACCAACGGCAACTGGCCGTATTACGACCAGGGCGTCTACAACGCCTTCGGCCGTTCGATGTTCGTCGAGCTGTCGCTGGACTTCCAGTAAGCAGGACCGGATCCAACCCTGCCGCCAAGGTATCGCGACGGCACACGCGCCGCGCGCCACTGGCGGTAGGGTTGGTTCCCAAACAACCGCCGACAACGGCGCAACCCCCGGTAACGCATGACCAGCAACGCTGCTGATGGCGAATCAGCCCGCTCCGCCCCGGTCGACCTGACGGTACCCGATGGCCTCGGCCAGATGGGCGGTGGTGATCTTGTCGCAACTGGCCAGATCCGCCACCGTGCGGGCCACGCGCAGGAGGCGACTTGAGCGCAGCCCAGAACTTTTCCGCAAGTTTCAACGTCAAACAAGGCATGTAGCACCCAGTGATGCGTGCAGGCTAGCGGGTGCCGGGCAACCCGCGCCATTGCCTATGAGCTTACCGGCCAGCGGCCGGCGCTACCGCGCAATCTCGGTGGAAGTGTTCAGAGCACCCTAAAAGAAACCAACAAAGGGAGGGGTTCTTCACGGTCGCGTAGCAACCCCTTTTATGATTGTGCTGCGACCATATAGTGATTTCACGAACGAGGACATTGGAGACGTTCGAGCCGTTCTGGAGGTCCATGGTGATATGGCAGATCATTTGAACTCCGGTCGGATCTTGCTGAAAGATAAGGGAGAGGTTGGAGATCAGATTTATGCTGTCTTGAACAAGTGGGCTTCGGAGGTTCCTTCTGTATTTACCCTGAAAACATGGGAGCAGGAGAGCGTCCGAGCACTAAATGAGCTTTTCATGGATCTGCATGATCGCAGCCCTCACTGGCCTGTGATGTTGTGGGAAAGCTATAGTAAAGATGGCCCTGCGCCAGCTGATGACCTGGGGAGATTGATCACTCGTTTGGTTGCGTCACGCATGGGTCAGTTATCGCTGGATCTGAGTCATTTCGTTCCCGAAATTGATGAGAAGCACGAACAGAACCCTGAAAAGTACGAAGAGACGCTACAGCTCGTATTAAGTGGCGAGCGCTTTCTTGACGATAAGCGGCTGCACGCAAGCAGCAGCGCCCCAGGAGACGTATTCCGGCAACCTAGGGCAACTAAGACGATCTGGGTCAACATTCGACCTGAGCGTGACGCCATTAAACGAGATGGCGTCATGAAGTATCCGGATTTGTATCTGTTGAAGGGTGAACTCGTTGATCAATCAAACATTGATATCGGCGAAAAGTATGGTGAAGTCCGAGATCGAGACGACCAATTCACCATCTACGCGATGTTGAATGGCAAGTCTTATAGATTCGGGTTTAAAGATCTTGAAATCAGGCCCCGAGAGGAGTGGATCTCCCACAGGAAGGGACGGTTGCTTCCCCCGTTTTCCACAAGGTTGCAGCAAAAGTACGCGGCTTACCTGCAGCGGAGCGGAGTCTCAGCAGTGCCTCGCGTGCTGAGGAAGCAAATTGCTCCTGCAGATCGGGTGCCGATTGACACTGGGCAAGTGCCGCAGGCAACGACGCAAGCCCCTGCGGCTACTGCTGGATAGGGATGCACCAATTGTTCTTTCACTGACCAATGATCTGTCTGTCGGATTCTTAGGGATCACTGGAAAGAAGTAGCGTTCTCCAAGGACGAACTCTGGGAACTTCCATTTCTGTAGTCAAAATCCCCAACAAGGCCGGCGAGCATAGGAATTCAACAAGAAGGAATTCATCAAGTCGCTGGTGGGTTGTCGCTACCTGAAGTTATCCGATGCCGTTCTCTGAGGTCAGCCGCGTTAAGCGGGGATAGTGGCAGCCGCCTCCGACCAGCGACGTAGCGCAGGCGTTGTGATGCGGCGATCTGTAAGGTCGCCGCTGCGAACGCGCGACGTCGATGCCTTGGCCGCTGCAGGCCTGCATGATGGCCGTCTGCAGCGCGTCGGCATCGGTGGCGTCGAGAAACCCGGGCAGCCGCCAGGCCAACAGGTTCTTGCCGCGGCCCGGCTTGCCGATCTGCAGCAGTTGGTGACCAACGGCCGTGGCCACTTCCAATGCGCGCCGCGCGTGCGTCTGCCCGCGCGCATTGCTCAGGGCCGCTATCGGCGAACCTGCCGCGTCGACGGGGAGGACAAGCCGAGGCTCACGCTCCCCAACCCCACGCAGACCTCGAACAAGGTACGCGCCAAGCGCGGGTTGGCGTGCCCGGCCTGCCCCGCCTCGGCCGCATTCTCCGGCGGCACGATCAGCATGCTCGAGCGTCAGGTGCTCAAACTGCAGCCGTATTGCCTAGATGCAGTTGTCGCGAGTAGATTGTGTGTCCTTATCAATTCGGGGTGAATGGACGCGATGAAAGTAGGCAAGGAAATGATGGCCGTATTGGCATCCGATGGTCTGGGGGACCTCGGCAAGGACGCGATCGAGTTGATGATCGATGCGACGATGGAAGACGGATTGCTCCAGGACGCTCCAATTGTGGGCACTCTTTTCAACCTAGCTAAGCTTGGTGCGGGGATTCGTGACCGGTTGCTTGCACGCAAGCTGTTTCGGTTTCTGCGTGAGGTTTCCGACCTGACGGCCAGCGAGCGAGCTCGAGTGGTTGATGAGTTGGCCGGGACGGACGCGAAGAGGGAGAAAGTGGGCGAAGTGATCATCGACGTGATCGACCGATCCGGCACGGAAGACAAAGCCGCGCTCATCGGGCTGCTGTTTGTCGCAGCAGGCCGTAAAATTATTCCATCCGATTCCGTAATTCGGCTATCAGCGATCATCTCGCAAGCCTCTCTATCCGACCTTGTGGCTCTCGCGGACAGTGGCGTTTCAGCCATCGCGAACGACCGTCGCTTTGCGCTTCAGGCCAACGGGCTGTTGACGTGGAAGATCACTAATCCGCCTAACGTCAGCGCGACCGTCAGCGTGAAGGCCCTCGCTGACGCGGTCTATGAGACCCCGTTCGAGCTGGAATGGGCGCTCTCGAAGGACGCGGACACAATTGTGGCTGTCTGCTTCAATGACGAGGAGCCGGCGGAGTCTCGGCGCGGGCGGTTCTTTGACGACGTGGTCGTCTACTAGGCCGATGGATGGCGGATATACCCGCTCCGGAAGCACGATGGTTGGGCGAGCACCCAAACGACGCAACGCCCGGACCTGGAATGCCACCGGCGAGGAACGCAACATCGGCCCGTGGACGACCTGGAACGCCACGCTCAACTACCGCATCAACAAGCTGGCCAGCGTGCTGCTGACCGCCAACAACCTCACCAACGAGCGGCCGCCGGTGGACAGCACCAACGGCAACTGGCCGTACTACGACCAGGGCGTCTACAACGCCTTCGGCCGTTCGATGTTCGTCGAGCTGTCGCTGGACTTCCAGTAAGCAGGACCGGACCCAACCCTGCCGCAAAGGCATCGCGACGGCACACGCCCCGCGCGCCACTGGCGGTAGGGTTGGTTCCCAAACAACCGCCGACAACGGCGCAACCCCCGGTAACGCATGACCAGCAACGGAGCAGAACCCCCCACCACCTGAACGCCAACACCATTCCAAAGGCTGCTTTGAAAGTACTTGCATGGCTCGGGCGGGACGCGCCCTACACCCTGATCTGATGCGGCAGTAGCAGCGTTGATCGGGTGGAGCAGTACGTGTCGGCAATTGCAGGAAGTTGGACAGCCCACAGGGAGGTGTGCGGCAACGCGTTGAGTACCACGGCACGGCGCCTGGCCCATTCCCTGGCGCACCGTGGCCGGCATTCGGAGGTGGTGGAGCGACCCGGCGCTGGCCTTGCACTGGCCGCCGTATCGGCGCTCGATGAAGCACGCTGCCTGGCCTCCAGCCCGGATGGCCGATACCTCGTGGCCACCGGCGGATCCGGCGTGGCAGCAGGTCCCACCTCTGCGTCGCGGTCCATTGCCAACCTGCTTGCGTCGGTGGGCGTCGTTGAAGCCCTGCGCCGCATGCAGCAGCCGGTGAGCGTAGCCATCTGGGACGAGCGCGCGCGAACGCTGACCCTGGCCCGGGATCGCATGGGCCAATCCGATCTTTACTTCATGCGCAGCCGCTTCGGGCTGGCCTTCTCCTCCGAGCTGAAGACGCTCCGGCAGGAAAGCGACGGGTGCCTGGAGGTTGCTCCGCGCGCGGTCGCCCAGCTGTTCCGCCATGGGTACATCCCGGCACCGCTGACGGCTTATCGTGGCATCTACAAACTGCCCGCCGGCGCCTTGCGGGTGTTCCACCTGCCCGACGTGCCCGAACACGATGCAGCCTGCGATGCGGCAGGCTCATTCGAACCTTACTGGGCCCTCCGTCAGGAAGCAGAAGCGCAGATCGCCTCGCGCGGGCGGCCAACGCTGAGCGGTTCGGTGGACAGGGTGGTCGCCAGCCTGGAACGTGCCGTCTGCGCGTCACGCGCCGGCGCTACGGCAACCTTGCTGTCCGGCGGCGTCGATTCGAGCCTGATTGCAGCGTTGCTGCAGCGGCGCAGCGCAGACGCCGTGGAGACGATTTCCGTCGGCTTCGATGTGTCGGGCCATGACGAATCGGAGTGGGCCGCCGACGTGGCCAGGTTGCTCGGCACCCGACACACACGCCTGCTCATGCACGACGCGAATGCGATCCGCCTGGTCGAGATGATGCCCCGCGTCTTCTGCGAGCCCTATGCCGACTCGTCCGCCATTCCAACACTGCTTGCGGCGGAGGCGGCCGGCGCATCGTGCAGCACGATCCTCACTGGCGATGGCGGCGATGAGCTCTTCTTTGGCCACGGGTCGTACGTGAAGGCGCTGCGGAACCATGGGCTGGTCCGGCATCTGCCCCGGCCACTACGCAGCGCGTGCAGGGCCTATGCCTCGCGTGCGCCGGAACGAGCACGGCTGGGCGGCATTGCGGCGCTGGTCGCGGAAGCCACGTCGGGATCGCTTGCCGAAACCTATCTGGCGCGTGTCTCGCGCTGGCGTGATCCGTCGCGTGCGCTGAAGGCGGCGACTGAACCGCCGCATCCGTTCCTGGACACTACCCTGCATCCCGCCAGCGGCCACCCGGGTGAGCTGCTGCTCTATCTGGATCAGACCAACGAGCTGAGCGAGGGGCTGATGACCAAGTCGGACCGCGCGTTCGGCGCATTCGGTGTACAGGCGAGAAGCCCCTTCCTCGACCATGAGGTGCTGTGCGCGGCATGGGGCACTCCGTTCGAGCACAAGCTGCACCGTGGCGAGACCAAGGCTGTGCTGAAGCGCGCGCTTGAGCGCTTCCTTCCCGAGCACCACACCCGGCGCCCGAAGAAGGGCTTTGGTGCCCCGGTGGCACAGTGGCTCAACGGGCCACTGCGGGACTGGGCCGAGGAACTGCTGGACCCGGTTGCCATGCGCAACCGCGGCATCCTCGATGAGCGGGTTGTGTCGGCACTATGGAAATCGTTCCTCGGCGGCAACCGGAAGTACCACACCCACCTCTGGCCGGTCCTGATGTTCCAGGCATGGGACCGGGAGTGGAACGGGAAAGACGGGCTGTGACCGCGCAGGCACGCACCGCGAAGGCCGTGAAGCGGCCATGGCGGCCAAGGTGGTGCGTGGCCGCACTGTACCGTCGGCTCCGCAGGCGCTTCCGAAAGGTGCCGGGCCTCAACGAAGGGTTCGTCATCAAGGATTGAGGTCGATGGTGAATCAGCCCGCTCCGCCCCGGTCGACCTGCCGGTATCCGATGGCCTCGGCCAGATGGGCGGTGGTGATCTTGTCGCAACTGGCCAGGTCCGCCACCGTGCGGGCCACGCGCAGGATGCGGTGCATCGAGCGGGCCGAGAGCTGCAACTGTTCCACGGCGGCTTCCAGCAGGTGCTGGTCGTTGTCGTCCAGGCGGCAGTGCGCATCCAGCTCGGAAGGCAGGAGTTGTGCGTTGGCCTTGCCGCTGCGCTCGAGCTGGACGTTGCGCGCCATGACCACGCGGCTGCGTACCGTGGCGCTGTCTTCGCCGCACGGTGCATCGCTGCGCAGCTCACCCGGCTCCAGCCGTGGCACCACCACATGCAGGTCGATGCGGTCCAGCAGCGGACCGGAAATGCGCCCGCGATAGCGCTGGATGGCATCGCCGCTGCAGCGGCAGCGACCGCTGCGGTCGCCGGCCCAGCCGCACGGGCAGGGGTTCATCGCCGCCACCAGCTGGAAGCGTGAGGGGAAGGCGTGGGTGCGTGCGGCGCGTGCCACCATGACCGTTCCCGATTCCAGCGGTTCCCGTAGTACTTCGAGGGTGTGCCGGCTCCACTCGGGAAGCTCATCCAGAAACAGCACGCCGTTGTGCGCCAGCGAGATCTCACCGGGCCGGGGATACGAGCCGCCGCCGACCAGCGACACGGCGCTGGCGGTGTGGTGGGGCGCGCGGTACGGGCGGTGACGCCAGCGGGCGGTGTCGATGCCAGCCCCACTGCACGAGGCGATGGTGGCCGTTTCCAGCGCTTCGGCTTCGCTGGCATCGGGCAGGATGCCCGGCAAGCGCGAGGCCAGCAGGGTCTTTCCGCAGCCTGGTGTGCCGAGCAACAACAGGTGGTGCCCCCCAGCAGCGGCCACTTCCAGTGCGCGGCGCGCCTGCTGCTGGCCACGCACGTCGCGCAGGTCGGGCACCGCCAGCGGCACCACCGGCGCCGGCACGGCCCGTGGCAGCGAGCGGCTTTCCAGCGAGGCGCACACCTCCAACAAGGTCCGGGCTACGCGGACATCCGCATGCTGGGCGAGCGCCGCCTCGGCGCCGTTGGCGCTGGCGACAATCAGCGTCCGGCCCAGCTCCGCTGCCGCGATGGCCGCGGGCAATGCACCGTCCACGCCACGCAGCTCGCCGGTCAGGGCGAGCTCGCCCAGGAATTCATAGTTGGCCAGCAGCTGTCGGTCGATCTGGTCGCTGGCCGCAAGAATGCCCAGCGCGATGGCGAGGTCGAAGCGGCCGCCTTCCTTGGGCAGGTCGGCCGGGGCCAGGTTGATCAGGATGCGCCGCTGCGGGTATTCGAACTGGGCACAGACCAGCGCGGCGCGCACCCGGTCGCGCGACTCGCGCACCGCCGCTTCGGGCAGGCCGACGATCTGGGTATGCGGCAAACCGCCGGAGAGGAGGACTTCGATCCGGACCGCGGGCGCGTGGACGCCGGCGCGGGCACGGCTGTGCACCAGCGCCAGGCTCATCGGGTTTCCTTTTACGGGGCCGGGCGCTCGGCCGGCGGTTGGGCAGCGGCTTCCAGCGCGGCCACGGTCTTCTCCAGCGCTTCCAGCTTCTCGCGGGTGCGCAGCAGCACGGCGCGCTGTACGTCGAATTCTTCGCGGGTCACCAGGTCCAGCTTGCCCAAGCCGGCCTGGAGCGCGCTCTTGAAGGTGGCCTGCAGTTCTTCGCGCGACTGGCGCAGCCCCGGTGGGACCATGTCGCTCAGGCGGCGCGCCAGATCATCGAGTTGGTTGAGGTCAATCATGGGGTCTCCGCGTGTGGGGAAATTCTCGGCGTGGCAGGCCGCAACCACCATCAGGCGGGCCAGGCTTCACGGGTAAGGATAATCCGCACCGCAGGGAGCGGTGCGAAGCGGGTGCATCGCGTTCACCGGGGGACAGGCGTTATCCTCTGCCGCGAAGACAGGAGCCAACAGATGAAGATGGTCATGGCGGTGCTCAAGCCGTTCAAACTGGATGACGTGCGCGAAGCGCTGGCCGAACGGGGTGTCACCGGGATCACGGTGACCGAGGTCAAGGGTTTCGGGCGGCAGAAGGGGCACACCGAGCTGTACCGGGGCGCCGAGTACGTGGTGGATTTCCTGCCGAAGGTGAAGATCGAGGTGGCAGTCACCGACGGCCAGGTCGACGAGGTGGTGGAAGCCATCGTCAAGGCCGCCGGCACCGGCAAGATCGGCGACGGCAAGGTGTTCGTCTACGACCTGGGCAGCGTGGTGCGGATCCGCACCGGCGAACTGGACGCCGACGCGCTTTAACCCTTGAACCACCGGTAGAAACGCTTCCAGGCCACCCGCACGCTGGCCACCCAGCGCGGGTCGGCCACCTGGGCCGCTTCGGCGGCGCTGGGGCGGGTGCCGGTCAGGCGCTGGCGCATCTTCAGCAGGTTCTTGCGGTCGCTGCGACGCAGCTGCCGCGATACCGGGTGCACCGGCAGCCAGCGCGGGCTGCGCCAGGCCGAGGTGAAATCCACCAGCACCGGCACGTTGCCGTTCACCATCACGTTGGTGCCGTGCAGGTCGTTATGGGTGATGCCGGCCGCGTGCAGGCGCTCGAGCGCGAACTGCAGCTGCTCGAACACTTCGATGCCCACCGACTGGGCCGCGCTCAGGGTCTGCCCGGGAATGAACTCCATGCCCAGTGCGAGGCCACCGATGGTGCCGAGCAGGGCCGGGGCGTGTTTCCAGCCGGCCAGGCGCTGCAGGATGCGCGCTTCGCGACGGACCAGCAGGCGCGCAATGGGCGACAGCGGGGTGCCGCGGTATCGGGTGTAGTCCTTGACCACGGCCGGCTGCCCGTTGAGGCAGGTGCGGTAGACATCGGGTTCAAGCAGGCGTTCGCCGCGCTTGAGCAGCTCGGCGGGGGCGGTGTCGTCGACACACGAAGCAACGATTGTATTCATGACGTTCTGGGGCGACCCGGCGGTCGGCGCAAAGCGTCAGGCGTACCGGTGCTGCTGAATGGCGGTGGGTGATGATTTCGTTAATTTTAGTACTCGCGAGTACACCAAACCACCCTTTGTCGGAAAAATGTCATAACCGGGGGTGGAACAGTTTGTCGCGTTCACGCGGCGCGCAGCGGCTGGTTCCATGGATAAACATTCAGAATCAATGACTTGCATCTGGTTGGTCGCTGCCTGAGCCGATGCCTCGTTCCCACGGCCGTCCTGAGGCGCTTCGACAGGTGGGCATGAACGTCCCGTCCGACCGGCTTGACCGGGACAGGAAGGGTGCGGACCATAGCGGTGTTGAACACGGCCTGCGCGGCAGCACCGCACCTGACGGCACGTCTCCGTCGCGCCCGGCTCTCCCCCTCTTTTGGCCCGTATGGGCGTCCGGCAGCGGCCGGTGGATGCTTGATGATCAAGATTATTGTGGTGGCCCTGTTCGTGGCATGCGTGCTGTACGTGCACTACCGCGGCAAGGTACGCGCGCGCTGGTCGCGCCAGCTGCTCGACCATTCCAGCTTCATGGCCCCGATCAACGTGGTCATGTACTTTTTCTCGAAGGTGCCGACCACGCCGTTCCTGGATCCGGGCCAGTCGTTCCCGCAGCTGCAGCCGCTGCGCGACAACTGGCAGATGATCCGCGACGAGGCGCTGGCGCTGCGCGATGCGGAAAAGATCGCCGCGTCGAGCAGTTACAACGATGCGGGGTTCAATTCGTTCTTCCGCCGCGGCTGGAAGCGCTTCTACCTGAAGTGGTACGGCCCGTCGCACCCGTCGGCGAAGCAGCTGTGCCCGAAGACCACGGCGCTGCTGGAGTCGATCCCGGACGTGCGCGCGGCGATGTTCGCCCAGTTGCCGCCGGGCAGCGAGCTGCGCCCGCACCGCGACCCGTTCGCCGGTTCGCTGCGCCTGCACCTGGGCCTGGCCACGCCGAACGATGACCGCTGCTACATCGAGGTGGACGGCATCCGCAAAAGCTGGCGCGATGGCGAGTGGATGATGTTCGACGAAACCTACATCCACCATGCGCACAACGAGACCGATGCGGACCGGGTGATCCTGTTCTGCGACATCGCCCGTCCGCTGCGCTTCGGCCTGCCGGGCCTGTTCAACCGCGCGGTGGCGTCGACGCTGCTGGCCGGCGGCGCCTCGCCGAACTTCCCCGGCGACCCGACCGGCGGAGTCAACAAGGCCTTCGGTGGCCTGTACAAGGTGCGGCTGAAGGCCAAGGCGCTGCGCGCCAAGAGCGCGTTCGCCTACCACGCGATCAAGTGGGGGTTGGTGCTGCTGGTGATCGCGGGAATCTGGGCCCTTTGAGGCCTGTATCGACCAACGGTCGATACCTACCGGGATGAAAAACCCGCGCTGGTGACAGCGCGGGTTTTTCTTTTCCTGTGGTCTGATCAGCCCTTCAGTGCAGCCTGCACGAACGGCGGGGTGACCAGCACGCCGGTGTGCTGCGCGGCGGTGTAGTACAGGGTGTCGAAGCTCTTCGAGGCCGAATCGGACTGGCGGAAGTCGAAGCTGCTCTGGCCCTTGCGCGCCAGGGTCACGCTCCACCAGCCGGTGGGGTAGCACGGCTGCGGGAACGGCAGGGTCTTGAACGACTGGAAGCCGGCCTTGCCCATCTCGGTGCGCATTTCGTTGATCAGGTCCAGCTGCATCAGCGGCGATTCGGACTGCTGCACCAGGATGCCGTCTTCCTTCAGCGCCTTGAAGCAGCTCTCGTAGAAGGCCTTGTTGAACAGGCCCTCACCCGGGCCGACCGGATCGGTCGAATCGACGATCACCACGTCCACGCTGCCGGCCGGGCAGTTGGCCATGTAGGCCACGCCGTCGTCGAACATCAGTTCGGCGCGCGGGTCGTCGTTGGAATCGCACAGTTCCGGGAAGTGCTTCTCGGCCATGCGGGTGACCTGCTCGTCGATGTCGCACTGGGTCACGCTCTCCACGCCCGGATGCTTGAGCACCTCGCGAAGGGTGCCGCAGTCGCCGCCGCCGATGATCACCACGCGCTTGGGGGCGGCGTGGGTGAACAGCACCGGGTGGCTGATCATCTCGTGATAGAAGAAGTTGTCCTTGCTGGTCAACATGATGGCGCCATCGATGGTCATCAGGTTGCCCCAGTCGGTGGTGGCGAAGATCTCGATCTTCTGGAACGGCGACTGCACTTCATCCAGCTTGCCCTTCAGGCGGTAGCCGATGGCCGAGCCGGTGCGCTCGAAATGCTCGATGTACCAGTTGTTGTTGTCAGTCATGGGATAACGGTCCTGTTCGGAGGGGGATGGAGCCGGGCAGGCCCGTTCAGGTTTCAACCTGGGCACGGGCGCGGGCGCGCATGATAACGGAGCTGTCGCCATATAGGCGTTATCATGCACCCCCTTTTTTACCAACCAGGCCGACTGCAATGACCGATTGGTCCCTCGACCAAGCCCGCAAGACCTACTCGATTCCGCATTGGGCGGATGGCTACTTCGACGTGGATCAGGCAGGACACATGGTGGTGAGACCGACTGGCCAGGACGGCCCGGTGGTGTCCCTGCCCAAGGTGGTGGACGCCGCGCGCGCGGCCGGGGCGAAGCTGCCGCTGCTGGTGCGCTTCCCGGACATCCTGGGCCAGCGCCTGGGCAAGCTGCAGGCGGCCTTCGGGCAGGCCCAGGCCGACTGGGACTACGCCGGCGGCTATACGGCGGTGTACCCGATCAAGGTCAACCAGCACCGTGGCGTGGCCGGCACCCTGGCCAGCCACCACGGTGAAGGCTTTGGCCTGGAAGCAGGCAGCAAGCCGGAGCTGATGGCGGTGCTGGCGCTGTCGCGTCCGGGCGGGCTGATCGTCTGCAACGGCTACAAGGACCGCGAGTACATCCGCCTGGCCCTGATCGGCCGCAAGCTGGGCCTGCAGACCTTCATCGTCATCGAAAAGCCCTCCGAGCTGAAGCTGGTTCTGGAGGAAGCCAGGGCCCTGGACGTGAAGCCGGGCCTGGGCGTGCGCATGCGCCTGGCCTCGCTGGGCGCGGGCAAGTGGCAGAACAGCGGCGGCGACAAGGCCAAGTTCGGCCTGTCCCCGCGCCAGCTGCTGGACCTGTGGAAGTCGCTGCGCGACACCGAGTACGCCGACTGCCTGAGCCTGCTGCACTTCCACATGGGCTCGCAGATCTCCAACGTGCGCGACATCGCCAACGGCATGCGCGAAGCCACCCGCTACTTCGTGGAGCTGTCGCGCCTGGGCGCGAAGATCACCCACGTGGACGTGGGCGGCGGGCTGGGCGTGGATTACGAAGGCACCCGTTCGCGCAGCTTCTGCTCGATCAACTACGGGCTGGATTCGTATGCCGGCAACATCGTGCAGCCGCTGGCCAATGCCTGCGAAGAGCACGGCCTGACCCCGCCGCGGATCGTCACCGAGTGCGGCCGCGCGATGACCGCGCACCACGCGGTGCTGATCGCCAACGTGTCCGAAGTCGAAGAAGCGCAGGAAGGCCGCGTGCCCGACCAGCACGACGACGAGCCGGCCGCGATCCGCCACCTGCGCGAAATCCATGACGACCTGGACCAGCGCCCGGCGGTGGAACTGTTCCAGGAAGCGCAGCACTTCCATGCCGAAGGCCTGTCCAGCTATGCGCTGGGCCAGATCGACCTGCCGCAGCGGGCGCGCATCGATGACCTGTTCTACGCCATCGCCCATGCCGTGCGTGCACGCCTGAGCTATGACGAGAAGAGCCACCGCCCGGCACTGGATGAGTTGAACGAGCGGCTGGTGGACAAGTACTTCGTCAACTTCAGCGTGTTCGAGTCGATTCCCGATGCGTGGGCGATCGACCAGGTGTTCCCGATCGTACCGATCGAGCGCCTGGACGAGCAGCCGCAGCGCCGCGGCATCATCGCCGACATGACCTGCGATTCGGACGGCATGGTCAAGACCTATGTCGAGAACGAGAGCCTGGATACCTCGCTGCCGCTGCATGCGGTACGGCCGGGCGAAAGCTACCGTATCGGCTTCTTCATGGTCGGTGCCTACCAGGAAATCCTGGGCGACATCCACAACCTGTTCGGCGATACCGACGCGGTGGAAGTGCGGGCCGACGCCGATGGGTACGCGATCACCCAGCAGCGGCGCGGCGACACCACCGATGTGATGCTGGACTACGTGGGCTACAGCCTGGCCGACCTCCGCGCCAGCTATGCCGAGCGGGTGGCGGCGGCAAGATTGTCGCCGGAACGCGCGCAGGAGCTGTCCGAGGCGCTGGAAGCGGGCCTGACCGGCTACACCTACCTGTCCGACGAGCCGCTGCTCTGATCGGCGCGCGCCGCGTGAAGGCGCATGGCGCGGCTGTTCGATGAGCAGCCGCGCTCTTTTCCATCTGTTCCTGCACGCGGCCGTGCCGGCCCTGCTGGCGTGGATGTTCTGGCGCAAGCGGTTCCTGTCGGCCTGGGCGCTGCTGCTGCTGGGCTGGATCATCGACTTGGACCATCTGCTGGCAGATCCGATCTATGCGCCGAACCGCTGCAGCATCGGTTTTCATCCGTTGCATACCGCCCCGGCCATCGCGGTGTATGCGGGACTGTGTGTACCGAAGAAGACGCGGCTGTTTGGAATCGGGTTGATCATCCACATCGTGCTGGATGCCATCGACTGCTGGTGGATGCACTCAGCCCGGTAGCGCTCAGCCCGGTAACGCTCAGCCCGGTAGTGCCGACTGTTAGTCGGCCGCCGCGCGAAGCGCGGGATCCCGGCGTTGGTTGTCTGTCGCCAAAGGCAGCCGACTAACAGTCGGCGCTACCCGTCGGGCCGCCAACCCGCTTGCGACGTCAACATCACCCGTCGGGCCGCCAACCCGCTGGCAACGTCAACATCGACCGTCGGGCCGTCAACCCGGTGGCAACATCAACATCACCCGTCGGGCCGCCAACCCGCTGGCAACGTCAACATCGACCGTCGGGCCGTCAACCCGGTGGCAACATCAACATCACCCGTCGGGTCGTCAACCCGCTGGCAACGTCAACATCGCCTGCAACCCCGGCGCGCCATTGCGCAGCACCAGGCTGCCGCCGTAACTCTCGGCAATGTCCGCCACGATCGCCAGGCCCAGGCCGCTGCCGGGCGCGCGCTGGTCCAGTCGTACGCCACGGCCGAGCACGCGCTCCAGATCGGCGTCCGGCAGGCCACTGCCATCGTCGCTGACCTCGATGCGCAGGCGGTTTCCAGCGTGGGCCACCGTAACCTCCACCCGCTTCGCGGCCCACTTGCCTGCGTTGTCGAGCAGGTTGCCCAGCATCTCTTCCAGATCCTCGCGTGCACCGGCGAACACGCCGACCGCTTCCGCGTCGCAGGCGAACACCACTTCGCGCTCGGCATGCACACGCTGCATCAGCGAACACAGTGCCGAGATGACCGGTGCCACCAGGGTGCGCTGCTGGTGATCGGCGGCGACACCCACGGCAAGATAGCGGTCGATGCTGGCCTGCATGCGTGCGGTTTCGCCGCGCAGGGTGCGCCGCCAGTCGCGACCATCGCCGGCCGCCTCGGTGGTCAGCACCGTGAGGGGGGTCTTCAGCGCATGCGCCAGGTCCTCGGCGCTGCGCCGCGCCCGCAGCACCATGCGGCCGTGGTGGTCCAGCAGCGCGTTGAGCTCGCCGGCCAACGGTGCCACCTCCTTCACCAGACCCTGCTGCGGAAACCGCACGTTCTCGCCATTACGCACCTGCTCGGCGATGCGCCCCAGTTCCGCGAGAGGACGCAGCCCGTAATGCACCTGGGTGACCAGCACCGCGAACCACAGCGCGATCAGCACGATCAACGCCAGCGCGGTGCGTTGGCGGAACGCCGTCACCTGCGCGTCGAGCTGGCTGCGGTCGGTGGCCACCACCACCTGCAACGGGGTGCCTGCGCGGGGCAGGGTGACCTGTTGGGCCAGCGCACGCAGCGGCTGCTGCAGCGGGCCGGTGATGTCGAACGCCTGGGCCGGCCCGGTGCGCAGCGTGGCCGGCACCGCGAGCGTCTCATCCCACAGCGAGCGCGATTGCCCAAGCGGGTGGCCCTGCGCGTCCTGCAACTGCCAGTACGCGCCGGAGAACACCCGCCGATAGTGTTCGTCGCCCAGCTCGCCGCGCACCTGCACGCCACCGTGCGCATCGGTTTCCACCAGCGCAAGCACCGCGATCAGGTCGTTGCCCAGCTGCTGGTCCATCGCGGTACGCGCTGAACGCTCGTACATGGCACCCAGCCACCACGTGGCCAATGCCGAAACCAGCACCATGCCCAGGCCACCGGCCAGCAGCAGGCGGCTGCGCAGCGAGCGGGTGTTCATGGCTGCGCCGACAGCCGGAAGCCCTGGCCGCGATGGGTGTGGATGAGGGTACTGCCGAGTTTGCGGCGGATGCGCCCGATCAACACATCCAGCGTGTTGGAATCCGGGTCGAACCCCGCCTCGTACACGTGCTCACCCAGGCGCGAGCGGCTGATCACCACGTCCGGGTGGTGCATGAAGTAGCTCAGGATGCGATGTTCCTGCGGGCTCAACGGCAGCAGCACGCCGTCCAGTTCGAAGCGGCCGGCGTTGACGTCCAGGCGCAGCGGTCCGCATTGCAGGCGCGGGCTGGCGTGGCCGGCGCTGCGGCGGATCAACGCGCGCAGCCGCAGCAGCAGTTCTTCGGGCTGGAACGGTTTGGTCAGGAAGTCATCGGCACCGGCATCGAAGCCGGCCAGCTTGTCGTGCCAGCGCGTGCGCGCGGTCAACACCAGCACCGGGAAATCACGGCCGGCTTCGCGCCAGCGCTCGATCACGCTCAGGCCGTCCAGGCCGGGCAGGCCAAGGTCGACGATCGCCGCGGCGATGTCCTCCACCTGGCCCTGGTACTCCGCATCTATGCCCTCGCTGCTGTGGACCACCACGTAGCCGGCATCCTCGAGCAGCAGCTGCAGCTGGCTGGCGAGCAGGGCATCGTCCTCGGCAAGCAGGAGTCGCATCAGTCCTCTTCCATCTTGAGCAGGCGGCCGCTGGTCGCATCATAGTCCAGCTCCATCACCACGCCATTGGCACCGAGGATCTCGATCTCGTACCTGCCGTCATCCAGCTCCACCTCCAGCAGCTGGCCGGGATAGCGGCGCAGGGCGTCCTGGACCACGGACTTCAGGGGCACGTAGCGACCCTGCTCGACCGCCTGGCGCACGGCCTGCTGCTGGCGCGCGCCGCCATCGAGGACCCGCATGGGGTCCTGCGTGGTGGCGGTCAACAGCAGGGGAAGCAGCAACGACAGGGCGGTCATGGCGAGCCGGTCAGGAAAAAGGCTGCCTACGGTATACGCGGGGCGCTTAAACGTTTCCTGACAGGCGGGCTCATGCTTCGCTTAAGCGCGCTTGCCAGACTGGCGGCGCCGGGATGGTCCGGTGCCTCTTTCAGGAACTCCCCCATGAACAAGCTGATCCTTGCCGCCGCCCTGGCGACCGCCTTCACCACCGCCCCGGCCTTCGCTGCCGATCTGTCCGCTGCCGACGTGCAGGCCAAGCTGCGCACGGCCGGTTACACCCAGGTGCACGAACTGGAGCGCGACGACGGCGTGTGGGAAGCCGATGTCACCCGTGCCGACGGCAGTGTCGACGATGTGATCATCGACCCGGCCACGGGCGAGATCTTCGACCCGCGCGATGGCCGTGCCATGCTCGATGCCGGGAAGATCCTCACCTTGGCCGGCAAGGCCGGGCTGACCCACATCGAATCGGTGGAGCGTGACGGCGCCACCTGGACGCTGGAAGCACGCAACGCCCGCAACCAGCGCGTGGACGTGCGCATGAGCGGTCACGATGGCCGGGTGCTGAGCAGCCGCCGCGACGGCTGGTTCGACTGAGCCTCGCCTGCAGGACGCAAAATGCAGCCGGTTACCAGCCCACCGGACCGGGACCGGCGGCGTCCCAGTAGCCGCGGCCGTACCCGTAACCGCCCCCATACGGTCCATAGAAGCCAGGGCCCTTGCCCTCGCTGATCTGGATGTTGAGGTTCATGTTGCGGGTCTTGCCGTCGTCGTTGGTGTAATTCTTGTTGAGGTTCAACTCGGCCGCGTTGTAGTGCGTGTTGCCAAAGCCCTTGGCGTAGCCGATGCCGGTGGTGATGCTGCCGTTGACCCGCAGCTTGTCGTCGGCGATCTCGGCGATGCCGTTGCTTGCGCCATCGCGCGGGAGTGCGCGGCGGCCGCTCTTGTCGCCATAGAAGGTGCCGGGCGGGTCACCGCGCAGGGTGGGATCGTTGAGGTACTGGATTGGCTTCTGCGGCACCGACAGGTCCAGATCGGTCGCCGACTGCGGGCCGGTGGCACCGGCAGCGGACTGCGCCAGCGCGACACCGGGGGCCAACAGACACAGCAGCAGGGAAAGCGGGCGGATCATGGGAAGCTCCGGGGCAGGCAAGGCGGCCGACAGCGCTGACGCTAGCAGCCGTTGCTTGAATGATGCCTGTCGTGGCCCTGCATGCAAGGGGAACCATCGTGGGAACGGTAGGTCGCCGCATTCAACCCAGCCGTTCAAACCCGAACAGGCCCGCCAGCGGGTGCTTTCGGCGCTCGATCCGGGCCCGCAGCAGGCCCGCGCCGATCATCGAGTAGGTGATGCCGTTGCCGCCGTAGGCCATCGCGAACAGCACCCGGGGCCCCCATTGCGGGTGCGGGCCGAAGAACGGAAGTCCGTCTTCGGTTTCGGCAAAGGTGCCGCCCCAGGAGAACGCCGGCTGCAGCGGCAGGTGCGGGAACAGCCTGGCCACCTGCTTGAGCAGGGTGCCGGTCTTGCCGGCCACCCGGCTGTCGCGCCGCGCCGGGATATCCACTGCGTCGTCCTCACCGCCGACCAGCAGCCGGTGGTCGCCGGTGCTGCGCATGTACAGGTAGGGCCGCGCGGACTCCCACACCATGGTGTCCACCAGTGGGCCGAGTGCCGCCGCATCGATCGGGTCGGTGATGAAGGCGTAGCTGCTGCGGTTGCGGGCCACCTTCTGCTTCAGCCAGCGCTGGCCGGCATAGCCGGTGGCCAGCACCACGTGGCGCGCACGGATGCGCAGGCCCTCGGGTGTGGTGGCGGTCACCCCGCGCGCGGTGGGCTGCAGCGTGTGCAATACGGTGCGGTCGTGCACCGCGCAGCCGGCCTTGGCCAGCCGCATGAGCAGCCGGTAGGTGAGCTGATACGGGTCCACGCGCGCCGCCAGCGCGCTGAGGATCGCTCCCGGCGCGGCGATGCCATATTCGGCACGGACGGCGTCGGCATCCAGCCAGCGCACGTCGAAACCATGTTTGTGCCGCAGCGCGTACTCGTCCTGCAGGGGCGAACGGTGGCGGCGCTTGCTGGCGTAGTACAGGCTCTGCATGGGCTGGCAATCCACGCCGCGGAAACCGGCGGCCACCTCGCGCAGCGCCGGGATCGCCTCGGCGCAGGCGCGGTAGGCCAGCACCGCATCGCGCTCTCCGTACTGCCTGGCCAGGTCGACCAGGTGCGTATCGATTTCGTACTGCAGCAGTGCGGTACTGGCGGAGGTACTGCCCCAGCCGATGTCGCGCTGCTCGACCAGCACCACGTCATGGCCGTGCGCGCACAGCTCGTTGGCGATCAGCGCGCCGCTGATGCCGCCGCCCACCACCAGCACGTCGCAGCTCCGGTCCTCGCGCAGCGGTGGGAAGGCGTGCATCAGCCCGTTGCTGACCGCCCAGAAGGGATACCCGCTTTTGAGGTCCATTGGGGATCAGGCAGTCGGGTGGCCGGTCTGCGGGGTGTGGATCAGCGGGGTCAGGTCGAAGCCCTGCTGGCGCGCCTGCGCCAGGTAGTGCTCCTGGGTGGTGGCATCCAGGTGCGGCTCGCGCGCCAGCAGCCACAGGTACTTGCGGTCCGGGCTGCCGACCAGCGCCACGCTGTAGTCCGGGGCGACCTGGATGATCCAGTAGTCGCCCTTGGTGAACGGAAGCCAGCGCAGCCCCTTGGGCAGGAAGGTGACCTGCAGCCGGGCAGGATCCTTGTCTACCGGGCAGGCCTCGCCGTGGGCTTCTTCGATCTCACCGTCCACGCGGCATTTGTTGACCACGGCGACGTGGCCATCGTCGATGAGGGTGTAGTTCGCCGTTACATCGGTACAGTCGACCGGCTCGTGGCTCATGGGCAGGCGGGCGATTTCGTACCAGGTGCCCAGGTAGCGCGGCAGCTTGAGGTCGGCAACGGTCTTCAGGTCGGGGTGGCTGGTCATGTGGGCATCGTCGAAGAGGTGGTGGCCAACATGCCCGGGCCGCCGCCATGGCGGAGTGAAGCCGCAACGCGCGCTGGAACGTTACGTTGTGGCGGCGTCATGCCGGGCGCGCCGACGCGGCGCTATGCTGGCCCGGACCCGTTCAATGGAGGTGCGGATGTACCAGGTGATCCTGCTGAAGAGCGACAGCGGCTTCGCCCGCGCGCAGTGGGAAACGGTGGACGATGTGGTGGACCACGAGGGCGTGACGTACTCGCTGCGGGCCGGGCCGCGCCAACCGCTGCCGACCGATCATGCGTGGGACGAGATCGCGGTGTATGCGCCGGAGGAGATCAGCGAGGAGGAATTCCAGGACTGGTACGCGGCCCTGCAGCCGCAGGTCGAGGAGCTGCGCCTGAAGTACTGAGTTGCATACCCGGTGTGAACGAGGCCCGGTTTATAGTCCCCGGCATGTCCGCGTGAACCCTGGGTGCTGGTTTTGTCCTTCCGTCATCGTTTCCCCCTGCTGCGGCCGCTGGCCGGTCTGTTGTTGTTCACCTGGCTGTTCATGGCCCCCGGGGCCTGGGCGCAGGCGCCTGACGATCCGGCAGCCGAGGCCAAGACCCAGCTCAACCAGGCCGACAAAGAGCTCAAGGCGATCCGTACCGCATTGCCGGACGCGGAGACCCGCGAGACGCTCACGCCGTTGTTCGAACGGGCCATGGCCGTGCAGCGCGATGCCGACGATGCGCAGGCCGCCCTGCAGCCGGAGTTGGACCAGCTCGATACCCGCCTGACCCAGTTGGGCACGGTGCCGGAAGGCACCGTGGAAGCGCGCGAAGTGGCCCAGCAGCGCAGGTCGCTGACCCAGCAGCGTGCCGATATCGCCGCTGCCGTTGCGCGGGCCAAGCTGCTCGCGGTGGATGCCAAGCAGCTGGGCGCGGATATCGAGAAAATGCGCGTCACCCAGCTCAGCGAGGACTTGGCCCGCAAGGTCAACTCACCGCTGTCGCCCTCGCTGTGGCGCAAATTCGCCCGTGACGTGCCGGCCGACCTGCAGGAGCTGGGGCAGATTTACCGGCAGGCCGAAACCACGGCCCGCAAGGCGATCGCGCAGCATGGCTGGACCGCGCCGCTGACCGGCCTGGCAGTGGCGCTGCTGCTGTTCTTCCCGCTGCGCCTGTGGCTGCGTGCGGCCGGGCGCCGCTATGCGCAGTCCGAGCGGGCCCCGGACGGTCGCCTGCGCCGCTCCGGCCTGGCGGTGTGGCTGCTGGTGGTGGGCACGATGCTGCCCGGCCTGGCCTGCGTGGTGTTCTTCGGCGCGCTGGATGCCATCGGAGCGATTCCACCGCGGCTGGAAAAAGTGGTGTTCAGCATCCAGGTGGCCACCTATATCGCGGCCTTCATCACCGCGCTGAGTGCGGCGCTGCTGGTGCCCAAGCGCCCGTCGTGGCGCCTGCTCAACCTGGATGACGCCGCCGCGTGGCGCCTGCGCAAGTATGCGTGGGGCGCCGCCGCGCTGACCTGGATCAGCATCGTGCTGATGGCGCTCAACCGCGCCGCGCGCACCAGTGCAATCACCACGGTGGCGGTGGACGGGCTGATCGCCATCACCTACATGGCGCTCATCATCGCCATCCTGGTCTCGCTGGCGCGCCTGCACCGGCGCCAGACCGACGAGGCGGAGGCAAAACTCGAAGCACAGGCGCAATCGGACGGCAAGGCCAAGGGGCCGCCGCGTCGCAGCGGCTGGATCGTGGTCGCACGGCTGGCCGGGCACATCGTGGTGGCCGCTGCGGTGATCGCCACGCTGCTGGGCTACCTCAACCTGGCGCTGTTCGTGGCCCAGCAGCTGGTCTGGGGCGCGGTCGTGCTGCTGGCGGCGTCGCTGCTGATGAAATTCGCCGACGATCTGGCCACGTGGCTGCTGTGCCCGACCAGCAGCGTCGGCCGCACCGTGCTGCTGACCACCGGGCTGAGCGAATCGCGGGTGGTGCAGGCCGGTGTGCTGCTCTCGGCCGGGCTGCGCATCTGCGTGATCCTGCTTGCGGTGATGGCACTGACGGCGCCGCTGGGCAATCTCAGCGCGTTGTATGGCGGCCTGGACGCAGTGTCCAAGGGCATCAACCTGGGCGACAACCTGGTGCTCAAGCCCAGCAGCGTGCTGTACGCAGTGCTGGCCTTCCTGCTGGTGTGGGCGGTGATGCAGGCGTTCCAGCGCTGGCTCACCGACACCTACCTGCCCAAGACCGAGCTGGATGCGGGCGCGCGCAATTCGATCAGCACCGTGACCCGCTACCTGGGCATCATCGCAGCGGTGCTGTGGAGCCTGACCGCACTCGGCATCGGCTTCGAAAAACTGGCGCTGGTCGTGAGCGCCCTGTCGGTGGGCATTGGTTTCGGCCTGCAGGCGATCACCCAGAACTTCGTCTCCGGGCTGATCCTGCTGGCCGAGCGACCGGTGAAGATTGGTGACTGGGTGAAGCTCGGTGACCAGGAAGGCGACATCAAGCGCATCAACGTGCGTTCCACCGAGATCCAGGTGGGCGACAAATCCACGCTGATCGTGCCCAACTCCGAACTGATCACCAAGACCATCCGCAACATGACGATGGGCAATGCGCAGGGGCGCATCCAGATCCAGTTCACCGTGCCGCTCAGTACCGATGTGGCGATGGTGCGGCAGACCCTGCTGGATGCATACACCGACCATGTGGGCGTACTGGCCGACCCGGCGCCGTCTGTGTTCATCGATTCCATCGCCAACGGCCAGGTGGCGATCAACAGCTTCGCCTATACCTCCGGCCCGCGCGCGGTGTATGGCGTACGCAGCGACCTGTACTTCACGATGCTGCAGAAGTTTGCCGCCGCCGGTATCGCGCTGTCGTCGCCGACCGACATCCACCTGGTGCGCGATCCGGCCCCGCCCCAGGCGCCGTGATGCCACGCCGCGGCCCCCCTCATGGACGGGCCGCGGGCACGCCCAGGGGGCCCTGATCGGGCAGCAGGACCACGGGAGGCTGCAGCGGTGCCAGCTCGTCCCCGTTGTCTTCGTCGGACGCTTTGGGTCCCTGTTTGATCGGTTTGAGCGCCTTGCCGGGTGAGACATGCGGGGTACGCGGGCTGCCGCCGACCTTGATCAGCATGCCGGCGGCACCGCCGCCTTCGCCCAGCCGCTCCTGCAGCGCCGGGCCATACAGGGTGAGCGTGGCCGGGTCGACCAGGTGCAGGGTGCGGCTGCCGCTGGCCACCGGCGGCGGGGACACCATGGCGCCGGGAATGCCGTCCACCGTGCGTACCTTGATCTCGTACAGCGGCGATGCCAGCGAGCTGCCTTCCTTGGCAATGGCCATGCCCTCGCGCATGGCCCAGCGCACGCCCGCGGCGCGCGCCGCGGGGCGGTTGGGGTCCAGGAACGACCACAGGAAGCGCAGGTTGCCGCGCGCAGTGCGTTGCACGACGCTGACGCCTACCCGCACCAGTGCCACGCTGCCTGCGGCAGGATTGAGCGCATCCAGCGTGCCCCGGCCCAGCACCCGCGACAGCTCGGCGAAGCGCGGCATCGTCATCTTCAGGCCGGGCCGCATCAGTACCTTGGCCACGCCGCCGATCACCGGTCCGACCACGATGATCGATTCCAGGTACAACCCGAAGGCGGCCATCGCGAATTCGTTGCGGTTCTTCGAGGAGATGCGGCGCACGTTTTCGACGAACGGCACGACGAAGTCCACTGTCTTCAGCCACAGCGGCGCGTCTTCCAGGTGGTCCTCGAAACTGGTGGGTGCCCAGCCTTCTCGACGGAAGGCAGCAGCGTCCAACCAGAAAAACCCCTCCTGCACCGGGTGGACCAGGGCATGGAACGGCGAGCGCGGCGCGCTGCCGCCGCCCAGCGGCGGCGCCAGCAGCGGCTCGACGATCACGTCCGAGGAGCGCCCCGCTGCCGGTGCCCTGTCCGAGGCGTAGGCCTCCCAGTCCACCGGCAACGGGGTGCCACGACGCACCTGCACCGTGGCGACGTTGCCGCTGCGCAGCCGCACCTTGCGGTTCTGCAGCGCGCCGCCGAGCGGCAGCGCGCCTTCCAGCTGCAGGGGAAGGATCCTGCTCTGCAGCGGGAACAGCTGGAAGTGGCGCGGCTGCCCCGCCAGCGTCAGCGTGTACACCACGCCGAAACGGCCCCGGTAGGGATCGGTGTCGTTGCGGGTTTCCTGCCCCGCCTCCAGCTCCGGTTCGTGCGTGCGCAGGGTGAACACCTGCACATCTCCGCGCAGGAGGGCCGCGCGTTCTTCCTCGGGGCGCTGGTACAACGCCTCCTCGATCAGCACCCCGTAGCCGCGCCGGGCCTTGCGGAAGTAAGCATCGAAGCGCTTCTGGTAACGCGCGTTGATATCAGCCAGCCGGGCCAGGCCCGGTTTCATCCGCGCGTAAGCGGTCTGCAGCGCCGCTTCGTAGCGGGGGTTGCCCTGGGCCTGGTTGAGCGGGGAGTCGGGAACGAAGGTGCGGCACGGCCGCCACGCCGCGGCCCCGCCGCGCAGCACACCGGCCGCGACGATTTCATGGAACGGGAAGCTGCGTCCGAAATGGTTGTCGTCATTGCACAGGCGGAATTCCGTGGAGTTCCACGGCTGGTCGGCGAGCACCCCAGGGAAGCGTGGGAATACCCGGCGGATTTCGGCTTCCACCAGCGGCATGCGGTAGGGCAGCGGCGCCAGTACATCGCCTATGGCCTGTTCGATGTCGCTCACCCGCTGGTCGAACGCACGCAGCGCGGCCTCGATGCGTGCGCTCGGCGACAGCGGCGAGGCAAGCGCGGCGTTCTCTTCCAGTTGCCGGTACACATACCAGTCCAGCGTGGGCAGGCGGCGTGCGTCGAGGGTCAGCTGCCTGACCAGGTCGGGTGTCGCGCCGTCCCCGGCAAGCTCGGCCGAGAGGGTGAGCAGCTCACTGAACCGCATCTGCTGCGAGAGGCCGCGCCGCAGGCGCTCGGCCAGGTGCGCGCCACTGACGAAGTTGATCGAGGCGATGGTGTTTCCATACACCAGGTTGGCCGGCACATCGTCGGCCAGCAGCTCCGGCGCGTGGTCCTGCAGGGCCAGCGTGCATGCCATGTCCAGAAGCGAGGCAGGAATGCGGCCCATGCTCCGCAGGTAGTCGTGGAAATCGAGCCGTATCTGGGCAAAGGTGCGCCCCCAGTTGGGATACTTGTGCAGGCGGTAGCCCAGCAGCACGCGCGCATCGCGGTCCGACGGCGGGCCCAGGTCGAGCACGATCGCCACCCGCGTCAGGCTGGCCAGCAGCGTCGGCGAGGTCGGTGCCCCATCGCTTCCCGTGTACCAGCCCAGGTCCCGCAGCAACGCCGCCTGCAGGGCGAGCGCACGCGGGGTGCGAGCCATGGCGGCCACGTAGTGGCTGGCGCGGTGCACCTGGTCCAGGGCCATCTCGCCCTGCTGCAGCAGGGGCCGGGCCAGGTACTCCAGCAGCGTCTGTTCGCCAGGCGCGCGCTGGGCGAGGAACCCGGTGGTGGTCTGCCTTACCTGGTCCAGGTCGGCTGCGTCCAACGTGTCCGCCGCGTGCAGCAGGTCGGCGCGCATGCCCAGCCTCAGTTCGCCGAGCAGGCGTTCCACGCATCGCGCAGGGCCATCAAGGTGGCCGGCCTCGCGCGGCCCACAGCCACCATGTACGGCAAGTACGTCAGAGGCGTTGGCCCGGCCATCGGAACGGACCACGCCGCCCAGCTGGCCGGCCACCTCGCGCAGTGCGCCCCAGGGTGCGAGGGGCAGCGCGTCCAGTAACCGGGTCTGGTTGAACAGGTGCAGCGTACCTGCCGCGTCCTGCACCCGCAGCGATCCGTCCGCATCCACCGACATCCACCGTGGCGGGAGGTGCTCGCGCGGGAGCAGTTCGAGCATCGCCGGGTCCGCGATGACGCGCGCGAATGCCGGCAGGGCCGCCTGCAGCGTGGTTGCCGTGGCGGTGCCCAGCGCGGGGCGATGGACGACCGTGGCCGCATCGGCGCGCCGCGCAAGCAAGCGGCCCAGGTCCTGGAGTTCGTTGCTGGCCTGTCGCCACGGCGGCAGCGGGCCGGCGCGGCGCTGCCAGCTAGCGTGCACACGGGCGATGGCCTCCAGCAGCTGCGCCTGGGTGCACGCCAGCGGGGCTGGGCATGGCAGCTGGGCAGGGGCGGGAAGCGCGCCATGGAACTGCAGCGCGTTGATCAGGGGCACGGCAGTGCCGGGAGAGAAGCGCCCCAGGCGATCTGTGATCCGGTACAAGGCGTCGAGCTGGTCCAGCAGCAGCCCGGGTAGCGGGTCGGTCAGGCCGTCGGCGATCACCACGCTGCGACCCGAGCCGCGCACGCGTGCGGTGATGCCGTCGGCGCCCACGCGCAGGGAATGGAAGGTCGCATTGGCCTGTCGCATCGCCAGCCACACCCCGGGTTGCTCGAACACCTGCTGCAGCCGCTGCTGCCCGGCCTGCCATGCGGCATGCAGTGGCGATCCGTCGGCGGGTAGCAGGCCCTGGTGCGCGAGCGCGTCGTCCCACGTGGCCGGTGCGCTGTCGAAGCGCTCCCACAACCGATCCAGCAGGCGCTGGTGATCCTGCTGTGGCGGGGAGTCGCTGCGGTCGTCCCACTCGACCTCCAGCCGCGCGGCTGCGGGGATGCCTGGACGCGCGGGTGCGAGCTGCCGGTCGAGCGCGGCCAGGCACTCGTCGAACTGCGCATCGTCCATCGGCACCGCAGGCAGCGGCGCGGCGTAGTAGGCCAGCATTTCCGGCACCCGAAGCCGACCGTCCGAGCGCACCGGCGCGTGCAGCAGCGTAGCGATGCCGCGCAGCATCGTGTCGAGCGGGGCCAGCACTGCCGGTGGCTGGCCGGCCTCGAACAACGTTGCCATGCGCGTGCCCTGGAGGGCACGGGCGCGCACCGGGCCGTGCGCGGGATACTCCAGCTGGGTGGGATCGACATGGTGATGCCAGCACAACGCGATCACCTCCGGGCGCTGCGACAGCTGCAGCAGCACGCTGCGTGCCAGCGCGGCGTTGTGGCCCAGGTGTGAGCGGGGATCCGGTCGCCAGCTGGACCATGTGGGTTCCATGCCGCGGATCGGGATCGCCTTCAGCGCGTGGACCTGCTGCTTCAACCGCAACAGCGTGCTGGTTTCGTTGGTCGCGCGGATGTGTCCGTCCGGCTGCTGCTGCAGGCGGTGCTCAAGGCGCTGGATGAGCGGGTCGAGCAGGGCGGGCGCGTACTCGGCTTCGTGCATGTCCTGGTCGAGATAGAAGCCCAGTGCACAGGCCAGGCGCGCGCTGACGGCGTTGTCGAAGCAGCCGCCCGCCTCGCGCACGGTGCGCTGCAGGTCGTTCAACATCGTATTGGTGGGAGGGGACCAGAGGATGCGCTCTGGCGCATCCGGCTGCCCATGCAGCACGACCCGCATGCCGGAGGTGGCACGCGTTCCGCTCAGGCTGCCATTGGCGACCACGAGCGAAGAAGGAGGCGTGCGTTCGTCATACAGGGTCTGCAGGAAATCGTCCTGCCGGTAAAGCCACATCAACTGCTGGCGGACCGCGCGCACGGCCAACGCAAATGGCGAGCCCTCGACGGGTGCGAACGCGTGCTCCGGGAGGCTCGCGGTCCCGGCCGCCGAAGCGGTATCGCGCAGCGTCCATAGCGCCTCCAGCAGCATTGCCTGGTCCTGCAGGCCTGCATCGTCGCGTGGCCCGGTGTTTGACCCGCTCGACGCGGGGCGGGAGTGCGCAACCGCGCGTGGCGTCGTGTCCGCCGTCGCGACGGCAGGCGACGGATTCCGCGACCATGCCACCAGGCCGCCCCCCAGTGCCGCCGCCGCCAGCGTACCGAGGACGGCCACCGTGCGTCGCTGCGGGTGCGCAGCGGCGAGGGCAGGAAGCACCGCCGCCGCAGCGACCGCAACCGGCAGGGTCGGTGCCAGCAGGCGCGTGGTGTCCGCCCGCGACGCGGCAGCGCGCTCGGGCTGTATCGCCGCCGCCGCTGGCGCCAGCGCCGTGGCGTCCGCCACGGGCGTACAGAGACGACGTGCGCCGGTGCCGAGCAGGTCGAGCTGTTCCAGCACGGCTGGAAGCGTGGCAATCCGTTGCCCGGTGCGCGTGCCGGGCCGGTCGCCCGGGCGCTGCTGGAACCACAGTGCCCACGCGGTAGCGAGCAGCGCCAGGCGCAGGGGCGAGGCGGGCAACTGCAGCCGAGCGTGGAGGGACGCGTGCGCGGCACCAGCCTGCTGCAGCAGTGCCTCCAGCCAGGTGGGAAACGCCGCGATCAATGCCTCCACCCAGGCACCGCCGCGCAACGTCGGCAGCGGAAGCTGGCTGAGCCAGCACAGCCAGGGCAGCGCGGTGCCCTCCTGGAGGAGGCGGGGCAGCGCACTGGCCTGCTGGGTCCAGGCCAGCAGCTGGGCGCCCTGCGGCCCGAGTGCCAGGTTGGCGATGCCGTGCAGGGCGATGCCCGCAGCACGCCGGCACTGCAGGCGGCCCAGGCCGCTGACGATGGCAGCGACCACCTGCGTGCACTCCCGGTGCCACGTATCCTGCGCAGGCGAGGGTGCCGCTTGCCAACCGGCCATGGCCTGCAACAGCGCAGACCGGCGCGCTGCCACGGGTGTTTCCCGTACGGCCTGCGCAAGGTGCGCAGCAAGCTCATCCGGTGTTGCGTCGACCAGCAGGGCCAGCAGACGGGCTTCCAGCAGGGCGAGCTCCGACGGCAGCAGTGGGCATCGGCGCAGGAGCCGCGTCAACGTGTGCGGCAGCGGGGCATCCGGTCGGCAGCGATCCGTCGCAGGGTGCGATGTCGTGTTGTACAGCTGGACGGGAACGCAGCGGTGCTGCGTTGCGTCCGGTGCGCCGGCGGCAGCGAAGGACGCGGTCGCCAGGCGACCTGCGGCCTGCAATGGCAGCAGAATGAGGGCCTCCCCGGATCGACATCGGCCGGCGCACGATTGTGCCGACCTGGCTGGACCCGGGGTGTGCGTGGCATCGCAGAATCAGGCAGCCGCGAGGTCCGCGCTGCCGCGATCAGCCGCGGTTGCCGCGACGTGACGGGATCAGCGCGAAGTTGTCCACGGCCAGCTTCTCCGCGTGGTTCAACCACGCGCGGATCTCCAGATCGTCCACTTCATGGTCCAGGCCGAACGGAACGCTGATACGCCCTTCCGCATCGGGCTGCACCCACTGCTGGGCGACCACCACCTTGCGCTTGGACGACACCGCTTCGATCCAGAAGCCGCGATCAGGCGACTGTTTGGCGACGAACTGCAGCATGTACTGGCCGGCACGGGTACGACGGCCCTTCTGCGTGATCATGTGTGCCTGGCGGATGCTCGGGCGCGGGCCGTTGAACGGGTCCAGCGGCGCATCGACGGCGAAGCCCTCGCGCAGCTGGTCGTCGCGGTAGAGCTTGATGCCTTTGTCGCGGTTGACCAGCATCGCGCACCAGTCACCGTCGGCCGAACCGTCTTCGAACGCAGTACAGCGGTCCACATAGGCCAGCGTATTGTCCGGATCGGCCAGGTCGAACTGCTTGGAGGTGTTTTCCAGGTAAACCGATTTCAGGTCCCACTGCTTGTCGTATTCGAGCAGCACCGGCGGCTGCACATGCTGCAGGCCGATCACCACCTGGTTCTCTTCGTCGATACGCAGCTGACGGGTCTTGTCGCCCAGCCACAGCGAGCGCGAGAAGGCCAGGTAGCGCGGGAAGTCCCTGCCGTCATCGCGGAACACCGCCGCGCTGGCGCTGGCGGCACGCTCGGGCTGCAGCAGCGAGCGGCCAAACCCGATTTCGCCGATCTCCGGCTCGATCAGGCTGAGCAGCGTGGCGCCCGAATCCAGCGTGGAGCCGTGCTGCGCGTCCAGCTGGCGCGGGGCGATATCCTTGCCCAGGAACAGCAGCATGTTTTCGCGTTTCTGCTTGGCCAGGATGTGGCTCAGGTCGTTGGGCATGGCCAGGTGGTCGGACGCGATCACGATCAAGGTGTCGTCGCCATACGGGCTGGCCTGGATGCGGTCGACCAGCTTGGAAATCAGCCCATCGGTGCACTTGAGCGCATTGAGCAGGCCGATATCGCCGTAGTCGCTCTTGTAGCGGGTTCGCTTGCACGCCACCGGCAGATGCCCGGCAGGGTGGTGGGTATCCATCGTCAGCGTGGTCAGCATGAACGGCTGCCCAGCCTTGGACAGCTGCATGAAGCGGTCATATGCCTTGTCCAGCAGCACATCGTCATGCACGCCCCAGGTGGAAAAGTGCGACCGGGCGATCTTCTGCTGCTTGAACCAGGCCAGGTCGTCCACCGCGTCGAAACCGTGCGTGGCCAGGAACTGGCCCTTGCCGGCGAACAGGCCATTGGCACCGCCCAGGTAGTGGTTGGTGTAACCCTGCTGCTTGAGGTAATCACCCAGGCACACCGCCTCGGGCAGGAAGCTGCCCATGCGGTCCATGCTGTTCTCATCGCCCTGCGCAGTGGTCAGCGGTACGCCGCACATCGACGACACCAGCCCGGCGATGGTCCAGCCACCGCCTTCGGCCGAGACCAGTCCGCGCACATCCAGCGCCTGGCCGGCAAGGCGGTTGAGGTTCGGCATCAGGCCGGGGAAGGTGGCTTCATCCAGATAGGTGCGTTCCAGGCTTTCGCCGTAGATCCACACGATGTTGCGTGGCTTGCGCAGCGGCTGCTGCGGCACACGGTATTCGGGGGCCACCATGCTGTAGTCGACCGGGCGCATCTGCTGGTACAGGCGCTGGCCGTCGCGGTACAGCGGGCTGACCACGATCGCCAGCACCCAGACGGCCAGGAACCCGGCGAACACGCCGCGACCATGCGCGCTTCGGTGCCAGCGTTTGATGCGCGGGGTCAGCAGCGGCAGCAGCGAGAGCAGGGCCAGGACGATGAAGCCAGCGATGTAGCCCTTGAAGTCCGAGACGCCGGCGCCTTCCATGTCCGCGCCCAGGTGGTACAGCGTTGCCGCATTCAGGCCATCACCGGAGAGCTTGTTGATCAACCACCACGCACTGAGCGTCAACAGCAGCAGCGACATCAGGCTTGCCTTCCACCACGCCCAGCGACCAGAGGCGAGCAACAACCCGGTGAGCAGCAACAGTGACAGCAGCAGGATCCAGAGCATGGGCATCATCGGCAGCGGAGACAGGTGCGATCGGCTGCCCAAACACACCCACATGACAGGCCGATGACCCGATCATGCCTGCACGAACCTGACTGAAATGTTTGTTGAAACCGTGCTGCGATGCCCTACACCGCATTGCATTTAAAAGGGTAAAACGCACGTGAAGAAGACGCGCGAATGCGCGACGCATTTACCGATGTCCGCGCTCTTCCCGCGAACGCGCACGTCGATCAAACAACAGCGCGCTCAGGATGATGCCAAGACCCAGGAACACGCCGATCAGCATCAACGTGAATGCGATGGCCGGATACCCGAACAGGTGCCAGCCGGTATCGACCTTCATCATCATTGCCGCCGCTAGAATCAGTGCGGCGGTCACGATGCCGGCCGACACGCGGTTGGCTATCTTCTGCAGGTTTTCCATCAGCCGCGATTCTTCCAGCCCGGTGACTTTCATCTGCAGGCGGTTCTCGGCCAGCAACGCCAGGATGTCCGACATCTTGCGCGGGCCCTCGCGAAGCAGCTGCTGCACTTCCATCGCCTCGCTGGCCAGGTTGGCCGCCGACAGCGACTTCTTCAGGCGCGCGCGCATGACATGTTGCAGCTGGCGCTCGACGATGCGGCGCGTATCCAGGTCCGGCGACAGCAGCCGGCACACCGTCTCCAGGTTCAGCAGCGCCTTGCCCAGCAGGCTAAGCTCCGGCGGCGTGCGCAGCCCGCTGGCGGTGGCAATGCGTACCAGATCCAGCACCACGCGGCCTTCCGAGAACGTGCCGCTGGCGGCATAGCGCGCGATGACCTGGCCGGTTTCGCGCAGGTAGCGTTCTTCGTCGAAGGCTTCCAGTCGCGTGCTGATGCCGATGATCTCGTCGGCCACTTCTTCGCCGCGCCCGTCCACGGCGGCAAACAGCAGTTTCAACAGTCGCTCGCGCAGGCGCGGCGGCATGTGCGCCACCATGCCCAGGTCGAAGATTGCCAACCGGCCTTCGGGTGTGACCCGCAGGTTGCCCGGATGGGGATCGGCATGGATCTCACCATGCACGAAGATCTGGTCGATGTAGCCACGGATCAGCGCCGCCGCCAGCGGTGCCATCGGCTCTTCGGTGCGGCGCACGTCGGGAATCATGTCCACGCGCACGCCCTGCGCCAGCTCCATGGTCAGCACGCGGTGGCTGCAGTAGTCCCAGATCGGCTGCGGCACCCACAGCGGCTTGAACGGGCGCAGGTGCTGGCCGAAGCGCTGCAGGTTCTCGGCTTCGGCCTGGTAGTCCAGTTCCTGCATGAGCGTCTTGGCGAACTCGTTCAGCCAGTCGCGCAGGCGTACCCGGCGTCCCACCTGGGTGAGGTGGTCGGCGGCCAATGCGAAGCTGCGCAGTACCTCCAGGTCCGAGCGCAGCTGCGCTGCCACTTCCGGCTTCTGTACCTTTACCGCCACTTCGCGGCCGTCATGCAGCTGCGCGCGGTGCACCTGCGCGATGGACGCGCAGCCCAGCGGCACCGGATCGAAGCTGGAAAACAGCTTGGATACGGGCGCGCCCAGTTCCTGTTCGATGATGGTGTAGATGCGCTCGACCGGGATCGGCGCGACCTTCTCCTGCATCCGCTCCAGCGCGGTGGCGAATTCCACCGGCACCATGTCCGGGCGGGTGGAGAGCATCTGGCCGAGCTTGACGAAGGTCGGGCCGAGCGATTCCAGGTCGGTGACGAACTGCTCGGGGTTGCCCTCCGGCGGCAGGTCGTGGACCGCACGCGAATCCAGGTTCATCCCGGAAAACACCCCGGAATGGCGGTAGCGCAGCAGCAGGCGCAGGATCTGGCTGCGGCGGTTCATGCCTTTGACCAGCGACGGCGAGCCGGGAACAACGGGCGTGGTATTCAAGCAGGGCTCCGGGGCAGGACAGACCGGCAGTGTCGCCGCAGGGCGGTGGTGGGGCGGTGAATCCGGCCGATCTTCCACGAACGTGCCCGGATCGGTCAGAATCGGCGCCACCCTCTGATTTCTGGATTGCCATGGCCGGTGCCAGCCTGTTTGCGTTGCTCGACGATATTGCCGCCCTGCTGGACGACGTTTCGATATTGACCAAGGTGGCGGCCAAGAAGACCGCCGGCGTGCTGGGCGACGACCTGGCGCTGAACGCGCAGCAGGTGACCGGGGTCCATGCCAACCGGGAACTGCCGGTGGTGTGGGCGGTGGCCAAGGGCTCGCTGGTGAACAAGGCGATCCTGGTGCCGGCGGCGCTGGCGATCAGCGCACTGGAAGCCTGGCTCAAGGGCAAGGGCTTCCCGATCCCGATCGTGGTGCCGTTGATGATGATCGGTGGCGCGTTCCTCTGCTACGAAGGCGTGGAAAAGCTGGCGCACCGTTTCCTGCATTCGCCGGAGGAAGACGAACAGCAGAAGGCGGCGCGGCTCAAGGCGCTGGCCGACGAGAAGGTCGACATGGTGGCGTGGGAGAAGGACAAGGTGAAGGGGGCGATCCGCACCGACTTCATCCTGTCGGCCGAAATCATCGTGTTGTCGCTGGGCGTGGTATCGGCCGCTCCGTTCCTCAACCAGGTCACCGCGCTGGTGGTGATTGCCTTGGGCATGACGGTGTTCGTCTACGGGCTGGTGGCGGGCATCGTGAAGCTGGACGACGCGGGCCTGTACCTGTCGAAGAAGGGTGGGGCGATGGCGGCATTCGGCCGTGGCCTGGTGGCGTCGGCGCCCTGGCTGATGAAGTTCCTGTCGGTGGCCGGCACCCTGGCCATGTTCCTGGTCGGCGGTGGCATCCTGGTGCACAACGTGCCGGCGGTGCATCACTTCGTGCTGGGCATCGCCGGCACGGTCGCGCCGTGGGGCTGGCTGGTGGAAGCGGGCGCGAACCTGGTGGTGGGTGTGGTGGCCGGTGCGATCGTGCTGGCGGCGGTGACCGCGTTCCAGAAGATGCGTGGGAAGACGCCGGCGCATTGACCACGCAACACAATGACAACCCAACGGTACCATCGGTCCACGGTCACCGGTCACCATCGAGTTGCGTGGTGGTATTCACCCAGCCTGGACGCGGTTCTTGCCTACGCGTTTGGCCGCATACAGCGCCGCATCCGCGCGCTTCAACAGGGCCTCGCCGGTTTCGCCGGGCTGCCACTGGCTCAGGCCCGCGCTGAAGTGCACCAGCACCCGGTGCCCGTCCAGCTCCACCGGCCGCTGCGCCAGCGAGCGCTGCAGGCGCAGCACGGTGGACATGCTGTCCGCGCCCGGGGTTTCCGGCATCAGCAGCACGAACTCGTCACCACCGATACGCGCGATGGTGTCGGTACTGCGCAGCAGCAGTTGGCAGACCGTCACCAGGTGGCGCAGGATCGCGTCGCCACCGGAATGCCCGTAGCTGCTGTTGGTCTGGTGGAAATCGTCCAGGTCCAGCAGCGCCAGCGCCAGCGGATGTGAGTGCCGCTCCGCGCGGGCCAGCTCGCGTTCCAGCAGCTCGTCAAAGCCGCGCCGGTTGAGCGCGCCGGTCAGCGGATCGGTGCGCACCAGCCCGGACACATCGCGCAGTTCCTGTTCGAGTTCGGCAATGCGTGCCTCGGCCTGCTCGACCTCGCGGCGCGCGTTGCCCAGATGGTCGCGCGCCTGCAAGGCCTGCTCCTGCACACGCCCGGTGTCCTGCAGCACGTCCTGCAGCAGCTGGTTGAGATCGGCGATGCTGCGCGCCTCCTTCAGCGCGAGCGCATAGCTGCTGATCCGGTCGTGGTACTCGCCGGTGCTGACCGCCATGCCGTCCAGGCGTTCGATGAAGCCGCCCATCAGGCTCTTCATGGCCGCCTTGGATTCGACGATGCCCTGCTTGAGCAGGCCCTGCTTGTAGATCACCTCGCGCAGGTTGGCGCGCGCCTGTTCGACCGAGTCGCGGTCCAGTGGCCCGCTGATCAGCGCGCGCACCGCATGCACCTGGCCGTGCAGCCAGCTGCTGTCGTCGAGCAGCTCGCCGATGTTGTCCAGCAGCAGGTCGAACAGGCTCAGCAGCAGTTCCTGCTGTTCCTGCCAGCCATCACTGCGCACCCCGATCTGGTGGGTCAGTTCGCGCAGCCGCAGCTCCAGCGGCTGCAGTGGCTGGCCGGGATGCCATTGGCGCAGGTCGGCGGCCAGCTGCACCGGCTCGTCCTTCAGTTCGGGCATGTTCTGCAGCAGGCTGGCTACGGTCACGCCCAGGGTCAGGCGCAACAGCTCGCGCAGGCGCAGGCTGTCGGGCTGGCCGTCGGGGCTGTCCTGTTCGATGGTGCGGATGTACTTGTCGATCAGCTGGCGCATGGCGCGGCCATAGCTGACCCAGTCGGCACTGCGCTGCGCCGACTGCAGGCGCAGCCCCATGTCGCCCAGCTCGCCGGGCAGGGTGGACATGCCGTGGGCGAACGCGGCCAGCAGCGGTTCGGGCTGGTCGGCCCCGGCGAACAGGCGCTGCAGCATCGCGCTGCTGCCGCCCTTGAGCGCGGGGGCGTCCGCTGCCGCGCCGGCCGCGCTGTCTTTCGCCTGCCGGCGCAACAGCAGCCGACCCACGGCGGTGCCGGGGCTGGGGCTGGGAAGAGCGTCCTGCGGGTCCTTCATGCGACGGGTCCTGGTGGGTCACCGGCTGCGGGCGCCGGACGGGGGGAGACGTTGGAACAGTATCGGCGGCGGTGTCGCGGGCTTGAACCCGGCGCTGTGCCACGATGGTAGGGAATCGGACGGCAGGAGTATGCGATGAAGGTGATGCTGGTGGGCGCGACCGGGCTGGTCGGCGGGCAGGTGTTGCAACACCTCCTGGACGACGCGCGTTGCGACGCGGTGGTGGCGCCGACACGGCGTGCGCTGGGAACGTCCAACCCCGCGCTGCTCAATCCGGTGGTGGACTTCGAGCAGCTGCCGCTGGAGGCGGACTGGTGGGCGGTGGACGCGGTGATCTGCGCCTTGGGCAGCACGATCCGGCAGGCCGGCAGCCGCGAGGTGTTTGCCCGGATCGACCATGACTACCCGCTCCAGGTGGCGACGCAGGCGCGGGCACGTGGCGCGCAGGCCTTCGTGTTGAACTCGGCGATGGGGGCGGACCCGGGCTCGCGGATCTTCTACAACCAGGTGAAAGGAAGGCTGGAGCAGGACCTGCGCGGTCTTGGCTACCCGTCGCTGACCCTGGTGCGACCGGGGCTGATCGGCGGCGAGCGCAGCGAACGCCGCGGCGGCGAGCACCTGGCCAGCCTGGTACTGGGCGCGCTGGGGCCGGTGCTGCCCCGCGCATGGCGGATCAATCCCGCCGAGCGCATCGCCGCTGCGATGGTCGAAGCGGCACTGCAACCACGGCCTGGCGTCCATGTGGTCGGATCCGCCCAACTGGCGTGATCCGCCATGCGCGAAAACGATGACGGCCACCCTGGGGTGGCCGTCATCGCGTCAGACACATCCGGGCGGGTGGATCAGTTCGCCAGCGCCAGGTCGTCCAGCATCGCGCGCAGGAAGCGCGCCGCTTCACCGCCGGTGGCAGCGCGGTGGTCGAACGTGACCGACAGCGGGATCACCTTGTGCGCTTCCACGCCTCCCATCACCGGGGTCATCTGGTGGCGGGCGCGCCCGGCACCGACGATGGCCACGCACGGCGGCACCACGACCGGGGTCGCGTAGCGGCCAGCGAACATGCCGAAGTTGGACAGCGAGATGGTGTAACCGCTCAGCTCGGAGGCCGCGATCGAACGTGCTTCCACCTGCTCGCGCAGGCGGTTCACGCCTTCGCGGATGCCACGCGCATCCAGCACGTCGGCATTGCGCAGGGCGGGCACGAACAGGCCATCGTCGGTGTCCACCGCGATGCCCACGTCCACGTGCGCGTGCAGGGTGCGGGTCAGCGCCTCGCCATCGAACCAGGCGTTGAGCGCCGGCACCTTCTGGCAGCCGACGACGATTGCACGCACCAGGCGGGCGGTGACGTCGTTGCCCGGCACCCAGGCGTGGATGTCGGCATCGTCGTTCAGCGTGGTCGGCACGACCTTGCTGTGCGCGTCGGCCATCACCCGCGCCATGTTGCGGCGCACGCCCTTCAGCGGTTCCGGCTGGCCCTTGGCCACCACGCCCGGCGGCTGGGTACGCATCGGCTTGCCCGCAGCCGACAACGGGGCGCGGGCATCGGCAGCGCGGGAGACCGGTGCGGCAGCGGCCACCGGGGCAGCGGCTGCAGGTGCAGCGGCCGATGCCGCCGGCGCGGCGCCGACCTTGGCGCTGCCATCGGCGGCGGCCTGCTTGACGTCGGCCATGGTCACCGCGCCATCGGCACCGGTGGCGCGCACGCGGCCCAGGTCCACGCCCAGCTTGCGCGCGGTGGCACGCACGGCCGGCACGGCCTTGACCCCGCCGACCGCCACCGCCTGTTCGGCGTGCACGGCATTGGAGCTTTGCATCGCGCCGACCACGGTGCCGGCGTCATCGCGCTCGGCGCCCGGCTTGGCGATCTCGCCACCGTCATCGGACGCCACTACCTTGTCCGGCTGGGCCGGGGCGGGCTGGCCGGTGCTCGGGGTGGCCGCCGGGGCAGCATGGCCATGGCTGTGGCCGGTGTCCTGGCCGTCGGCGCGCTGCGGCAGGTTCGGGTCCAGTTCGAACTGGGCCAGCACGCTGCCGGTTGGAATGATGTCGCCGGCGCCGCCGGCGAGCTTCAGCACCTTGCCGGAGAACGGCGAGGGCACTTCAACCACGGCCTTGGCGGTCTCCATCGAGACCAGCGGCTCGTCCAGCGTGATCACGTCGCCTTCCTTGACGAACCACTCGACGATGGTGGCGTCGGGCAGGCCTTCGCCGAGGTCGGGCAGGTGGAAATTCTTGTTCTCACTCATGTGCAGTTCTCTTCCAGCAGTTCGAGATCGCGGGCCGGCAGCCAGCCCGTCGCGCCGTTCGCGCGTTCGGACCACCACCAGCCGCCGTGTTCATGATGCAGCTTGACCATTTCACCGCTGTCCACGTCCAGTTCGCGGGCGTCGTAGTCGCGCAGGGCCTCTGCGCGGCCATCGTCCAGCAGCTGCAACCACGCCACCGGTGCCCAGCCGGCACGCCCGTCATCGGTGCGTACCCAGGCAAACGCCGGCCATTCCTCGTCACGAACACCCAGTTCGACGATCTGGCCGGTGCGGAACCGGAGCGGGTTGGGGTACTGGCTGCGGTAAGGGCCCAGAAGTCTGGCCCGCATGTCAGCCCGCCGCCACCGCGCGTTTGGCCGCGCTCACGATCCGGTCCACGCTGGGCAGGTACTTCATTTCCAGGCGGAACAGCGGAATGTGGGTGTCGTAGCCGGTGACACGTTCGACCGGTGCCAGCAGGTCGTACAGCGATTCCTCGGCCAGGCGCGCGGCGATCTCGGCGCCGAAGCCCGCGGTCTTGGGGGCCTCCTGCACGATCACGCAGCGGCCGGTCTTGGCCACCGATTCGGCGATGGTGGCGAAGTCAAGCGGGCGCAGCGTGGCCACGTCGATCACTTCGGCACTGATGCCTTCGCCGGCCAGCTTGTCGGCCGCTTCCAGCGCTTCCTTCACCTGCGCGCCCCAGGTCACCAGGGTCACGTCGGTGCCGTCGCGCAGCACGAAGCAGACGTCCAGCGGCAGCGCTTCGCCATCGTTGACCACCACTTCCTTGTACTGGCGGTAGATGCGCTTGGGTTCCATGTAGATCACCGGATCCGGTTCGCGGATCGCGGCCAGCAGCAGGCCGTAGGCGCGCTGCGGCGAGGACGGCAGCACCACGCGCAGGCCCGGCACGTTGGTGAAGATCGCCTCGTTGGCTTCGCTGTGGTGTTCCGGCGCACGGATGCCGCCGCCCCACGGCACGCGCAGCACCATCGGGCAGTGCAGGCGGCCACGGGTGCGGTAACGCAGGCGCGCGGCGTGGCAGATGATGTGGTCCACCATCGGGTACATGAAGCCATCGAACTGGGCTTCGGCCACCGGCTTCATGCCCTGCGCGGCCAGGCCGATGGTCAGGCCGGCGATGGTGGTTTCGTCCAGCGGGGTGTCCAGGATGCGGTCGGCGCCGAAGCGCTGCTGCAGGCCGGCGGTGGCGCGGAACACGCCGCCGTTGACGCCCACGTCCTCACCCAGCACCAGCACCGATTTGTCGTGTTCCAGCTCCCACGCCAGCGCCTGGGTGATGGCTTCGATGAGGGTGATGGGCGTGGTGGTCATGCTCTCTTCTCCGCGCGCGATGGCAGCGCTGTCGGCGGCGTTGGTCTGCGCGCCGGGCGCGCCGTTCTTGATCTCATCCATGGCGCTGCTCCAAAGCAATCGCCTGTGCGCGCTGGGCCAGCAGGTCCTGCGGCGGATCGGCATACAGGAAGTCGAACATCGCCTCGACCGGCTGCACCGGGGTGTTGAGGTACAGGTTCACCTCTTCATCCACGCGCTTGCCGCATTCCACGGTCCAGGCCTGTTCCTCTTCCTCGCTCCACACGCCGGCACCGATCAGGTACTTGCGCAGGCGCAGCATCGGCTCGCGCTGCCAGGCATCCTTGACCTCGGCATCGTCGCGGTAGCGGCGCGCGTCATCGGCGGTGGTGTGGTCGGACAGGCGGTAGGTCATCAGTTCCAGCACGGTGCCGCCATCGCCGGCCAGCGCACGCTCGCGCGCCTGCAGCATGGCGGCCATCACCGCGATCAGGTCGTTGCCGTCCACCTGCAGGCAGTGCAGGCCACCGGCCAGGCCCTTCTGCGCCAGCGTTTCGGCACCGGTCTGGGCCGAACGCGGAACCGAGATGGCCCAGCCGTTGTTGACGATGCACAGGATCAGCGGGAGCTTGTAGGCACCGGCCGAGTTCAGTGCGGCATAGAAGTCGGTCTTGGAGCTGCCGCCGTCACCGCAGACCGCCACGGCGATCTGCTTTTCCTGGTTGAGCTTGAACTTCAGCGCCGCGCCGGCGGCGTGCAGGCACTGGGTGGAAATCGGCACGCAGAACGGGAAGTCCTTGGCCGCGTTGCCGCCGTAGTCGTTGCCACGCTCGTCGCCGCCCCAGTACATCAGGACGTCGCGCGGCCGCACGCCACGCATGAACATTGCGCCGTACTCGCGGTAGGACGGGGCAAACACGTCGTCCTTCTGCATGGAAGCGCCGATGCCGACATGCGCGGCTTCGTGGCCCAGGCAGGCGGCGTAGGTACCCAGCTTGCCGGTGCGCTGCAACGCGATCGACTTGCCGTCGAACACGCGCACGAACAGCATCTGCTTGAACATCGGCAGCAGCGCGCGCGGGTCGCGCAGGGCTTCGGGCAGGTCATCGCGGACGAGCGTGCCGTCCGTGTCCAGGTACTGCAGGTATTCGATCTTGAACTCAGCGGCAACCGTCATTGCGTACTGCACCTTCGACAGGAAGTTACAAATGATATGAATTGCCATGTTAAGGAAGGCGTACGAAAAAGCCGTCCTGCGGCGCAGCAACTGTCCCGGGGGACATCGGCCCGGTATACCCCATCAGGGGCCCGGAAGGCCAATGGCTTCAACGTATTCAGTTGTATCAACGGGGCATGAGCGGGCCGTGCCGGAGGGGGGGCGGCGGCAGGGCCTCACCGGCCTGCCGCGCAGAATCCGGTCCCCGCCCGCCCACCACACGCCTGCGCATGGCAGACGCCCCCCGCAGGTGCAGGCGGTGCGCTACCCTTTTGGCCCCCTCCAGCGGCCCCCGCCATGTCTGTCGACAAGAACCAACGCGACCTTGAAGCCGGTATCCACACCGACCTGGAGGGGCGCCTGACCTACGGCGGCTACCTGCGGCTGGACCAGCTGCTCTCGGCGCAGCAGCCGCTGTCCAATCCGCCCCACCACGACGAGATGCTCTTCATCATCCAGCACCAGACCTCGGAGCTGTGGCTGAAGCTGCTGGGGCATGAGCTGCGTGCGGCGATCGGCTTCCTGCAGCGCGACCAGGTCTGGCAGTGCCAGAAGGTGCTGGCGCGCAGCAAGCTGGTGCTGCGCCAGCTGACCGAACAGTGGTCGGTGCTGGAAACGCTGACCCCGTCGGAATACATGGGCTTCCGCGACGTGCTCGGCCCGTCGTCGGGGTTCCAGTCGCTGCAGTACCGCTACATCGAGTTCCTGCTGGGCAACAAGAACGCGCAGATGCTGCAGGTGTTCTCGCACGACCCGGAAGGCCAGGCGCAGCTGCAGCAGGTGCTGGACGCGCCCAGCCTGTACGAGGAATTCCTGCGCTACCTGGCCCGCTTCGGCCACGCGATTCCGGCCGGATACATCGACCGCGACTGGCGGCAGCCGCACGTGGCCGACGATGCGCTGCACCCGGTGTTCGAGCGGATCTACCAGAACACCGACCGCTACTGGCGCGAGTACGCGCTGTGCGAAGACCTGGTGGACCTGGAAACCGCCTTCCAGCTCTGGCGCTTCCGCCACATGCGGACCGTGATGCGGGTCATCGGCTTCAAGCGCGGCACCGGCGGTTCCAGCGGGGTGGGGTTCCTGCGCCAGGCGCTGGAGCTGACCTTCTTCCCGGAACTGTTCCAGGTGCGCACCACGATCCGCAACGACGACCCGATGCCGCCGGACGCATGAGCCGGCGGGCCGGTTCCCGGGCCTATTCATGTATTCCCGTGGCATCCACCGTACGGTGCGGGAAGCCCCGCCGTTGCTGCGCTGGCGGCTGCGGGGCGGTAGTTGCAGATGCAAGTTCAGCGACCATGCGGCCAGCTGCACACATCGGTGTGTATTTGACGTGAACGCCGTTGTTCTGGGATTCTCCCGCGTTGTTTCGCACATCGGACGTGCATGTCTTCCACCGAACCCAGGAATCCCGCATGAGCGTAGACGCCGCCGCGAAATCCGTTCCCGAACCGGCGTTGCCGGAGTTCAAGACCACGCTGGGCCACCCGCGCCCGCTGTGGATGCTGTTCATGACCGAGTTCTGGGAGCGCTTCGCGTTCTACGGGATCCGCTGGGCGCTGGTGCTGTACATCGTGGCCCAGTTCTTCGACGGCGACGCGGCCGGGCAGGCTGCGGCCAGCCGTACCTACGGTGCCTACCTGGCCCTGGTCTATGCGGCGGCCATCTTCGGTGGCTACGTGGCCGACCGCGTGCTGGGGTACCAGCGCTCGATCCTGACCGGCGCGGTGATCATGGCCGCCGGCCTGTTCATGGTGGCCATGCCCAACAAGGAAGTGTTCGAGTTCGGCCTGGCCACGATCATCATCGGCAACGGCCTGTTCAAGCCGAACATCTCCACCATGGTCGGCAAGCTGTACGGCCTGAAGGATGAGCGCCGCGATTCGGGCTTCACCATCTTCTACATGGGCATCAACGTCGGCGCGATGATCGCCCCGGTGCTTACCCAGTTCCTTGCCGAGAAGGTCTTCGGTACCGAAGCGATGCCGTCCTACAAGATGGTGTTCATCGCCTCGGGCATCGGCATGCTGCTCAGCCTGGTGTGGTTCTACGTCGGCCGCGCCGGCCTGAAGGGGATCGGTGCGCCGCCGGTCGGTGCCGAAGGCATGGGCCGCGTGGTGATGGTGTTCGTCGGTTCGCTGGTCGCCATTCCGGTCGCCTACTTCCTGCTGTCCACCGGCGCCACCGCGCTGGCCTGGATCCTCGGGGTGCTGTTCGTGGCGCTGGCGGTGCTGTTGCTGGTGGAAGGCATCCGCGAGGGCAAGGTGCAGCGCGACCGTGTGATCGCGATGCTGATCATCTTCGCCTTCAACGTCATGTTCTGGATGTTCTTCGAACAGGCCGGCAGCTCCTTCACCTTCCTGGCCGACAACATCGTCAACCGCAACCTGGGTGGCTGGACCTTCCCGACGGCGTGGTTCCAGTCGGTCAACTCGGTGGCGATCATCACCCTGGCCCCGATCGTGGCCTGGACCTGGATCAAGCTGGGCCGTGCCAATCCGTCCATTCCGCGCAAGTTCGGCCTGGGCCTGCTGTTCAACGGCGCGGCCTTCGCGCTGCTGATGCTGGCACTGTCGTCGATGGTCGTGGATGGCAAGATCCCGTTCTGGACGCTGTTCATGGTCTACGTCATCCAGTCGGTCGGTGAGCTGTGCCTGTCGCCGATCGGCCTGTCGATGGTGACCAAGCTGGCACCGGTGCGCCTGGTCGGCTTCGGCATGGGCGGCTGGTTCCTGTCCACCGGCATCGGCAACAACCTGTCGGGCATCTTTGCCGGCGCGGTGAGCGGCGAAGGCGGCATGACCGTCGATTCCGCGCTGAAGGGCTACACCTTCGGCTTCTGGGCGTTGATTGGTTCGGGCGCGGTGCTGTTCCTGATCGCCCCGCTGATCAACAAGCTGATGCACGGCGTCAAGTGAGGCCCGTCATGCGCATGAACACGTGGTGGTCCCCGATGATCGTGGCCGGCCTGCTGGCCGCCTGCTCGCCGTCGGCACCCACCGCCGCGCCTGCGCAGCCGGTGGACACCACCGAACAGAAAGCACCGGTGGCCGATCCCAGCCAGCCGGTGGCCTCGGGCAACACCCCGGCCGCGGCGGATGTCGCCGCGGTTGCCGGGCTCAACGCGCAGTTCGATCCGGCCCGCGACCCGGTCGCCGACCTGGCCACGGCCAAGGTCGAGGCCCAGCGCGGCGGCAAGCGGATCGTGCTGGACGTGGGTGGGGAGTGGTGCTCGTGGTGCCACCTGCTGGACGCGTTCATCGAGGGCGATGCGGAGATCCGCAGCTTCCGCGATGCCAACTACGTCTGGATGAAGGTCAACTACAGCGAAGACAACGAGAACGCCGCGTTCCTGTCGCAGTTCCCGCAGATCAAGGGCTACCCGCACCTGTTCGTGCTGGATGCGCAGGGCACGCTGCTGCATTCGCAGTTCACCGGCGAGCTGGAGGCCGACAAGGGCCAGCCGAAGGGCTACAACCGCGAACGCTTCTTCGCCTTCATGAAGGAATGGGCGCCACCGAAGGCGCCCTGAAAAACGCACCCTGCAGACCACGCCGGTAGAGCGGACTGTCAGTCCGCTGCTCTTGGCGCAACGGATGAATCAACGCGAGCGGGCCACCGGTCCGCTCTACAGTTGCCCGGTTTCCTGCCGCTATTTCCAAGGACCTCATGGATCGAAGCGCATGCAGCCTGGAACTTCCGATAGCACCCTGGACGCACCGACCGGCGTGAGCCTGCCGCCAGCGGAGGTGCTGCTGGACGACGCGTCGGCCCATGCTGGCGAAACCGACATCCCGGACGTTGCCGCCACGCTGTACCGCCTGCCGCAGGTGTCGGTTCCCGACAACGTGCTGCTCAAGGCGGCAGTGCAGAAGCTGGTCGAACAGAAGACCCAACTCGACCAGCTGGCACGCAATCCGGCGCTGCTGGGCCTGCTGCCCAGCGAATGGCAGGGCACCGGCACGCGCGGGGTGGACCTGCAGAGTTTCGTGCTCTCGGTGCTGCCCTACCTGCACAACGCCACCAAGGCCGAAACCGCGCCCGCGCGGCTGCCGCTCAAACACGTGCTGGGCGACAGCGGGCGCTGGAGCCAGGCCGATGTGGCCGAACCGAAATCGCTGGCGTTCTTCCTGGCCAGCGACGACCGCGCCACGGCAGGCGTGAAGGACCCGGCGGAGGCCTATCTGGTCGCGCCGCTGGGCCTGGCCTGGGCGCACGAGGGCCGCACCCGGCCCGGCTTCCTGCGGGATATGGGCTACACCAGCATGGCGGCGCGGGTACACGTGCTGCCGTACCCGGAGCCGGGCCAGTTGGCCCTGTACAGCGTGGTGGCCAATGGCATCGCCCAGGTCTGGTGCGTGCTGGACCGGCGCAAGCTGCGGCCGCTGCTGGCGCCGTGGTTGAGCGTGCCGCTGCTGACCGCCTATGGGGTCGCTGCGCCGGTGGCGTGGCCGACGTCGTATCCGTCGGTCGACGAGGTGGCGCGCGCGCTGGCCACCGCGCGCACCGGCAAGGGCCCGGTGGAAGTGGACCTGCCCAAGGTGGTCGCCAAGATCGCCGAAGATGCCTCCGGCGAAACCTGGATGCCGGTCAGCCTGCTCCAGGTCGGGACCTGGGCGCCGCGCTGGCGCTATTTCCTGGCCACCTTCATCGCGCTGCCGGCCGCGCTGCTGGTGATCGCCGCGCTGGCCCTTCCGGGCGCGCTGGAAGCCGCTGCGGTGGCGGCATCACTGGGCCTGGCCGCCGGCGCCATCGGCGCGTTGGCCGCGCCCTGGGTACACGCCAGGCGCAAGCACCTCAGCTGACGGCGTGACGACCAACGGTCGTCACCTACCGAACGGCATGACCGCCGTCGGCAAGCCCTCGGTAGGTACCGACCGTTGGTCGGTACGCGCATCCATCAGCCTTCATCCATCCGCTGCAGGCCTTCGCCGGCCAGGCGCAGGATCAGCTTCTCCAGCATCTGCTCCTCGTCTTCGCTCAGCACCGACATCAGCTTGCGGGTGATCTCGATCACCAGCGGGGCGATGGTCTCGTAGACCTCGAACCCGGCTGCCGACAGCGCCAGCACCGAACGACGGCGGTCATCACCGTGGGTTTCACGCTTGATGAAGCCGCGTTCGAGCAGTCTGGCCACGGCCCGGCTGACCGCCACCTTGTCCATCGCGGTGCGGTCGGAGACCTCGCTCGCCGATGAGCCCGGGTACAGCGCCAGGATGGTGATCACCCGCCATTCGGGAATCGCCAGGCCGTAACGATCCCCATACAGCTTGGCGATGTTGCCGCTGACCCGGTTGGACAAAACGCTCAGCCGGTACGGCAGGAACTGCTCCAGGTCGAGCAGGGCGTGCGTGGCACGGATGGTCTGGCTGCTGGGATCGGGTGGGCTCATGCTGCGGTGCACCTTGATGGTGGTTTCATGTGAAACTATAACCTTCTTTCCGGACTCCGCATTCTCGCGGGTCTGCCTTCCGCCCGCACCTGGTTTTTTTCCGGGGGTGGGCCGCTTTGGAGCCACGTCATGAGCAGCCAGCCCGCAACCGCGTCGCACGCCCCCAACCCGGGCATGCAGGTCACCACCTTCGAGAACCCGATGGGCATCGACGGGTTCGAATTCGTTGAATTCGCCGCGCCGGCCGGTCGTGGCGCCGAGCTCCACGAGTACTTCCGCAAGATGGGCTTCACCGCCGTGCTGCGCCACAAGCAGCGCGCCATCACCGTGTACCGCCAGGGCGGAGTGAACTTCCTGGTCAACGAAGAGCCCGATTCGTTCGCCTCGGACTTCGCCGAGAAGCACGGCCCGTGCGCCTGTGGCTTCGCCATCCGCTTCCAGAAGCCGGGCGATGAGGTGTTCCAGATGGCGCTCGGCAACGGTGCCGAAGCGATCGACTTCAAGCCGGACACCAAGGCGGTGCCGGCCCCGGTCATCAAGGGCATCGGCGACTGCATGCTGTACCTGGTGGACCGTTATGGCGCCGCCGGCAGCATGTTCGATACCGACTACGCACCGATCGACGGCGTGGACCAGAATCCGGTCGGTTTCGGCCTGACCTTCATCGACCACCTGACCCACAACCTGTACTTCGGCAACATGCAGCAGTGGTCGGACTACTACGAGCGCCTGTTCAACTTCCGCGAGATCCGCTACTTCGACATCAAGGGCCTCAAGACCGGCCTGGTGTCCAAGGCGATGACCGCACCGGATGGCATCGTGCGCATTCCGCTCAATGAATCGTCCGACCCGAAGAGCCAGATCAACGAATACCTGGACGCCTACAAGGGCGAGGGCATCCAGCACATCGCCTGCTTCACCGAAAACATCTACGACACCGTCGAGGCGATGCGTGCGCAGGGCGTGGCGTTCCTGGATACGCCGGAAACGTATTTCGAGGTCATCGACATGCGCGTGCCCGGCCATGGTGAAGACGTGGCGCGGCTGGCGAAGAACAAGATCCTGATCGATGCGGATCCGGAGACCAAGCAGCGCAAACTGCTGCAGATCTTCACCACCAACTGCATCGGCCCGATCTTCTTCGAGATCATCCAGCGCAAGGGCAATGAAGGGTTTGGCGAAGGCAACTTCACCGCGCTGTTCGAAAGCATCGAGCGCGACCAGATCAAGCGCGGCGTGCTGTAATCCACGAAAACGGACCTCCGACCATGCCCACCTCCCTCGAATCGCGCGGCTACCAGACCGGTTTCGGCAACGAATTCGCCAGTGAAGCGGTTCCCGGCGCGCTGCCGGTGGGCCGCAACTCGCCGCAGCGGGTGGCGCATGGCCTGTACGCCGAACAGCTGTCGGGCACGGCGTTCACCGCGCCGCGCGGCAGCAACCGGCGCAGCTGGGTGTACCGGATCCGCCCGGCGGTCACGCATGGGGAATTCCATCCCTATGCGCAGCCGCGCCTGCACGGCGATTTCGCGCAGGGGGCGGTATCGCCCAACCAGCTGCGCTGGGATCCGCTGCCGCTGCCCACCGCTCCGACCGACTTCGTCGACGGCCTGTACACCATGGGCGGCAATGGTTCGCCCGACGCGCATGGCGGCGTCGGCATCCACCTGTATGCCGCCACTGCGGACATGCAGGGGCGCTACTTCTACGACGCCGATGGCGAACTGCTGATCGTGCCGGAACTGGGACGCCTGCGATTGCTGACCGAGCTGGGCGTGATCGAGATCGAACCGCAGCAGATCGCGGTGATCCCGCGCGGGGTGCGCTTCCGCGTGGAACTGCCGGATGGGCAGGCGCGCGGTTACGTCTGCGAAAACTTCGGTGCGCTGCTGAAACTGCCGGACCTCGGCCCGATCGGGTCGAACGGACTGGCCAACCCGCGCGATTTCGAAACGCCGCACGCGGCGTACGAAGACGTCGAGGGCGCCTTCGAGTTGATCGCCAAGTTCCAGGGCCAGCTGTGGCGTGCGGACATCGATCACTCGCCGCTGGACGTGGTGGCCTGGCACGGCAACTACGCGCCCTACCGCTATGACCTGCGCCGCTTCAACACCATCGGCTCGATCAGCCACGACCACCCGGACCCGTCGATCTTCCTGGTGCTGCATTCGCCCAGCGATACCCCGGGCACCAGCAACATGGATTTCGCGATCTTCCCGCCGCGCTGGCTGGTGGCCCAGGACACCTTCCGGCCGCCGTGGTTCCATCGCAACATCGCCAGCGAGTTCATGGGGCTGATCCACGGCGCCTACGACGCGAAGGCTGAAGGTTTCGTGCCCGGTGGCGCCTCCCTGCATAACAGCATGAGCGGCCACGGCCCGGATGCTGCCACGTTCGAGAAGGCGTCCGCTGCCGACCTGAGCCGGCCCGATGTGATCAAGGACACCATGGCCTTCATGTTCGAAACGCGTGGCGTGATTCGCCCCACCGCGCAGGCCATGGACGCGGCGCACCGCCAGCGTGGCTATCAGCACTGCTGGCAGGGCCTGAAGAAGAACTTCCAGGCGTAACCACGCACGCGACCGCGGCGATCAGCCGGCGACCGCGCCAGCCTGCTCCAGCTGTGCCAGATGTGTCTCCGGCAGTACCTCGAACAGGCGCTGGCGGACGCGCTCGCAATAGCCTGCGGAGGTCAGCCCGGGCAGCGCGTCGAGGGCACTGCCCAGCGCGGCCACCACCTGCTCGTCGCTGCGCGCCTGCTGCAGGGTGTGCAACAACGCGGCGGCCTGTGGGTGCCGCTGCAGTTCGAGAATGCCCAGCAGGTAGATGCGCGCGGCCACCAGCGAGCGGCGGCGCTCGGTGACGGGCGCAGCACTGGCCGGGGCCGGGCCCGCAGCGGTCGGTGCAACCGGCACCGGCGCCGGCATGGGCTCTGGCGGCGCGGTGGACATCAGATAGCCTGCCTGGATCAGCTGGATCACCATGGCCGATGCTTCCGGGCCGATCATCGCGGTGAGCTGGGACAGGTCGCGCTGGCCATCGCACAGGATCAGCAGGCGCCGCTGGCGCATGTCCAGGGGCGCGCGGTGGGCCTGCAGGGCGTCACGGGCGAGGTCGGTCTTGCGCGGTTGCATGGGCGTGGGTCGAAGCGGTGCAGGCCGAGCCTGAACGCCGCAGGTGTAACTGTGATGACAAGCACGATATGTATGCACGCGCTGCACGTCCCCCACGCTAGCCTGCGAGCCACTGAAAGGAGGGCGTGCATATGAAGCAGCTGGCAAGCGTGTTGGCATTCGGTATCGCAATCGCATTGGCGGGCTGCGACCGCCATCCAGAGCCCCCGTCGGCCGACGCCGACGCAGCGGTGGTGGAGCCGGCCGCAGACGCGACGGCACCTGCGGCACCCGCAACCACGGCCACTGCACCCGCCGCAGATGCTGCGACGCAGGGTCCTGCGCGCCTGGATGGGTATGGCCCGCTGACCCTGGGTGCCAGCCTGGACGAGGTCCGCACCGCCTGGAAGGAGCCCCTGCAGGGCGACGTTCCCGATGACTATTGCCACGCGCTGCGCCCGCAGGGCAGCCAGGCCGATGACGTGATCCTGATGATCGAGGGCAAGCGGCTGGTGCGTTACGACGTGCGCAACGACCGCATCGTGGCGCCGGGCGGTGGCAAGGTCGGCATGTCGCTGGGCCAGCTGCAGACGCTGTACCCCGATCGCGGCGACCTGACCCCGCACAAGTACGACGAGAAGGGCCACAACCTGCGCGTGCGCCCGGCCGCCGAGGGCGGAGCGATCGTCAACTTCGAGATCAACGGCGATGGCAACGTCACCGCCTGGCGGGTCGGCAAGACCCCGCAGGTGGATTACGTGGAAGGCTGCTCCTGAGCCACGGCACGGGGCCGGGTTGTACGCCGCGCCATGACTGGCCCTAGAATCGGGCCACGCCACCTGGGGATCCACTGATGATCGCTGCCACTGCCTGGTTCCTGTTGGGCCTGCTGCTGCTTGCACTCGGGGGCGACTCCATCGTCAAGGCCGCCTCCGGGCTGGCCCAGCGCTTTGGTGCTTCTCCTTTCGTGGCGGGGCTGCTGCTGGTGACCTTCGGTACCTCCCTGCCCGAGCTGGTGGTCAACGCCCGCGCGTTCGTGGTCGGCGCCGAGGAGCTGGCGCTGGGCAATGCGGTGGGCAGCAACATTGTCAACGTGGGCCTGACCCTGGCGCTGGCGGCACTTGCCGCGCCGCTGCTGGTGCGGGCACGCCTGCTCTCGCCGTTGCTGGTGCTGCTGGCGGTCGCCAGCCTGGCGCTGATCGTATTCGGGTTGGACGGGGTGATCGCGCGCTGGGAAGGCGGCTTGCTGCTGCTGGGCTTCGTTGGGCTGCTGGCCTTCGTGCTGCGGTACGGTCGGCGCGAATCCGAGCCGGTACGTGAAGCGATTGCCGGCTATGCGATGACCCGCACCGGCCTGTTCCTCAATGTGCTGCGGGTGGTGTTCGCCGCCGTGTGTCTCTACTACGGCGCGCGCTGGGTCGTGGGTGCCGCGCCGGTGATGGGCGCCAGCCTGGGCTGGTCGCCGCTGCTGGTGGGCCTGTTGCCGGTGGCCATCGGTACCGCGCTGCCGGAAGTCGCTGCCGCGATCATCGCCGCGCGCCGTGGCCAGGGTGACATGGTGCTGGGCCACGTGATCGGCTCCAGCCTGTTCAACCTGCTGGTCGTGGTCGGCGGCATGGCCGCGCTGCGCCCGCTGGCACTGCCCGAATCGTTCGTGAAGCTGGAGTTGCCGGCAGCGATCGCCTTCGTGCTGGTGCTGTACCCGATGCTCAAGGGCGACCTGACCATCAGCCGTCGCGAGGGCGGGATCCTGCTGGTGGCGTTCGTGGCGTGGATCGCGCTGGAGCTTGCGCTGATCGGGTAAGGACACGCATGGCGTGCCCCTACGACTCCGGGGGCGCGGTAGGATCCGTCCGCGTGGCGACGCGTTCCTCGTCATCGCGCCCCTCTGCCACATTGCGCGGCAACGGCGGCGGCAACTGCTCTTCCTTCGCGGTCTCGTGCCCGGGCAGGCTCGGCCGCTTTTCCATCATCAGCGACAGCGCCGCCTTGGCCATCATGTGCGCGCTGATCGGTGCGGTGATGAACAGGAACACGGTGATCAGCAGCTCGCGCGGCTGCGGGTCCTCGCCCAGGAAGATGTGGTACAGCACCGAACCGGCCAGCACGCAGCCCACGCCCAAGGTGCTGGCCTTGGTCGGCGCATGCAGGCGCTTGAAGAACGTGGACAGCTTCACCAGCCCCAGCGCGCCGACCAGGATGAAGAAGCAGCCAAACAGCAGCAGCAGCGACAGCGCGACCTGGATGAAGGTGATCATTCGACGATGTCCCGGCGCAGCACGAACTTGCTGAGCACCACGGTGCTGCCAAAGCCCAGCATCGCGATCACCAGCGCCGCTTCGAAATACACCGCCGAATTGAGGTACATGCCGAACAGCATCAGCTCGGCGATGGCGGTCACCGACAGGGTGTCCAGCGCCAGGATGCGGTCGGGCACGGTCGGGCCGCGCAGCAGGCGCCAGGTGGCCAGCAGCATGGCCAGCCCGACCACGTGCATGCACACGGCCATGGTGGTCTGGATGAAGGTGAAACCGGTCATGGGAAAATCTCCATCAGCGGGGCTTCGTAACGGTGCTTGATCTGCCGGATCAGTTCGTCGGGATCGTCCAGGTGCAGCACATGCACCAGCAGGTAGCGGCGATCATCGGACAACGCGGCCGACACCGTACCCGGCGTCAGGGTGATCATGCTGGTGAGCGCGGCGATGCCGTGGATGTTGGCGATGTCCAGCGGCAGCCAGATGAAGCCCGGGTGGATGCGGCGCTCCGGGCCCAGTACCTGCACCGCCACGCGGATGTTGGAGACCAGGATGTCCCACAGCGTCACGCAGATCAGCTTGGGCAACGGTCGCAGCGAGCCGATGCGCGCGAACTCGCGGTCCAGCCGCGCGGCGAACAGCGGCACCACCACGCCCAGCAGCATGCCGAGCAGGATCTGGCCCAGGGTGAAGCTGTCGGACATCAGCACCCAGAAGCCGGTGACCATCACGCTCAGCGAGGTCGAGGGGAACAGGCGGCGAAGGAACGGGCGGCGGCTCATGGCTGGCGGATCTCCGGCGTGGTCGCACGCAGTCCGCCCACGTAATCCTGCGGCGTGAGCAGCTGGGCGGCCATGGCGTCGGTGTACTGCATCAACGGGTTGGCGAACACGCTCATGCCGATGCCGTAGCAGAGCAGCAGCGCGGCGGCGAACAGCTCCACGGTGCGGGTGGGCGCCTTGCGCGGCGGGGGTACGCCCTCCTCCAGCACCGGCACCCGCCAGAACAGGCGGATGCCGCCGCGGGTGATGCCCACGATCACCATCAGGCTGCTGCCCAGCACCGCCGCCCATACCACGCCGGTGTACGCCGGCGGCATGCCGGCCAGCAGCGCCGCCTTGGCCAGGAAGCCGGACAGCGGCGGCAGGCCGGCCACCGACACCGCGGCGATCAGGAACAGCACCGCCGGGGTTTCCTTGCCGGGCATCGGCGCGATGATTTCCTTGCGATCACTGGCGCCACCGCGGCGGCGGCGGATCAGGTCGGCAATGAGGAACAGGGCGGCAGCCACGAACGTACTGTGCGGCAGGTAGTACAGCCCGGCCGACAGTACTTCCGGGGTGCGGACGGAGAAGGCGATGAACAGCGTGGCCGCGGAGACCACCACCAGGTAGGAGATCAGCACGCGCAGGCGCGCGGCGGCAAGCACGCCCAGCCCACCCAGGATCAGCGTGGCCACGCCGGCCCAGAACAGCCACTGGGAGCCATAGCCGGCCATGGCGCCTGCGTCTTCGCCGAACCACAGCGAGCTTACCCGCAGCATCGCGTACAGCCCGACCTTGGTCATGATCGCAAACAGCGCCGCCACCGCTGCCGGTGCGCGTGCGTAGGCTTCGGGCAGCCACAGGTACAGCGGCATCAGTGCGGCCTTGCTGCAGAACACCAGCAGCAGCAGGCCGAGCGTTGCCTTCACCAGGGTCAGGTGGGTGGGCGGCACCTCGGCGATGCGCTGGGACAACTCGGCCATGTTGAGCGAGCCCAGGGAGGCGTACAGCAGCCCCAGCGCGATCAGGAACAGGGTGGACGCGGTGACGTTGAACACCACGTAGTGCAGGCCGATGCGCATGCGCAGCCCGCGTCCGCCACTGAGCAGCAGGCCGTAGGAGGCGATCAGCATCACCTCGAAGAACACGAACAGGTTGAAGATGTCGCCGGTGAGGAAGGCACCGTTGAGGCCCACCAGCTGGAACTGGAACAGCGCATGGAAATGCGGTGCGCGCCGGTCCCAGCCCGAGCAGGCGTGCAGCAGGCACGGGATGGCCAGCAGCAGCGTGGTCAGCAGCATCCAGCTGGACAGACGGTCGGCCACCAGCGCGATGCCCAGCCGCGAGGGCCAGTCGCCCAGCAGGTACACCGCGATGGTCCCATCGGCGGTCTGCGCGAACAGCAGGGCCACCGACGCCGCCAGCGCGGCCAGCGTGGTCCAGGCCACCGTGCGCTGCACCTTGGGGCCGTAGCGGCGGTGTTCGACGAACAGCGAACAGGCCGCACCGAACAGTGGAATCAGGATGGGCAGGATCACCGCATGGTTCACGGGCCACCCTCCCGGCCGGGCGCGGTATCGGCCAGCTCTGCAGCCTCATCCTCGTGCGCGTCGACGTGATCGCTGTGGTTGTCGCTGCGGCTGCGCATGGCCAGCACGATGCTCACGGCAGTCATCGCAAAGGCGATGACGATGGCGGTCAGCACCAGTGCCTGCGGCAGCGGATCGGTGTAGTTGCCCAGCGTGCTGTCCACGCCTTCCTTCAGCACCGGCGCCTTGCCGGTGACCAGGCGGCCGCCGGAGAAGATCAGCAGGTTGGTCGCGTAGGACAGGAAGGTCATGCCGAGGATGACGTCGAAGCTGCGCGCGCGCAGCAGCAGGTAGATGCCGATCGCAGCCAGTACGCCGATCGCGCTTGCCAGGGCCAGTTCCATCAGTGGGTCTCCCCGGTACGTGCCGAACGGTTGTTGGGATCGATCTCGCCCTTGCGCGAGTTGCGGGTGCGCGACGGTTTCACCGTGCCCATCATCGACAGGATCAGCATCGCCCCGCCGAACACCACCAGGTACACGCCGGTATCGAAGCCGACCGCGCTGGCCAACGGCACCGTGCCGATCAGCGGCAGCTCCAGGTCCAGGTGCCCGCTGGTCAGGAACGGCACCCCGAACAGCATCGAGGCACAGCCGCTGACGATGGCGATGAGCAGGCCCGCGCCGATGCAACGGATGTAATCGAAGCCGAAGCGCGATTCCACCGAGGTGGTGCCCTGGATGACGTACTGGATCAGCAGCGGCACCGCCAGCACCAGGCCGGCGATGAAACCGCCGCCGGGCGCGTTGTGGCCGCGCAGGAACAGGAAGATCGATACCGTCAGCGTCAGCGGGAACATCACCTGGGCCAGGTCGGCCGGTACCGGCAGCTTGATCGGCGGGCCCGGCATGATCTGCTCCGGCGCCATCCGCGAACGCCGCAGCATGGCGTGCACCACCAGTGCGGCGATGCCGAACACGGTGATCTCACCGAAAGTATCGAAGCCACGGAAGTCCACCAGGATCACGTTGACCACGTTCTCGCCGTACGCTTCGGGCAGCGCACGCGCCAGCAGTTCGCCGGCCATGGTGTTGGGCGGCAGGGTCATCGCGCTGTAGGCCATGGCGGCCAGGCCGCCGCCACCGATCACCGCGATCAGTGCATCGCGGCGCTTGCGCCAGCGCGACTTCTCCGGCGGCGACTGCGCCGGCAGGTAGTTCATGCCCAGCAGCATCAGCACCAGCGTCACCATCTCCACCAGCAGCTGGGTCAACGCCAGGTCCGGCGCGGACAGGAACACGAAGGTCAGCGATACCATCAGCCCTACGCCACCGGCGACCAGCACTGCCAGCAGGCGCTGCCGATAGACGAACAGCGCGCCCAGCGCGCAGGCCATCATCACCGCCCAGAGCGCCCAGCCCAGCAACGGAATGGGCTGCGGCGAAGGCCAGTTGGGCGACACCGGATTGGCCACGAACGGGGCGGCGGCCACGATGATCGCCACCACCACCAGCGCCATCAGCATGCGCTGCAGGCTGCCGTTGGCCAGGCCCTGGGTGAGCCGGTGGGCGAAACCGAACACCAGGTCCAGCTGCTTGTGGAACAGGTTGCGCCCGATGGCATGGCTGACCACCGCATGCAGGTTGATCAGCCGGCGCAGGCCGAAGTACAGGGCGATGCCGCCCAGCACACCGGCGATGCTCATCATCAGCGGCATGTTGAAGCCGTGCCAGACCGACAGGCTGTAGGCCGGCATGGCCGGGCCCAGGATCGAGGAGGCTGCCGCGTGCAGGATCGGGGCCACGGTGATCGCCGGGGCCACGCCGACCGCCACGCACAGCACCACCAGGACCTCCACCGGCACCTTCATGAAGCGCGGCGGCTCGTGCGGCACCCGGTCCAGGTCATGCGGGCCTTCGCCGAAGAAGGTGTCATGCACGAAGCGCAGGCTGTAGGCCACGCCCAGCACGCCGGCCAGCAGCGCGGCGATCGACACGGCGATGCGCATGGGTTCCGGTCCCTGCGCGGTGATGGCCTCGGCGAACAGCATTTCCTTGGACAGGAAGCCGTTGAGCAGCGGAATGCCGGCCATGGCCAGCGAGGCGATGATCGCCAGCGCGCTGGTGAACGGCATCAACCGGCGCAGGCCACCGAGCTTGCGCATGTCGCGGGTGCCGGTTTCATGGTCGATGATGCCGGCGGCCATGAACAGCGAGGCTTTGAAGGTGGCGTGGTTTAGGATGTGGAACACGCCGGCCACCACCGCCATCGGCGTGGACAGGCCGAACAGCAGGGTGATCAGGCCCAGGTGCGAGATCGTCGAATAGGCCAGCAGCCCTTTCAGGTCGTGCTGGAAGATCGCGTTCCAGGCGCCGATCAGCAGGGTCAGCGCGCCGATCCCGCTGACCGTATAGAAGAACAGGTCGGTACCGGCCAGCGCCGGGTGCAGCCGGGCCAGCAGGAACACGCCGGCCTTCACCATGGTGGCCGAATGCAGGTAGGCCGACACCGGGGTCGGCGCGGCCATGGCATGCGGCAGCCAGAAGTGGAACGGGAACTGCGCGCTCTTGGTGAAGATGCCCGCCAGCACCAGGAACAGGGCCCACGGGTACAGCGGGCTGGCACGGATCACATCGCCGGCGGCCAGCACCGCATCCAGTTCAAAACTGCCGACGATGCGGCCGATCAGCAGCACGCCACCGAGCAGGGCCAGGCCGCCGCCGCCGGTGACCACCAGCGCCATCCGCGCGCCCTCGCGGGCATCCTGGCGGTGCGACCAGAAGCCGATCAGCAGGAACGAGCTGATGCTGGTCATTTCCCAGAACACCATCAGCAACAACAGGTTGCCGGAAAGCACCATGCCCAGCATGGCGCCCATGAACAGCAGCAGGTAGCAGTAGAAGCGGTGCGCGTTGTCCTTGGCGCTCAGGTAGTAGTGCGCGTACATCACCACCAGCGCGCCGATGGCCAGCACCATGCCGGCGAACATCCAGGCCAGCCCATCCAGCCGCACCGAGAAGGCCAGCCCGATCTGCGGCAGCCAGTCCCCGAAACTGCGCACCACCCCGCCATCAAGGATCGCGGGGGTCATCGTGGCGAGCAGCGCCAGCCCGCCCACAGGGGCGGCCGCGGCCAGCCAGGCGGCCGTGGCACGGGAACTGTGGCGGAACACAATGACCGCCACCGCCAGCAGGAAGGGCAGGGCGAGCAGCAGGAGAAGGCTGGGATTCATGCAGGGAATGCGGGATTCACGAGCAGGCCTTTCAGTCTAACAGGCGGGGATTTGTCGCCGATATACCCGATTACGCCACCAACTGCAGGCAACGTGCGTGATTCATCTTTTCGCTGTCGGCAGGGTGGTCCATTCGGGGTTGTTCAGGGCCGTATGGAAACGTTGCCGGCACTTTGCGCCATGAGTGATCTCGCTACCGTTCAGCCCAGCAACGACAGGGGCTCCGCCGGCCCATCAGCCACCGCGCAGATGAACGAAATACGATCCCCGGATCTCGTCCACGGCCATGCTGGACCCGCTGCCGTGCAGCAGGAGTGAGCATCCATTTCGTTCAGGTTGGGCGGTCAATACGCCAGGTCGAACTTCCGGTACGCCTTGGCCATCACCCAGGCCGGCCCGATCAGCAGATAGGTCAAATCGGTCAGGAAGCTGGGCTTGCGCCCCTCGAACTTGTGGCCGATGAACTGCGCGACCCAGGCCACCACGAAGACGCCCAGCCCCAGCCAGGCCAGGTTGGCCAGCCCGATCTCGGCTTCCAGCAGCCGGCAGGTGCAGCCGCATACAAAGAAGAAGGCGAGCATGCCCAGGCCCAACCGGCGCGACAGGCGGTTGTAGAAGCACCACGCGGTAAACATCGCCAGGCCGGCCCAGACCCCGTACTGGAACCAGGTGATCAGCGGCGGCAGGCACCAGAGCAGGGCAATGACCGACCACAGGATTGCCGGCACCGCCACCACATGGATGCGCTGGTTCAGCGTATTGCGGTGATCGTCTGAATAGCTGGCGAAATAGCGGTCGATGGGCCGCACAAGCTGGGTCGTCGTGGACATTGAGCCTCCGGAGTGACCACAGAATACTCCCGACAGCGGACGGGTAGGGCGGGGTGGGTAGAGCGGAGCGGGTAGAGCGGACTGTCAGTCCGCTGCTCCACCGCAGCCGACTAACAGTCGGCTCTACCGCCCAAGCCGACTAACAGTCGGCTCTACCGCCGCAGCCGACTAACAGTCGGCTCTACCGCCCAAGCCGGACTCTACCGGCGGCATCAATCCACCGAGATACCGGCCAGGCGCTGCAGCGCCTCGGCGTACTTGGCGCGGGTGCGTTCGATGATGTCCGCCGGGATGTTCGGGCCCGGGGCGGTCTTGCCCCAGTCCAGCGTCTCCAGGTAATCGCGGACGAACTGCTTGTCGTAGCTCGGCGGGCTGGTGCCCACTTCGTACTCGTCGGCCGGCCAGTAGCGCGAGGAATCCGGCGTCAGCATCTCGTCCATGATGTACAGGCGGCCATCGGCATCGGTACCGAACTCGAACTTGGTGTCGGCCAGGATGATGCCGTGCTCGCGGGCGTAATCGGCGGCGAACTTGTAGATGCGCAGGGTGGCATCGCGCACGCGCTCGGCCAGGTCCGCGCCGACCGCCTTCACCATCGCATCGAAATCGATGTTCTCGTCATGGTCGCCCACGGAGGCTTTGGTCGAGGGGGTGAAGATCGGCTCGGGCAGCTGCTCGGCCTGGCGCAGGCCGTCGGGCAGTTCAATGCCGCTGACCTTGCCGGTGCGCTGGTAGTCCTTCCAGCCGCTGCCGATGAGATAGCCGCGGGCGATGGCTTCCACCGGTACCGGCTTGAGCTTGCGGGTCACTACCGCGCGCTTGGCATACAGCGCTGCGTCCACGCCGTCGGGCAGCACGCTGGCCACGTCGATGCCGGTGAGGTGGTTGGGCATCAGGTGCGCGGTCTTGGCGAACCAGAAGTTGGACACCTGGCAGAGCATTTCACCCTTGCCGGGAATCGGATCGGGAAGCACCACGTCGAAGGCCGACAGACGGTCGGTCGCGACCATCAGCAGGTAGTCCCCCGGCGGCGTGCCGGCGGGCAGCCGTTCGCGCGGAATGTCGAAAACATCACGCACCTTGCCGCGATGGCGCAAGGGCAGGCCGGGGAGATCGGATTGCAACAACGTGGTCGGCACGGGCACTCCTGGGGCTTCGTCGAGACGGCTGTCCAGGGCACCCGGAGGGCCCGCAGGGACAGCGGGCGGCCTAGTGTAAAGCGGGTTGGGGCCGCTGTGACGTAAAATGAGGTTCCTTTGTTGCCCCGGCCGCCCCGACGACCATGCGCTGGTACGGAAAACTGCTTGGATTCATCGCCGGCGCCCTGCTTTTCAGGCCCAATCCGCTGTTTGGTGCCGTGGTCGGCCTGCTGATCGGCCATGCCTTCGATGCCGACTGGTTCCGGCTGAACAGGGAGAACCCGTACCGGGAGCTGGGGCTGACCTCCGAGGCCACCGATGCCGAGATCGACCTGGCCTACCGGCGGCTGATGTCCCAGTACCACCCCGACAAGGTCGTCGGCGCCGCCCCCGAGCTGCGCCAGCAGGCCGAGCGCAAGTCGCGCCAGCTCAACGCCGCCTACGACCGCATCAAGACCCTGCGCAAGCGCTGAGCGCGCGCGGCCCCCTCTCTACGTCCTGAAGGCCCCGGCCATGTCCAACTGCATCATTGCCCCCTCCATCCTGTCCGCCAACTTCGCCCGCCTCGGCGAAGAGGTGGACAACGTGCTCGCCGCCGGTGCCGACTGGGTGCATTTCGACGTGATGGACAACCATTACGTGCCGAACCTGACCATCGGCCCGATGGTCTGCCAGGCGCTGCGCAAGCATGGCGTGACCGCCCCGATCGACGTGCACCTGATGGTGGAACCGGTGGACCGCATCATTCCGGACTTCGCCGAGGCCGGCGCGACCTATATCAGCTTCCACCCCGAGGCCAGCCGCCACGTGCACCGCACCATCCAGCTGATCCGCTCGCTGGGCTGCAAGCCGGGCCTGGTGCTCAACCCGGGCACCCCGGTGGACATCCTGGACTGGGTGCTGGACGACCTGGACCTGGTGCTGCTGATGTCGGTCAACCCCGGTTTCGGCGGCCAGGCCTTCATTCCCTCTGCGCTGGACAAGCTGCGCGTGGTCCGCCAGAAGATCGATGCGAGCGGCCGCGACGTGCGCCTGGAGATCGACGGCGGGGTGAAGGCCGACAACATCGGCGCGATTGCCGCGGCCGGCGCCGACGCCTTCGTGGCCGGCTCGGCGATCTTCAACGCACCGATCAGCTACAAGGACGTGATTGACCAGATGCGTCATAACGTAGCCAAGGCGCGGGGCTGAACATGGGTGCGCCGGCGCTGCAGATCCGCGAGGCCACCGCTGCCGATGCCGCGCTGATCCTGCGCTTCATCCGCGAGCTGGCGATCTACGAAAAGGCCGAATCGTCGGTGCAGACCGACGAGGCGGGCATCGTCGCCAGCCTGTTCAGCGAGGGCGCCAAGGCGCGCGCGCTGATCTGCGAAACCGGTGGCGAGGCGATCGGCTACGCGGTGTATTTCTACAACTACTCTACCTGGCTGGGCCGCAACGGCGTTTACCTGGAAGACCTGTACGTGAGTCCGGCGCAGCGCGGCAGTGGCGCCGGCAAGGCGCTGCTCAAGCACATCGCCCGCATCGCAGTGGCCGAAGGCTGCGGCCGCTTCGAGTGGTCGGTGCTGGACTGGAACGAACCGGCGATCCGGTTCTATGAGGCGGCCGGCGCCAAGCCACAGAGCGAGTGGACGGTGTACCGCCTCGAGGGAGAAGCCCTGAAGGCGTTCGCGCAATCCCGGTAGGTATCGACCGTTGGTCGATACGGAACTGCAAGCGGAAAAAAAAAGACCGCACTCTTGCGAATGCGGCCCTGGGAATAGCGGGAGGCTGATCCTGCCTCCATCCATCGTCCCTGCTATGGACTTCCATTCTCCGGGCGATCAGTGACCGTTTGATGACGTTCACTGCCCCTGAGCCACCGGGCTGATAGCCTGCGCCTCCCCCTCCCATGGAAGTGCGGTATGCGTGGTCCTCGCTGGCGTCTGATCCTCAATGGCAAGTCCACGGGCAACGTCGAGCTGCGCGAGGCGGTGCATGCGCTTCGCGAGCAGGGGGTGACGATCGAGGCCCGGGTCACCTGGGAAGACGGCGACGCCGAGCGTTACGTGGCCGAAGCCATCGAGCACGGCGTGGACACCATCATCGCCGCCGGTGGCGACGGCACCCTGAGCGAAGTGGCGGAAACCCTGGCCCACCGCGACGAGGCGGCGGATGCGCTGCCGACCCTGGGGCTGGTGCCGCTGGGTACCGCCAATGATTTCGCGACGGCCGCCGGCATTCCCGAGGAGCCGATCCAGGCGCTGCAGATGATCCTGGCCCAGCCGGCATGCCCGCTGGACCTGCTGCGCATCGACGCCGACGGTGACCTGTGGTGGTGCGCCAACGTGGCCAGCGGCGGTTTCGGCACCGAAGTGACGGTGGAGACCGACGAGGGCCTGAAGAAAGTGCTCGGCGGGCTGGCCTATCTGGTGACGGGCATCTCCCGGCTGGGCCGGATCGAACCCATCCAGGCCCGGCTGCGCACCCCGGACTTCAACTGGGAGGGCGGGTTCATCGCGCTGGGCATCGGCAACGGCCGCCAGGCCGGCGGTGGCCAGGTGCTGTGCCCCGAAGCGCTGGTCAATGACGGCCTGCTCGATCTCACCGTGATCCCGGAGCTGAGTGGCGAAGTCGCCTCGACGCTGGGCGCATTGATCCGTGGCGGCAAGCAGGGCGCGCTGGAGCAGGTGGCCGAGCGCACCCGCGCGCCGTGGGTGGAAATAGACGCCGACGAACCGATGACCCTCAACCTGGACGGCGAGCCGGTTCGCGCGCGCCGCTTCCGCGTCGACTGCGTGGCAGCACGCGTGCGCATGCACCTCCCGCTCGACAGCGCGCTGCTGCAGTAGGCGGTTGCCGCACCGCTCGCGGTAGAGCCGGGCGCTGCCCGGCTGCTCAGAGCAGCGGAATATCCTCTTCCCTGGTCGGGAAGCCAAACGCCTCCCGCTTCTTGCGAATGTGCTCAGGCATCGGCGGACGCGGGATGTTGCGCGCGATCAGCCATTGCTGACATTTCTTCTGCCACGGCAGAAGATCGGGCGTGGTGACACCCCAGTAAATTTCCTCAACCATCAACTGTCGCGATGGAAGGTTGGACCCAGCAGGCGGGCGCGACGGGATGGTCGGGTCTGCGCCATGCTCCAGCAGCCAATAGGCAGAATCAAATCCACCTCGGCTGGTGTACCAGCTCAGAACGGTGTCATCTCCCTTGCTGAGGTTGGATTCGTTGATGTCCGCGCCGTGCTCCACCAACGTCTGGATGTTCTTCCATTGATTGCCGCTGAGAAACGCCTGAAGCATCAGCGTTTCGTTGGCAGAATTGCGCGTGTTTGGATCTCCACCATGCTTCAGGAGCAACTCCAGAAATCGCGTGTCTTCCATCTTCGCGGCGTAGACCATCGCGTTGTTGAAGTGAATCTCCCTGCCGTTCATCTGTTTCACTTCGCGCGCATTCGGATCAGCTCCGTTGTCGAGCATCGCGCGCAATCCTTCCACGCTGCGGGTGCGAAGCGGCCATGCCAACAGTGGAATTCCGTCACGCTTGGCAAACTCGACGTCCGGGTCGACCCCCTTGTCCTTGATCAAGCGTCGCACTTCGTTGGCATCACCGCGTTCACTGGCATTGGCCAAAGCCAGTGCGTTGCCTTCGAAAGACTGTGCTGCGCCGTGCGGAGATGATGCTGCACAACCACTGACCATAAGCACAGCCAGGAACGCCATGACGGCGAGTGCAATCTTCTCGACAACGGTCGTTGCACGGGGCGGAAGTAGTCTCAACTCTGGTGCTCGAAAGGGTGCAGGTTGGGCAGATATTCAGAGAAGAGGGACGTCCTCTTCTTTCGTTGGGAAACCAAAGGCTTCACGCTTCTGCCGGATGCCATCCGGCATGGGCGGCCGTGGAATATCCCGAGCGACGAGCCACTGCTGACACTTCTTCTGCCAGGGCAGGAGATCTGGCGTGGTCACACCCCAATAGATGTGCTCCGCCATGATCATTCGACTGGGCTTGCCCGATGTTTTGGGCGGGGTAAACATGATCGTCGGATCCGCACCATGCTCCATCAACCAGTACGCATGTTCGAAGGCGCCGCGAGTGGTATACCAGCTCAACACCGTATCGGCGCTTCCCCGATTCGCCTCATTGATGTTCGCGCCATTCTCGACCAGGAGTTTGATGTTCTTCCACTGATTGCCAGAAATGAAGGCCTGGAACAACAAGGTCTCGTTGGCAGAATTCCGAGTGTTGGGATCCCCGCCATGCCTGAGCAGCAGCTCAAGGAAGCGTGGATCGTCCATCTTGGCGGCGTAGACCATCGCGTTGTTGAAGCGGAGTTCGCGACCCTCCACTTGCTTCACCTCACGCGCGTTCGGGTCGGCGCCGTTGTCCAGAAGTGCGCGCAGTCCGTCAAGATTCCCTGCGCGGAGGGGCCATGCCACCAAAGGAATGCCGTCGCGCCTGGCGAAGACACTGTCGGGATCGACCCCTTCATTTTTGATCAGGCGGCGAATGGTTTGCATATCGCCGGTTTCGGTCGCTGTAGCCAACTCCAATGCCTTTCCATCGAAGTAGTCGCCGGCGGCATGTGTAGACGATGCAGCGCATCCATTTACCAGGAAAAGTGTGAGCCATGCCGCACTTATGATGGTTTTTGTCATCAAGTTGTGAAGACTGATGCGCATGATCGTCCTGATGTTGAACCCCTGAAGGGGTGACATTAGCAAACTGTTCTGCTATTCGATAAGAAGCGCGGCTCGGGGGGGATCGCGCACCTTCACTGCGCAATGGAGCTTGCCATGAGCGGTCCCGATATTGAGGCGCGCGCCCGCGCTATCCAGGAACAAAACCTTCTTGTTCAACAGTTGCGTGAAAGCGGCAACGATAACGAAGCGAATCGTCTGCAGGAAACCTATCATGCGCGGGAGATGTCTGGTCTTGCCGCGGATGTCTACCTTTCTGCGAAGCGGGATGGATCGCCACCCACCGGTTGGACCCGAGCGACGAGCGACCCTGCCGCCCTCCGCGCTGCAGGTATAGACATGACCGACGACCAGGTGAGGGACTTCCTTCAGCCGCCCCAGTCTGGCTTCCGTGCCGAGATCTATATTCCCGACAAGCGTGTGTTCGGTGACGACGCCAAACCTGTGGTCGTATACAAGGGGTCAACCGGCAAGATCATCGATCCATTCGCACCGGGCGGGTGGCGCGAGTCGGGCGGGGAAGACTTCCTCAACAATGGTCAGCAGGGCATTGGCATGCGTAGCGATTACTATGATCGCGCCATGGATCTTGCGACCCAGATGAATGACCGGGTCGGCGGCAACTTCGAAATCGCCGGCCACTCCCTCGGCGGCGGCATGGCGTCCGCCGCCTCTGCCGTCACCGGCGCCCGCGCCACTACTTTCAACGCCGCCGGTCTGCACCCGGATACGCCGGCGCGCTATGCCAAAGACAACGGCCTGCCCACCTTCAACCCGCAGCAGACCGTACACACCTACCAGACCAGCGGTGAGGTGCTCAACGATGTGCAGAACGGGATGCAGCGCCTCAACGAACAACAGCGACACGCCTACGGGCTGCTGGCCAACGAAGCCAGCATGCTGATGCGCGAGCCGCTGATGCAGGCCAAGGTGGCCGAGAAGATGCGCGAGATGCTGCCGCCCGGTGCGCAGACCGCAGCCGCGCAGTTCGTCGAACAGTTGGCCACCAAACCGGGCTACGAGGCCCTTCGCGATATCCCGGTCGCGGCGGGGCGCATGGAATTGGTGCTCGATCCCAAGACCCGCGATGCGCAGGAGCGGCTGGTGGATCGCGCGCGTACCGATGCCCCCAGCCAGGTAGCCGAGCTGGCCGGACCGTTGTCCAAGGTGCTGCACTCGGCCGCGCATGGCATGCACAACGGCCGGGTAGTGGGCGAAGTGGTGGAGAAGGGCGGGGCAACCGCCGCCCACGTCCTTGACCGCACCGGCGACGCCGTGGAGCAGGTCGCCCGCGTGCAGGGCATGGTGGTGGGCAAGGTAGTCGACATGGGCTCGACCACGCTGCAGGTGAGCGCCAAAGCCACCACCACCGTGTATGCCCAAGGCCGCGAACTGACCGGGATGATCGAGTCCACGGCGCATCGCGTGGAATCGCGCGCGCAGTCCGGCATTCTGTCGGTGGCCTCATGGGGCGCCGGCAAGCTGGGGTTCGACAACGTCGCCAGGGATCTCGACAGCCGCGCCGATGCTGTACACGCCGCCGGACAAGCGCGCGCCACTGCCGCAACTCGCGATGCCCGGGAGGACGCCGATGCGGCCCGCACCGCCGGCCAGCGCACCGCCGAGAGCATCGACCGTGACGGCCAATGGGTGGCTGGTAAGCTTCAGAATGGGTATGCCACGGCCGGCGCCTATGTCGACCAGGGCTATGACTTTGCGGCGCACCACATCAAGAACACCACGGCGCAGGCGCCGGCGGTGTTTGCCTCGGTTGGCGGGGCAGTGGCGGGCCTTCGCGGCGCGGCCGCTACCTACGTACCCACGGCGCTGACGCCGCAGAACGTCGGCAACATCATCGAGACCAAGCGCCTGGTCGAAAACATCGGCCCGGCATTTGGCGAGGCTGTGCAGCGCCACGGGATGAAGGAAACGGTCATTCCCAGCCTGGACGCCGAGCTCATCAAACAGGAAGCGCAGGCCCGCGCGCTGCTGGAACAGCACGAACGCATCCAGCACCCGGCGGAGAAGCACGCCGCCGTCGCGCCCAAGCCCTCCACGCTGGTGGTCGGCATCAATGATCCCGGCCACAGGCAGTACCACATGTTCCAAGGCGCCCAAGCCGGGGTGCACGGCATTGATGCCGCCCACAACCGCGTGCCCGACCTGCAGAGTGACCAGCTGGCCGGTGCGCTGGCGGCCAAGGCCACGCAGGAGGGTCTGGAACGCATCGAGCGGGTCGTGCTCAGCGAGGACCGCACCCGCGTGTTCGCGGTAGATACCCAGGACCTCACCTCCGTGCACCGCCACCTGGCCCAGGTGGACGTGGTGGCCGGCCGGCAGCAGCCGCTCAGCGTGAGCACCGAGCAGGTGGCCGAGGTCAACCGCCAGCAGGAACGTGCCGCTGCTGCCCCGGTGCTGGTGGCTGACCTGGGCGCCGAACAGCAGCGCGAGCAGGAGCAGCAGGCCGCCCGGCGGATGGGATGAGGCGGGACGGGTGGGTGCTGGAACCGGCGGCGGCCGCTGGAACGGCGGGCCCGGCGGGAACGCTTGAACGGCTGGAACGACTGGAACGACTGGAACAGCCGCAACGGCTGGACCGGCTGGACCGGCTGGAACGAGGGTAGCGCCGACTGTTAGTCGGCGGCTTGACCGGGCAGCCGACTAACAGTCGGCGCTACCTCCGCCACCTCCGCCTGAGGCCTTTGTCCATCCGGCCGCGCCACGGCCCGGGTTCCATCCGGTGCCGCCAATGCGGTACAGTCCCCGGGTGTCCATTCTGACGACCCCGCATACCCTTTCTTCCGCTCGCCGTTGGTGGCGATGGTGGCCTGTTGCCGTCGTCCGTCCCGCCACCGCCGTTTCCCGGAAGGAAAGTCGTCTTGATCACGCTCGAGCAGTTCCAGCAGCAGGCCGCTGAAGGCCACACACGCATCCCCGTCGTCCGTGAAGTGCTGTCCGACCTGGACACGCCGCTTTCGGTCTATCTGAAGCTCGCCGACGGGCCGCATACCTACCTGTTCGAATCGGTCGAAGGCGGCGAGCGCTTCGGGCGCTATTCCATCATCGGCCTGCCGGCCCGCCGCGTGTACGCCTTCCACGGCCATACCCTGACCGTCAGCGAAGCTGGCCAGGTGGTGGAAACCCGTGAGGTGGCCGACCCGTTCACCGAAGTGGAGGCGCTGCGCAGCGCCCATTCGGTGCCCAAGCTGGCCGGCCTGCCGGGCTTCACCGGCGGCCTGGTGGGCTGGTTCGGGTTCGAGTGCATCGGCTACATCGAACCGCGCCTGGCCCCGCCGCGCGGCCGCGACGAGCTCGGCACCCCGGACATCCTGCTGCTGCACTCCGAAGAACTGGCGGTGTTCGACAACCTCAAGGGCCGCCTGTACCTGATCGTGCACGCCGACCCGGGCCAGCCCGGTGCGTGGGACGAGGCGCAGGCGCGGCTGGACGGCCTGGTGGCCAAGCTGCGCGCCCCCGGCGCGGGCTACCCGGTGCCGATCACCCGCGACGTGCTGGACGAGAACGACTTCGTGTCCGGCTTCACCCGCGAAGGCTTCATTGCCGCCGTGGACAAATCCAAGGAATACATCGGCGCCGGCGATATCTTCCAGGTGGTGCTCAGCCAACGCCTGAGCGTGCCGTTCAAGGCGCGCCCGGTGGATGTATACCGTGCGCTGCGCGCGCTGAATCCGTCGCCGTACATGTATTTCCTCGACACCGGCGATGTGCAGGTGGTCGGCTCCTCGCCGGAAATCCTGGTGCGCCTGCAGGACGGGGAAGTGACCGTGCGCCCGATCGCCGGTACCCGCCCGCGCGGCGCCACGGTGGAAGAAGACAACGCGCTGGAAGCCGAACTGCTGGCCGATCCGAAGGAACGCGCCGAGCACCTGATGCTGATCGACCTGGGCCGCAACGACGCCGGCCGCGTGTCCAAGGCCGGCACGGTGGAAGTAGGCGAGCAGTTCGTGATCGAACGCTACAGCCACGTCATGCACATCGTCAGCGAAGTGACCGGGCAGCTGCAGCCGGGCCTGAGCTACGCCGATGTGCTGCGTGCCACGTTCCCGGCCGGCACGGTCAGCGGCGCGCCGAAGATCCGCGCGCTGGAAGTGATCCGTGAGCTGGAGCCGATCAAGCGCAATGTCTACGCCGGCAGCATCGGTTACATCGGCTGGCACGGCGATGCCGACACCGCCATTGCGATCCGCACCGCGGTGATCAAGGACGGCCGCCTGCACGTGCAGGCCGGCGCGGGCATCGTCTACGACTCGGACCCGGGCAAGGAATGGGACGAGACCATGAACAAAGGTCGCGCGCTGTTCCGCGCCGTCGCCCAGGCCGCCAAGGGCCTGTAAGTCACCCGGTTGCCGGCCAACGGCCGGCGCTACCGATTCCGTATTGCATCCTTGATTCCAGGAATTTGCCATGTTGTTGATGCTCGACAACTACGACAGCTTCACCTACAACCTCGTGCAGTACCTGCAGACGCTGGGTGCCGATGTAAAGGTGGTGCGCAACGACGCCCTGAGCGTTGACGAGATCGCCGCGCTCGCGCCCGAGCGCATCGTGATCTCACCCGGCCCGTGCACGCCCAACGAAGCGGGCGTGTCGCTGGAGCTGATCCGGCGGCTGGGGCCGACCACGCCGATCCTGGGCGTGTGCCTGGGCCACCAGGGCATCGGCCAGGTGTACGGCGGCGATGTCATCCGCGCCGGCACCATCATGCACGGCAAGACCTCGCCGATCCGCCACCTGGGCAAGGGCGTGTTCGCCGGCCTGCCGGACCGCTACCAGGCCACCCGCTACCACTCGCTGGTGGTGGACAAGACCACGCTGCCCGACTGCCTGGAAGTGACCGCCTGGACCGAGAACGAGGACGGCACCATGGAAGAGATCATGGGCCTGCGCCACCGCGAACACCCGGTGGAAGGCGTGCAGTTCCACCCCGAATCGATCCTCACCGAGCACGGCCACGCCCTGCTGAAGAATTTCCTGCAAAGGAACCCCGCATGACCTTCTCCCCCCAGGAAGCCCTGCAACGCACCATCGAGCACCGCGAAATCTTCTTCGACGAGATGGTCGACCTGATGCGCCAGGTGATGCGCGGTGAAGTCTCGCCGGTGATGACCGCGGCGATCCTCACCGGCCTGCGGGTCAAGAAGGAAACCGTGGGCGAGATCGCCGGTGCGGCCACGGTGATGCGCGAGTTGGCGCTGTCCGTGCCGGTCGAAGACCGCACCCACCTGATCGATATCGTCGGTACCGGGGGTGATGGCTCGCATACCTTCAACATCTCCACCTGCGCGATGTTCGTGGTGGCGGCGGCGGGCGCGAAGGTCGCCAAGCATGGCAACCGCAGCGTCTCGTCCAAGTCCGGCAGTGCCGATGCGGTCGAAGCACTGGGCGCGATCATCGAGCTGCGTCCGGAGGAGGTGGCCCGCGCGATCAGTGAAACCGGCATCGGCTTCATGTTCGCCCCGATGCACCACCCCGCCATGAAGGTGGTGGCCCCGGTGCGGCGCGAAATGGGCGTGCGCACCATCTTCAACATCCTTGGCCCGCTGACCAACCCGGTGGGCGCCACCAACGTGCTGATGGGCGTGTTCCATCCCGACCTGGTCGGCATCCAGGCACGCGTGCTGCGCGAGCTGGGCGCCGAGCGCGCCATGGTGGTGTGGGGCCGCGACAACATGGACGAGATCTCGCTCGGCGCCGGTACCCTGGTCGGCGAGCTGCGCGACGGCAAGGTGCGCGAATACGAGATCCACCCCGAAGACTTCGGCATTGCCATGTCGGCCAGCCGCAACCTCAAGGTGAGCGGGCCGGAAGAATCCATCGCGATGCTGCGTGGGGTGCTCGATGACCAGCCCGGGCCGGCGCTGGACATCGTGGCGCTCAATGCCGGCGCGGCGCTGTACGTGGCCGGCGTGGCCAGCAGCATCGCCGACGGCCTGGCCCGTGCCCGCGCGGCCATCGCCGACGGCAGCGCACGCCAGCGCATGCAGGATTACGTGGATGCGACCCAGCGCATCCGCCGCGCGGGCTGAGCCCGATTTCACGCTTTGCTGTGGGCTGGCCGATAATGGCCGGCCTGAAGGACCCTGAACGACATGAGCGACAAGAGCGACATCCTCGAGACCATCCTGGCCCGCAAGGCCGTTGAAGTGGCCGAGCGCCGTGCACGGGTCCCCCTGGAAGCGCTGCAGGCACGCCTGGCCGGCGCCCCGCCGGTGCGCGGCTTCGCCGATGCACTGCGCGCCTCGATTGCCGCCGGCAACCCGGCGGTGATCGCCGAGGTGAAGAAGGCCAGCCCGTCCAAGGGCGTGATCCGCCCGGATTTCCACCCGGCCGATATTGCGGTGAGCTACGAGTTCGGGGGTGCCAGCTGCCTGTCGGTGCTGACCGACGTGGATTTCTTCCAGGGCGACGATGCCTACCTGCAGCAGGCCCGCGAAGCCTGCACGCTGCCGGTGCTGCGCAAGGACTTCGTGATCGATGCGTACCAGGTCTACGAGGCCCGCGTGCTGGGTGCCGACTGCATCCTGCTGATCGTGGCCGCGCTGGAAGACCGCCAGCTGGCTGAGCTGTCCGACCTGGCCATGCAGCTGGGCATGGACGTGCTGGTGGAAGTGCACGACATCGATGAACTCGAACGCGCCATCCAGGTGCCGGTGCCGCTGATCGGCATCAACAACCGCAACCTGCGCACCTTCGAGGTGTCGCTGCAGACCACCCTGGACATGCGCCAGGCCGTGCCGCGCGACCGCCTGCTGGTGACCGAGAGCGGCATCCTGGGCGCTGACGACGTGAGCCTGATGCGCAACGCCGGCGTGCATGCGTTCCTGGTGGGCGAGGCCTTCATGCGGGTCGAAGAGCCCGGCGAGGGCCTGCGTCAGCTATTCTTCAGCGCATGACTGCGATCTACCCGACTCCGCGTGACGACGCGCCGCTGGTGGTCTTCGACTTCGACCACACCCTTTATGACGGCGATTCCGGCAGCCACCTGTTTGCCTCGCTGATCAAGCGCAACCCGCTGCGGCTGCTGGCCGCGCTGCTGGTGACGCCGGTAGCGGGGCCACTGGTGGCGATGTTGCCGACCCGGCGTACCGGTATTTCGGTCTATGTCTGGATCGCCACGTTCGGGTTGCACCGCGCGCGCGAGTTCAACCGCGTGATCGATGCCTACGTGATCAAGCACGAGGCGCAACTGCGCGCCAAGCTGCTGCCGGAGGCGCTGGCGGTATTCGCCGCGCACCGGGCGCAGGGCGACCGGGTAGTGGTGGCGACCGGCGCGCCGCCGGAGCTGGCCCGCGCCATCCTGGCGTTTGTCGCCCATCAGGGCGTGCCGGTGATCGGCAGTGAAGTGGGCCCGCGCTTCGGTGCGGTTGGTGCCACGCGCCATTGCCACAACGAAGAGAAGATGCGCATGCTGCGCGAGCGCGGCTATGGCGACATCGATGTGGCCTATTCGGACAGCACCGCGGACCTGCCGTTGCTGCTGGCAGCCAAGGAGCCGGTGGTGGTGAACCCGAAGGTGTCCAAGGTCGCGTATTTCCGGCAGGTGCTGAAGCCCGGCACGCGGATCCTCAACTGGGGTTGCGTGGATCGCGGCGGCGACCGCTGAGGCGTATCGACCAACGGTCGATACCTACCGTTGGCGCGCCACACGCCGGTAGCGCCCTACCGTTGGTAGGGCGGCGGCGCACAGCGCCGCGCTTCACCCCGCCAGCCAGCCGCGCACCGCGCCGCTGATCTGGAACATGCTGATCGACAGCACCAGCACGCCGACGGCCACCAGCACCCAGCGCTCCTTGACCCGCTTCACCAGCACTGCGGCCAGCGGGGCGGCCATCATGCCGCCGATCAGCAGGCCGGCCACGATGTTCAGGTACTGCAGGCCCATCGAGAGCAGGAAGGTGATCGACACTGCCAGGGTCACCACGAACTCGGCCGCGTTGACCGTGCCGATGGTGGTCCGGGCCTGGCCGCCCCGGGCGAGCAGGGTGGAGGTGGCCACCGGACCCCAGCCGCCGCCGCCGCTGGCGTCCAGAAGCCCGGCGACGAAGCCCAGCACCGGCACCCGCTTCACTTCCTGGCGCGGCACCAGCTTTCCGGCTGCGCGCAGCAGGATGAAGACCGCCAGGATCAGCAGGTAGCCGTAGATGAAGGGACGGATCGCATCACCGGGCAGCTGGGTCAGCACATAGGCGCCCAGCACGCCGCCGACCGCGCCCGGCAGGGCCAGGCGCAGGAACAACCGCTTGTCCACGTTGCCGGCCACCAGGTGCGAAACACCCGAGGCGCCTGTCGTGAACACCTCTGCGGTGTGCACGCTTGCGCTGACCGCCGCCGGCGGCAGGCCCATGCTGAGCATGACCGACGATGAGACGAGCCCGAAGGCCATGCCGAGCGCGCCGTCCACCAGCTGCGCGCCAAGCCCGATCAGGATGAACCAGTAGAATTCGCTGCCAGGTGCCATGCCGTCAGCCTAGCGGCAGCGCGTGAAAGGCGCTGTCATGCCGACGTTGGCGCCGGCCGGTGGCCGGCATCCGGCGTCATCGGGTGCCGTACAGGACGACCGTCTTGCCCCGCGCATGCAGCAGCCCATCGCTCTGCAGCTTCTTCAGCACGCGGCCGGCCATTTCACGCGAGCAGCCGACCAGGCGGGCCAGCTCCTGGCGCGACACGCGCAGCTGGGTGCCCTGCGGGTGGCTCATGGCCTCCGGTTCGCGGGACAGGTCATGCAGGGTGCGCACGATGCGGTCGGTGACATCCAGGAACGCCAGGCGGCTGGCCTTGCGGCTGGTATCGAGCAGGCGCTTGGAGACCTGCTGGCCCAGTGCGTACAGCAGGCGCGGGGCGTCGGTGGACAGCGGGCCCAGGAACAGCTGGTGCAGCCGCTCGTAGCTGATCTCGGCCAGCTCGCAGGGGGTCCGGGTGCGCAGGATCACCTCGCGGCGGTCGGTTTCCACGAACAGGCCCATCTCGCCGACGAACTCCCCGGAGCCGAAGTAGCCCAGGACCAGTTCACGGTCGTCTTCTTCTTCAGCAATTATGGAAACGGAGCCGCTGATCACGTAATACAGGGTGCCGGCGGGGTCACCGGGGCGGAAAACGTCCGTGCGGGCCGGGTAGCGGCGTCGGTGGCTGTGGGCCAGAAAGCGGTCAATGGTGGCGATGTCCAGGGCCAATGGACTTGTGGCAAGGCGCACAGATGACACGTTGAGGCGCTCCCTTTGCTCATGAACAATTCACGGCTATGTGCCGCGAGCTTAACGATCAGGGTTGTGAAGGGCAAACCCCAACACAGCAACTTGTTTCAATGCAAGTTTCGCCCCCGATCACTTTGCCCCATAATTGATCCTTTCCCACCACACACAGGATCGACCGCCGTGGTCAAGCCGTTGCCTCGCCTGAGGTTGCAGGGTTTCAACAACCTCACCAAGGCGCTGAGCTTCAACATCTATGACGTGTGTTACGCCCGCACCGAAGAGGAGCGTCAGCGTTACATTGAATACATTGATGAAGAGTACAACGCCGATAGGCTGACTCAAATCTTGACCGATGTCGCCGAGATCATCGGCGCCAACATCCTCAATGTCGCGCGCCAGGATTACGATCCGCAGGGCGCGTCGGTGACGATCCTGATCTCCGAAGAGCCGGTGATCGACAAGAAGCTGGCGGGCAAGGAGTTGATCTCCGATGCCGTGGTAGCGCACATGGACAAGAGCCACATCACCGTCCATACCTACCCCGAGACCCACCCGCAGGAAGGCATCGCGACGTTCCGCGCGGACATCGATGTGGCTACCTGTGGCGTGATTTCGCCGCTGAAGGCGCTGAACTACCTGATCGAGAGCCTGGAATCGGACATCGTGATCATGGACTACCGCGTCCGTGGCTTCACCCGTGACGTGAAGGGCAAGAAGCACTACATCGATCACAAGATCAACTCGATCCAGAACTTCCTGGCCAAGAACATCAAGTCGCGTTACGAGATGTTCGACGTCAACGTCTACCAGGAAAACATCTTCCACACGAAGATGCACCTGAAGGACTTCGACCTGGACCAGTACCTGTTCGAGGAAAAGGCCAAGAACATCTCGTTCAAGGAACGCATGAAGATCGAAGCGCTGCTCAAGCGCGAGATCGAAGAGCTGTTCCACGGCCGCAACCTGTCCGAGTAACACCACGCGACACCCGCCCGGGCCATGGCCCGGGTGGTGCTGCACAAGGCGGGACGCCCCGCCCTGTGGAACATCTGTTTTGCGCAGAAGTAATGTTCCACGGCAAGCTACCGACGACGGTCCGGTGTGAAGACACCGGGCCGTTTTGTTTTTGTTTAGGAGGCACCCATGCCCTGGATCTACCTGCTGCTGGCCGGCATCTTTGAAATCGGCTTTGCGATCGGAATGAAATATTCGGACGGCTTCAGCAAGCCGCTGCCCACGCTCGCCACGGTCGGCGCGGCACTGGTCAGCCTGTACCTGATGAGCCAGGCGATGAAATCCATCCCGGTGGGCACCGCCTACGCGATCTGGACCGGCATCGGCGCCCTGGGCGTCGCCACGCTGGGCATCTTCCTGTTCGGCGACAGCGCTTCGGCGCCGCGCCTGGCCTGCATCGGGCTGATCGTGGCCGGGGTGATCGGGCTGAAACTCGTCTCGGGCTGACCTTAAAGCCGGTACGCGATGGTCTTCATGACCTTGGAGGCCAGCGCCATCACGCCCGGGATCGGCGGCGGCAGCTTCCGCGCGCCGGCATGCTCGGCGTGGTCGGCGTGGCGGGCTTCGTCGATCTTCATCACCTTGAGGATCTCGCGGCTGCGCTGGTCGGTCGGGGGCAGGGTGTCCAGGTGCTCGTCCAGGTGGGCTTCCACCTGGCGCTCGGTTTCCACCACGAAGCCCAGGTTCCAGCCATCCCCGCGCAGCCCGGCCAGGGTGCCGATGGTATAGCTGCCGGCGTACCAGATCGGGTTGAACAGGCTGGGCCGGCTGTCCAGCTCGCGCAGGCGCTGGGCGCACCAGGCCAGGTGGTCGGTCTCTTCCTGGGCCGCCTCGAGCAGGTGGGCACGGGTTTCCGGCTCGCGGGCCACCGCGGCCTGGCCGAAGTACAGGCCCTGCGCGCAGACCTCGCCGACATGGTTGATCCGCATCAGACCGGCGGCATGGCGGCGGGCCGGGGCGGGCATCGGTGCGTCCGGGGTCGCCTCGGCCGGGTACGGGCGGCTGGCCGGCGGGTTGCCGAACACCGTGTCCAGGGCGCGCTGGGCCTCGGTCAGCAGGTGGTCGAGCGGGGTGATCTGGCGGAGCGCGGTCATGCGGTCGGGCATCGCGGCGGGGGATCATCGATTCTCGCCCCCCGGCGCCGGTCTGCCAAGCCATGCCGCCGGTCGATTTGCATGTGGGCCAAATGGCCAGTACAATCCCGCCTCTTCACAACGCGTGGCAGAGTTCCGGCCGCTCCATGGCCGCAATGAGCCCGACCTACCTGAGTTCTTCCATGAGCACTTTCACTGCAAAGTCCGAGACCGTCCAGCGCGACTGGTATCTCGTCGACGCCTCCGGCAAGACGCTGGGCCGTCTGTCCACCGAGCTGGCCCGCCGTCTGCGCGGCAAGCACAAGCCGGTCTACACCCCTCACGTTGATACCGGTGATTACCTGGTTGTCATCAATGCAGAAAAGATTGCCGTCACCGGCAACAAGCTGCAGGACAAGCTGTACCACCGCTTCACTGGCTACATCGGCAACCTGAAGACCGAAACTCTGGCCCAGGCGCTGGAGCGCCACCCGGAGCGCGTCATCGAAACCGCCGTCAAGGGCATGCTGCCGAAGGGCCCGCTGGGCCGCGCCATGTACCGCAAGCTCAAGGTGTACTCGGGTTCCGAGCACCCGCACGCCGCTCAGCAGCCCCAGGTTCTGGATATCTAATCATGGCTATCACTCAAAACTACGGCACCGGCCGCCGCAAGTCCTCCACCGCCCGCGTGTTCCTGCGCAAGGGCGCCGGCAACATCACCGTCAATGGCCGTCCGCTGGACGAGTTCTTTGGCCGTGAAACCGCACGCATGATCGTGCGTCAGCCGCTGGAACTGACCAAGAACACCGAATCGTTCGACATCATGGTCACCGCCGCTGGCGGCGGCACCACCGGCCAGGCCGGTGCGATCCGCCTGGGCATCGCCCGCGCGCTGGTCGAGTACGACGAAACCCTGAAGTCCGAGCTGCGCAAGGCTGGCTTCATGACCCGTGACGCCCGTGAAGTCGAGCGTAAGAAGGTCGGCCTGCACAAGGCACGTCGCGCCACCCAGTTCTCCAAGCGCTGATCCATCGCGTCTGGCGTGGGATCCTTCGGGATCCCGCTGGGAGGAAAGCAAAAGCCCGGCTTCGGCCGGGCTTTTGTCGTTTCAGCGGGGCAGGTTACGGTTACACCGCCCCCGGCTCACCCTTGGCCTTGCTGCGCGGCCAGTACCCGCCGCCGCGCTTGGGTGCCGGCGCGCGCTTGCGCGGGCGGTCATGGCCCGCCGCGTGCCCCGGCATCCAGGCCTCCTGGGCGGACTTGGGCATCGACTCCACGCCGGTGCCGGCCACGCCCCGGGCCAACGGCGCCAAGTGACGCAGCGCCCGCGCATAGACCCCGCGCTTGAACATCACCACGTGCTCGACCGGATACCAGAAATCCACCCAGCGCCACTGGTCGAACTCGGGGCTGTCGGTATGGTCCAGCTTCACGTGCGATTCGTCGCCCGACAGGCGCAGCAGGAACCAGACCTGCTTCTGTCCGATGCAGACCTGCTTTTCATTGCGACGGATGGCACGGGCGGGCAGGCGATAGCGCAGCCAGCCCGGTGTCGCACCCAGCACTTCGACGTGCTCTGGCAACAGCCCGGTTTCTTCATGCAACTCGCGATACATGGCTTCGACAGGCGTCTCGTCGGTGTTCATGCCACCCTGCGGGAACTGCCAGCCATCCCGGCGCACACGTCGTGCCCAGAACACCTGCCCGTCCTGCCGCATCAGCACGATGCCGACGTTCGGTCGATAGCCGTCCGGATCGATCACGATGCGGACTCCTAGAAAAATCTACTGGTCAGGACTGTGACACGCCCGCTGCCCACTCACAAGCGCGGTGAAAAGGTGTTGACAGATTCCGTTTACATGTCCAGAATTGCCGGCTCACTAAGGCTATGTAGCTCAGCCGGTTAGAGCACAGCACTCATAATGCTGGGGTCGGTGGTTCGAGTCCACCCATAGCCACCAAGTCCGCTTGGTTTTCCAGTGAGAAAGTGCAACAATTGCACGCACGTTTTGCCCCGTCGCCAAGCGGTAAGGCACCTGACTCTGACTCAGGCATTCGGTGGTTCGAATCCATCCGGGGCAGCCAAATACGAAAGAGACCGATCGAAAGATCGGTCTTTTTTTTGCTCCGCGCCGGGCCGGCTGAACGGGCACGCTGAACCGTATCGAGAATGATTCAGTTACGAAATTGACAACCATTCTCGTTTCGATTGGAATACGCACAGGCCGATCCGGGCCTGCCTGCCGAGTCCGCACGTGTACGTCTGCATCTGTAACGGGGTAACCGACCACCAGATCCGCGAAGCCGCCCAGAGCGGTGTCGCCAGCGTGTCCGAGCTGACCATGCGCACCGGCTGCGGCGCTACCTGCGGTTCCTGCCTGGACATGGCGGCCGACCTGTTGGCCAAGGCCCGCAACACCCACGACCTGCCGTTGCCTGTCCTGGGGTTGGCGCAGGTCGCGTAAACCGATCGATCATGATTCGCGTTCCCTCATTGCCTGCAGGGACGCGCTACAGTGCCGGCGTTTTCACGCTGCAGGAGCACGGTCATGAAAGGCGACACGAAGGTCATCGAATTCCTCAACAAGGTCCTCTACAACGAGCTGACCGCGATCAACCAGTACTTCCTGCATGCCAAGATGCTGAAGAACTGGGGTCTGAAGGAACTGGCCGACCACGAATACAAGGAATCGATCGAGGAGATGAAGCACGCTGACGTGCTCTCCGACCGCATCCTGTTCCTTGAAGGCCTGCCGAACTTCCAGGCGCTGGGCAAGCTGCGCATCGGCGAAAACCCCACCGAGATCCTGCAGTGCGACCTGGCGCTGGAGCGCGAAGGCACCGTCACCCTGCGCGAAGCGGTGGCTTATGCCGATTCGGTCGGCGACTACGTCAGCCGCCAGCTGTTCGTGAAGATCCTCGATAACGAGGAAGAGCATATCGACTGGCTGGAAACCCAGCTGGAACTGATCGAGCGCATCGGCGAGCCGAACTACCTGCTCACCAAACTGGAAGACTGATTCAGCGCGCGGCCGTGGCGGGGATGCTGGCCTGGTAGCCGGCCAGCGCCAGCCGTGCACGCGCGTATTCGGCAATCAGCAGCGCCACGGCCACGGCCGGGCGCTCCAGCGTGCCGGCGCGGGCGTCGTGTTCAATCCGACGTGCCGCCACCGACAACGCCATCGCCCCCACGTTCGCACTGGCCGACTTCAGGCTGTGCGCCAGCGCGCGCAGCGTTTCCAGGTCGGCGGCCACCGACGCGTCCTGCAGCTGCCGGATCAAGGGCGGGGTGTCTTCCAGGAACACGGCGATGATGGTGGCGGTCTCCGCACCAATCACCTCCTGCAGCTCATCCAGCACACCGGTGTCGAGCACCCCGGGCGAGGCGTCGTCATTGCCGTTGTCTGCGGCCGGCGGCGGCAGGGGCGGCGGCAATGGGGTGGGTGCCGGAGCCCGCGCCGGCGCGGGTGTATAGCGCGCGTCGGCGGCGTTGTCTTCCATCGTCAACTGCCAGCGCAGCAGGCAGGCCTGCAGCGACTCGCGGTTGACCGGCTTGGACAGGTAATCGTCCATGCCCGCCTGCAGGCAGCGCTCGCGGTCGCCGGCCATCGCGTTGGCGGTCATCGCCACGATCGGCAGCCGGGTGCGGCCTTCCGCCGCTTCCTGCTCACGCCAGCGACGGGTAGCGCTGTAGCCATCCAGGACCGGCATCTGGCAATCCATCAGCACCAGGTCGAAGGCGCGGGTCTGCAGCTGCTGCAGGCCCTGTTCGCCATCGGTGGCGGTGGTGACGGTGCAGCCCAGCACCTGCAGCAGGCGCTGGGCGACCAGCAGGTTGACGCTGTTGTCTTCCACCAGCAGCAGGCGCAGGCCCAGCTGCGGCGCGTCCACCGGACCGCTGTAGGGCTCCACGCTGGCCAGCAGGGGGGCCGGGCGCGCACTGGCCACTGCCGGGCGCAGCACCGCATGCAGGTCCACGTCACCGGCCTCGCGCGGCAACACGCAGGTGTTCTCGCGCAGCAGCGCGGCCAGCTGCTCGTCGCCCTGCAGCCAGAGCAGGCGCGGAGCGGGCGTGCGGGCATCGTGCAGCACCGCGCGGTGCAGGGCGGTGGCGCCGTGGCGTAGTGCATGGGTGTCGGCGATCACCCAGGCAAGGTCCGGCTCGATCCCCGGGCGTACCGGCGCGCGCAGGATGTCCAGCGCGGCCGATGCGCTGTCTACCGTGTGCAGGCGGATGTCGTGGTGCTGCAGCACGCGCTGCAGGCGCTGCACCAGCAGCGGGTCTTCGCTGACCAGCAGGGCGCGCGTGGTGAGCGGCGCGGCCGGCAGGTCGCCGACGACCTTCAGCAGCGGAATCTCGAACCAGAACGTGGCGCCGTGGCGCGGGGTCGAACTCACCCCGATGTTGCCGTGCATGAGGTCGATGATGCGCTTGCAGATGGCCAGGCCAAGGCCGGTGCCGCCGTAGATGCGCGTGGTGGAGGCATCGGCCTGGCTGAAGGACTGGAACAGGCGCGCCTGCAGGGTGCCGTCGATGCCGATGCCGGTGTCGATGACTTCGAAGCGCAGCTGGTGCTGGCTGGTGGTCTCGCCCTGGCGGGTCACGCGCAGGCGGATCTGGCCGCGCTCGGTGAACTTGATGGCGTTCACCATCAGGTTGCCCAGCACCTGGCGCAGCCGCACCGGGTCGCCGCGCACCGACAGGCGCACGGCGGGGTCCAGTTCCAGCGACACCGCCAGGCCCTTGGCTTCAGCGCTGCGCTGCATGAGCTGGACGATGCCTTCCAGCAGCTCGCGCAGGTTGAACGTCGTGATTTCCAGGTCCAGGCCTTTGGCCTCCAGCCGGGAGTAATCCAGGATGTCATCGACGATGCGCAGCAGCTGCTGCGAACTGACCGTGGCGGTCTGCAGCATCTGCCGCTGGTCGGTGCCCAGCTGGCCGCGCGCGATCAGGTCCAGCATCGGCAGGATGCCGTTGAGCGGCGTGCGGATCTCGTGGCTCATGGTGGCCAGGAACTCGCCCTTGGCCAGCGCGGCGGCCTCGGCCGCCTGCTTGGCCTGCAGCAGCTCCTGTTCCAGCATGTCCTGCTGCTGCATGGCGCGCTGCAGGTGGTCGCGCTCAACGGCCAGCGTCTCGTGGCGGCGCTGCCCCAGGGCCAGCTGCGCCTGCAGCTCGCGCCAGCGGCTCACGCCGACCAGCGCGGCGATCAGCGCCACTGCGGCGGTGGCAGCGGCAATGACCGGCCATGGGCCGTTGGCGCCGGCGGCGGCCATGCCGCTGGCGGTAGCGGCAAGGGCGGCCGCGATCGCCGCCAGCCACAGTGCGAAGGGAACCCGTCCTTGGGCCGTCATGGTCAGAGCACCGCGGTGTGGAAGTCGAAGTTCAGCTCGCTCCCGGCCGACTGCACCATGTTGCCCTGGATGAAATCGACCCCGCCCATCCACATCGCCGCTGCGGCCTGCGGGTCTTCGATCTGCTGGCCGATGATCTGTGCCCCGGCACGGTGCGCGGCATCGATCGCGCCACGCAGTTCATCGCGGGTCTGCTGGTTGGCATGGCTGCTGGAGAAACGGGCGGCCATGCGCACGAATGCCAGCGGCAGCTGGCCAAGCAGGGCATTGGCTTCACCGCTGGGCTCGAACTGGCTCAGGCAGAAGCGCACCCCGGCCGCGCTCATGCGCGAGCAGAACTGCTGCAGGGTGACGGTGTGGATCAGTGCGTCGGGCAGGCGCACGTCAATGACCAGCGCGCTGCCGGGCAGCCCACGCTGCTGCAGCGTTTCCAGCAACCAGTCGGCGAAAGCATCGCGGGCCAGGGTACGCAGCGACTGCGACACGAACAGGCTCAGCGGCTGGGTCGCGTGCCGGTACAGATCGAGCAGGCCCAGCGCATGGTCCAGCACCTGCTGGTCGAGGTCGGCAATGCGCCCGGCCGCTTCCGCAGCGGGGATCACCTGGCCCGCGTTGAGTACGCTGCCATCGGCCTGGCGCAGGCGCAGCAGCACCTGGTACTGGGCGGTGTTGCCACCGGCCACCGCCACGATCGGCTGGTAGGCCGGTTCGAGCTGGCCTTCGAGCATGGCCAGGTGTTCCTGCGCGGCGACGTCCTCGCGGCGCACGTGCGCGGCCACGCCGGAGGGCAGCAACCGCGCCTGCAGCGTGGTGCGCTCCACCGCTTCCAGCGCCGTGCCGGCATCGCCAAAGCCACCGGAGAGCTGGGCATGCCCGACCACGCCGCGCAGGTGCACCGATTCCTCATCGCGGATCACGAACGAGCGCGCGGACAGTTCATCGCGCAGCTGGTGCGCCATCGCGTCCAGTGATTCTTCGTCCAGGCCACGCGCCACGACCAGGAAGCTGTTGTCGTTCAGGCGCGCCAGCAGGTGCGGGTGCGCGTTGTCGGCCAGCCGCTGCGCGGCCTGCACCATCAGCCGTTCGAACGCGGCATAGCCGTAGCGCTCGCGCAGGCCCAGGGCACTGGCTACTTCGATGAAGAACAGGCCGCCATGCTCGCCGTGCGCCAGCGCCGCGCCGAGCTGATGCATCACGTGGTGGCGGGTCGGCAGGCCGGTCTCCGGGTTGTTCATGGCCGGCGCGCCCTGCGCACCCGGCTGCAGCGCCGCCTGCGCGCGGGCGCGGCGGATGCGGTTGGAGACGGCGGCAATCAGGTGGCGCGGTCGGATCGGCTTGCTGAGGAAATCGTCGGCGCCGCTGTCGAGCACTTCGAACTGGCGCTCCGGGTCCGGGTCGCCGCTGAGGAATACGATCGGCAGCAGCTGCTGGCCGGGCTGCTGGCGGATCAGCGCGGTCAGGCGCATGCCATCCAGGCCCGGCAGGTGCAGGTCCATCAGGATCAGGTCCGGGCGCTGTTCGTTGATCACCTGCTGCACGCCTTCGGCGTCGCTGTGCACGATCGCTTCCATGCCGGCGCCATGCAGCACGCTCTGTGCGAACAGGGCCTGCGAGCGGTCGTCTTCGACGATCAGCACACGGTAGGGCGCCTCGCTGCCCAGCGGCGGCGTAGTGGCATCGTCCTGCTGCCACTGCGATGGCGGCAGCACCGGCGGGGTGGACACGGCAGCGGCGGCGGCAGCGTTGAGCGGCACCACGTTGCTGGGCGCGGGCGCCACGGCGGGCGCGTCGGCGCTGGCCCAGCGCTGCCAATGATCGGCGGGCGGGGTTTCGGCGCGGGTGGCGCGGGTGGATGCAACAGCGTTGTCTTGGACGGCCATCAGTACTCCCAGTCTGCGGCGCGATTATGCGGCATCGCGGTCGGCCAGTGCCCCGGGCTTGCCCGCCGGTTGCCGCAGCAGCCAGCGCATGCCCTTCCAGAGGGCGCGCCAGACCAGCCAGACCACCAGCGCGCCCGCCAGGCTGCAGGCCACCACGACGATCAATGCCAGCCACGGGTGCGCCAGCGCCAACGCCAGGCCGCCCACCACCACCGTGTCTTCCGCGGCCGAGGCGACCCAGTTGCTGGCCGGTTCGGGCGAGGTGTTGAGCAGGGCGCGCGTACCCGATTTCAGGCCATGGCTGGCCAGGGCCACGCCGGCACCTGCGGCCAGCGCCGTGGCGCTGAGTTCGCCCGTGGGCGAGAGCGTGGCTGCAGCCAGGAAGGCGCCCGCCGGTACCCGGGCCAGGGTCTGGACCAGGTCCCAGGCCGAGTCCACCCCGGGGATCTTGTCGGCGAAGAATTCGGTGATGGCCAGCGCGGCGGAGGTGCCCAGCACCCACCACGACTCGGTCGCCTGCAGCGCCGGCGGCAGCTCGACCCAGCCCAGCATGCCGGCCAGGCCCACCCCGAACACCGTGAGGTACACGCGGATGCCGGCCAGCCAGGCCAGCAGGATGCCGATCACGAACAGGTGGGCCTCGGTCATGGCAGGCGCTCCGGCGAAAGTGTGCACAGGCCCACACTATCGGGGATGACGTCCCTGAACGCTACTGCCCCGCAGGGGGTCAGGGGCGAAAAATGTGCCAACCCTGACTTACACTAAGCAGTCGCTCTTCCCGACAGGGGCCGTGTCGGTATCGCCCAAGCCGCGGTGCCGCCGTATTCGCCATGAACAACCCGACACCTTCCCGCATCCAGATCCGCCGCCCCGGAACCCCGGTGGCGCCCGATCGCCGCCGGCTGTTGATCCTGGCCGGCATCTGGCTGGCCAGCCTGGTCCTGGCCGCGCTGTTGGGGCGCTGGACCGCCGGCCCCGGCGGTGACGCCGGCCGCCAGCTGGACGCCGCCCAAGCGCGTGCCGAAACACTGCAGAAGCAGGTGGTGGAACTGCAGCAGACCCAGGCCACCCTGCAGGCGTCGGACCGGATCAGCCGCGCGGCCAACAACGAGGTGCAGACCTCGCTGGGCGAGCGCGACGAGGAAATCGCCGGCCTGCGCGCCGACGTGGCCTTCTACGAACGCCTGGTCGGGTCCACCAGCCAGCGCAAGGGCCTGAACACCCATTCCATTGAATTTTCGCCGGAAACGGCGGGCACCTGGCAGTACGCCGTAGTGCTGACCCAGAACCTCAACCGTGGCGCGATCAGCCAGGGCCAGATGCGGTTTACGGTTGAAGGCGTCAAGGACGGCAAGTTGACCTCGGTCAGCTGGGACGAGCTGCACCAGCGCACCAAGGTGCCGGGCCAGGAGTATTCCTTCCGGTACTTCCAGCAGCTCACCGGCAGCGTCATGTTGCCCAAGGACTTCACCCCGCAACGTGTGCGGGTCACGCTGGGAAGCGGCGCAGGGGGCGCCACCCAGGTATTCGACTGGAAGCAGTCCGGAGCACCGGCTGCAGCAACGGCAAAAGAAGGGGAGTAAGCCCATGTTTGGCAGCAACAAATCCAACCGCGACGGGCATCTGGTCGTGGACGCGCTGATCGGCGCGCAGGTGGTGATCCGGGGAGACGTGGAATTCAGCGGTGGCCTGTATGTGGAAGGCACCATCCTGGGCAAGGTGATCGCCCAGGAAGGCGCGACCACGGCCACCCTCACGCTGGCCGAGCAGGGCAGCATCGAAGGCGAGATCCGCGCCCACGTGGTGGTGCTCAGTGGCCGCCTGGATGGCGACGTGCATGCCAGCGAGCGGGTCGAGCTGACCCCCAGCGCCCGGGTCACCGGCAATGTCCACTACCAGGTGGTGGAAATGAACGCAGGCGCCCAGCTGACCGGCCGTCTCATCCATGGTGGCGCCCAGATGGCGCTGCCGCCGCCGGCCGACGACAGTGCCGACCGCAAGGATGGCAAGGACGGCAACGCGCGCAGGAAGCTGGCCGACGCCATGGCCTGAACGGCCGGTGCTTGAAAGCGTGCCCATGCACCCCCATGCTGGGGGCATGAGCACGCTAGTTTCCCTGCCCGGCGCCCCCACCCCCGCCGCTGCGCCGAATTACCAGTCGCTGGACCGTCCCCTGAACTTCACCGAAGCCGCCGCGGCCAAGGTCAAGGAACTGATCCAGGACGAGGCCAGCGATGCATTGGCCCTGCGCGTCTACATCCAGGGCGGTGGCTGTTCCGGTTTCCAGTACGGCTTCGAGTTCGACGAGAACCGCGCCGAGGATGACCTGGCCGTGGACACCAACGGCGTCACCCTGCTGGTCGATCCGCTCAGCCTGCAGTACCTGATGGGCGCCGAAGTGGATTACACCGAAAGCCTGACCGGCGCGCAGTTCGTGATCCGCAATCCGAACGCGAAGACCACCTGCGGCTGCGGCAGCAGTTTCAGCATGTGATCGCCACCGCGGTGCCGCACGGCACCGCTTGCTGTTCCGGTTGAATCGCGGCAGGCTTCAGGGATGTCCAATGTCTCTTTGCCGCTTGCCGGTTTTGCTTTCACCACCGACCCCCTTGAACGCGCCGATACCCTGCGCGACGACGCCGATGCGTTGTTGCGGCTGTGGCCGCAGGCGCACGTGCTGGTGCTGGATCCCGATGGCCGCGCGCTGGCCGGTGACGACGGCCAGCCGCTGGCGCTGACCGGCGCCCAGGTCGGGGGCGGCCCCGGCACCGCCATCTTCCTCGGCCTGCGCGGCGAGCAGGCGTGGTTCTCGGTCGAATCGGCCGCCGTCGATATCGCGGCGCCCCAGCGCGTGGACCTGCGCGAATCGGCCACCACCTGGTCGGCCGCCGATGCCAGCGCCTTCTGTTATGCCCGCGGCATGTCGTACTGGCAGTCCCGCACCCGCTTCTGCGGCGTGTGCGGCGGGGCCGTGGCCTTTACCCGGGGTGGCTTCATCGGCCGCTGCGTCGCGTGCAGCACCGAACACTACCCGCGCGTGGACCCGGCGGTGATCGTGGCGGTGGAAAGCAACGGGCGCCTGCTGCTCGGCCGCCAGGCCAACTGGGCCCCGCGCCGTTACTCGGTGCTGGCCGGGTTCGTGGAGCCCGGCGAATCGCTGGAACAGACCGTGGTCCGCGAGGTCTTTGAGGAAAGCAAGGTACGGGTGCGCAGCTGTCGCTACCTCGGTACCCAGCCATGGCCGTTCCCGGGCGCGCTGATGCTCGGCTTCAGCGCCACGGCCGAAGACGACGTGCCCACCGTGGATGGCGAGCTGGAGGACGCGCGCTGGTTCACTGCCGAGGAAGTGGGCGCGGCGCTGGCCCGTGACATCGAGGACGATGGGGTGGGCATCCGCCTGTCGCCGCCGATCTCGATTTCACGCAGCCTGATCGAGCACTGGTACCGCAGCCAGGTGAGCTGACCCGGGCACCACGTTGCCGCTGCCTGAACACGGGGCGGCATACATTACCTGTGACCCGGGGAATTGCCGGGTCCCAAGGCATAGTAGCGCCCAGAAACCGAACGGAGGCCGCCATGTTCACCACCCTGGTCGCAGTACTGGTCGCCTTGGCCCTGGGCCATGTCGCGCCTGCCGCGGCCGTGGCGCTGCGTCGATTCGGCTGGTACCGGCGCTGGCTGCAGTGGTTGAACGCCCACGCGGCCGAAACCGGCTTCTGGCGTGGGCGCCACGGCTGGCTGGTGGCGGTGGTTCCGTTCGTGCTGGTGCTGGCCCTGCTGCAATGGGCGCTGCATGACCGCCTGTTCGGGTTGCCGTCGCTGCTGCTGGGCATCGCCACGCTGGTGATGTGCTGGGGTCCGCGTGACCTGGACCGCGACGTGGAAGCGGTGATCGACGCCGATGACGCGCACGCCCGGCATTCGGCCATCGGCCAACTGCAGTCCGCCGGCGGCAGCCTGCACGAGGACGTGCCCTCGCTGGTGGAAGCCACCGTGCTCAACGCACTGCGGCGCTGGTTCGCGGTGCTGTTCTGGTTCCTGCTGCTGGGCCCGGCAGGCGCGCTGGCGTACCGCCTGCTCGCGCTGCTGGCCGTGGGGCCGATGCGCTCGTTGGCCGACGTGGAGACGGTGGTGGGCGCACGCCAGGTGCTGTCGTGGCTGGAGTGGCCGGTGGCGCAGCTGATGTCGCTGTCGATGGCGCTGGTGGGCAACTTCGACACGGCCTTCAAGGCCTGGCGCGAGGCGCACGGCAGCAGTTGGGCCGCGTCCACCGATTTTCTGGGCGCCGTGGCGCGCGCCAGTGTCAGTGCCGAACTGCGCGAAGACGCGCACGATTACAGCGATGCGGGCATGGTGCCGGTGTGGCGCCGCCTGCCGGAGCTGCGCGATGCGATGAGCCTGGTCTGGCGCATGCTGTTGTTGTGGATGGCAGCGCTTGCGTTGCTGGTCATCGCCGGTTGGGTGACCTAGGGCGCCAACAGCGCGAACGGCATCCATGGCAGGTTGCGCAGCACTGCATAGCCGACCAGCAGCACCAGCCAGAAGGTGGGATTGGCCAGCACCCGCATCAGCGGGTCCAGTGCGCGCATGCGCACGCCTGCGTTGTTGAGCAGCATCAACAGCAGGAACGGCAGCGAGATCACCAGCAGCGGATTCATCGCCATCGCGCCGGACCAGTCGAAGTGGACCAGCGAGTACAGGCAGCGGGTGCTGCCACAGCCGGGACAGTACAACCCGGTCAACGCATACAGCGGGCAACCCGGCAGCGGACTGTTGCTGGCATACGGGCTGACATGACGCAGCACTGCGGTTGCGCCCACGGCCAGCCCGGCCGTGACGGCCAGCGGCGCCCAGCGCGACAGGGTGGAACGGGAAGGCAGGCTCATGACGGCAGAACGGCCCGAGCCGGGCACCCTGCGCGGGCGCCGGACCGGGCCGTCCAGGGGGCGATCAGTAGTTGCCGCCGCTCATTGCGCCGCCAACGCCCATCACCACCACCAGGATGATGTAGAGCACGATGGCCACGACGCCGATGATGGCCGACCACATGGCCCACTTCTTGGCGTTGTTCGACGATTCCTGCGCGCCGGCGATGTCACCCGAGGCCAGCTTGCCATTGACCTGGGCGGCATACACGATCGAGACGATGCCGGCCGGCAGGCAGCAGAACAGGGTGGTCAGGATGGCCCAGACCAGGTGGTTGGGGACTTGCGGGGCAGTGGCGTTCATCAGTGAAGCTCCATTTTCTTGGGTGGGTTGAACGAAGGGTGTTTCACAGGTCGGAAAGAGCGCCCAGCGCGGCCACGCCGCCAAACAGGCCAAACCACAACAGCAGCAGTACCGGCAGGGCCAGCGCCGATGCCAATGCCCATCCACCGGCCTTGCGCGATGCGTCGTAGGCACCGGCCAGGTCGCCGGCCGCGCGACGGCCATCGACCTGGGCCGCGTACACGATCGACACCACGCCCAACGGCAGGCAGCAGAACAACGTTGTCAGGATCGCCCAGACCAGATGGTTGGGGACGACAACGCCCGACGGGGTCGGTGGCGGCAGATGATTCAAGTACGACTCCATTCCATTGGTTGTCCCTTGGCATCTCCCAACGCCAAGTGACACCCCCTATGGGCGGTAATCTACCCGATGTTTCCGCCGATGTATGCGTTTACATGAGCGCCGCAATGGATTTCTTTGCGGAATACCCTGATCTCGTCGCTTTCAGCCTTGATCGCCGCGCAGTGTTCTGACCTGCGCTTCCAGCCCCTCGGCGGTGGCCGCTGCGCCGTCGACTGGCGGGCCGGCCATGACCTCGACGTGGGCGCGCAGGCGGCGCGGCACCCGCATGCGCCCCAGGCGCGTATCGCGCCGGCTCCACATGCTGGCCCACATGCCGCGCAGTGCCATCGGCACCACCGGCACCGGCCGGCGCTCGAGGATCTTCTCCACGCCGGATTTGAAGGCGGCCATTTCGCCATCGCGGGTCAGCGCACCTTCGGGGAAGATGCAGACCAGTTCGCCTTCGGCCAGCGCCTTGTCCACCTCATCGAACGCGGCCTGCATCAGCGCCGGGTCCTCGCGCGCGCCGGCAATCGGAATGGCCTTGGCGGTGCGGAAGATCCAGCGCATCACCGGGATGTTGAAGATCTTGTAATACATGACGAAGCGCACCGGGCGCGGGATCGTCGCCGAGAGGATCAGCGCGTCCATGTAGCTGACATGGTTGCAGACGATCAGCGCGGCGCCTTCATCCGGCACGTTGGCTTCAATGCCATGCAGGCGCAGGCGGTACAGGAAGCGCACCATCACCCAGCTGAGGAACCGCATCAGGAATTCGGGCACGATGGTGAAGATGTAGACCGCCACCACCGCATTGGCGATCGCCAGCGCCAGGAACAGCTGCGGGATCGTCCAGTGCAGGAATTTCTGCGTGGCCAGCGCAATCATCGCCGCGGCGACGATGAAGCCGGAATTCTGGATGTTGAGTGCGGCGAACACGCGCGACATTTCCGACCTGGGCGTGCGGCTCTGGATCAGCGCGAACAACGGCACCACGAAGAAGCCGGTGAACAGACCGATGCCCACCAGGTCCACGATGATGCGCACGCTGCCCGGTGCGGCCACGAAGGCGGCCACGCCCAGGCCCGCCGTGGTGGCGGTGCCGGCGCGCGCGAAGTACAGGTCCAGCATGAAGGCGGTCATGCCGAAGGCGCCCAACGGCACCAGGCCGATTTCCACGGTGCGGCCGGAGAGCTTTTCGCACAGCAACGAGCCCACGCCGGTGCCGATCGAAAACAGCGCCAGCGCGAAGATGTACAGGGTCGGTTCGCCGCCCAGGTTGACCACCGCGTAGGTGGGCAGCTGCGAGGTGAGCATGGTGCCGACGAACCAGAACCACGACACGCCGAGGATGGCATTGGCCACGGCCTTCTGTTTCTTGGCCAGGCGCAGCACCGCCAGCGATTCCGGGATGGGGTTCCAGTTGATCTTCAGGTCGGGCGCGCCGGCATCGACCTTCGGGATCATGCGCGCGGTGATGTTGCCGGCAATGGCCAGCGCGATCACTGCCGTTGCCGCCACGATCGGGCCGAAACTGCCGGCCAGGGTGAAGATGATGCCGCCGCTGATCATGCCGGTCAGGATCGACATGGAGGTGCCCATCTCGACCAGGCCGTTGCCGCCGGTGAGCTCTTCGGGCTTGAGCACCGAGGGCAGCACCGAGTACTTCACCGGGCCGAACAGCGTGGACTGCAGGCCGGTGCAGAACAGGGCGACGAGCAGGATCGGCATGCTCTGGGTGAGGAAGCCGACCGCGGCCAGGGTCATGATCCCGATCTCCATCGTGGTGGTGATCACGATCAGTCGCGATTTCTCCAGCTTCTCGGCGATCTGCCCGGCCAGGGCGGAGAACAGGAAGTAGGGCAGGATGAAGATGGCCGGCGCCAGGGTGGTGTACAGCGACTGCTCGGCCTGGCTCACGCCGAGGTAGAACAGCAGGCCGATGATGGCCTGGCGGTATACGTTGTCGTTGAACGCCCCCAGCGACTGCACGATGAAGAAGGGCAGGAAGCGGCGCTGGCGGAGCAGGGCGAACTGACTGTGGCCGGACATGGGATCTCCTTGCGAACCGGCGCAGCCTATCACGCGGTCCCGGTCCCTATTTCGTTCGCGGCGGCGCGCAGCTTGGGCAGCAGGCGCAGCATCAGGCCGATCTGGGTGCGGATCAGCTGCAGCTTCGGCGGCATCTCATCATTGAGCTGCTCCAGCTGCTCGGCCAGGGCCCGGTCGCCCTCGTTGGCGGCCTCGTCCACCGGTTCGCGCCGTTCCAGCGCGCCGGCGATCTGCTGCATGGCCTGCTGCACGCGTTCGCCGCTGGAACGGGCCAGGGGGTCCTGCGCATAGCTGTCCAGCTGCGCGCGGTGGGCGCCGAGCGCGGACAGGTGGCCAAGCAGGGTGTTGGACAGCGCCAGGAAGCGGAAGCCGGCGTCCAGGTTGCCACGCACGTGGCCTGGTTCGCGCAGCATGTTGGACAGCGCGGTGGACAGGGCGACGTCTGCGTTGTGCATGTCGCGGCGGGCGATGCGGTAGGCCAGGTCGTCCTGCATGCCGCTGCCGTACTGGCCCAGCACCGCCTGCAGGTAGCCGGCGCAGCGTTCAAGCACGCGCGCCATGACCAGGTCGAGGCGGCGGCCCTGCCAGTCGGGCAGGATCAGGAACGCGGCGGCGGCGGCGATCGCGCAGCCCAGCAGGGTATCGACCAGCCGCGGCCAGATCAGCAGGAAGCCATCGCCGATGAGGTTGAAGCAGGTCAGTGCCATCACGGTGATCGCGGCCGAGGCGACCAGGTAGCGGTCGCTGCGGGTAAAGAAGAACAGCAGCGCGGAAAGCAGGGCGATCAACAATTCGATGCGCAGGTCCTGGAACAACTGCATCAGCGCCCAGGTGAGCACCAGCCCGATCAGGGTGCCGGCGATGCGCTGGGCCAGCCGCTGGCGGGTGGCGCCGAAGTTGGGGCGGCACACGAACACGATGGTGAGCAGCACCCAGGAGCCGTTCTGGGCATTGAACAGGCGGATGGCGGCAAAGCCCACGATCAGCGCCAGCGCCATGCGCAGGCCGTGGCGGAACAGCAGCGAGCCGGGAGTGAGCTGCTGGCGGATGCGCACGCCCATTTCGCGCAGGGTATGCGGGTTGGTGTCGCGCAGGCGGGTGTCAACGTTGTCCAGGGTGGATTCGGACTGGGCCGCTTCGGACAGGCGGCGTTCGATGCTCTGCAGGTTGTTGCCGAGCAGTTCCAGCGAGGAGAGCAGGCGCTGCCACTGGGGGTTGTGCTGGGCGCGCAGCCAGGCGAGGGAATCGGTGAGGTCGGCGGTGGCCTGGCGGGTCCGGTCGCCGTACTGGAACGGCCGGCGCATGCGGATGGCGGTGCCCAGGTTGGCACACGCTTCGCCCTGCAGGGCGAGCAGGCGCTGGCAGCGGTAGAGCACGTCGCTGTGGAAGAAGGCGTCGGTAAGCGCGCCATAGGGGTAGTGCGAGGAACTGGCGCGTTCGTGGAAGTCCTGGGCCATGTAGTACAGGCGCAGGTACAGGCCGGATTGCACGCCCGGGCGGCCGGAGCGGCCGAACCGGGCCAGGATGGCGGTCTTGGCGATGTTGAGCGCTTCGACGACGCGGCGGTTCTGCTCGGCCAGGGCCAGCTGGCGCTTCTGCACGTCGGCATCGCGCACCGGTTCGAACAGGTCGGCCTTGAGCTGAAGGTAGCGGCCGAGTTCAAGGTAGAGGCGGGCGACGCGTTCGCGCACGGGGCGGTTGGCGAACAGGGCGGTCCACAGGATGGACAGCAGGCCGTACCAGAGGGCGCCGGCCAGCAGGTGGCTGACGGCGCTGATGGCCTGGGCGCGGTCGTCGGCGCCGTGCTGTTCGAGGCCGATCATGGTGTAGATGGCCAGGGTGACGGTGGCCTGGGCGATGGAGGCGTAGCGTTCGCCCAGCGCGCCGAGCAGGGTCAGGCTGAAGGTGGACAGGGCCAGGGCTGCAATGAACAGCCACGGCCAGGCGAACAGTTCGACCACGGCGGCGGCGGCCACCACGAAGCACAGCAGGGAGAGGGCGACGGATTTGGTGCGGCCCCACCAGTTGTCGTCGGTTTCGGCAATGGCGCTGGCGATGATGCCGAGGAATACGCCGGGCAGCGCAGGCAGCTGGTCCAGGTGCCAGCACACGCCCATGGCCACGGACAACGCAATGAACACCCGCAGCCCGTAGCTGGCCTTCTCATGCGCCCACAGGCGACTCAGGCGGGATTCTCGGGCGGACATGCGGACTCGTCGGGCGGTGGCGCCTCATTATTGCGTCATCGCGGTGAAGCCGACATAGCCGGTTGGTAGGTACCCACCCCCGCCGGCCTCACCGCTCGCAAAAAATGAAACGACAGGCTGTTACGCCCTTCGCTTACAGATCAAACCTGACGCTGACCGCGAACGTGCGCGGCAGGCCGATGCCGGCGTTGGACCAGTACTTCCTGTTGGTGAGGTTTTCGACGCTGGCGCGCCAGGTGACCGGGTGGCCGTTGGCCTGCATGCGGTAGCCGATGCCGGCGTTGACCAGGGTGTAGTCGGGCAGCTTGAGGGTGTTGTCGGCGTCGTAGTACACGTCGCCGTAGTAGCGGGCCAGGGCGTACAGGCCCAGGCCTTCCACCTGCGGCACGCTGTAGTCGGCGTGCACCACGCCGTTCCAGCGCGCTGCGCCGGCGGTGCGGTTGCCTTCCTGGGTGCTGCTGTCGGGCGAGAGCTTGTCGTAGGTCGGGTCCAGCCAGGTCACGCCGCCGCCGAGGGTGAAGGCATCGGTCAGGCGGACGTCGCCGCTCACTTCCACGCCTTCGTACAGGGTGATGCCGTCCTGCACCAGCAGTTTGCCGCCGCTGGTCAGGCGGTCGATGTTGGCACCGCGCTCCAGGCGGAACGCAGCCGCGTTGGCGTTCCAGCGTGGGTACTCGATCTTGGCGCCGATCTCGAGCTGCTTGCTGATGGTCGGGTCGAGCACGTCGCCGGCGTTGATGTAGTCGCTGCCCACCCGGCTGCCCGCTTCCAGCGATTCGACGTAGCTGGTGTAGAGCGTGACTGCATCGGCCGGCTTGAACATCACCGCGTAGGTCGGGGTCACCGGGTAGGTGTGGTAGGCACCCTTGGTCTCGAAGTCGTTGTAGCGCGCACCGGCCAGCACCGACCAGCCGTGGCCGAAATCCACCGTATCGCTGACGAACACCGCCTGCTGTACGGTTTCGCTGCCGCGGGTGAGCTCCTGCGAACCGACGGCGTCATGGCGCAGGGTGGGGCGCTGGTAGAGGTTGCCACGGCCGATGGTGTTCCATTCGTATGGGCGGTCCCAGCCCAGCCCGGTCTGGTGCGAGACGCCGGCGACGAGCTGGTGCGACAGCGGGCCGGTCTGGAAGCGGCCCTGCACGATGGCCTGGGCCAGCTTCCATTCGCTCTTGCCGCCGAGCTCGTAGACGTTGACGTCGTAGTCGCCATTGACGTCGTCGATGTAGGCGAAGATCTTGTTCACGTCGTTCCACGACGAGGTGTAGCCATAGCTCAGGCTGGCCTTCCAGTCGTCGTTGATCTGCCAGTTCAGTGCAGTGGAGAGCAGGCTGGAGCGGGTGTCGTAGAAGGTGCCCGGAATGGCGTTGTTGACATCGCCGGCGATCGGACGCGGCAGTTCGGTCAGGCCGATGAAGTAGTACTGCGGCGATTCCTCGCTGAGATCGCGCTCCTGGAACACGCCATCGAAGGTCCAGGTGAGCGCATCGCCCAGGCGTGCATCCAGCGACAGCGCACCGACCTTGCGGTTCACTTCGCCACCGTTGAAGGTTTCGCCCTTCTCCTGGTAGGCGTTGAAGCGGTAGCCGAACATGTCTTCGTTGCCGAAGCGGCCGCCGACATCGACCTGGCCGCTGACGATGCCCTGTTCCCGCCAGCCGAGCTGCGCGGAGAAGGTGGGGGCATCGGTGGGCTTCTTCGTGCCGTAGTTGATGATGCCGCCGGGCTGGCCGAAGCCGTACATGAAGCCGCCCGGGCCCTTGAGCAGTTCCACCTGTTCCATCACTTCCAGCGGCCACTCGGTACCCCACGAGGACACCTGCAGGCCGTTGACGCGGTAGCTGTCGTAGCTGAGATCGATGCCGCGGTTGCGGATCGGCGAGCTCCAGCCACTGGCGTAGGCGCTGACCTGGGTGACCACCGACGGGTCGGTCAGGAACGCCTCGCCCAGCGAGACCACCTGGCGCTTCTCGATGTCCTCGCGGCCGATGACGGAGATCGCAAACGGGGTATCGCGTACCGGGCGGTCGCCCAGGGCGCCGGTCTCGGTGTGGGTGCGTTCGGCGGTGACTTTCACCGCGTCAAGCTCGGTGGCCGAGCGGGATTGGCCGTGGGCCGCGCAGGCCAGGGACAACGACAGGGCGAGCAGGGCCGGGCGCAGGGCGTGGCGCGGAAGTACGGAAGCAGGCATCGAGTGGGGGTCCTCTGCGGACAGCAGCACACCGTCCGCGATCAGTTGAAAGCGGAAGAAGAGGGCGTGGCTGAGTCGGGGCACTGCCCGCGAAGGCGGAAACAGCGCGGTGCGCGAGGCGCGGCAGGACCGTGGCTGATGCGGATTGTTCTCTTTTGAGTGCCGCGCGTCAAATGATCGTCATGAACGCGGTAGCGCACGACCGTTGGTCGTGCGGCGCCGCGCAGCGGCGGGCGTTACGCGCGCGCTGCCCGCTTTACCAAGGCCTTCTCGCGCCGGCGCGCGCGCCAGCCGCGCCAGTGCTGCTGCAGGCACGAGAAGATCACATACAGCGCCGGGGTGCTCAGCAGGGTCAGGCTCTGCGAGAACAGCAACCCGCCGATCATCGCAATGCCCAGCGGGCGACGCAGCTCGGACCCTTCGCCCAAGCCGATCGCCAGCGGCACCGCCGCCAGGATCGCCACCATGGTGGTCATCATGATCGGGCGGAAGCGCACGATGCTGGCCTCGCGCACCGCTTCCAGCGGGCTCTTGCCGTGCTCACGCTGGGCCACCACGGCGAAGTCGATCATCATGATCGCGTTCTTCTTGACGATGCCGATCAGCAGCACCAGCGCGATCATCGAGATCACCGACAGCTCGGTATTGGTCACGAACAGCGCCAGCAGCGCGCCCACGCCCGCCGCCGGCAGCGTGGACAGGATCGTCACCGGGTGCACCAGGCTTTCGTACAGCATGCCCAGCACCAGGTACACGGTGATGATGGCGGCCAGCACCAGGATCAGCATCGAATTGGGGTTGAGCTGCACGTTGAAGCCGCCGCCATCGCTGATGCGGATGTCGCCGGGCAGGCGCAGCCCGTCCACGGTGGCCTTGATGATCGCCTCGCCTTCGCCGGTGCTCACGCCCGGGGCCAGGTTGTAGCTCAGGTCCATCGTGGTGTACTGGTTCTGGTGGGTGATCTGCGGCGGGGCCAGCCCGGGGACCTGGCGCGCCACGGCGGTGATCGGGATCATCTCGCCGTTGCCGGCGCGCACGTGGATCTCATCCAGGGCGCGCGGGGTGGCGGTCTGCTCCGGCAGTGCGTTGACCACCACGCTGTACTGGTTGATGTCCGAGTAGATCGTCGAAATCTGCCGCTGGCCGAACGCGCCGTACAGCGCGCCATCGATCGCGCCGACCGACACGCCCAGGCGCGCGGCCTTGGCCCGGTCGATCTCGATGTTCTGGCGCAGCCCGGCGGTGTCCACGTCGGTGCCGACGTCGCGCAGCATGGGGTTCTTCTTCAGTGCGGCCTGCACCTTGGGCAGCCATTCCTGCAGCTGGGCCAGGTCGTTGCCCTGCAGCGACACGCGGTACTGCGCGCCCTGGCTGTTGCCGCCGCCGCCGTCGCTGGGAAGATCCTGGATCGCGCGCAGGCGCAGCTCCAGGTCGGGGTAGCGGTCGGCCTTGGCGCTCAGCCGCGCCAGCGCCTGCGCGGTGGTTTCGCGGCGGCCTTCCTTGCGGGTCTTCAGCTCGATGTTGAACTGCGCGCTGGACCCCTGGCGGCCACTACCCAGGCGCACGCCCACGGTTTTCACCGCCGGGTCTGCCATCAGCATGTCGGTGATGCGGCGCTGGCGGTTGACCATGTCTTCGAAGGATACCGTCGCGCTGGAGTTGGCGCGGCCCCAGATCAGGCCGGTGTCCTGCGGCGGGAACGAGCCCTTCTTGACCGCGCCCGCCAGCATCACCGTGGCCACGATCAGCAGGATCGGGGTCAGCGACAGCAGCAGCGCGTGGCGCAGCGAGAAGTCCAGGCAGACGGTGTACACGCGCAGCATGCGGTCGTGGGTGGCATCCAGGAAGCGGCCGATCCGCGAGGGCTTGTCCGGCTCCGTGTGCGCGCTGAGGAAGCGGCTGCACAGCGCCGGGGTGAGCGTGAGCGAGACGATCATCGAGACCACGATGGCGGCCACCAGGGTCACGGTGAACTCGCGGAAGAACGCACCGACCATGCCGCTGGCAAACAGCAGCGGAATGAACACCGCCACCAGCGAGGCGGTGATGGAGACGATGGTGAAGCCGATCTCGCGGGCGCCGGTCAGGGCCGCCTGCATGCGCGGCATGCCTTCGTCGAGGTGGCGCATGATGTTTTCGATCACCACGATCGCGTCATCGACCACGAAGCCGATCGCGATCACCAGCGCCAGCAGGCTCAGGTTGTTCAGGGTGAACCCGAACACGTACATCACCAGCGCCGCACCGGCCAGCGACAGCGGCACGGTGATCGCCGCGATCAGGGTCGGTGCCAGCCGGCGCAGGAACAGCGCCATGGTCAGGATCACCATCGCCAGGCTGATCAGCAGGGTGATCTGCACTTCGTGCAGCGACGAGCGGATGGTCGGGGTGCGGTCGAAGTACGGGGTGAGCGTGGTGCCCGGCTGCAGGTAGTCGCGCAGCATCGGGATCTGCGCCTTGACCCGGTCCACCGTCTCCACGATGTTGGCCCCGGCGCGGGTGAACACGTACATCACCACCGCCGGTTTGTGGTCGAACCACGCGGCCTGGTAGGCATCCTGCTGGCCGTCGTAGACGTTGGCCACGTCCTTCAGGCGGATCACCCGGCCATCATCCTGGGTCTTGATCACCAGGTTGGCGAAGTCGGCCGCGCGCGCCACTGAATCGTTGGCGATGATCGCCGTGGTGGTGTTGCCATCGGTCAGGAAGCCGGTGGGCGAGGTCACATTGGCGGCGCGCACCGCATTGCGCAGGTCATCCGGGGTGAGGTTGAGCGCATTGAGCAGGCGCAGGTTGACGTCGACCCGCACCGCCGGGGTGGACGCGCCGGCGATGTCCACCGACGACACCCCGCTGATCTGGCGGATGCGCTGGGCCAGCAGCGAATCGGCCACGTTGTAGAGCTCATCGGCCGACTGCGTCTGCGAGGTCAACGCAATGGCGATCACCGGATCGTCGTTCGGGTTGGCCTTCTGGAACATCGGCGAACCCAGCCCGGAGGGCAGGTCGGCCTGGGCCGAGTTGATCGCGGTCTGCACGTCCAGCGCGGCCGAATCGATGTCGACCCCGCTCTGGAAGATCATGAAGACCAGCGAGCTGCCTTCCGAGCTGGACGAGCGCATCTGGTCCACGCCGGGCAGCTGGCCCAGGTGGCGCTCCAGTGGCGCGGTGACCGTGGAGGCCATGGTGGTGGCGTCCGCGCCGGACTGGCTGGCGTGCACGAAGATCACCGGGATCTGGATGTTCGGCAGCGCCGACACCCCCAGCTTCAGGTAGCACATCAACCCGACCACGAACAGGCCGATGGCCAGCAGCGCGGTGCCGATCGGGCGGCGGATGAACGGGCCGGAGATGTTCACGCGCGGTCCTGTGCGGTGGCGTTGCGCAGCGCGCGCTGTTCACGGCGCTGGCGCAGCCATTCGGAGTAGCGCTCCATGTACAGGTAGATCACCGGCGTGGTGTAGAGCGTGACCAGCTGCGAGATCAGCAGGCCGCCGACGATGGCGATGCCCAGCGGGCGGCGTAGCTCCGAACCGATGCCGGTGCCCAGCGCCAGCGGCAACGCGCCCAGCATGGCCGCGGCGGTGGTCATCATGATCGGGCGGAAGCGCAGCAGGCAGGCGCGGCGGATCGCTTCGTGCGCGTTGGCTCCGGCGCGGCGCGCCTCGATGGCGAAGTCCACCATCATGATGCCGTTCTTCTTGACGATGCCGATCAGCAGCACGATGCCGACAATGCCATCCACCGACAGGCTCAGCCCGCACACCATCAGCGCCAGCAGCGCGCCCACGCCGGCCGGCGGCAGGGTGGAGATGATCGTGATCGGGTGGATGTAGCTCTCGTACAGCACGCCCAGCACGATGTAGATCACCACCAGCGAGGCCAGCAGCAGCCACACCACGTCGGTCTGGCTGCCGGTGAACTCGGCGGCCTTGCCGATGAACTGCGCGTGCACCTGCGCCGGCATGTCCAGGCTGGCGCGGGTCTCTTCGATCGCCTTGACCGCATCGGACAGCGAATAGCCCGGGGCGATGTTGAACGAGACCGTCACCGCCGGCAGCTGCTGCTGGTGGCTGACCACCAGCGGGGTGCTGGTGACCTTGCCCTCGGCCAGCGCGGCCAGCGGAATGATGTTGCCCGCACCCACCGGAATACCGGTGTTCTGCGCGCCGATACCGGTGGCGGTGGAGGAGTTGGACGAGGTGACCTGGCCGAAGTTGGTGGCATTGCTGCCGGTCAGCGCGCCGGCCCCGTTGGAGGCCACCGCCAGCTGGTTCATCAGGGCGGTGCTGGTGCGGAACTCCGGCGCCACTTCCAGTACCACGCGGTACTGGTTGAGCTCGGTGAAGATGGTCGAGATCTGGCGCTGCCCGAAGGCGTCGTACAGCGTGTCATCGATGGTCTGCATCGGCACGCCCAGCACGCTGGCCTTGTCGCGGTCGATGTTCAGCTCCAGCGCGCGGCCCTGGTTGGACAGGTTGTTGTCCACATCCGCCAGTTCCGGACGCTGGCGCAACGCCTCGGTCAGGCGGGTGGCCTGCAGCGCGACCTGCGCGCTGTCCACGTCCGACAGCGAGTACTGGTACTCGGTGGCGGCCACGCGGGTGTCCAGGGTCACGTCCTGGACCGGCTTGAGGTACAGCGCCACCCCGGGGATGCCGGCTACGGCTTTCTGCAGGCGCGGCAGGATGTCTTCCAGCCCGTCGCGGTCGCCGCGCTCCTTCAGCACGATCGACAGCTGGCCCTGGTTGAGCGTGGGGTTCATGCTGCCGGCGCCGATGAAGGCGGCCACGCCGGTCACTGCCGGGTCGCTGCGCAGCGCTTCGGCCACGGCCTTGGTGCGCTGCTCCATCTGCGGGAACGCGATGTTCTGGTCGGCCTGGACCACGCCGGTGATCAGCCCGGTGTCCTGTTCGGGCAGCAGGCCCTTGGGAATGACGATGTACAGCACCACCGTCAGCACCAGCGCGCCGGCGGCCACCGCCAGGGTCATGCGCTGGTGGTCCAGCACCCAGTCCAGGCTGCGTTCGTACAGGCCCACGGTGCGGCTCCACACGGTCTGCTTTCCGGCCGCATGCGCTCGCTCATGGGCGTCCTCGCCTTCGGGCAGCGCGTCGGGCTTGAGCAGGTAGGCGCACATCATCGGGGTGAGGGTCAGCGAGATCAGCATCGACAGCACCACCGCGATGCTCAGCACCCACGCGAACTCGTGGAACAGCCGCCCGGTCACGCCGGGCATCAGCAGCAGCGGCAGGAACACCGCCACCAGCGACACGGTGAGCGAGAGCACGGTGAAGCCGATCTGGCGCGCGCCGATCTCGGCCGCTTCCGGTCCGCTCTTGCCCTGTTCGATATAGCGCACGATGTTCTCGATCATCACGATCGCATCGTCAACCACGAAGCCGGTGGCCACCACCAGCGCCATCAGCGACAGGTTGTCCAGCGACATGCCGGCAAACGCCATCACCCCGAACGTGCCGGCCAGCGACAGCGGCACCGCCACCGAGGGAATGATCGTGGCCCACAGGCGGCGCAGGAACACGAAGATCACCGCCACCACCAGGCCGATGGTCAGGATCAGGGTGAACTGCACTTCATGCACGGAGGCGCGGATGGTCTCGGTACGGTCGGAGAACACTTCCAGGTGCACGTCGGCCGGCAGCACGTTCTGCAGCTGCGGCATCAATGCGCGGATGCGCTCCACCGTCTGCACGATGTTGGCACCGGGCTGGCGGCGGATTTCCAGCAGTACCGCCGGCTTGCCATCGGCCCAGGCGGCGAGCTGGTCGTTCTCCACGCCGTCGACCACCTCGGCCACGTCCGCCAGCCGCACCGGCGCGCCGTTCTTGTAGCTGATGATGGTCTCGCGGTACTCCGCCGCGCTGGTCAGCTGATCGTTGGTGCCGATGCTGTAGGACTGGGTCTTGCCGTTGAGCGAGCCCTTGGGCGCGTTGACGTTGGCCTGGGTCAGCGCGCTGCGCAGGTCTTCCAGGGTCAGGCCCATGTTGGACAGCTGCGCCGGGTTGACCTGGATGCGCACGGCCGGGCGCACGTTGCCGGCGATCGACACCAGGCCCACGCCCTGCACCTGCGACAGGCGCTGGGCCAGGATCGAGTCGGCGTAGTTGTTCACATCGCGCAGCGGGCGCGTGTCGGAGGTGAGCTTGAGGGTGATGATCGCCGCGTCGGCCGGGTTCACCCGGTTGTAGACCGGCTGGTAGGGCAGCGATGACGGCAGGGTGGCCTGGCGGATCGCGGCCTGCACGTCCTGTGCGGCGATGTCGATGTCCCGGTCCATCGAGAACTGCAGGATGATCGTGGACAGGCCGGCCGACGAATCGGAGGTCATCAGCTCCAGCCCGGAGATCTGCCCGAACTGGCGCTCCAGCGGCGTGGTCACCAGCGAGGCCATGGTGGTGGCGTTCGCACCCGGGTACTGGGTGGTGACCACCAGGCTGGGCGCATCGATTTCCGGCAGCGCCGACACCGGCAGCTGGCGGTAGCCGAGGATGCCGAGCAGCAGCAGGCCCGCCATCAGCAGCGAGGTGGCGATGGGGCGGCGGATGAAGATCGTCGAAAAGCCCACGGGCGGATCCTTGCTGTTACGTCAGACGGCGATGCGGGAGGCGAACGCCGGCCACCTGGCCGGCGTTGGGGACACGGCGTGCGCGGTCAGCGCGGGCCGCCGCCACGACGCCCACCAGGGCCCTGCTTCTGCGCGGCGGCCTTGAGTTCGGCCTCGGTCGGCGCGGCCGGGGTTTCGCCCGGCTTCAGCGCGGTGACCTTGCTGCCCGGCTTGAGCCGGAACTGGCCTTCGCTGACCACCCGCTCACCGCCCTTGAGGCCTTCGGTGATCTGGATGGTGCTGTCGCCCACTTCCACGCCGCTCTTCACGGTCTGCATGGCCACCGTGTTGTCCGGCTTGACGATATAGACGTACTCGCCATCGGGCCCGCGCATGACGGCCTGAGTGGGGATGACCACGCCGCCGGCAATGGTGCGCAGCTGCATGCGCACGTTGACGAACTGGCCCGGCCACAGGGTGTTGTCCTGGTTATCGAACAGGGCGCGCGCGCGGAAGGTGCCGCTGTCGCTGCTGATCTGGTTGTCCACCACGTCCAGCGTTCCGCCATCGGTGAGTACGTGCGAGTCGTTGCGGTCCAGCGCGGCGATGGTCACCGGGCCGGCCTGCTGGGCCTGGCGCACGTCCGGCAGCTGGCGTTCGGGCAGGTTGAACACCACGTGGATCGGGTGGATCTGGGTCAGGGTGACCAGCGCGGTACCGGCGCTGACCACGTTGCCTGCGTCGACCGCACGGATGCCGGCGATGCCGGAAATGGGCGCGGTCACGCGGGTGTACTGCAGCTGCACCTGGGCCGCGCGCATGCTGGCCTCATTGGCCGCCACCGCGCTTTCGTACTGGGCCACCTGGTTGCGCTGGGTGTCCAGGTCGGTCTTGGCGACGTACTGGCGGTATTCGGGCGAATTGGAGCGCTGGTAGTTCGAGCGCGCCGTGGCCAGCTGGGCCTGGTTCTGCTTCTTGGCCGCCGCCGCTTCGTCATAGCTGGCCTGCAGCGTGCGCGGATCGATCTGCGCCAGCAGGTCGCCCTGCTTCACTTCCTGGCCTTCCTTGAAGTTCAGGCTGATCAGCTGGCCGCCCACCTGGGGGCTTACGGTCACGGTGTTCATCGCGCTCACCGTGCCCAGCGCGCTGGCGTAGACCGGCACATCCTGGCGGGCCGCGTCGATCACCGTCACCGGCACCGGGCCGGTATCGCGTTCGCCGTCCTTGCCGGCCTCGGCCTGCGCCCCTGGCTTGGCATCCTTGCCCTTGCCACCGTTGAGCAGGTGCATGCCGACCAGCCCCACCACCAGCACTGCGATCACCAGCAGCACGATCTTCCAGAAACGCGACATTCAAAACTCCTGAGGCTGGCGAAGGGCGGGGCCCGGTTGGCAGTGGCAAAGCATACCCGCCACCCGTGTCCTTTAATGCATGACAAATGGGACGGGCGGTCAGACCCGCAAGCGCCGACAAGGTTCAACCGACGACGGTTGCTTTTCCGGACAACGTTCCCGGGCGCCGAAAGTTACAGCGAAAACCACCCTGATGCCCTACATTCAGGTTCAAGCCCCTGGAACCCTGTCGGAGACCCGAATGCCCCGTCTGTCGCTGCTGCTGTCCGCCCTGCTGCTCGCCTCGCCCGCGCTGGCCGCCACCGCCCCGGCAGAACGCCCGGAAGTCACCGCCGCCGCCGCTCGTCTGCAGGCCCAGGTAGTGCAGTGGCGCCGCGACTTCCACCAGCACCCGGAGCTGTCCAACCGCGAAGAGCGCACCTCTGCCAAGGTGGCCGAACAGCTGCGTGCGATGGGCCTGAAGCCCAGGACCGGCATCGCCCATCACGGCGTGGTGGCCATCATCAAGGGCGGCAAGCCCGGCCCGCGCATCGCCCTGCGCGCGGACATGGACGCGCTGCCGGTGACCGAACAGACCGGCCTGCCGTTTGCCTCCAAGGCCACCAGCACCTATCGCGGCGAACCGGTGGGCGTGATGCACGCCTGCGGGCATGACGCCCACACCGCCACCCTGCTCGGCGTGGCCGACGCGCTGGTGAAGATGCGCGAGAACCTGCCCGGCGAAGTGATGCTGATCTTCCAGCCTTCCGAAGAAGGCGCGCCGCCGCCGGAAGAGGGCGGTGCCGCGTTGATGCTCAAGGAAGGCCTGTTTGCCGACTTCAAGCCGGATGCCGTGTTCGGCCTGCACGTGTTCTCCAGCGTCCAGGCCGGGCAGATCGCCGTCCGCGGTGGCCCGCTGATGGCGGCCTCGGACCGTTTCGGGATCAAGGTGATCGGCCGCCAGACGCATGGTTCTGCGCCGTGGAACGGGGTCGACCCGATCGTGGCCACCGCCGACCTGGTGGGCACCGCGCAGACCATCGTCAGCCGCCGCTCCAACATCTCCAAGCAGCCGGCGGTGGTGTCCTTCGGCGCAATCAAGGGCGGCATCCGCTACAACATCATTCCCGACGAAGTGGAGATGGTGGGCACCATCCGTACCTTCGACGAAGGCATGCGCCAGCAGATCTTCGCCGACCTGCGCAACGTGGCCGAGCACACCGCCGCCGCGCATGGCGCCAAGGCCGAGACGGAGATCTTCGAAGCCGAGGGCAACCCGGCCACGGTCAACGACCCGGCCCTGACCGCGCGCATGCTGCCCAGCCTGCAGGCCGTGGTCGGCGAAGGCAACGTGTACGAGCCGCCGCTGCAGATGGGCGCCGAAGACTTCTCGCTGTATGCCCAGCAGGTGCCGGGCATGTTCTTCTTCGTCGGCTCCACCAGCGAAGGGATCGACCCGGCCAAGGCCCCGGCCAACCACTCCCCGAAGTTCCTGCTCGATGAGAAGGCGCTGGATGTAGGCCTGCGGGCGTTGTTGCAGGTGAGCCTGGATTTCCTCAACAGCCCGACGCCGGGCTGAGGTCGCACGCCCAACGGTCGTGCGCTACTGGCGCAGGTCGCGGACCGTCCGCGCCGGCTGCTCGATGCCGGCGCTGGCCCGCCACGGGTTGATGTCCAACCCGCCGCGGCGGGTGTAGCGCGCCTCTACTTCCAGCCACTCCGGCTGGCAGCGCAGGGTGAGCTCGTTGAAGATGCGCTCCACGCACTGCTCGTGGAATTCGGCATGCTCGCGGTAGCTCACCAGGTAGCGCAGCAGGCCTTCGCGGTCGATGCGCGGGCCGCGGTAGCGCACGCTCACGCTGGCCCAGTCCGGCTGGCCGGTGACCGGGCAGTTGGACTTGAGCAGCGCCGAACTGAGCGTTTCGGTCACCACCTGGCCGGCGTTGGCCGACAGGTACCCCGGCGCCGGCGGGCCGTAGCGCTCGATCGCCACATCCAGCTCATCCAGTGATTCGCCTTCGGCCGACTCCACCAGCAGCGGCACCCCGAACACCACGTTCACCACCGCCCCGGCGCAGGCCGACAGGTCACCGGCAATGCGCTGGCGGGCCTGCTCGTCATCGTCAAAGCGCGTGCTGTTGAGCGAGTTGAGGTAGAGCTTGAACGACTTGGATTCGATCAGGTTCGGCGAGGTGCACGGCACGCTGATGGTGGCCACGGCGACGCGTGGCTTGCCGCGCCGGTCCAGCCAGCTCAGCTCATAGGCCTGCCAGCGGTCATGGCCGACGAACGGCAGGTTGGCCTCGTCAACGCCGATCTCCTCGCGCGCGGAGCGGCGCGGGATCGGGAAGAGCAGGGCGGGGTCGTACTGGGAGGGGTAAGCAACCTCGCGACCGAGGCTGGAGTCCTGGGGGGTATTCATGGCGCCATTTTAGCGTGGCCGGCGGCCCCTCCAGCGCCCCGTTCAGAAATACGTCCAGCGTCTTCACGCCTGCGCCATGCCCCATTAACAAGGCCTGTGACACCGTGCGATCCAGGTCGTTCTATTCAAGACGGGAGCGTGTGGATGAGTACCGACAAGAAGGCCGATTTCTCCGGCGTCACCTCCAGCGTGGATACCACCGCGCAGAAGGTGGAAAAGGCAGATTTCTCCGGCGTGACCGCTTCGGTGGATACCACCGCCGAAAAGGTGGGGGGTAGCACCTACACCGTCAAGAGCGGTGACTCGCTGTCGAAGATTGCCAAGAACGAGCTGGGCGATGGCAACGCCTGGAAGAAGATTTTCGAGGCCAACCGTGACGTGCTGGATGACCCCGACAAGATCTTCCCGGGCCAGACGCTCAAACTGCCGCCTAAAGACTAAGCCCGCTCCGCCTGCTGTCCATTATTGATTCCCAGGGAGGAATTCCATGAAGAAGACGTCCATCAGTACCGCCGTACTTGCTGCCCTGCTGGCCACCGTTGCCCTGGCCGGCTGCAAGAAGAAAGAAGAAACCGTCGACAACAACGCGCAGCCGGCTGCCCCGGTAGCGACGACGCCGGTCGAACCCGCCGCACCGCAGCCGATGACGGCCGCCGCGCCGGTCAACGTTTCCGGCGTAACTGTCGGCAAGACCGCCGCAGCCGACAAGACCGTCGCGTCAGCAGCACTGTTTGCTCCGAAAGACGTGATCATCATTTCGGTCCGCACCGCAGGCACGGCCACCAACGCCAACGTTGGCGCCAAGCTGACCTATCAGGACGGCCAGGTGGCGGGCGAACAGAGCCAGGTGCTGAACACCACAGGCGATGAGACCACCAACATCAGCTTCACGAATGCCAATGGCTGGCCGGCGGGCAAGTACCGCGCGGAGGTCACGGTAGATGGTAAGGCGGCCGGAACGCCGCAGGAGTTTGAGGTCAAGTAAGTCCCGCCGACTCTCTCCCGGCACGGGCTCACGATGGACGCAGCCGCGAGGCTGCGTCTTTTTTTTGTGCCACACAGCGTTCCAATACCACCGCGTATGGCCCCGCTTTGCTCCCCGGGGCTGAAACCGCGACAATGCGGGGGTTACCCGGAGAGCACTGTCCCCCATGTCGAACACGCCCAAGATTCTGTACACGCTTACCGATGAAGCCCCGTTCCTGGCCACCCAGTCGCTGCTGCCGATCGTCGAGGCCTACACTGCCACCGCCGGTATCGCAGTCGAAACCCGCGACATCTCGCTGTCCGGCCGCATCCTGGCGCTGTTCCCGGATTTCCTGAAGGACGACCAGAAGGAAGCCGACCACCTGGCCGAGCTGGGCCAGCTGGCGACCACCCCGGACGCCAACATCATCAAACTGCCCAACATCAGCGCCTCGGTGCCGCAGCTCAAGGCGGCCATCAAGGAACTGCAGGACCAGGGCTATGCCCTGCCCAATTACCCGGACGTGCCCACTGACGACGTCTCGCGCGACATCAAGGCGCGCTATGACAAGGTCAAGGGCAGTGCGGTGAACCCGGTGCTGCGCGAAGGCAACTCCGACCGCCGCGCGCCGCTGTCGGTCAAGAACTACGCCCGCAAGCACCCGCACCGCATGGGCAAGTGGTCCAACGAATCGAAGTCGCACGTCTCGCACATGGACGGCGGCGATTTCTACGGCAGCGAAAAGTCGGCCACCCTGGCCGCCGCCGGCAATCTGAAGATCGAACTGCAGCAGGCCGACGGCACCACCGTCGTGCTGAAGGAAAAGACTGCCGTCAAGGCCGGTGAGATCGTCGATGCCGCCGTGATGAGCCGCAACGCGCTGGCGGCGTTCGTGCAGGCGCAGATCGCCGATGCCAAGGCCAAGGGCGTGCTGTTCTCGCTGCACCTGAAGGCCACCATGATGAAGGTCTCCGACCCGATCATGTTCGGCGTGGTCGTCGAAGAGTTCTACAAGGACGTGCTGGCCAAGCACGCCGACGTGCTCAAGCAGGCCGGCTTCGACCCAAACAACGGCATCGGCGACCTGTACGCGCGCCTGCCGCAGCTGCCTGAAGCCACCCAGGAAGCGATCAAGGCCGACCTGGCTGCCGAATACGGCAAGCGCCCGGGCCTGGCTATGGTCAATTCCGACAAGGGCATCACCAACCTGCACGTGCCCAGCGACGTCATCGTCGATGCCTCGATGCCGGCCATGATCCGCGACTCCGGTGGCATGTGGAATGCCGATGGCAAGCTGCAGGACACCAAGGCTGTCATTCCTGACCGCTGCTACGCCGGCGTATACCAGGCCGTGATCGACGACTGCATCGCCCACGGCGCGTTCGACCCGGCCACCATGGGTTCGGTGCCGAACGTCGGCCTGATGGCGCAGAAGGCCGAAGAATACGGCTCGCACGACAAGACCTTCCAGATTCCGGCCGACGGCACCGTACGCGTCACCGACGATGCCGGCAACGTGGTGTTCGAACACGCCGTGCAGACCGGCGACATCTGGCGCATGTGCCAGACCAAGGACGCCCCGATCCAGGACTGGGTCAAGCTGGCCGTCAACCGCGCCCGCCTGAGCAGCACCCCGGCCGTATTCTGGCTGGATGCCTCGCGCGCGCACGATGCGCAGGTGATCGCCAAGGTCGAAACCTACCTCAAGGACCACGATACCAACGGCCTGGACATCCGCATCCTGGCTCCGGTGGAAGCGACCGCGTTCTCGCTGGACCGCATCCGCAAGGGTGAAGACACCATCTCGGTGACCGGCAACGTGCTGCGCGATTACCTCACCGACCTGTTCCCGATCATGGAACTGGGCACCAGCGCCAAGATGCTCTCCATCGTGCCGCTGATGGCCGGTGGTGGCCTGTTCGAAACCGGCGCCGGTGGTTCGGCTCCCAAGCACGTGCAGCAGTTCGTGGAAGAGGACTACCTGCGCTGGGATTCGCTGGGTGAATTCCTGGCCCTGGCCGCCTCGCTCGAGCACCTGGGCAACCGCTACGACAATGCCGGTGCGACGGTGCTGGCCAAGACCCTGGACCAGGCCAATGGCCAGTTCCTGGACAACGACAAGTCGCCCTCGCGCAAGCTCGGTGGCATCGACAACCGTGGCAGCCACTTCTACATCGCGCTGTACTGGGCCCAGGCCCTGGCCGCGCAGGACGACGATGCCGCGCTGAAGGCCCGCTTCGCCCCGCTGGCCAAGGCGCTGTCGGACAATGAAGCGGCCATCGTCGGTGAGCTGATCGCCGCGCAGGGCAAGCCGGTCGACATCGGCGGTTACTACCGCCCGGACGTGGCCAAGGCCAGCAAGGCGATGCGCCCGAGCAGCACGTTCAACGACGCACTGGCCGCGCTGTAAGCCTTCAGCCACCGGCACCAAGGCAGTAACCGAGGAACCCGCGCCTGGCGCGGGTTCTTTTTTTTGCCCGCAAATACGTGACACCCGTCCGGGTGGTTCTGGCACTCTCTCGCCAGCCGCAACAGGTAAAGAAGGCATGAAACCTGCATGCTGCCAAGGCGCGCATACCGGAAGGATCCGACCGTTTCGCCAACGCGAAGTGAGCAATCCGTCACCGAACTGCGCGAGATCCTTGGCATAGGCTATCGGCGAGCGTTCCGCAGTAGCTGTGATCTCTCACAAGCCAGGGGAAGGGCATGGCCAGGGTGCTGGTGGTCGGATCGGATGTCCAGGGAGAACGGGCGTTGCTGCAGCGCCTGCGCGTGGCCGCCTCGTTGCCGGCCGATACGGTACGCAGCTGCCGCGACCTCGACGAGTGCGACCTGCTGGTGATCAAGGACACGCCGGCACTGCGCAACGCCGCGCTGCGCATGGTGCGCGAGCGCCCCCGCATCCAGGTCTGGGTGGAAGACCAGAACGGGCAGTTGCACCAGGGACAGGGCGACGATCACGGCGTACTCGACGACCACGCCATCGAAGACGCCTTGCGGCAGATGCCTGGTGCGCCGCTGCGGATCGACGAACCGTGCACGGCGCAGGGCGCCAAGGCGATCACCCGCGCGCTGCGCGAGCGCCTGCCCGCGCGGCAGGGCCACGCGGTGCTGGTGCTCAACGAAGTGCCCACCCTGCTGTTGGATTTCGCCCAGGACCAGATGGTGGTGCTGCCCGGTACCGACCCCTGCAGCCTTGCCCAGCTTCTGTCAGACCAGTTTGAAGCGCTGTCCCTGCACGGGCTTTCCGAACGCCGCTACCAGGAACTGGGCGGCACGCTGCCGCGCCAGCCGCTGCGCCCGCTGCTGTGGCAATGGGGCCAACGCCCCGCGCATTGGCATGACCTGGATGCCCGGCTGCAACGCGGTGCGCGGGTGAAGCTGCTGCGCTGGCCCGACTTCCGCGTGTTGGGCCACCAGCACGACAGCTTCCGGCTGTGTTCGCTGCTGCTCAAGCGCGCGTGCAGCGTCGACGAGTGCGCCTCCCTGCTGGACGTGGCACCGGATGCGGTACGCAGTTTCGTGCACCCGGCGTACCTGTGTGGTTACGCCGCGCTGGAAGATGCGCCGGCCAGCAGCGTGCCGCTGCGCGCAGGGGAGGGCGGCGGCACCCTGTTGGCCCGGATGTGGCGCAGCGTTCGCCAGCGCGGTGGGGGCTGAGCATGCGCGAACACAAGATCGTGGTGCTGGGGGGCATGGGGTGCGGGAAGTCGACCCTGGTGCGCGCCATCGCCGCAGGCGCGGTGGTGGATACCGACGTGCACAACAGCGACCGCGCCGGCGCCGACAAGGCCTCCACCACGGTGGCGATGGACTACGCCGATATCGACCTGCCCAACGGCGACCGCCTGCGGCTCTACGGCACGCCCGGGCAGCAGCGCTTCGACTTCATCTGGCCGATCCTGCTGAAGGGCGCCAGTGGCGTGGTGCTGCTGCTGGATGCCACCCGTCACACGGCAGTGGAAGAACTGCAGGGCTATCTGGGTGTGCTGCGCGAGCATGCCACGCAGGTGCCGGCCGTGATTGGCGTTTCGCGCATGGACCTCGCCCCGGACTTCGACCTCGATTCCTGCACGACGGTCGCGGGTTGGGATGACCGCCTGCTGCCGGTGATGCCGGTGGACGCACGCGAACGCGAACAAGGACTCTTCCTGATGGACGTGCTGATGAGCGAGATGGAAACCCGCGACCTGGTGCTGGCCCATGGCTGACGGACAGGATGTGCGCCGGCTGGATCCGGCCGTGCGCGACCGTGTTGCCCAGCACCTTCAAGCGTTCGCCGACACGCTCAATGGGGTGCGCAGCGCGGTACTGGCCAGCGTGGATGGCTTCGCGCTGGTACCGGCCGCCGGCAGCCACGGTAACGGCGAGCGCCTGGCGGCAATGACCAGCGCGATGCTGGCACTGGCCGCCGCCGTGGGCCGCGAGCTGTCGCTGGGCGAACTGGAAGTGCTGATGCTGGAAGCCGGCGAGGGCAAGGTGCTGATGCTGGCGCTGCGGTGCGCGCCCGCACCGCTGTTGCTGATGGCCGCCTGCGACACGCGCTGCGTGACCGGCAAGGTGCTTTGGAGTGCAAAGGAATGTGGCCGCAACATCATGGCCGAACTCAGCGGATCACGAGCCGATCCGCAGGGGAACTAGGGGCTCGATAACCAAAGGGGTGCAACATGGCAGGTGTGAGCGAAACCTTGAGCGCGCTGATGACCATCGACGGCGCGCAGGCGGTGGCACTGGTGGACTACGAAAGCGGCATGCTGCTGGGCGAAGCCGGCTCGGGCATGGACATGGAAGTGGCGGCAGCAGGCAACACCGAAGTGATCCGGGCGAAGATGAAGACCGCCGCGTCGCTGAACCTCAACGACACCATCGAGGACATCCTGATCTCGCTGGGCAAGGCGTACCACATCATGCGCCCGGTGGCCTCCAGGAAGGGCCTGTTCCTCTACCTGGTACTGGACCGCAACAAGTCCAACCTGGCACTGGCACGGCGCCGGGTGCAGGACGTGGAGGCGTCCCTGGCGCTGTAAGACCTGACTCTGCTGCCGGCCACCCCGGGTGGTCGGTGGCAGCCCGGGATGGGATCGCTTGCCGGCCATGGGCCGGCCCCACTATGGTTGGGGTGGTCTTCCCGGTTGCCCTGCATGCCTGTTGCCCAATCCCCTGATGACGAAGCGCTCGCCACGCGGTTGGCGGCACTGATCCGTGATGCCTTCGAGGATTACCACGCGCGTTTCGCCGGGGTGACGCGCCGCGCGCGGGTACGCTTCGAGACCCGCGACTGGAACGGGGCGCGGCAGGATGCGGTGGAACGCATCGGGCTGTATGACCGCTGCATTGCCGAAACGGTGGATGTGCTGCGGCGGGCAGCGCGTGAGGCCGTGGGTGAGCGCGCGCTGTGGCTGCAGATCCGCAGGGCCTACGCAGGCCTGGTGGGTGGGTTGATCGACGCAGAACTGTACAAAACCTTCTACAACACGCTGGCCCGGCGCCTGTTCGCTACTGAAGGCGTGGATGCCGCAGTGGAGTTCATGGCGATGGATGTGGAGCCATCCGACGCCATCACCCATCCGGTCGCGCGGCATACCTACGCGCTGTCGGCGACGCGGCCGGCCGAGGCCTTCATGCGGGTGCTGGGTGACTATCGCTTCGATGTGCCCTATGCGCACCAGTTGCGCTGTGCGGCGGCCATTGCCGTGCGCCTGCAGGACGACCTGCAGCATTGGGGTACCCAGCCCGTGCGCAGCATCGAGCTGCTGGATACCGTGTTCTACCGCGAGCGTCGCGCCTACCTGGTGGGCCGGGTCTTCGGCGAACACCGCTTCTCTCCCTGCGTGATCGCGCTGGTCAACGACGACAACGGCCTGCGTGCCGAAGCCGTGCTGACCCGGCGTCGCGATGTGGCGCACCTGTTCGGCGTGTCACGCAGCTACTTCCAGGCCGACCTGGCCACGGTGGGAGATGCGGTGGTGTTCCTGCGCAGCCTGCTGCCGGCCAAGCCGATCGATGAGATCTACACCGTGCTGGGCCGCGCCAAGCAGGGCAAGACCGAGCGCTACCGGACCTTCTTCCGCCACTTCCAGGACCACCCCGACGAACAGCTGGTGCATGCCGATGGCACACCGGGCATGGTCATGGCCGTGTTCACGCTGCCCAGTTACCCGCTGGTGTTCAAACTGATCCGCGACCGCTTCGCCTGGCCCAAGACCATGACCCGGCACCAGGTGGAGGAAAAGTACGCGCTGGTGTTCAACCTGGATCGCGTCGGACGCCTGCTGGACGCGCAACCCTACCGCCACCTGCGCTTTCCCAAGGCCCGCTTCTCGCCGGCGCTGCGCGAAGAACTGCTGAGCCAGTGCGCGGCCAGCGTGCGTGAGGACGGCGATTCGCTGGTGATCGCGCTGTGCTATGTGCAGCGTCGTTTCCGCCCGCTCAACCTGTACCTGCGCGAGCAGACGGCCGAAGCCCGCCGCGCCGCCGCGTTGGATTACGCGCAGGCCATCACCGACATGGCACGCAACAACATTTTCCCCGGTGACATGCTGCCCAAGAACTTTGGTGTATCGCGGCATGGGCGCGCGGTGTTCTATGACTACGACGAGCTGTGCCTCGTCAGCGACTGCGTGTTCCGCGCCTGGCCGACACCGCGCAATGCGGACGAAGCCATGGCCGATGAGCCGTGGTTCCACGTGGGCCCACGCGATGTGTTCCCGGAGCGCTTCGCACCCTTCATGGGGTTGCCCGCCGACGAGCTTGCCGCCGTGCGCGAACACCATGCGCATCTGTTCGATCCGCACTGGTGGCAAGGGTTGCAGGCGCGTTTCGCGGCCGGCGACTATCCCGACACGCCGCCCTATGCAGCCCATCATCGCCTGGCCTGATTTCCCCCTGACACATCACTGGGCTATCCTCGGGGTTCATCCACAAGGAGCAGGTGAGATGCGTTATCCCCATTTTCTGGCGTTGGCCCTCGCATTGGGCGGCACCGGGCTGGTCGCGACAACCGATACCGCTGCACAGACCGCGCGTTCGGTGCGTGAGACCGCCGAAGCCAGCATGACGCTGACCGGCAAGATCGATATCGGTACCGACGGGCACGTCACCGGCTTCCAGCTGGACCACGCCGACACGCTGCCTCCCGATCTGGCGGCATTCGTGCAGCGCCAGGTGCAGGCATGGCAGTTCCAGCCGATCGTGGACAACGGCACGGTGGTCGCCACACAGACGCCGGTGACCCTGCGCCTGCTCTCCCAGCCCGGTCCGGGCGGCGCGGGCGACACCGTGCGCGTGGCGGGTGCGAGCTTCAGCAAGTACGACCCGGAAAACACCAGCCGGGTGACCTCCAGCGAGCTCCGCTTGCCGGCCTACCCCAGGAATCTCGCTGCCATGCGCGCCAAGGGCGAAGTGCTGCTGCTGGTGAAGGTCGGCCGCGACGGTACCGTGGACGATGTGGTCGCCGAGCAGGTGAACCTGCGCGTGGTGGGCAAGGAAAACCAGATGCGGCAGGTGCGCAACGAGTTTGCCCGTGCATCGGTGTCCGCGGCGCGCAGCTGGACCTTCCGCCCGCCGACCACCGGCAGGCTCAAGGATGCCGAGTCGTGGACCGTGCGGATCCCGGTCCGCTACATGATGGGCGAACGCACGCCTTACGGCACGTGGGAAGCCTATATTCCCGGCCCGCGCGAGCGCGCGCCGTGGCGTACCTCGCAGGCCGGCGAGGACGCCGCACCGGACCTGCTGACTGCGGGCGGCATCTACATGGCCGACCTGGATGACGGTCCGCGCCTGCTCACCCCGTTGGGCATCTGATCACAAGGAGTCGTGCAATGCGTAGTTCCCTTTACCTGGCACTGGCCCTGGCACTTGGCGGCAGCATCGTCGCCGCCGCACCGGACGCCGCCGCACAGACACGCAGCGAAATGCGCAGGACCGCCGAAGGCAGCATGGTGCTGACCGGGCAGGTCAACATTGGTACCGAGGGGCAGGTGGAAGGCTTCGTGCTGGACCAGCGCGAAAAGGTGCCGGCTGAACTGGCCAGCTTCGTTGACCGCTCCGTGCAGACCTGGCGCTTCGAGCCGATCGTGCGCGATGGCAAGCCCGTGCGTGCGCGCACCCAGGTGTCCATCCGCCTGGTCGCCAACATCGGGCCCGACGGCAAGGACATGGTCACGCTCGACGCCGCGACCTTCGGCGGGTACGACGCCACAAGCACCGACCAGGTCACCTCGATCAAGATGGCGCCGCCGCGGTTTCCCTCGGTTGCACTGAACATGGGCGGAAGTGGCGATGTGATGTTGATCGTGAAAGTCGGCCGTGACGGCAAGGTCATGGATGTGATCGCCGAACAGGTCAACCTGCGCGTGCTCGCTGACGCGCGTCGCATGGAGCGGCTGCGCGAGGCGTTCGCGAAGCAGAGCGTGGACGCTGCACATCGCTGGAGCTTCCGCGCCCCCAGCACGGGTGACGAGAAGGACAAGCCGTTCTGGTCCGTGCGCGTGCCGGTCAGCTTCGACTTCGGCGAAGTCACGCGCGGCTACGGCCAGTGGAACGTCTACATTCCGGGCCCGCGCGCGCATGCGCCCTGGCGGGAGGCCGGACCCGGCGAACAGGATGTGGCTGGCCTGCTGGCGGTCGGCGGCGTGTACATGACCGACGTCAGCACTGGCCCGCGCCTGCTGACCCCGCTGGGCGGGTAAGCAGCTGAAACATCGGATCGGCGCCCCGCGTCGATCCGGTTTCAGCATCAGCTTCCGGCCGGGCCGTCCGGCGCTGGATACACCACGGTCCGGTTGCGACCCTGTTCCTTGGCCATGTACAGCGCCTTGTCGGCCAGACGCAGCGCCTGCTGCGGGTCCTCGTGGTAGGACGGGTAGTGGGCCACGCCCAGCGATACCGTTACCGTGCCGACCTGTTCGAACACTTCTGCTTCCACCTGCAGGCGCAGGCGCTCGGCGATGCCCGCGCTGGCGGTGACGTCGATGCCGGGCAGCAGGATCAGGAACTCCTCGCCGCCATTGCGGCACAGCAGGTCGGTGTCGCGCGAATCGTCGCGCATCAGCTGGGCGATGCGCAGGATCACCGCATCGCCGACCGCATGGCCGAAGCGGTCGTTGATGGTCTTGAAGCGGTCGATATCCAGCGCGATGATCCCGAACGGCTGCCCGCGTGCCTGCCAGTCTTCCAGCCCTTCCTGCAGGCCGCGCCGGTTCTGCAGGCCGGTGAGCGGGTCGGTCATGCTGGCGCGGTTGAGCTTGCCGATACGGTCCTGCAGCAGGTTGAAGCTGTACAGCAGCGCCTGCTTGAGGTGCGCGGCCTCGTAGTACCACGCCTTGATGCCGGTCACGTGGCGGATGGCGATGCCGGTGTCGCGGTTCTGCACATTGCGCGCCATCTGCCACAGCGGCAGCGAAATGCGCCGGGCGAACCACCAGGTGACCAGCAGCGACAGCACGCCCAGCGGGATGGCATTCCAGATCACCGCCTTCATCAAGCGCGACAGCGGTGCCAGCGTGGCCGCCGTCGGGCGCTGTGCCACCACGCCCCAGCCCACGCTGGGCACCGGCGCGTAGCCGGCCAGCATCAGCACGCCGTGGCTGTTGCGCACTTCCTGCGCGCCGGAGTGGCCCTGGCTGACCGCCTTCACCGCCGGGTTCTCCAGGGCGAACTGGCCAACCCGGGTGGGTTCGATGTGGTACAGGATGCGGCCATTGCGGTCGACCACGTACAGATACGAGCCGTCGCGGTAGTAGTGCTTGCCCAGCAGGCTCTGCAGGATGCTGCGCTGGCGCAGGTAGATGGTGCCGCTCACATAACCTTTGTACTGGCCCTGCGGGTCGAAGATCGGGTGCGAGATGGCGACCAGCAGGCGGCCGGTGGCCGACTCGTACGGATCGCTGATGTACGGCTCGCGGCGCTTGAGCGCCTCGCTGTTGCCCTGGCTGTTGAGCACCACTCCCTGCAGGGACAGGCTCAGCGGCGAGGTCGCCAGCACCGTGCCGGCCGGGTCCACGATCAGTACCGAGTTGAAGCTGTTGGTCTGCAGCTGCAGGCGCGCCGCTTCGGCTTCCAGCTCGGCGCGGGTATGCGCGCGCTGGCCCAGGCCGGTGGCGGCATAGGCCAGCTGCTGCTGGGCCGACAGCACGAAGTTCTGGGTGCTCTCGGCCAGCTTGCTGGCGTACACCCGGTTGGATTCGAGCGTGGTGCCGATCAGCTGTTCGCGCTGCACGCGGTAGCTGGCGTGCAGGGTGTTGGCCAGGGCGACCAGCGCGCTGAGCAGGGCAAGCGCCAGGATCAGCTTGCCCAGGTTGAGGCGGGAGGACAGCAGGGGCATGGCAGAGTGACCGGCAGGATGCTGCGCCAACCGGTCCTACCGATGAGGCTGCAACGGGGCGGATGAGGGGTTCCCGGCGCGGATTATCACGGATTCACCGCCCAAAGGGGGAGGTCCGGACTCAGCGTTCCATCCGCTTGCGCAGCACGCTGCGCACATTGGCCGCCATGCCCTCATCCAGCGGACCCAGCACGCCGCGCTTGCTGTCGGGGATATGTGCGTTGGCTTCGCCATCGGCGCCGAACACGTAGTGGTCGAACAGTGCCCGCCAGTGCCTGCGCTGGGCTGGCGGCAGCCCGCGCAGCGCGAGCAGCGACAGCATCAGGGCGTTCATCGGCGGGTCCATCCAGGCCGGCACCGGACGCCACCAGTAGTTCACCAGCACGTTGAAATCATCCAGCCCTTCCATGTGGTGCCACCACAGGGAAGGAATGAACACGGCATCACCGGGCCCCAGCTCGGCCACCTGCGCGCTGGCCATGGCCCGGGCAAAGCGCGGGAAGCGGTCCAGGTCCGGTTCGGCGAAGTCCACCAGGCTAACTGCCTGGCCGGCCGGCGTGAAATCCAGCGGACCGACATACAGGTTGCCGATCTGATCGGGCGGAAACAGGGTGACCCGGCGGCGGCCGGCGGCGACGCAGGCCAGGTTGTCCGGCACGTCGTGGTGGGCGGCGATGCGCGAGCGGTTGCCGATCCAGATGCTGGCCAGCGGTCCGTCCACGCCCAGCGCCAGCGGATTGTCCTGGCGGAAGCCAGGCAGGAAGCTGTCCAGCGTGGTCGAGGCCACGTAGATGGTGGGCGGTTCGGGCGTGCTGCGGTACTTGAGCAGCGTATCGAGCACCACCTTCAGCGCGATCTGCTCGCGGCGGAAGTTGAAGCCGCTCATGTCCGCGTTGTAGAAGATCCGCCCCTTTGCTGCGGGCGGCGCGGTCGTGGCGGTGACCGGCAGGGTGCCGTGGTCGTACTGCTTGAGGTGGGCGACCGCCGCATCGGCCGAGTTGCGCGCGGCGCCGACCATCGGCCAGTCCGCCACCAGCCCGCGGATCACCTTGGGCGTGGTCCAGCTCGGGAGAACCCCGGCCAGCCGGTGGCGGTCGAGGTCGCGCACTTCGTCGATCGGACCGGGCGTGGCAGGCATGGCAGGGTCGCTTGCAGGCGGTGGCGGTGTGGCGAGTGTAGACCCGCCACACCGCTGCTGCTCAGAACTTGTAGCGGACGCCGAACATGTAGCGCGGGCCGGTCTGGGTGGCGTAGCGCAGCATGTTGGTATGCCGTGCGTAGGTACGCATGGTCTCGTCGGTGAGGTTGATCGCCTCCAGGCTCAGCGACAGCTGCTCGCTGACCGCGTAGCTGATGTTGAGGTCGAGCTGGCCGTAATCATCGGTGTAGTTCGGGTTGGGACCCTGGCCGCCGATGCCGTTGAGGAACTTGTCGCGCCAGTTGTAGGCCGCACGGATCTGCCAGTTGTGCTTGTCGTAGAACGCCACCAGGTTGGCCGAATCGCTCAGGCCCACCATCGGGTACTGGTCGCCCAGGCTCTGGTTGTCGAAGGTCAGCCCCGACTTCACCTTGGTGTAGTTCGCCGCCAGGCCGAAGCCGGATTGGCCGAACAGGTGCTGCACCGCCACTTCCCAGCCATCGAGATGGTCCGAACGCTGGTTGGCCGGCAGGGTGATGTCGAAGCCGGCAATCGGGTCGCCGGGCTGCCCGACGATGGTGCCGGTGAGCTGGCCGGCCGAGTTGGTGCCGGTGGCGGTCACGCCCGGCTGGCCGTTGAAGTTGGTGAAGATGTAATCGCGGATGCAGGGCATGTCGCTCACCCCGCAACCGGCCGCCAGCGCTGCGTTCCAGTAGGCGCCACCCACCGGGGTGTGCAGGTTGCCGGTGTTCTCGCGGACGATGGTGTTGCTGATGAAGTTCTTGATGTTCTTGCGGAAGAAGCCGACCGAGGCGTAGCTGGATTCGCCGTAGTACCACTCCAGCGACAGGTCGAAGTTGTCCGACAGCAGCGGCTCCAGCGCCGGGTTGCCGCGCGACCCGCTGCCACCCTGGGTGCGCACGATGTCGGCCAGCGACTGCCCGCTCTGGATCTGGTCCCAGCCCGCGCGGCCCAGGCTGCGGCTGTAGCTGCCGCGCAGCGCCAGCGTATCGCTGATGTCCAGCTTCAGGTCCAGGTTGGGCAGCACGTAGTCGTACTTGCCGCTGTCGCTGATGAAGCCGCTTTCGCTGGCGTATTCGATGTTGAGCTCGTTGGCCGAACTCCAGCTGATCCCGTTGGGCACGCGCACCATCGCGGTGGAATCCACGTCGGTCTGCTCATAGCGCACGCCGACGGCCACGTTCAGCGGCATCGACCAGTCGAACGTGGTGCGGTACTGCAGGAACGCGCTCTTGGACTTCTCGTTGGTGCGGATGTCCTGCGAATACTCGGTGGGAGCCACGTAGCAGGTCGGGCAGGCCGGGTCGGACGCGGTGCCGACCTGGGCGGCGCGGTTGATCAGCCTGTCGAAGTCGAATACCAGGAACTGGCCGGTCAGGCGCGGATCGTTGTGCCCCGAGAACGCATCGAAGTACCTGGCCATGTCGTCGGCATACCAGATGCTGTCATCGTAGTCGGCCGGGGTACCCAGGCCGCCCCACGTATTGCGCTGCATGATCGCCGAGGCCGAACGGTTCTTGACGTCGGTGTAGCCCACGCCGAAGTCCAACGCGGAGTAGTCGGCGAACTGGAAGGTACCGCGGCCCTGGTACTGTTCCACCTCGGACTTGTTGTAGCTGTTCTGGAACACAGAGCCTGTGACCAGGGCATCGGCCGCCTGCACACCGCCTGGCGGCAGTGCGATGTTGATGATCGGCAGGTCGCCGCTGTAGTCGACCGTGGTCTTGCCGCGCACGAACGCGGCAACCCCGAGCACGCCTGCCGAACCATACGGGCTGTCGGGCTGCGATTCGCCGGTGGAGTGGTGGGCGTCGAAGTTCAGGGTCAACGCATCGTTGACTTCCCACTCCACGTTGAAGCCCAGCGAGTCCAGCGTGTTCTTGGTGGCCAGCTGCGCACCCCCCATCGACACGTCCGAATTGACCATGTCTTCGCTGTAGATGATCGGCGCGGCGACCGGGCCGTTGGTCCAGATGCTGTCGCCCGGGCCATAGTTGAACCACACCGACAGCTCACTGCGCTGCTGCTGCACCTTGTTTTCCACATAGGTGTAATCCAGCGTGGTGGTCACGTTGTCGACCGGCTTCCACTGCAGGGTGGCCTGGCCGTTGGTGCGCTGGCGCTGCACGCCGTTGACGTTGTAGGCGGTGTTCTGCGGGCGGCCGTACACGTCATCGGGGCCGGGACGGTTCTGGATGCGGTCCGCGTAGCCCTGGCCCGGCTGCGGCAGCACGCGCCAGTCAGTGGTGTTGTCGCCTTCGAACGTGGCCCAACCTTCGGCCACCGTGGCCTGGTTGAAGCCGGAATCGCGCTCCTGGTAGCTGCCGCTCAGCATCACGCCCACGCGACCATCGGCATAGGTGTCACTGAAGATGCCGGAGATCTCACCGGTGTACTTCGAACCCTGCAGCGTGCTGGGCAGGTTGTCGTTGGAGGTGTCGTTGACGGCCTTCAGGCCGACGCTCACCACCGGCGCCGATTCGAGCGGGCGCAGGGTCTTGACGTTGATCGTGGCACCGATGCCACCGGTCGGGTTGTCGGCACGGGTGGTCTTGAACACTTCCACCGCCGAGATCGACTCGGAGGCGATGTTGGCGAAATCGAACGAGCGCGAGCCGGACAGGCCGGCGCCGCCGTTGCCCAGATTGGAGGCCGGCATCTGGCGGCCGTTGAGCAGCACCAGGTTGAAGTCCGGGCCGATGCCGCGAACGGTCACCTTGGAGCCTTCGCCGCTGGAGGTGCGGTCGATCGACACGCCGCTGATGCGCTGCAGCGATTCGGCCAGGTTGGTATCGGGGAACTTGCCGATGTCCTCGGCCACGATGCCGTCCACCACACCCTGGCTGTCGCGCTTGAGGTTCATGGACGAAGTGAGGCTGCCACGGATACCGGTGACCTGCACCGTATCAAGCGTGGCCGGATCCAGCCCTTCCGACGACGACGCAGCGCCGTCGCGGGTGGTGTCCTGGGCCCACGCCGGCCCGGCCAACACGGCGAGCAGCGCGGAAGTGAGCATTGCCTTGCGGGGTACGGCCTTGTACGTCTTCATTGCAGCTCCCTCCCCAGGGAAATCGGTAATGGCAGTCCTACGGCGTCTGACACGATTCAACAACGATGTGGGCGGATTGGGCCGATGCCTGACAGCGTTGTCAACAAACTGCCATGAAGCGCATCGTTCGCGGTGTCGCGCGTGGGTGTCCCTGCGTGTCCCGGGGCGGGTCGCTGTATACGCGCCAAACCCTGCAATGCGGGCCTTTCAGCCCTGTTTTACCGGGACGTCAAGCGCCCGATTCAGTCGGGTCTGCTCGTTGTGCAGTGCAGAACGAAACTGCGCGAAACCCGTTTTCGGGCAGGTGACGGTGACTGTCGCGTGTTCTGACCGGTTGTCTGACAGCGCTGGACAACAGGACGCCAAGCAGGTTCCATGTCTGGCCGCCGCATGGCTGGCATTCCCATCAGAAGGACAGGCAATGGACACTTCCACCGTGGTTCGCGGGCAGCACGTACAGAGCACGCGCATGGCACTGGCCGTGGTGACGGCGATCTTCTTCATGTGGGGCTTCATCACCTGCCTCAACGACATCCTGATTCCACACCTCAAGGCTGCGTTCTCGCTGACCTGGGTGCAGGCCATGCTCATCCAGTTCACTTTCTTCGGCGCGTACTTCCTGATGTCGCTGCCGGCGGGCCGGCTGGTGGCTGCGGTGGGCTACAAGCGCGGCATCGTGGCCGGTCTTGCGATCGCCGGGGTCGGCGCGCTGTTGTTCTGGCCGGCGGCCGCGCTGCATGTATACGGGCTGTTCCTGGGCGCGCTGTTCGTGCTGGCCACCGGCATCACCGTGCTGCAGGTCGCGGCCAACCCGTATGTGGCGCTGCTGGGGCCGGAGCAGACCAGCTCCAGCCGGCTCACCCTGGCCCAGTCGATGAACGCGCTGGGCACCACCATCGCCCCGCTGTTCGGTGGCCTGCTGATCCTGGCGGCCGAACCGCGCAGCGCCGAGCAGCTCGCGCTGCTGCCGCAGGCCGAAGCGCTGGCTTACCGCGCCGCTGAAGCACAATCAGTGCAGGTACCGTACTTCGGCCTGGCCATCGCCTTGTTCGTGCTGGCCGCGGCGATCTGGATGTTCCGCCTGCCCAGCATTGCCGGGGTGGAAGACAGCAAGGAACAGGGCACGCTCGGTGCGGCGCTGCGCCACAAACACCTGGCCTTCGGCGTGCTGGCGATCTTCTTCTACGTGGGCGCGGAAGTGTCCATCGGCAGCGTGCTGGTCAACTTCCTGTCCATGCCGGGCATCGGCGAAGGCCTGACCGAGCAGGAGGCCACGCGCTATGTGTCGCTGTACTGGGGCGGTGCGCTGGTCGGCCGCCTGGTCGGTACGTTCCTGCTGGCGCGCTTTGATCCGCGCCGCCTGCTCGGACTGTTCGCGCTGGTGGTGATGGGGCTGCTGGCGGTGACCATGCTCGGCACCGGCGAGCTGGCCAAGTGGAGCGTGGTCAGCGTGGGTCTGTTCAATTCGATCATGTTCCCGACCATTTTCGCGCTCGCCATCGGCGGCCTGGGCCCGCTCACCGGGCAGGGCTCCAGCCTGCTGGTGATGGCGATCGTGGGCGGCGCGGTGGTTCCGCTGGCGGTGGGCTGGTTGGCCGACCACTACGGGCTGCAGGCTTCGTTCCTGCTGCCGATGCTGTGCTACCTGTTCATCGTGTTCTATGCATGGCGCGGGTCGCGCCGCTACGCCTGACCCCTCAACGGCGCCGGGGTGCGTGGGTGGATTCACGCACCAGCACCGCATGGTCCACGGTGACCATGCGGCCGGCCTTCGGCGAGCGGATGCGTTCGATCAGCTGTTCGGTGGCCAGCCGGCCCATCGTGTCGGTGGGCTGGCGCACGGTGGTCAGGGCCGGGTAGATGTGCCCGGCAATGGGCGTGTCATCGAAGCCGCACACGGAAAGATCGCGCGGCACGCGAAGGCCGCGCTGGCCAGCCACCCGGAACACCGCGGCGGCCATGTCGTCGTTGGCCGCGAAGATCGCGGTGGGCGGCTCGGGCAGGTCCAGCAGCGCATTGGCCGCGTCGATGCCAGACTCGAACGAGAACTGGCCGTTCACCACCAGCGCCGGGTCGTACTCGATGCCCGCGTCGCGAAGTGCCTGGCGGTAGCCGGCGAGGCGCCACTGGCAGGCGCCATGCGCGCGCGGGCCCTTGATGTGCGCAATGCGACGGTGCCCCTGTGCGACCAGATGGCCGATCAGTTCCACCACTGCGGTGGTTTCGTCCATGCGTACGCCGATGCGCCCTTCGGGATGGCGCGGTGCGATGCTGGAAAACGGAATCTCGTTGTCTTCCAGGTACGCCAGCACCACCGCATCGTCGGTCAGCGGCGGGATCAGCACCACGCCATCGGGCCTCGAGTTCTCGAACAGTGCGGCGAGGTCGGGCAGGGTGCGCCGGCCGATGCCGACCGGCCCCAGGATCAGGTTGTAGTGATGGGCATGACAGGCCTCCAGCATGCCGTTCTGGATTTCCATCAGGTAGTTGCGCGAAGGATTGTTGTAGACCAGCGCCAGTGCATACGAGCGCTGCCCGGCCAGGCTGCGCGCCGACAGGTTCGGTTTGTATCCCAGCCGGGAGACCGCAGCGAGCACGCGGTCGCGCGTTTCCACCCGTACGTTCGGCTCGTTGTTGAGCACGCGCGATACGGTCTTGATCGAAACGCCCGCAATGGCGGCGACATCCTCGATACGACTACGCATGGTGCGATGGATCCTCCTGGAGAGCCCGGCCGGCCGCTGCCGATGGTAATGCGCCTGAGTCGTTTCGGGATTACCGAAGCAGGCGGATGGTGCCACGTTGCGGGGTATTCGTGCACGGTCCGGATTTCCATGCGGCGCTGCAACAGCAACTGCGGATTCCCGGCGTGCGCGAAAAGAGCCAGCCCAACAACGACGGGGATACCAGGACAAGCTGTTCGCCGACCGGTTGACAGCGCCCCGCCGGGCTTATATGACAGCGCTGTCACCGGATGCGCCGAATCAGCCCGCGCCCGGTCCATCATCCGCACATTTTCTTGGAGGTAATGCACGTGAGCAGCGCCCGGAAGACTCTTCTCACCGTCTGTGTCCTGACGGCATTGGCCGCCCAGGCGCACGCCGCGCCCGCCGCCGAGCGCCTGCAGGACTGGCCGCAGGTGACCAGCGCGATCGCCTCCGACCCGGCCATCGAAAACCGCGTGCGCAGCATCCTTGCGCAGATGACCCTGGCCCAGAAGGTCGGGCAGATGACCCAGCCGGAGATCAAGCAGATCACCCCGGAGCAGGTGCGTACCTACTACATCGGCTCGGTGCTCAATGGCGGTGGCTCGTGGCCGGGCATGGACAAGCACGCCAGCGTGGCCGACTGGGTGAAGCTGGCCGATGCCTATCACGCCGCCTCGCTGGCCACCGACGCACGCACCCCGGTGCCGGTGATCTGGGGCACCGATGCCGTGCACGGCCACAGCAATGTGTTCGGCGCCACGCTGTTCCCGCACAACATCGGCCTGGGCGCCACCCGCGATGCCGCGTTGATCGAGCGCATCGGCGCCGCCACCGGCAGCGCCACCCGTGCCACCGGCATCGGCTGGGTGTTCGCGCCCACGCTGGCCGTGGCACATGACCCGCGCTGGGGCCGCACCTACGAAAGCTTCTCGTCCGACCCGTCCATCGTGCGCGAATACGCCACCGCCTACGTCAAGGGCGCGCAGGGCCGCTTCACTGGCGACGGCAACGTGGTGGCCACGGCCAAGCACTACATCGGCGATGGGGCCACCGACAACGGCCGCGACCAGGGCGAGGCAACGGTGGACAAGGCCACCATGATCAACGTGCACGGCCAGGGTTACTTCGGTGCGCTGGGCGAAGGCGTGCAGACGGTGATGGCCTCGTTCAACAGCTGGAACGACCGTGCCGGCGGCGTGGACTACGGCAAGATGCACGGCAGCCAGGCGCTGCTTACCGGCGCGCTGAAGGAAAAGATGGGCTTTGACGGCTTCGTCGTCTCCGACTGGAACGGCATTGCCCAGGTACCCGGCTGCCGCAACGACAGCTGCCCCCACGCGATCAACGCCGGTATCGACATGGTGATGGTGCCCGACGACTGGAAGGCCTTCATCGCCAACACAATGGCCCAGGTGGAGAGCGGCGAGATTCCGATGGCGCGCATCGACGATGCGGTGACCCGCATCCTGCGCGTGAAGCTGCGTGCGGGCCTGTTCGAGCACAAGCCGTCCGACAGCCGCTTCGCGGGCGACGCCAACGCCGTGCAGCACCGCGAGCTGGCGCGTGAAGCCGTGCGCGAATCGCTGGTGCTGCTGAAGAACCAGGACAAGGTGCTGCCGCTCAAGCGCGATGCGCGCGTGCTGGTGGTGGGCAAGAGTGCCGACAGCCTGTCCGACCAGGCCGGGGGCTGGTCGCTGACCTGGCAGGGCACCGAGAACACGAACGCCGATTTCCCCAATGCCGATTCGGTGCTGGGCGCGCTGCGCGCCGAGCTGGGCACGCAGCAGGTGACCTACAGTGCCGATGCCAAGGGCATCGATGCGTCGGCGTTCGACGTGGTGGTCGCGGTGATCGGCGAAACGCCGTACGCCGAAACCAACGGCGACATCCTCGCCTCGGACACGGTCAGCCACAGCCGTGCGCAGCCACAGGACCTGGCCGTGCTCAAGGCCGCCGCCGCCACCGGCAAGCCGCTGGTCACCGTGTACTTCTCCGGCCGCCCGATGTACACCAACGACCTGCTCAACCTGTCGCAGGCGTTCGTTGCCGCGTGGCTGCCGGGTACCGAAGGCAAGGGCATCACCGACGTGCTGGTGGCTGGCAAAGACGGTCGGCCGGTGCATGACTTCCACGGCCGGCTCAGCTTCCCGTGGCCGGGCGTGCCGTGCCCGGCACCGATCGACCGCCCGGACCCGAAGCGCCCGGACCTGTTCAAATTCGGCTATGGCCTGAGCTATGCCAAGCCCGCGCAGGTCGCGCGCCTGCCCGAAACCAACCCGGACCACTGCGGCGAAGTGACCACGCTGCCGATCTTCAACCGCGTCGATACCGCGCCGTTCTCGCTGCACATCGCCGCCGGCGGTGCCACCCAGCCACTCGGCAACGATCTCAACGCCAGCCTGCGCTGGCCCACCCCCACGCCGGTGGCCGAAGTGCGCACGGTGCAGATCAACACGCAGCAGGACGCACGCGAAGTGACCTGGCTGGCCCCCGCGCAGCTGATCGCGCGCAGCACCTCGCGGCGCAACCTGGGCGCGCTGGCGCGCAGCAACGGCGCGTTGCAGTTCGACGTGATGGTGCAGCACCCGCCCGCCTCGCCGGTAATGGTGACCATGCAGTGCGGCACCGGCTGCGAGGGCGGGGTGGATATCGCCCCGGCGCTGGCAACGCTCACCGCGGGGCAGAAGCGCACCGTGACCATTCCGCTGGCCTGCTTCGCCAGCAAGGGCGTGGACCTGGGCGCGGTGGAAGCCCCGTTCGTGGTCAGCGCGGACAAGCCGTTCGCCGCGGCCTTCACCCAGGTGCGGGTGGCGACGAAGGCAGACAAGGCCGAGGGTGTGGTGGAGTGCCGGTGAAGCGGTAGGGGATGCATGGGCCGGCCAACGGCCGGCGCTACCACGCCAGCATGTGTCGGGTTCGCCGCGAAAATGGGAGTTGTTGCAGGGGATTCCCGCCGGATGACGGGTAGCGTGTGAGCTACACGGGCGCGGGGGAATCGATGTGACGCTGATGCATGTTCTGGGTGGGCTGTCGCTGCTGATCCTGGTCGGGGTGGCGACCATGGTGCGCGCAGGGATCGGGTTCGAACACGGGGATGGGACGGCGGTGCAGGAGGGGGCCGCCGAGGTCGATGCAGTGGGCGTGGTGGAGCCGCCGCTGGAACCGGTGGCCTCGTTCGGGACGCTGCAGTTCGGACCATTGCTGGATCGCATGCGGCCGTGAGGCGTGCCGACCAACGGTCGGCACCTACCGTCAGCCAGCGCCGATCGGTTGGGGCCCGAAACCATGAAAAAGGCCCCGCAGTGCGGGGCCTTTTTCTGTTTCGATGTTGGCGCCGGTCAGCGCTTCATCGAACCGAAGAACTCGTCGTTGGACTTGGTGTTCTTCATCTTGTCGAGCAGGAACTCCATCGCGGCGATTTCGTCCATCGGGTGCAGCAGCTTGCGCAGGATCCAGATCTTCTGCAGCAGCTCCGGTTCGATCAACAGGTCTTCGCGGCGGGTGCCGGAACGGTTGATGTCGATGGCCGGGTACACGCGCTTTTCGGCGATACGACGGTTCAGGTGCACTTCGCTGTTGCCGGTGCCCTTGAACTCTTCGTAGATCACCTCGTCCATCTTGCTGCCGGTGTCGACCAGCGCGGTGGCGATGATGGTCAGACTGCCGCCTTCTTCAACGTTACGGGCGGCACCGAAGAAGCGCTTCGGGCGGTGCAGGGCGTTGGCGTCCACACCACCGGTGAGCACCTTGCCGGAGCTGGGCACCACGTTGTTGTAGGCGCGTGCCAGGCGGGTGATCGAGTCGAGCAGGATCACCACGTCCTTCTTGTGTTCCACCAGGCGCTTGGCGCGCTCGATCACCATTTCGGCAACCTGCACGTGGCGCGCGGCCGGTTCGTCGAAGGTGGAGCTGATGACTTCGCCGCGCACGGTGCGCTGCATTTCGGTCACTTCTTCCGGACGCTCGTCGATGAGCAGCACGATCATGTGCACGTCCGGGTGGTTGGTGGTGATCGCCGTCGCCACCTGCTGCATCAGCATGGTCTTACCGGCCTTGGGCGGGGAGACGATCAGCGCGCGCTGACCCTTACCCTGCGGTGCCATCAGATCCATGATGCGGCCGGTAATGTCTTCGGACGAACCGTTGCCACGTTCCAGGGTGAAGCGCTTGCGCGGGAACAGCGGGGTGAGGTTCTCGAACAGCACCTTGTTCTTGGACGCTTCCAGCGGCTCACCGTTGATGGTGTCCACGATCGACAGCGCGAAGTAACGCTCGCCGTCCTTCGGGAAGCGGATGCGGCCGGACAGGTGGTCGCCGGTGCGCAGGTTGAAGCGGCGGATCTGGCTGGGCGAAATGTAGGTATCGTCCGGGCCGGCCAGGTAGCTGGCTTCAGCCGCGCGCAGGAAGCCGAAGCCGTCCGGCAGGATTTCCAGCACGCCGTCGGCGGCCACGCCGTCGCCATGGCGGGTGAGCACCTTGAGCAGGGCGAAGATCACGTCCTGCTTGCGGGCGCGGGCCACGCCTTCGGAGATCTGCAGCTGCTCGGCGATTTCCAGCAGCTTCTGGGCCGGCATGCGCTTGAGGTCGCTCAGCGAATAGACCGGGAAGCCCTCGGGCACGTTGGCCTGCTGGCTGCGCACGAACGGCTGCTGTTCGCCATTGTCCTGCGGCATGCCGTCGTCGCGGAAGCCACCACCACCGCCGCGATTGCGGTCGCGGTCACGGCGATTGCGGAAACGGTCACGGCGGTTGCCCTGGCCCTGGCCTTGGTTCTGCTGGCCCTGGTTCTGACCCTGCTGGTACGGGTTCTGGCCGCCCTGCGGGTTGTTGTTGTTGTTGTTGCGCTGACCGCCGTCGGCGGCGTCCTGGCCACCGCCCTGCGGGGCCGGGGCATCGCCGCCGGAAGCGGCCGGTGCCTGGGGGGGCTGCTGCGGCGCTGCCGGTGCAGCCGGCGCCGGCGCGACGGGCGCGGCAGCCAGGGGCAGGGCGTTCTGTTCGGGGGAAGACCCGGTGTCGGCGCTGCTGGCAGCGGCCTTGGCGACGCGCGGCTTGCGCACGCGCTTCTCGGCGGGCGCGTCGGCGCTCCCGGGTTCGGAAGTAGTGATATCGGACAAGTGCTGAATTCCTCGCTGGAAGGTGCGAGCGCCCGGCAGGGGCGGCGAACGTTGGGAAGGGATTCTGGAAAGAAACGTCGTCCAGAAGATGCGGCGCGCGAATGCGGCCGGATGTGCCGACACTAACACCGGCTCGCGGCAGCGCGCAAGCCGGGTGGGGCAGGGTCATTCATGCGGGCGTGGGGCCCGCGGGGCAGCCGGGGTGGCCGGCTGCCGGGTGGCTCAGGCCAGGGCCTTGTCGAGCAGGCCGGCCAGCTGGGCCTTGCCGACGGCACCGATCTGCTCGCCAACCTTCTCACCGCCCTTGAACACCACCAGGTACGGGATCGAGCGCACATGGTACTTGGCCGCCAGTGCGCGGTTGTTGTCCACGTTGACCTTCACGACCTTGGCGCGGCCCTGATAGGCGTCGGCCAGCTCGTCGAGGGCCGGGGCGATCATCTTGCAGGGACCACACCATTCGGCCCAGAAATCGACCAGGACCGGTTCCTTGGAATTCAGCACGGTGCTATCGAAGTCGGCATCGCCGACATGTACAACCTTGTCGCTCATCTTGGTCTCTCGTTTTGGAGTGCACCCGGCAGGGCCGGAGGGGTTGAACCTGGACAGGGCTGGGGGCCTGGTCCGCGTCTGCTGCCTCGTGGCCGCGGGTGCGGCCAGCGGTGCGTCCGATGGATGCCTGGACGCTCACGGCCGGCAGTGTACCCCTATCGTCGCGAGGCGACAGACACCGGTTGGAAAGAATCATCCTGTGACCGTCATCGCGCTTTGCCGGGGCTGGCGGGAACGATATGCGGGTGGGGCTCTGGCGGTTCCAGCCCCTGGATCCGGGCGTTTAACTGGGGGTGGGGGCCGTGAAAGGCCGCCACGCAGGGCGTGGCGCTACGGCTGGCCGGGGTGTCGCATGGGGGTCTGCGACGGCCTCCCCCGGTTTGCCGGCCGCTTTGCGTTAAACTGGCCCACTGTGCGGCGCCCCGGGACCGGTTCGGTCCGGCCTCCGCCTTCCCAGGCGCAGGGCCCAATGGCGACGGTGCCCCCCAAGATTGCAAGCCACCCGCATCTCTGTCGGCTGGCCTTACCAAGACGGACTCATGAGCGACAAACCGCTGACCGATTTGACCTTCTCCTCCTTCGAGCTGCATCCGGCCCTGCAGGCTGGCCTTGAAGGCGCTGGTTTTACCCGCTGCACCCCGATCCAGGCGCTGACCCTGCCCGTGGCACTGCCCGGCGGCGATGTCGCCGGCCAGGCCCAGACCGGTACCGGCAAGACGCTGGCGTTCCTGGTGGCCGTGGTGAACCGGCTGCTGACCCGCCCGGCGCTGGCCGACCGCAAGCCGGAAGACCCGCGCGCGCTGATCCTGGCGCCCACCCGCGAACTGGCCATCCAGATCCACAAGGATGCGGTGAAGTTCGGCTCGGACCTCGGCCTGCGCTTTGCGCTGGTCTACGGCGGCGTGGATTACGACAAGCAGCGCGAACTGCTGCAGCAGGGCGTGGACGTGATCATCGCCACCCCGGGCCGCCTGATCGATTACGTCAAGCAGCACAAGGTGGTCTCGCTGCACGCCTGCGAAATCTGCGTGCTCGACGAAGCCGACCGCATGTTCGACCTGGGCTTCATCAAGGACATCCGCTTCCTGCTGCGCCGCATGCCCGAGCGCACCACCCGGCAGACCCTGCTGTTCAGCGCCACGCTCAGCCACCGCGTACTGGAGCTGGCCTATGAGCACATGAACGAGCCGCAGAAGCTGGTGGTGGAAAGCGAATCGATCACCGCCGCGCGCGTGCGCCAGCGCATCTACTTCCCGGCCGACGAAGAGAAGATCCCGCTGCTGCTGGGCCTGCTCTCGCGCAGCGAAGGCGCGCGCACCATGGTGTTCGTCAACACCAAGGTGTTCGTGGAGCGCGTGGCGCGCTCGCTGGAGAAGGCCGGCTACCGCGTCGGCGTGCTCTCCGGCGATGTGCCGCAGAAGAAGCGCGAGAGCCTGCTCAACCGCTTCCAGAAGGGCCAGCTGGAAATCCTGGTGGCCACCGACGTTGCCGCGCGCGGCCTGCACATCGACGGCATCAAGTACGTTTACAACTACGACCTGCCGTTCGACGCCGAAGACTACGTGCACCGCATCGGCCGTACCGCCCGCCTGGGCGAGGAAGGCGATGCGATCAGCTTCGCCTGCGAACGCTACGCGATGGGCCTGCCGGATATCGAGGCCTACATCGAGCAGAAGATCCCGGTGGAAGCGGTCACCAGCGAAATCCTGACCGCGTTGCCGCGTCCGGAACGCGCACCGGCCGCGCCGGGCGAGGAAGGCGACGAGAACGAAAGCGTCGGCCAGATCTTCCGCGAAGCGCGCGAAGCCCGCGCCGCCGAGGAAGAGCGTCGTGGCGGCGGTCGGTCGTCCAGCGGCAGCCGTTCCGGCGGTGGCCGTGGCGAGCGCAGTGGTGAGCGCAGCGGCGAACGCCGTCCGCGTGGCCCGCGCAAGCCGCGTGTGGAAGGCGAGCAGCCCGCTGTGGCCGTGGAAGGCGCTGCACCGGTGGAGGCTGCAAAGCCTGCCCAGGCACCGCGTCCGCCGCGCGCCGAAGGTGCGCCGGAAGGTGCGGCCGAGGGCGAGCGTGCACCGCGCAAGCGCCGCCGTCGCCGCCACGGTCGTCCGGTGGAAGGTGCCGAGGGTGCCGCGCAGTCGGTCACGCCGGTGCAGGTCACCGCCAAGCCGATGCGCAACACCGCGCCGGCCGCCGACCCGGGTGCAGGCTTCCTGACCCGCATCGGCCGCAAGATCCGCCGGATGCTTTCAGGGGCGTAACGACCAACGGTCGTTACCTACCGCGTAGCGCCCCACCGTTGGTGGGGCGGCATTCCAAAACCGATCAACGGTAGCGCCCGGCCGGTGGCCGGGCGACACGCCGTTCCCACGCCGCCATCCTCCTCCTGCATAATCGGAGGAATGAGCGTCCTGCGTTTTGACAATGTCAGCAAACACTATGCGGGCGGCCACCAGGCTCTGGTGGACGTCAGCTTCGATGTCGCGCCCGGTGAAATGCTGTTCGTGACCGGGCACTCCGGCGCCGGCAAGAGCACCCTGCTCAAGTTGATCCACCTCGACGAACGGCCCAGCCGTGGCGCGGTGGTGTTCGACGAGCGCAACCTGCTCAAGGTGCGCGGCGGCGATATCCCGCACCACCGTCGCGCGGTGGGTGCGGTCTACCAGGACCACCGCCTGCTGATGGACCGCAGCATTGCCGAAAACGTGGCCCTGCCGCTGATCCTGCGCGGGACCCGGCGGGGCGATATCGGCAAGCGCGTGCGTTCGGTGCTCGAGCGCATGGGCCTTGGCCATCGGGAAAAGGCGCTGCCGTCTCAGCTGTCGGCGGGTGAGCAGCAGCGCGTGGGCATCGCCCGCGCGATCGTCGGCGAGCCCAAGCTGCTGGTGGCCGACGAACCCACCGGCAACCTCGATCCGACCCTGGCCGCTGAAATCATGGCGCTGTTCGCCGAACTGCCCGAGCGCGGCACCAGCGTGCTGGTGGTCAGCCATGATCTGGCGCTGCTGCGCGCCATGCGCAAGCGCGTGCTGATCCTGGACCACGGCAAGCTCATTGACGACATCTCGCCGCAGGACCTGGCCGAATGAGTACCGCCACCAACAAGGAAGCCGCGGCGCCGTCGCGCCTGGGCGTGTGGCTGCACCACCACGGCCACAGCGTGGTGTTCAGCCTGGGCCGTGCCTGGCGCAAGCCGTGGGCCACGCTGTTGACCGTGATGGTGATGGCGCTCGCCCTGGCCCTGCCGCTGGGCCTGTCGATCGCGCTGGACAACCTCAAGCATTTCGCCGGCAGCGTGCAGCAGTCGCGCGACATCAACCTGTTCCTGAAGACCGACGTCGACGCCGCCGCCGCCCGTCAGGTCGCCGACACGCTGCGCGGTCGCGCCGATGTGGCCGGGGTGACCCTGCGCTCGCCGGACGAAGGCCTGGCCGAGCTGCGCGACAGCGCCGGGCTGGGCGAAGCCATCGATGCGCTGCACGACAACCCGTTGCCCTCGCTGCTGATCATCACCCCGGCCAACGGTACCGACGACGCACGCCTGGCGCAGTCGCTGGAAGGCATGCCGCAGGCCGATCTGGTCCAGCACGATGCGCTGTGGCGCAAGCGCCTGGATGCCTGGCTGGGCTTCGGCACGCGCCTGGTGCAGGTGCTGTCGGTGCTGCTGGGCCTGGGCGCGGCGCTGGTGGTCGGCAACACGGTGCGGCTGGATATCCAGGCGCGCCGCGATGAAATCGGCGTGCTGCAGCTGCTGGGCGCCAGCGATGGGTTCATCCGCCGCCCGTTCCTTTACCTGGGCGCGTGGTACGGGCTGGGCGCCGGTGCGCTGGCCCTGGCGCTGGTCGGTGGGGCCGGGCTCGCGCTGCGCCCGCCACTGGCCGCGCTGTCGCAGAGCTATGCCAGCCCCTTCGTGCTGCATGGGCTGGACCTGTTGCATTCTTCGCTCGTGCTGGTCGGCACTGTCGTGCTGGGCTGGCTGGGCGCGTGGCTGGTGACGGGGCATTTCCTGCGCCAGACCCGTCCGACCGAAACCTGAGGCCTGCCCTGCATGCGTCCGCAAGTACTGAAGCACCTGGTCGACGACGCACCTCGCGTCATGGTGGTCGATGGTTCCAAGCTGGTCCGCAAGCTCATCGCCGACGTGTTGCAGCGCGAGCTGCCGGCGGTCGAGGTGGTGGGCTGCGCCAGCATTGAAGACGCGCGCATGGCGTTGGCCGCCGGTCCGGTCAACCTGGTCACCACCTCGCTGACGCTCAGTGATGGCGACGGCCTGGACCTGGCCCGGCTGGTACGCGAAACCGCCGGGCAGGCCTACGTGCCGGTGATCGTGGTTTCCGGTGATGCCCAGCAGCACCTTGAGCAGCGCCGTTTCACCGATTACGTCACCGATTATTTCGACAAGGCGCTGGGCCATGAAGCCCTGGCGACGTTCATCCGTGGCTATGTGCAGCCGGAAACCATTCCCGGCGCCACCATCCTGTACGTGGAAGACAGCCGCGTGGTCGCCGAAGCGACCAAGCGCATGCTCGAACGGCAGAGCCTGAACGTGCTGCACGTGATGACCGCCGAAGAGGCGTTCGCACTGCTTACCGCCGAATCGCTGGGGCGCAGCAGCCACCGCATCGACCTGGTGCTTACCGACGTCACCCTGAAGGGCGAGCTGAGTGGGCTGGATGTGGTCGAGCGCGTGCGCGTGGACTTCGGCTACGGCAAGCGGCGCCTGCCGGTGCTGGTGATGACCGGCGACGGCAACCCGCTCAACCAGTCCGGGCTGCTGCAGGCCGGCGCCAACGACCTGGTGCAGAAGCCGATCGAAGAACGCCTGCTGGTCACCAAGGTGCTGTTCCAGCTGCGCCTGTCACGCCTCAACGACAAACCGCTGGTGCGATGAACGACGACGTACACCCGACCATCCAGCTTGAACCGAGCTGGAAGGCGCGTATTGGCGATTACCTGCTGCGCCCCGAGATGCGCGACCTGGCGGCCTTCCTGCGCCAGCGCAAGGCGGCCGGCGCGCACGTGTTTCCGCCAGGTCCGCAGATCTTTGCCGCGTTCGACGCCACCCCGTTCGACCAGGTCAAGGTAGTCATCCTGGGCCAGGATCCGTACCACGGTGCGGGCCAGGCCCACGGCCTGAGCTTCTCGGTGATGCCCGGCGTGCCGGTGCCGCCGTCGCTGTTGAACATGTACAAGGAACTGGAAGCCGACCTCGGCCTGCCACGCCCGGACCATGGCTGCCTGCTGCCGTGGGCCCGCCGTGGCGTGCTGCTGCTCAACGCGGTGCTGACCGTTGAAGAGGGGCAGGCCGGCTCCCACCAGAAACGCGGCTGGGAAGGGTTCACCGACCACGTCGTGGACACCCTCAACCGCGAGCGCGAGGGCCTGGTGTTCCTGCTGTGGGGCAGCTACGCCCAGCAGAAGGGCAAGGTGATCGATACCGGCCGCCACCGCGTGCTCAAGGCACCGCATCCATCGCCGTTGTCGGCGCATCGCGGTTTCCTGGGATGCCGACACTTCTCGTCGGCCAACCAGTACCTGGAGCGACGGGGCCTGGGCGGCATCGACTGGTCGTTGCCGCCGATGTCGGCGTAACGACCAACTGTCGTTACCTACCGTCGTTGTCTACACACCCAGCATTTCGATGATGGATTGCGCCACTTGCCGCTTGCGCGGCGGCAGGCGCCGGAACAGCGACAGGATGTTGCCCTCCAGGTCGTTGCGCGCGTAATCGGCGTTGGGCGCCGCGGCGCTCAACTCGCCGCCATCGGCCTTGCCGCAGCCCCGCCCGGTGGCCAGCCACTCGAAACGCACCTGCGTCACCACCGCAATGCGGGCCAGGTGCTCCACGCTCGGATGCGTGCCCTCTTTTCTTTCCCATTGCGCTACCGCACTTCTTTTCACGCCAGTCTCATTCGCGAGTTGCGATTGCGACAGCCCTGCACTGGTCCGCGCTCCACGGATCCGGTCTGACATTGTGAGCATGGCAATCCCCTTCCCGTTCCTTGAGTGGTGGATGGTTAGCGATACTAACGAGACAGCAATTCTTTCAACAGAATGTACAGAATCGCTGTCCGTCGTTGGCACCGCAGGGTTACCCATCCGTAAAACCCGCAGCGACAGCCAAACTTCCCTCAGTAAAACTACTGGCCGGTTTGACGATTGTCGCCCGTCCACGTAGTTAATCCTCCATGCCGGCCAGAAAGTCCGCCGGCAGAATCTGAACGAGACAGGCCAGCATCCGGTCACCCATGGTAGGCATTTTCCTACCCGGGATGGAGTGCTGCGGCCACGACCGGGGGATGGCCGATGGATAATGTTTCAGGTGTGAAAAGGGTGTTAGTGCGGTTCAGGATTGTCAGTATCTCCGCATTAATTGTGATGGGGCTCGCGTTATCCAGCATTTTCACTGTCGCAAATGCCCAGGATGCGTGCACGGCAAATGGCGCCTGTGTTTCTGCTGGTCCGCGACTTGCGCAGGTGGACAGCACCCAGAGTCCGGTCCTGAATCTGCTTTTCACGACGCTTTTGCCCGGAACGAATATCAATATCACTGCGGTGGACTGGAACCACATCGCCGGTGCCGATGTGAATCTCAATGCCCTGCTGACCCGCCTCAACGGGGGTGTCGCGGTCAGCGACCCCAGCCAGGTGCTCAACGCCAACATCACCCTGGGCCAGCTGCAGGCCGCGCTGGTTTCGGTGCTCCAGGCTGACGGCAACACGCTGGCCGCCAACGCACTCAACCTGCTCACGCCATCGCTCAGCGGCCTGACCGGCAACATCCGCCTGGCCGACCTGCTGCAGGTGAGCCTGCCGCCCGGCTCGCTGGCCAACGTCAACCTGGACGTGCTGGACCTGATCACCGGTGGCGTGCAGCTGTACAACTTCCGCAACGTGGTGACCACGCCCACCCCGATCACCCTCACCACCGCGCAGCTGGCCCCGCTCGGCCTGGGTGGCCTGGCCAATGTGCGCATCTGGGCGCAGGTGGTCGAGCCACCGGTGTACAACTGCGGCCCGGTCGGCACCGGCTTCCACAGCGCCGCGATCCGCCTCAAATTCGATTTCGACGTCGCCCAGGGGCTGAACATCGCACCGCTGGTGTCCGCGTTGAACGGGCTCAACGTCGGTGGCCTGGTCTCGCTGGCCGGCACCAACATCACCGCCTCGCTGCTGCATCTGTCCGTGTATGCCGATGTCGCCCGCGCCGAAGGCACCATCAACGCGGTCAACCTGGCCAGCAACGCGGTGACCCTGCAGGCGCGGCCGGGCCTGGTCAACCTGTACATCGGCACCATCAGCGACGCGGTGTTCTTCAACCGCAGCGCCGTGCTCACCCCCGCCAGCGTGACCCCGATCAGCGCCACGTCGCTTGCGGTCACGGTGGGCGTGAACCTGCTCAGCGGTCTGAAAGTGGCGGATGTCGATGTGCCGCTGACCGTGTCCCTGCGTGCGGTGGCCACCGGCACCCCATCCACCCAGTCCGTGGTGTTCAACGGTCCCTATCCACAGACACGCACCTTGAGCAGCGGCACGGTGACCGCCACGGCACTGGTCACCTCGCTGGTCAACTCGCTCGAAATCCAGATCACCAGCGGCACGCCGGTGGTACGGCTGGTCAACAACCTCATCCAGTTGCCGTTGCCGGTGAACAGCATCGTCAACGCCATCATTCCCGCGTTGCTGACGCCGTTACGCGGCGTGATCAACACCGTCATCGCACCGGTCCTGAGCGCCGTGCTTGGCGGCGTGGTGGACAACCTGCTGGGCCTGCTCGGCATCCGCATCGGCCAAGCCGTGTTCACCGTGGAAAGCATTTCGCAGAGCTGCGCGGCCACCGTGCAGCTGGTCAAGACGCTGGCGCCCACCACCGACCCCGGACTGTTCAACCTCAGTGTCGCCCAGGGCGCGACGGTACTGGCCAGCGTGGCCAATGTCGGCAACAACGGCGCCACCACCGCGGTGGTCACCACGCCCGGCACGGTCTACACCCTGGCGGAAACCGCAGGCACCGCCACGGTGCTTGCGCGTTACGCCAGCACCTGGGAGTGCAAGGACCAGGCCGGCACCACGCTGACCAGCGGTACCGGGCAGAACTTCAATTTCACCTCGCCGGCATTGTCGGCGCAGCCGCTCAACGTGGTGTGCCGCATCACCAACCGCACGCGCCAGGCCGATCTGTCGATCACCAAGTCCGATGGCAGCGGTTCCTATACCCCCGGCGGAACCGCCAGCTACGTCATCACCGTCAGCAATGCCGGGCCCGATCCGGTCACGGCGGCGCAGGTGACCGACACCTTGCCGGCCGGCGCCACGCTGAGCGCGCCATGGAGCTGCATCGCGTCGGCGGGAAGCGTCTGCAGCGCCGCCAGTGGCGGTGCGGCGGGAACCAATGGGGTGAGCCTGGGTGTGGACCTGATCAATGGCGGGCAGGCAACGATCACCGTGCCGGTGATCTTCAGCGCCGACCCTGCCGCGTACTAGCCGTATCCACGCGGCGCGCCCGGTGGCGCGCCGACAGCAACGTCGCAACACGTGGTGCGCGGCCGAATGCCTGCGCGCTGCTTTCGAGGATTCCTGCATGTCGACCGCCAGCGCCCGACGCTTCCTTTCCCAGCTCGCTGAAAGCTGCCTGCGCGCCCGCGCGCTGCCGCTGGCCGGCATCCTGCTGATGACCCTGGCCGCGGGCGGTGCGCAGGCGCAGGCCTACCGCAACCCGCTGGTGAACACCGCCACGGTCGCCGCACCGGCCGACATCTCCGATCCCACCCCGGGCAACAACACCAGCAGCGACAGCAACACGCTGGCCGCCAGCGCGCAGCTGAGCGTGTCCAAGACCATCACCACGCCCACGCCGGTCGCCGCCGGCGGCGCGGTGCAGTACCGCATCGAGCTGCGCAACCAGGGGCCGTCGCAGGCGGTGGGGGCCACGCTGGTCGACAGCGTGCCGGCGCAGCTGACCGCAGTGAGCTGGACCTGCGCGGTGGTCTCGCCCAGCACGCAGTGTGCGGCGGCATCGGGCACCGGCAGCGTCAACATCGGCGTCAACGTCGGCGTCGGTGAAGTCCTGGTGGTGCTGGTCAACGGCACCGCGCCGACCACAACGCCGGCCACCATCGCCGCCAACGTGGCCACCATCACCCCGCCGCTGGGCACCACCGACCCGACCCCGGGCGACAACACCGCCACCACCCCCACCATTCCCGTGCAGGCCGCAGCGCTGCTTGCCAACGACGACGACTTCCGCGCCGCGCCGTTGCCGCCGGGTGCCGGTGGCACCACCGCCAGCGTGTTGACCAACGACACCCTCAACGGCGTCCCGGTCGTGGCCGCCAACATGGTGCTGTCGCTGACCAGTGCGCCGTCGGGTTACAGCATTGCCGCCGATGGCACCGTCAACGTGCCGGCCACCGCCGCCGCCGGCCCGGTGACCTTGACCTACCAGCTGTGCGAACAGGCATCGCCGGCCAACTGCGATACCGCCAACGTGCTGCTGGTGGTCGGGCCCAATGCCGTGGACGACAGCTACGCCGTGCAGGCTGGCGCGCAGCTGGTCGCCAACGTGCGCGACAACGACAACTACGTGGTCGACTCCACCTTCACCCAGACCGGCACCGCGCCCACCCAGGGCACCCTGCAGCTGCTCGGCGATGGCAGCTTCACCTACACCGCCAATGCAGGCGCGACCGGCACCGACACCTTCAGCTACCAGTTGTGCCTGCCCGCGCCCAATGGCGCCGCGTGCGATACCGCCACGGTCACGCTGAACATCAACGCCAGCGTCATCGACGCGGTGGCCGATGACTTCACCGCAACCCCGGTGCCGGCACAGAGCGGCGGCACGCTGGCCACCAGCGTGCTGGCCAACGACACCTTCGACGGCAATCCGGTCGTCGCGGCCAATCTGACCACTACGCTGATCACCGCTCCGGCCGGCTACGTGATGGACGCCGACGGCTTCATCACCGTGCCTGCAGGCACCGCTGCCGGCGCGGTGACCCTGGCCTACCGCATCTGCCTCACCAGCGCGCCGACCCTCTGCGATACCGCCAACGTGCAGCTGGTGGTCGGGCCCGATGCGGTGGACGATGCCGTGACCACACCCGGGGCAGGGCAACCGGCGCTGGGTAACGTGGGCACCAACGACATTGCCGCGCCCGGCGCAGCCTTCTCGCTGGTCACCCCGGCCACCCAGGGCACTGCCGTCATCGGCGGCGATGGCGCCTTCACCTACACCCCCAACGCGGGCGCTGCCGGCACCGACACCTTCAGCTACCAGGTCTGCCTGCCGGCGCCCAATGGCACTGTCTGCGATACCGCGATCGTTACCGTGACGCTCGGCGCGAACGCGCTGCTGGCCAACGATGACACCTTCGCCACCGCCATTCCGGGCGCCGGCGGCACCACGCCCAGCGTGCTGGGCAATGACACCCTCAATGGCAGTGCGGTGGTGCCGGGTACGGTGACCGCAACCCTGCTGTCGACCACGCCGGGATACACCCTGGACCCGACCAGCGGCACCATCGCCGTCGCCGCCAACATTCCGTCGGGCCTGGTCACGCTCAGCTACCGGCTCTGCGAAGTCGCCGTGCCGGCCAACTGCGACGACGCCGACGTCCAGCTGCTGGTCGCGCCTACTGCGCTGGCCGATACCTTCAACGTGCAGGCCGGGCAGTCGGTGAACGGTTCGATCGCGACCAATGACAACGCACCGGTCGGTTCGGAGTATTTCGCCATTACCGCGCCCACGCTGGGCACCATCGATCTTGCCGGCAACGGCACGCTCACCTACACCGCCAACCCGGGAACCAGCGGCACCGACACCTTCGACTACCGCGTCTGCCTGCCGGCGCCGAACGGTGGCACCTGCGCGACGGCCACGGTGAGCGTGATCATCGCGGCCAATACGATCGACGCGGTCGACGATGTGTTCACCGCCCCGGTGATTTCGCCGGTCACCGGCGGTAGCACCGCCAGCGTGCTGGACAACGACACCTTCAATGCCGCCCCGGTCACCGCCGCCCAGGTCACCCTGAGCCTGGTCAACGCGCCGCCACCGGGCTTCACCATCACCAGCGCCGGGGTCATCAACGTACCCTCCGGTGCCGCCGCCGGTGCAGTCAGCCTTACCTACGAGCTGTGCGAAGCCGGCGCGGGCAGCAACTGCGATACCGCGCAGGTTGCCCTGCTGATCGCCCCGGCGGCTGCCGATGACACCTACACCACGCCGGCCGGTCAGCCGCTGGTGGGCGACGTCAGCATCAACGACAACGCACCGGCCGGCGCGGGCTATACCCTGGTCACGCCGCCCGCCGCAGGCACCTTCACCCTGCAGCCCAACGGCAGCTTCACTTACACGCCGGCTGCCGCCGGCCCGCAGACCGCGCAGTACCAGGTGTGCCTGCCTGCGCCGGACGCCACCACCTGCGCCACCGGCACGGTGAACATCACCGTGGTCGCGAACACCCTCGACGCGCTGGACGACAACTTCCGCGCACCGGTGTTCGCGCCGGGCGTGGGCGGCACCACGCCCAGCGTGCTGGGCAACGACACCTTCAACGGGGCCGCCGCCAATCCGCTGCAGGTCACGGTGAACCTGGTGGGCGCACCGGCCGGCTTCAGCATCGATGGTGCCGGTGTCATCACCGTGGCCGGGTTCGCCCCGGCTGGCGCCACCACGCTCAGCTATGCCCTGTGCGAACTCGGCTCCACGACCAACTGCGACACGGCCGACGTACAGGTGCTGATCGCGCCGGATGCGGCCGATGACACGGCCAGCGTCACCGGCACCCAGCCGGGCAGCTTCAACCTGGCCGCCAATGACAATGTGCCCGCCGGTGCCACCTTCACGGCGACCCAGCTGCCGACCAAGGGCGTTGCCGTGCTCGCGGCCGATGGCACCCTGCAGTACACCGCCAACGCCGGGCAGAGCGGCGCGGACACGCTCATCTACCAGGTGTGCCTGCCGGCACCGGACGGCGCCACCTGCGATACCGCACAGGTCGCGATCACCATTGCCGCGGGTGCCCTGGTCGCGGTCAACGACGACTACAGCGCCAGCCCGATCCCGCCCACGGGCGGCAGCACGCCCAGCGTGCTGCTCAACGACACCTTCAACGGCGTGGCCATCGTGCCGGGCACCACCCCGGTCACCGCCTCGCTCACCACGCTGGCCTCGGGCTACAGCATGGCCGCCAACGGCGTAATCTCCGTAGCGGCCGGCACGCTGCCGGGTTCCATCGCCCTGAACTACCAGGTCTGCGAAACCGCGCTGCCCAGCAACTGCGCCACGGCCACCGCCGTAGTGGTGATGAGCCCGGACGCGGTCAACGACGTGCTGCCGGCGGCCGCCGGCGCCACCACCGTGCTCAACGTGCTGGCCAACGATGTGGCGCCGCTCACCCCGGTGCTCAGCGTGACCACCGCCCCGACCGGCGGCAACGTGGTCGTCAACGGCGACGGCACGCTCAGCTACACGCCCACGGGTGCGTTTGTCGGACCCGATGCCTTCACCTACCAGCTGTGCCTGCCGGCCCCGCATGGCAGCGTGTGCGATACCGCCACGGTGGCGCTCACGGTGACGGCGACCACGGTCACCGCGACAAACGACGACTTCACCGCGTCGCCGATCCCGCCGGCGGCGGGCGGCAGCACTGCCAGCGTGCTGCTCAACGACACCTTCAATGGCGCGCCGATCGTGCCGGGCACCACCCCGGTGACCGCCACGCTGATCAGTCCGGTTACCGGCTACACGATGGCCGCCAACGGCGTGGTCAGCGTGGCGCCAGGCACCACGCCTGCTGCTGTGACCCTGAGCTACCAGGTCTGCGAGACCGCCCTGCCGACCAACTGCGCAGCCGCCACCGCGCTCGTTGCGGTCAGCCCGGACGCGACCGATGACACGCTGCCGGCTACCGCCGGCACCGCCAACGTGCTCAACGTGCTTGCCAACGACAGCGCACCGCTGAACCCGGTGGTCACCGTTGTCGGCGCGCCCGCGAACGGCACGGCCGTGGCCAACGGCGACGGCAGCATCACCTACACCCCGACCGGCGCCTACACCGGTCCTGACAGCTTCAGCTACCAGGTGTGCCTCCCGGCACCGGGCGCCGGGGTGTGTGACACCGCCACGGTGTCGCTGACCGTCAGCGCCACCACGCTCACCGCGACCAACGATGACTTCACCGCCACGCCCATCGCGCCGGCTACCGGTGGCAGCACCACCAGCGTGCTGCTGAACGACACCTTCAACGGTGCACCGATCATTCCCGGTACCACGGCGGTGACCGCCTCGCTGTCTTCGCCGGTTACTGGCTACAGCATGGCGGCCAATGGCGTGATCACCGTGGCCGCCGGTACCACGCCGGCGGCGGTAACGCTGAATTACCAGGTCTGCGAGAACGCGGTGCCGACCAACTGCGCCGGTGCCACGGCCGTGGTCGCGGTCAGCCCGGACGCGGTCGACGACGCGCTGCCGGCCACTGCCGGCGCCACCACCGTGCTCAACGTGCTGGCCAACGACACCGCCCCGCTTGCACCGACCGTGACCGTGGCTGCCGCGCCGACCAACGGCACGGCGCTCGTCAACGGCGACGGCACCGTCAGCTATACACCCACGGCCGGCTTCACCGGCGCGGACAGCTTCACCTACCAGGTCTGCCTGCCCGCGCCGGCAGCCGGTGTCTGCGACACCGCCACGGTCGCCGTGACCGTGGGGGTGACCTCGCTCACCGCTGCGGCCGATGACTTCACCGCCACGCCGATCGCCCCGGCTGCCGGTGGCAGCACCGCCAGCGTGCTGCTCAACGACACGTTCAATGGTGCACCCATCGTGCCGGGCACCACCCCGGTGACCGCCACCCTGCTGACCGTGGAAACCGGCTACAGCATGGCCGCCGACGGTGTGATCAGCGTGGCTCCGGGCACCACGCCTGCCGCGGTCACCCTGAACTACCAGGTCTGCGAGACCGCCGTCCCGACCAACTGCGCCGCGGCTGCCGCCGTGGTGGCGGTCAGCCCGGACGCGGTGGACGACACCCTGCCGGCCACGGCGGGTACCGCCACCGTGCTCAATGTCGGCGCCAATGACACGCTGCCGGCCAACCCGTCGATCACGATCGCGGTTGCGCCCGCCAACGGCGTCGCCGTGGTCAATGGCGACGGCACCATCACCTATACGCCCACGGCCGGCTTCACCGGCGCGGACACCTTCTCCTACCAGGTGTGCCTGCCTGCCCCGGGGGCGTCCGTCTGCGATACCGCTGCAGTGGCGGTCACTGTCAGCCTGACCGGCCTTGCCGCGGTCAACGACGACTTCACCAACGCGCCCATCGCGCCGGCGACCGGCGGCAGTACCGCCAGCGTGCTGCTCAACGACACCTTCAACGGTGCGCCGATCGTGCCGGGTACCACCCCGGTGACCGCCACCCTGCTCACCGTCGAGCCCGGCTACAGCATGGCCGCCGACGGTGTCGTCACCGTTGCGGCCGGCACCACGCCCGCCGCGGTGACGCTGAACTACCAGGTGTGCGAGAACGCGGTGCCGACCAACTGCGCCGGCGCCACCGTCGTGGTCGCGGTCAGCCCCGATGCGGTGGCCGATGCACTGCCGGCCACCGCCGGCACCACCACCGTGCTCAACGTCCTGGCCAACGATGCCGCGCCGCTGAACCCGGTGGTCACCCTCCCGGTCGCACCGACCAACGGCACCGCCGTGGTCAACGGCGACGGCACCATCAGCTACACCCCGACCGCCGGTTACACCGGCCCGGACAGCTTCACCTACCAGCTGTGCCTGCCCGCACCGGGCGGCAGTGTCTGCGATACCGCCACGGTGACCCTCACCGTCAGCGCGACCACGCTCACCGCGGTGGCCGATGACTTCACCGCGGCACCGATCGCATCGGCGACCGGCGGCAGCACCGCCAGCGTGCTGCTCAACGACACCTTCAACGGTGCCGCCATCGTGCCCGGTACCACGGCGGTGACCGCATCGCTGCTGACCACGGCGCCCGGCTACACCATGGCCGGCAACGGCGTGGTCACCGTTGCGGCCGGCACCACACCCGCCGCGGTGACGCTGAACTACCAGGTGTGCGAGAACGCGGTGCCGACCAACTGCGCGGCCGCGACCGTGCTGGTGGCGGTGAGCCCGGATGCGGTGGCAGATGCCCTGCCGGCCACCGCCGGCACCACCACCGTGCTCAACGTCCTGGCCAACGATGCGGCGCCGCTGAACCCGGTCGTCACCCTCCCGGTCGCACCGACCAACGGCACCGCCGTGGTCAATGGCGACGGCACCATCAGCTACACCCCGACCGCCGGCTACACCGGCCCGGACAGCTTCACCTATCAGCTGTGCCTGCCCGCACCGGGCGGCAGCGTGTGCGACACCGCCACGGTGACCCTCACCGTCAGCGCCACCACGCTCACCGCGGTGGCCGATGACTTCACCGCGGCACCGATCGCACCGGCGACCGGCGGCAGCACCGCCAGCGTGCTGCTCAACGACACCTTCAACGGCGCGGCCATCGTGCCCGGGACTACTCCGGTCGCGGCATCGCTGGTGACCCCGGTGACCGGGTACAGCATGGCCACCAACGGTGTGGTCAGCGTGGCCCCCGGCACCACGCCGGCGGCGGTGACGCTCAGCTACCAGGTGTGCGAAGTGGCCGTGCCGACCAACTGCGCGCAGTCCACCGCCGTGGTCGCGGTCAGCCCGGTCGTGGTTGATGACACGCTGACTGCAGCGGCGGGTACCACCACGGTGCTCAACGTCATCGCCAACGACACCCTGCCGGTCAATCCGACCATTACCGTATCGGCCGGCCCGGCCAACGGCACCGTCATCGTCAACGGCGACGGAACCATCAGCTACACGCCCAACCCCGGCTACACCGGCCCGGACAGCTTCACCTACCAGGCCTGCCTGCCCGCCCCGGGTGCCGGTGTGTGCGACAGCGCGACGGTCTCGATCACCGTCGCTGTCACCACGGTCACCGCCGTGGCCGATGACTTCAGCAGCACCCCGATCGCACCGGCTGCCGGTGGCAGCACGCCCAGCGTGCTGCTCAACGACACCTTCAATGGCACCCCGATCGTGCCCGGCACGACCCCGGTGACCGCGTCGTTGCTGGGCCCCGTGCCGGGCTACAGCATGGCCGCCAACGGTGTCGTCACCGTTGCGGCCGGCACCACGCCCGCTGCAGTAACGCTGAACTACCAGGTCTGCGAGACCGCCGTGCCGACCAACTGCGCCCAGTCCACCGCGCTGGTGGCGGTCAGCCCGGCCGCTGCGGACGACACGCTGTCGGCTGCGGCAGGCACCACCACGGTGCTTGCAGTGACCGCCAACGACACGCTGCCGCTCAACCCGACGATCACCGTCCCGGTCGCGCCGGCCAACGGCACCGCCGTGGTCAATCCCGATGGCAGCATCAGCTACACGCCAACCGCAGGCTTCACCGGCGCGGACAGCTTCACCTACCAGGTGTGCCTGCCCGCACCGAATGGCAGCGTGTGCGATACCGCGTCGGTAAGCCTGACGGTGACGGCCAGCGCGCTGGTCGCGCAGGCCGATGACTTCAGCGGCGCGCCGGTTGCGCCGACCGGTGGCACCACCGCCAGCGTGCTGCTCAACGACACCTTCAACGGCGCCCCGATCGTTCCGGGGACCACGCCGGTGACCGCCTCGCTGGTCGGCGCGGTGCCGGGTTACAGCATGGCCGCCAACGGCGTGGTGACCGTGGCACCGGGCACGCTGCCGGCAGCGACCACGCTCACCTACCAGGTGTGCGAGAACGCACAGCCGGGCAACTGCGCCCAGGCCACCGCGCTGGTCGCGGTGCGCCCGGATGCGGCCGACGACGCGCTGCCCGCCGGGACCGGCACCACGGTACTGGCCGTGGCCGCCAACGACACCTTGCCGGTCGGCGCGGTGTTCACCGTGCCGGTGCCGCCGTCCAACGGCACCGCCGTGGTCAACGGCGACAACACCATCAGCTACACCCCCAACGCGGGCTTCACCGGTACCGACACCTTCACCTACCAGGTGTGCCTGCCCGCGCCCAACCTCAACGTGTGCGACACCGCCACCGTCAGCGTGACGGTCACCGCGGCGCTGCTCGATGCGGTGGACGACACTGCCAGCAACGTGCCGGCGACCGGGGCGCTCGGCGTGCTCAACGTCTTCGCCAACGACACCTTCAACGGCGCCGCGCTCGACCCGGCCACGGTGGTGCTGACCCCGAACAACACCACGGCGCTGACCATCCAGCCCAACGGCAGCCTGGACGTGGCGGCCGGTACCCCGGGTGTCACCTACACCACCACCTACCGCCTCTGCCTGGTGGCACAGCCGACGGTGTGCGACATCGGCACGGTGTCGGTCACCCTGGCCACCACGCCAGGCCTGCTCGACGCGGTGGACGACACGGTGGCCAATGTGCCGGCCGCCGGCGCCAACGGTGTGGCCAACGTGTTGACCAACGACACCTACAACAGTGCCGCGCTGGACCCGGCCACGGTGGTGCTGACCCCGGTCAACACCGCCGCCATCACCATCCAGCCCAACGGCAGTGTCAACGTCGCGGCGGGCACGCCCGGCACCACCTACACCACCACCTACCAGATCTGCCTGGTGGCCCAGCCGGCGGTGTGCGATATCGGCACGGTGTCGGTCACGCTGGCCAGTGCGGGTGTCCTGGTGGCCAACGACGACAGCGTGCCCGGCGTCCCCCCGGGCGGCGCCACCGGCGTGACCAACGTGCTGACCAACGACACGTTGAACGGTACCCCCGTGGACCCGACCACGGTGGTGCTGACGCCGACCAACACCCCGGCGCTGACCATCCAGCCCGACGGCAGCGTCGACGTCACTGCCGGTACGCCCGGGACGATCTACACCACCACCTACCAGATCTGCCTGGTGGCGCAGCCCACGGTATGCGCGGTGGGTACGGTGTCGGTCACCCTGGCGGCAGCGCCGAACAGCGTGCCGGTGGCCAACAACGACCAGGCCAGCACGCCACAGGACACGGCGGTCGATGTGCCGGTGCTGGCCAACGACCTGGCCAATGGCGCGCCGGTCGATCCGGGCACGGTGGCGGTGACCATCACCACCGCGCCGACCATGGGCACGGCGGTGGTGCTGCCTGACGGCAGCGTGCGCTACACCCCGATGACCCACTTCAGCGGTGCCGACAGCTTCACCTACAGCCTCTGCAACCAGGCCTCGCCGGCGGTCTGCAGCAGTGCCACGGTCACCGTGCAGACCCAGGTCAATGACGTCGACGTGGTGGACGAGAACATCACCGTGCTCAGTGGGACCACCACCACCGTACCGCTGCTGGACAACCTCACCACCAGCGGCGCTCGCATCAACCCGGCATCGATGCGGCTGGGCAGGGCGGCGGGCAACGGACGCGCAACCTGCGGCAACGGCGAATGCATCTACACCGCCTTCGTCGGTTACAGCGGCCTGGACAACTTCAGCTACAACATCTGCGATGCCTCGATGCCGACCCCGGTGTGCGTGGAAGGCTGGGTCAACGTGGTGGTCACCGCCGATGCGGTGGTGCTGCGCCTGACCAAGCAGGCCACCCAGCGCAGCGTGAAGGTGGGTGACGTGGTGCGCTACGTGGTCACCGTGGAGAACATGGGCGACTTCGACGCGCTGGGCGTCACCCTGTTCGACACCCTGCCCAGCGGCTTCACCTTCATCCCGGGCGGGTTCGAGGCGCAGGACATCGACAATTCCGCACGTGCCAGCGGCGTGGCACCGCTGCGCATCGACGGCCTGGACATCCGCGCCGGTGGATCGGCCACGCTGGTGTACTACCTGCGGGTGGGGGCGGGCGTGGGGCTGGGTGTGCATACCAACCGCATCACTGCCAATGACGTGCTGGGCACCACCATCAGCAACGTGGCCTCGGCCGACGTGGAGGTGATCGGCGACCCGCTGCTGGACGAAAGCCTGGTGATCGGCAGCGTGTTCAACGATCACAACGGCAACGGCGTGCAGGACGCAGGCGAACGTGGCATCCCCGGTGTCCGCGTGGCATCGGTGGAAGGCCTGGTGATCGAAACCGATGCGTACGGCCGCTATCACCTGGTCGGCATCAACGGTGGCCAGGCGCGCGGACGCAACTTCATCCTCAAGGTCGATCCGACCACGTTGCCGGCCGACGCACGCTTCACGACCCGCAATCCGCTGCTGCGCCGGATCACCCCGGGGTTGCCGGTGCGCTTCGACTTCGGCGTCGCATTGCCCGAAGGCAGGTTCAACGCCGGGCCACCGCAATCGGTGCTGGAGGTTGGGGAAGGGCTGTTCGTTCCCGGCCAGGCCACGCTGGGCGCCGCTGCCGAGACGGTGCTGGCGCATGCAGCACGCACGCTGGAGGCGCAGGGCGGGGGGCAGGTCAACGTAGCCGCCGGGCAGGCCACGCCCGCACTCGCCGGGCAGCGCGCCGAGGTGCTGCGCAAGGCCCTGCTGCCACGGCTGCCTGCCGAGGTTGCCGCCCGTGTGCAGGTCCAGGTGCAGCCCGCTGCGCCGGCCCGCCCCGCCGACCGTGCGGACCGCTGAGGAGATGACCATGAACCGCAAGACCTCACTCAGCTCCCTGATGCTCCTGTTGGCGCTGTGGTCGCCGATCACCCACGCGCAGGCGCCGCAACCGCTGCCCGAAGTGCCCACCACCCTGTGCGGGGTGGACGGCTGTCGGCAGGGCAATGACCTGCTGCTGCAGGTGCGTCCGGCGGTGGATGCTCCCGCCGGTCCTGCGGAACCCGGCGCGGTGGTGCCGGCACCCAATGGTGCGTCGGCCACCGAGCTCCCCGATGGCGCCGTGGTCTGGGCCACCGAAGATCCGGCGCTGTCGGCGCCGGTGCTCAATGTGCAGACGGGCTCCATGGCCCCGTTCGAGAACGGCCGGCTGACCAAGCCGCTGCGCTTCCACGGCTACAACAACTACGCCTCGTTCATCGAGCGCCTGGAAGTGGTGATCTACCGCGGCAGCGACACTGACCTGGTCACGCCGCTGGCGCGCATCGAGATGCCGGTGGACTACGTCGGCAACACCGAGTGGGACGGGCAGCTGCCGGAAAACCTCAACCTGCGCGTTGGCGATGACCTGCAGTACATCGCCCGGGCCTATGGCCGGGATGGTTCCTTCGATGAAACCAACCCGCAGCGCTTCCAGCTGGTACTGCCCACCGACTACGAACGCGGCACCCAGCTGGTGCGGGACAACGTGCAGCGCACCTTGGGGCGCGTGCTGGATGGCGACGATGCGCAGGCCCAGCAGCTGAGCAATGCCATCTACGGGCAGAACGCGCTGCGCCAGCAGAACATCCCCATCTACGGCTCACGGGTGCGGATCTACGGGCGTGGGTTGAGCCCCAATGCACGGGTGATGATCAACGGGCAGAGCTTCCCGGTGGACCTGGAGCAGAAGTTCGCCGCCGAGTTCCTGGAGCCGATCGGCGAGCACCGGTACACCGTGCAGGTGGAGGCCATGGACGCGCCGACGCTGACCCGCACGCTCGACGTGGAAGTGACCGGCAGCTACCGCTTCCTGGTGGCGCTGGCCGACGTGACCTTGTCGCGCAATACCGCCAGCGGCAACCTGGATCCGCTCGCCGCCGACCGCGACCAGGACGACAGCTTCCTCAGCGAAGGGCGGCTGGCGTTCTACCTGAAGAGCAAGCTGCGCGGGAAGTACCTGGTCACCGCGCAGGCCGACACCTACGACCGCGAGCTGAAGCGGCTGTTCGACGGCTTCCTGGATGCCGACGCCCGCGACGTGTTCCGCCGCCTCGATCCGGACCAGTACTACCCGGTATACGGTGACGACTCCACCACGTATCGCGACATCGACACGCAGGGCAAGCTGTACGTGCGCGTGGACTGGGACCAGAACCAGGCGCTGTGGGGCAACTTCGCCACTGGCTTCACCGGCACCGAGTACGGCCAGTACGTGCGTTCGCTGTACGGCGCGGCGGTGAGCTGGCGCTCGCGCGCGACCACCCCGCTGGGCGACCCGCGTTCGCTGTTGAAGGCGTTCGGTTCCGAGGCGCAGTCCGCGCTCGGCCACACCGAGTTCCTCGGCACAGGCGGCAGCCTCTACTACCTGCGTCACACCGACCTGCTGCCCGGCTCGGAGCAGGTGGTGCTGGAGGTGCGCGACCGTACCACCGGCCGCACCGAAGTGCGCACCAACCTGCAGCGCGGCGTGGACTACGAGATCAATGAAATCCAGGGCCGCCTGTTCCTGACCCGCGCGCTGTCGCAGATCACGCGCGAGAACGTGCGCACGCTGACCCGTGATACGCCACTGGATGGCTATGACCAGCTGCTGCTGGTGGACTACGAGTACATCCCGCTGGGCTTCAGCACCGACGACGTGAGCGCCGGGCTGCGCGGCAAGCAGTGGTTCGGCGACCACGTGGCGGTGGGCGGCACCTACGTCGACGAGAACCGCAGTGGCGACGACTACAGCCTGATGGGCGCCGACCTTACCCTTCAGGCTGGGCGCGGCACTTACCTGAAACTGGAACAGACCCGCACCGAGGCTACTGCCGCGCCGATCTTCTACTCCGACAACGGCGGCCTGAGCTTCATCCAGCGCAATCCGGTCAGCGGCGACCGCAAGGGCGACGCCCGCGCGGTGGAAGCGCGCGCCAACCTGCGCGAGCTGGGGTGGACCAAGCAGGATTGGAGCATGGGCGCCTGGTGGCGCGACGTGGACGCCGGCTTCTCGGTCTCGCGCATGGACAGTGGGCTGGCGCTGGAGGAATACGGTGCCGAGTTCCTGGGCTACTTCACCGACAACCTGAGCCTGTATGGCCGGCACAGCCGCGCCGAGCGCGGTGAGGTGGCGGTGGAGCAGTCGCAGCTCACGATGGATTGGCGGCTGGGCAACGACGGCCAGCTCGGGGCCGAGCTGCGCCGGGTGCGCGAAGAGAACGCCGGTACCGACGTGGACGGCACCCTGGCGGCGCTGAGTTACCGGCAGCGCTTCGGTGCCAAGTGGGAGCTGTACGGGGTAGGGCAGCTGACCGTGGATGACGACAGCGGCGCCTACGAGAAGAACGACCTGGCCACGCTGGGCGCGCGCTACCTGTTCGGCGACCGCTCCAGCTTGGGCGCGGAAGTGAGCAGCGGCAGCCGCGGCGATGGCGCCAAGCTCGAAGGCGAATACTGGATGACGCCCGAGCACAGCTTCTATGGCAACTACAGCTACAGCACCGACCGCACCACCACCGACCCGCTCTACGACACCGGGCTGCAGTCGGGCTGGACGCTGGGCCAGCGCTGGCGCCTGAGCAACCAGGTCAACGTGTTCAACGAAAGCCAGTACCTGAAGGACCGCCGCGACGACAGCGCCGGGCTGGTGCATACCTTCGGCATGGACTTCTACCCCGCGCAGGGCTGGACGCTGGGCTTCAGCGTGATGGACGGCGAACTGGACGCGACGACCGGGCGCGTCGATCGCCGCGCCTACAGCGTCAGCGGTGGCCGCACCGATGCCGATACGCAGTGGACGAGCAAGCTCGAATACCGCCGCGACGAAGGCGCTGAAGATCGTCGGCAGTGGGTGACCACCAACCGGCTGCTGTACAAGGTCAACGAGGACTGGCGCATCGCGCTGCGCGCCAACTACGCCGACACGGATGACAAGCGCAATCCGCTGGCCGATGCCAAGCTGGTGGAGTCCAACCTGGGCTTTGCCTGGCGTCCGCACGACAACACGCGCTGGGCGGCCTTCGGCAAGTACACGTATCTTTACGACGTGGCGTCGCTGGGCCAGGAAGGCGGCAACGTGTACGACCAGAAATCGCAGATCGTCTCGTTTGAAGGAGTGATGCAGCTCAGCGACCGTTGGGAGCTGGCCGGGAAGCTGGCCGGCCGCTGGGGCGATTACCGCACCGGGCGCGGCGAGGGCGCGTGGCTGGACAGCCGGGTCAACTTCTCCGCCTTGCAGTTGCGCTACCGGTTGTTCGCGCAGTGGGAGGCGATGGGCGAGTACCGCTGGCTGGACGTGCGCGAGGGCGGCGACAAGAAGGGCTGGCTGGTGGGCGTGGACCGCCAGGTGGGGCAGAACTTCAAGATTGGTGCGGGGTACAACTTCACCGAGTTCAGTGATGACCTGACCGAGTTGCGGTATGAAGCGAAGGGGTTCTTCCTGAATTTGTCCGGGTATTACTAGGCTTCGGCATTGTCTGGCCTGCCACCCATGGGGTGGCACTACCGGGCATTGCGGCTTCGGGGTCGGCTTCGGTGGACTTGCCGGGTGTGGGGGCGGGGGGCGTAGAGCCAGGCCATGCCTGGCTGGGCACTGTCCGGAGCCAGGATTCTGGCTGCCGTTCATGTCACTCGGGCGCTTCGGCTGAATGCCTGGCAACGTTTTCATCCTGAATGGGCCGATCTTTGTGGGATTGTCCTGCCCAAAACGACGTGGTGGTGACATTTTGGACTGTATCATATTGATTTATATTGGAATTGCGCCGAAGGGCGGCCACTCGCAACTGTCACCATTTCGCGGTACGTTAGGGGCCTGATCTGCGTCAGCGTTTCACCTGCGGAACGCTGGAACTTTTTGAACTGTCAGCAGTCCAAATACAGGACTGATAAGATGACCCCTATGAGCCAGAACATGTCTACTGCCCTTGTGGCAAACAATCTTCCGATTCCCAGTGCGCTCGGTTCGCTGGACGCCTACATCGGCGCCGTGCACCAGATCCCGGTGTTGACGGTCGATGACGAGCAGGACCTGGCCCGCCGCTTCCGCGACGAGCAGGACCTGGACGCCGCGCGCGAGCTGGTCCATTCCCACCTGCGCTTCGTGGTGCACGTGGCCCGTGGCTATAACGGCTACGGCCTGCAGCTGGGCGACCTGATCCAGGAAGGCAACATCGGCCTGATGAAGGCCGTGAAGCGCTTCGACCCGGACATGGGCGTCCGCCTGGTGTCCTTCGCGGTGCACTGGATCCGTGCCGAAATGCACGAGTTCATCCTGAAGAACTGGCGCATCGTCAAGGTCGCCACGACGAAGGCGCAGCGCAAGCTGTTCTTCAACCTGCGCAAGTCCAAGACCCGCCTGGGCTGGTTGAACGCGGCGGAAGTCACCGCTGTCGCCAAGGACCTCAACGTGTCCGAACGCGAAGTGCTGGAAATGGAATCGCGCCTCTCGGGTCGCGACATCGGTTTCGATGCGCCCAGCGATGACGATAACGAGCATGCGCCGCCGTCGCCGGCTGCGTTCCTGGTCGCCAACGATGAAGATCCGTCGATGGCCTACGAGCGTGCCGACAGCGAAGACAACCAGCTGCAGCTGCTGCGCGAAGGCCTGGCCGAGCTCGACGCCCGCTCACGCGACATCATCCGTCGTCGCTGGCTGGACGCCGACAGCAAGGTCACCCTGCAGGAGCTGGCCGATGAATACGGTGTGTCCGCCGAACGCATCCGCCAGGTCGAAGCGAACGCGCTGAAGAAGATGAAGGCGCTGTTCACCGCGTAACGCGGCATCCAACGCATCAAACAAAAGCCCGGCATCGCCGGGCTTTTTTGTTGCGCCAAGGACGTGCCCACCAACAGTGGGCACCTACCGAGGGTAGAGCCGACTGTTAGTCGGCTGCTCTTACGCCCTCTCGCGCGCGATAGCCCGCCAGCCAATGTCATTGCGGTGGAATTCGTTTTTCCACGTCACCTTCGCCACGCCCGCATACGCATTGGCCTGCGCATCGCCCACGCTGTCGCCCAGCGCGGCCACGCACAACACGCGGCCGCCAGCGCTGAGCACCTGGCCCTGCGCGTCCAGCGTGGTGCCGGCGTGGAACACCTTGGCCGTAGACGGCACCTGGTCCAGCCCGTGGATCACATCACCGGTGATCGGCGTTTCCGGATACGGCGCCGCCGCCATCACCACGCCCAGCGACGGACGCGGGTCCCACCGCGCTTCCACTTCATGCAGGCGTGCATCGATCGCCGCCTCCACCAGTTCCACCAGGTCCGACTGCAGGCGAAGCATTACCGGCTGGGTTTCCGGGTCGCCGAAGCGCACGTTGAATTCAATCACCTTCGGCGCGCCACTGGCATCGATCATCAGCCCGGCATAGAGGAAGCCGGTGAACGGGATGCCGTCGGCGATCATGCCCTGCACGGTGGGGTTCACCACCTCGCGCATCACCCGTGCGTGCACCTCCTCGGTAACCACCGGTGCAGGCGAATACGCGCCCATGCCGCCGGTGTTTGGACCCGTATCGCCATCGCCCACGCGCTTGTGGTCCTGCGAGGTGGCCATCGGCAGTGCCGTGGTGCCATCGACCATCGAGATGAAGCTGGCTTCTTCGCCATCGAGGAATTCCTCGATCACCACGCGCGCGCCGGCATCGCCGAACGCATTGCCCGACAGCATGTCGCGCACCGCGTCTTCGGCCTCCTGCAGGGTCATCGCCACGATCACGCCCTTGCCCGCGGCCAGGCCATCGGCCTTGACCACGATCGGTGCGCCCTTGTCGCGGACGTAGGCCAGCGCAGCATCCACCTCGGTATGCACGGCATAGAACGCGGTGGGAATGTTGTGACGGGCCAGGAAGTCCTTGGCGTAGGCCTTGCTGCCTTCCAGCTGCGCCGCCGCAGCGGTGGGGCCGAAGATGCGATGGCCCGCAGCGCGGAAGCGGTCGACCACGCCGGCCACCAGCGGCACTTCGGGGCCAACCACGGTCAGCTCGACACCTTCCGCCTGCACAAGTGCCAGCAGCCCGTCCAGGTCAGTGACCTTGACCGGCACGTTGCGGCAGCCAGCTTCGGTGGCGGTGCCCGCATTGCCCGGCGCAACCAGCACCTCGGTGACACGGGACGACTGGGCCAGCTTCCAGGCCAGGGCATGTTCACGGCCGCCGGAGCCGATGACGAGGATTTTCATTGAGGCATTCCTGGGGTAACAGTAAGTAAGTAGGGTGGAAGGCGGTCAGTCCGGTTTCACGGCGGAGACAAGACGCTTGGCTTCGGTGTGCAACTGCTGCAGGTCGACCTCGGTCTCGCGTTCTGATGTGATCCTGTCCGCTCTGCGCCGCTGCGCATCGAATGCTGCGTAGCGCTCCGCGATGATCAACTCCATCTGCTGACTTGAGATGCGGCCCGGACCGTTGAGCACAGCGCGTTCGTTGAAGTCGAGGAAACGGTCGGTCTGCGTGATCCAGTCGTCCATCCGCGTTTCGATGCGACGCTCGGCACGGTCTTCTGCGAAGTCGAGGAACATGGTGACCAGCCGGTTCAGCTGATCGAGTTCCCTCTGCGTCAGGTAGTTCTTTGACACGACCGCGTCGGACTTGCGGAGCTTGTCGCCGGACCAGTTTGTCAGGCCCATGTGAGGCACGTCGGGATCGGCGCGCTCGACAATCAGCTGCGCAGCGGTGCGGCCGGTAATGGCGAAGACCAGCTTGTTCTGGATGGTGGCGAAGAACGTCTTGGCTGTTGCTGCCGTGCCGTCGTAATCGCTGCTGCTGGCTTTGAACAGATCACGCAACGTCTGGTAGAACCGCTTCTCCGAACTTCGGATGTCGCGGATGCGGAGCAGCAGTTCCTTGAAGTAGTCCGCACGCTCGGCGTCCTTGAGTCGTTCGTCGTTGAGCAGGAAGCCCTTGGCCAGATACTGAGCCAACGACGAGCCGGCCCAGCGGCGGAACTGTGCTCCGCGAGGCGAGCGGACCCGGAAACCGACGGCTATGATGAATTCCAGTCGGTAATTCGTTGTTTTATAACGTTTTCCGTCGGCGGCAGTTGTCAAGTAATGCTTGACAACTGATTCCTCTGACAGCTCCTGCTCTGCGAAGATGTTGCGGGCATGCAGACTGATGTTCTGCTTGGTGGTATCAAACAGCTGGGCCATTTCTGCCTGCGTCAGCCAGACCGTACCTTCCGCGGCGCGCAGATGAACCTCCGTCCGACCGTCATCGGTGCGGTACAGAATCAGCTCGCCATGGTTGTCGGTCATGCGATCACCCTCCAGCTCCGGTCAGAACCTGTCAGCAGGCGCCGACGCCTTGTCGGCCCCCACCTTACGCCGAACAATCAATGGCGGAAGTGACGCACGCCGGTAAACACCATCGCCAGGCCGTGTTCGTCAGCCGCGGCAATCACTTCGGCGTCGCGCATCGAACCACCCGGCTGGATCACCGCCTTGATGCCGGCCGCCGCAGCGGCGTCGATGCCGTCGCGGAACGGGAAGAACGCGTCGGACGCCATCACCGAACCTTCGACCACCAGGTTCGCGTCGGCGGCCTTGATGCCGGCGATGCGCGCCGAATACACGCGGCTCATCTGGCCAGCGCCGACGCCGATGGTGCGGTTGTCCTTGGCGTAGACGATCGCGTTGGACTTGACGAACTTGGCCACGCTCCAGGCGAACAGCAGGTCGGTGAACTGCTTCTCGGTCGGAGCCAGCTTGCTGACCACGGTCAGTTCGTCACGGCGCATGCCACGGTTGTCTGCGCTCTGCACCAGCAGGCCCGAGCCAATGCGCTTGGTGTCGTAATTGTTGCGGCCTTCGCCGTGCGGAATGCGCAGCACGCGCACGTTCGCCTTTTTCTGCGCGTACTCCAGCGCAGCCGGTTCGTAATCCGGGGCGATCAGCACTTCCACGAACTGGCGGTCCAGGATGACCTTGGCGGTGGCGGCGTCGAGCGGCTTGTTGAAGGCGATGATGCCGCCGAAGGCGCTGGTCGGGTCAGTGGCGTACGCCAATTCGTAGGCATCGCCGTTGCCGGCGCCCACGGCCACGCCACACGGGTTGGCATGCTTGACGATCACACAGGCCGGCGCGTCGAACTGGCGCACGCATTCCCATGCGGCATCGGCATCGGCCAGGTTGTTGTAGCTCAGTTCCTTGCCCTGCAGCTGCTGGAACGTGGCCAGCGTGCCGGCCACCGGCGACAGGTCGCGGTAGAACGCGCCGGCCTGGTGCGGGTTCTCGCCGTAGCGCAGGTCCATGACCTTCACGAAGCTGGAATTCATCTGCGCCGGGAACTCGGTCCGCATCGGCACGGCCGCATCGGTGGCGGTTACCGCCGACAGGTAGTTGCTGATCGCCGCGTCGTACTGCGCCACGCGGTTGAACGCGGCCACCGACAGCGCGAAGCGCTTGGCGGCCGACAGCCTGCCATCATTGGCATCCAGCTCGGCGAGCAATTCGGCGTACTGCGACGGATCGGTGGCCACTGCAACACGGGCGAAGTTCTTAGCCGCCGATCGCAACATGGCCGGGCCGCCGATGTCGATGTTTTCCACCGCATCGGCCAGCGTGCAGTCCGCGTTGGCGGTGACGCGCTCGAACGGGTACAGGTTCAGCACCAGCAGGTCGATCGCCGCGATGCCATGTTCGGCCATCACCGCCTCATCCTGGCCGGCACGGCCAAGCAGGCCGCCGTGCACCAGCGGGTGCAGGGTCTTGACCCGGCCATCCATCATTTCCGGGAAGCCGGTGACGTCGGCCACGTCCTTCACCGGCAGGCCGGCGTCGCGGATAGCCTTGGCGGTACCGCCAGTGGAAAGCAGCTCGACGTTGCGCGCGGCGAGGGCGCGGGCCAGGTCGATCAGACCGGTCTTGTCGGAAACGGAAAGCAGGGCCCGGCGCACGGGCAGCAGATCGGAACTCATGGGGGCAGGAGATCGAAGCGGAGCGGGCCCATATTGTAGGCCGTCCCGCACCCCCACCGGGGCCTCAGGTGGCGATGCCGTACTCTTTCAGCTTCTTGCGCAGGGTGGCACGGTGGATGCCCAGCATCGACGCCGCGCGGCTCTGGTTGCCTTCGCAGTGGTTGAGCACTTCCACGAACAGCGGGATCTCCATTTCACGCAGGACGATCTCGTACACGTCATCCGCATCGCAGCCGTCCAGGTCGCGCAGGTAACGCCGGACCGACTGGGCCACGTGTTCGCGCAGCGGCGGCTTCGGCGCGCCACGACTATTGTCAGGACGAGAAAGGACAGCGTTCAAGAAGTATCCCGGTGCGAAGCCAGGGCGGACCACAACCCTGGCGGAGAATTTGGAGGGGGCCAGTCTAGCGCGTGCGTGGCCGTGCCGCCACGCTCGTTGGCAGGACGCCGGGTTACAGGAACTCGAAGGTGAATGCGACGGTGGACGCCGCCGGTTCGCGCACCCGGAACGCGATCTGCGCGCTCTGGCCCGGCTCCAGTACGGAAGCGGCATCGGCCGTAGGGTCCAGGTAGTCGTGCGGCGCGAACACGCGGGCACCGATCACGCGGCCATCGGCGTCGGACAGCGACAGCCGCAGCGACGGCCAGGCTTGTGCCCAGCGGGCATCGTTGCGGAAACTGGCCTGCACCTGCAGCGCGCCGGGCTGCCCGGGCACCGGCCGCACGTCGCGGCTGATCATGCTGAAGGCGGCCGGTTCCTGCCAGGCCGGCAGGCTGCAGCGCAGCACGCTGCACAGCCCGGCAATCCACGGCCGGCTTCCAGCATCGGCGGCCAGTCGCGCGCGGTCGGCGACGGCGATCTGCAGCGACAGCAGCACGACCAGGCCACCGACCAGCGCCCACTGCCAACGCGGCGTGGGCGCCGCACGTTCGGGGGGGCGCATGAAACTGGGTGCGGGCGTGGCAGCAGCGTTGGGCGCGATGGGCTCGGCCACTGCGACCGGAGCGGGGTCGATGTCCGCTTCGGTCTGCTCGATGTCCTCCACATACGCCTCGGCAACAACGGGATTGTCCTCGTTGTTGTCCGCCTCGCTGTCCGGGGCGACCGCGTCGACCGCCTCGGGCGTGGGTTCAGCGGACGCACGCAGGAACGTGGCCAGGGGACGTCGCGGTGGCGGAGTCGGTTCGCTCATCGGGTCATTCAAGCACGGCGCACGCCGGTGATGCGCATCCAGTCGTCGTCGCGCGCCACTTCAAGCTGCTCGAACCAGGGCGCATACCGCACCAGCAGTTCGTCTTCCTGCCCATGCAGGATGCCCGACAGCGCAATGCGGCCGCCTGGTGCCACGCGTGCGGCCAGCACATCGGCCAGCGCATCCAGCGCCGAGGCCAGGATATTGGCCACCACTACCGGGTAGGTGGCCTGCGGTTCGTCGGCCGGCAGGTAGACCTGCATGCGGTCCTGCAGCGCGTTGCGCTCGGCGTTGTCGCCCGTGGCGAGTACCGCCTGCGGGTCGTTGTCCACGCCCACGGCCCTGGCCGCGCCGAGCTTGAGCGCAGCCAGCGCCAGGATGCCCGAGCCGCAACCGAAATCCAGTACCGTCTGCCCGGCCAACGCGCCTTCGGCGGCCAGCCCGTCCAGCCAGCGCAGGCACAGCGCGGTGGTGGGGTGGGTGCCCGAACCGAACGCCAGGCCCGGGTCCAGCCTTACCACGGCAGCATCAGCGGCTTGCGCAGCCTCGGGCAGTTCATGGTTCCACGGCACGATCCAGGTGCTGTCGCCGAAGGCCATCGGCTGGAACTGGTCCAGCCAAGCGCGTTCCCAATCCTCGTCCTGCACTGCGCGGAAGCTGACATCGGTCCATTCCAGGCCCGGGTCGAACGCCTCCAGCGCGGCCAGCAGCGCCAGGGCATTGGAATCGGCGGGGAACAGGGCGCTGAGCACCAGGTCATTCCACAACGGGGTTTCGCCCACGCCCGGTTCCAGGATGGCGCGCTCGTTGCTGGTGTCGGCATCGGCGTCGAGCAGGGTCACCGCCAGCGCGCCCACGTCGTCCAGCGCATTCTCATAGCGCGGCTGGGTGGCTTCGGTGCAATGGAGGGTGAGTTCCAGGAACGGCATGGGCGATAAGGACCTGCGGAAAACGGTGAATGCTAGACGATTGCGGACGGTCGCGGCGACGACCGTCTCAGAAGGCGGTGAGAAGCGACGCGACGGCCTGTTCAGACAACAGGGTACGCCATTGCTAAACTCCGCATCCTGCTGTCTGTCTCCTTTGAACCGGTTCGCTGAATGGCCCTCGCGCCCACGCTCAAAACCTGGCTGCTGGTGGTACCGGCCCTGGCGTTGCTGGGGGTGGTGGGCTACCGCGCGGGCGGCCGTGCGCTGCAGGCCGACCATGCGTCGGCTGCCGTGAGTGAGCTGCAGGTCGGCACGGGGTCGGCTGCGCCGCTGCAGGCCCAGCAGTTGGCGCGCCAGTTGCTGGCCAGCGAGCGCAGCACGGCGGTGCCGTCGGGATTGCCGCTGGACATCCGCGCCGATATCGAGGGCGACACCGACCTGTTCGCCTACGCCCAGCGCCTGCGCCTGCAGGCGGCCAACGGCAATGCCGAGGCAGGCTGGATGGTCAGCCGCGTGTATGACTACTGCGCGATCTATGCGATGGACCCGGGCGGTTACCAGCTCGACAACAACGTGCTTACCGGGCTGGGCATGAACGCATCTTCGCCGATGGTGCAGGCACGCGAGCGTGTAGCGCGCCGTTGCGCGGGATTCGTCTCCAGCGACGGCCTTGGCCGCTCGTTGATTGTCACCCAGCGCGTGCTGGCTGCGCGCGCAGGCAACCTGGCGGCCGAGGCGGCGCTGTTTGCCGATGGCCAGCCATTGAAAGACACCCCCGAGTACCGCCGTGGCCTGGTGGAGCGGGTGATGGATTCGCGTGATCCAGAAGCGTACATGGCCATTTCCACCGCCATGGGCCAGCGCGCCAGTGGCGACGGCGCCCTGCAGGGCCTGGTGGCCGGCGACCAGTTCAGTGAACTGGCCTGGCGCCTGGCGGCGTGCGAGCTGGGCATGGCCTGCGGGCCGGACAGTGTATTGATGAACAATTTCTGCGCGAACGGAGGGATCTGTTCGCAGGACGGTGGGCAGGACTTCGCCACTTTTGTGTATGACGCTGCGGTTTCGCGGCAAGGTGCGGGGAAAATGAAAACGTTGGTTGAGCAGTTGATCAAGCGGAGTGACCGGTCATGAATTACCGTCGATTCCTGCATGGTGCCAAGTTCTGGTTCTGGGTGGCATTGTTCGTGGCCTACTCGGCCGGTGCCGTGGGCCTGGTCATGATCGACACCTACGATGACCGCTACCGGAAGTTGTCGAAGGTGACCCTGACCTCGGTGAAGGCACACGAAGACGTGCGCCGCGCCGGTGCCAGCCAGGTGGCTGCGGTGTACCGCGCGCAGAGCGGCATGCCCTTCGCTTCGTTGCCGGCGGGCAGCACGTTCCAGGTGGTCTGGCCGGACGGCTCGACCGAAACCATGGTGATCGTCGACCCGACGTCGTCGCTGGGCGTGGCGCCGGTCAAGGACACCCAGATCACGGCCGCCGACGCCAGCCGCTGATGCAGGGCCTTGGCACCCCGCTGCCGGGCCTGGGTCGCATCAGCGATTGTCCACGCCTATCAGAGATGCGATCCCGGTAGGGATATTCGCTTGGACAGAAAGGCGCAGCTTCGATCTCATCGGGCTCGCCTTCTGAACGAGCCCTCCATGCCCACCACCGCAGTCGATCACCGGCATGCCGCCGGTCGCTTCCACGCCCGCAGTCCTGTCACCGGTCCGCAGCCGCAGCCGGTGGACCCCACCGTCATCCGTCGCGTTGAAACACCCATGCAGGCCCTGGCGGCGGTGCTGACGGTGACCAATGCCGCGAGGCTGCCACTGAGCACCGCGCGGCCGCTGCCAGTGCACGCAGCTCCCAGCGCACGCCCGGCCAACTGCATCCCGGTGCCTGTCTCGCCGAGCCTGCCGGGCGTGCTGCATGGCGTCGCGGGCTTGTTGCGCAGCCCGGTGACCGAGCTGTTCAGCGACACCCGCACCGCGTGGCTACGGCACGAAGGAGTACGGTGTGCGCCGCCGTTGGGCACGGGCATGCGCGCGCTGCTGCAGGTGGGGGATGCGCTCTCCACCCTGGCCGAAGCTGCCATGCTGGGCGGGCGCAGCGTGCTGGGCATGCAGGAGGCGGCGGTCGTACTCGATATGGGCGCCGATGTGCTCGACCATCAACCACTCGATCGGACCGAGCTGACCGACGCGGTGATGGTGCTGGGCGGCATGCATGGACTCGAACCCGGCGCACCCGCAGGACCGGAAGCCGAGGAGCCGGTGCCAGCCGCCGCCGCGTCGCGTGGCTCTGGCGAAAGTGACACCCCGCCGGTTGCGCCTCGGCGGCCGGGCATGACGATCCGCCAGACCACCGCCGACCTGCACCACGGCCGCGTCCAGGTGCGGTTTGAGGGTGCCGAACGGGATCTCAGCATCAGTGAGGGGCGGCTGCAGGTGCTGACCGATCATGGCACCGTCGATGTGATCTTCGATACCGGCGACTGGCAATGGAAACGCGCACCGGCCACACGGCCGGCAACGTCCAGCGTGCACCGCGCGGACAGTTCCATTGCGGTGTTCGACCACCTGGCCGGGCGGGTGCATCAGCAGGCGCCAATCGAGCATGCCCGGCTGCGCCTGGACCTGCTTGGACCCGATGGCATCCTGTACTACAACGATCCGGCCGCGCAGCTTGCAGGCAACGCCGTGTGCGTGGATGGGCGCTATTACGCCGCCACGCTGACCGATGCACTGGGCCTGCGCATCGGCGCGCTGGAACTGGTAAAGCGCGACGGCGTCTACCAGCTGCGCGAGGAAGCCCCCAAGCCTGTCCGCACGCTGCGCTGTCGCCGGGCACCGGGCGACGCCTGCGCCGCGCTGCCACCCGAGTTCTCGCCGGAACTGTCCCGCCAGCTGGAGACCCATCACGGGCAGGCACTGGGCGAGCACCAGGCGCGCCGACGGGGCATCGTGCCCGATGTGGGTCGGCCAGGCTGGTACATGAGCCGCCAAGGCAACCGGCTGCGCCACTACCTGCGTTTCAACGACCGCTACTTCCGCGTGCGCCTGCGCCAGGTGGACGAGCACACCCAGCGGATTTCGGTGTATCTGCCACGCGGCGCCGGTGCCGGCCGCCTGCATCGCCGAAACCACCCGGCGCACCGCATTGTCGATATCCGCCAGGCGATTCCGGCGCAGGAGCATCGCTTCATGACCCAGGCCGAGTTCAACGTGGAATATCGCGGCATGCCCAGCCTGGAAGCGGCGCAGGTGTATGAAAGCGCCGTGGCGCAGAACGCGCGGCTGCGGTTGAGCCAGCTGCAGCGCGCCGCCATCCGCAGCTACCTCACCTGGCGCCGCCGCTCCATGGACGATTTCCTGCAATACGGCAGCCTGCAGCCTGTGTTCCGCGATTCGGAGCAGGCGGTGGCGCGCATCAACCGCGCCCTGGCGCGCATTCCGCCGCACGCCGGCCGGGTGTACACGGCGCTGGCGCTGGATGCCGCGCAGTTCGCCGGCCTGCAGGAAGGGCAGACGCTGTACAGCCGCACATTCCTGGTGGCCAGCGGTGACCGGGGGCGTGCGGTGCATGCCGCCGCTGCAGCCAACAACAACAGCGTGCGGGGCGCCACCACCCTGGTGACCCTTGCCATGCGCCAGCATGCCCATCCCACCGGCCTGCTCTCGCTGCAGGACGAAGCGCAGGTCATGATCGGCAACAACGTGCTGTTCAAGGTCATCGCCAAGGCACCCGGCGAGCTGCACCTGGAAGAGCTGGGTGCCGCACGGCAGGCCATGGGTACCCTCGGCGCGCAGCCGCTGCTGGCCATCCCGCTGCGCGATTGAGCACCGCGCGCTGCCCGGGTAGCGCCGACCGTTGGTCGGCCCACGTAGAGCAGGATCACCCGGCAACAGTGAGTCACCCATGACGCAGGAAAGCAGAAAGGCGGGCAATGCCCGCCTTTCTGTTCAATCCACCACCGAACGGATCAGGTCAACGCAATCGACTTGTTCTTGCGCTCAGCCAGCCGCTTCTCCAGGTAATGGATGTTCTGCCCACCGGCCTGGAAGCCCTTGTCCCGCATGATGCGCTGCTGCAGCGCCACGTTGGTCTTGATCCCGTCCACCACCATTTCGCTCAACGCCACGCGCATGCGCGCAATGGCCGTTTCCCGATCCGGCCCGTGCACGATCAGCTTGCCGATCATCGAGTCGTAGTTCGACGGCACGCGGTAGCCGGCATAGATGTGCGTATCCACGCGCACACCCGGACCGCCAGGCGGATGGAACGCGGTGATCAGGCCCGGGCTCGGCACGAAGGTTTCGGCATCTTCAGCGTTGATGCGGCATTCGATCGCATGGCCGGTGAGCACCACATCGCTCTGCTTGATGCTGAGCTTGTGGCCGGCGGCGATCTTCAGCTGCTCCACCACCAGGTCGATGCCGGTCACCATTTCGGTTACCGGGTGCTCCACCTGGATGCGGGTGTTCATTTCGATGAAGTAGAAGCGGCCGTCTTCGTAGAGGAACTCGAAGGTGCCCGCGCCGCGGTAACCGATGCGCACGCAGGCTTCGGTGCAGACCTTGCCGATCTCTTCGCGCTGTTCGGCGCTGATGCCCGGTGCCGGCGCTTCTTCCACCACCTTCTGGTGGCGGCGCTGCATGGAGCAGTCGCGCTCACCGAGGTGGATGGCGTTACCCTGGCCATCGGCCAGCACCTGGATTTCCACGTGGCGCGGATTCTCCAGGAACTTCTCCATGTAGACCTCACCATTGCCGAACGCGGCCTTGGCCTCGCTCTTGGTGGTTTCAATGGAGGTCTTCAGCGAGGCCTCGGCATGCACCACGCGCATGCCGCGCCCGCCGCCACCACCAGCAGCCTTGATGATGACCGGGTAGCCGATCTCACGGGCGATCTTGGTATTGGCCACGATGTCTTCCCCCAGCGGGCCGCCTGAACCCGGCACGCACGGCACGCCGGCGGCCTTCATCGCGCGGATCGCTTCGACCTTGTCACCCATCATGCGGATGGTGTCGGCCTTGGGGCCGATGAAGATGAAGCCGGATTCTTCCACGCGCTCGGCGAAGTCGGCGTTTTCCGACAGGAAACCGTAACCCGGGTGGATGGCCTGGGCATCGGTGACTTCCGCCGCCGCGATCAGCGCCGGAATGTTGAGGTAGCTCTGCGGCGACGGCGCCGGACCAATGCAGACCGACTCGTCGGCCATGGCCACGTGCTTGAGGTTGCGGTCGACCGTGGAATGCACGGCCACCGTGCGGATGCCCAGGGTATGGCACGCGCGCAGGATGCGCAGCGCGATCTCCCCTCGGTTGGCAATAACGACTTTGTCGAGCATGGACGGATCCTTAGCCGATCACGAACAGCGGCTGGTCAAATTCGACCGGAAGGCCGTTTTCAGCCAGGATGGCCACGATGGTGCCGGAAGCATCGGCTTCGATCGGGTTGAACATCTTCATCGCTTCGATGATCGCCAGCGTTTCGCCGGCCTTGACCTGCTGGCCGATGGTGACGAAGGCCGGCTTGTCCGGTGCGGACGAGGTGTAGAACGTGCCGACCATCGGCGAGCGCAGCACGTGGCCTTCCGGCAGCGCCGCAGCCGGCTTGGCGGTACCACCGGTGGAGGCTTCGGTCGGCGACTGCATCGGCATCGCCTGGGCGGCCGGCTGGGCCGGGGCCGGGGCCATCATCATCTGCGGCTGGGCCTGCACCATGCCGTAGCCCGACACCGGGGCGCGCGACAGGCGGACGGATTCTTCGCCTTCCTTGATTTCGATTTCGGCAAGGTTCGACTCTTCCAACAGGTCGATCAGCTTCTTGATTTTGCGGAGATCCATAGGGGCCTCAGGTGTTTGATGTCAGTGGAGTGGGAAGCGCGTTGCGCTCGGGTCAATGGGGTGTCAGGCGGACGCCAGCCGCACCAGCGCCGCGTCCATCGCGTAGCGATAGCTGTCGGCGCCAAAGCCGCAGATCACGCCGACCGCCTTGTCGCTGAAGTAGCTGTGCTGGCGGAACGGTTCGCGGGCGTGCGGGTTGGACAGGTGGATTTCGATGAACGGCACATCCACCGCCGCCAGCGCATCGCGCAGCGCGACCGAGGTGTGGGTGAACGCGGCCGGATTGATCAGGATGAAGGTGGTACCGTCGGTACGGGCAGCCTGCACCCGGTCCACCAGCACGTGCTCGGCGTTGGACTGCAGGCTTTCCACCGCGTGCCCGGCGCCCTGCGCCTGGGCCAGCAGGGCCTGGTCGATCTGCGCCAGCGTGGTGTGCCCATACACGCCCGGCTCGCGCGTACCGAGCAGGTTGAGGTTGGGGCCATGCAGGACCAGCAGTTTCGCCATGGGTGCCACGCAACGAGAAAGGGCGGAGTCTGGCGGAACTGGTGGATCGTGTCCAGTTCGGCGAAGTTACGGGTGTTTCAAGCAATCGTTTGAATTTCTGGCGGATCGCTTGGGGCGCGGGCGATGTCGCACCTCGACCGCCGCAGATGCCGCCTCAGCATTCCGTTCATGGCACTGGTGTTCCGGGAGAGCGATATTACCTTTAGTAGGTAACGTCACTCCGGGAGCATTCCCCATGCACAGCCTGATCGTAGTTGCCCACCCCGAACCCGGCTCACTCACCCACGCGGTGGCGAGCCGGATCGGCGACGCCATCCTTGCCGCCAGCACCGGCAACACGGTGGAGATCGCCGACCTTGCTGCGGAGGGCTTCGACCCCCGCTTCAACCAGGCCGACAACGCCTTGTTCCGCCAAACCGCAGCGCCGCCGGAGGATGTGGCCGCCGAACATGCCCGGATGGATCGGGCGGACGCGCTGGTGCTGGTCTATCCACTGTACTGGTGGTCATTCCCGGCACTGCTCAAAGGCTGGATCGACCGCGTGTTCACCCAGGGCTGGGCCTATGCCGAGAGCCCTGAGGGCAAGGTGGTCAAGAAGCTGCAGCGCCTGCAGGTGCACCTGGTGGGACTGGGGGGCGCGGACGCGGCCATGATCGAGCGGCGTGGCTACGGCACCGCGATGAAGACGCAGATCGACATGGGCATCTTTGATTACTGCGGCGCACGCGTGCAGTCGTCCACGCTGCTGCTGGAATCGGACAGTGGTTCCGCAGAAGCGCACCTGCGCACCGCGGCGGACATCGGCCGTACCATTGGCGCGTCTGCTGCTGCCTGACCGACCCTTCCGATGCCCGCACGCCCCGAACCGCCCCGTCGCCGCATGCCGCGCGAACAACGCGCGCGCCAGTTGCTGGATGTGGCGTGGGCGCTGGTGGGCGAAGAGGGAACCGATGCGCTGTCGCTCGGGCGCCTGGCCGAAGCTGCCGGTGTCACCAAGCCGGTGGCCTACGACCACTTCATCACCCGCAACGGCCTGCTGGCTGCGCTCTACCAGGACTACGACCAGCGCCAGACGGCGGTGTTTGAAGCGCGCATCGGCAAGGCCAGGGCGCAGTTGAAGGATCGCGCCCATGCCATTGCCGGTGGCTACATCGACTGCGTGCTGTCGCAGGGCAGCGAGATCCAGGGAATCCTCGCTGCCCTCGCGGGGTCACCCGAGTTGATGGAGGTAAAGCGGCGGTACCAGCAGGAGTTCATCGCCAAGTGCGCGGAATGGGTGGGTGGCTTCGCCACCGGCAGCGAAGTACCAGACGCGGGCTACTGGGCGATCCTGGGCGCGGCGGAGTCGCTCTCCGAAGCGGTCGCCGCCGGGGTGGTTGAGCACGCGGTGGCGGAGGCAGAGCTGGTGCGGCTGATCGTGTCGACCATCAAGCGCAGCTGATAGATCCCTCCGCGGCGACCAGTGCGCCAGCGGGCCAAGGGAATTGCAGTCCCTCAGCCCTGACGCCCCCGCCCTCTCCTGAAGAAAGCATGCCACCGTTGCGGCGCAACGGCCTGCTGACGTGCATACAGACGCCCACCCGGCACTGACAGCGCAACGTCGGTGCCTCGTGCTGTCCTGGACCTGATGCGCAGGGTGCCGCCCAGGCGCGCTGAGCGCTCGTGCATTCCCTGCACGCCCCAGCGCCCCTGCTTCACGGTGCCCTCCACCATGCCCCGGCCGTTGTCGCGTACCCGCAGGCAGAAGGTGTGGCCGAAACTCAGCTCAATGTCGATGTCCGTGGCGGCCGAATGCGCCAACGCGTTGCGGATTGCCTCGCGGCCGATCAGGAACACTTCTTCGGCGGCGGCGTCGTTCAGGCGCGGCGCTTCGCCCGAGACCACCACCCGCAACCGCGTGCCCGCCGGGTTCGTCTCTTCGTTGTAGACATGGGTGAGCGCCGCAGCGAGATCGAGCCCGGCGCCGGTGTCACTGCGCAGCGAAGCGACGCGTTCGCGGCCTTCCCGGAGACTGTCTTCCGCAGCCTGCATGGCCGATTCAAGCCGCGCCTGCGCCTCGTCCGGAAGGGAAGGCATGGCGCTGATCGCGTGCAGCCGCAACAACAGGCCCTGTCCGCCCTGCAGCAGGGTGTCGTGCAGGTCACGGGCAATGCGCTCACGTTCCTCCAGCCGCTCTTCGTAGCGCGCTTTGACCAGGGCGGTGATGTGGCGGCCCCGCACGCGCGCGGCCGCAGCGACCAGCACCACCAGCGCGATCAACAACAGCCCGCGGAACCAGAACGTCTGCGTCAGCAGCGGCTCGATCCGGAAGGCACGCGTGGTTGGGGCGCTCCCCCATACGCCGTCTTCGTTGGCAGCCAGCACCTCGAACGTGTAGCTGCCCGGTCCAAGGTTGGTGTAGTAGGCCGTGGTGGCGCTGCCGGCGTCGCGCCAGCCGGAGTCCACGCCGGAAAGCCGGTACCGGTAGCGGTTGCGTTCCGGGCGGGCAAGCGACTGCGCGACGAAGTCGATCTGCAGCTGGGTGATGCCCGCGGGAACCACGGTGCCGTCGCGCAGGGGCAGGGTTTCATCACCGAAATGCACATCGCCGATGCGCGCGCTGGGGGCCGCGCGCGTGCGGTGGAGGCGGGTGGTATCCAGCCACGCCAGGCCCTGGTTGGTTGCAAGCCACAGCAGTCCATCCTTCGAAAGTTGCGCGGTGGGAATCGGGCCGCTCTGCAGCGCGATACCGGGCATGCCATCGACGTCATCGAACAGCCTCGGCGAGACGGCGTTTCCGGTGCGCGCGCTGGCGATCGCATCGGCAAGATCCAGGCGCACCAAGCCACGCCCGCCGTTCAACCACACCTGCTGGTCCGGGTCGATGACGATGCCGGTAATGCCTTCCAGCACGCCGGGAATGTCGGCCGTTACCGCGCTGAACGCACCTCCGTTGCTGCTGATGCTGAAGCCCTTCTCGCCGGCAACCAGCAGCAGGTGCTCATGCGCAAGCACGGCGGTGACCGGGCCTGCGTCGAGGCCCCGGGTCGAGCCGATGCGGTGCACCCCGGTCGCGTCGCGCAGCACCAGCTCCCCGCTCGCATAGCCGAACAGCAGGCCCTGCGCGCTGCCCGGTGCAATGACGGTGCAGCCGGGCAGGGTGATGCGCGCGTCCTCCGTCCAGGAGCCGCGCAGGTAATGCACGACGCGGTTCTCGCCCACGCAGGCCCAGGCCTCTTCGGCGCCCGGAAAATGCAGTGCCTGCGGTTGCAGGCCGCGTGCAGTGCCGGGGAACTGCACTACCTCCAGCGCCGTTCCCCTGCGCCGGGCGAGGCTGGTCCATTCGAACTGCCACAGCGGGCGGGTGTCCCTCAATGCCGCGCGCTGCAGACCGGCCCGATCCAGGCCAAGGCCGTGGCGGTCGAGGTCATACGGCACCATGTCTTCGCCATACCCGAAGAGCGCGCCGTCCGCATTCCTCGCCAGGATGCGGTAAGGGTCGTTGGGCCCTTCCGTGAGGGTGCGCACGCTCTGCGCGCGGAAGCGGTTGAGGCCGAGGTTGGTACCTACCCATACGTTGGCCTCGCGATCCTCGAAGACCGGCACGGCCGAGGTGGAGGTCAGCCCCTGCGGAACATCGAAGCGCTCCATCCCCACCGCGTGCTTGCCGTCGAACAGCACCCGCAGGATGCCGCCGCCCCCGCGCATGGGCGCCCACATGGCGCCGTCCGAGGTGAAATGCAGGCGGCTGGCCAGCACGTCCGGAAGCAGGCGGGCCTGCCGTTCCGCGGCCGGGAGCAGGCCGTTGGCATCGGCGATGGGCACCGCGCCGCGGCGTCGGTCGGCCAGCCAGATCTCGCCCGACGGGCTTTCGGCCAGCGTCGCCATCAAGGAGACCTCGATGCCGGTGGGGACGAACGCAGCGCCGCCCTTGGGAATGAACCACACCTTCTGGCCGACCAGCGCCCAGAACCGGCCCCGGGAATCGTTGAGCAGCCAGTGCGCGTGGCGCTCGGGCAGGCCCATGGATGCGGGCGGTTTTTCCCAGCGCGTGCCGTTGAACCGGCGCAGGCCTTCGTCAACCGCTGCCCAGAGCACGCCGTTGCTGTCGTATGCAAACCCCGACACCACGCCCGGCGGCACCCCTTCATTTCGCTGGTAAGAGCGCAGGGTGCCGTCGCTGCCCAGATGGGCGATGCCGGCGTGGTAATACCCCAACCACAGGCCACCGCTCCTGTCGCCCCGCAGGGTCACCAGGTTGAGCGAGGGCTGCGCAGCACCGGCGTTCGTCTGCTGGCGTACGTACCGGTGCCCATCGAAGCTGTACAGCCCGGAGCCTGTCGCCAGCCACAGCGTGCCGTTGGGGTCCTGCTGGATGTCCCAGATATCGCCCGGTGCGCCCTGGCCGGCCCGCCACGCGGTGTGGTGGTAGCCGGCAAACCCGGTACCAGGCGACGGATGCTGTTGCGCAAGACCCGGCGGAGACAGGGTGAAAAGAACAACCAGCAGCAGCGCACGCATGGCGTGGCCGGGGAACGAAGACAACAGGGGCATGCGGTGAACTACGGGGCCGGGGCAGGGGCCCGCTGCGGTTAAGACCGCAGCGGGACGCGCCGGAGCTTATCAGGGAAAAAGCGCCCGCCCAGCCCCAACGCCACGCGGACCAGCAGCACCAGCACGGGTACTTCGACCAGTGGCCCGATGACGGCGGCAAAGGCCACCGGAGAGGCAAGCCCGAAAGCGGCGATGGCAACGGCGATGGCCAGTTCAAAGTTGTTGCCGGCGGCAGTGAAGGCTATGGCCGTGGTACGCGGATAATCCCTGGCGATGAGCCGCCCCATGAAGAAGCTGAGGCCGAACTGGATGATGAAATAGAGCGTGAGCGGAATGGCGATGCGCACCGCATCGAACGGAAGGCGCAGCACGTCGGCGCCCTTCAGGCTGAACATCGCCACGATGGTGAGCAGCAGTGCGACCAGCGTGATCGGGCTGATCGCCGGCAGGAAGCGCTCTTCGTACCAGCGTTCACCCCTGGCGGCTCGCAGCCAGCGACGGGTGAGGTAGCCGGCGAGGAATGGAACGCCCAGGTAGATCAGCACCGCTTCGGCGATGGTCCACATGCTGACGTTGACCACGCTGCCCTGCAGGCCGAACATCGGCGGCAGCCAGGAAAGGAAGAACCAGGCGTACACGCTGAACAACAGGATCTGGAAGATCGAGTTGAAGGCCATCAGCCCGGCCACGTACTGGTTGTCGCCGCGTGCAAGCTGGTTCCACACCAGCACCATGGCAATGCAGCGCGCCAACCCGATCAGGATAAGCCCGGTCATGTACTCGGGGGAATCGCGCAGGAACAGCACCGCCAGGCCGAACATCAGGCACGGTCCCACGATCCAGTTCTGCAGCAGCGAGAGCGCCAGCACCCGTTTGTCGGCAAACACCTCTGGCAGCGCCTCGTACTTCACCTTGGCCAGCGGCGGGTACATCATCAGGATCAGGCCGATGGCGATCGGAACGTTCGTCGTGCCGATCGACAGGCGGTTCAGTGCGGTGGGAACGTCGTCGAACAGTGCACCCAGGCCCACGCCCAACGCCATCGCGATGAATATCCACAGCGTCAGATATCGATCCAGGAAGGACAGGCGGGAGGTCTCCGTGCGCATGAAAGGGACTCAGCAGCAGCCAGGCCGCTCAGACGGCGTGTCGTCAGCGCAGCAATTCTCGGTGAGGTAGCCCACCAAGGCGTTCATCGCAGTGAAGTTCGCCCGATAGCAGATGGACCGGCCCAGGTGTTCGGCGCTAATCAGCTTGGCGGCTGACAGTGCCTTCAAGTGGAAAGACAGCGTGGCGCCAGGCAGGTTGAGTGCCTGGGCGATATCGCCCGCCAGTTTGCCGCCCGTACCGGCCTGTACCAGGAGACGGTAGATGGACAGGCGGGTGGCATGGCTCAGGGCACCAAGGGCCCGGGTTGCGTGCTTATGTTCCATAATTCTAGAATAGTCGAAATTATGTCGCGGGACAAACCATGACCGACCTCCCCAACCTGGTTCCGGGTGCGCTGGGTACTCCCATGGCCGCCCGGTTGGACGCAGGGACCGTGCTGGCGCATCGTCCGCGCATCCTGATCCTCTATGGCTCGCTGCGGCCCCAGTCGTTCAGTCGCAAGTTGGCCTTGGAGGCGCAGCGCCTGCTCGAACACCTCGGGGCTGAGACGCGGCTGTTCGATCCGCACGCGCTGCCCATGCTCGACTCGGTGCCCGCCACGCATCCCAAAGTGCAGGAACTGCGGCAGGCGTCGCTCTGGTCCGAAGGCCACGTGTGGGTCAGCCCGGAACGGCACGGCACGCTGACGGCGGTGTTCAAGAACCAGATCGACTGGTTGCCGCTGGAGGAAGGCAGCGTGCGGCCCACCCAGGGACGCACGCTGGCGGTGATGCAGGTGAACGGTGGCTCGCAATCCTTCAATGTGGTCAACGCGCTGCGCGTACTGGGTCGCTGGATGCGGATGGTGACGATTCCAAATCAGTCGTCGGTCCCCAAGGCCTGGCAGGAGTTCGATGAGCAGGGGCGGATGAAGCCGTCGGCGTACTACGACCGCGTTGTGGATGTGATGGAAGAACTGGTCAAATTCACCCTGCTGGTTCGCGGCCGCAGTGACTACCTGGTAGAGCGCTACAGTGAGCGAAAGGGGGCAGTGGAAGCTGCGAGCCTGGCTGCTGCTGCCGGCGTCGTCGAAACCGTTCTTGATGAGGAGGGCACATGAAGGCCGTCATCTACCACAACCCGAAATGCGGCACCTCGCGCAACACGCTGGCGTTGATCCGGCATGCGGGGATCGAACCTGAAGTGATCGAGTACCTGGTTGATCCGCCAAGCCGTGCACGCCTGGTCGAACTGATCAATGCCGCCGGCGTTAACGTACGCGGCGCCATCCGCAAGAAAGAGAAGCGCTACCTGGAATTGGGGCTGGACGACGTTGCGCTCAGCGATGACGCATTGCTGGATGCGCTGATGGACAACCCGATCCTGATCGAACGGCCGTGGGTGCAGACCGATCTGGGAACGCGCCTGTGTCGGCCTTCCGAGGTCGTCCTGGAAATTCTTCCGACCGTCACCGTGCCTTTCGCCAAGGAAGACGGTGAGGTGGTGATCGATCAGGACGGCAAGCGGGTTTCCTGATCACCGCCGTAGTGCAGCCAGGGTCCGCCCTGTTGGAGCCGAGAACATGTTGTCCTTCAAGCAGATGGCATTGAACGCAGAGGTCATTGCGTTGCTTCAACGCGTCGGGTTGCCCACCGAAGACCTCGACCCGGTGTCCACCACGTTCTGCGGGATGTGGGAAGACGAAATGCTGTGCGGGGTCATCGCGATCGAGCCGTACCACGGTGTCGGACTGCTGAGGTCGCTCGCGGTCAGTCCCGCGTTTCGAGGCCGGGGCCGGGGTGAGGTGCTGGTGGGCAAGGCGGAGGAGCTTGCCCGCCGCGTGGGCGTGGAGGAGCTTTATCTGCTTACGGTCTCTTCCAGCACCCTGTTCGAGCGCTGCGGCTTTGCCCACGTTTCACGGGACGCTGTCCCCGTTTCGATTCGGGAAACCAAGCAGTTTTCCGGCCTGTGCCCGGCCACCTGCGCGGTCATGCGCAAGCGGATCTGATACGCATCGCCCGCCGCACGGCGGGCGATGGTCGCAGGCCGCGCTTACTTCGCCGCCAGCCGCTTCAGCAGCACGGCGGCGGTTTCAGCGGACGACGCGGGGTTCTGGCCGGTGATCAGCAGGCCATCGCTGACCACGTAAGAGCCCCAGTCCGGCCCCTTCGAGTAGTCGCCGCCCAGCGCCTTGAGCGTGTCTTCGACCAGGAAGGGCACTACGTCGGTCAGGCCGACGCCGGCTTCCTCGCTGTTGGTGAAACCGGTGACCTTCCGGCCCTGCACCAGCGGCTTGCCGTTGGCGGCCTTGACGTGGCGAAGCACGCCCGGGGCGTGGCAGACCAGCGCGACCGGCTTTTCGGCGGCGATGAACGATTCGATCAGCGCGATGGACTGGCTGTCTTCGGCCAGGTCCCAAAGCGGCCCGTGGCCACCGGGATAGAACACGGTGTCGAAGTCGGCCTGCGAAACGCTGTCCAGGCGAACGGTGTTGGCCAGTTGTGCGGTCGCCGCCGCATCGGCCTCGAAGCGACGGGTGAGGTCGGTCTGGAAGTCGGGCTCGTTGCTCTTTGGATCCAGCGGCGGCTGCCCGCCGTTGGGCGAGGCCAGGGTGATGGTGGCGCCCGCGTCCTGGAACGCGTAGTAGGGCGCGGCAAGTTCTTCGAGCCAGAAGCCGGTCTTGCGACCGGTGTTGCCAAGCGCGTCGTGGGAGGTGAGGACGATCAATACCTTCATGGGGAACGGTTCCTGGTAGATGGAGGAGTACAGTAGACCGGTCGTCTAGAGTGCCGGCGTGAAAAAACGCCCACAGGGCGTGAAGTACCTGCGGCCTGGGGTCAGGCCGAAGGGTGGAGAATCTGTTGCGTGGTCCGCCACGCGGTGTCGAAGGGCTGGGTATCGCGCACGATCTTCACCATCAGGCTCGCCCCCAACCACAGCGCGTAGAGGCTCTGCGCCACTGCGTCGGGTTTGCCGGTGAAGGCAAGCGAGCCCTCGGCGGCGCCTGCTTCCAGTACATGCGCCAGCCGCTCGATGATGCCGGCGGTGCCCCGCTGCAGCGTTGTGCGCATGCTGTGGGACAGGTCTGCCACTTCGGCGCCGAGTTTCACCGCCAGGCACTTGCCCTGGCAGTCCTCGAACGACTGGTTGTCCTTCCAGGCGGCGAAATACGCCTCCAACTGCTGCGCGCGGTTCTTCCCGGGCTGGGCAAAGGTACGGTCCATGTCGGCCAGATAGGCCGCGAAGTAGTCGTCAAGCAGGGCGTCGCCGAAGGCTTCCTTGGACGCGAAGTAGTGGTAGAACGAGCCTTTCGGTACGCCCGCGGCACTCAACACTTCATTCAAGCCCACCGCCGAGAACCCCTTGCCGCCCATGATGCGCTGGCCGGTGGACAGGATCCTGTCGCGGACGTCGGTGCTTTCAGTGACTGCGGTCGGGCTCATGGACCGCACTGTACTCTGGATTAGACCGGTCGTCTAGTGTCGCGGCATGGTCGGCCGGCGGCCAAGCTAGCTGGCCTTCCGGCTGCAGCCCAACGCACGCTCCACGTGGGCCAGCAGGTCGTCTATCTCGAACGGCTTGGCGATGAAGGGCACCGCCTTGTGTGCAGCGGGCACCGCCTGCAGGTACACGGCGGACGCAAACAGATACGGTGTGCCCAGGCGCGCAAGGCGATCAGCAACCGGAAACACGGCGCCGTCGCGCAGCTCAACGTCCAGGATCGCCGCGTCGAACGGCTGGTCGGCAATGGCGAACAGGGCATCGGTCACCGAGTAGGCCGGAACGACCGTGTAGCCCGCGCCACTGAGTACTTCAATGAAGAGTCTCGACAGCTCGATTTCATCCTCGACTACCAGGATGACCTTGTTTGTACGTGATGACGCCAGGGTGCTCATGAAGTGCGCAGGAACGGTAGATACGCCTAAGGTCTACCTTCAGGTGTCAACGCGGCGGAAAGTCCTCTAGTCGCGGTCTTCATCGCAGCGGTCGACCCCGCTGCGGGCAATGCGGGCCGAACCGCAGTAGAAGTACGGTTTTTGGCGCGCGGGGCCATTGCTACGCTCCAGCTTTCCGCGTTGGAGATCCCGCCGTGAATCACGACGTTACGCGCAAGTCCCACTTCGCCCTCCCGTTGGTCGCCCTCGCCTTCGCGGTGGCCTTATCCGCCTGCCGACGGGAGCCGGACGCGCCCGCCGCAGATGCAGCCAGTGCGCCACCGGCGCCTGCGTCATCAATGGCGCCACCCGCACCGCCGTCCGCAGAACCTACCCGCGCGCCAGAACCCGGAAGCGTGCCGGTGACCGCCGACAACTTCGTGCGCGCCGAATCCGATCGCTATCTCGGCGCGCTGGTGAAGGAGCAGGGACTGGGCAAGCTGTTCCATCATCGCGAACCGGCATCGATCGACAGCCAGACCGTGGTCCGTTTGAATCGCGACACGCTGTACTCCAGCGCGGTGTTCGACCTCGATGCCGGCCCGGTCACGATCACGCTCCCCGATGCGAGTGATCGCTTCATGTCCATGCAGGTCATCGACGAGGACCAGTACACCACCCAGGTCAACTACACGCCCGGCGACTACACGCTCAGCCGTGGCAAGGACGGCACCCGCTACGTGGTGGTCGCCCTTCGAACGCTGGTGGATCCATCCAGCCCGGAGGACGTCGCAAAGGTGCACGCGCTGCAGGATGCGATCAAGGTCCAGCAGGCTGCACCGGGCAGCTTCGAGGTACCGAAGTGGGACACGGTGAGCCAGGACAAGGTGCGCGCCGCGCTGCTGACGCTGGCATCCACGCTGCCGGACACCCGGCACATGTTCGGCACCCGCGACACGGTCGACCCGGTGCGCCGCGTGATCGGTGCCGCCTCGGCCTGGGGCGGCAACCCTGACAAGGACGCGATGTACCTCAACGTGGTGCCGGCCCGGAATGATGGGAGCACCGTGTACCGGCTGCACGTGGCCGATGTGCCCGTGGACGGGTTCTGGTCGGTGAGCCTGTACAACGCCGACGGGTACTACGAAAAAAACCCGCAGAACGCCTACACGCTCAACAACCTCACCGCGAAGAAGAGCGCCGACGGCTCGATCGACATCCAGTTCGGTGGCTGCGATGGCCAGGTGCCCAACTGCCTGCCCACCATGGCCGGCTGGAACTACATGGTGCGGCTGTACCGGCCCCGTGCGGAGATCCTGGAAGGGCGCTGGACCTTCCCTGACGCCGTGCCGGTGCAATGATGCGGCCAACGGCTACCACCCGGTAGCCGTTGAGCGACAGCCTGCCGCCGAACAGGCAGCGGTGTTTGTGACCACGACGAAGCATGCACCGGGGGCACCGTCGTCCGCTGAATGCGCGATGGACCACCCATGGGACAGGCAGATCTCCATGCAGATCGCCAGTCCCAGACCAGCGCCATCGCCGTCCTTGGCGTTGCCGCGCCAGAAGCGCTTGAACAGCATCGAACGGTCGGCAACGCCAACGCCCTGGCCGGCATCGCGCACGTGGAAACGATCCGGCTCCACCACGATCCGAACCATGCTGCCCTGGGGCGCATGATTCAGCGCATTCTCCAGCAGGTTCTTCACCAGCACGAACAGCGCGCCCGCATCCGCCTCCACCGGCGGGAACTCCGCGCCCTCGGTAGTGACCAGCACATCCACCCCGCGTTGATCGGCGACCCGTGACAGGTAATCGACGGCGTCATCGATCACGCTGCGCACCTGCACCGGTGCAAACGTGTAGTTATGTCCCTCGCTGACCTCGGCCAAGTGCAGCAGCTGGTGCACCTGCCGCGCCATCTGCGCGGTGTCGCGTAGCAGCAACGCGGTGTTGGGGGCGCCGCTGAGCTCGATTTCCGCCTGCAGCAGTGCCAGCGGTGTCTTCAGCTCGTGCGCCGCCGAGGCAAGGAATTCCTGCTGCACCCGGAAGCCCTGTTCCAGGCGTTCCAGCGCGGCATTGAAGGCGTCGATCAAGGGCACGACTTCCGATGGCAGGCCTTCGCTGTTCAAGCGTGTGCCCAGGTTGCGCGGGCCCACCCGTGCCGCCACACGCGAGGCCTGGCGAAGTGGACGAACCATCCGGTTGACGATGAAGTAGATCACGGCAGTGAAGGTCAGCAATGCCAACACCACCACCGCCGCCCCGGCGCGCAGGTACAGCTTGGAGGCGTGGTCTTTCAGGGTTGCCACCAGGCGGTCGCTGCGCGCGATGCGGGCGTGGTAGGTGCGGCCTGCGTGCTCGAATGCCGCGTCGGCCACCCGCAGGTGAACGTCACCGTCGGGTGCGGCGACCGTCATTGCGGGCGCGCCCGCCGGCAGCGCCGACAGCGTCTGCAGGGCCGGGCCGTCCTGGCTGGTGGCGACGGTATGGCCGTGCTGGTCGGTCAGGCGGTACGCGGCGTCGTTGCGCATGGCGGCATAGACGTTGCCGACCTCGGGCGACAGTTCCAGGGTTACGGCGCCGTCGGCGCCGACCCGCATGCCCTCCCTGAGCTCCACCACTTCTTCAGCGAGTTCCTCGCGCACCATGTCTTCCAGGGAGCTGGTGCGAAGCATCAGCATCACGGCCGCCGCAGCGGTGGCTGCGGCGAGCAGCGCCACCAGCGTGGCCAGCATCAAGCGTGCGCTGAGGCTACGCGGCAGCATCGGCAGGCCGCAGGGCAAAGCCAAGGTTGCGTACGTTCACTACGGACAGCGTTGAATCGATTGCGCCCAGCTTGCGCCGCAGTCGATGCAGGGCAACATCCAGCGCGTTGGGGGTGACCGCTTCGCTCACCCCCCATGCCGCGGATTCCAATGCACCCCGGCGCACCACCTGGCCGGCGGCACGAACCAGCGAAATGATGATCTGCAGTTCGGCCGGTGCCAGGCTGACCTGTTCGTCACCGCAACGCATGCAACTCTCTTCGGCAACGACCCGCAGGTCGTGATGCACCAGCTGCAGGTCGCGCAGTTCGGCCGGGCGGCGCATCAATGCACGCACCCGCGCCGCCAGCTCTTCGATGGCGAAGGGTTTGGGCAGGTAGTCATCCGCACCGGCGTCCAGTCCATCCACCCGGTCGTGCAGGGCATCGCGCGCGGTCAGCATCAGGCAGGGCATGCGGTTGCCGGCCGCCCGCATCCGCCGCACCAGGTCCAGGCCATCGCCGTCAGGCAGGCCGCGGTCGATCACGGCCAGCGCATAGGCATGCTGGCCGATGGCATGCCAGGCCGTTTCCATAGTGGGGAACGTGTCGACGGCGATGCCCGCGGCACCCAGCCCACGCTCGACCAGGCTCGCCAGGCGCCCGTGGTCTTCGACCAGGGCGATCCGGTTGGGCAGGGCGGCAGGCGTGGGCTGGGACATCAGAAGCTCCGGGTGATGCCGATGCGCAGGCCGGCAGAGCCGTCCGTGTCCGGCTCGCTGAGTGGGCTGTCGGTGATTTCATCGGGCAGGAACTTGTAGTCCACCCCGCCCATCAAACGCCACTTGTTGCCCAGCGGACGGGTGAAGGCGATGCTCACCTGCGGCACCACGGCCGAGCCGGGCTGGTAGCGCGCCACGCCGCGTGCAACTTCCTCATCCAGCGTGCCGTGGTAGTAGTTGACCAGATCATCGGACATCCAGCGTACCCCGACGCCCGGAATGACGGTAGTACGGCCCCACTTGAGCGCATACGCATAGTCGGCGGCGATCTCGTAGCCACCGCTGGCATCGGTCACATCGGCCAGTGCACTCAGCTTGAACTCGCCGGCGCGGCTGCTCCAGCTTGCGGTGATGCCGGCATCCAGCCCATCATCACGGTCGTCCAGGCGCTCGGGGTCCACGCCGTTGGCCTGCAGCTCGCGGCGGCCAAGGTCCTTGATGTCGAAGCCGTCGAAACGGCCACTCAGAACGGCATCCAAGCTGAAGGTATCGCCCTGGACCACGTGCACGCCACCGGTCAAGCCGCGCCAGAAGATCCGCTCGCCTTCATAGGTAAGCAGCGGTACCGGGCGCACGCGGGTGCCTTCGCCGGCATAGGGACTCTGGCGCACGGAGGCGGCCACGCCGATCGACCAGCGATCGTCATTGGCCTTGGCGATCAGGTCACCACTGCTGGTGGTGCTCTGCGCCAGGGCGAGGGTGGGAAGCAGGAGCGGAACGGAAACCAGGTACTTGAACATGGGGCGGAACTTCCGAGGGAGGGCGGAGCGAGTCTTGCCGCCGCGGACTTACACGCGACTTACCGTCCATGCCGCGGCTGCCTGCGGGTCAGTAAGAGCCGGGTAACCCGTCCGGCTCCAGAATCGCCGCCGCCTCCTCCGCCCCCGAGCCCCGCATGGTCGACCATCGCCCGCGCCCTTCCCGCAACCGCCACTGGGCCGCTTCGCTGCCGCCGATTCCGTCGCGGTTGAGCGGCCGCACCACGCTGCGCTTCAAAGTGCTGGTGGCCGCGTTGGCGATCACCCTGGCGGTGCTGACTTCCTTGGTACTGGTCCAACCCGGCAACCGGGCAACCCGCGTACCACGTGGCGCGGCCGAGGCACCGGCGGCCATGACGGTCACGCGCGTGCGCGTGGCGCGACAGTCCTGGCAACGCGACGTTACCGCGTCCGGTGCGATTGCAGCCTGGCAGGAATCGGTGGTCGGCGCCCCATTGGCCGGGCTGCGCCTGGCCAGCGTGGATGCCGACGTTGGCGACCTGGTGCGCAAGGGCCAGGTGTTGGCGCGTTTCGACGACGCGCTGCTGCGGGCCGACGCTGACCGCCTGCAGGCGGCCTTGGCGCAGGCCGAGGTCGCGTCCGCACAGGCCGGTCGCGATGCGCGGCGTGCGGAGCAGCTGCGCGCCAGTGGAGCGTTGAGCGAGCAGTCGATCCTGCAGGCGCTTGCAGACGCGGCCTCTGCAGCGGCCGCAGTACGCGCAGCGCGGGCTGCGCTGCACGCCAGACAGGTGGAAATCAGCTACAGCGTGTTGCGCGCGCCCGATGACGGGGTGATCAGTGAACGCACGGCTACCCTTGGCGCCGTGCCGGAGCGCGGCGATGCCCTGTTCAAACTCATCCGCCAGCGGCGGCTGGAATGGCGGGGCGAGCTGGGCGCGGTCCAGCTGGGCCAGGTGGAGGTTGGCCAGCCGGTCCTGCTGCGCCTGCCCGATGGCAGTGCTGCGCAGGCGAGAATCCGCCAATTCGCCCCGGGACTGGCGACGGAGACGCGGCAGGCGCTGGTCTACGCGGATATCGACGCAGGCAGCGCGGCGCGCGCCGGCATGTATGTGGAAGGCAGCATCGGCTTGGCACGCACGCCTGCACTGGTGGTGCCCGCCGCGTCGGTGGTGGTCCGCGACGGACGGAACCGGGTGTTCACCCTCAATGCCTCAGGGACCCACGGCCATGTGAGCGCACGTGAGGTAGCGGTGGGACGGCGGCACGACCGTCAGGTTGAAATCGCTTCGGGCTTGGAAGCGGGGGAATGGATCGTCGAAGAGGGTGCCGGCTTCCTTGCCGACGGCGACCGCGTCCAGATCGTGCCGGGTACGCCATGAACTTCGCGACGTGGTCGATCCGCAACCCAACCCCGGTAATCCTGCTGTTCGTGCTTCTTTCGGTGGCCGGCGTGGTGGGATGGGTGCGCCTGCCCATCCAGAACCTGCCCGATATCGAACTGCCGACCGTCAATGTGACCTTGGCCCAGCCCGGAGCGGCGCCGGCACAGCTGGAAACGGCCGTGGCACGGCCAGTTGAGGATGCGCTGGCCAACCTGGTCGGGCTGCGCCACCTGCGCAGCCAGATGCGTAACGGCGCCGTGCACATCTCGGCCGAATTCGAGATCGGCACATCGTTGTCCGGGGCCCTGGATGAGGTCAAGGCGGCGCTGGACCGTACACGCACCATGCTGCCCGACGACCTGCTTCCGCCGGAGGTCAGTGCGGACGTGGTCGGCAGCAATCCGATCCTCACCTATGCCGTGGAGTCGGCCACGCTGGACGAGGCGCATCTGTCCTGGTTCGTCGACGATGTGCTGGGCAAGGCGCTGCGTACGGTGCCCGGGGTCGGGCAGGTGGAACGTTTGGGCGGCGTGCAGCGCGAAGTAAGGGTGGAGCTGGATCCGGTGCGGCTGGCCGCGCTCGATGTGACCGCCACTGACGTTTCGCGCGCGCTGGCGTCGGTGCAGATGGAGTCTTCGGCGGGCGGGGTGCGTCTTGGGGGCGGCGAGCAGTCCCTGCGCACTTTGGCCACAGTGGCGACCGCCGATGCGCTGCGGGCAGTGGCATTGCCACTTGCCCGCGGCCGCTGGTTGCGTCTGGACCAGGTGGCCGACGTGGTCGATGGCCATCGTGAGCGGGACCAGGCGGCACTGCTCGATGGCGCGCAGGTGGTAGGCATCCATGTCTACCGTACGCGTGGCAGTGACGAGGCAGCTACCGCTGCAGCGGTGGGGCGTGCGCTGGATGCCATGCAGCGGCAGCACCCGGGCCTGGTGCTGAGTCCGGTTTCCAGCCGCGTGGACTACACGCTTGAGCAGTATCGAGGATCCATGCACATGCTGCTGGAGGGTGCAGTGCTGGCGGTGCTGGTGGTGTGGTGGTTCCTGCGCGACTGGCGTGCCACGGCGGTCGCTGCGATGGCCTTGCCGCTGTCGATCCTGCCGACGTTCGCGCTGATGCCGTGGCTGGGATTCTCGCTCAACACGCTGACGCTGCTGGCCCTGGCGGTGGTTGCAGGCATTCTCGTGGACGATGCCATCGTCGAGATCGAAAATATCGAATCCCACCGAAGGCGTGGAAAGTCGATTGCCCAGGCCACGGCCGACGCGGTAAGCGAAATCGCGTTGGCGGTGATGGCCACCACGCTCACGCTGGTAGTGGTGTTCCTGCCCACCGCGATGATGCCGGGCATTGCCGGATTGCTGTTCGCACAGTTCGGCTGGACTACGGTCATCGCCGTGCTCGCCTCGCTGCTGGTAGCGCGGTTGCTGACGCCGCTGCTGGCCGTGCACTGGCTCTGTCCGCTGCCCGCGCGCCCACATGTACATGGCTGGCTGATGCGAAGGTACCTGGCCACCGTGCAGTGGGCACTGGCCCATCGACGCATTACCCTGGCGGCGGCAGTGGCGTTTCTCCTGGGTTCGTTCGGATTGCTTCCCCTGCTACCTACCGGCTTCATGCCGGCAGCCGACCAGGGCTATGTCGACGTAGGAGTTGAACTGCCACCCGGGGTGGCATTGGTCGATTCGGTGGCGGCCGCCGAGCGCGTGCGAAGGGCCCTCGGGGACGTGCCCGGGGTAGCGCAGGTATTCGCGCGGGTAGGTGAGCCAGGCGACGGGGATGGTGCATCGAGCCTGGAAGTGCGTCGCGCATTGTTGACCCTCACCCTGGGCCCGCGTGACCAGCGCGCGGGGCAGCAGGCGATCGAAGCACAGGTGCGGGAGCGGCTGGCAGCACTGCCGGGAGCGCGCTTCAGCGTGGGGGGCGGCAATCTTGGCACGGCGATGACCCTGATCCTGGCCAGCGATGATGCGCGCCTGCTGCGGAACACCGCGCAGACGCTTGAGCAGCAGATGCGCGGCATTCCCGGCTTGGCCAACGTCGGTTCCTCGGCCAGCCTGGAGCAGCCGGAACTGACCGTGCGTCCAGACCCGCACCGCGCCGCCGAGCTGGGGGTCACTACTGCCTCCATCGCAGAAACAATACGGATTGCCTTGGGTGGTGACGCGGACGCCGTTCTGCCACGGCTCAACCTGGATACGCGCCAGGTCCTGATCCGCGTGCAGGTCGCTCCCGCGCTGCGAGCGGATCTGGCGGCGCTCGGGCGCCTGCGCGTGCCGGGTCGTGAGGGTCCGGTGCCGCTGCACAACATCGCTACCCTGGACATGGAAAGCGGCCCAAGTCAGATAGACCGCTTCGACCGGCAGCGCGTCGTCACCCTCAGCGCCGGCCTTGCGGGAATACCCTTGGGCGACGCCGAAGCTGCGGTAGCGGCGTTGCCGATCAGCCAGGCGATGCCGGCCGGGGTCAAACCGATCGAAGCCGGGGACTCCGAACTGGCGGGCGAGCTTGCCGGTGGCTTCCTCTTGGCCATCGGTGCCGGCCTGCTTTGCATGTTCTGTGTGCTGGTTCTGCTGTTCAAAGACGCGTTCCAGCCGTTGACCATCCTATCCGCCGTGCCGCTCTCGTTGGGAGGCGCCCTGATGGCGCTGCTGGCGACCGGCAGTGCGTTGGATGTGCCGGCGATGATCGGACTGGTCATGCTGATGGGAATCGTGACCAAGAATTCGATCCTGCTGGTCGATCATTCGGCGCAGGCCATGCGCCAACAGGGCATGGGTCGTGACGCGGCGCTCCTGGACGCATGCAGTCATCGTGCCCGCCCCATCCTGATGACTTCGCTGGCGATGGTGGCCGGCATGCTGCCGATCGCAGCGGGACTGGGGGCCGATGCAAGTTTCCGCCAGCCGTTGGCGATCACGGTCATCGGCGGCCTGGCAACGTCGACCGTCCTCAGCCTGGTGGTGGTGCCGGTGTTGTTCACCTGCATCGACGACCTGCGGGTGCGGCTTCGGGCCGGGCAGCGCAACATGCATCCTGCACGTTGAGTCTGCGATGCTGTAGCAATGAAAGAGCCACTGCCTCCGGATACCGTCACCGTTCCCCCCGCGCCGACGTCGTCGCGTACCCGCGCCTTTGCGCTGCGCCGCTGGCTGGGCTGGCTGGTCGTTCCTGCCTTGCTGGGCATTTCACTGCTCACCCTTTGGAACAGCGAATGGCTGAAGGCACCGCGCGCCATGTGGGCGCTGGCGCGCATGCCTGCGCCCAGCACCTTGCCGGTGCCAGTGGAAGGCGTGGCGGCACGGCGCATCGCCGACACCTTCGGCGCACCACGCGGACGCGACCGCACCCATGCCGGCGTGGACATCTTCGCCAAGCGCGGCACGCCGGTGCGGAGCGCGGCGCCAGGCGTGGTGGTCGCGGTGCGCGACAGCGGGCTGGGCGGGCGCCAGGTATGGGTCATTGGACCGGCGCGCGAGCGCTACTACTACGCGCATCTCGAGGACTGGCGCGAGGGGCTGGCCGAGGGCGAGGTGGTCAGCGAAGGCACCGTGCTGGGCTACGTCGGTGACAGTGGCAATGCGGCCGGCACGCCGCCGCACCTGCACTGGGGGATCTACGGTGCCGATGGCGCCTACGATCCGTTGCCGCTGCTGAAGGCGCACCGCACGACCAACGGTCGTGCGCTACCCCGGTAGGTAACGACCGTTGGTCGTTACGCCTTCGACCGCCGGCCGGACACGTGCGCATGCCCGCGCACATGCCAGCGCCATGGGAACTCCACGGCGCGGCTGATGCCGATGCGGGGACCCGCTGCCGGATCCTCCGGTGGCGCCATCCCGTCCGACACGATCCGGATGCCGCGGTCATTGCTGACGAGGTCAGCGCCATCCAGTGCCTTGTCGATACCCATCGCCTGCGACAGCCGTCCGGGCCCGCTGGCCAGCTTGCGATCGCGACGAATGGCTGGCCGCGCCTCACGGATCAGTTCCAATCCCTGCACGGGTTCCAGTGCCCGCAGCAGCACGCCCCAGCCCTGGCCGACCTCGCCGCAGACCGCGTTGCTGCCCCAGTGCATGCCGTAGGTGAAGTAGACATAGAGATGGCCGCATTCGCCAAACATGGTGGCCGTACGCGGGGTCATGCCCCGGAACGAATGCGCGGCCGGGTCCTGGTCGCCTGCATAGGCCTCGACTTCAACGATGCGACCGGCCCGGCCATCGTCGCGCACCAGCAGCTTGTTCAGCAGCTCGGGCGCGACCTCGGTCGGATGCCGCCGATAGAAGCTGCGTGGGAGCGTACGCCAGCGCGACGGGGGCAGAGGCATCAGCGCAGCGCCGGCTGCTGCGCGGCCAGGATCCGCGCCAGCTTGTTCGGATTGCGCTGCACCAGGATCTGGGTGATGCGCTCACCATCGGTATCGAACGACATCGCCGAATCCAGGTGCTCGCCAAAGTAGCGCAGCACCCCCAAGCGGCCGTTGATGAACGCGGGCACCATGCGCAGCTCGGCGCGGCGCCGCAGGGTGGGCGCGAACAGGAGCTGGGCGATGCGCGCACCGCCAAGCATCGGCCTGGGGAAGCTGCTGACGAAGCCGCCACCATCGCCGATCAGCTGCGCCGACGTGTCCATCAGCGCGATCATCGACTTCAGGTCGCCCTTGTCCAGCGCCTCGGTAAACGCCTGCAGCAGTTGCTGGTGGGTGCGGTGCGGCACCGCGTGCAGGGGGCGCTCCTCGCGCAGGCGGGTGCGTGCGCGGTGCACGATCTGCCGGCAGGCTGCTTCGCTCTTGTCGAGGATGCGGGCGATCTCGGGATAGTCACGGTCGAACACATCGTGCAGCAGGAAGGCGGCGCGTGCTTCCGGCGCCAGCCGTTCCAGTACCGCAAGGAAGGCAACGGAGAGATCGCTGGCCGCTTCGTGCAGGCGCTCAGGCGTGCTGGCATCGTCGGTCAGTACCGGCTCCGGCAGCCAGATGCCCACATAGTGCTCGCGGCTGCGGCGCGCCATGCGCAGCTCGTCGATGGCGATGCGGGTGGTGGTGGCGACCAGCCAGGCTTCGGCATTCTCGATCGCGTCGCGGTCGGTGCCGTTCCAGCGCAGCCACACCTCCTGCGCGACGTCTTCGGCTTCGGCCATGGAGCCCAGCATGCGATAGGCCACGCCAAGCACGCGCGGGCGCAGCTGGGTGAAAAGGTCGAGGGAAGTATCCATGGCGGCATTCAACACGAGCGCGCGCCGCAGGGACAGTGCCGTAAGCAGGACACTATCGACGCACGGTGTTGAGCGCTGCGCACCAATCCAACGGACGGGGGCTGTCACAGGGCATCGCGCTGGTCCGTCTGCCTTGCATGAGCACCTCATCCACCGCCGACGCCGCAGGCCTGCCACGCCCCGCCGATCAGGTGTGGACCACGTTCCTGTCTGCGCTGGAGGCGCTGCCTGCCGACGCCCGCCTGCTGCTGTTGCTGCATGACGTGGCCGGTGCGTCGATCGAGGAGCTCATGCCGTTGCTGGGGTTGCCTGCTGCTGAATGCAGGCAACGGCTGGAAGCGGCCCACGCCTGCCTGCGCGCACATGCGCGCCATCTTGGAGCGCCGCCCGCATGTCCCTGACTGATCCGGCCACCGTAGACGACGGTGTCGACCCGCTCACCACCGGCTTTTCGGCCAGCTACGCCGGGGTGATGGCGTTCATTGCCGTGGCCCACGAAGGCAGCTTCTCGCGCGCGGCCGATCGGCTCGGCATCGGCCGCTCGGCGGTCAGCCGCAGCGTGCAGAAACTGGAGGGGCAGCTGGGCGTTCGCCTGTTCCTGCGCACCACCCGGTCGACCTCGCTCACCCGCGAAGGCGAGCTGTTCCACGACGGCTGCCGCCCCGGTGTCGACCGCATCCTGCAGGCGCTGGAGGAAATGCGCGACCTGCGTGACGGGCCGCCACGGGGGCACCTGCGGGTGAGTGCCACGCATGGGTTCGGGCGCAAGGTGATCGCGCCGCTGCTGTCGGCATTCCGGGCCCACTTCCCCGAAGTCACGCTCGAACTGCAGCTGGAGGAGCGCCCGCTGGACCTGGCCGCCGACCGGATCGATGTGGCGTTCCGCGACGGCGTGCTGGAAGACAGCGAGGTCATCGCAAAACACCTGATCCCGATGCAGCTGCTGGTCTGCGCCGCACCGGACTACGTGGTGCGGCACGGCCTGCCGGCCACCGTGGGCGAGCTGGCCGCGCATGCCTGCATCAGCCAGCGCCAGGCCAACGGGCGGCTGCAGCCATGGGAGTTTCGTGTGGAAGGCCGGCCGCTGAGCGTGGAACCGGCGTCGGCGCTGGTGTTCAACGACGCCGACCTGGCGCTGCAGGCGGTCCTGCAGGGGCAGGGCCTGGCGCAGCTGCCGAACTACCAGGTGCGCGCTGCGCTGGATGCCGGGTTGGCGGTGAGCTGCCTGGACCAGTACGCCGCCGACGACCGCGGGCACTACCTGTGCTACCTCAGCCGACGCCAGCTGCCCAAGCGCATCCGCGCGTTCATCGACTTCATCACCAGCGAGGTGCGTGCACTCGACCTGGACGTGGTGACCCATTGGGAAAGCGTGCAGCAGGCCAGTGCACCGCCGCGCGACGTCGATGCCGGCGCGTGGCAATGAACGCCATTGGTGCCTGACAGGCAACAGTGCGCGTCCGCGCGCGGACCTACTGCCGCCGCAGCGGCCTGCCTAGCATCGTCACATGCCCCGGCCCCCGGGGTTCCGTCTTCCACCCCTGGAGCAAGAACATGAGGATCCTGGTCATCGGCGGCACCGGCCGCATTGGCAGCAAGGTGGTCGACCGCCTGCGCGCGGCCGGCCATGACATCGTCATCGCCGCACCGTCCACCGGCATCGACATCATCAGCGGCGACGGCCTGGAGGCGGCCATGGCCGGCACCGACGTGGTCATCGACCTGGCCAACTCGCCGTCGTTCGAAGACGCGGCGGTGCTGGCCTTCTTCCAGACCGCCGGGCGCAACATCCTGGCCGCCGAAGCCAAGGCCGGCGTACGCCATCACGTGGCCCTTTCCGTGGTGGGCACCGACAAGCTGGCAGCCAGTGGTTACTTCCGCGGCAAGATCGCGCAGGAGAGGTTGATCCGCGAGGCGGGCATCGCCTACACCATCACCCATTCCACCCAGTTCTTCGAATTCCTGCCGGGCATCCTGCAGTCCGCCGGTGAAGCTCTGCGCCTGCCCACCGCGCTGGTGCAGCCGATTTCGGCGGACGACGTGGCCGACGCAGTGGCGCGCATCGCGCTGCAGCCTGCCGTCAATGGGTTGGTGGAGATCGCCGGCCCGGAGCGCGCACCGATGGATGAACTGGCACAGCGCTTCCTCGACCGCACCCACGATCCCCGCCAGGTGGTGGGCGACGCACAGGCACCGTACTTCGGTGCGCAACTGCAGGACGACACGCTGGTGCCGGTCGGCCAGGCGTGGCTGGGCCGCCAGGGCTTCGATGCCTGGCTGCAGCAGTCCGGGTTGGTACGCAGCAACTGATTGCCCGTCCGCCCGCACCCCGTGGAAACGCCATGTCCGACCTGAAGCCGCCGTCGCCCGCCGTCCTCGACAAGTACCGTGGCGACGAGGTGCGCCCGCTCTACACCGGGCGGGTGCGGGTGAGCGGCGGCGAAACGGGACACGGACGCGCTTCGGGCGTTGTCGTCTCCGACGATGGCGCCTTGTCGCTCGACCTGCGCCTGCCTTCCTCGCTGGGCGGCCCGGGCGGCGGCAGCAACCCCGAGCAGCTGTTGGCTGCCGGCTATGCGGCCTGCTTCCACGGCGCGATGAACCTGCTGGCCAGCCGTGCCGGGCTGGTGCTGGTGGACCCCTGCATCGAGGTGGCGGTGACCTTCTCGCGCGACCCCATCGACGGCCTGTACCTGCTGTCGGCCGAGGTGGAAGCCTATCTGCCCGGCCTGGAGGCGGGCGTGGCCGCCGAGCTGGTGCGCAACACCGAACGTGTCTGCCCCTACGCAAAGATGTTCCGCAACGGCATCACCCACGTGGTGAGCGTGGTGCCCACCGCCGCCCCCTGAGCGGCGTTTCCCCCTGCTGGAGAAAACCCTCATGCACGCCGGCCGCTCCTATACCTTCACCGAATTCCTGCTGTGGACCCGCCGCCCGCTGTATCTGTTGATCCTGCTGGATGTGGCGCTGGTGGCGCTGTACCAGTTGGGCGGAATGCATTGGCTGGCGGTGCCATGGAACGTGATCTTCATGCTCGGTACCAGCGTGGCGCTGATCGCAGGCTTCAAGAACACCCAGACCTACAACCGGCTGTGGGAAGCGCAGCAGGTGTGGGCCTCCATCACGGCCGCCAGCCGCCTGTGGGGCACGATGAGCCGCGACTACGTGGCCCATCCCGAACACACCCGGCGGCTGGTATATCGCCACCTGGCGTGGCTGACCGCGCTGCGTTACCAGATGCGCGAAGCCAAACCCTGGGAGACCGTGCAGCTGGCGCCCAACGTCGAGTACCGCAAGCGCTATGACGTGCCGGAAAAGGTGCGCACGCTGGATGCCGAACTGATCAAGTACGTCACTCCCGAAGAGCGCTCGCGCATCCTGGGCGCTGGCGGCAAGGCCACCGAAGTACTTTCCCTGCAGGGGGCATCGCTGCGTCAGCTGCTGGATGCAGGTGACATACCGCAGGCCAGCTTCGCCGAACTGCAGCGCGTGCTGCGTGACCTGCACGACCAGCAGGCGCGCAGCGAACGGATCAAGAACTACCCCTATCCGCGCCAGTACGCGGTGATCAACGTGATCTTTGTCCGCATCCTGTGCCTGCTGCTGCCACTGGGCATGATCGACCTGCTGGCACCCATGAACGACACCGTGGGCGGGGCGATGGCCGGGCACATGGTGTGGCTGGCGATTCCGCTGAGCGTGCTGGTGTCGTGGATGTACGCCGCGCTGGACCAGGTCGGCGAAAGCAGCGCCAATCCCTTCGAAGGTGGCGCCAACGACATTCCGATTTCGCAGCTGTGCACCTCCATCGAGCTGGACCTGCGCCTGCTGCTGGATGAGCGCGACATTCCGGTGCCGCAGGTTCCGGCCAGCCCCATCGTGATGTAGCCCATCGGGAGCACGGACATGAAGATCGTCGTCATCGGAGGTCACGGGCTGATTGGCAGCCGCGTGGTGGAGCAGTTGGCCGCGCAGGGCCACGACGTGCGCGCGGCATCGCGGCGCAACGGCGTGGATGTGGTCGGTGGGCATGGGCTGGATGAAGCGCTGGATGGGATGGAGGTCGTGGTGGATGCGGGCAATGCACCGATCTTCGAAGATCCCGATGTCACCGCGTACTTCGAGCGCGCCACCACGCAGCTGCTGGCGGGCTGTGATCGCGCCGGCGTTGCGCACTACGTTGGCCTCTCCGTGGTGGGCACTCCCTACCTGCAGGACAGCGCCTACTTCCGGGCCAAGGCCATTCAGGAGGCCCTGATCCGCCGGGCGCCCCTTCCGGCCACGCTGGTCCGTGCCACCCAGTGCTTCGAGTTCATGGCCCAGCTGGTCCCGCCCGTCGCTGCGCGTGACGTGCTGCACCTGTCGCCAGCCAAGGTGCAGCCGGTGGCCGCCGACGATCTGGGCGCCCTGGTCGCTCAGGTTGCCACCGCACCGCCTCGCGGCCACACGGTACAGGTCGCTGGCCCGGAGCGTCATCGCCTGTTCGAGCTGGTGAAGTGGGTGATGTACTTCAACCAGGACCAGCGTCCGGTCGTGGCAGATCCGGAGGCGCGCTACTACGGTGCGCTGTTGAAAGATGCCACGCTGACCCCCGAGCCGGGCGCGCTGTTGGGTACTACGCGTTTCATCGATTGGCTGGCCAGCCACCTGCCTGGCAACCGGCCGCGCGTCAATCTTCCCGATCCGCTAGGTGACAGCGTGGAACTTACGCCGGTAAGCAGCGGGTGACACGCCAAACGCGCGGCTGAAATGACTACGCAGTGACTCCGTGGAGCCGAAGCCTGCGTGCTGGGCCACCCTGTCCAGCGAGCTGTCGCTGGTTTCCAGCAGGCGTTGCGCACGTGCCAGCCGCTGTTCCAGCAGCCATTGGTTGAAGGTGGTGCCGGTGGCGGCGCGGAAATGGCGGGTGAAGGTGCGTCGGCTCATCCGGGCGCGGTCGGCCAGCGCATCGATGCCCAGCGGTTCGGCAAGATGGAACGCGGCCCACTCGAGCACGGCTGCCAGCCTGTCGTCGCCGCAGGTCACCGGCAGGGGCTGCTCGATGTACTGCGCCTGCCCACCCTGGCGATGCGGGGCCACCACCATGCGCCGTGCCACGCGGCTGGCAACCTCGGCACCGTGGTCCTGCCGCACCAGGTGCAGGCAACAGTCGATGGCTGCTGCGGTACCTGCGGAGGTCAAAAGCGTGCCGTCTTCCACGTAGAGCACGTCGCGCTGCAATTGCACGCGCGGGTGCAGTGCAGCCACGTCATCCATGAACACCCAGTGGGTAGAGGCACGACGACCGTCCAGCAGGCCGGCCTGCGCCAACACCACCGCGCCCAGGCACAGCCCGACCAGACGTACGCCACGCGCATGGGCATCGTGAAGCGCTTCCAGCAGCGCCGGGGGCGCCGGTTCAGCCGGGTCGCGCCAGGCCGGCACCACGATGGTGTCCGCCTCGGCCAGGGCCTCCAGTCCATGCGCGATGCCAAGGCTGAAGCCGGCCGGGGTCTGCAGCGGGCCGGGTTCGGCGGCGCACACGGTCACGCGGTAGCGCGGTGCGCCGAGCCGGGCCAGGTCCTCGCCGAACACCGTGCACGGCACGGCCAGGTGGAAGGGGCTGATCTGCTGGTAGGCGACCACGACGACGTGGTGCGGGTGGTGGTCTGGCAGCATGGCCCGATCCTAGCAGGGAATGGCATTCGGGCCACTGTCGGCCGCGCCGGGGGTCCCCAACAATGCTGGCTCATTCCCCAACGGAGTTCACGAATGAACGCCATGATCCTTTCTTTGCTCGCCGGCATGAGCCTGACGGCCCCGGCTACCGCGATTCCTGATGCCGAGGCGCCCACCTTGCGCGCGCTGGGCGGTGCGGTTCCCCCACAGACGCTGGACGCCGGCAGCGCCGCGCTGCTGGTGATCGATTTCCAGAACGAGTACTACAGTGGGCGCCTGCCCATTCCCGATGGCGCTGCCGCGCTGGCCAACGCGCAGGCGCTGGTGCGGATGGCAGATGCCAACGGGATTGCGGTGTACCACGTGCAGCACCTGAACCCGGCGGCGGCACCGGTCTTCGCCGAAGGCACTGAAGGTGCCGCCCTGATCGCCGGCATGCAGCCCGGCCCGCGCCACCACCTGGTAAGCAAACGAACGGTCAGCGTTTTCGCCAGTACCGACCTGGATGATCAGCTGAAGGCCCAAGGCATCCGCACCCTGCTCATCAGCGGACTGATGACGCACGCCTGCGTGGCCGGTGCTGCGCGTGATGCGGTGCCGCGGGGGTACGAGGTGATCGTGGCGTCCGATGCGGTCGCCACCCGGAGCATCCAGGCGCTGCCTGGGCAAGGCACGCTGCCGGCCGAGCTGCTGCACCGCGCGGCATTGACTGAAATCGCCGATGCCTTCGGCAGCGTGATGTCGACCGAGGCGGTGCTGGCGTTGCCGGTGCAGCACTGAGCAATGGCGTGGGCGGCCGTCATCGTACGGTCGCCTGCGCGCGCTACAACGTGTCCACCGCACAACGCGTCGGGCAGGGCGTGCAGCAAACCCTAAAGTCCATGCAGATACGGCCGATATCGATGCGTCATTCCGCCTGGAGTACGTGATGTCGGCCGTTCCCCGCCGTGGTAGTTCCCTTCCCGCCTGGCGCACGCTGTTGCGTTGGCTGTCATCGCTGCGCCGGCTCAGCGTGGCGCGCAAGCTGAAAATCAGCCTGGTGGCCTGTGCAGCGGGCCTGCTGCTGGTGGCCGCCGTCTACGCCTGGACAAGGTACAACAGCGAACGCGCCGCCGACACCTTCGCCTCCCATCAGCAGGCGACCAGCCTGATGGCGGCACTGGGCACCCAGGTGGCCGATGCCCGCCGCCTGCAGACCCGCTACGCAGCGAGCTTCGACGATGCCGACCGGGAGGCGCTGCAGCAGGCACGCCAGCGCCTGCAGGTGTCGCTGGAGGCACTGCAGCGCACCGCCGCCGCCAACGGCAATGCGGCTTCACTCAGGGCATTGGCCACCCGCATCGGCGAGTTTGCCGAGGGGATCAACGCGCTGAATGCACGCGTGGATGAAATGGGAAGGGGCGAGGCCGGGCTGCGCGCGCAGCTGGAGGCCGCCGCTGCTGCGATGGAGGCCGAGCTGGCCCCCCTGCAACAACCCGCACTGGACGCCCAGTGGCAGGCCATCCGCCGTCAGGAAGCGCTGCTGTTGCTCACTGGCGATTCCACCCATGCCGACCGCGCCAGCGAAGCCAAGCTGCCGTTCGAACTGGCGCTGGCAGCGCCGGGCGTGCCGGCGGGCGCACAGGACGCGCTTCGCACCGCGATGGACAGCTACCAGGGTGCACTGCTTGGCTACACCGCCGCGCGGGTCGGGCTGGATGTGGAAGCGCAGTCGCTGGCCGATACCGCTGCACAGATCGCGCCGTCGCTCGAGCAGGTGCAGCGTGCGCAGGCAATGGCCCTGGAGGCCGCGCGTGGGCGCCTGCAGGCGCAGGCGAGGGCGATGACGGTGGTGTTCGCGGTCACGCTGCTGCTGGTGGCTGCGTTGCTGATCGCCACGCTGCTGCTGACCCTGCAGGCGGTGCAACGCCCGATTGCCAACACGTTGCGCTTCGCCGAGGACATCGCCGAGGACCGGCTGGATACGGTGCTGGTCGTGCATAACCCGCACGATGAGTTCGGCCAGCTGGCGCAACGCCTGCGACATATGCAGGAACGGCTGCGCGGCCGGATCGAGGCCGAGCGGGCCGCCGCGCGCGACAACACCCGTGCGCGCCAGGCCCTGGACAGTGCCCAGACCGGCTTGATGGTGCTGGAGCCTGACGGCCGCATCGGCTTCCTCAACCATGCGCTGTGCACTGCGTTGGGCTGCACGCCCAGCCAGTGGCAGGGCCAACCGGCGCAGGTGCTGCATCCGGTGTTTGCGGGCGTCGCCGCGCAGCTGCAGCGCGGCCATGCCAGTGCACACGAGATCGAGCAGGGCGGAATCCGCTATCAGCTGGTACTCAACCCCATCCTCGACCACGACCAGTTGCTGGGAGCCGCGGTGGAATGGCGCAGCCGCGCGCTGGAAACCACGGTCGAAACCGAAGTGGCCGCGCTGGTGGACGCCGCCGCGCAGGGTCAGCTGCAGGCGCGTATCGCGGTGAACGACAAGCAGGGTTTCGTGCTGACCTTGGCGGTGAGCATCAACCGCCTGCTGGATACCTTCCAGGGCAACCTGGCCGGGCTGCAGGCGCTGCTGTCCGGGCTGGCGCACGGTGACCTGGGCGTCCGCATGCAGGGTGACTACCAGGGCGTGTTCGCGCAGATGCGCGACGATGCCAACGCCAGCGTGGCACAGCTGGCCGACATCGTGGCGCGCATCCAGCACGCCACCGCGGCGATCAACGGCGCGGCTGGTGAAATCGTGGCCGGCAACCGTGACCTCGCCGAACGCACGGAACGGCAGGCGGCGCATCTTGAAGAAACCGCGTCCTCCATGGAGGAACTCACTGCAACCGTGCGCGAGAACGCGGATTCGGCGCAGCAGGCCAACCAGCTGGCGATGGATGCCGCTGCCATTGCGGGGCAGGGCGGCAACGCGGTGGCACAGGTCGTGTCCACGATGCACGACATCGCCGCCTCCTCACGGCACATCGGCGACATCACCGGGGTGATCGACGGCATCGCCTTCCAGACCAACATCCTTGCCCTCAACGCTGCGGTGGAAGCCGCACGGGCCGGCGAGCAGGGCCGGAGTTTCGCGGTGGTAGCGGGCGAAGTACGCCTGCTGGCCCAGCGCAGCGCCGATGCCGCCCGCCAGATCAAGCAGCTGATCGAGACCTCGGTGGAGACGGTCAACGCCGGTACCCGGCTGGTAGGCGAGGCTGGTGCCACCATGCGCCGCATCGTCGGCAGCGTGGGGCAGGTCACCGCGATCAGCGCCAGCATCGCGGCGGCCTCGCAGCAGCAGAGCGTGGGCATCGAGCAGGTAGGCAAGACGTTGTTGCAGATGGACGGCAGCACGCAGCAGAACGCGGCGATGGTGGAGGAAGCCTCGGCGTCCGCGCAGGCGATGCAGCGGCAGGCGGCTCTGTTGTCCGAAGCGGTGGCGGCGTTCGTGGTGGCACGGCCTGCGGTAGTGCGCGGGCTTCGTCCTGCGGTAGCGTGATGGGTTCGTGATTGCGGCGTCTACGTGGGCCGCCCAATGGGCGGCGCCACCGGCGGTATGCTTCCCACCATGAGCACACGTCGAAAAACATCGTCTCCCGCCCAGACCCGCAACGCATTTGTCCGCGTGCGCGGGGCGCGCGAGCACAACCTGAAGAACGTCGACGTGGACATCCCGCGCGATGCGCTGGTGGTGTTCTCGGGAATTTCCGGATCCGGCAAGTCCTCGCTGGCCTTCGGCACACTGTATGCCGAAGCGCAGCGTCGCTACCTGGAGTCGTTGTCACCCTATGCGCGCCGCCTGATCGACCAGGTGGGCGTGCCTGATGTGGATGCCATCGAAGGCCTGCCGCCGGCGGTGGCGCTGCAGCAGCAGCGCGGCACCGCGAGCGTACGCTCCAGCGTGGGCAGCGTGACCACGCTGTCCAGCCTGCTGCGCATGTTGTATTCGCGCGCTGGTACGTATCCGGCCAGACAGCCGATGCTGTATGCCGAGGACTTTTCGCCGAACACACCGCAGGGCGCCTGCCCGAACTGCCATGGCCTGGGCCACGTGTATGAAGTGACCGAACAGTCCATGGTGCCCGATCCCTCGCTGACCATCCGCGAGCGCGCCATCGCCGCATGGCCGCCGGCGTGGCACGGGCAGAACCAGCGTGACATCCTGGTGACGCTGGGCTACGACGTTGACATTCCCTGGCGCGACCTGCCGAAGAAGCAGCGCGACTGGATCCTGTTCACCGACGAGCAGCCCGTGGCGCCGGTGTATGCCGGCTTCACTCCGGCAGAAACCCGCGCCGCGCTGCGCCGCAAGGAAGAGCCCAGCTATATGGGCACCTTCAGTGGCGCGCGCCGCTATGTGCTGCACACCTTCGCCACCACCCAGAGCGCCATGATGAAGAAGCGCGTGGCGCGCTACATGGTGGGTACGGTCTGTCCGGTCTGCGACGGCAAGCGCCTCAAGCGTGCTGCCCTGTCGGTGACCTTCGCCGGCATGGACATCGGCGCGCTGTCCCAGCTGTCGCTGGCGGCGATGGCCGAGGCGCTGCGGCCGGCGGCGGAAGGCCGCTTCAACGCGCCGGCAAAGGGGGCAACGCGCAGCCGCGCGGCCGGGCGCAGGGCCGAACAGCTGCGGGTGGAGAACGGCGGGCTGCTGCACGAAGGCAGCAGTGACGTGCGCCGCACGCCCGACCTGTCCGAGGAAAAGCGCATCGCTGCCCAGCGCATCGCGCACGATCTGGTGGAGCGCATCGGTACGCTCGAATCGCTCGGATTGGGCTACCTGTCGATGGACCGCGCCACCCCGACGCTGTCACCGGGTGAGCTGCAGCGGCTGCGCCTGGCCACCCAGATCCGCTCCAGCCTGTTCGGCGTGGTGTACGTGCTGGATGAGCCCACCGCCGGCCTGCATCCGGCAGATGGCGAGGCCCTGTATGGCGCGCTTGACCAGCTCAAGGCAGGCGGCAACACGTTGTTCGTGGTGGAGCACGATCTGGAAATGCTGCGCCGTGCCGATTGGCTGGTGGATGTCGGTCCCGGTGCGGGCCAGCACGGTGGGCAGGTGCTGTACAGCGGTGAGCCCGAGGGGCTGCGCGGCGTCGCCGCATCGGCCACTGCACCCTACCTGTTCGGCAAGCACGACCGTGCCACCCGCAGCCCGCGCACGCCTGCCGGCTGGCTGGAGCTGCGCGGCATCCACCGCAACAACCTGCACGGGCTGGATGCACGCTTCCCGCTGGGCACGTTCTGCGCGGTTACCGGTGTCTCCGGCTCGGGCAAGTCCAGCCTGGTCAGCCAGGCGCTGGTGGAGCTGGTGGGTGAGCACCTGGGCCATGAGCCGGTGGCGCCCGATGCGGACGATGACCTGCCACAACCCAGCCGGATCGAGCGCACCCGCGGCCGCCTGCATGCCGGTCACACGGCGATCAAGCGCCTGGTGAACGTGGACCAGAAGCCGATAGGGCGCACGCCACGTTCCAACCTGGCCACCTACACCGGCCTGTTCGACCACGTGCGCAAGCTGTTCGCCGGTACCCGCATGGCCAAGGCGCGGCGCTACAGCGCCAGCCGCTTTTCCTTCAACGTGGCGCAGGGCCGCTGCGAAACCTGCGAAGGCGAAGGCTTCGTGCACGTGGAGCTGCTGTTCATGCCCAGTGTGTACGCGCCATGCCCGACCTGCCACGGCCAGCGCTACAACGCCAGGACGCTGGAGGTGGAGTGGAACGGCCGCAGCATCGCGCAGGTGCTGGCGATGACGGTGGAAGAGGCGCTGGCGTTCTTTGCCGGTGAATCGGTCGTGCAGCGTCCGTTGCAGCTGCTGCGCGACATCGGGCTGGGCTATCTGCGGTTGGGCCAGCCGGCCACGGAACTGTCCGGTGGCGAAGCGCAGCGGATCAAGCTGGCCACCGAACTGCAGCGCAGCCAGCACGGCAACAGCCTGTACGTGCTCGACGAGCCGACCACCGGCCTGCACCCGGCCGACGTGGACAAGCTGATGGTGCAGCTGCACGGGCTGGTGGATGCGGGCAACACGGTGGTAGTGGTCGAGCACGACCTGCGCGTGGTGGCCGATGCCGACTGGGTGATCGATGTGGGTCCTGGCGCGGGCGAGCAGGGTGGGCAGATCGTGGCGGCGGGAACACCCGAGCAGGTGAGCCGATCGAAAGCAGGCAGGACGGCGGGCTACCTGCGGCGGTTCTTCGCCTGACTGCCTACCCACTGCTCGATTTCCCCATCTGCGAACGGCCCCAGTTTCTGCTTGACGATGTTCCCGTCCGCGCCCACCAGCACCGTGTAGGGCAGCAGACCCTGGGCGTTGCCCAAGCGCACGCTGGCGTCATCCGGCGCTGGCTGCTCGATCACGATCGGGTAGGTCACCGGCACGCGGTCAAGGAAATCGCGTACGCCGTCCGGCGTATCGATGGCCAGGCCCACCACCTGCACGCCATCGGCCGGCTGTGCAGCGGCAAACGCGGCCAACATGGGCATCTCTTCCACGCACGGACCGCACCAGCTGGCCCACACGTTGATCAACAGGGGGCGGCCACCGAAGCGGGCGAAGTCCACGGGCGTGCCATCCACGTCCGGCAGGGTGATGGCCGGCATCGCATCGCCGGGTTGGGCCGGCGCGGCGGCCGGGCGGCCCACCGCAGGAAACCCCGTTTCCTGTGGCGTGCGCGCCACGTAGTACACGCCGGTGCCCAACCCCAGCGCCGCAGCCAGCGCCGCCACCACCATCAACGAGGTACGGGGCGGCGGGGTACTCATCGCGCGGTGCGCAGCAGCGCTTCTTCCACCAGCGCCTGGGTCAGCACGGTGGGCAGCACGGTCGGCGGTGCGCCGGGGCCGTAGACCACGTACAGCGGCACGCCGACCGCCTTGTGCTCTTCCAGGAACGCGGTGATCTCCGGGTCCACGTTGGTGTAGTCACCGCGCATGTACACCGCGTTGGTACGGCGCAGGGTTTCCTCGAAACCCTGGGTGCCCAGCACCGCGCGTTCGTTGGCCTTGCAGGTCACGCACCAGTCGGCGGTCATGTTGACGAACACCACGCGGTTGTCCTGGCGCAGCCGGTCGAGCATCTGCGGCGAATAGGCCACCACGTTGTCGGCCGCGGCCAGTGCGGCTTTGGCCGGTGCAGCGATGCGGGTCACGCCCCACACCGGCACGAGTGCGCCCAGCAGCAGCACCAGCGCCAATGCGGCACCGACGCGCTGGCTGCGCCAGCGGCTGCGCTCGAACCACCACAGCGCCAGGCCCAGCACCACCAGCCCGGCCAGCACGAGTGCCATGGCATCCACGCCACGCTGTTTGCCCAGCACCCACAGCAGCCACAGCGCGGTGGCATACATCGGGAAGGCCAGCACCTGCTTCAGCGTTTCCATCCACGCGCCCGGGCGCGGCAGGCGCTTGGCCAGCGAAGGCACGAAGCCGATCAGCAGGAACGGCAGCGCCAGGCCGAGGCCCAGCATCAGGAACACCAGCATCGCCGGCACCGCCGGTGCGGTGAAGGCATAGGCCAGCGGCGCCCCCATGAACGGCGCCACGCACGGGCTGGCCACCACGCAGGCGAGCACGCCGGTGAAGAAATCGCCCATCGGTCCGCTGCGCGAGGCCAGCGACTGGCCCACGCCGCCCAGGCTGCCGCCCAGGGTGAACACCCCGGACAGGCTCAAGCCCACGGTGAACATCAGGTACACCAGTGCGGCAATGAACCACGGGTGCTGCAGCTGGAAGCCCCAGCCCGCCGCCTGCCCGGCGGCACGCAGCGCCAGCACCAGTGCGCCAATCGCGGCGAACGCCACCAGCACGCCTGCCGTGTACCAGAGCGCGTGGCTGCGCGCGCGCTGGCGGCTTTCGCCGCTCTGCGCCACGCCCAGCACCTTCAGCGACAGGATCGGCAGCACGCACGGCATGAGGTTGAGGATCAGGCCGCCGGCCAGGGCCAGCAGCAACGCGGTGATCAGGGTGATCGGCGTGGCACTGCCGCTGCTGCCCGGCGGACGCGTGCGCTGGTCGTTGTCGGCGCTGGCGTCGGGCGTGCCGTCGGCGGGCAGCGCCAGCGCCGGTTCGTTCGGGCGGATCAGCATCGGCTGGGTCGCAATGCCGTTGGCCTCGCGTTCCTGCGCACGCTTATCGCGCGTCACCAGCGGGGCGATCACTTCGCTGCGGCGCGCTTCTTCACCCGCACTGGCGTTGACCTTGCCGGCCGGCAGCGCCAGCTTCACCCGCCGGGTCATCGGCGGGTAGCAGATGCCATCGGTCTGGCAGCCCTGGAAGGTGATCACCAGCGTGGCATCGGCGGCCTCGGCCACGCTGCGGCGCAGCGGCAGCTTCACATCGACCTGGTCGAAATACACCGACACATCGCCGAAGTGCTCGTCGCGGTGCGACTTGGCGGCCGGCCACAGCGGCTTGTCCGCGCGGATGCCCGGGGCGCCTTCCAGCTTCAGCGAAGTGCGGTCGCGGTAGAGGTAGTAGCCCGGCGCCGGACTGAAACGCAGCAGCACGGTATTGCCATCGCCGACGATGGCTTCGAAGCCGAAGGCGCGTTCGGACGGCAGCGGCAGTGACGGGGTGCTGGCCGCGCCGGGCAGGCGCAGGCCACCGGCGGCATTGCCGGCCAGCGGGTTGTTGAACGGCGACGCGGCGGCGGCGCCCAAGGCCGGGGTCATGGCGCTGTCGGCGCGGGCGCTGCCACCCGGCAGCGTGACCTGCACGCTGCGCTTCTGCGGCGGGTAGCACACGCCGGCATCGGCGCAGCCCTGGTAACGCACTTCCAGCGTCACCGTTTCAGCACCGTCGGCAGCCTTGCCGGGCAGTACGGCGGTCAGCCGCTCACGGTAGGTTTCCACTTCGCCGAAGAAGTCATCGTGGTGCTTCTTGCCGGCCGGCATCTGCAGCGCCTCGGCACTGAAGCCGGCGTCGCTCTTGACCGTAGTGCGGTGGCGGTAGAGGTAGTAGCCCGGCGCGATCTTCCAGCTCACCTCGATACGGTCGCGGTCGCGCGCCTGCGCGCTCAGCCCGAAGGCTTCATCCACCGGCAGCAGGTCTTTCTCGCTGACGGCCAGTGCCGGCAGGGACACCACGAACAGCGCGCACAGCGCCGCAACACGACGAAACAGCGTCATCAATCAGTTTCCTCTCGGGTCTGGGCCCGAATCCAATCCAGGTACGCCGGCAGGCCGGCGCGGGTTTCGACCGCGATGCACTCGGGGAGTTCATACGGGTGCAGCACCTGCACGCGCGCGATGGCCGCATCCAGGCGGCTGCCGGTGGTCTTGATCAGCAGTTGGACCTCAGCGTCCTCGGTCACCTCACCGTGCCAGCGGTAGGTCGAGTGCGCCCCGTCCAGCCGGGTCACGCAGGCGGCCAGGCGGTCTTCCACCAGCGCATGCGCCAGCCGCGTGGCGGTGGCCGCATCGGGGCAGGTGGTCAGGAGGATGAATACGGGATCGGGGGTCGACATGACCGCCGAGTATAGAGATCGCGGCCTGGCGATGCCGGCCGGTTCCGCCTGGGAACCGGCCGGAGAATCGAATCCCGGTGGCACCGGCGGGTGGCCGGGGCACCGTATTGTCCTGGTGCCGGCCCCTGGCCGGCAACTCGGGATGCCTCAGTTCGCCAACTCGCAGGTCGCCGGCTTGGCCGACGTGAACAGGGCAGGCGTGCCCCATTCCGGGTGGTCGATGAACGGGTTGCGGTTGCCCTGGAAGCTGTAGATCACTTCATTACGGGCTTTTTCTGCGGCATCCGGCGGGTCGGACAGGTGCCAGTCGATCAGGGTCGAGAGCAGGCCCATGTAGGCCGGCGAGGCCGAGGTCTTCACGATCCTGCTGCGGTCGTCGGTCAGCTCCAGGTCCGGTTCGGACTGGCCGGTGGCTGCGTCCTTGCCGCCCTCATAACGGATCGCCATGTACATCACCGCACGCGCCATGTCGCCCTTGCGGTGGCCCCACACCTCGAAGGTGCCGGCATTCCCGTCCGGGGTGCGCACCCAGTTGGAATTGCCCGGATAGCCGCCACTGCCGCCGCCGGTGCCGTTGTTGGCCTCGGTGGCGCGCTCGCCGCAGTTGCTGTCGCACTTGGCGAACGGCTTGTTGCCGCGGTCCGCGTTCCACTGCGCATCGGTCAGGTACAGCATGTGGGTATCGGTATAGGGCGCGTAGGGCAGTCCCTTGTCGCCGGTGGTGCTGGCAAAGCCCAGTGAATTGGGCCAGGTGTGCTCGCGGTTGTAGGTCAACCCGCTGCCGGTGCCGGCCCGGTCGGTGACCTTGGCGTAGCTGCGGTTGCGGTACGCGTCCAGGATGCGGCCGCTGTTGTTGGGATCCTCGTCGGCGATTTCCAGGATGGTCCACGTGCTGGTGCCCGTGCCGCTGTACGGGTACGAGGTGTGGCCCTTGATGGTGGCGTGCAGCGAGCAGCGCAGCTGGCTGGGGCTGGAGGTGTTGACCTTCGAGTAGTAGCTGCCCGGATCCGGGTCCGGACCGGGATCGGTACCGCCGGCGGCCACGGTGAACGCGATGCGCGTGTCGGCCGCCGGTCGTGCGCCCTGGGCGTCCTTGATGCGCGCGGCACGGATGTCGAAGCGGCAGGCTTCACCGGCCACCAGCGCGGTGTTGGTCGACAGGGTGAAGCGGGTACCGCTGCTGGCGTGGGTGAGCGGCACCGTGCCGGACTGGCCGCAGCTCAGGGTGAACGCACCGGCGCTGACGGTGACGCTTTCACTGAAGGTCACGGCCAGGTCGGCAGCGGCCGGGAAGCTGGTTGCGCCCTGTTCCGGGGTGGTGGTGCTCACCGACGGCGGGGTGTTGGGCCCGGTGCCGCCGCCGCCGCTGAAGGTCTGGCCGGTGTTGCAGGCACCGAAGGTCTGCGCCGCCGATCCGGCCCAGGTGAAGTGGGTGTACTGGCTGCCGCTGCCGGTGAGCTGCAGGGACGTGCCCGGGGCGGTGCTGTTGCTCTCGCTGACCGGGATGTTCTGGCTGGTCAGCCCGGCGGCCGGGCCGCCGGAGGCGGTGATGGTGCCTTCGTAGCTGATGAACTGGATGACCTTGCCGCTGGCATCCACCAGCGCGATGCCGTCGTTGGCGCCGTTCTGCAGGCCGTTGGTGGGGTAGGTGACGGTGGCGATGCTGGCCTTGCCGCAGCCGGCGGCGGTACCGGCCGGCACGGCGTTGTTGGCATAGACCGTGGCCGCCGACGGAGTGCTGCCGTTGTACAGGTACAGCCGGTAGGTACTGAGGTCCTCCCCGCCGGTGGCGACCACCTCGATGGCTTCGCCGACATCCCCGGCCGGGGTGCTGTCGTCGTAATGCAGTTCATTGATGAATACGTCCGCCTGGGCGGAACCAGCGGCCAGCGCCAACAGGCACCCCAGGGACAGCGGTGTGAGCAACCTCATCTACGTCTCCTTGTGATTGGGTTTTGCCGACCGAATCTAGCTAATCCATATGACACAACTATCGATTTGTCGGCTTCGGCACTCCGCAGTGGGACGTGCGTCAAGAAAATGGCGGTCTGGGGGAATTCGTCGGCACCCCCTTGAAAGGGCTCGGGACAGCACCATCTCTGCCCTGTCCCGCACTGGCGGGTTTTTTCACGAGCGGTGCTGGCAGTCACCTGGGGTGAGTGCTAAGATCGCCGGACTTTTTCAAACCAATCAACAACTTAAGAGGCACGCATGAACATCAAGCCGCTTCACGACCGCGTTGTGGTCAAGCCGATCGAAGCCGACGAAGTCTCCGCCGGCGGCATCGTCATCCCCGACTCGGCCAAGGAAAAGTCGACCAAGGGTGAAGTCGTGGCCGTGGGCCCGGGCAAGCCGCTGGACAACGGCAGCGTGCGCGCGCCGTCGCTGAAGGTTGGCGACAAGGTGATCTACGGCCAGTACGCCGGCAGCACCTACAAGAGCGAAGGCGTGGAATACAAGGTCCTGCGCGAAGACGACATCCTCGCCGTCATCGGCTGAGTTTGCGCCGCCGGGCTCGCCCCGCCGCTTCTTCTTTTTTCAGATCAACGCAGCCGGGCATCGCCCGGCGCCACATAAAAGGTAATCGCAATGGCTGCCAAGGAAATTCGTTTCGGTGAAGACGCCCGCGCCCGCATGGTGCGCGGCGTCAACGTTCTCGCCAATGCCGTCAAGGCCACCCTGGGCCCGAAGGGCCGCAACGTCGTGCTCGAAAAGAGCTTCGGCGCCCCGACCATCACCAAGGACGGCGTGTCCGTCGCCAAGGAAATCGAACTGGCTGACAAGTTCGAGAACATGGGCGCGCAGATGGTGAAGGAAGTCGCCTCGCGTACCAACGATGACGCCGGCGACGGCACCACCACCGCCACCGTGCTCGCCCAGGCCCTGATCCGCGAAGGCGCCAAGGCCGTGGCTGCCGGCATGAACCCGATGGACCTCAAGCGCGGTATCGACAAGGCCGTCGTCGCCGCCGTCGCCGAGCTGAAGAACATCTCCAAGCCCACCGCCGACGACAAGGCGATTGCCCAGGTCGGTACGATCTCGGCCAACTCGGACGAGTCGATCGGCAACATCATCGCCGAAGCGATGCGTGAAGTCGGCAAGGAAGGCGTGATCACCGTTGAAGAAGGCTCGGGCCTGGAAAACGAGCTGGACGTGGTCAAGGGCATGCAGTTCGACCGCGGCTACCTGTCCCCGTACTTCATCAACAACCAGCAGGCGCAGACCGCCGACCTGGATGATCCGTACATCCTGCTGCACGACAAGAAGATCTCCAACGTGCGTGACCTGCTGCCGGTGCTGGAAGGCGTCGCCAAGGCCGGCAAGCCGCTGCTGATCGTGGCCGAAGAAGTCGAAGGCGAAGCGCTGGCGACCCTGGTGGTCAACACCATCCGCGGCATCGTCAAGGTCGTGGCCGTCAAGGCACCGGGCTTCGGCGATCGTCGCAAGGCGATGCTGGAAGACATGGCCACCCTGACCGGCGGCACCGTGATCTCCGAAGAAATCGGCCTGTCGCTGGAGAAGGCGACCATCGCCGACCTCGGCCGCGCCAAGAAGGTGCAGGTTTCCAAGGAAAACACCACCATCGTCGACGGCCAGGGCGACCAGGACGCGGTGCAGGCACGCGTGGCCCGCATCAAGACCCAGATCGAAGACACCTCGTCCGATTACGACCGTGAGAAGCTGCAGGAACGCGTGGCCAAGCTGGCCGGCGGTGTTGCCGTGATCAAGGTCGGTGCGTCGACCGAAATCGAAATGAAGGAAAAGAAGGACCGCGTCGACGACGCCCTGCACGCTACCCGTGCGGCGGTCGAAGAAGGCGTGGTGCCGGGCGGCGGTGTTGCCCTGGTCCGTGCGGTCACCGCGCTGGCTGGCCTGAAGGGTGCCAACGAAGACCAGAACCACGGCATCCAGATCGCCCTGCGCGCGATGGAAGCCCCGCTGCGTGAAATCGTCGCCAACGCCGGCGAAGAGCCGTCCGTGATCGTCAACAAGGTCAAGGAAGGCACCGGCAGCTACGGCTACAACGCCGCCACCGGCGAGTTCGGCGACATGCTGCAGTTCGGCATCCTGGATCCGACCAAGGTGACCCGTTCTGCCCTGCAGAACGCTGCCTCGATCGCCGGCCTGATGATCACCACCGAAGCGATGGTGGCCGAAGCGCCGAAGAAGGATGACGGCGCCGGCGCAGCAGGCGGCGGCATGGGCGGCATGGGTGGCATGGGCGGCATGGACTTCTAAGGTCCCCGCACACGCGACACCCTGTCGTGCTGTAAACGAAGAACCCCGCCGAAAGGCGGGGTTCTTTCGTTATGGGACAAACACCTTGTTGCCGTATTCCCAGGTCCACGGCACGGCGGTGTCACCCAAAACGTAGCGCACCAGTGCGGGGAATGCCGCTTCGGCGCGCACATCGTTGCCCAGGATCACCACGCAGCGCTGGCCACGTTCCAGGCAGACCATCGTGTTGCCCACCGCGTCGTCATGCCCGCCTTTGTAGAAACCATGGCCCTGCGGGCCGTCGAACACCACCACGCCCAGCCCGGCGGCAAGGTCGGCACGCCGCTTCGCCGGGGGCAGTTCGTCCTGCAGCGTGGGGAACTGCGAGGCGGTGGTGATCGGCCACTGCGCGCGCACCAGCTCACGTCGCGATGCGGGCGAAAGGCCTTCACCGCTCACCAGCGCTGCGGCAAGCCGCGCGATATCGGTGATGGTGGTGTCCATCGAACCCGCCGCCCGCACACGGCTGCGCTCGTCATGCGGTTCGGTGCTGCCATCCTGGGTCCAGCCGTCGGCCAGGTTGCCGGCGAAGTCCGCGCGCCAGGTCATGCTGGTACGGGTCATGCCGAGGCGATCAAACACCCGCCGCTGCATTTCCTTGCCCACGTCCAGGCCTACGCCCTGTTCGAGCACGAACTGAAGCAGGATCAGCCCTTCCCCGGAATACGCATACCGCGTGCCCGGGTCGAAATGCAGCCGCAGTTTTCCCTCCGGTTCAAGGAAGGCGAAGTTGGAGAAACCGCTGCGATGGCTGAGCAGCATGCGCGGGGTGATCTGCTGCCAGCGCGGGTCATCCTTCAGGTCGGGCCAGGGCGCGTAGCGCTTGTCGGCCGGATACTCCGGCAGTGGACGGTCCAGGTAGGCGGCGATGGGGCGATCCAGATCCACGATGCCGTCGTCCACCAGCTGCAGCGCCATGTAGGCAAACGCCGCCTTGGTCAGCGACGCGGCATACATGATGGTGTCCGGCTGCAGCGGCTCGCCGGCCGCATTGCGCTTGCCGGCCGCGTGCACTTGCACGACCTTGCCGTCATCGATCACGGCCAACGCCAGCCCCTGGGCCTGGGTTGCCCGCATCAGACGCTGCATCTGCGCATCCACTGCGGGCGGGGACGGCAGCGCGTGGGGTGGGGCGGCGGCCAGCGCAACGGACGCGGGCATCAACAGGGAGAACATCAGGACGAACGGGCGCATGCACGGCACTCCTCCGGGTCTCGGCGCCAATCGTACCGTCGGGCCTGCAGCCCTGAACACTGCACCCCAGTTGCGAATGAAACAGTTGGCACTCCCAAACCCCTGTGCTATCAATACTCCCCAATGAACGCACGCCACGCCAATTCCTACTTTTGGTATTACTTTCCGAAGCCACCGGCGGAGGAAGGCATGCGCTCACCCTGAAGAAACCTTCAGACGCATTCCCGAAAGCCGCCAGCGCACCTGGCGGCTTTTTTGTTGCCGCCGCGCTGGGGACCCCCACCTTCCAGGAGACACCCCCATGCCCCCCCACACCGACGACCTGCGCATCCGCAAGATCGAACCGTTGACCCCGCCGGCGCAGCTGTTGGCGATGCTGCCCTGCGACGATGAAGCCTCCTCCACGGTGAGCGCCTCGCGCGCCGCACTGCACGAGATCCTGCACGGCCGCGATGACCGCCTGGCGGTGGTGATCGGCCCGTGCTCGATCCATGACCCGGTCGCGGCGATCGAATACGCGCAGCGCCTGAAGCCGCTGCGCGATGCGTACGCGGGCGAACTGGAAATCGTCATGCGCGTCTACTTCGAAAAGCCGCGCACCACGGTGGGCTGGAAGGGCCTGATCAACGACCCGGACCTGGATGGCAGCTTCCAGATCAACAAGGGCCTGCGCGTTGCGCGCGGCCTGCTGCGCGACATCAACAAGTTGGGCCTGCCGGCCGGCGTGGAGTTCCTGGATGTGATCTCGCCGCAGTACATCGCCGACCTGGTTGCCTGGGGCGCGATTGGCGCGCGTACCACCGAAAGCCAGGTGCATCGCGAGCTGGCGTCCGGGCTGTCGTGCCCGGTCGGCTTCAAGAACGGTACCGACGGCAACATCAAGATCGCCGCCGACGCGGTGGGGGCCGCATCCAACCCGCATCATTTCCTGTCGGTGACCAAACAGGGCGATACGGCCATTGTCGCTACCGCCGGCAACCCGGATTGCCACGTGATCCTGCGCGGCGGAAAGGTGCCCAACTTCGATGCCGCCAGCGTGGATGCCGCCAGCCAGACGCTGGCCAAGGCGCAGCTGCCGGCGCGATTGATGATTGATGCCAGCCACGCCAACAGCAGCAAGAATCCGGAGAACCAGCCGAAGGTGATCGCCGATATCAACGCACAGCTGGCGGCAGGCGAAGAGCGCATCGTGGGCGTCATGGTGGAAAGCCATCTGGTGGCCGGCCGCCAGGAACTGGTGGAAGGCCAGCCGCTGGTGTACGGGCAGAGCATCACCGATGGCTGCATCGGCTGGGACAGTTCGCTGCAGGTACTCGAAGCGCTGGCCGAGGCCGTGCGTGCGCGGCGCGCGCGGCGTCTGGCCGAGGCGGCTTGACCCCGCAGGGAGCCGGCCGGCGGCCGGCTCCACGAAAGATCCGCTCTACCGGAAGCCTGGTTTTGTTGAAGAGAATCAATTGGATACTGCGCGCCCGGCGCTGCAGACTGCAGGCCTCACTTGAGGGTCCTACAGGGTGTATGTACAATGTATGCACAGTCCAGCAACGTGCGGGTGCTTCCCATGGGAACCGCAAGCAAAGTCATCAATTTCCGGGCCCCTGCCGATAAGCAGGATCTGATCGATCGTGCCGTAGCAATCAGTGGCGTGAATCGCACCGAGTTCATCCTGGATGCCGCGTGCGACAGGGCGCGCGAGGTGCTGGCCGACCAGACGCAGTTCACGTTGAATGCCCAGCAGCTGCAGCGCTTCAATGCGCTGCTGGACGCACCGCTGGAGGACAACCTTGCCCTGCGCCGGTTGTTGAGCACGCCGGCGCCCTGGGAACGCTGAGCCCTTGTGGCTCTCCGCTCCAACACCGCTGCATGCGGATCATCTGTTGGATGACTTCCGCTGCAGCGCTCCACCCCTGGCGAAATGGCTGCTTGAACGCGCACGCCAGAACCAGGCATCCGGCGCATCCAGATGCTTCGTTGCCTGCGATGGGAAGCGTCGCGTCGTCGGTTACTACGCGCTCTCAGCCGGTTCGATAGCGCATGACGCCGTGCCCGGACGAATCCGCCGCAACATGCCCGATCCCATTCCGGTCATCGTGTTGGGGCGGTTGGCGGTACATGCGGACAGGGCGGGGCAAGGCATTGGCCAGGGCCTGTTGAAGGATGCGGTGCTACGTTCGCTGCAGGCGTGCGGTCAGGTCGGCGCACGGGCGTTGCTCTGCCATGCCATCGATGAGCCCGCCAGGGCGTTCTACCTCAAGCACGGTTTCATCGCTTCCCCCATTCACCCTCTAACGCTGATGCTGCCCCTTGCGTGCTAATGCACCTCGTCGCGGTACACGAACTTCGGCATCTCCCACTTGAAATGGATCGCCAGCAGGCGGAAGGCGAAGCCGCCGCCCAGGCACCACAGCGTGGCGGCGTTGAGGGAAACACCCAGTTCGAGCAGGCCCAGCCATGCCGCGCCGGTAAGCAGGGTGATCACCGCGTACAGCTCCTTCTGGAAGATCAGCGGCACCTCGTTGCACAGCACGTCGCGCAGCACGCCGCCGAAGGCGCCGGTGAGCATGCCGGCGATGAGCACGATCGGCACCGCGTGGCCGCCATCGCGCGCCACCGCGCAGCCGATCAGGGTGAAGCAGATCAGGCCCAGGCCATCGAGCACCAGGAAGGTGCGGCGGAAGTGGTGCATCCAGCGCGCCACCCAGGTGGCGATCAGTGCCGCGCAGATGGTGAAGCCCAGGTACTCGGGGTGCTTGACCCAGCCCAGCGGGTAGTGGCCCAGCACGATATCGCGCAGCGAACCGCCGCCCAGCGCGGTGACGCAGGCGATGATGACCACGCCGAACAGGTCCATCCGCCGCCGGCCGGCAGACAGCGCGCCGGTCATGGCTTCGGCGGAAATGGCGATGAGGTAGATGATGGACAGCAGCATGCAACGGCTCCGGAGGGGCAGGCGGGGACGGAAACGCGCACGCGCCAGCGCCGCAGCACTGTCGTGGGGTGGGATTCCGTTGCCGCTCCCGCTGTCCTTTTGCCTGAGAGTTCAGTGGCCAGGCCACGTGCCCCTTCGGCGGGTCATTGAAGACCTCTCTCCAGATCGGCGTGTTGGATGCATGGTTGGTGGCGAATCGAGCCACCGGCCTGAGCGATTATGGGAGCCTGCGCCTTCGGCGGGCGCCAGCGGCGCCTCTCTCCTGCATCCGGGGCCGATTCTAGCAGCCAGCGTGCCCGTGCCGGTGGATAATCCCGGTATGCCCGCTGAACCCGCCCCCTGGTATGTCTATCTGCTGGAATGCCGCAACGGCAGCTATTACGCCGGCATCAGCAACGACGTGGACGCCCGCTTCCAGGCACACCTGTGCGGCAAAGGCGCGCGCTACACCCGCGCCAACCCACCGGTGAAGCTGCTGGCCATGCGCGCCTACCCCGACCGCTCGGCGGCCTCCAAGGCCGAATGCGAGCTCAAGCGCCAGCCGCGCGCACGCAAGCTGGCCTGGCTGCAGCAACGGAGTGCCGGAACATGACCGGAATCGACTCAGCCAAGGCGCGCGCAATGATCGGCAAGACCGTGCTCGCCGGCATGACCTACCTTGACGCCCAAGGCAACGCCCTGGAGCACCGCCAGATGGCCGGGCAAGTGCTGCGCATCAATGACGAAGAAGGCGTGGTACTGGCCAGTGCAATGGACGGCGAAGAAGTGTTCCTGCCGCCCACGCTGGACCACTACACCCCGGCCGCACCGGGCGACTACACGCTGCGCTCAATGGCACTGACCATCAGCGATCCGGACTACCTGTGCACCTGGGACGTTCACCTCGCGCCCGGCAACGATCCCTGATCGGATGGCCTCGGCCGCCGGTCCTCGCGGTCATCACCGAAGATGATCCGCGCGCTGCGCTGGTAGCTCCAATACGCCACCGCCCAGTTGAGCAGCACCACGATCCGGTTGCGGAACCCGATCAGGAAGAACACGTGCGCGGCCAGCCAGAACCACCACGCCAGCACGCCCGACAACTGCAGCCGGCCCAGGTGCACGATGGCGGCCATGCGGCCGATCGTGGCCAGGTTGCCGAAGTCCTGGTACTTGAACGGCCCGGGTGACGGCTTGCCCTCCAGCCGTGCACGAATTGTCGCGGCCACATGCTTGCCCATCTGCTTGGCGGCCGGGGCAACGCCCGGCACCGGCCGGCCATCGGCCTGCTGCAGCGCGGCCAGGTCGCCGGCGACGAAGATCTCCGGGTGCCCGGCCAGGGTCAGGTCGGGCTGCACCGGCACGCGTCCGGCGCGGTCCAACGGCACCTCCAGCGTCCGCGCCAGCGGCGAAGCGGCCACGCCCGCGGCCCACACCACGGTGCGCGCGGCAACGAACTGCTCGCCGAGCTGGAAGCCCTCGCCGTCGATGTGATTGACCGCTGTACCCGTCAACACCTCCACCCCGAGCTTCTCCAGCTGGCGCCGCGCTTTCAGCGACAGCACCTCGGGGAAGCTGGACAGCACCCGCGGCCCGGCTTCGACCAGCCGCACCTTGGCGCTGGCCGGATCGATATGGCGGAACTCGTTGCGTAGCGTGTGCCGCGCGATCTCGGCCAATGTGCCGGCCAGTTCCACCCCGGTGGGGCCGCCGCCGACCACCGCGAAGCTCAGCCACGCCGCCTTGCGTGCCGGATCCGGCTCGGCCTCGGCGCGTTCGAAGGCCAGCAGCAGTTTGCGGCGCAGTGCGATCGCATCGTCCAGGGTCTTCAGGCCAGGCGCGTCGGCGGCCCACTCGTCGTGCCCGAAATAGGCGTGGGTGGCGCCGGTGCACAGCATCAGGGTGTCGTAGCCGAGCTGGCTGCCGTCGGCCAGGGTGATCTGGCGGCTGGCCTTGTCGATCGAGGTCACCTCGCCCAGCCGCACTTCAACATTGCGCTGGTCGCCCAGGATGTGGCGCAGCGGCGCGGCGATGTCGGGTGCGGACAGGCCGGCGGTGGCGACCTGGTACAGCAGCGGCTGGAACAGATGGTGGTTGCGACGGTCCACCAGGGTGATGCGGATGCGCGCGCTGGCCAGCGCACGGGTGGCCCAGAGGCCGGCGAAGCCGCCACCGATGATGACCAGGTGGGGCAGGGAATCGCGGGTCATGCAATGACTCCTTGGCGGGGGTCGAAGCGAAGCACTGCATGTTCGCACGTGACGCGCGATATTCACGTGGATGGCAGATACTGGGTTCAGCAGCCGTCGCACCTGCCGGCGGCCGATCCGTTCCTTGCCTGGAAAGTCCACCTGCGTGCGCGCATTTCCGAAAGAAGACCCGGCAACACCGGCGCGTTGATCGGCGTATCGTATCGGCGCCTATCGACAACCGGGAACACCAACATGCTGAAGATCTGGGGCCGCCGCAATTCCAGCAACGTGCGCAAAGTGCTGTGGTGCGCGGAGGAAATCGGCCTGCCGTACGAATCCATCGAAGTGGGCGGCCCCTTCGGTGGCACCCAGTCGCCGGAATACGTGGGCATGAACCCCAACGGCCTGGTGCCGGTGATCGAAGACCACGGCCTGCCGCTGTGGGAATCCAACACCATCGTGCGTTATCTGAGCGCGCGCTACGCGCTGGGCACGCTGTACCCCGAAGATGCAATGGCGCGCGCCCAGGCCGAGAAGTGGATGGATTGGAGTACCTCGCGCATGGCGCCGCTGTACACCGACCTGATCTGGGGGATCATGCGCACCGCCCCGGCCGACCGCGACGAGGCCCGCATCAATGCCGCGATCACCCGTGCCGGCGAGTTGCTGGGCATGGCCGATGCTACCCTGGCGCAGCAACCGTGGTTGTCCGGCGAGCAGTTCGCGATGGGCGACATTCCGTTGGGCGCGCTGGTCTATGCGTGGTTCGAGCTGCCGATCCAGCGGCCGTCATTGCCGCACCTGGAAGCGTGGTACCTGCGCCTCCAGCAGCGCCCGGCGTACGTCAAAGCGGTCATGACGCCGTTGACGTGAGGTAACGGACGGCAGGTGCGGACCGTTGGTCCGCACGCTTCAATACAGGTCGGTGGGATCGACGTCCAATGACCAGCGCACCTTGCGTGCCTGCGGCAAGCCGTACACCAGCGGCATGATCTGATCCAGCAGCACATGCAGCGGCCGCCGCGCCGGGGTCGACAGCAGCAGCTGCGTGCGCTGGTAACCGGCGCGGCGCGGCATCGGCGCCGGCATCGGACCGAAGCGTTCCACCGGGCACTCATGCGCGATCAGCTCGCGCACCGCCATCAGCATGGCGTTGGCGTGCTCCACCTGCTGCGCCTCGGCGCGCATCAGCGCCAGGTGCGCGAACGGCGGGAAGCCGGCCGCTTCACGCTGCTGCAGCTCGGCATCGGCGAAGGCGTGGTAGCCGCCGTTGACCAGCGTTTCCAGCAACGGGTGCCCGGGGTGATGGGTCTGCAGCCAGACCTCGCCGGCGTCGGTGGCGCGCCCCGCGCGCCCGGCGACCTGGATCAGCTGCTGGGCCAGTTTCTCGCTGGCGCGGAAATCGGCGGAGAACAGGCCCTCGTCGATGCCCACCACCACCACCAGGGTCAGCTTGGGCAGGTCGTGGCCCTTGGCCAGGATCTGCGTGCCGACCAGGATGCCGGCGCGGTCGCCCAGCGTGGCAAGTTGGGTCTCCAGCGCGTCGCGCCGGTTGGTGGTGCCGCGGTCGATGCGGATCACCGGGAAATCGGCGAAGGCTTCCACCAGGTGTTCTTCCAGCCGCTCGGTGCCGATGCCCTGTGGCTGCAGCGCCAGGCTGGCGCAGTCGGGGCAGGCCAGTGGCGCCGGCTGGCGCGCACCGCAGTGGTGGCATTGCAGCCGGCGGCCGCCGGCGTGCACGGTCATCGGCGCATCGCAGCGTTTACAGGGCGCGGTCCAGCCGCAGTCGTGGCACAGCAGCACCGGCGCGTAACCGCGGCGGTTCTTGAACACCAGCACCTGGTGGCCGGCCGCCAGGTGCTGGCCGATGCCTTCCATCACCTCGGCCGAAAGGCCGTCCTTCAACGGGCGCTTGCGCACGTCCAGCACCCGCACCCGCGGCGGGCGCGCCTCGCCTGCGCGCTGTTTCAGGCGCAGATGGGTGTAGCGGCCGGCATGGGCGTTGTGCAGTGATTCCAGCGACGGCGTGGCGCTGCCCAGTACCACCGGCACATCCAGCGCCTTGGCCCGCACCAGCGCGAAATCGCGCGCGTGGTATCGAATGCCGTCCTGTTGCTTGTAGCTGCCGTCGTGCTCTTCATCGACCACGATCAGCCCGGCGTTGGGCAATGGGGTGAACACGGCCGAGCGCGTGCCCACGATCACCTGTGCCTCGCCGCGCGCGGCCGCTGCCCACACCCGCGCGCGCTCATTGTCGTTCAGGCCCGAATGCAGCACGTGCACCGCAATGCCCAGGCGGCTGCGGAAGCGCGCCAGCGTCTGCGGCGTCAGCCCGATCTCGGGCACCAGCACCAGCGCCTGCCGGCCGCGGGCCAGGCAGTCCACGATGGCCTGCAGGTACACCTCGGTCTTGCCGCTGCCGGTCACCCCGTCGAGCAGGAACGCGCCGAACCGCGCGTGGGCGGTGATCGCGGCGATGGCGTTGGCCTGCTCCGCATTCGGGGTCGGGCCCGGCCGCAGGGCCGGCTGCGCCGGCGCGTGCTCCAGCGCGATGCGCTCGACCAGGCCGCGCTTGGCCAGCGAGCGCGCCGCGCTGCGCCAGTCGTCCATCGCCTCGTCGAGCAGGTCCTCGTCCACGCTGCCGCCGGCCAGCTGTTCGGCCAGGCGGTGCGGACGGGTGCCGGCCCGCAGCCTGGCGCGGTGTTCGATTCCTTCGGCAGTGAGCTGCCAACCCCAGCGGTGGGTGTCGGGCACCGGTTCACCACGGCGCAATGGCGCGGGCAGGGCGGTGCTGACCACCTCGCCCAGCGGCGCATGGGTATAACGTGCCAGCCACTGCAGCGAGGTCCACAGCTCGCCGCCCAGCAGCGGCGCCGGGTCCAGCCATTCCACGGCAGCGCGCAGCGCGTTGCCGTCGGTCACCGTACCGATCCCGGCCACCACGCCCACCAGCTCGCGCGAGCCGAACGGCACCCGCAGCCGGCGACCGACCATGCCAGGCCCGGGCGGTGCGCCCGGCGGCGGCGCGTAGTCGAACCACTGCGGCAGCGGCAGGGGCAGGGCAACCTGGAGGGAGGGGGCATCCGGCAGCGGCGCCGGGGCACTTTCCAGGGTCAGCAGGGGGGCTGGATCGGGGGGCAGCATCGCGCCAGTGTAGCGGCCCGAACCGGCCCTGTTCAGCGCACGAAACCGATCGCCGCATGGCGCCGTGGAACCTAAATAGGAGCTAAATATCCGTGGCCATTGGAGATTCGGTCTTATCCACATCTTCTGTGGATAAGTCTGTGTGCGAGTGCCGAACTCCGAGCTGTTTGTCAGGGAGTTCCGCAGTGAAGCCTGGGTTGGTCAAAAAATAGCCACACAACTAAATGTATGCAAATCAAGAAGATGGCTGTGAAACACAGCTGACACATGGGTGACGCCGGCTTCACCTGCCGGTTTTCTGCCGATTTTGTTGGTGCTGTGCACAACCTGCGCCGCTGTCAAGCCATCTACATCACCGCGGTAGTCGCACGTGACCCATATCGGCATCCCCCTGCGCGGGCGCACTCGCTATCATTTCGGCACTTGATGGAGTTGCTATGACGGCTGTGAACGCCCCTGTTTCCTCTACTGCAGCGGGTGCCCTGTCCGCATTCCTGCGAGGCGTCGAACGCCGTGCCCTGGTGGTTGCCGAGCTGCAGTGCGGCGACCCCACCGTCGCCGAACAGGCACTGGTGGCGGTGATGCGCGCCTTCGCCGGCATCGCCAGCGATGTGCCGATGGCACAGTGGCCGGACCGGTTCTGGATCCTGCTCGCCCACCGCACCCCGATCCGCATGCCGGCCCCTGGCGGCCAGTGGGCCCCTGGCCTGGCGCACCTGCCCAGCCTGGCGCCGCCGGCACGTCTGGCGCTGCTGCTGCGGGTAGGTGGCGGGCTGGACGAGGCGGCCGCCGCGCAGATCCTGGACCTGCCGGTAGCCGACTACCAGCAGGCGCTGGCCCAGGCCTGCCCACGCGATGCGCAGGGCCACCCCGATGCGGCAGGCTGGCGTGCCCTGGCCGAACAGGTGCAGCAGCGCCTGCGTGACCTGCCGGCCAGCAGGCTGCAGCAACTGCACCAGCCCGCGCTGGCCCCCGCGCCGGGCAAGGGTCCGGCCTCATGGCGCGCGCCGGCCCCGGCCGATGCGGCGCCCCGGCGCACGCCGGTGCGCCGTCACAGTCGCCGGCCGCTGTGGCGTGGCCTGCTGATCCTGCTGGTCACCATCGCCGTGTTGCTGGGCGGTGCGGCGTGGTGGAAGCACCGCAGCCCGGCGCTCGCCCCCGAGGCCAGCGTGCCCGACGGCGCGGTGTCCACCGCCGACCCGGTGCGGGTCGAACCGTTGGCGGCTGAAGACCTGCCGGTGACGGCGCCGGCCGATCCGGCCCACGCCGCCAGTGACGCGGCCATGCTGGCCGACCCGGACCTGATGCTCGCCCGCGATGCGGACCTGTACGCGTGGGCCGCCGCCGGTGGGCCGGTCCCGGTGGACGAGTCGCAACCGCAGCCCAGCCGCCCCGAACCTGCCACCGCCGGCCTGGAGACGGCAGCCGCTGATGAATAAGTCGATCCTGCTGCTCGCCATGGGCCTGGCGACCGGTGCGCATGCCGCGCCACAGCCGCTGCCCCTGCCATCGGCCACGCCTGTGCCGGTTACCACACCCGCCATTCCCGCCACCTCCGCCGCGCTGGACCCGGCCCAGCTGCGTGAACTGCGCAGCCGCTATGCGCAATGGCAGGCATTGCCTGCAGCCGAACGTGCCCGTATCCGCGAGGCCGCCGGCCGTATTGCCGCGATGCCCGCTGCACAGCAGCAGGCGCTGCGGGCCCGCTTCGACGAACAGGACCAGCGGTTCCGCGACGGCTGGCTGCTGGGCCCGCAGCTGGGCCAGCATTTCCCCAAGCTGCAGGGTCTGTTCGGCTACCTGCCCGCTGACCAGCGCGAACCCGCCCTGGCCGCGCTGCGCCAGCTCAACGAGGGCCAGCTGGCCCAGCTCACGCTGATCGCCCAGCGCACGCCGCCGCAGGAGCGCGACCAGGTGCGCGACCAGTTCCTGGGGCTGGCGCCGGCCGCGCGCGATGCCTGGTTGAAGGAAAACCTGGTGCGTTGAGCGTAAGATGACCGGCCGCAACCCGGTGCCTGTGCCCTCCGCGCGCTGCCGTAGTTGCCGTCTGTGATCCCATGTCTACCGTTACCGCAACGCCGCGCCTCTCCCGGGAAGTGCGCGCCACCGGCCTGCTTGCGCTGCCGCTGGTCCTTGGCCACATCTCCACTGGCCTGATTTCCTTCGTCGACAATGTCATTGCCGGCCACCACGGCACCCAGACCCTGGCGGCGGTCACCATCGGCACGGCGCTGCTGTGGCTGCCGATGCTGATCCCGATCGGCACGTTGATCTCACTCACCGCCTCGGTGTCGCAGCTGCATGGCGCCGGCCGCGAGCGGGAGATCGGCCCGCTGTTCCGCCAGGCGCTGTGGCTGGCGTTGGGCCTGGGCCTGATCATGTTCACCTTCCTCACGGTGGTTCCGCCGTTGCTGCCCGCGTTCGGCATCGCCCCGGACATCGTGCCGGGCGCGACCGCGTTCCTGCATGCGGTGCGGTGGGGTGGCCCGGCGCTGACCCTGTACTTCTGCATGCGTTACCTCAGCGAAGGCATGCACTGGACGCTCCCGACCATGCTGCTCGGCTTCGGCGGCCTGCTGGTGCTGGCGCCGCTGGGTTACGTGCTGTGTTACGGCAAGCTGGGCTTCCCGGAAATGGGCGCCGAAGGCCTGGGCATCGCCTCGGCCACCATGATGTGGATCCAGGCGCTGTGCTTTGCCGGCTACCTGTGGAAGACCAAGCGCTTTGCCCATTTGGAACTGTTCTCGCACCTGGAGCTGCCGCGCTGGGCGGCGATCTGGGACCTGCTGCGTACCGGCCTGCCGATCGGCATCACGGTGCTGATGGAGGGCGGGCTGTTCATCGTTACCGCCCTGCTGATCGGTCGCCTGGGCGCCACCGAGGCGGCCTCGCACCAGATCGCCATCAACGTGGCCCAGCTGTGCTTCATGATCCCGATGGGCGTGGCCGAAGCCACCACCGTTCGCGTGGGCCATGCGGTAGGCAGCGGCAACGGGCTGGGCGTGCGGCGCGCTGCCGTCGCCGGCCTGCTGATCATCCTGGGCACGCAGACGCTGTCGGCGCTGGTGCTGCTGTTCGGGCACGACGCCATCGTCGGGGTGTATACCGCCGACATGGGCGTGGCCGCGCTGGCCTCCACCCTGCTGCTGTATGCGGCCGCGTTCCAGTTCCCGGATGGCATCCAGGTGCTGTCAGCCGGCGCGCTGCGCGGCCTGAAGGACACCCGCGTGCCGATGTTCATCGCCATGTTCTCCTACTGGGGGCTGGGCATGCCGCTCGGCGCCGGGCTCGGCCTGGGCCTGGGCATGGGTCCGCAGGGCATGTGGCTGGGCCTGATCCTGGGGCTGACCGCAGCGGCGATCCTGATGGGCTGGCGGCTGCGCGTGAGCAGCCGTCGTGTCGGCAATGACCTGAACCTGACGGCCTGATGGCCCCCTTACTTGTGTCCGATGCCGGGCTGTCCGGCACGGGCTATGCTGGTACCACGGCAAGAAGCCAACTGGAGTTTTCCCCATGAACCAACCCGTGCGTCGCAATCCCGTCGCCAGCTTCTTCATCGGGCTGTGGGATGTGATGAACTTTACCCGCAGGCTGATCCTCAACCTGCTGTTCTTCGGCCTGTTGCTGCTGATCCTGGTCCTGTTCGTCTTCGCGATGGGCAAGGGCGCCAGCAGCGGCCGCACCCTGCAGGACCGCACCACGCTGGTGATCGCGCCGGAAGGCCGCCTGGTCGAACAGTTCAGTGCGGATCCGGTCAGCCGTGCGCTCGCAAAGGCCATTGGCGACAACAGCGCCGAGGAAGTGCAGCTGCGCGACCTGGTGCGCGCGCTGGATGCGGCGCGCGAGGACAAGAAGATCGAACGCGTGGTCCTGCAGTTGGACAAGCTGCAGCCGAGCGGTTTTGCCTCGATGCGTGAAGTAGCCGCGTCGCTGCAGGAACTGCGCGCGTCGGGCAAGGACATCGTGGCCTACAGCGACAACATGAGCCAGTGGCAGTACCTGCTGGCCGCGCAGGCCAAGGAGATCTACCTCGACCCGATGGGCGGGGTGGTGCTGGAAGGCCTCGGTCGTTACCGCCAGTACTTCCGCACCGGCCTGCAGGACAAGCTGGGCGTGGACGTGCACCTGTTCAAGGTGGGCGAGTACAAGTCCGCCGCCGAACCGTACGTGCTGGACGCGGCGTCGCCGCAGGCCAAGGAAGCCGACCTGTTCTGGATGAACGACGTGTGGCAGCGCTACCTGGCCGACATCGCCACGGCGCGCAAGCTGGACGCCGCGCAGTTGGCCGCCGGCATCGACACCATGCCCGAAGGCATCGCTGCTGCAGGTGGCGACCTGGCCAAGTTCGCCCTGCAGCAGAAGCTGGTGGATGGCCTGAAGACCCGCGAGGAAGTCGAAGACCTGCTGGCCGATCGTGGCGTGGCCGATGAAGACGCCGACGGTGGCTTCCGCAGCATCAACCTTGACGAATACCTGACCCAGATCGACACCCGTCGTTCGCCGGTGGATTCGCGACCGCAGGTGGCGGTGGTGGTGGCGTCCGGCGAGATCGCCGGTGGCGACCTGCCGGCCGGCCGCGTGGGCGGTGAGTCGACCTCGGCGCTGTTGCGCGAAGCGCGCGACGACGACAACGTGAAGGCGGTGGTGCTTCGCGTGGATTCGCCCGGCGGTGAAGTGTTCGCCTCCGAACAGATCCGCCGTGAGGTGGTGGCGCTGAAGGCGGCCGGCAAGCCGGTGGTGGTATCGATGGGCGACCTGGCGGCATCGGGCGGCTACTGGATCAGCATGAATGCCGACCGCATTTACGCCGATCCGTCGACGATCACCGGTTCGATCGGCATCTTCGGCATGATCCCCAACCTGTCGCGTTCGCTGGACAAGATCGGCGTGCACACCGACGGCGTGGGCACCACCCGCTTCGCCGGTGCGTTCGACATCACCCGCCCGATGGACCCGGCCGTGGGCCAGGTGATCCAGTCGGTGATCAACAAGGGCTACGCCGATTTCACCGGCAAGGTGGCCGATGCACGCAGCAAGCCGGTGGAAGCGGTGGACGAAGTCGCCCGCGGTCGCGTGTGGAGCGGTGCACAGGCCAAGGAACGCGGCCTGGTCGATGCCTTCGGCGGCCTCAAGGCGGCCATCGCCGACGCCTCCAACCGTGCCAAGCTGGGCGGCCCGGAAAAGGTGCGCGTGCGCTACATCGAAAAGCCTGCCACTCCGTTCGCGCAGTTCCTCAGCGGCTTCGCCGGCAGTCATGCCGGTGCCTGGATGCTGGGCGAATCGGGCGTGGCGCGGATGATGCTGGCCCGGTCGATGCCGGAAGTGGACACCCAGCTGCGCTTCGTCGAAGACGCCGCCCGCGACCCGCGCGGCAGCGCCCCGGTCAAGGCGCTGGCGTACTGCTTCTGCGGTTTCTGACGGCGGATCACGACCAACGGTCGTGATCTACCCGATGCGATTGTCCCGGTAGGTCACCACCGTTGGTGGTGACGCGCTTCAACAAAAAAACCCGGCCAAGGCCGGGTTTTTTTCATTACCAACGTGCCAGCATTCAGAGAATTGCCTGCAACCCCTTCGCCGCAATCACATTCAAAAGTTTGAGTGCGGGGCCGGTGGGATGCGTATCTCCCTGTTCCCACTTGCGCACGGTTGACGCTGATGTATGCAGGTGCAGTGCGAAAACCGGTTGACTGAAGTTCAAGGCCGCACGCAGTTGCCTGATGTCGGCGGCGCTGAAGTTGCGGACAGGTGGAGGACAAAGCGCGTCGAACTCACGCATCGTCACTTTATTGATTGCCCCCGCTTCAACGAGCGTGGCAAGGTCACCGCGCAGGGTTTCGACAATCTTGCTCACACCGTACCTCCACTAGAACGCCAGTCTGCAGTGCCTTCACGAGCGCTGCTTGAGTGAGCTCCAGAAACACCTTCCCGGCGTACTGGAGCGCTTGCTTTTCTTCCTGCGTGATGTTCGCTTTGTCGCTCTTGGAGAACCCGTGCAGGAATACATAGCGGTTCCCAATCCGGGCGGAAACCAACGTGCGATAGCCATCGCGCTTGCCCCGGCCTTGACGGGCAACCCGCTTCTTGTAGAGACATTGCCCCAGGTCCGCATCGACAAGTCCTTGCTCCATCTCATTGATCGCCCTGCACAACAGCGTGTCCGGAAGCTTTTCCGACGCCTGCCAGCGCGCAAAGTCTCTGCGCTTCAGTGCATGCAGACGCTCATCCGGCTGAAGTATACCCTTAACGGGTATGTTTTCCATGAACGGGGTGAGCCCCGGATGCTGTTTCATTAGCGCGTCCCGCACGGCGGCAATGGCAAAGGCCTACAGGTATGCCAACGCGTGCCGGCGGGCTTTCAGAAACGTGTCCTGCGACCGCAAGAACCAACATCTGCCGGGAACAAAAAGCCCGACTAAGGCCGGGCTGGTGCTTGCCGCAGACAGTACGCGGATTTGCGAACTACCGACCGGATTCGGCCTCATCGGCGGCTCTGGTGTCCGGAGCCTTTTCCAATGTGTCGCGTGCGGCCTTGGCCTTGTCGAGCGGTTGCTGCATGGCGTCGCGAAGTGCCGTGGCCTGCGGTTCGGGTGGCTTGTCCGGGGCCGGCGGCACCGGGCGGTTGCAGCCGCACAGCGCAAGCAGGCCGGCCATCGGCAGGGCGATACGGATCAACATGGCAACCTCGCAGGCGAACCCAGGGAAGCGCAGTTTCTCACCGCTTTGCCGGCCCGTGTGTGATGGGGTGCGCCGCACCGGCATGCGGGCTATCCTGCAGTGCCCCAAGGCAGGAGAAGCAGGTGAGTGCGCATCGTTGGCGACTGGATGGACAGACCGCATTGATCACCGGCGCCAGCGCCGGTATCGGCCTGGCGATCGCGCGCGAGCTGCTGGGATTCGGCGCCGACCTGCTGATCGTGGGGCGCGACGCGGACGCATTGGAAATGGCCCGCGATGAGCTGGCCGATGCCTATCCGGATCGTGAGATCCACGGCCTGTCCGCCGACGTTTCCGACGACGAGGATCGTCGCGAGATCCTGGACTGGGTGGAAGACCACAGCGATGGGCTGCACCTGCTGATCAACAACGCGGGCGGCAACATCACCAAGCCGGCCACCGAATACACCGAAGACGAGTGGCGCGGCATCTTCGAGACGAACCTGTTTTCGGCGTTCGAACTGTCGCGTTATGCGCACCCGTTGCTGGCCCGCCACGCCGCCTCGGCCATCGTCAATGTCGGCAGTGTCTCCGGGCTCACCCATGTGCGCAGTGGCGCGGTGTACGGGATGACCAAGGCGGCGATGCACCAGATGACCCGCAACCTGGCGGTGGAGTGGGCCGAAGACGGCATCCGGGTCAACGCGGTGGCGCCCTGGTACATCCGCACCCGGCGCACCTCCGGCCCGCTGTCGGACCCGGATTACTACGAACAGGTGATCGACCGCACACCGATGCGGCGCATCGGCGAGCCTGAGGAAGTAGCCGCCGCCGTCGGGTTCCTGTGCCTGCCTGCGGCCAGCTATGTCACCGGCGAATGCATTGCCGTGGACGGCGGATTCCTGCGCTACGGGTTCTGAGGCGTAGCGACCAAGGGTCGGTACCTACCGGGGTACCGCGCAGTTGCTTTCCGACAGCACGCCCTGCAGGCGCTCGCGTTCGGCGGTAGCGGCGGCGGCGGTGCCGGGCGAGGCGAAGCGTTCCCGCCCACGTGCATCGCGGAAGCGCTGCTGCCACGCATTGCAGCGCTGGTCTTCAGCCAGCGGCTCGCAGGTATCGCGGACCACTTCGCAGCTGGCGGCGTTGACCGGCGTGTTGCCGCCCAGCGCTGTGACCGACAGCAGCACGCAGGTCGGCGGTGCCGGCTCACGCTCGTGCAGGTAGCGTCCGCCGTCCTGGCCCTGGCACTGGTAGATCTCCGGCAGCGGCGGTTTTGCCGGGCCGTCGCCGGGCGGCTCGTCGCCGGGCTTGGGCAGGTTCGCACTATCCAGGATCGCAGTGCCCCGTGGCACTTCGTACGCCTCTGAAATCACGCGCTCCATTGGCTGCGCCTTGCCGGGTACCTGCGGCGGCATCGTTGCGGGTGACAACGGCTGGACCGTTGGCGCGGCAGGCGGCGGGGGCGTCGCCTGGGCCGACACGGACACCTCCGCGCGCGATGGCGCGGCATTCATGCGCTGGATGACCTGGTGGCTGCCGGCCGGGCAGGGCTTGCCCTGCACCGTCACGTTGTCGTCTGCATCGGTGCAGCGGAACACGATCGGCTCATCGGCCATCGCCGACGACGCCACGCACAGCAGCAACAGGAGCCAATACGGTTTCATCGGCGAAGGATACAACGCGCCGGCTGCCGCGCCCTACCGGCAATCCCGGTCAAGGCGCGCATCCACGCCACGCTGCTCGCGGCTGATCGCATCGCGCTCGCTCTGCAGCGCGCTGTTGTAGCGCCGCACCAGCTCCCAGCGGCGGTCGCGCAGGATCGAACACACTTCGCTGGCGGGCAACGGGTGGCACTGGTCGCGCACCAGCACGTTGCCGGCCGGAACCACCACGTCCTGGTAGGTGCCCGGGTACGCCGACCCTTCGCTGTGCCACTGGGTACTGCCGCTGCCGACGGAGAGGCTGCCGCCGACCCGTGAGCCGCCGCCGGAGACGGTCAGCGAGCCGCCACTGGAGCTGACCGAGCCGCTGCCCATCGGCGCGATCGGGGGCAATGGGCGTGGTCCCGGCCCCGGGCCAGGGCCGGGATGGATGCCACCGGGCCGGCGTCCTGGGATCCAGGCGCTGGTCCACACCGGCACCCAGCGCGGATTGCCCTCGCTGGTTTCGCTGGTATAGCGGCTGCCGTCGTCGCGGATGCATTCGTACATCGGCTGCGGTTGCTGCACCTGCACGTAGCGCACCTCGCGTTCGGGTGCGGCAGGCGCGGGCGTGGCGGGGGCGCGATCGCTGCGCACCACGCGCGGCGCCGGATCGCGCGGGCGCTGCATCTCGCGCACTTCCTGGCGGCCGTTGCGGCATGGGGCGTCCTGCAGCGATACCGCCCCGTTGCTGCCTACGCAGCGGTAGACACGCACGCTGCTGTCCTGCGCCGCCAGCGGGGCGCTGCACAGCAGCAACAGGTACAGCGGGAGGGCAGGGTGTGGGCGCATGGCCGCAGTGTGCGGCCTTGCCTGTGCAGGCGCAAAGAACGCCGTGCGGCTCAGGTGCGCAGGACGTGGCCGGTGAGGGCGTCGCGGATCGGGGTGGGCTGGTCCAGGCCACCGGTGGCGCCGTCAACCAGCCCGTCCAGGTCGCGCAGCAGGTTCGGGTCCAGTCCGGCACGGCTGCGCGCAGGCGGCTGGCCGGCCAGGTTGGCGCTGGTGGACACCAGCGGACCGCCCCAGGCGCGGCACAGCGCCGCCACCAGCGGGTGGGCGCTGACCCGAACGGCAATGCCGGTGTGTTCCCCTGTGATCCATCGTGGCGCGCGAGGCCCGGCGGGCAGGATCCAGGTGTTGGCGCCGGGCCAGCTGGCCAGTACCTCAGCCCTGCGCTCGGCAGGCAGCGCGTCGATCCGCACCCAACCTTCCAGCTGGGCCAGGTCGCCAGCGACCAGGATCATGCCCTTCTCGACCGGCCGCTGCTTGAGCTGCAGCAGCTTCAGCACGGCCGCTTCGTTGGCCGGGTCGCAGCCCAGTCCCCACACCGCTTCGGTGGGGTAGGCGATCACGCCGCCGGCGCGCAGCGCGGGAGAGGCAGAGTCGACGGTGAGTTCATTCATGGTGACGACCGTTCCAGTGCGCCGTGTTGTCGCCCGACCAACGGTCGGGCGCTACCGGGGTCAGGCCTTCTTTACTGCTTTCTTTGCTGCGGCCTTCTTCGTGGCGGCCTTCTTGGTCGCCGCCTTCTTCGCAGGTGTCTTCTTGGCAGGGGCCTTCTTGACGGCGGCCTTCTTCGCCGCCGGCTCCTTCTTCACTGCCGCCTTCTTTGCCGGGGCCTTCTTGGCCACGACCTTCTTGGCGGCCTTTTTTCCGAAGCCCTTGCGCACCGGCTTGCCGGTTTCTTCCATCAGCTGCTGCACTTCGGCCAGGGTCAGCGAGGCCGGCTCGCGATCCTTCGGGATCTTGCCGTTCATCTTGCCGTCGCTCAGGTACGGGCCGAAACGGCCGTTCAATACCTGGATCTCGCTGCCGTCGAATTCCTTGATGATGCGGTTGCGGGCGATCTCTTCCTTCTCTTCGATCAGGAACACCGCGCGGGCCAGATCGATGGTGTAGGGATCATCTTCCTTCTTCAGCGAAGCGTAGGTGCTGCCACGCTTGGCGAACGGGCCGAAGCGGCCGATGCCCACGCTGACGTCCTCGCCCTTGTCCTCACCCAGCGCGCGCGGCATCAGGAACAGCTCCAGCGCGTCTTCCAGATTGATGGTGTGCATCGACTGGCCCGGGCGCAGCGAGGCGAACTTGGGCTTGTCCTCGGCGTCCTCGGCGGTGCTGCCGATAGCCGCATACGGCCCGAAGCGGCCCAGCCGCACGCTGACCGGCTTGCCGGTCTTGGGGTCGGTGCCGAGCTCGCGCGCGCCACTGGCCTCGGCGCGGTCGACCGATTCCTTCTTCTCTTCCACCAGCTGGTTGAAGGGTTCCCAGAAGCGGGCCATCAACGGAATCCAGTCTTCTTCGCCGCGCGACACCGCATCGAGCTCGTCTTCGAGCTTGGCGGTGAAGTCGTAGTCCACGTACTGGGTGAAGTGGCTGGAGAGGAACTTGGAGACCGCACGGCCCACGTCGGACGGGCGGAAGCTGCGGCCTTCCATTTCCACGTACTTGCGGAACAGCAGGGTCTGGATGATCGACGAATAGGTCGACGGACGGCCGATGCCATACTCTTCCAGCGCCTTGACCAGCGCCGCTTCGGTGAAGCGCGGCGGCGGCTGGGTGAAATGCTGTTCGGCCAGGATGCGCTCCAGCGGCACGCGGTCGCCGGGCTTCATCGCCGGCAGCTTGCGGCCTTCGTCGTCGTCCTCGGCGCTCTTGTTGTCCTTGCCTTCCTCGTACACGGCCAGGAAGCCGGGTACCACCACGGTGGTGCCGCTGGCGCGGAACACGTGTTCGCTGCCAGCCGACAGGTCCACGCTGACGGTGTTGAGCGTGGCCGGAATCATCTGGCTGGCCACCGCACGCTTCCAGATCAGCTCGTACAGCTTGCGCTCGTCATCGGTGAGGTAGCGCGCCACCGACGCCGGGGTGCGCAGCGCGGCCGTCGGGCGCACCGCTTCATGCGCTTCCTGGGCGTTCTTGGACTTGGTCTGGTAGGTGTTGGGCTTGTCCGGCAGGGCGGCAATGCCGTAATCGCGGGCGATCACGTCGCGGATCTCGGCCAGCGCGTCCTGGGACAGGTTGACCGAGTCGGTACGCATGTACGAAATCAGGCCTACGGTGCCTTCGTCGCCGATCGCCACGCCTTCGTACAGCTTCTGCGCCACCTGCATGGTCTTGCGGGTGGTGAAGCCCAGCTTGCGCGAGGCTTCCTGCTGCAGCGTGGAGGTGGTGAACGGGGCGGCCGGGCGGCGCTTGCGCTCCTTGCTGGCCACGTCGGTGACGTGCAGGTTGCCCTGGGCGGCTTGCTGGATGCGCAGGCGCGCGGCCTCGGCGGTGTCGCCGTCGGTCACGGTGAACTGCTCGAACTTCTGGCCGTCCAGCTTGATCAGGCGGGCATTGAATGGCTGCGAGGGGTGCGCGCAGGCGGCATCGATGCTCCAGTACTCGCGGGCGATGAAGGCTTCGATTTCTTCCTCGCGCTCGACGATCATGCGCAGCGCCGGGCTCTGCACGCGGCCGGCGGACAGGCCGCGCTGGACCTTGCGCCACAGCACCGGGGACAGGTTGAAGCCGACCAGGTAATCCAGCGCGCGGCGCGCCTGCTGGGCATCGACCAGGTCGCTGGCGATGGCGCGCGGCTGGCTCATGGCCTCCTTGATCGCACGCGGGGTGATCTCGGTGAAGACCACCCGCTGCATCGGCTTGTCCTTGACCAGCCCGCGCTCCTTCAGGATCTCGGCGATGTGCCAGCTGATCGCTTCACCCTCGCGATCCGGGTCGGTGGCCAGGAAGATGTCGTCGGCGCCCTTGGCGGCCTTGGCGATCGCATCGACGTGCTTCTCGTTCTTCTCGATCAGGTCATAGCGCATCGCGAAGTTGTTGTCGGGGTCGACCGCACCTTCCTTGGGGACCAGGTCGCGCACATGCCCATACGAGGCCAGGACGGTGAAGTCCTTGCCGAGGTATTTGTTGATCGTCTTGGCCTTGGCGGGCGATTCGACGATGAGCAGGTGCTTGGGCATGTCGTTGATTTCTGTGGGCAGCAGCCCGGGAGAGGGCGCTAGGGTGGAGCAAATGGCCGCATTAGTGAAGGGCAGCCGTCGAATTCCATATGCTGAACGCCCGGGTATGCGCCGGGCGTTCAGGTTTTGCGCCTGCTAGAGGAATCACGCCAGAGCCGCCTGTGTCAAGCGGCCGGGTGTGAGGGCCGGTCAGGACATGGACGCGGCAATGGCCCCGAAACCGAGGATCAACAGGCCGATCATGGCCACCGTCAGGATGCCGCTGATGACCAGGATCACGATGGTGACCGTGCCCAGGCCGCGTTCCTGGAACTCGGCGTTCTCGGTGAAGGCCCACTTGTCCACCACCAGCGTGTCGCACAGCATGTCGTGCAGTGCCTGCTTGCGCTCGGTGAAGGCGGCCATGATGAAGCCGATGAAAAGGGTCAGGCTGCTCAGGATGAAACCGAAGTAGCGGCCCACGCCGCGCAGGAAGGTGATCCGCTCGCCGTCGCTGCGCACCACCTTGATGCCCACGGCCATCTTGCCCAGGGTGGCGCCGCCGCGCGAGGCGTGGAAGCCGGCGTAGTAGCCGATGCCGATGGCGAAACCGCTCAGCATGGCCACCAGGCTCATCGCCAGGGCCAGGCTTTCATTGCCGCTGGACGCGCCGATCAGGTTGAACACCACGCTGACCGGGACGTTGATGATGCCCACCACGATCGAGTCCAGGAAGTACGCCGCGTAACGCTTCCAGAAGCCGGCGTAGACCACCTCGCCACCGCCCACCACGGCCGCGCCGTAGGCGCCGGTGGCGGCAGGTGCGGTATACGGCGAATAGGTGCCGCCGCCGGTGCCGGGCAGCGGTGCGGTGCCGTTGTCGATGGCGGTGTAATCCCCGCGCAGGTCGAAGCCGCTGCCCAGGTTGCTCGCGGCGCTGGTCAGGTTCTGCAGCTGCAGCTCCTCGACCGCCTCGGACACCGGCTTCCACTGCGGGTAGCCTTCGCGCCATACCAGCGTAGTGAGGCTGATTTCACCGCGCTGGAAGCGCTGGCGCAGGTCTTCGACCAGCAACGGACCCTGGCGGTCCTGGCCGTCTGCGTAATACCACTCAGTCATTGCGTGCTTCCCCTCTCATCCATAATTGAAGTGCTGCTCAACCGCGGCACTGCGCGGGCAGATACTTGGTGTCGAGATCGCTGCTGCAGGTCCACGCCTGGCTCTGCATGTCGTATTCGAACCACAACATTTTGCCATCGAGTGCCCGCTTGCCCGGCACGGCAAATTCCATTTCGATGCCGCACTTGTCTTCGCCGATGCGGCCGATGCGCACCGCACCCACGTAGTCGCCGGCGTACGAGGTCGGGCTCTGGAAGCCATCATCGCCGTTGACCGGGCAGCGGTCGGTGCTCATGGCGAACTCGGTCACCTGGTTCTTCAGCTGCGACACGATGCCCACCGCATTGGCCACGCGGGCACGGTGCTGGTAATCGCTGTAGGCAGGAAGCGCGATCGCGGCGAGGATGGCGATCACCACCAGGAACACCAGGCCCACCACCAGCCCGATGATCAGGCACCCGGAGGTCTTCTTCGGCGGCGGCGCGGCGCGCGGGTAACCCGGCGCCGAGGCATAGGCGGGCGCGGCCGCTCCGGGTCCGGGTCCGGTGGCGCGCGGCGCAGGCGTGTCGAACCCGGGAATCCTCGGCGGGCTGGGCACGACCGGCTCCAGCTGCGGGCCGTCCAGCGGGAGCGGCGGCTCCACCGCCGGCGGCGGTGCGATCACCAGGCCGATCTCGTCGGCGACAGTTCGCAGGGGCTGCCATTGGGCAAGCCCGTCGCGCCATACCAGGGTATCCAGCGCAATGCGGCTGGACTGGTACAGCGCGATCAACTCTTCAGATGTCAGCGGACCCCGCTGCTGACGATTCCCTTCTGCATAGAACCACTGGCTCACTTTCCATTCCCCTGAATGCGCGAAGCACCCAGTGTACGGTCAGTGAAGGGGTTCCGGTTCGTCGACGAACATCTGGGTTTCCATCCAGGCATACGCTGCCTCGGCGCCGGGCTGGTTGAACAGCACCATCAGCACCACCCACTTGAGGTCGTCCAGGTCCAGTTCGTCCTGGTCCAGGGCCATGGCGCGGTCCAGCACCAGCTCGCGCTGGTTGGCATCCAGGATGCCGTGCTGTTCCAGGAACATCAGGAAGCCACGGCCTTCCACGTCGAGCTTGTCCAGCTCCGGGCCATGGAAAATGCGCACGGGACCGTCGACGCGGGCCAGGGTCACGGCCGGGCGCTGCTCGGCCAGGGCGTCCAGCCAATCGAAGGCTTTGTTGATTTCGGTGGGGCTGAAGCCGGCCTGTATCAGGCCGTTCTGGAGGGAGTCGCGGTCGCGGATGAGGTCCGCGTCCTCGCTGAAATAATGTTCGAACAGGTACAGCAGGACATCCAGAATGCTCTCTTTCATTGCCCCTCGGCCTGCGTCAACGACGCTGTGGAGGTGAAGAAACTAGGGTTTTCGACAGTAGCGGCCATGGTTGGCGACCACCTTTCCATCCAGTTCCATGATCAGCAGCATGGCCGACAGCTGGTCCGCCGTCAATCCGCTGCGCTGGATCAATGAATCCATACCCGTTGGGTTTTCATCCAGCGCGTTCCACAAGCGCTGGTAGTCGGGGAGGGGGAAGGGGGAAGCGCTGGCATGCGCCGACCGTGCCTGTTCAGTGGGGGCGTCCAGGCGCCAACGCAAGGCCTGCCCCAGGCTGGCGGCGGCCCCGGTCAGCCCGGCGACGACCTCGGCCGGGGTTTCCACCAGCTGGGCGCCATCACGGATCAGTCGGTGGCAGCCGCGCGCGCGCGGGTTGCGCACCGAGCCGGGCAGCGCGAATACCTCACGGCCGATCTCCGCGGCCAGGCGCGCGGTGATCAGGGCCCCGGAGCGGGCTGCCGCCTCGATCACCAGGGTGCCCAGGGTCAGCCCGGCCACGATCCGGTTGCGGGCCGGGAACTGCCCCGGGCGCGCCACGGTGCCGGGCGGATACTCGCTGACCACGGCCCCGCGCTCGGCGATGCGTGCCTGCAGCGCTTCGTGCCGGGGCGGGTAGGTCAGGTCCAGGCCGGTGGCCACCACGGCCACGGTGCGCCCGCCGGGTACGTCCAGGGCGGCCTGGTGGGCCCGCGCATCGACCCCGGCGGCCAGCCCGCTGACCACGCCCAGGCCACTGCGGGCCAGGGCGCCGGCGAACTCGGCGGCCAGCTCGGCACCCGTGGGCGATGGGGTGCGGCTGCCGACCACGGCCACCGCGGGGTGCCAGAGGGTGGCCGGGTCGCCGTGCACGAACAGCGCCAGCGGCGCTGGTTCCAGCGGGCGCAGCAGGGTGGGGTAGTCGTCGGTTTCGATCGACAGCAGGTGCCGGCCGGGTTGCGACAGCCAATGCAGGCCGCGCGCGAGCGCGTCGCGGTCGGGCAGCGCCAGCAGTGCCCGCTGGTGCGGGCTGCAACCGGCGGCGCGCCATGCGGCAGGGCCGGCACGCAGGGCCTGGGCGGGATCAGCGAAGCGGGCCAGCAGGGCGCGGCGGGGTGCCGGGGCGCCACCGGCGAGGACCAGGCGCAGCAGCGCCTCGGTAGAACAGGGCAGGTCATCGGGCATCGGCTCAGGCTAGCCCGCATACGACGACGGCGCCCTGGGGCGCCGTCGTGTTGTTGCGTCAGGATGTGTACCGACCAACGGTCGGTACCTACCGCGTGGTGGGGTCGGCAGCGCCGACCCGGCGCGGTTATTGCGCGTCGGGGTGCTTGGCCGAATAGCCGACCAGCACCGGCTTCACGCCCTGCATCACCAGCGCATAGCTGACCTTGTCGAAGGTGCGGAACACCATCGCGTGGGCGGCGTACTCATCGGGCAGGGAAACGCGCCCGGCACCGTCGGTGAGCGAGTCGTCCATGCGCGAGGAGCCCGGGTACTTCATGCGATGCGCCACATGCCGCCCCTGGCGCCACAGCGAGACCACGGTCCCGTTGTCGATGCCGTTGGCGCTGCCTGCCGAGATCGCGATGACGTCGCGCGGGCCGCCGGCCAGGTACATGTCCGTCACCGCCAGCACGCGAACGTCCAGGCCTTCGGTCTGGGCGGCGGGGGCGTGCGGGAAGAACTGCAGGTCATACGGGGTGGCTTCCACCGGCACCAGGCGGTCGCCGGCGCGCACTTCACGCCCGTCGGTCCGGCCCTGCAGCGCGATGGAGGTCACGTCCGACTTGTCGTCCGGCACCTTCACGACCGTGCCCACGTTCAGCTGGGACAGCTCGTAGCCCAGCATCTCGTTGCGCTTGCTCGGCGCGGCCACGAAGTTCTTCCACAGGTTGCCGCTGCCCGGAGTGACGTCCCCGTTGGCGGTCAGGTCCTCGGTCGGCTTGGGCAGCGAGTAGCGCACGGTCGGCCGGACCACGGCCCAGCGCTGGCCCACCTGTGCCCCTTCCAGCCCCCGCACGTAGGCGGTCTGGCCGGTGGTGGCGCGCAGGCGGTTGTCTTCCAGGGCCACCACGTAGGGCAGCGAGTCGATCTCGTCCACCACGCTGAGCTGCTTCAGGAAGGGTTCGACCTGGCTGAGCGGGATCGCATTGATCGGCGCTTCCTGGCGCGGGCCGGGCTGGGCCACGACGCGGTCCAGGTAGGCCAGGCTCAGCACGTCACCAGGATAGATGAGGTGCGGGTTCTTGACCTGCGGGTTGGCCTGCCAGATTTCCGGCCACAACCACGGCTTTTTAAGGAAGCGCGCGGAAATGTCCCACAAGGTATCGCCCTTCTGGACGACGTAGGTTTCCGGGTGCCCGCCATTCACTTCAACGGCGGTAGCATAGGTAGCGACGGTCAGCATCGCGACGGCGACGACCGTACGAGTTCTTTCAAACATAGGTGTGGTGCCTGATTCCCCAACAGGTTCGAGCACTATAGTCCAGAAACCGGGGCGCAAGGCAAGCGTTGGCGATAGAATTGCGACGTACGCCGCTTTAAGGGCGCCCCCAAACGGTATTTGCCATGGCCATCCTGCCCATTCTCGAGTTCCCGGACCCGCGCCTGCGCACCAAGGCGGCGCTGATCGACGCCGCCGAAGTGACCACCCCGGCCTTCCAGGAACTGATCGACAACATGTTCCAGACCATGTACGACGCCCCGGGCATTGGCCTGGCGGCCTCCCAGGTCGACGTCCACAAGCGCTTCATGGTCATCGACGTCAGCGAAGAGAAGGACACCCCGCGGGTGTTCATCAACCCGGAGATCGTGGCCAGCGAAGGCGGCCAGGTCTACCAGGAAGGCTGTCTGTCGGTGCCCGGCATCTTTGCCGACGTGACCCGCGCCGACACCATCACCGTGCGCTTCCTGGACCGCCAGGGCGTGGCCCAGGAGCTGACCACCGACGGCCTGCTGGCGGTGTGCGTGCAGCATGAGATGGACCACCTGGACGGCAAGCTGTTCATTGATTACCTGTCTCCGCTCAAGCGCGAGATGGTCCGCAAGAAGCTGGCCAAGTCGCGCAAGCACGTTGCCTGACCTGGCCACGCCGCCTGACCGGTTGTTCGGCGCCGTGCCCCGGCGCCGTTTTTCTTTCTGCAAGTGGGAACGCCATGAAGATCGTCTTTGCCGGAACGCCTGAGTTCGCCGTCGCCTCGCTGCGCGCCGCCGCGCGCCACCAGGAGGTGGTGGGCGTGTACACCCAGCCGGACCGCCCGGCCGGCCGTGGCCGCGGGCTGATGCCCTCGCCGGTGAAGCTTGAAGCGATCGCCCGCGGCATCCCGGTGTTCCAGCCCGAATCGCTCAAGGGCGAACAGGCCCAGCAGCAGCTGCGCGACCTGCAGCCGGACCTGATGGTGGTGGTGGCCTACGGGCTGATCCTGCCCAAGGCGGTGCTGGCCATCCCGACCTACGGCTGCTGGAACGTGCATGCCTCGCTGCTGCCACGCTGGCGCGGCGCCGCGCCGATCCAGCGCGCCATCCAGGCCGGCGATGCGGACACCGGCGTGTGCCTGATGCAGATGGAAGCCGGGCTGGACACCGGCCCGGTACTGCTGCGCCAGCACACCCCGATCCAGGCCGGTGAACTGGGCGGCTCGCTGCACGACCGCCTGGCCGAACTTGGCGCGCAGGTGCTGTCCGACGGCCTGGGCCTGCTGCGCGCCGGCCTCAAGCCGATCGCCCAGCCGCAGCCGGAACAGGGGGTGACCTACGCGCACAAGCTGGACAAGGCCGAAGCGCGGCTGGACTGGTCGCAGGATGCGCAGGTGCTGGAGCGCACCGTGCGCGCCTTCAACCCGTGGCCGATTGCCGAAGCCCAGCTGGCCGGCGAGCGCGTGCGCATCCACGGCGCGGTGGCGCTGGCGGACAACCAGGGCAAGGCCCCGGGCACGCTGCTGGCGGCCGGCCGCGACGGCATCGATATCGCCTGTGGCCAGGGCGCGCTGCGCCTGCGCGTGCTGCAGCGCGAGGGCGGCAAGGCGATCACCGCGGCCGACTACCTCAATGCCCGCCGCGACCTGGCCGTGGGCACCTGAGATGGCCCAGCCCCGCCAGAACAAACCGTCCCCCGCGCTGTCCGGCCTGGCCCCGGGCGTACCCACCCGCGTGCTCGCCGCCCGTGTGCTGGCCCAGGTGATCGGCCGTGGGCGCTCGCTCAAGGCCGAACTGGCCACCGCGCTGCCTACGCTGGACGACAGCCGCGACCGCGCCCTGCTCGAAGCGCTGTGCTTCGCCGTGCTGCGCCGGCGTACCGCCTATGACGCCGCCCTGGCGAAATGGATGCAGCGCCCGCTCAGCGTGCGCGAGGACGAACTGCGCGCGCTGCTGCTGGTCGGCTTTGCCCAGCTCGATGCGCTCGACCTGCCGGCGCATGCCGCACTTTCGGCCACGGTCGACGCCGCCCGCGCGCTGGGCAAGGAGCGCCAGGCCGGAATGGTCAATGCATTGCTGCGCCGCGCCCAGCGCGATGGCATTCCAGCACTGCCGGCGCGCGAGGCCTTCCCGCAGTGGATGGCCGAACAGATCGAACAGGACTGGCCCGACCAGGCCGAGGACGTTTTTGCCGCCAGCCTGCAGCCGGCGCCGTTGTGGCTGCGGGTCAACCGCCAGCACGGCAGTCGCGATGTGATGCTGGAGCGGCTGCAAGCGGCCGGCATCGCCGCCGAGGCCAGCGCGCTGGGCAGCGATGCGATCCGCCTGCCGGTACCGGTGGCCGTCTCCGCGTTGCCAGGCTTCAGCGATGGCGCGTTGTCGGTGCAGGACCTGTCGGCCCAGCAGGTGGCGGATGCGCTGGCCGTGCCCAAGGGCGCACGCGTGCTTGACGCCTGCGCCGCGCCGGGCGGCAAGTCCGCGCACCTGCTCGAGCGCGACCCCAGCCTGCGCCTGCTGGCGCTGGATATCGATGCGCGCCGGCTCAAGCGCATCAGTGAGACCTTTGCGCGCACCGGCGTGGGCGAACACGCCCAGGTGCGTGCGGCCGATGCCACCGACCCGGCCAGCTGGTGGGACGGGCAGCCCTTCGACGTGATCCTGCTCGATGCGCCGTGCTCGGCCACCGGCATCATCCGCCGCCAGCCGGACGTGCTGCTGCACCGCCGCGCTACCGATATTCCGGCGCTGGTGGCGTTGCAGGCGCGCCTGCTCGATGCCTGCTTCGGCATGCTCGCCCCGGGCGGCACCTTGTTGTATGCGACATGCTCGATCCTGCGCGAGGAAAACCAGTTCCAGATCGAGGCCTTCCTGCAGCGCACCCGCGGCGCGGGTTTCCTGCCACTGGGTGACGCTTACGGTCATGACTCCTGGGCCGGGCGCCAGCGCCTGCCGGGGGAACAGGGTGCTGACGGCTTCTTCTATGCACGTCTGCTAAAGAAAGGGTAACCCTGCACCGTTAGAATCGCGCCCATGCTGAAAACACGCGAATCCCGGGAATTCTGGTTGCTTGCGCTGATGGCCCTGCTGGTACTGGGGGCAGGGCTGGGCATGCGCGATCCCTGGCCATCGGACGAACCGCGCTTTGCGCTGGTGGCCAAGCAGATGGTGCTCAGCGGGGACTGGCTGTTCCCGCACCGTGGCACCGAGCTTTACTCGGACAAGCCGCCGATGCTGATGTGGCTGCAGGCCGTGCTCTATACCGTGCTGCGCGACTGGCGGGTGGCGTTCCTGCTGCCCACCCTGCTGGCGTCGCTGGGCACGCTGGCCTGCGTGTATGACCTTGGGCGCCGGCTGTGGACCCGCAAGGTGGGCCTGTACGCCGCCTGGGCACTGCTGTTCGCGGTGCACTTCACCTTCCAGGCAAAGAAGGCCCAGATCGACCCGCTCGTGGTGTTCTTCATCACCCTGGCCAACTACGGCCTGCTGCGCCACCTGCTGTGCGGGCCGGCCTGGCGCTGGTGGTGGCTGGGCTGGTTCGCCGCCGGGTTGGGGGTGATCACCAAGGGCGTGGGCGTGCTGGCGCTGTTCATGCTGGTACCGGCGCTGGCCGCGGTCGCCATGGGGTGGCCGCGCGTCCGGCTCGACCTGCGCAACTGGCGGTTCTGGGTAGGGCCGTTGGCCTTCCTGGCTGCCATTGCACTGTGGCTGGTGCCGATGGTGCTGGCCGCCACCGCCAGCGGCTCGGCCGAATACCGTGCGTACATGAACGATATCCTGTTCCGGCAGACCGCCAAGCGTTACGCGCAGTCCTGGGACCACCACCAGCCGTGGTGGTATTTCCTGGCCACCATGCCGTCCATGTGGGTCCCGGCGTTCCTGCTGGTGCCATGGGCGATTCCCGCCTGGTGGCGACGCCTGCGCCGGCGCGACCCGCGCTACCTGCTGCTGCTGGGCTGGTGGCTGCTGATCGTGCTGTTCTTCTCCATTCCGCACGGCAAGCGCGACGTCTACATCCTGCCGGCGCTGCCGATGTTCTGCCTGGCGCTGGCACCGCTGCTGCCGGGCCTGCTGCGGCGGCGCGACGTGCAATGGGTGCTGGGCGGCTTCGCGCTCCTGCTTACCGTCGCGCTGCTGGGGATCGGCGTGGCCATGCTCGGCGGTGAGCCCAGCTTCGAGCGCAAGCTCATCCTTGAGCGCGGCATCGACACCTCGGTGACCGCCGCGCTGGGCTGGGTCGGCATCGCACTGGGCAGCTGGGGCGTGGTCAGCCTGGTGTTCAGCGGTGCGCGTCGTTTCCACCTGGCGGTGGTGTCGATCCTGGCCATGGCATGGGTGGCCTACGGGCTGGTGGGCTACCCGCTGTTCAACGATTCAAGTTCGGCGCGCGGGCTGATGTACCAGGTGGGCCAGCGCATCGGCCCGGATGCCGAGCTGGGCCTGGTGGGCTGGAAGGAACAGAACCTGCTCATGTCCGACCGGCCGGTGCGCACCTTCGGCTTCAAGCGGCGCTGGTACCTGCAGCTGCAGGACGGCCGGGCATGGCAGGCACAGGCGCCCGAGCAGCGCTGGCTGCTCGTGCAGCAGGCCGCACTGCTGGCCTGCGTGGACCGGGCCCAGGCCGAGCGCGTGGGGGTGGCCAACCGGCGGGGCTGGTGGCTGGTACCGGCCCGTGCGTTCGCAGGGCCCTGCCAGCCCAGTGCCGTGGACCTGGCGCGGATACGCCGCGAGCAGGGCAAGGAAGAGGGCGAGGACTGACCCTGCGCTCATGGATCATTCCCGACCGATCAGCGACAATGCCGCCCGCTCCGCCCGAGTCGCATTGAACGTGAACAACGCGCTTCCCCGTACCGCCGGCGTCCACCCTGTCCTGGCCTGGGTGTTCACGATCGCGCTTGGCCTGTCGCCGGTACTGCTGATGTCCACGATGGACGGCGGCAGCGCGGGCTATTACGGGCTGGTGCTGCTCAGCTTCATCGTGCTGGCCTGGGTGCGTCGCCCGGCCCTCGGCACCGTCTGGTGCGACAACCGCCGCGAGTACCTCTGGATGGTGGCAGGCATGGGCGTGATGCTGCTGGGCGTGCTGACCAGCCTTGCCGTGCATGGCATCTGGAAGGGGTCGGAAACCGAAAAGGCGGTGCGTTTCCTCACCGTGGGCCTGATTCTCGCCGCCGCGTTGCGCGTGCCGCGCCCTGTGCTGGTCCATGCCGCGTTCGGCCTGCTCGCCGGCATCTGGTATGCCGTGATCAACGTGGCCTGGCTGGTGCTGAGTACCGGTGCGCGCCCCGCGACCCGCCAGTTCAACGCCGTCACCTACGGCGACCTGACCCTGTTGTTCTCGGTGATCGCCTTCCTGTTGCTGGGCCTGCGCATCACCCGCTTCCGCCGCACCGAATTCGCACTCAAGCTGGTCAGCGGCATCGCCGGTATCGGGGCCTTCCTGGCCACGCAGACCCGTGGCGGCCTGCTGGCCATTCCGTTCTTCCTGTTCATCGCCCTGCTGGTGCAGGGTCGCCGCATGAACCGCTTCAAGGTCCTGTCCGCTGCGCTGTTGCTGGGCCTGGCCGGCATCATCGTGGCCAGCGATGCCTCGATGCGTGAGCGCATCCACCTTGGCGTGAGCGAGTTCGACCAGTGCCAGGTGGCGCACCTCTCCGATACCTCGGTATGCATCCGCCTGCAGCTGTGGAGCGCGGCCGGCCACATGATCCGCAGCGAGCCGCTGTTCGGCGTGGGAGGCGGCGACCGCTTCCGCGAGGAGCTGGCGAAGCTGGCCGAGGCCAAGCAGGTCACACCGACGGTGGCGCGCGACTTCGGCGAAACCCACAACGACCTGCTGTACTTCCTGGCCACCTACGGCGTGCTGGGCGGGTTGGGCCTGGTACTGCTCTACATCGCGCCGGGCTGGGTGTTCGCCAGGCGCCTGCGGCTGGGCGTGACCGACCGGCCCACCCGCCTGTTCGCCGGTGCGGGCCTGATGATCTGCGTGGGCTTTGCGGTGTTCGGCCTGACCGAAATGATGTTCCGCGACATGCGCACCGCCTCGTTCTACGCCACCTGGATCGCCTTCTTCCTGGCCCTGTCCGACCCCCTGCGCCTGCGCGCCCCAACCGACGTGTAGTGCCGACGTGTAGAGCCGACGTGTAGAGCCGACTGTTAGTCGGCTGTTAATCGGCTGCCCCACCCAACACCGCCACATAACAAGCTTCAGTCAACGCACTGAACGTCTCCAACCCGAACGCTTCCACCGCATGCGCGCGCGCGGCCTGGCCGACGGCCGGCAATGTCTGCCGCTGCTCATACAGCGCCACCACCTGCGCGGCAATGGCTGCCACGTTCCGCACCGGCACGATCCAGCCGTTGTGCCCATGCGTGATGTTCTCAGGCAAACCCGCGTAATCGCTGACCATCACCGGCTTGCCCATCGCCATCATTTCGCGGCAGGCAAACGAGATGGTTTCCACATCGTAGGACAGCACGAAGCCCGCATCGCCGCTGGCCACGAACGGGCGGATGTCTTCCAGCAGCCCGGCAAAATGCACCTGCCCGGCCACGCCAAGCTGTTCCACTTCCGCCACCAGAAGCGGGTCGGGCTCGCGTCCGGCCACGGCCATGTGCACCTTGCCGCGCAGCGGCTCGGGCAGGGTGGCGATGGCGCGGGCCAGGTCGATCCAGCCCTTGTGGCCATCGGTGCCGGCGTTGCTCACCAGCACCAGCGCATCCGGGTCGAGGGTCCAGCGCGCGCGCAGCGCCGCGCCATCGGCGGGCGCAACCGGCGAAAAGCGCTGCAGGTCCACCCCGTTGCGCACCACGTCGATCGGGCAGTGCCGGTACGGGCTGTGCAGCAGCATCTGCCGGGTGTGTTCGGACACGGCGATCACCCGGTCGGTGCCCCAGCGCGCACGCACGGCATTGCCGAAGGTGTTGCTGGATTTGCTGTTGTGCTTGGTGAACACCAGCTTGGGCCGCCGGGACAGACCCGCCACGGCCTCCATGGCCACCCGGTGATCGCGTGCGCCGTTGGCATGCACGATATCGATGGCGTGCTCGCGGATCAGCCCGCGCAGCGTGCGCAGGTCTGCCCACTGGCGGCCCAGCGTGGCCAGGCCGCTGCTGAAGGCGATCTCCACCGGCTCGGCGATGCGCTCCTGGCGCACTACCCGCAGTATCCGGCTGCCGCCGGGTGCGGCCATGAACAGCTGATGGCGCGGCGACAGTGCGCGCGCCAGCGACGCCAGGTAGGTGGTGTGCCCACCGCCATCACCGGCGTGGAAGTTGGTGTAGAGGATCTTCATGGGGGCCTTCGGTAATACGCCCCCAAAGTCTGACATACCCGTGTTCAGGGAGTGTCGCCAACGTCCCGTGGCGGATCGCTGACCGGCTGCCCGTGCTGCAGCATCCACAGCATGATGGTCTTCTGCCGCACGTAGTTGGCGCGCACGTAGGCATACACCAGGCCATGCCAGCCATCGCGGAAACCGCCGCGCAGCAGCAGCCCCCGCCAGAACCGCCACGCCGGGGCGAGCACCAGCTTGGCCAGCGTGGCGCGCTTGCCGCGCGCGAACTCGTGCTCGGCCATCATCCGCGCATAGCGCTGGGTCTTGGCCAGCTGCTGTTCCAGTGAGCGGTAGGGGTAGTGGATGAGGTCGCCGCGCAGGGTGCCCACGCTGCCATCGACACTGGCTGCTTCGTGGATCTCGCGCTTGCCGCGCCAGCCGCCGTGGCGGCGGTCGAACAGCCGCAGCACCCTGTCCGGGTAGGCATTGCCATGGCGCAGGAACTTGCCGAAGTACTCGGAAAGCCGGGCAAAGCGGTAGCCATGGTGGCCGGTGAAGCCCACCGCCTGGGCGGCGAGGATCGCTGCGCGCAGGTCGTCGCTGATGCGTTCGTCGGCATCCAGGCACAGCACCCAGTCGTGCGTGGCCTGCGCCACGCAGAATGCCTTCTGGCTGCGGAAGCCGTCGAACGGGCGTTGCAGCACCCGCGCCCCGGCGGCCGTGGCGATGGCCACCGTGGCATCGGTGGAATATGAGTCCACTACGATGACCTCATCGCAGAAGGCCAGCGAGGCCAGGCAGTCGCCGATGCGGTCGGCTTCATTGAACGCGATAATGCAGGCCGAGATGCGAGGCCGTTCAACGGGAGCGGTCGTGGAGGACATGATGGCCGAGTACCTGCTGTTTGCGACGGAACGCTATGCGTTGCCTATTCTCGCCCCGTTGGCCCAGGCGTTGCACGCCTCCGGTCAATCGGTGTCGGCGTGGTTTGCCGACGGAGCGGCCGGGGCCAGCCTGCCAGGCGTGCCCAACGTTGGCCTGCAGCAGGCGCTGGCGCTGCGCCCGCGTGCGGTGTTCAGCGCGGCCAACTGGGTGCCGCCGTTCATTGCCGGGGCCAAGGTGCAGGTCTTCCATGGCTTCAACGTGCAGAAGCGCGACAGTGCCCGTGGCCACTTCCGCGTACGCGGGCTGTTCGACCTGTACTGCACCCAGGGCCCGGCCACCACCACCCCGTTCCGCGAGCTGGCCGCACGTGAGGGCCACTTCGCGGTAGCCGAGACCGGCTGGCCCAAGCTCGACCCGCTGTTCCTGGACGACGGCGGCGCCAGTGCGGCGCTGCGCGCGCCCGCGCAGGGGCGGCCGGTGATCCTGTTCGGCTCCACATTCACCGAGCGCCTCAGTGCGGCCCCGCACCTCTACGAGCAGATCGCCGGGGACATCGCACGGGGCGGCCACTACTGGCTGCTGACCCTGCACCCCAAGTGCCCGCCGGAGTTGTTCGCGCGCTACCGCGCACTGGCCGGCGCCAACGCCGCCTTCATCGAACCGGAACAGGTGATGGCCGCGCAGCGCGCCGCCGATGTGCTGGTGTCGGACACCTCCTCGATCGTCTCCGAGTTCGTGGTGCAGCACAAACCCGTGGTGACCTTCCGCAACCGCGTCCCGCAGCCGCACATGATCGATTTCGACGATCCGGCCCAGCTGCCGGCGATGCTGGCACGCGCGCTGCACCCGGAGCCGGCGTTGATGGCGGAGATCCGCCGCTACGCCGACGACATCCACCCGTGGCGAGACGGCCGCTCCAGCGAGCGCGTAATCGCCGCCACCGAGGATTTCCTGGCGGGCGAGATGGGCACCCTGAAGCGCAAGCCGTTCGGCGCGTGGACGCGCGGCCTGCAGATCCGCAGGGACCTGGGCTATTGGGGCCCCTCAAAGCGATAACGAAGCCGCCCGAGCGACCAAGGCTCGTAGTGACACGCCATGCGTGTCAAAGCCATGCCCCTGCGCACGTAAACAAGCCATGCACGTCCGGTCTCACCACGGAAGCCGACGTTCCCCGAGCGCGGCGCTGAGCTGTTCAAACACCGCCCGCGCCTCGGCTTCCGGCAGATACCGCAGGCACAACGCGATGCTGCCGCTTGCCCCCGCCGTATCCAGCCATACGCTGGACGTGCGCAGCCACCGGTCCAGCGGCGAGCGGCCCAGCCGCAGCGCCTGCAGCTTGTCCAGCTCGGCAAACCGCCACCAGCGCTGCCACCAGCCACCACGCACGGCCACGTAACGCGCATCCAGGTGCCAGCCCATGTGCGCCATGGTGCGATGTGCGCGCAGCGCCGACCACGGCAGCCACGCCAGCACCAGCGCGCCCCACGGCCCCACTTCCCACACGGCACCGGCAGCCAGCAGCGGCACGATCACCAGGGCCGGCAGGCACAACCGCCACCAGCCGCGCAGCGGCACCGGCCGCCACTGCGCCGGTGGCCACTGCAGCTGCGGCAGAAGGTGCTGCACCAGCGTGTTGCAGGCCTCGGGCGTTGCCAGCGGCGCCAGTTCGCGCAGGTCGCGGCGTTCGCCATCGGTGGATACACCGGCGGCGATATCGATGCGCAGGTGGCGGCGATCGAACCAGCGCTGCAGCGCGGTTTCGCGCAGCGTCCAGGCCTGGATCCGCCGGCGCGCCACACTGGTGCGCATACGCGTGAGCAGGCCGCTGGCCACGGTGAGGCGGCGCTCGTGTTCGGTCAGCCGGAAGCCGTGATAGCGCAGCAGCGCCAACGCCACGGAGAACACCCGCAGCAGTGCCCAGAAGCCGATCACCATTACCAGTGCCGCCACGACCCAGACCCAGGTGGCCGGGTGCAGGGAGCTGGCATAGCCGAACGCCTGGCGGCCACCGTGTTCAATGGCGTCGTCGACCGCGCCGCGCGGGAACAGCTGGTACGACGCACCGATAGCGGCCAGCACCACCACCCAGCCGCGATTGGACAACAGCCCGACGCGCACCACATCGGCGGTACCCAGCTGCAGCAGGACATCTTCGGCCGGGACGTCGGGGGTTTGCACCGCCGTCGTATCCCCGCTGGCCACCTGCTGCTGCCCGCGCTGGCGCACCAGCTGCTCCAGCGCCAGCGCCTGGTCCAGCTTGAGCACGCGCATTTCCGCCTCCGGCCGGTTCCCGCCGGCCGATTCCAGGCGCAGTTCGGCCACGCCGAACAGCCGGTGCAACGGATTCTGGTGGACCACCACGTTGTGGATGCGTGCGAAGGGTATCTCGCGCCGGTTGCGTGAAATCACGCCGCTGCGCACGCTGATCGCATCGCGGCCGATCCGGTAATGGAAGGTGAGGTACTGCAGGATGGAAACGGCCACCAGCACCACGATCACCACCAGCGCCGCCAGGTTCGACCACATCTCCTCCTGGTCACTGTCGCCGCGGCCACCGAACACCACCAGCGCTACCAGCGGCAGCAGGAACTGGCGCAGCTGCATCAGCAGCACGAACAGCCACGACCATGGATGCAGGCGCTGGTCGGGGGCGCCGTCGTCAGCCAGGGGCGTGCTCACAGGGCGTCGTCGTCCTGGTCCAGCTGGCGCCCCAGCGTATCGCGCAGGTGCTCGGCATCGGCCTGGTCCAGCCCGGCCAGCGACACCGCACTGAAACGGCTGCCGGCGGTATGCACCACCAGGGTGGACAGCCGCGCGGTGCGTTCGATCGGGCCACGGCGCAGGTCCAGGTGCTGCACGCGCGACAGCGGCACCCGGGTCTCCAGCTGCCACATCAGGTCACGGCGCACGCCCAGCCCCTGCGCATCCAGCCGCCACCACGTGCGGCGCTGCCGGCGGAAGCCGAAGACGCCGCCGATCAGCGCGCCGGGAAGCAGCATGGCCGGTCCCGCGATCCAGCGCATCGGCAGGTCGAAGACCACCCACAGCGTGCCGAGCACGCCCCCGATGAAAATTGCACCGGTGATGGCACCGGCCACGCCGGCGATGGTGGCCGCGCGCAGCGGCAGCGGCTGCCACGTGCCCTGGTCGGGCAGGGGGGGCGGGGACGGCAACGGGGCAGGGGACGGGTCGGACAAGGCAAGCGCTCGGCAGGAGGAAACATGCCGGGCGTCCACATCAGGTCGGCTGCGCCCGTCGCGCAGACGGTAGCAGGTTGGCGCGGGCTATTGCGCGGCCTGGATCAGCGCGTCCACATCCAGCAGGTGGCCGGCGCGTTCGGCCTTGGTGCGCAGGTAGTGCTCGTTCTCGGCGGTGATGTCGCCGGTCACCGGCACGCAGTCCACCACCTCGATCCCGGCATGGCGCAGGCGCTGGGCCTTGGTCGGGTTGTTGCTGAGCAGCTGTACGCGCTGTACGCCCAGGCCCTGCAGCATCGCCACCGCGCTGCCATAGCGGCGCTCGTCGGCGCCGAAGCCCAGCTGTGCATCGGCATCGATCGTATCCAGCCCATCGTGCTGGTAGCCGTAGGCGCGCATCTTGGCGGCAATGCCGGTGCCGCGGCCTTCCTGGTCCAGGTACAGCAGCACGCCACCGCCCAGTTCCTTGAGCTTGCGCAGCCCGCGCCGCAGCTGGTCGCCGCAGTCGCACTTGAGCGAGCCGAACAGATCGCCGGTCAGGCACGAGGAATGCACGCGCACCGGTACCACGCCGGCAAGATCGGGGTTGCCCACGATGATCGCCACCTGGTCGCGCTGGGCCACGCCGCCGCGGAACACCGCAAATTCGGTCATGCCCACTTCGCGCAGCGGCACCGGCGAGCGTGCCACCAGTTCATAGGCGTGTGCGGCCTGCTCGGCGCCCTGGGCCAGGTCGCACAGCGATACCTGCGCGCAGCTGTCGAAGCGGGCATCGCCCGGGGCCAGCAGTACCCCGACCATGGCCGGGAGCAGCAGGCCCAGCCGGGCGATTTCCACCGCGCCCTCATCCAGGGCCTGCCCGGCGGTCCAGCCGGCCGGCATCGGCTCGGCATCGCGCAGGTAGCTCAGCGAGGGCAGTGCATCAAAGTCGACCCCCGCCAGCGGGACGCGTGCGCCGTCTTCGGCGGCCACCCCCAGCACCCGCGCACGGGTGGCGGTCAGGAACAGGTAATGCTGCCCGGCGGCCACCCCGGCAAAGGCGGTGTAGCTGCTGCGCGTACTGCTGTCCAGGGCGATGAAGGCCAGGCGCTGGCCGTGGCCGTCATCGATCACCACCGGGCGGCCGGCACGCAGTTCGGCCACCGCGCGCTCGCAGCGGATCGCGGCCGGATCGCCGAACGGGGAAGAAGCAACTGGGGACATGGCAGGGGCCGTGGGGGACATCGTGGTTTCACAGTGGGGTCGGAAGGCGCCGATTCAATCGTGGCCGATGCGACGCAGCGTCGCGCTCAGTGCGGATGTCGGTCGGTGGCGTACGGGTCCACTTCGTCGCTGTGCGGCGGGCGCAGCGTGTAACGCTTGTAGGTCCACTGGTACTGGGCCGGATCGCGGCGGGCAATCGCCTCGATGCCGGCATTGAGCGCACTGGCGGCCGTGCGCGGGTCAGGATCGGCCACGGCGGCGTCAGCCGGCGTGATGTGCAGGGCGAACTGCATGCCCGGCCCGGTGCGTTCGCACCACCCGTACAGCACCGTGGCCCCGGTGCGCTCGGCCAGCCGGTTGACCAGGGTCATGGTCAGCGCTTCCACCCCGAAGAACGGGGCGAACACGCCATCGCCGGCCTTGGGTTGCTGGTCCGGCAGGATGCCGGTGGCGCCGCCGTCCTTGAGCACCTTGAACAGCTGGCGCACCGCCGGCCCTTCGGCCCGGACCTGCTGCACGTTGCTGCCGCCCCGGACCAGCTGCAGGAATTCATCGCCCACCGCTTCATCGGGCGCCTTGTAGACGATGGCGATCGGCCCGCGCGAGGCCAGCCACTGGTTGAGCAGCTCCCAGTTGCCGTAGTGCGGGGCGGCCACGATCACGCCCTTGCCGCTGGCCAGGGCCGCGTCGTACAGCGCCTCGCCATGGCGTTCGGTGAGCAGGGCCAGGTTCCGGTCGCGCGGGCGGGTCCACAGGCGCAGTGTTTCCACCGCCTGCAGCGCGGTCGAGCGCAGCACCGCCTTGTGCAGGGCGGCGCGGTCCTCGGCCGACAGCTCGGGGTAGGCCAGCTCCAGGTTGCGCCGGGTCACCCGGCTCTCGCGGGCGTTCAGGGCGATCCAGAGCCCGGCCAGGCCATGGGCAAAGCCGCGCAGCCAGGACCAGGGCAGGCGGGTGAACAGGGCAGCGGCGCGGTAGGCCAGGCGGGCGGTGGTTTGCGGTTTCATCGGAGCAAAGTCTAGCCGGTGCGTGCGCCCAACCCCTAAGGTAGGGCGCCACGTTTACCGGAAATGCCCACCATGCTTGTCCTCATCCAGCGCGTTACCCAAGCCAGCGTCAGCGTGGACCACGCCGTGGTCGGCCAGATCGGCCCAGGCCTGCTGGCCCTGGTAGGCATGGAGCCGGGCGATACCGAGGCCCAGATCCGGCGGATGGCCGATCGCCTGCTTGGTTACCGTGTGTTTGCAGATGAGAGCGGGAAAATGAACCGATCCCTGGGGGAGACAGGGGGCGGCCTGCTGCTGGTGAGCCAGTTCACCCTCGCGGCAGACACAGCGAGCGGGATGCGCCCGGGCTTCAGTACCGCCGCGCCGCCTGACGAGGCTGAACGTGGATTCAACAGATTGGTGGAGATCTGTCGTCAAAAGCACGTTTCAGGGGTGGAAACCGGTCAGTTTGGTGCCCATATGGTTGTCAGCCTGATCAACGATGGTCCGGTGACCTTCCTGCTCAGACCCTGACCCCGGGACCACCGCCCGGGCCCGAGGGGCGCTGGGCTGGTATAATGCTAGGTTCTATTCCCTATCCCTGCCGGTGGCGCGAGCACTACATGGCCAACGAACGTCCTGCCCAGCAAAACGACATCAAGCTTCTGATCAGCAAGGGCCTGGAACAGGGCTACCTGACCTACGCCGAAGTCAATGACCACCTGCCCGACGACATTGTCGACCCGGAGCAGATCGAAGACATCATCGGCATGATCAACGGCATGGGCATTGATGTCCATGAAGTTGCGCCCGATGCCGAAACCCTGCTGCTCAACGACGGCAACACCGGTAACCGCGAAGTCGATGACACCGCGGCCGAAGAAGCTGCCGCCGCACTGAGCGCACTCGACACCGAAGGTGGCCGCACCACCGACCCGGTGCGCATGTACATGCGCGAAATGGGTACCGTGGAGCTGCTGACCCGCGAAGGCGAAATCGCCATCGCCAAGCGCATCGAAGAAGGCCTGGGCCAGGTCCAGGCTGCACTCGGCACCTTCCCGGTGTCGGTGGAATCGCTGCTGGCCGATTACGAAGCGCACAAGGAAGGCAAGAAGCGCCTGGCCGAAGTGATCGTCGGCTTCAACGACCTGGTGGAAGAAGTCCCGGCCCCGGTCGTGGCCGAAGACACCAGCGACGACGCCGATGCGGACGCCGACGAAGACGAAGAAGACGGCGACGACGTCGAAGAAGAAGCCGGCCCGACCGGTCCGGACCCGGAAGAAGTCGCCCGCCGCATGGCCGAGCTGGCTGCTGCCTACGCTGCCTTCAAGAAGGCGGCGACCAAGGCCGACCGCAAGCCGCTGACCAAGCTGCGCGACGACATGGCCGCCGTGTTCGTCACCCTGAAGCTGCCGTTGCCGCTGACCGACGTGCTGGTCAAGCAGCTGCGCGACGTGATGGCCGACATCAAGGGCCACGAGCGCCGCGTGCTGAACCTGGCCACCGTGACCGCCCGCATGCCGCGCAAGGACTTCATCCGTTCCTGGGAAGGCAACCAGACCAACCTGGAGTGGGTGGAAGACGCACTGAAGCGCAAGCAGAAGTGGTCTTCGGCCCTGCGTGACGTCAAGGACCAGATCATTGCCGAGCAGCAGGCCACCATCGACATCGAGAAGAACACCTCGCTGGAGCTGGAAGAGCTGAAGGAAATCAGCCGGGCCATGGCCTACGGCGAAGCCAAGGCGCGCAAGGCCAAGAAGGAAATGGTCGAGGCCAACCTGCGCCTGGTGATCTCCATCGCCAAGAAGTACACCAACCGCGGCCTGCAGTTCCTCGACCTGATCCAGGAAGGCAACATCGGCCTGATGAAGGCCGTGGACAAGTTCGAATACCGCCGCGGCTACAAGTTCTCCACGTATGCGACCTGGTGGATCCGCCAGGCCATCACCCGTTCGATCGCCGACCAGGCGCGCACCATCCGTATTCCGGTGCACATGATCGAAACGATCAACAAGTTGAACCGCATTTCCCGCCAGATGCTCCAGCAGTACGGCCGCGAGGCCACGCCGGAGGAGCTGGCCAAGGAAATGGACATGCCGGAAGACAAGATCCGCAAGGTGATGAAGATCGCCAAGGAGCCGATCTCGATGGAAACCCCGATCGGCGACGACGAGGATTCCCATCTGGGCGATTTCATCGAGGACACCAACGTGGAGTCCCCGATCGAGAACACCACCAACATCAACCTGTCGGAAACCGTGCGTGACGTGCTGGCTGGCCTCACCCCGAGGGAAGCCAAGGTGCTGCGCATGCGCTTCGGCATCGACATGAACACCGACCACACCCTCGAGGAAGTGGGCAAGCAGTTCGACGTCACCCGCGAGCGCATCCGCCAGATCGAAGCCAAGGCGCTGCGCAAGCTGCGCCACCCGAGCCGCTCCGAGCAGCTGCGCAGCTTCCTGGACATCGATTGATTTCCAGGCAGTCGCGTAAATGAAAAAACCCCGCTTCGGCGGGGTTTTTTTATGGCTCCTGCCGCAATCAGTGGACCGAACGGGTCCCCCGCCATCGCGCTGCCGCGCCGGCTGCGGGCACGCAACACGTTCAATGCTGGGGAGGGTAGGGTCGGTTCCCAAACGACCGCCGACCTCGCCCATCAGCACGGTAACGCATGACCCCAACCGAAGATCGCACGCATCCGCACCGCCAATTGTCCCGCCTGCGCCACTGACCTCTCCGGCGCGGCGCACTGACTCAATGAATTGAATAGCAGCACCGGCCCGCGTCCACCACGCTGCGGCAATGACGCTCTTCCGCCCTGGCGATGACGAATACCCGCTGTTCCGGCTGCGCCCGGACGGCACCGTGGAACGGCTTGGACACGCCGTTCCGCAACCGGGCGACACCGTCCAGGTCCACGTCACGGCAAACCGCCCGAATCTCATCTGCCCACCGGATGGCGGCGACCCCGGCACCTTCCCCGGCCTCCCGTGGTTTCTGGACGACCTCCGCCCACAGGGCTATCTGGGCAGGGCGTACGCAAGGCACCACGGCCACGACGTCGGGATGCCACTGGACCCGGAACGCTCTGGGCCACGATCTCTACTCAAAATGCTGTCCCATACCGGAGGCACCAGGCAAGGCGACATCATCCCCGGCGAAAACGCCCTGCAGGCAGCGCTGATGTCTCGAGAGGCTCCGCCCGACCTCGTGCGCGCTGCGACGCGCCAGCAGGCCTATCCCGAGCGTGCGGCCGCCGTGATGGCAGGTACCTTGGCGTGCCTCGGCCCCGGCGGCGAGCAGCCAAAGTTCACCGCAACAGTCGAAGATGACGGGCAGTGCGATGCCGTACTGGTCAAGTTTTCGCGGGCCGCCGACGGGGAGGCCGCCGAACGCTGGGCCGACCTGCTCGTATGTGAGCACTTGGCCCTGCAATGCCTCCGGGACGCCGGCATCCAAGCAGCCGCCTCGGAACTCATCCAGACCAGCGACTACACCTTCCTGGAGGTGCGGCGCTTCGACCGCACTCCAAACCTGCTGGGCCGGCTAGGCTTCGTTTCGCTGATATCGCTGTCTTCTGCCTTCGTAGGTGACGTAACCGCAGACTGGGGGAGCGCGGGCGAGCAGCTCCGAGCATTGGGCTGGGTAACGCCAGTAACCGCAACCCGAATGGCGCAGCTCCATGCCTTCGGACGCCTGATCGGCAACTCGGATATGCACCAGGGGAACATCGGGTTCCACTTGGCGGACCGGGGTTCGCTGCCGCTTGCCCCGGCTTACGACATGCTTCCTATGTCGCTGGCTCCATCGCGCACCGGCGTGCTGCGTGCGACAGCTCCGATCAATCCGGTGGCACCGCTGCGCGCCGGAGAGCTAGCACACCTGCAGTGGGCTGCGCCCTTGGCCGTGGACTTCTGGAAGCGCGTGGCGGGCTCGAGCCTGCTGCGCTCCCCAGTCCTCCGAGACGTAGCCGAAGAGAACGCGCGGCGGGTCAGCGCAATGGGACTGCGGTTCGGATGATCGCGCTTCGGACGCGTAGCCCAGTGGCAAGACGGGCCTCGGGTCCACTACACTTCCGGGCTACGGGGGCCTATAGCTCAACGGTTAGAGCAGAGGACTCATAATCCTTTGGTTCCAGGTTCGAATCCTGGTGGGCCCACCACATCCGATCTCTGATAGGGATGTTTGTGGGCGAAGGCATAAGTTGGCCGTTTTGGCCAAACACAGGTCTGGTTCACTCGGAAGTGGGTTACAGGGGGCCATGCCTAGAGTCGGGGGTAACGGGCAAGACCCTGACTGGTCCAATCCTGATCACTATTCTCCCTTCTACCCGCATTGGCCGGTGCCAGGATGAAACTAGTAATGCCCGTGGTGTTGCTTATAGCTGTTGCATTAGCACTGGCTGGCTGTGAAGGCGAGCGAGGCGTCCCCGACGATAATGAGATCGTGAGTCCAAGCGATGCGCACATGATTCCGGAAAAGGAGCGTGCATTGGTGGAGGCGGCCGCGAAGAAGGGCGATCTCGAATCCGTGAGGCGATTGATCGCGCACTATGAGGCGCTCTCGGGGAGCGACGAAATTGCCGAGAAGTGGAAGGCAACCGCTCGCGAGCTTGGTGATTCGAACGAGCTGTACTTCTACGCATCAAGTACTGTCTTGGCGGCAAGGCGGGAGAGCGATGCAGCGAAGCGACATGCAATGCTGCTTGATGCCTTGGAGGCGGCCAGGCGATCCGATGCAAGTAAAGCCAATGCAGCTGCACAGCAGCTCATTCGTGAGGTAAGGCGGCAAATGGAGGTCGAGCGGTAGGTCCGCAATTGTCCGGCCGCGGCATGCGGAGTCTGGTGGTCAAAGGGGTGGTCGCGAGGCCTGACACATAGGAGTGAGCTGTGATGGAAGCACAGGTGGAGCGCGGTGTTGGCGCTGTCCAGGCGCAATCCGAGAGGAAGGCGGGGCGATGATGCGTGCGCCATCGAGATGGAGTTGGCTGCTCTTGACTGCGTGGATAGTGCTGCCGGCAATGCTCTGGTGGTGCGCGACGCTGCTGGATAACCTGCACTTGTTCATACTCCACCAAGCGTACTATCTGCCGCTTGGGACTTGGATGGGTGAGCCCTTCTTCACGCCTGACTCCGAAGTAATGTTCTTCGTAATGCCTGCAGGTCGGTTATTGACGGCTCTCGTTTACGCGGGCATCGCGTGGGTGTGGATGGTGGCCTGGCGACGCTGGCGAAGGCGTCGCCGTTAACGGCCAAGGGGGCACGGGTCTAGTAGGATTCGCCGGGCGATGCTCCATACGCGCCGGCGCGATGCGTGGCGCCAGACTTATCGTACGCCTCCAGGGTGCCCGCACTCCCGAGCCTCCCATCCAAGCATCGCCAGCCCTACCGTCTTCGGAATGGGTCGCTCACCGCTGCGGTAGGACGCCAGCATGCGGCGGCTGATGCCAAGCGCGTCGGCGGCGGTGTCAAGCGCCAGGCCATGGTTGTGCATCCAGGTAGCGACCTGCTGATGTGAGTAGCCACCTGCCTGCTCAATTGCCATTGCACGCAGGTTGTCGCTGGCCAGAGTCAGATCATCGTCACCGGCGAAGAATACGCCGCGGTTCCACTCATCAGGCGACACAACGCGGAACTTATGCCTCCAGGCTGCGGAAAATGTATGCTTCCACGAACAGCCTCCCCTGCATACGTGTATCGCGTGGAGAGTTGTGGCAAGCCCCATGTCGCGAAAGGCCGGCGACGCCAGTGCACGCTTCACATTTCGTGGGGGCCGCTGATACCCCGCGCACAGATTGATGTCCGCCGCGTTGACGCGCGGCACTCTCAAGAATCAGGATGGCATCGTCACCGCAACATCGGTGGCCGGGATTTGCAGCCCGAAAAGCAAGGCGCATCAGCGCCCAGCCCGTTGCAGGGCGCTGGATCTCAACTCAACTGAGGAATCCCGCCATGTCATCCGAAAATCTCACCGCGCCCACGCGCACATCCGTCGACTTCACCCACTACTTCGGCCAGATCGCCGATACCCTGGAGTGGGGGAGCTCGACTTGGCTTACGTTCGAAGAGCATCTGACTGCCAACGACACGCCGTTCGAGTCGCTTACGCTCAGCGATGTCATTGGTGCCATTCACTCTACCCGCAGCGCACACCCTCACGCACCGGGTACCTTGGTCAACCGGTTGATCGGCGTGGACGATGTATCCAGGACGGATCTTTTCCGGGTCATCCGCGAGCTGCTGCGCATCTACGATCTGCGCATCGTCGAACTGCTGGCACTCATCGACATCCTGGAGCACTGCCCGGGAACTGTGGAAGACCTGACCATCAGGAACCTGCTGGCGTTGATCTCCGTTGTGGATGTCTACAACTCGCCGCTTACGCCTGCGGCTGTTACGGAGGCCACCAAGGCGGCTGCGGCGGTGCACTAGGGCCTTGCAGGTGTCCGTGACTGCCCAGCTGGGGCGCGGATGATGGAAATGCGGCCTGCGCATGTTGTCGCGGGCTATGTGGTGAGTCGCCGGACCAACGGTCCGGCGCTACCGGTGGTGCTGCTACAGAACGTTCACAACTCCGGTTCCACACTGCCTGAGCCAATAGGGCAGTTCTGGAGATGGCTCATGCGTCGCATCAATGTTGCCGTGCTCGCTGCTGTCATCGCGGTCGCCGGAGCAGTGGGGTGTTCCCAGCAGAACCAGGAGGCACGCGAGAATGGTGTTCCTGTTGGCATGGCCAACCCGGCGTCCGAGTACTGCGTGAAGCGCGGTGGCAAGGTCATGATCGAGAAGGACCGGGATGGCAACGAGCGGGGCATCTGCCACTTGCCGGACGGCAAACGGATCGATGAGTGGGAGCTGTTCCGGCGGGACTCTCCGAAGAAGCCGAGCTAGAGTCCCGCGCCGTCGAGCGGAAGGGCAGCTGGCTTTAGCCGGACCAACGGTCCGGCGCTACCCGTGTCTCACAACCGATGGTTGTGAGCGGCCTACTTGTTGTTCTTCCCGACTTCTTTGGCCGCACGATCAATCGTATCGGCCACCACCTTCGGCTGGGTCATGATTACGGCATGGCTCGCAGGCACTTTGGTGATCTGCGCGTTGATGCGTTCGGCCATGTGGATCAGCATGGCTTGGTCAAAGGCCTTGTCCTCGGTGGCGATCACGGCCCAGCTGGGCTTGGTGCGCCACGCGGCATGCGTGAGCTTCGTGCCAAACGCCGCCATGTTGATCGGCACCTGCGAATCACGCAGGAATGCCGCGTCCGCATCGTTGGTGTCATGCGCAAAGCCTGCCTTGAACTTGTCGGGCTTGATGAAGCCAAACCCGTCGCTACCGGTTTCGATCACGAACTCGGGCGTGGGCGCAAAACCGGTGTACAGCTGCGCCGTGGTCTCGCCCGCATCCGGCGCCAGCGCTGAGACGTAGACCAGCCCGGCAACCTTGTCGTGCACACCCGCTTCGGTAATCACGGTGCCGCCCCACGAATGCCCGACCAGGATGGCCGGCCCGTCCTGACGATCCAGCACGCGCTGGGTGGCCTTCACGTCGTCAGCGAGCGAGGTCAGCGGGTTCTGCACGATCGACACGTGGTAGCCACGCGCGGTCAGGTCGTCGTACACCCCACGCCAGCCGCTGCCATCGGCGAAGGCGCCATGCACCAGCACGACGTTGTGCACCGGTTGGTCGCGAACGGCGTCGCTGGCCTGGGCGGGGGAGACGGCGGCCGCCAGGGCGACCGCGAACACTGCAGGGATGAGCTTGAACATGGACGACTCCTCGGGACGGTGGGATTGCGGGAGCGGCGTTGGCCGGCAGGGGTACTTTGCCGGCCACGAGCGAACGATCGGTCGCATAAAGTCCTGATAACTTGATCCGGCGTCCAAATCGTCCCGGACCTGCGTCCCTCACACCGTAGGCACTGTCCCGCCGTCGATGGTGTACTCCGTGCCCGAAATCGAAGCCGCGCGTGGCGAGACCAGGAACGCGATGAGGTCGGCCACCTCGCCCGGCTGCGCCGGTCGCCCCAGCGGAATGCCGCCCAGGCCGTCCATGACCCGTTTCCTGCCGCCTTCGTAATCGGTCTGTGCTTCGGCCGCGATACGTTCGACGAAGGCGACGGAGGCTTCGGTTTCAATCCAGCCCGGCGCGACCCGCACCACCCGCACGCCCTTCGGCGTGACTTCCTTGGACAGTGCCTTGCTGTAGGTGGACAAGGCGGCCTTCGCGGCGGCATAGGCGGTGGTCGCCTCGGGCAGCGGCAGGGTGCGCTGGATCGAGGTGACGTGCAGGATCACGCCGGATCCCTGCGCGATCATCGTCGGCAGCAGTGCGCGATCCAGCCGCACGGCAGGCATCAGATTAAGATCCAGCGCGTTGGCCCATTCGGCATCGTCCAGCGCGGCGAACCCGCCGGCAGGTGCCGATGATCCGCCCACCACGTTGATCAGCATGTCGATGCCGCCGAGGTGATGCAGCGTTGCCTCGCCGGCCTTGCGCGCGCCTTCGGCGCTGGCGAGATCTGCTTCCATGTAATGCACACCCTTGATGGGCGCGTGCGGCAAGGTACGCGCTGTTGCCACCACGCGTGCGCCCAGCCCCGCCAGCAGCTCGACCACCGCCGCGCCCAGCCCGCGCGTGCCGCCGGTCACCAGCACGCGCTTCCCGGTCAGTTGCAGATCGAAGTTCATGCCGCGATCTCCAGCCGGGCGATCTTTCCGCGCTCCAGGGTGAAGGCGTAGCGCAGGTCCAGCGGGCTGCCGGGGAAATTGCCGGCCACGGTGCTGGTGACCAGGTAGCTGCGGCCATGCTGCTCCAGCGCGTGCGGCGTGGCGGTGTAGCTGTAGCGGGCGGAGGCATCGGTTTTCCACGCCTCGATGGCCGCAGGCCCGGCATGGGTATGGCCCTCGTCCAGCACCACTCCATCGCGGGTGAAGCAGCGGGCCACGGCCGCGGCGCCCTGGCTGTCGGCATGGAAGTAGGCGGCTATCGGCTCGGGCAGGTTCAGGTCTTTCATGGCAGTGCTCCAGTGGGTTCGGGGTGGAGCAAGCGTGAGCCGATCTGGAGGGTAAGAGAATCGCCTATGATCGGATCAGACCATGTAGGGAACAGTGCACAATGCGCGGCGCTGAATTCGCGGAACTGAAGGCCTTCGTGGCGGTGGTGGATCGCACCAGCTTTGCCCGGGCGGCCGATCACCTGGGCCTGTCCCGGTCTGCCCTGAGCCAGGTCATCCGCCAGCTGGAATCCCGCCTGGGCGTTCGCCTGTTGAACCGGACCACCCGCAGCGTGTCGCCCACCGAAGCCGGGCGCCGGCTGCATGAGCGCATAGCGCCGATGCTGCGCGACATGGACCAGGCGGTGGCCGAAGCGGTCGGTGCCAACGCGCGTGCGGCGGGCACGCTGCGCATCAACACGCTGAGCATGGCGGCGAAGAAGGTGATCGCCCCGCGCCTGGGCCGGTTCGCGCAGGCGCATCCGGAGGTGGTGCTGGACATCGTGATCGACGATGGCTTGGCCGATATCGCCGGTGAGGGCTTCGACGCCGGAATCCGGGTCGGTGGGCGCCTGCAGAAGGACATGGTGGCGGTGCGGCTGACGCCGGACATCGAATTGCTGGCGGTGGCGTCGCCCGACTACCTCGCCAGGTCTGGTGAGCCCAGGACACCGGATGACCTCGGTAACCACGCCTGCATCAACTGGCGTTTCCCGGGCAGCGGAAAAGTGGCGGGATGGGAATTCATCAAGCGGGGCAGGCGCGCCGAGTACGTCGGCGAGGGCCCGCTGATCTCCAACCACCAGGACATCGTGGTGCCCGCTGCCCTGCAGGGGCTGGGTATCCTGTACGCCTACAATGACGACGGCATCGCCGAGGCCCTGCGCGATGGACGGTTGCGGCGCGTGCTGGCCGACTGGTCGCCCACGGTGCCGGGCCTGTATCTTTACTATTCCAGCAGGCGCTACCTGCGTCCTGCGCTGCGCGCCTTCATCGATTGCCTGCTCGACCGCGACCTTGGCGGTGACGATCATGCCTCGCCTTCCCAGCCCCTTGGAGTTCCATGAGCGCCAGCATCAGCGCGTTGTCGCGCATGGCCACCCTTCTCGTCGCCGTGCCGCTGCTCCTGGGAGCGTGCGGAAGGACCAGTCGCGAGACCGTGTTGTCCGCCGAACCGCTGAAGGTCGTGGCGGTGACGCAGAGCACGCTGGACATCAATGTCAGCGAATACCGGAAGTACACCCGCTATGACCTGTACGTGGATGGCGAGAAGCTGTCCGACGCTGGATTCGCAGCGTTGCTGCAGGACCCGGACGCACTGAAGGATACGGTCGTGCACAGCGACGTGGTGGTGCTGGATGCATCCTCCATCCTGCTGGCATCGCACAACGACACCGGCGCCCGCTGCTGGGCGACGCGGCTCTCCGCCAGTGGCGGTGAGGTGCATCTTCAGAAGATCATGAAAAGCAGCATCGACTGCGCGCCCGACCCGGCGCCGCCGGGATGGTCAGCGCTTTACGATGAGGGCAGTAACCTGCTGCTGGTCCGCCACGCGCCCTTCCATGTCTACCCGATCGCAGGCTACTGGTACGTGCTGCTGATCCAGGGCGACGTTGTCGCCGTGTACCAGAAGGACCGAGAGCAGGAGCGCCTGGTCGTAAGGCTGGTACGCATTTCTTCCCAGCAGACGCTGGCCGAGCAGATATTGCCGATGGACACCTATGCCGAACCCGACCTGGTGAATGCGTCACCGCAACTACGGCAGCAGTGGCTGATGGATAACTTCGCCGTGGCTACGGCGCCTGCCGCGTCGCTGCAGCTGCGCGCGGACAACCGCCTCGAAACCATATCGCCGGAGACATGGGCCGGGTACAAAGAGATCGATCGCCTCAGCCGCGAGGAAGACGCACGCGACCAAGCCGCTGCCGCAGCCCGCGAACGTGCGTTTTACGAGGAAGTGCTGAAGGAAGAAGCGGCAAGGCAGAAGCCCGCAGTGAACACAACGCCCGGATTGCCGACTCAGCGTTGAGCCTGCTGCATGCCAGGCAGCACAATCTGGTTTGCCGCACGGCGATGCTCAATCATGCGGATCAGTAGGTGATTCGGATCTGTGCCATGTCGTCCATGGTATCGCCCTGATTTCTGTCGGGTGACTCCGGGACGAGCGCGCCAGCATCGCCATAAGCTATTACCGTCCGTGTGCGCAGGAAAGATGAAGGCGCCGGATATGTATCCGGCGCCTTGCGCAACACGGCGGGCAATGGCCGAACGCGACGTTACTTCTGCTGCAGGAATGCCAGCAGGTCCTGGTTGACCTTGTCCTTGTGGGTCTCGGTCAGGCCATGCGGTGCACCCGGATACACGATCAGTTTCGCGCCCGGGATCAGCTTGGCCGACATGCGGCCGGCGAGATCGATCGGAACGATCTGGTCGTCATCGCCGTGGATGACCAAGGTGGGAACGTTGAACTTCTTGAGGTCCTGACGGAAGTCAGTGGCCGAAAACGCGGCGACCGAGTCATAGGTGTTCTTCAGGCCGCCCTGCATACCTTGTGCCCACCACGCATCAATCAGTGCCTGGTTCGGCTTGGCACCGGGGCGATTGAAGCCGTAGAACGGGCCACTGGGAATGTCCTTGAAGAGCTGCGAGCGATTCTCCAGCTGTGCCTTGCGCAGGCCGTCAAACACCTCGATCGGTACACCACCGGGGTTGTCGGTGGTCTTGAGCATGAACGGCGGTACCGAACTGATCAGCACGGCCTTCTTGACCCGACCGGTGCCATGGCGGCCGATGTAGCGCGCCACTTCACCACCACCGGTGGAGAAGCCGACCAGGGTCACGTCCTTCAGGTCGAGGGTGTTGATTACCGTGGCCAGATCGTCTGCGTAATGGTCCATGTCGTTGCCATCCCACGGCTGGCTGGAGCGCCCATGACCGCGGCGATCATGGGCGACCACGCGGTAGCCGTGGTTGGCCAGGAACATCATCTGCGATTCCCAGCTGTCCGAATCCAAGGGCCAGCCGTGGCTGAAGGTGACCACCGGACCGTCCTTCGGGCCCCAGTCCTTGTAGTACAGCTGCACGCCGTCGGCGGTGGTGATGTAGCTGGCCGTGCGCGCCTCGTCGGCGACAACGCTCGGGCGCGCCGGCTCGGCAGCCGAAGCGGTGGCAGTTACATGGATGGCGAGAGCGAGAGCGGTGGCAGCCAGCGTGCGGGTGATCGTCTTCATGGGGTGTCCTGCAAAAAGGTGGATGGATGCGACAGGGGTTACTTTGGACCCCTTGAATGGACGCAGGATGGCTTAAAGTCCCGAAAATTTGATTTGGGGTCCACCTGTCTGCCGGGCTCAGAAGTCCCAGAACACCGGCACCCAGCGGAAGACGTCGCCATCGGCCGAGACGCGGCCGACCGACGGGAACGGCAGGTGGGTGGCCACCAGCATCTCGCCGGTACCGGCCAGCTCGTTGAGCAGGGTGATGCGCACCTGCGCGGCGCCTTCTGGATCGTGTTCGAACCCGTTGTGCCAGTTCGGCTGCTCGAAGCCCACTGCGAAGATGGCGTCACCAGCAAAGGTCAGGGCCTCGCCATTCGAGTTCAGGCGCACCACGCTGTGGCCGGGCGTGTGGCCGCCGGTGCGGTGCGCGGTGACGCCCGGCGCAATCTCGTGGACCTCGTCAAAGGTGCGCACGTAGCTGCCGTACTCGGCCAGGAAGTGGGTAGCGGTGGCGCGCAGTGCATCCGGGAAGCCTGGCGGCATGTTGGTGCGGGTGAAGTCGGGCGCCTTCCAGAAGTCCACTTCGGCGGCGGCCACGTGGATGCGCAGCTCCGGGTGCAGCTGTTCCTTTACGCCATCCACCAGCAGGCCACCGATGTGGTCCATGTGCAGGTGGGTGATCACCACGTCGGTGATCTCGTTAAGGTTGATACCTGAAGCGCCCAGGCGGCGGATCAGCTGGCCGGCGCGCGGCAGGTTCAGGTCGGGGTCCATGCCCAGGCCGGCGTCGATCAGGATGTTGCGGTCCCCGCTGCGCACCACCATCACGTTCAACGCCCAGTCCAGCGCATCCGGCGGCAGGTACATCTCTTTGAACCACGGCGCGCGCTCGGCGGCGGAGACGTTGTGGCCGAGCATCTGGGTGGGCAACGGCAGCACGCCATCGCTGACCACCAGCACGTCGATATCGCCCACCTTGAGCGCGTACCGTGAGGGAACCAGTTCGTCGAGCGCGGGCGGGGGCGGGGCTACGGTGTTTTCCAGGGTGAACATGAGGAAATCTCCTTGGCGGGATCCACGGCAGGGGCGCCGTGCGGGATCAGCCTAGGGAAGGGCGCGCGCGGCCAGTAGATCCGCGCAGGGGCTCACACTGTTGCCGATCAGGCAGCAATGCCGGCGCGTTACCGGTGACGGCGAACCCACATGCGGGTGTCTAGACTGGGCCCATGCCGAATCCCACACCTGTCCGCCTGGCCGATATCAACATCGAGTCCTACATCTTCTTCGGTGCAGGCGCGGCGGTCGCGTGGCAGCTTGCCGACCCCGGCGTGGGGCGCGGCGTGGCCCGCCACAGCCAGACATTGAGACGGCCGTTCTCAAGGCTGCGGGCCACCATGAGCTACATCTACGCGGTGTCGCTGGGTACGGACGAGGACCGGACCAGCATTGCCCGCCATGTCAATCGCGCGCATGTGCCCGTGCAGGGCGAGGGCTACAGCGCATTTGATCGCGACCTGCAGTTGTGGGTCGCGGCAACGCTCTACCGCGGCGGGCTGGAGATGTACGAACTGTTCGTTGGCCCGGTTCCTGAAAGCAGCCGCGAACCGTTGTATCAAGAGGCGTGGGCCTTCGGTCGCACGCTGCAGGTGGCAGACGAGCAGTGGCCGCCCACGGCCGATGCCTTCGAAGCATGGTGGGAGAGCCGTCAGCTGGAGCTGCGCGTGGACGAGGAAGTGCGCGCCTATCTGCATGCCGTGCTGGAAAACGGAGCCCCGTGGTACCTGCGCCCGGCGCTGCCGCTGCAGGCATTCGTCACGCGCGCATTGCTGCCACCGCATGTCAGGCAGATGTTCGCCCTGCCGTGGACCGTAACAGACGAGAGGCGCTGGGCGCGCTTCCGGCGCTGGGCGCCGCGTATGTACTGGCTGCAGCCACGTTGGTTGCGACACCTTCCGGCGCATTACTTCCTGGGCAAGTTAAGCCGGGAAAGACCTGTGTGACTGCTCCCGAATGAGCTGACGCCAGCAGCCGCCGCCAGATTGACCCCAAGAGGTCATTGTAGTAACATACCTACAATGTTGGCAGGAGGTGCGTCGTGGCGATTACTACCCTATCAAGTCGAGAGCTGAATCAGGATGTCACCAAGGCCAAGAAGGCCAGCAAGAACGGGCCGGTCTTCATCACTGATCGGGGCAGGACTGCGCATGTACTGCTGAGCTTTGAGGATTACCAGCGCCTGGCCAGACAGCGTCGCAAGATCGCCGATGCCTTGGCGATGCCTGGCGTTGAAGATATTGACTTCGCTCCGCCCCGGGTCAGCTTGGCCATCAAGGCGGCTGAATTTGAATGATGTACGTCCTTGATACCAATGTCGTGTCGGAGCTTCGAAAAATCCGCTCCGGCAAGGCGGACGCGAACGTCATGGCATGGGCGGACAGCGTTGATGCGTCCGAGTTGTTTGTTTCTGCCATCACGATCATGGAACTGGAGCTGGGCGTCCTTTCGATTGAACGCCGGGATGCCACCCAGGGCGGCATCCTCCGCGCGTGGCTCGAGCACCATGTGCTCCCGGAGTTCGCGGGGCGTACCCTACCCGTCGACATTGCTGTCGCCCAGCGATGCGCCCGTTTGCATGTGCCTGATAGGAAGGGCGAGCGGGATGCGCTCATTTCCGCCACGGCGCTGGTGCACGGCATGGCGGTGGTAACCCGCAACGTAGCGGACTTTGAATCGACCGGAGTTGCCGTCATCAACCCGTGGGAACCACTGGCGTAAAACGACATCTGGCGTGCCGGCCCAACTGCGCTAGCCCAGATGAGCGATTCATGGAAGCTAGACGTGTTCCGAGAAAGCTCTACTACGCCTTCGCCGTGTGTGGCGAGAAACCCCGAATGCAGTGGTTGGCAACGGGTTATGGCTGTATGAAGCAGAGAGGATGCGTTGCGGACGCGGGTTCGATTCCCGCCAGCTCCACCACCTGTGCACCCGCGCCGGTGCCCAGCTGAAGGGGCTGCACTGGTTTCGACGTGGCGAGCAGTCAATGTGGACAGCCCGAGAGGCGACCGACGTAATCGGCGCAAAAACTGTAATCGCCAATGCTGATTACTACGATCAGAACGAACAGGACACCCTGCTCGCAGCCTGATTCACGCAAGCGCACGTGATTACCGAACGCGCAACCACCCCGCCGGCAACGGCGGGGTGGCTTCATGCGTCAATTGGCATCAGAACTTCCAGCCCACCCGCGCGTAGTAGAAGCCGCCGTTGAAGCCGTACGGTGAATGCACCGGGTACTCCGCACCCGCCACGCCGGACCACGGGTTCTTGGCCGGGGTGCGGTCGAACAGGTTCTGCGCGCCCAAGCTGAAGTAGAGGCCCGAATCGAACTTCCAGCCCACTTCGGCATCCACGATCAATGCACTGCCGCCGTAGATCGGCAGGCCGCCATCGGCCGCCGAAATCACGCCGCTGTCCAGGTGATCCTCATACCAGGAGCTGTAGTAGTTGAAGCGCAGGTTGGCGTTGAAGATCTGGCGCTGGTGATGAATGCTGAAGTAGCCCTTGGTCTTGGGCAGCGACTTCTCCAGCTTGTATACGCGCGCTTCGTCGATGAAGTCCGGGTCGAAGCGATCGACCTCGGTCCGGTTCCAGTTGGCGGCCAGCGAGTACGTGGTGTCGCCCCCGAAGTGCGTGCTCTTGAAGCTGGTGACCAGGTCGACACCGGTGGTGGTGGTATCAAACGCATTGCCGAAGTAAGTCACCTGCGAAATCGAGGCCGCTTCCGGGTTGCCGCCGGCCACCAGCGCCGCACGTTCTTCCGGGGTGACCGCGAAGCTGGTGCTCAGCGCGATGCGGTCTTCGACCTTGATCTGGTAACCGTCCAGGGTGATCAGCCAATCGCCTTCGGTCCACACCGCACCCAGCGAAACGTTCTTGGATTCTTCCGGGGTCAGCGGCTGGGCGCCCTTGAGCTGGGCGATGGGATTGGTTGGCGGCAGGGTGGCGATGTCTTCCAGTGCGGTGCCGCCGAACACGGTGCTGATCTGGCTGATGTTCGCCTGGCCGGGGGTCGGGGCACGGAAGCCGGTGTTGTAGGCGCCGCGCAGCGCGAAGTGCTCGTTGAAGTCAAAGCGCGCGGTGACCTTGCCGTTGGTGGTGCTGCCGAACGAATCGAAATCTTCAAAGCGCAGCGCGCCGGCCAGCAGCAAGCGCTCGGTGACCTGCGCTTCCAGGTCTGCATACGCGGCCCAGTTGCGGCGGTCGAAGGTGCCGGCGGTACGCGTGCTGAACCCGTTGAAACCGTTGGAGCCCAGCGCGAAGCCCTGTTCGGTCAGCGGACCGATCGCGGTGGACGGACCATCGCCGAGGCTGATCTCGAAGCTCTCTTCGCGCCACTCGGCACCCATGGCCAGCCGCAGCGGCTGGCTGGTGAAGCTGGTGGCGATATCGCGGCTCACGTCGATGTTGGCGCTCTTCTCGGTCTGCGTGTTGCCGCCGGGGCGGAAGTACAGGCCGGCCGGCTGGTCCGGGCCGAGCGAGGCGTTGACGGTGTTGTAGATGATGAACTCGATATCGTTGCGGCCCCACGACCCGCTCACGTCCCAGTACCACTCGCCCCAGTTGCCCTTGGCGCCGGCGTACACGGAGCTGTCTTCGAGCTTGCCGCCGAAGCGCGGGGTAAAGCCGCCCGGCAGGCTGGACAGGAAGGTGTAGCAGTTGGCCGGCAGCGCGGCGACCGCACCGCTCACCGTGCTGTACGGCAGCAGGTTGCCACCGCCGTCGCGCAGCGCGATGGTCGGGCAGGCGCCTGCACCGGTGAGGTTGCCGACCAGAAGCGTGTCGCCGCCGTCGTTGGAGTACACGCCCGAGCGTGCAGTGGGGTCGCGGAAGTAGAAGCCGCCATCCACGTCGCGCTTGGCGTAGTTGCCGAACAGGTAGAAGTCCACGCTGTCGGTACTCAGGCCCAGGTTGGCGACCAGCTTGAGGTCGTCGTCGACCTTCGGCGAGCCCCAGATCTGCGCCGGCTCGCCCACGCCCGGGTAGCCAGCGGCAATCGCTGCGGCCGCGTCATCGCGCTGCACGCTGCGCGAGGTGTCGTCGACCTTGCGCCACTCGGCGGTCAGCGTGGCAAAGCCGCGCTCGGTGAGCGGCAGGCCGATCTGCGCCGAGTACTGGGTGGTGAGTCCGTCGCCCTTGTAGTACTGGCCGGTGAACACTTCGGCCGTGCCGCCTTCGCGCAGTTTCTTCAGCCCGAAGTTGATCACGCCGGCAATGGCATCCGAACCGTATTGGGCGGCGGCGCCGTCGCGCAGCACGTCCACCTGTTCGAGGGCCAGCGAGGGAAACACGGAAAGGTCCGGGCCCTGTGCGCCATCGGACAGGCCGTGGCCCAGGAAGGTGATGACCGCCGCGCGGTGGAAGCGCTTGCCGTTGACCAGCAGCAGGGTGTTGTCCGGCGGCAGGCCACGCAGGTTGGCCGGGCGGATCAGGCTGGCCGCGTCATCGATGGGAATGGTGCTGACGTTGAACGAGGGGACCAGTACTTTGAGCTGGTCGAGCGCATCGGTGGCGCCCTGGTTGCGGAACTCTTCGCCGCTGATGATGTCGATGGGTACCGCGGACGAGGAAACGGTGCGGGGCTTGGTGCGGCTGCCCAGTACTGAAACCGTATCGAGGGTCGCGGTTTCCGGGTTGGTCGAAGCATTGTCGCTGTTCTGTGCCACCGCGGCGGAACTGGTGAGCAGCAGTGCGGCAGCGAGTGCCGCCTTTACTGAAGATGCCAATGGCGAAATTGCTTTCGGAGCGTGAACACACTTGCCAATGCGGTCGTTCATGCATGCACCCTGCAGTCTGGTTGTGGTTGGGTCGTTCTCGTTACGTGCTCATCCGGTGGTTCTCCTTGCGTTCCAGCGGACCTGGTGCGCTGCACAAATACTTAACAGAACGTAAACAATACTGCAACGTATCTTTCGGTTTGACCTCATTCGTTCAAGAGACGTGAGGCCAAAGGGGCCCGCATCCGCCCCCGTTGAATGCGGAAAAGCGGAGAAAAGTGTGATTTGGATCTCATCTGAAGTGAGATCGGTGCCGCGAATCTGGACAGATCTGGCCTGTCAGCCCGCTGGAATCAGGGCGCTTCCAGCGATGCCTGCAACGCGGCCGCGAGGGCCGCATCGCCGCTGACCAGGTCCACCCAGCGCAGATCCAGCCCCTTGCGGTGGCCTTTGCGCACCAGCTTGAGACCCTCGGGGTCGAGGGTCAGGGTGTAGGACTCATCGCCGATCTGGATTTCGCGGCGCAGGGGTTTGTCGAGCGGCGTCATGGGAACGGTCTCGTGTCATTCGTCCTGCAGCGATCCGCGGATCGAGCGCGCCAGGTCGCTGCGGGTGAACGGTTTGCCCAGGATGGCGATGTTGCGACCCACCGCGCCGCTGGCGTCGATGTCGCGCGGGTAGCCGGAGGTGAACAGCACCCGCAGCGCCGGCTTGTGCGCCAGCGCGCGTTTGGCCAGTTCCCAACCGGACATGCCGGGCATCACGATGTCCGAGAACAACAGGTCCACGTCCACGTCGGTGCGCTCGAGCAGGCGCATGGCCGAGGCGCCGTCGTGTGCTTCAAGCACGCGATAACCCAGCTGCCGCAGCGTGTCCACGGTATACGCGCGCACGTCGTCGTTGTCCTCGGCGACCAGCACCGTGGCCTCCTCCTGCATCTCGTAACCGCCCAGGCCCCGGTGCTCGGTCTGGCCGGCCTGCGGCAGCTCGGCTGCCGAACGCGGGAACAGCAGGGTGATCGACGTGCCGGCACCGGGCGCGGAATCCACCAGCACGTGGCCGCCGGACTGCTTGACGAAGCCGTACACCATGGACAGGCCCAGGCCAGTGCCGCGCCCAACTTCCTTGGTGGTGAAGAATGGTTCGAACACGCGGGTCAGCGTCTCGGCGGACATGCCGTGGCCGGTGTCCTTGACCCGCAGCATTGCGTAATGGCCCGGCGGAACGTCGGGGTTCTGCGCGGTGAAGTCATTGTCCAGGTGGGCGTTGTCCACTTCGATCACCAGGCGGCCGCCTTCCGGCATGGCATCGCGGGCGTTGACCGCCAGGTTGAGCACGGATGCCTCCAGCTGGCTGGGGTCCACTTCCACGCACCAGATGTCCGGGTGGTGCACGATTTCCAGCTGCACCAGCTCGCCCAGCGAACGGTGCAGCATGTCTTCCATGTCGCGCAGTTGTGCATTGAGGTCGACCGGCAGGCTGCGCAGGGGTTGCCGGCGCGAGAACGCAAGCAGCCGCTGGGTGACATTGGCCGCGCGCATCACGCCCTTCAGGGCGTTGTCCAGCGCGCGCGTGGAGCCGTCCGCCACATCGCCCAGACGTTCGGTGAGCAGCTTGGCATACTCCACGTTGCCAGCGATCACGGTCAGGATGTTGTTGAAGTCATGCGCGATGCCGCCGGTGAGCTGGCCCACGGCTTCGATCTTCTGGCTCTGCCGCAGTGCTTCCTCGGCCTGGCGGCGCGCGGTGGTTTCCACCGCCTCGGAAACCACGGCGGTGATCGTGCCCTGGTGGTCGAGCAATGGGCGGAACGAGAACTCGAAGGTGCGTTTGCCGGTGGGAAGCAGCAGGTCCAGCTCATGCCGCGAAGCATTGCCCGCGGCCGCCTCCAGCACGGCCTGGCAGACGATGGCCGGCACGCCTTCGGTACTGGCGAACCAGGCCGATTCACAGTACAGCGCGCCGCGGACATCCTCCTTGGTGGCCAGGATCGCGGCCAGCGAGGCGGAGTTGGTGTCGATGATGTGCCCATCGAGGGTCAGCAGGTTCTGGTGCTGGAAGCTGGATTCGAACAGCGCCTGCAGGCGGCTCTCGCTGCGGTGCAGGGCAGAGGTGCGTTCGCTGACCTGGCGTTCCAGCGATTCATTGCTGGCTGTCAGCAGCGCCTGGACCTGCTTGAGCTCCCCGATATCGCGCGCCATGGCGTAGTAGCCCAGCACCGCACCTTCGGGGCCCAGTTCGGGCACGAAGTCCACCTGCGCATGGCGCGGGGGGCCGACGCGGCGATGGGCCAGGGTCTCGAAGCTGACCCGCTCGCCCCGCAGCACCTTGTCCAGGTGTTCCTGCAGGGCGGCGAATCCCTCCTCACCCACCATCTCGCGGGCATGCCTGCCCACCATGGCTTCAGGGTCCAGGCCATGCCATTCCATATAGGCCTGGTTGGCAAAGCGGTAATGATGGTCGCGGTCGAGGTAGGCGATCAGGGCAGGCAATGAATCGGTGATCAGGCGCAGGCGCTGATGGCTTTCGCGCAGCTCGTTTTCGACCTGCAGCAGCCGGCGCCGCTCCTGGGCTTCGTTGATCGCGCGCAGGATCGCGTCGGGCAGGCGTTGCAGCCGCGACTTGACCACGTAATCGCGGGCGCCGCGCTTCAATGCTTCAACGGCCAGTTCTTCGCTGAGGGTGCCGGAGACGAAGATGAAGGGCACCTCCGGTGCCAGCGCGCCGGCAAGCTCCAGCGCCAGGTCGCCGCTGAAGCCGGGCAGCACATGGTCGGCCAGGATCACATCGAAGTCGTGTGCCGCCAGCGCATCACGCATGCCCTGGTCGGACCAGGTGCGCTCAACGGTGAACGGCAGGCCGGCGCGGCGCAGCTGGAGCGTGATCAATTCCGCATCCAGCGCGCTGTCCTCCACCATCAGGATGCGGATCGGTGTCGCGGGCACATCCTCAGCCATCTTTGCGGCTCTTGGCGCCGAAGAGCGTGCCGTGCGGCGGCGGCTGGTTGGTGATGCCCCAGAACATGCCCAGACCCTGGATCGCTTCGAGGAACTCCTTGAAGTTCACCGGCTTGACCACGAAGGCGTTCACGCCCAGCTCGTAGCTGCGGATCAGATCCTGCTCTTCGCGCGAAGAGGTCAGCATCACCACCGGGGTGGTGCTGATCGCCGCGTCGGTGCGGATTTCCTTCAGCACTTCCAGTCCGTTGAGTTTGGGCAGTTTCAGGTCCAGCAGCACCACCACCGGGCCGCCATGCAGCGCGCCTTCGTAGGGGCCTTCGCTGCGCAGGTACTGCAGCGCTTCCACACCGTCCCGCACATGGGTGACTTCGTTCATCAGCTGGCAGCGCTCAAGGGCAGCCAGCGTCAGCTCCGCATCTTTCATGTTGTCTTCCACGAGCAGAATCGGCCGCAGGTCTCTCATACTTTGTCTCCAGTAACAAAGGGAATGGTAAAGAAGAATTTGGCGCCCACTCCCAACTGGCCTTCGGCCCACGTTCTGCCGCCGTGGCGGGTGATGATGCGGTTTACGTTGGCCAGGCCGATGCCGGTGCCTTCGTACTCGTCGGAATGATGCAGGCGCTGGAACACGCCGAACAGCTTGTCCACGTAGCGCATGTCGAAACCGCAGCCATTGTCTTGGACGAAGAACACGTGTTCGGTGTCGGTGCGGTAATGGCCCACTTCGATGGCGGGGTGGGCGGTGTCGCGGGTGAACTTGATCGCATTGGACAGCAGGTTCTGCCAGACCAGCCGCAGCATGCCGGGGTCGGCCTGGACGCGCGGCAGGTTTGGCACCACCCAGGTGATGGATCGGCCTGCGTACTCCATGTCCAGTTTGTGTCGTACATCCTGTACCAGCGCCGTCATGTCCATCGAGATCTGACCCATCGTGGACCTGCCCATCTGCGAGAAACTGAGCAGGTCGTCCACCAGTGTTCCGGCAGATTGTGCGGACTCGACGATGGTATCGAGGTATCTCTTTTCTGAATCGTTTAATCTCTCGCCCGCTGCGGCCCAGAGCAGTTCCGAGTAACCCACGATGTGGCGGAACGGTGCGCGCAGGTCATGGCTGACCGAATAGGAGAACGCTTCAAGTTCCTTGTTGCTGCGCAGCAGCTGCTCGTTGAGCGCGGCCATTTCTTCGGCCTTGCGCAGCACGATGTCGACGATGGCGGTGCGCAGTTCCATCGCCGCATCGCGGTCCACCTCATTCCAGGGCAACGACTGCCTGCGTACGGTTTCCTTCCAGCCTTCGAACGACGTGCGCGGCGAAAGTGGCAGGCCGGTATCCTCCTTGCGCGGATCGCCGCCCCAGCGCACGGTGCGCACCACCTCCGGCCGGAACCACAGCACGAAGCTGTCGTGGATCTGCGAAATGGAGATGGCGAGCACGCCGCTGGCCACGTCCGCGAACGCATCGGCGGCGTCCCATTCCAGCGGCAGGCGGTCGGTGCAGATCAGGTCGCCTTCGTGCTGCTGGACGGTCAGCCACTGCACCAGCTGCATCACCTGCTCCTGGCGTGGGCAGTCACCATGCAGGATGCATTGGCCGCGGTGCACGATCGCGGCGCCAGCGGACTGTGTCAGCGCCAGCAGGTTCTGCTGGTCCCGGCCCAGTGCCGCCATGAAATCCTGGTCGCCGGCCATGCGTCCGAGCAGGCGCACCTGGATGGCGCGCCGCGCGATGCGCTCTTCCACCACCGCAGCCCGCTCCTTCAACGAAATCTGCAGGGACAGGATCTGCCCGATGAACTCGCAGGCGGTGCGCACGTGGTACGGCACCCGCTTGGGCGCTTCGTTGTGGCACGAAATCAATCCCCACAGTTCGCCTTCGCGGAGCAGCGAGACCGACATGGAGGCGCCGGTGCCCATGTTGCGCATGTACTGCAGGTGCACCGGCGAGACACTGCGCAGCATGGCCGGGCTCAGGTCGGTCGGCGGCGCGGCGGCGGTGTCGGCCGTGCGGACCAGCGGCACCGGTTGGTAATCGCTGTCGGCGATCAGCCGTACCCGGTTCTGCCGGTACAGCTCACGGGCCTGGGCGGGGATGTCCGACTCGGGAAAGCGCAGGTCAAGGTAGCTCGGCAGCACGCCATTGCCGTCCTCGGCCACCACCGCGCCATTCCACTCCTTGTCGAACTGGTAGACCAGGGTGCGGTCGAAGCCCGTGAGCTGGCGGATCTGCACCGCAGCCAGCTCGCACAGTTCGCGGGTGCCGGGTACCCGCTCGATCTCGCCCATGAACGCGCGGATGGCCGGATACAGGTCTTCCAGCGAACCGGGTTCGCCCGGCACGGGCGCTTCCAGCTCCACGATCAGATCGTCGGCGAGCCGGTGGGCCAGGGTGTGATGTCCCCCATGGCCGCCAACCGGATGCGCGCCAAGGAACTGTGTCGCGCCGGTTGCAAGTGATTCCAGGGCCGGGCGGCAGCTCGCCAGGGCACCGCCGAGCAGCGTGTCGATGCTTTGACCCAATGGGTCGCCCAGCGTCTCGATCACATCCGCGCGTGCCACGGCGCGTTCTTTCACGGTCAGCGTGCTGGGGTCGAGGACGAGGATCAAACCGTAGGGTTGGATGGCGCCTGGAGTACGTATCGGTTCTCTGGCACAGCTGTTGAGATCCAAGGCGTTTTGTTTCAAATTCCAGGACGACATTCGTTCAATCCCCCCAAGGGGTGCGTGCTAACGCCCATAGCTTCGCATATCCCTGTTTTCATCTCCGTGATGAGGCAGGGGCTGATGGGCTACGGCTTGGGCGGGCGTTCGTAGTCGTCGGGGGTGGCCGTGTGCTCCTGCTCGGGCATGTCCTTGTCCTTCCACCGGGCATCGTCGTTGCGCAGCTTGTCCGGCGTGTGCGCCTTCTGCTGGTCGTCCTTGCCTTCCAGCGGGTTGGAAGATGACGCGTTCATGAGCCGTGCTCCGATAGGCGGGGGGTGTACGCGCAAGCTTGAAGCCGTGCAGGTGAGCGCGGCGTCCGCGTCGGGTGCACGGCATCCACACGCCGGGCTCACCACCCAGCCACAGGGGGCAAGGTATCCCTTGGGCATGGACCAGATTTCCGAACATGCCGCACCGGCACTTGAGGCGGCCGCGCGCGAGGTGCTTGCGCGCCAACCATCATTGCCGCTCCCCGGTCGGGGTCACACCCTGGAACGATGGCGGGCGCTGGCCGCTATAGCCGGGCGCGACCTGTGCGTGGCCAAGGTGATGGAGGCGCACTACGACGCGCAGGCCATCCTGGCCGACCTGCATGCCCCATCGCTGGCCGAGGGCCGGCTGGCGGCGGTGTGGGCAGCGGAAGGCCCACACGCCACCTTGCGTTATGACGAAGAGACGGGCACGGTCAGTGGCGCCAAACCCTGGTGCTCCGGTGCCGGGCTGGTCGATGTGGCGCTGGTCACCGCGCGCTGTGGCGAGGGCTCGCGGCTGGTCTGCCTGCGCACCGATGCGCCCGGCATCCTGCTGCAGCCGCAGAGCTGGCATGCCACGGGCATGGCCGGCATACCCAGCGGCACCGTGCAGTTCGACCGCGTGCGCGCCGAGGTGGTGGGTCCCAGCGGCGCCTATCTGGCCCGGCCCGGTTTCTGGCACGGCGGTGCAGGCATTGCGGCATGCTGGTACGGCGCTGCGGTCGCGCTGGCGTCACCGCTGCAGCGCTCGCCCCGGGTGGAAGGCGACGCCCAGGCGGCCGCATTGCTGGGCCAGGTCGACATGGCATTGCAGTCATCAGCAGCATTGCTGCGCGAGCTGGCCGCCTGGATCGATGCGATGCCCGCGCAGCCCCATCAGTCCGATGTGATCCGGGTGCGCAGCGTGGTTGAGCGCGGCTCCATGCAGGTGCTTGATGCCGTAGGCCGCGCACTGGGACCGGCGCCGATGTGCCTGGATCCGGAGCATGCGCGGCGCTGGGCCGATCTCACGGTGTTCATCCGGCAAAGCCATGCCGACCGCGACTGGGCCGAACTGGGCCGGGCCATCCAGCGCCAGGAGCAGCCGTGGACGCTGTAGCGGTTCGCATCGAAGGGCGGGGCACGCCGGAGTCGGTGTGGGAACGCTGTGCATGGTTGGATGCATTGCCGTTGGTGGAAGCTGACACCGTGCTGCTCGGCGCGCGACGGCTCATCGTGGTGTCGCCCCATCCCGACGATGAGGTGCTGGGCTGTGGTGGCCTGATGCAGGCGGCGGCCGCACAAGGGTGCGGGGTGCAGGTGGTGTCGGTGACGGACGGTGAAGCCTGCTACCCCGACCACCCGCGCTGGACACCGGCACGCCTGCGTGATGCGCGCCGACGCGAGCTGGCGGCGGCGATGCAGGCATTGGGCATGGACGCCACGCATGTGACCTCGCTTGGCCTGCCGGATGGTGCGGTGGCCCGGCACGAACCTGACTTGGTCGCGCACCTCCGCGCCTGCGTGGCCCCAGGCGACGTCGTGTTGGCACCCTGGATCCACGACGCCCACCCGGACCATGAAGCGGTGGGGCGTGCGGCGCTTGCGGCGGCGGCCCTCTGCGGTGCCAGGAGCCTGCAATATCCGGTCTGGGCCTGGCACTGGCTGGACGCCTTGGCGCCCACCGGTCCATGGACGACCGCGCAGCGCATTGCGCTGTGCCCGGACGCGCAGGCCCGCAAGCGGCAAGCCATGGCGGTCTTTGCGACGCAGACCGGGGAAGGCGAGGCGCTGGACTGCGAGCCGATCCTGCCCGAACACGTACTCGCCCGCTTCCGGCGTTCCTTCGAGGTGCTGATTGGATGAACACCCGTGCCTATTTCGAACAGATCTACCAGCAGCCCGATCCGTTCCAGTACCGCAACCGCTGGTACGAGGCGCGCAAGCGCGCGCTGACGCTGGCCTGCCTGCCCCGGCCGCGCTACGGCAACGCGTGGGAGCTGGGGTGTTCCAATGGCGTGCTGAGCGCAGAGCTGGCAACACGCTGCGACTCGCTGCTGGCGACCGACCTCAGCGAGGCCGCGCTGGCAGACGCGGCACGCTCGACCGGGCACCTTGGAAACGTGCGGCTTGAACAGGCCCGTCATCCCGAACAATGGCCCGCGGAGCGCTTCGACCTGATCGTGGTCAGCGAGGTCGGTTACTACCTGGCACCGCAGGATGTGGTGGCGATGGCGGCAAAGCTGCGTGGCAGCCTTGCTGATGACGGCCTGCTGCTGGCGTGCCACTGGGTGCACCCGTTCGAGGAAGCACTGAGCTCGGCCCAGCAGGTGCACCGCGCGTTCGGTCGTGGCCTGGACGAGGCCTTCTGCTACCAGGACGCTGACCTGCTGATGCAGGCGTGGAGTCGCGAACCGACCAGCGTTGCCCGCTGGGAAGGCCTGCGATGATCGGCGTGATCGTGCCCGCGCACAACGAAGCGCACGCCATTGGTCGCTGCCTGGCCTCCATCGCCGTGGCGGCCGCGCATCCCGGTCTGGGCCGGGAGCCGGTGCTGGTGGTGGTGGCGCTGGACGCGTGCAGCGATGCGACGGAGGCGGTGTGTACCCGACATGGGGCCATAACCGTGGCCGTGGACGCCCAGTGCGTGGGCACCGCGCGGGCAGCAGCGGCCAGCCACGTGTTGGCGCAGGGCGCGCGCTGGATCGCCAGTACCGACGCCGACACCGCCGTACCGCAGGACTGGCTGTGGCGCCAAAGCCTGTGCGGCGCCGATGCCTTCTGTGGCGTGGTAGAGGTGGAGGACTGGCTCGATTACCCCGAGCGGGTGCGCACCGCCTTTTCCGAGCGGGAAATCGTGCAGGATGGGCACCGGCACATCCATGGGGCCAACCTTGGCATGAGCGCGGCCGCTTATCTGGCGGTGGGTGGCTTTCCGGCCCTGCGCACGGGGGAAGATGTTGCACTGGTCGAAGCACTGGCCGGCAACGGTGCCCGCATCGCCTGGCTGGCCCGCCCTGCCGTGGCGACCAGCGCGCGGCGAACCGCACGTGCGCCGCACGGCTTCAGTGGATTCCTGCGCGCATTGGAGCGCGAGGTGATGGGTGCTGGGCCCCCGCTGCTGCCGGCCCACGTGGCGGCGGATTGATGGAGCAGCCCGCCGACCTGCTGGGCTGGGCCGCCACGGCCGTGCTGATCGCCACGCTGGTGCGGCAGATCTACAAGCAGCACCTGGCCGGGTCGGTGGAGGGCGTCTCCACCTGGCTGTTCGTCGGCCAGATCACGGCCTCGGTGTTGTTCATCGTGTACAGCGCGCTGCTGGGCTCCACGGTCTTCGTGGTCACCAACAGCCTGATCCTCATCACGGCGGTGGTCGGCCAGGTGCTCGCCATGCGCAGGCGCAAGGCGCAGAACGCTCCCTCCACCGGCAGAAAATGAGGGCCTGCGGCCGTCTATTCTGAATCAGTCAGTGTTGTGCACACGGCCTTCACGCGCCATCCGTTGTCGTAATGGTCCGTGTAGCTGAATTCATTTAAGCTCAGGAAAATTCCAAGCCCCGGCGCGTTGCGTGCCGGGGCTTTCACACCTTCCTACCTAGGAATCTCCCCCATGGCGGCTTTGCAGCAGCGCACGATCGACCTTCTTCGTACCCACCAGGACACCGTGGTGGCGCAGTGGAGCGACCAGTTGGCCGGCTCCGGCCAGGGCCAGGATGGCCGGTTGAGCGCGCGTGAGCTGGATGCCCAGGTACGCGAATTCTGGCGCCTGTTCCAGACGGCAGTGTCCACCAACGGCACCGGCGTGGCCGGCAGCGAATGGCAGGACACCCGCCAGTTCCTCGAACAGCTCTCGCGTGACCGCGTGCTCAAGGGCTTCAGCTCCTCGGAAACCGCCAGCTTCCTGTTCTCGCTCAAGCGCCCGCTGTTCGAGCTGGTCCAGCAGAACTTCGCCGACGACCCCAAGGCGGTCGGCGATCAGCTGTGGGCGATTTCCGAACTCATCGACGGGCTTGGCCTGCACAGCGTCAAGGTCTACCAGAAGACCCGCGAGGATGTGATCCAGCGCCAGCAGGAAGAAATGCTGGAACTGTCCACCCCGGTGGTGAAGCTGTGGGAGGGCGTGCTGGCCCTGCCGATGATCGGCACGCTCGATTCGCAGCGCACCCAGGTGGTGATGGAATCGCTGCTGCAGCGGATCGTCGACACCGGTTCGGAAATCGCCATCATCGACATCACCGGCGTGCCCACCGTGGACACGCTGGTCGCCCAGCACCTGCTCAAGACCGTTACCGCCATCCGCCTGATGGGCGCCGACGCGATCATCAGTGGCGTGCGCCCCCAGATCGCACAGACCATCGTGCACCTGGGCCTGGACCTGCAGGGCATCGTCACCAAGGCCAACCTGGCCGACGCATTGGCACTGGCGCTCAAGCGCACCGGCCAGACGGTGACCAAGGCAGCCCGCTGAAATGGACCGCATCCCGATCCTGCAGATGGGCAATCTGCTGCTGGTAACCATCCAGGTGGACATGCATGACCAGCTTGCGCTGACCCTGCAGGACGACCTGACCGAACGCATTCAGAACACGTCTGCACGCGGCGTGTTGATCGACATTTCCGCGTTGGACATCGTCGATTCCTTCATTGGCCGGATGATTTCCACCATTTCGTCACTGGCCCGGATCATGGATGCCACCACCGTGGTGGTGGGCATGCAGCCGGCCGTGGCGATCACGCTGGTTGAGCTGGGCCTGACCCTGACCGGGGTGCGCACCGCGCTGAATGTCGAACGTGGCATGGAACTGCTGCGCATGGACCTGCTGCAGCAGCCCGACGAAGAGTCGCCATGACCGCCGTCAGTGGATCCTTGCCGATCCGCGTCGAGCAGGACGTGGTGCTGGCCCGCCAGGCTGCCCGGCAGGCGGCCGTGGCATGCAGGATGCGGCTCATCGACCAGACCAAACTGGTCACCGCCGCCAGCGAACTGGCCCGCAACGCCGTGATCTATGGCGGCGGCGGCAGCATGGAATGGGAAGTGGTGGACAGCGGCATGCGCCGCGGGCTGCGCCTGGTGTTCTCCGACAACGGCCCCGGCATTCCCGATATCGCCCAGGCCCTGACCGACGGCTGGACCTCGGGCAGCGGCATGGGGCTGGGCCTGTCCGGCTCGCGCCGGCTGGTGGACCAGTTCGAACTGGAGAGCGAACCCGGCAAGGGCACCCGGGTTGCCATCACCAAATGGATCTGAATTTCTCTGGCCGCGTTACCCGGGTCGTGGTGGTGGAAGAGGTCTCGCAGGTAGGGCAGGCCCGGCGCGAAGCGCTGGCCATGGCCGATGGCATCGGCTTCGATGAAATGGATGCCGGCCGGGTGGCCCTGGCCGCCACCGAGCTGGCCACCAATGTGATCAAGCACGGACGCGGCGGGCGCATGTACCTGTCAGTGGTGTGCGGTCGCGGCGGTGAGGGCATCGAACTGTGCACCCTCGATGCCGGGCCGGGCTTCTCGCTGGCGCAGTCGCTGCCTGACGGCTATTCGACCGGCGGTACGCAGGGCTTGGGCCTCGGCGCGATACAGCGCCAGGCCACCGTGCTCGATGCCTGGTCCGACGACAAGGGCTGCGTGGTAATGGCGCGCGTCTACGCCAGCCGCGTTGCCCGCGACGTGGACGTGCCCTACGGTGCGCTGCGCCTGGCCATGCGCCATGAGGTGGCCTGCGGCGACGCCTGGCACCTGCGTGCCGATGCCCAGTCGGTGGCCGTGACGCTGATCGATGGCCTCGGGCACGGGCTGCCGGCGGCCGATGCCGCCCAGGCCGGCGTGGCGGTCGCAGCCGCGCGCGGGGCGGTTGCACCGGCGGACCTGGTCGCGGCGATGCATGCCGGCATGTCCGGTACCCGGGGCGGGGCCGCGGCGGTTGCCAGCGTGGACGTTGCCAGCGGCGCGGTCCAGTTTGCCGGCATCGGCAACATTTCGGCGGGCCTGCACGAGGCGACCACGACCCGTGGCATGGCCTCGCACCCGGGCATCGTCGGGGTGCAGTTCCGCAAGGCGCAACCATTCCATTTTCACGCGCCGGAAGGCACGCTGCTGCTCATGCACAGTGATGGATTGCAGGCGCGTTGGAGCCTGCGCGACTACCCCGGCCTGTTCCATCGCCACCCGGCACTTATAGTGGCGGTGCTGCAGCGCGATTTCGATCGTGGCCGCGACGACACCGGCATCATCGCCCTGCGGCTCGGAGACCTGCATTGAACGCGCTTCCCCCCGAACAGGAAATCGTCCAGCTGCGCACGCAGGCCGATGCCCTGCGCGCGGAGCTTGAGGAAACCAACCAGGGCGTGCTGGCCCTGTACGCCGAACTGGACCAGCAGGCCGAGCAGCTGCGCGAGGTCTCCGAGCTCAAGAGCCGGTTCCTGTCTTACATGAGCCATGAATTCCGCACGCCGCTGGGCTCGATACTGAGCATGACCCGGCTGCTGGAAGACGGCATGGATGGCCCGCTGACCGAGGAGCAGCGCCGGCAGGTGCGCTTCATCAGCGGCTCGGCGGCCGAGCTGCGCGAAATGGTCGACGACCTGCTGGACCTGGCCAAGATCGAAGCGGGCCGGATCACCATTTCGCCGGCCTGGTTCGACCTGATGGACCTGTTCGCGGCGCTGCGCGGCATGTTCCGGCCCCTCATCGAAGAAAACCGGGTGGACCTGGTGTTCGAGGATCCGCCGGCGTTGCCCCTGCTGTACACCGATGACAAGAAGCTGGCGCAGATCCTGCGCAACTTCATTTCCAATGCGCTCAAGTTCACGCCCAACGGCCAGGTGGTGGTGTCGGCCAAGCTGGTCGACGCGCATTCGGTGTGCTTCAGCGTTCGCGACACCGGCATCGGCATTCCGCAGGACCTGCTGCCTACCCTGTTCGAGGATTTCGTGCAGGTGGACACGCCGCTGCAGAAGCGTCTGCGCGGCACCGGCCTGGGCTTGTCGCTGTGCAAGCGCTTTGCCGAGCTGCTGGGCGGCGAGGTGGGGGTGACCAGCGAACTGGGCGTCGGTTCGGAGTTCCATGTGAAGCTGCCGCTGAAGCTGGCTGCCGAGGAGACCGCTGATGCCGACGCGTGACCGGATCCTGATCGTCGACGACAACGCGGCCACCCGCTATTCGGTGCGCCGGGTGCTGGAACACCACGGGTTCCGCGTGGAAGAAGCCGGCACCGGCACCGAAGGCCTGGTCCAGCTCAACACGCAGGATTTCGGTGCGCTGGTGCTGGACGTCAACCTGCCCGACATGAGCGGTTTCGACGTGGTTCGCCAGCTGCGCGAAGACCCGCGCATGCAGCTGTTGCCGGTGGTGCATGTCTCGGCCGCCTCGATCGCCACCGGGGACCTCATCACCGGCCTCAACGCCGGTGCCGATGCCTACCTGGTGCACCCGGTGGATCCGGACGTGCTGCTGGCCACGCTGCGCAGCCTGCTGCGTGCGCGCCGCGCCGAAGACGCATTGCGCGACGCCGAAGCGCGTTTCGGCGAGATCTTCCGCCAGATCAATGCACCGATCACCGTCCTGGATGCGCAGCTGCAGGTGCATGAAGCCAACGATGCCTTCAAGCGCCTGCTGGGAGAGGACCTGGGGCCGGGCCGGATCGAGGCCTTGCTGGACCACCAGTTCGGGCCGATGAGCGCGTTGAAGGTGGCGCTGGCCGAAGGTGAGCGTTGGCAGGGCACCTTTGCCCTGCAGGTGCAGGGCAACCGGCGCATGACCGAGTGGCGGGTGACGCCCTACAGCGCTCCTGGCCTCGGCCTGGTGCTGGTCGAAGACATCACCGAGCGCCACGTGCGCGAACTGGAGCAGCGCCAGGAACTGGAAAGCGCCAACAGCGAGCTGGCCTTCCAGATCGCCGAGCGCGAGCGCACCGAAATGGAGCTGATGCAGGCCCAGAAGATGGATTCGCTCGGCCAGCTGACCGGCGGTATCGCGCATGATTTCAACAACCTGCTGACCACCATCATCTCCGGCCTGGACATGATCGAGATGGCCGCCAGCAGCGGCAAGTGGGACAAGGCAAGCCGTTACGTCGACATCGCCACCGCCTCGGCACACCGCGCCGCGGCGCTGACCCAGCGCATGCTGGCCTTTGCCCGCAAGCAGCCGCTGGACCCGCAGACGTTCGACGTGGTTGCCCGCGTACGCTCGCTGGAAGACATGCTGCGGCGCTCGATCGGCGAGAACATCGAACTGGAACTGGAGCTGGGCGCCGAACCGCTGGTGGCCATGGCCGATCCCAACCAGTTCGAGAACGTCATGCTCAACCTGGTCATCAACGCGCGCGATGCGCTGGCCGGCCAGGGCCTGATCCGCATCCGCGCGGGCCGCGCGAGGATCGAGCGTGACCACGAGCTGTCGCCGGGCAACTACATCACCATCAAGGTGATCGACAACGGAACCGGCATTCCACTGGACCTGATCAACAAGGTGTTCGAACCGTTCTTCACCACCAAGCCGCAGGGCGAAGGCACCGGCCTGGGCCTGTCGATGACCTACGGCTTCGCGCGCCAGTCCGGCGGCAGCGCCCGTATTGCCAGCGAGCAGGGGGAAGGTGCCGAGATCGAACTGCTGTTGCCCGAGGGGCAGCAACAGGTCGAGCCGGCGTCTGCGTCCACGGCGCAGGTGCAGGTGCAGCGCGGCCATGCCGAACGCATCCTGCTGGTGGACGACACCGATTCGGTGCGGATGATGGTGCGCGAGATGCTGCTCGAGGTCGGCTACCAGGTCGTGGAAGCCACCAACGCGCAGCAGGCGCTGCTGGAGCTGCATTCAGCGCGGGCCGTGGATCTGTTGTTGTCCGACGTCGGCCTGCCCGGCATGAACGGTCGCGACCTGGCCGATGCCGCGCGCGCGTTGCGCCCGAGCTTGCCGGTGCTGTTCATCACCGGCTATACGGAAAGTGCCGCCGTGCGCAACGAGTTCCTGGGCGAGGGCATGTCGCTGCTGCCCAAGCCGTTCAGCGTGCACGAACTGCTGCACAGCGTTGGCGCGATGTTCGGCCCCCGTCAGTAACCTGCCACCGGTTCGGTTTCGAACCGTTCGCCGAAGCCGGTGATATGCGGGCGTGCGCGGGCAATGGCCTGCTGCACGCCCGGCAGCGCCAGCGAGGCGTGGTGGAGTTCAGCGCTGTCCCAGACTTCAGTGATCCAGATCGCGTCGGCATTGGCGGGATCCTTGGCCACCACGTAGCTCCGGCATCCCGGCATGGCCTGGGTGCCCTCCAGCAGGATCGCGATGACCGCGTCGCGCTCGCCGGGAGCGATGTTCATCTTTCCGATCAGACCGTACATGGATGCCTTCCTGCTGCTCGAGGGAGGGTCGATGGTATCCTGCGCGCCGTTTTGCCGCCTGGCCCCCCATGTCTGTCTCCTATCCCCCGCGCCAGCAGTGGCTCGGCAATATCCGTGGCGACCTGCTTTCCGGCACCGTGGTCGCCTTGGCGCTGATTCCTGAAGCCATTGCCTTCTCGATCATTGCCGGCGTGGACCCCAAGGTGGGCCTGTATGCGTCGTTCTGCATCGCCGTGGTCACCGCCATCGCAGGCGGCCGGCCGGGCATGATCTCGGCGGCCACCGGCGCAATGGCCCTGGTGATGGTGGACCTGGTGAAGGACCACGGCCTGCAGTATCTGCTGGCCGCGACGATCCTGGCCGGCCTGCTGCAGATCATCGCCGGCGCACTGAAGCTGGGCGCGCTGATGCGGTTCGTGTCGCGTTCGGTGATCACCGGCTTCGTCAACGCACTGGCCATCCTGATTTTCCTGGCACAGATGCCCGAGCTGATCGGGCGCTCGTGGCAGGTGTGGGCGGTGTGCGCGGCGGGGCTGGCGATCATCTACCTGCTGCCGCGGTTGACCCGCGCAGTGCCGTCGCCGCTGGTGGCCATCGTGGTGCTGACCGCGCTGTCGATCGGGCTGCACTGGGAAGTGCGGACCGTGGGCGACATGGGCGCACTGCCCGACAGCCTGCCCACGTTCCTGTTCCCCGATGTGCCGATGACGTGGGACACGCTGGCGCTGCTGCTGCCGGTCTCGGCAACCCTCGCGGTGGTGGGCCTGCTGGAGTCGATGATGACCGCGCAGATCGTCGAGGACATGACCGACACCCCGAGCCAGCGCAACCGTGAGTGCGCCGGCCAGGGCCTGGCCAACATCACCGCTGGCCTGTTCGGCGGCATGGGCGGCTGCGCGATGATCGGGCAGTCGGTCATCAATGTATCCTCCGGCGGGCGTGGCCGGTTGTCCTGCCTGGTGGCAGGCGTGCTGCTGTTGCTGCTGGTGGTGTACGGGCACGACTGGGTGCGGCAGATTCCCATGGCCGCGTTGGTGGCGGTGATGATCATGGTCAGCATCGGGACCTTCCACTGGCGTTCCTTTGCCGAGTTCCGCGTGCACCCCATGAGCTCCTCGGTGGTGATGGTGGCCACCGTCGTGGTGACCGTTGCCACCCACGACCTGGCCAAGGGCGTGCTGACCGGAGTGCTGCTGTCGGCGTTGTTCTTCGCGCGCAAGGTGGGTCGGCTGCTGGTCGTCACCGACCACACCGATGCCGGCGGAGTCCGCACCTACACGGCCACCGGGCAGGTGTTCTTCGCTTCGGCGGGGCAGTTCGGCGAGAGCTTTGATTTCCAGGAAGTGCCGGCGCGGGTGCGGATCGACCTCAGCCAGGCGCACTTCTGGGACCTGAGTGCGGTTGGCGCACTGGACAGGGTTACCCTCAAACTGCGCGGGCATGGCGCGCAGGTCGAGGTGATCGGACTCAATGCCGCCAGCCAGACGCTGGTGGAGCGGCTGGGTGGCCGTACGCCTCACTGAACCCGGTCAGGATCCGGCGCTCAACATCTCCAGCACAGGGCCGTTACCAGCGTATGACCCGACCTGCATGTGCGTTGCACCGTGCCGGGCGGGCCGCAATGGACTGCGTGACGTAGTAGCGGTGCCCTCGGGCGCGCGCTGTTCTGTACTCCTGCCTGGAACACCCCCATGTCCACGTCCCGCCCGTCCGCTTCCAAGCGCCCCGGCAGCATCGCCAACCGGCTGATGCTGGGAACCGCGCTGATCGCCATGCTCTGCTTCGGCGTGACCGCCGCCCTCAGTTACCGCGAAGCCAGCCAGGCGCTGCTCGAATCCTCGCGGCGGACCATGGAAAGCCAGGCCGAGGCCGAATCGCGCCGGGTCGGTGCCGACCTGGCCGCCGCGTTTTCCACCAGCCAGGCACTGGCCGACAGCCTGGTGGTGCAGCACCGCGCTGCCACCCTGTCGCGCGCGACCGCCGCACAGGTGCTGCAACAGCAGCTGCAATCGCACCCGGAATGGGTGGGCCTGGGCACGCTGTGGGAACCGCAGGCCTTCGATGGCAGGGACGCCGACTTCGTCGGTGCCGACGCCCACGATGCCACCGGCCGCTTCATGAGCTACTGGGCCTGGCAGGACGGCGCGCCGGTGCAGGATGTACTCAAGGGCTATGACGTCCCCGGCGATGGTGACTGGTACCTGCGCCCGCGTGAGCTCAAGCGGCAGGCCGTGAGCGAGCCGTACCGTTATGAGATCGGCGGCAGGCAGGTGCTGATGACCACGCTGTCGACCCCGGTGCTCGACAACGGCCAGTTCCTGGGCGCGGTCACCGTGGACTTCGGCCTGGCCGCGCTGCAGGAGCGTCTGGCGGCGCTGCGCCCGATGGGCCAGGGCCACGTCGAACTGATCTCGCCCGGCGGCATCGTGCTGGCCGCGCAGGATGCCGGGCAGATCGGCCAGCGCCGCGACGATGCCGTCACTGCGCAGGTCCTTGCAGCCGTGGCGCGTGACCAGCGTTTCGAAGCGTTCACTCCGGATGCCGCAGGCAACGTGAAGGCGTATGTGCCGCTACGCATCGGTGGCAGCGAAGAGCGGTTCGCGCTGGGCGTGATCGTGCCGTATGCGCTGATCACCGAACAGGCGCGCTCGCTGCTGTGGATCATCCTCGGCGTTGGCCTGGGCGCGGCGCTGGTGCTCAGCGCCAGCGTGTACGTGCTGCTGCGCCGCCAGGCGATCCGCCCGCTTGCCGATGCCGTGCGGCTCTCGGCGGACGTGGCCGAAGGCCGCCTGGACACGCCGCTGCCGCCCCCACGCGACGACGAGGTTGGCCGCCTGCTGGAATCCATGCAGCGCATGCGCGGCCAGCTGCGCGCGGTGATGGCTGCGCAGGGCGAGATGGCGCAGCGCCATGAAGCCGGCGAACTCGGCTACCGGATGGATGCGCAGGCCTTCCCGGGCGCGTACGGACGCATGGTCGAAGACACCAACCAGCTGGTGGGCGCCAACATTGCCGTCACCCGTCGCCTGGTCGAGGTGATGCAGCGCTATGCGGTGGGCGATCTGTCGCAGGACATGGACCGCCTGCCCGGCGACCAGGCCGTGTTCACCGATGCAATGGAGACCACCAAGGCCAACCTGCGCGCGATCAATACCCAGATCCGCGACCTGGCCGGTGCCGCCGCGCGCGGCGATTTCAGCCAGCGCGGCGACGGAGTGCGCTTCGACCATGACTTCCGCGCCATGGTCGAAAACCTCAACACCATGATGCAGGTGAGCGACGACAACCTGCAGCAGATCTCCGCGCTGCTGCGCGCGATCGCCGCCGGTGACCTCACCGCGCGCATGCACGGCCAGTTCCATGGCGTGTTCGCGCAGATGCGCGACGATGCCGATACCACCGTGACCCAGCTGACCGACATCGTCGGTCGTATCCAGCAGGCGACCGACAGCATCAACCTGGCGGCGGGCGAAATCGCCTCGGGCAACAGCGATCTGTCGCGCCGTACCGAACAGCAGGCCGCGAGCCTGGAGGAAACCGCCGCGTCTATGGAGGAACTGACCTCCACCGTGCGCCAGAACGCCGACCACGCCGTACAGGCCAACCAGCTGGCGGCCGGTGCTGCCAACGTGGCCGAACAGGGCGGGCAGGTGGTGGGCCAGGTGGTGACTACCATGGCCGGGATCGAGGCCGCGTCCAAGCGCATCGCCGAGATCATCTCGGTGATCGATGGGATCGCCTTCCAGACCAACATCCTGGCGCTCAACGCCGCCGTGGAAGCGGCGCGCGCGGGTGAGCAGGGCCGAGGCTTTGCGGTGGTGGCCTCGGAAGTGCGCGCGCTGGCGCAGCGCTCGGCCGGTGCGGCCAAGGAGATCAAGCAGTTGATCGACGATTCGGTGGAGCAGGTCGCCGAAGGCTCGGCGCTGGTGCAGACCGCCGGGCGCACCATGGAAGAGATCGTTGCCGGCGTGCGCCGGGTCAACGACATCATGGCCGAGATTTCCGCCGCCTCGAAGGAGCAGTCCGCCGGCATCGAGCAGGTCAACCAGACCATCACCCAGATGGATGAAACCACCCAGCAGAATGCGGCGCTGGTGGAAGAAGCCACCGCGGCGGCGCGGGCGATGGAAGAGCAGGCCCAGCACCTGGGCACGGCGGTGGCGATCTTCCGCACCGGCGCGGCTGCGCCGGCCGCAGCGCCTGCGGCACCGCGCAAGTCCGTCGGCCAGAAACGGGCCCCGGTGCGTGCAGCAGCGGCAGCGGTCGAGACCGAATGGGAAACCTTCTGAGCAACAAAAAGCCCGGTCAATCGACCGGGCTTTTCAGGTGAGGCGAGCTGCGGGGGGTTACCAGCGCATGCCCTGGAAGGGGTTCCAGCTGGTGTCGCCCTTCACTTTTTCCAGGTAGTAGTTGTAGTTGGTGGTGAGCGCAATGAACAGCGACCACGCAATCGCGATGCCACGGCCGATCGGGTCGGGCAGGAATGCCAGCACCACGCCGAGCACCAGGGTCAGGCCCAGGATCGTCAGGGCCTTGCGCCACATGCCCAGGATGAAGAGGTAGATGCAGCCGAAGAACAGGGCGAAGAAGTTGAAGTTGACCTTGACCTTCTGCCCGAACGGCAGCGCCTTGTAGGCGGCCTTGAAGGCCGGCGAGTTTGGCGCCCCGTGGGCATTGAAGAAGTCGAACCGGAACTGCCACTTGGGGCTGAAGGATGACGCGATGTTGGAATCCATATCCACTTTATGATGTTGAAAACGGTTACATGATAGTCGCTGACTATTGAAAAGCGCCAGTTTTCGGGCGCGCGGCAGTGCTGACGCATTCCGGCGTGGGCGACGTCACACATTCGTCCACAAATTCATATAGGGTTCGCATTCCTCGCGGCATGGGTGCCGCGCGGGTGTATTGGAAGCGATCGAGAGTCAGACCATGTCGAGTGTTGTGATGTCCACTGAGCGTCCTGAAGCCGGCCCGCGCATCCTGCCGTGTCCGGTTGCCACCCAGGCGCAGCATCTGCTGGCACAGCTGCAGTTCTCCCATGTCGGTTCGCGCGCGCTGGCGCGACTGCCGGTGGAGAGCGATGTGGCCGTGGACGCCACCTCGGCCTGAAGCGGGTTCATCCCCCCATTGAGCGCCGGTCTGCGCAGTTCCATGCCGGGTGCGTCTGTCCCCGGCCTTCCTGCCCAGGCTGCCCTGAGGCGCCTTCTGCCAGGGGTTACCCTACGCCCTGAATAGGGAAAGTCTTACGGCACAAGGCCTGCGGCCGTTTGTCGCAATCCGCCCGTTCGAGGGCTTGCGCAAGTTTGCTGAATGGGGAGAAATACCCCGAAAGCCCCTTCGCGCGCGGCTTACATTTGGCCCCCTATGCTGGGCCGCATTTTTCGCCTCAGTGCCGTTGGAGAGTTCGTGGGTTCCGGTAGTCACAGACATCAGCAGGGCGCCGGCCACGGCCAGGCCGCTGCAGGACAGGGCAGCACTGGCGGGAAGCGCACGCAGGGTAGCCGCGCATGAGTGTGCAGACCGTCAACGCCGTGATCGATGCCGGCCGCCCGGTGCTGCCCGTCGAAAGCCCGATGGGCATGCCCGAACAGACCTTTACCCAAGGCCGCCTGCTGACGCCGCGCCAGCGCACCGCGCCGCGCATGATTGCGCTGCGTCGCTTCTACATCTTCGGCGGCACGGCGGCCATGACCGTGGCCGCCACCCACATGATGTGGAAGGTGCTGGCTACCAACGGCATCACCGTGTTGGAAGGCTGCCTGCTGGTGCTGTTCGTGGCGTTGTTCGCCTGGATCGCGCTGTCCTTTGCCGGTGCATTGGCCGGGTTCCTCACCGCGGTGTTCGACCGCGGCTACAAGCTGGGGATCGACCCGGACGAGCCCCTGCCACAGGTGCATACGCGTACCGCGCTGTTGATGCCCACGTACAACGAAGACCCGCGTCGGCTGCTGGCCGGCCTGCAGGCCATCTACGAATCGGTGGCCAGCACCGGGCAGCTGGAACAGTTCGACTTCTTCGTGCTCAGCGACACCCGGCGCGAGGACATCGGTGCGGCCGAAGAGCAGGCGTTCGCCGAGCTGTGCGACGCGGTCGGTGGGCATGAGCGCCTGTTCTACCGGCGCCGTGGCGACAACAGCGGGCGCAAGGCCGGCAACATCGCCGACTGGGTGCGCCGCTTCGGCGGCGGTTACCCGCAGATGCTGATCCTGGACGCCGACAGCCTGATGACCGGCGACACCATCGTGCGGCTGGTGGCGGGCATGGAGCACAACCCGGACGTGGGCCTGATCCAGACCCTGCCGGCGGTGATCGGTGGGCGTACCCTGTTCGCGCGCATGCAGCAGTTTGGCGGGCGCGTGTACGGGCCGGTGATCGGGCGCGGCGTGGCCTGGTGGCACGGCGCGGAAAGCAATTACTGGGGCCATAACGCGGTGATCCGTACCGAGGCCTTTGCCGAGAACGCCGGCCTGCCGCCGTTGCCGGGCCGGCAGCCGTTTGGTGGCCACGTACTGAGCCACGATTTCGTCGAGGCGGCGTTGATGCGTCGAGGTGGCTGGGCCACCCACATGGTGCCCTACCTCAAGGGCAGCTATGAAGAAGGTCCGCCGACCCTGACCGACATGCTGGTGCGCGACCGCCGCTGGTGCCAGGGCAACCTGCAGCACGCCAAGGTGGTGGGTTCGCGTGGCCTGCACTGGGTCAGCCGCATGCACATGATGATCGGCATCGGCCATTACTTCACCGCGCCGATGTGGGCGATGCTGATGCTGATCGGCATTGCCATCCCGCTGTTCCAGGGCGGTATCGATTTCAGCGAAGTGCTGCACATGTCGCCGGGCCTGTACTGGCGCCAGCAGGATGAAACCCAGGTGATCCGCATGTTCGCCATCACCATGGCGGTGCTGTTGCTGCCCAAGGTGCTGGGCTACATCGCGATGTTGATCGACCCGGCCGAGCGCCGCGGTTGCGGCGGGGGCATTCGCGCATTCGTGTCGATGCTGCTGGAAACCGTGCTGGCCGCGCTGATGGCGCCGGTAGTGATGTACGTGCAGTCGCGCGGCGTGGCCGAAGTGCTGGCCGGCAAGGATTCCGGCTGGGATGCACAGCAGCGCGATGACGGCGGCATTTCCTGGCCGGCGCTGATCAAGGGCTACGGTGGCCTGAGCGTGTTCGGGTTGTTCATGGGCGTGCTGGCCTATGCGGTGTCGCCGGCGCTGGCCGCCTGGATGGCGCCGGTGGTGGTGGGCATGGTGCTGGCCATTCCGGTGGTCGCGTTGACTTCCGGGCGCCGCGCCGGCGACCTGCTGCACCGCCTGCGCCTGATGGAAATCCCGGAAGAGACCACCCCGCCGACCATCCTGCAGCGCGCCGCCGAACTGCGCCGTGCTGCTGCCCAACGCGCCGGCCACTGACATCTGGCCCCATAATGCGGCCAGAACGTACTGGAGCCGCACGATGTCGCAAGCGCTGGAAACCGTAGTCAACGAAACCGCCGCCAACCCGCAATGGTCCGTGCTCTGGCTGCACGGCCTGGGCGCGGATGGCCATGATTTCGCCCCGATCGTGCCCGAGCTGCTGCGTCCGCACTGGCCGGCGATCCGCTTCGTGTTTCCGCATGCCCCGATGCAGCCGATCACCATCAACAACGGCGTGCCCATGCGCGCCTGGTATGACATCGTCAGCATGGACTTCCGCTCGCGCGCCGATGCTTCCGGTGTGGATGCCTCGGTACGGGCGCTGGATGCCCTGATCGATGCCGAGGTCGCGCGCGGCATTCCGGTCGAGCGCATCCTGCTCGCCGGCTTCTCGCAGGGCGGGGCGATCATCCTCAGCGCCGCATTGCGCTCGACCCGGCCCATCGCCGGTCTGATCGCGCTGTCCACCTACCTGCCGGATCCGGAAACGGCCATCAAGGCCGCCATTGCCGATGGCGCGCGGCCGCCGGTGTTCATGGCCCATGGCGCGCAGGATCCGGTGATCCCGCAGGTGATCGCTGCCGACACCGCCCAGCGGCTCACGGCAGCCGGCTTCCCGCTGGAGTGGCATTCCTATTCCATGGCCCACCAGGTCTGCGCCGAAGAACTGCAGGCGCTGGGCGACTGGCTGGACGCACGCTTCGCCACCGCCTGAGCCATGAACGACCCGCGCCAGCAGCTGTGGTTGCCCGAGCTGTGCCGCCTGCCGCGGCTGGGCGCGATGCTCGGCCTGGCAGAGCTGGTGGTGGTGGTGGTAGCGCTGTCGCCCGACGGCAGCCGGCAATGGAGCGTGCCGGATTTCCTGTCGGCCAGCGGCCTGGCGTTGTGGCTGGCATTGGCGGTCACGGTGAGTCTGTGCGCGGCGCGGGCGACCTTGTCGCGGCTCCCGGAAGCGTTGGGTTCGGCGCTGGCAGTTGCCATGGCCGCCCTGATCGCTGCTGCCTGCACGGGCATCGTGCACGCGCTGTATGCGGTGCTGGATGCGCGCGGTTTCGCCGGGGATGTCGGCTTCTGGCGGTTCACCCTGGGCTGCGCCACGGTCACCGCGCTGATCGTGGCACTGGCGTTGCGCTACTTCTACGTGAGCGATCGCTGGAGCGCGCAGACCGTGGCCAACGCACGCGCGCAGGCCGATGCGCTGCAGGCGCGGATCCGCCCGCATTTCCTGTTCAACAGCATGAATCTCATCGCCAGCCTGGTGCGGCGTGATCCGGAAGTGGCCGAGCGCGCGGTGCTGGATCTGTCCGACCTGTTCCGTGCCGCGCTGGGGGCGGGCGAGGGCGACTCCACCCTGCAGGCCGAGTGCGAACTGGCCGAAGCCTACCTGTCGATCGAATCGCTGCGGCTGGGGGAGCGCCTGCAGGTGGAATGGCAACGCGCAGACGGTTTGCCTTGGACCCTGCCGATGCCGCGCCTGGTGCTGCAGCCGCTGGTGGAAAATGCAGTGCTGCATGGCATCTCGCGGCTGCCGGCTGGCGGCACCATCGTCATTGCGCTGTCCTTCGAAGCGGCGCAGCTGCACATCCGCATCCAGAACCCCGCGCCCGATCCGGACGTGCGTGCGCTGCCGCTGATGCAGGGCGCCGGGCACGCGCAGCGCAACATCGCGCATCGCCTGGCCTGGCGGTTCGGCCCGGCTGCACGGATGACGGGGGCATGGAACGACGGCTACTATGCCTGCGACATCTTCGTGCCTGTTCAGTGAGGAAGCCTGCTTGAGAGTTGTCATCGCCGACGACGAGCCGCTCGCCCGCGAGCGCCTGCGCAGCCTGCTGGCCGAACAGCCCGGGGTCGAGGTGGTGGCCGAAGCCGAGAATGGCGAGCAGGCGCTGCATGCCTGCGCGGAGCTGCAGCCGGACCTGGTGCTGCTGGATATCGCCATGCCCGGGCTGGACGGCCTGGAGGCCGCCCGTCACCTGGCCACGTTCGATCCGCGCCCGGCGGTGGTGTTCTGCACCGCCTACGATGCGCACGCGCTGTCCGCATTCGAAGCGGCGGCCATCGATTACCTGATGAAGCCGGTACGTAGTGAACGCCTGGTTGCCGCGCTGGAACGCGCCCGGACGTTCCTGGCCGGCCGCAACGGGCAGCCCAGCGCGCCCAGCCAGCAGGCACGCACGCTGTTGTGCGCGCGCCTGCGCGGCAGCCTGCGGCTGATCCCGATCGACGACATCCACTACATGCAGGCCGAGGAAAAGTACGTGGTGGTGCACCATGCGCGCGGCGAGGACCTCATCGAGGAGTCGCTGAAGTCGCTGGAAGAGGAATTTGCCAGCCGTTTCGTGCGCATCCACCGCAACTGCCTGGTGGCCCGCCACGAACTGGTGGAGCTGCGACGAAATGGCGCGGGCCAGGTCCAGGCCGTGCTGCGCCATGGCAAGGCCCCGCTGGAGGTCAGCCGGCGCTGCGTGGCGAGCCTGAAGCAGGACCTCAAGCACCTGTAACCGGCGATAATGGGCGCATGACCAGCCTGCGCATCGCCACCCGAAAGAGCCCGCTTGCCCTGTGGCAGAGCGAACACGTTGCCGACCGCCTGCGCCAGGCCCACCCCGGGCTGGACGTGGTGCTGGTGCCGATGAGCACCCGCGGCGACGAGGTGCTGGACCGCTCGCTGGCCGCGATCGGCGGCAAGGGCCTGTTCCTGAAGGAGTTGGAGCTGGCCATGCTGCGGGGCGATGCGGACTGCGCCGTGCACTCGCTCAAGGACGTGCCGATGGAACTGGACGCGCCGTTCGCGCTGCCGGCGATGCTGACCCGGCACGACCCGGCCGACGGGTTCATTTCCAACCTGTACGCCTCGGTGGACGCGCTGCCGATCGGCGCGCGCGTGGGCACTTCCTCGCTGCGCCGCCAGGCCCAGCTGCGCGCGCTGCGCCCGGACCTGGAACTGCTGGACCTGCGCGGCAACGTCAACACGCGCCTGGCCAAGCTCGACAACGGCGGCTACGACGCCATCGTGCTGGCCGTGGCGGGCCTGGAACGGCTGGGGCTGGGCGGGCGCATCGTGGCGCGGCTCGCTGCACCGGACTGGTTGCCGGCGCCGGCGCAGGGCGCGGTCACGGTGGAATGCAACGGCGACGATGCGCGGGTGATGGCACTGTTCGCCGCGCTCGACGATGCACGTACGCGCGCCTGCGTGGAAGCCGAGCGCGCCATGAACCGCGCGCTGCACGGCAGCTGCCACGTGCCGGTGGCAGGCTACGCGCAGTGGGAGGGCGACGATCTGTTCCTGCAGGGCCTGGTCGGCGGCGTGGCCGACGGGCGGCTGATCCGCGCCGAAGCGCGGGGCCCGGGCAGTGACCCTGATGCGCTCGGGAAGGCGGTGGCCCAGGGCCTGCTGGACGGCGGCGCCGGCGAGTTGATCGCCGTCTGAGGCGCGTTTCGATCATTGATAAACGCCGGTGGAAGGCAGCCACCGGCGTTCGGGTCGGTTTTGGATGGTTGGGCCGCGCTGCGCGCGGTGTCCGGCCAACGGCCGGACCTACGAATTGCTACGGGCCCATTGGGATCGGGATGAACCAACCACGGATCCCGGTTGTCCCCATTACTTGAATTTGTAGACCACGTTCATCGTGGTCAGGGTATCGGTCTTGCGCTTGTCTTCGGCTACGTCGCTGTTGTAACGCGCCTGCCAGGCGGCCTTCAGGGCCAGGTGCTCGTTCATGCTCACCGACACGCCGAAATCGTTCTGGCCGAAGGTGTTGTACGAGCCCGATTCCACCAGCAGGGTGTTGATCAGGTCGGTATTGGGGGTCAGCGAATACTTCACGTCGAACAGCCCGCGGCCGATCAGGCCGGTACGGGTTTCGTCGTCTTCGGTGTTGTGCGTGCGGCGCACACCGGGGCCGATCTGCGCGTCCATGTAGAAACGGTCGCCTTCGACCAGCCGGGTGCCGTAACCGAGACCGAATGAACTCTGGCGGTCGTAGGTGGCGAAATCGTCGCGCTCATAACGCACCGTGGCGGTGATCTGGCGGTGCTCGCCCAGCTGCAGCGCGCTGCCGGCACTGCCGGTGTAGCGGTTGGCGGTGGTGTTGCTGCGCTTGGTGACGGTGCCATCGTCGGCGGTTTCGGTGTATTCCGAACGCGAGCGCAGGCCGAACAGGTCCATGCTGTGCACCCAGTCGTCATCGGTATAGCGCAGGCGCAGGCGGCCGTTGGCACTTTCGGTGTTGCTGTTGCCCCGTGCGGAGGCAAAGCCGAGTTCGCCGCCGCTGCCGCTCCAAGGCGAGGTCATCGCGGCCAGGTCGGTGGTGTCCTGGGCAAAGGCGGCCGGGGCACTGAGCAGCAGGGAAGCAAGCAACGTCACGCGCAGGGACATCAACGATTCTCCGGATCAACAGGGGGGAGGAGCAACGCGTGATGATACTGGATGCCTTCACGCGGTTTTTCCTTTTCCCGCCCGTGCTTTAGGAGAGGTTTGGACTTGTCGCCTGTTCAGGGCACTGCGATCTGCAGTGTGGGGTCGTCGAAACGGCTGTAATCCACCGTGACCTTGAAGGCTTTGCCCTGGGTCTGGCCCTGCCGTTCGATCCGCACCGGAAGGCCGGCCGCGTTGATCCAGTACAGCATGCCGTCCGGTGCGGCGCTGGCATGGCGCACGCGGTAGCGGCGGGCGGGCTGCCCGTCCACGCGTTCCTCGCCCAGCGCTTCAACCTGCAGTTCGGCGGCGGTGGCGTCAGCCGGCAACGGACTGCGCCATTGCGCCAGCAGGCCCGGCGGCACCGGCACCTGGCGGACTTCGCCGGCGCGCTGCAGGAAGAACGTGTCGCCGATGATGGTCTGCACGCCCTCGTCGGTCTGCAGGCGGTAGCGGTCCGGCGCCACGAATTCCATGCGGGCGTCCAGCGTTCGCGGCCCCTGCATGTGCAGGCTGGCGTGGAAGCTGCGCAGCTGCCCGAAGCGCTGGCTGGCGGCCAGTACCGCCTGCGCGGGATCGCTGGCGACCGGCACCGGCGGCGTGGCGGCTGCAGGCGCGGCGGGCGCGGCGGGCGCAGGTGCCTGCCCGCAGGCAGACAGCAGCAGGGACAGCACGGCAACGGCAGGCAGCAGGCGCATGGCGGGGTTCGGGCGGGCAGGGGGCCCCACGATAGCCGAAGTTCGGATCCGGGCCGCCACAACGGCGGCGACTCGGACATAATCGGGTCATGGACCGATATGAACGCATCAACGCCCTGCATCGTCTGCTGAAGTCCGCCCGCTATCCGGTCACGGTGGCGACCCTGCAGGAAAAACTGGCGTGTTCGCGCGCCACCGTCTATCGCGACCTGGCCTTCCTGCGCGATGCGCTGATGGCGCCGGTCGAAGGCGATGGCGAGGCCGGCTTCCGCTACCAGGACAACGAGAGCGAGCGGTTCGAGCTGCCCGGCCTGTGGCTCAGCTCCGAAGAACTGCACGCCCTGCTGGCTTCCCAGCACCTGCTGGCGCGTACCGGCGGTGGCGTGTTGTCGTCGGTGCTGGCGCCGCTGCAGCAGCGCATCGAAGGGTTGCTGGCCGCGCAGGCCGGCGTGTCGACCTGGCCGGTGGACCGGGTGCGGGTCATTCCGCATCGCGGCCGCAAGTTCGATGAAGCCAGCTTCCGCGCCGTGGCCTCGGCCGTGCTCGAGCGCAGGCAGCTGGCGTTCGAATACCGGGCCCGTTCCACCGACGAGGCGACCAAGCGCACCGTGTCGCCGCAGCGCATGACCCACTATCGCGACAACTGGTACCTGGACGCCTGGGACCACGGCCGCGAGGGCCTGCGCAGCTTCGCCGTGGACCGCATCTACAAGGCCCGCGTGGTCGACACGGTTGCGCGCGACGTGGACGACACCGAGCTGGACGAGCAGTTGGGTGCCAGCTACGGCATCTTCTCCGGCCCGCCCAAGGGCTGGGCCACCATCGTCTTCAGTGCCAAGGCCGCGCGCTGGGTGGCCGACGAGCATTGGCATTCCAAGCAGCAGGGCCGGTTCCTGGCCGACGGCCGCTATGAGCTCAAGGTGCCCTACAGCGTTTCGCGTGAGCTGCTGATGGACGTGCTGCACTACGGTTCGGACGCGGAAATCATCGAGCCGACCGTGCTGCGCGAGCAGGCCAAGGCGCTGCTGATGATGGCGCTGAGCAATTACGAATAGCGGTCATGCCCCCCGGTCATATGGCCGGGATACCCGGCTGGCCGGGGCTTGCGGTATGGTTGGCTGCTACGCAGCCCCCCGGATTCCGTCCCCATGAAAAAGACCCTGTTGCTCCCGTTGCTGGCCGTCACGCTGGCCCTGGCCGCCTGCGGCAAGCCCGCCGCCGATTCCAGCACGCTGGTGGTCGCGGCCACTGCGGTGCCGCACGCCGAGATCCTGGCGGTGGTCAAGCCGATCCTGCAGAAGGAAGGCCTGGAACTGGACGTAAAGGTCTTCAACGACTACGTGCAGCCCAACGACCAGCTGGTGCAGAAGCAGGTGGACGTGAACTACTTCCAGACCGAACCCTACCTGGACGCCTACAACCGCGACCGCAAGACCGACCTGACCAAGGTGATCGGCGTGCACATCGAGCCGTTCGGCGCCTACTCGCGCCGCTTCAAGTCGCTCGCCGATCTGCCGGTGGGTGCCGACGTGGTGATTCCCAACGACCCGAGCAACAACAGCCGTGCGCTGATCCTGCTGCACAAGGCCGGCGTGATCACGCTCAAGGACCCGACCAACGCACTGGCCACCCAGCGCGACATCATTGCCAACCCGAAGCAGCTCAAGTTCCGCGAACTGGATTCAGCGATGCTGCCGCGCGTGCTCGACCAGGTGGACCTGGCCCTGATCAACACCAACTACGCGCTGGACGCGGGCCTCAACCCGACCCAGGACGCGCTCGCGATTGAAAGCAAGGATTCGCCGTACGTGAACTTCCTGGTCGCCCGCCCGGACAACAAGGACGACCCGCGCGTGCAGCAGCTGGCCAAGGCGCTGACCAGCCCCGAGGTAAAGGCCTTCATTGCCGAGAAATACAAAGGCGCGGTGCTGCCGGCGTTCTGATCGGGGAAGAGCCGACCAACGGTCGGCTCCTACCGCGGGGGGCGGAAGCCCATCGTCGCTTCCACCGCCTGGAGCCACCCGGCATACAGCGCTTCGCGCCGGTCAACCGCCATCTGCGGCACGAACCGGCGATCCACTGCCCACTGCTCGGCAATCTCGGCGCGGCTGCTCCAGAACCCGGTGGCCAGGCCGGCCAGGTAGGCCGCGCCCAGCGCGGTTGTCTCGGCCACCTGCGGGCGCAGCACGGGCACGCCCAGCAGGTCGCTCTGGAACTGCGCCATGAAGTCATTGGCGATCGCGCCCCCATCGGCGCGCAGTTCCTTCAGTTCAATGCCCGCACCGGCCTGCATCGCGGCCAGCACGTCGCGGGTCTGGTACGCCATTGATTCCACCGCCGCGCGGATGAAGTGTTCCTTGGTGGTGCCCCGGCTCAGGCCGAACACCGCCCCGCGCACATCGCTGCGCCAGTACGGCGCGCCCAGGCCGACGAAGGCCGGCACCATGTACACCCCGCCGTTGTCGGCCGCGCGTTCGGCATAGGCCTGGCAGTCGCTGGACTTGCCGAACATGCGCAGCCCGTCGCGCAGCCACTGCACCACCGAGCCGGCCACGAAGATCGATCCTTCCAGGGCGTACTCCACCTGCCCATCGATGCCCCATGCCAGCGTGGTGAGCAGGCCGTTGCTGGAGGCCACCGCGCGGTTGCCGGTATGCATCAGCATGAAACAGCCGGTGCCATAGGTGTTTTTGACCATCCCAGGTTCGAAACAGGCCTGGCCGAACAGCGCGGCCTGCTGGTCGCCCGCGATGCCGGCGATTGGAATGTGCTGGTCGAAGAAGAACTGCGAACGGGTGGTGCCATACACCTCGCTGGAACTGCGCACCTCGGGCAGCATCGCGCGCGGGATGTCCAGCAGCGCCAGCAACCCATCATCCCAGGCCAGGGTGTGGATGTTGAACAGCAGCGTGCGGGCCGCGTTGCTGTAGTCGGTGACGTGCACCGCGCCGCCGGTGAGGTTCCACACCAGCCAGCTGTCGATGGTGCCGAACAGCAGCTCGCCGCGCTCGGCGCGGGCCTGCGCGCCTTCCACGTGGTCAAGGATCCAGCGGATCTTGGTGGCAGAAAAGTAGGCATCCACCAGCAGCCCGGTGCGCTCGCGGATCAGCGGCTCGTGCCCCTCGGCCTTGAGTCGCTCGCAGATGTCGTTGCTCTGTCGGGACTGCCAGACGATCGCATTGTGGATGGGCTGGCCGGTGGCCTTGTCCCAGACCACCGTTGTTTCGCGCTGGTTGGTGATGCCGATCGCCGCGATCTGGCGCGGGTCGACCTGCTCGCGATTGAGCAGTTCGGTCAGGGTGGTGTAGACGCTGGTCAGGATCTCGCGCGGATCGTGTTCAACCCATCCGGGTTGCGGGAAGATCTGCCCGAACTCGCGCTGCGCCAGCCCGGCGACGTGCCCGGCGCGGTCGAACAGCATTGCGCGCGAGCTGGTGGTGCCCTGGTCGATGGCGAGTACGTAGCGTTTGTCCATGGTGGATCCTGGGGTGCGGCCGTCACGATGCACTGGCGATGGTAAGCGGGACATCCAGCATGTCATCCATGGGCTTCCCCCTCGCTATGGTGAGCAGTATCGACGTCGCCGCCGCAAGGAAGAATGAAAGCGGCAGCGCCCCAACGTTGGTCGCGCGACCGGTAAAAAGGGCAACGCCAGAAACGACAACGGGCCCGCGAGGGGCCCGTTGCCTTGCTACGTGTAGCGGAAGCGCTTAGAAGCGCGCGCCGATACCGAAGCCCACGGTCCACGGATCCAGCTTGGCTTCGTCGCCGGTGCTGCGGCCGTTGACGGTCAGGTCCGGGCGCGAATGCATGTAGCGGGCATCGGCACGGGCGAACCAGGTGCTGTTGATGTTCATGTCCACGCCGACGGTACCGATGGCGCCCTTGGCGGTTTCCAGCCCGATATGGCCGGCGTCGCTGACCAGCTTCTCGTTGCTGAAGTTCGACTCGTAGTAACCCACGCCCACGAACGGACGGAACACGTTGTCGGCCTGGCCGAAGTGGTACTGGCCGCTCAGCGCGATCGGCTGCTGCTCAACCGTGCCCAGCTGGCCGTTGGCGCCGCGCACGCGGTGGTCGAACTTGTCAGCTGCGCCCCACAGTTCCACGGCCCAGTTGTCGTTGATGTAGTAGCTGAAGCTCAGCGTCGGCGCCGGGCCGCCATCGACCTTGTCGATGCCTTCCAGCGGATCATTCTTCGGCTGCAGCAGTGCAACGCCGCCGACAACGGCGAAATGCTTGCCCGACGCGGTGTCGGTGGTGCTGTCCTGCGCGAAGGCGGCAGGTGCGAAGGCAAGGGCAGTCAGGGTAGCCAGGGTCAGGGTGCGGATGGAGCGCATGGGGGAATCTCCTCAGGTATTTTTTTGTTCTTGGGCCCCCGTTGCATCGGGGCGAGGCAAACGTAGTCCCCGCAACATGAATCGAATCCGACGCACGTTAAAATTTAGTTTGTTCTGTTCAGCCGGCAGCGCGAAATCGTTGCGCTGGCGCGCGATCATGCAAGGCGCGACATTCATGCATCTGGAGACACTGTGACGAAACCAATGCTGTGCATCGGCCTGCCTGCGCAGGTTTCGGCAGGTTGCCGCGTGCTGGTGCTGGGATCGATGCCGGGCGTGGCATCGCTGGATGCATCGCAGTATTACGCGCACCCGCGCAATCGATTCTGGCCGTTGATGTCGGCGCTGACCGGGATCAACGCCGGCCTTGCCTACGTTGATCGCCTGCAGGCGTTGCAATCGGCGGGCGTAGGGCTGTGGGATGTGATCGGGCAGTGCGAGCGGCGTGGCAGCCTGGACGCGGCGATCGTGCGCGGCAGCGAAGTGCCCAACGCCGTGGCCGATCTGGTTGGCCGATTGCCGGCCCTCGCGGCGGTCGCCTGCAATGGCGCCACTGCACACGCCGCGTTCGTGCGTTACATCCTGCCGGTGCTGGGCGAACGTGCGACGTCCCTGGCGGTGTGGTCGCTGCCCTCGACCAGCCCAGCGAATGCGGCATGGCCGCTGCCGCGCCTGCAGGTGGCGTGGCAGCCCGTCGCCGATGTCCTGGCCGGCTGAGCCGGACCGTAGCGGGACAATACGGTACCGACTGGAACACCCGCCGCAGCAGCGCCCATCCCTGCTGCAACACGCTGTCCCGGGACAGAGCGGGTGAAAATTGCCCAAGCTGGTTGGCGCTGACGCCTCATGCCCCCACAATAGGCGATTCCCTACACCAGATTGCCGGAGTTATCCCCATGGCCGAAATCAAGGAAGCACTTGTCCCCGATATCGGTGACTACAGCGATATCCCGGTAATCGAGGTGCTTGTCGCCGTTGGTGACACCGTCAAGAAGGACCAGGGGCTGGTCACGCTCGAGTCGGACAAGGCCACGATGGAAGTGCCGTCCTCGGTCGCCGGCGTGGTCAAGGAAATCAAGGTCAAGGTCGGCGACAACCTGTCCGAGGGCAAGGTCGTGGCGCTGATCGAAGTGGCTGACGCGGCCGCAGCGCCTGCCCCGACGGCCGCGCCGGCACCCGCTGCCGCCCCGGCCAAAGCCGCTGCTGCCGCCGCCCCGGCCCCGGCCACCCAGAGCGCGCCCGCCGCTGCACCGGCTGCTGCCGGCGGTGGCCCGGTGGAAGCGCTGGTGCCGGACATTGGCGATTACACCGACATCCCGGTGATCGAAGTGCTGGTCGCCGTCGGCGATACCGTCAAGAAAGACCAGGGCCTGGTCACGCTCGAGTCGGACAAGGCCACGATGGAAGTGCCGTCGTCGGTTGCCGGCGTGGTCAAGGAAATCAACGTCAAGGTCGGCGACACCCTGTCGCAGGGCAAGGTTGTCGCCATCATCGAAGCCGAGGGCGCTGCCGCCCCTGCGCCGAGCCAGGTCGCCGCTGCCGCCGCCCCGGCCGCTGCCGAAACCGGCACCAAGGTGGAACCGGTCGCCGTGCCGGCCCAGCCGGACAAGCTGGCGGCGCGCGAAATCGCCAGCGCCCCCTCGGCCGGTGCCCCGAGCAGCCCGCCGGTACAGTTCAACGCCGACAGCGTGCTGCCGTCCAAGGTGCCCTATGCCACCCCGGCGGTGCGCGTGTTCGCCCGCGAGCTGGGCGTGGACCTCAACCAGCTGACCGGCACCGAGAAGGGTGGCCGCATCACCAAGGCCGACGTGCAGAAGTTCGTCAAGTCGGCGCTGACCGGCGGTGGCGCCGCCGTTGCCGGTGGCACGGTCGCTGCGGGTGGCGGGCTCAACCTGCTGCCGTGGCCGAAGGTCGATTTCAGCAAGTTCGGTGAAGTCGAGACCCAGCCGCTGTCGCGCATCAAGAAGATCTCCGGTGCCAACCTGGCGCGCAACTGGGCCATGATCCCGCACGTCACCCAGTTCGAGCAGGCCGACATCACCGATCTGGAAGGCCTGCGCGTGGCGCTGAACAAGGAAAACGAGAAGGCCGGCATCAAGCTGACCATGCTCGCCTTCCTGATCAAGGCCAGCGCCGCGGCGCTGAAGCAGTTCCCGGAATTCAACGCATCGCTGGATGCGGCCGGTGAGAACCTGACGCTGAAGAAGTACTTCAACATCGGCTTCGCCGCCGACACCCCGAACGGCCTGGTCGTTCCGGTGATCCGCGACGTGGACAAGAAGGGCGTGGTGCAGATCGCCCAGGAAACCGGCGAGCTGGCCAAAAAGGCGCGCGACGGCAAGCTGGGCCCGGCCGACATGAGCGGCGGCTGCTTCTCGATCAGCTCGCTGGGCGGCATCGGCGGCACCGCGTTCACCCCGATCGTCAATGCACCGGAAGTGGCCATCCTGGGCGTGTCCAAGTCCTCCATCCAGCCGGTCTGGAACGGCAAGGAATTCGCTCCGAAGCTGATGCTGCCGCTGTCGCTGAGCTACGACCACCGTGTCATCGATGGTGCGCTGGCCGCGCGCTTCACCACGTACCTGTCGCAGGTGCTGGCCGACATGCGGCGCGTGCTGCTGTGAGGCAGCGCCTGGCGGGCGTTGCTGTGATGTTGGCCGCGCTGGTCGTTGCGCCCGGCGCGTCCGCCGCGTGCACGACCGATATCGGCCGCGGCTGGCCGCCGGCGGTGGGCAACTACGGCCAGGCGGTGGAAACCCTGTTCAACGGCAAGGCACAGCCCGCGCTGGCGCTGACCATCCTGCCCAAGGGCGGGGTGGAAACCGGCGTGGCGCTGCTGCCCGGCAGCCAGGACCAGGCGTGGACCCTGCGCTACAGCGAGGCCGACAAGCGCGTGTACAACTGGAACAACAGTGCACGCGGTGGTGGCGTGGAGCTGCGCGTGGACCAGGAACCGGACCAGTACCAGGTCGCCATCCCCGCCGCGTTGGCGCAGCGCCTGGTGCGCAGCTGGCAGGCCGCGCTGGATTCGGGTGTGCCGGCAGGGCGCAAGGCGCCGGTGACCGACGGTGAGGTGCTGTCCTTCCAGGTGGCTGGCGAGCGCTACAGCGGCCCGCGCTGGGAGTGCGGCGCCGGCAAACTGATGATGAAACAGGTGGCGCTGCTGATCGAAGCCAGCGACACCAAGGAAAAGAAGCTCGACCGTCGCTGGCAGGATCTGGACGAGTCGCTCGACGAACTGCAGCAACTGCTCGCCGGCAACGCCGGCTGAGACCCAGGAGAAGACGAATGGCCGCTATTGAAATCAAGGTTCCCGACATCGGCGATTACAGCGCGGTGCCGGTGATCGAACTGCTGGTCGCCGTGGGCGACACGGTGAAGAAGGACCAGGGCCTGGTCACGCTGGAATCGGACAAGGCCACCCTGGAAGTGCCGTCTTCGGCTGCCGGCGTGGTCAAGGAAATCAAGGTCAAGCTCGGCGATACGCTGTCCGAGGGCGATGTGGTGGTGGTGCTGGACGCCGAAGGCGCCGCTGCCGCCCCGGCCGCGCCTGCGGCGGAAGCGCCCAAGGCCGCCGCCCCGGCCAGCAAGCCGCCGGTGACCCCGTCGCACCGCGCCCCGGCCGAACCGGCCGCGCCGCAGCCGGCGCTGTCGTCGGGCAAGCCGGCCGACATCGAATGCCAGATGGTGGTGCTGGGGGCGGGCCCGGGCGGTTACACCGCTGCGTTCCGCTCGGCCGACCTGGGCGTGGACACCGTGCTGATCGAACGCTATGCCAGCTTGGGCGGCGTGTGTCTCAACGTGGGCTGCATTCCGTCCAAGGCGCTGCTGCATGCGGCCGCGGTGATCGACGAAGTGGCCCACGCGGGCGATTTCGGCGTGGAATTCAGCGCACCGAAGATCACGCTGGACAAGCTGCGCGGCTACAAGGAAAAGGTGGTCACCCAGCTGACCAAGGGCCTGTCGGGCATGGCCAAGCAGCGCAAGGTGCGCACCGTGCAGGGCGTGGCCACGTTCGTCTCGGCCAATGAGCTGGAGATCGTCGGCGACGACGGCAAGACCCAGCTGCTGCGCTTCCAGCAGTGCATCATCGCCGCCGGTTCGCAGGCGGTGAAGCTGCCGAACTTCCCGTGGGACGACCCGCGCGTGATGGATTCCACCGACGCACTGGAACTGGCGGACATTCCCGGCTCGCTGCTGGTGGTGGGTGGCGGCATCATCGGCCTGGAAATGGCGACCGTGTACGCGGCGCTGGGCAGCAAGGTGACCGTGGTGGAATTCATGGACCAGCTGATGCCCGGTGCCGACAAGGACCTGGTCAAGCCGTTGGCCGACCGCCTGAAGAAGCAGGGCGTCGAGGTCCATCTCAAGACCAAGGCCTCCGGCGTGACCGCGGACAAGAAGGGCATCACCGTGACCTTCGACGCCGCTGCCGAAGGCGAGAAGCCGGGCCTGGAGCAGGGCACCTTCGACCGTGTGCTGGTGGCCGTGGGCCGTTCGCCGAACGGGAAGAAGATCGGCGCGGAGAAGGCCGGGGTGGGCGTCACCGAGCGTGGCTTCATTCCGGTGGACCGCCAGATGCGCACCAACGTGCCGCACATCTTTGCCATCGGCGATATCGTCGGCAACCCGATGCTGGCCCACAAGGCCACGCACGAGGGCAAGCTGGCCGCTGAAGTGGCCTCGGGCGAGAAAAAGGAGTGGGTGGCGCGGGTGATTCCGTCGGTGGCCTACACCAACCCGGAAATCGCCTGGGTCGGCGTGACCGAAACCGAAGCCAAGGTGCAGGGCCTGAAGGTCGGCGTGGCCAAGTTCCCGTGGGCCGCCAGCGGCCGCGCGATCGGCATCGGCCGTACCGAGGGCTTCACCAAGCTGATCTTCGACGAGGACACCCACCGCATCATCGGCGGCGCGATCGTCGGCGTGCACGCCGGTGACCTGCTGGCCGAGATCGGCCTGGCCATCGAGATGGGCGCCGAAGCCGAAGACATCGGCCACACCATCCACGCCCACCCGACGCTGAGCGAATCGGTGGCGATGGCTGCGGAAATCTACGACGGCACCATCACCGATCTGTACATCCCGAAAAAGAAATAAAAGGAACCCGGCGAAAGCCGGGTTTCTTTTATTTCGGTAGCTCACGACCGTTGGTCGTGAGACCGGTTCAAACAAAAAACCCGGCTTTCGCCGGGTTTTTCGTGCGGTAACACACCAACCAGCGGTTGGATCAGAACGAAACGCTGATGCCGGCCACCGGGCCCTTGAATTCCTGCTTCAGGCCGATGGTGCCATCGCTGCCGGTCTGGTCGACGTCGAGGCGGAACCAGTCGTAGCCGGCGAACATGCCGAAATTATCGGTGAACCTGTAATCCACGATCACGTTGGCGCGGGTCAGGTCGCCATCGTAGTCATCGAAGTTGCCCCAGTCCGTGTTGAGGTACTGGCCCTGCGCGGTGATCATCCACTTCTCGGACGGGGTGATGGTGAAGCGCGCACCGACCACCGGCGCAACGCCGTCGGCCTTCTCGTCCAGGAACTCGCCCTGGTACACGGTGCCCAGGTCGGCGTAGGCCTTGGTGCTCACCTTGGCGTACTCCGCACCCAGCTGCAGGCCGAGGTCGAACTTCTCGGTGTCCACTACCGAGTAGTCGTACACCAGGCTGGCCACCTGGTACTTCAGCTCGCCCTTGACGAAGCTGCCGGCCGGCACGGTTTCGCCGCCGAAGCTGATGCCGTCGTTGAGGGTCTCGCGGCGGTCCTTGTCGTACTTGAAGTAGTTGAAGATCAGGCGCTGGCGGTCGCTGATGCGGAACAGGCCGTCAATGCGCGGCTCCCATTCCTTGCCGCCCAGGCCGAAGTCCTCGGAGAAGCCCACATCCTGGCCGAGCACCGTGGTGTTGCCCCGGATCGTGTTGTCCGAGTCGATGTTCATCGCACCCAGGCGCAGGGCGAAGCGGTCGTCGCCTTCGGCTGCGCTCGCGGACGTGGCGTGGGTGAGGGCGGCCATGGCCAGCGGCAGGGCGAGCAGGGGAAGCAGGCGCATCGTTCTATCCTTGGAGGGATTCAGTGAAGTGGAATCACTCTGCCCAGCGCCGCGTCCACCATTCGTGAACGTATGGTGGAGATTGTGTGTACCGTTCATGCACCCCGGGTGACCGTCGGGCTCCGCGCGTGGCCGCCGCGTGCACCCCACGACGTTGTAGCGGATGCGGCCTGCCCGGAAAAAAGGCGGCCCCGGAGAGAGCTCGGGGCCGCCCGGTACCGGCCTGCTTCAGGGGCGTCGACGAGGATCGAATTGGCAGGCCCACTTCTCTGACCCAGCCCCACGACCAAAGTTCAATATGGTGCGACGCGACATGAATTGGGGCGGGCTGTGGCGGGATCGGCCCCCCTTCCGGGCCAAAATCTGTGGCGATGCAGCAACTTGCGTCGTCCGGGATGAACAGGCGCAGGTTGTCTCGCAAATTGTCCCGTTGCTATAATTTGGCGGCTCGACGGGGCACAGGCAGTTCCAGCCCCGGTCACTCCTCCCACAACCATGCAGGACATACGTGTGCTGAACTCCGTTGACGCGGGTCGGCGACTGATGCTGCGCGCAGCGGTGTACCCGCTGGCTGCAGTGGCTGTCCTGGCCCTGGTGCTCCTGCTGCTGGCAGGCCCGAAGTACGCGCTTGGCGCGCTCGCATCGGGCATTGCGGTATCGGCAGGTGGCTGGGTCGCGGCGCGGATGGCGCTGGGGGGCGGGGTGCAGGCGGCAGGTTCAGCGATGTCGCGGCTGATCCTGGCGGTGGTGGCAAAGTGGGCGCTCGTATTCGGTGTCCTGGCGGTGGGTTTCGTGGTCTTCAAGCTGCCTGCATTGGCGCTGCTGGCCGGAATCGCCGTCGGACTGATGTTCCAGGTCCTGGCTCTGGCCAGGCGCTGATCCAATTTATTTAACTCAAGGTTCCGGACACATGGCAGGCGAGGCGCTTACACCCACCTCCTACATCCAACATCACCTGCACAACCTGACGTTCCACATGCAGGAAGGTGGTTTCTGGGCAATTCACGTCGACACCATTGTGACTTCGGTCCTGATGGGTTTGTTGATGGTGTTTGGCTTCTGGATGGCCACCCGCAAGGCCACCGCCGGCGTACCGGGCAAGTGGCAGGCGTTCGTTGAAATCTGCCTGGAGTTCGTTGACCGCCAGGCCAAGGACACCTACCACGGCACCAGCAAGCTGGTGACCCCGATCGCGATCACGATCTTCTTCTGGATCCTCCTGATGAACCTCATCAAGATGATCCCGGCCGACTTCATCGCCCTGCCGCTCGAAGCGCTGGGCATTCCGTACTGGAAGCCGGTCCCGACCGCCGACGTCAATGCCACCCTGGGCATGTCGATCAGCGTGTTCTTCCTGATGCTGTTCTTCGCGCTGCGCGCCAAGGGCCTGGGTGGTTTCACCAAGGAATTCCTGACCGCACCGTTCGGCAAGTGGATGATGCCGTTCAACCTGATCCTCAACATCGTCGAGTGGCTGAGCAAGCCGATCTCGCTGGCGATGCGACTGTTCGGCAACATGTTCGGCGGCGAAATCGTGTTCCTGCTGATCTGGGTGCTGGGCAGTGCCGGCATCATGGGCGCCATCGCAGGCGGTGCCTTCGGCCTTGGCTGGATGCTGTTCCACCTGCTGGTGATTCCGCTGCAGGCCTTCATTTTCATGATGTTGTCCATCGTGTACCTGAGCCTGTCGGAAGACGCTCACTGAGTTTCCGCTTCACCCTTCATCCGTTTCATTACCCTTAGCTACTTAAGTTTCCGGAGATAACCCATGTACTTTGCCGTCCTGACCAACCTCGCCCAAGTCCAGAGCTCCACCGTCCTCGCCGTCGGCATCATGATCGGCCTGGCCGCGCTGGGTGCCGGTCTCGGTCTGGCCATCATGGCCGGTAAGTTCCTGGAATCGGCTGCCCGCCAGCCGGAACTGATCCCGGTGCTGCAGGTCCGCATGTTCATCACCGCCGGCCTGATCGACGCCGCGTTCATCATCTCGGTCGCCGTCGGCCTGCTGCTGGCCTTCGCCAACCCGACCATCGCTGAGTTCGTGACCCGCCTGCCGCCGGTTGCCGGCTGATCCAGCGAAAGCGAAACGATCAGGCGCCTTGAGCGCCTGATCGCGGATGAAGGAACGGATGCGCCGCTCCTGCGGCGCCTCCACCCCATCACCCCAGATTGAGCGAACCCCATGGAAATCGGTTTTACCCTCGTTGCCCAGGCACTGGCGTTCGCCGGTCTGATCTGGATCATCGCGACCAAGATCTGGCCGCCGCTGATGAACGCCATCGAAGAGCGCCAGCAGAAGATCGCTGAAGGGCTCGCTGCTGCCGACCGCAGCCAGAAGGATCTGGCCCAGGCGCAGGAAAAGGTCAACGAAGCACTGAAGGATGCGCGCACCAAGGCCAACGAGATCATCGACCAGGCCCATGCCCGCGCCAACCAGATCGTTGATGCTGCCAAGAATGAAGCCATCGTCGAAGCGAACCGCCAGAAAGAACTGGCCCACGCCGAGATCGAACTGGCCGCCAACCGTGCCCGCGAGGATCTGCGCAAGCAGGTGTCCGTGCTGGCCGTGACCGGTGCCGAAAAGCTGCTCAAGCGCGAAATCGACGCCAACGCCCACAAGGCGCTGCTCGACGAGCTGGCCTCGGAGATCTGATCGATGAGCCAGGCCCTCACGCTTGCACGCCCGTATGCCCGCGCCGCGTTCGCGACCGCGCGCGACGAAGGCACGTTCGCGCCGTGGTCGGACGCGCTTGCGTTCTCCGCCCATGTAGCCGCCGATCCGCGCGTGTCGGCCCTGCTGTCGAACCCGGAGCTGGGCCGTGACGATGCCGTCGCGTTGCTGGCCCCGGAAACGGCAGGCGAGTCGTTCGGTCGCTTCCTGGCCATCCTGGCCGAAGCGCACCGGCTGCCGCTGCTGCCGGAAATCGCAGGCATGTACGACCAGCTCCGCGCTGAAGCCGAACACGTGGTGAAAGCCACCGTGACCTCGGCCGCCGAGCTGTCCACCGCTGAGCTGGACGCCATCAAGGCCGCGCTGCGCAAGCGCTTCGGCCAAGAGGTCGACGTCACCACCGCCATCGATGCGTCGCTGATCGGCGGTGCGGTGATCGACGCTGGCGACGTGGTGATCGATGGCTCGCTCAAGGGCAAGCTGTCGCGCCTGCAGACCGCGCTCGCTAACTGAATTCATTTAACGTCCGGCGTGATCGCCGGCACTAGGACTTGACGATGGCAACCACGCTCAACCCCTCCGAAATCAGCGAACTGATCAAGAACCGCATCGAGAAGGTCAAGCTGGCCGCGGAATCGCGCAACGAAGGCACCGTGACCAGCGTGTCCGACGGCATCGTGCGCATCTTCGGCCTGGCCGACGTGATGCAGGGCGAAATGATCGAACTGCCGAACAACACCTTCGCCCTGGCCCTGAACCTGGAGCGCGACTCGGTCGGCGCCGTGGTCCTGGGTGGCTATGAGCACCTGCGCGAAGGCGACGTGGCCAAGACCACCGGCCGCATCCTGGAAGTGCCGGTCGGTCCGGAGCTGCTGGGCCGCGTGGTCAACGCGCTCGGCGAGCCGATCGACGGCAAGGGCCCGATCGCTGCCCAGGCCACCGCACCGGTGGAGCGCGTTGCCCCGGGCGTGATCTGGCGCAAGTCGGTCGACCAGCCGGTGCAGACCGGTTACAAGTCCGTCGACTCCATGATCCCGATCGGCCGCGGCCAGCGCGAGCTGGTCATCGGTGACCGCCAGACCGGCAAGACCGCCCTGGCCATCGATGCGGTGATCAACCAGAAGGACACCGGCATCAAGTGCGTGTACGTCGCGATCGGCCAGAAGGCCTCGACCGTGGCCAACATCGTGCGCAAGCTGGAAGAGAACGGCGCCCTGGCCCACACCGTGGTCGTGGCCGCCACCGCGTCCGAATCGGCTGCCATGCAGTACATCAGCGCCTACTCGGGCTGCACCATGGGTGAGTACTTCATGGACCGCGGCCAGGATGCCCTGATCGTGTACGACGACCTGTCCAAGCAGGCCGTGGCCTACCGCCAGATCTCGCTGCTGCTGAAGCGTCCGCCGGGCCGTGAAGCCTACCCGGGTGACGTGTTCTACCTGCACTCGCGTCTGCTCGAGCGCGCAGCCCGCGTGTCGGAAGAGTACGTGGAGAAGTTCACCAACGGTGCCGTCAAGGGCCAGACCGGTTCGCTCACCGCGCTGCCGATCATCGAAACCCAGGCCGGTGACGTTTCCGCGTTCGTGCCGACCAACGTGATCTCGATCACCGACGGCCAGATCTTCCTGGAAACCGACCTGTTCAACTCGGGCATCCGCCCGGCCGTGAACGCCGGTATCTCGGTGTCGCGCGTCGGTGGTGCGGCCCAGACCAAGATCATCAAGAAGCTGTCGGGCGGCATCCGCATCTCGCTGGCCCAGTACCGTGAGCTGGCGGCGTTCGCGCAGTTCGCCTCGGACCTGGACGAAGCCACCCGCAAGCAGCTCGAGCGCGGTCAGCGCGTGACCGAGCTGATGAAGCAGAAGCAGTACGCCCCGATGTCGATCGCCAACCAGGCGCTGTCGATCTACGCCGTCAACGAGGGTTACCTCGACGACGTGCCGGTCAACAAGCTGCTGGCCTTCGAAGAAGGCCTGCACGCCCACTTCGCCAACACCCAGGGCGAACTGGTCGGCAAGGTCAACGCCACCGGCGGTTGGGACAACGACATCGAAGCGGCCTTCAAGAAGGGCATCTCCGAGTTCAAGACCACCGGCAGCTGGTAAGCCGCTTCGTGGGGCGGGGAGTGTTTCCCCGCTGCGCAAACGACAAAGCGGGGCATGGCCCCGCTCTACGGGAATAAGAGATGGCAAGCGGACGCGAAATCAAAACCAAGATCAAGAGCGTGCAGAACACCCGCAAGGTGACCCGCGCGCTTGAAATGGTCTCGGCCTCCAAAATCCGCAAGGCGCAGGAGCGGATGAAGACGTCGCGTCCGTATGCGCAGGCGATGAAGCAGGTGATCGGCCACCTGGCCCAGGCCAGCACCGATTACCAGCATCCGTTCCTGGTCCAGCGCGACGAAGTGAAGCGCGTGGGCTACATCGTGGTCTCTTCCGACCGCGGCCTGGCCGGCGGCCTGAACAACAACCTGTTCCGCAAGATGCTCGGCGACGTGCGCGAGTGGCAGGACAAGGGCGCCGAGATCGACCTGGTGACCATCGGCCAGAAGGCATCCACCTTCTTCCGCCGCGTCAAGGTCAACATGGTCGGCAGCGTCACCCACATGGGCGATGTGCCGCACCTGGAACAGCTGATCGGTGTCATCAAGGTCATGCTCGATGCCTTCACCGAGGGCAAGGTCGACCGTGTGTACCTGGTCTACAACCGCTTCATCAACACGATGACGCAGAAGGCCAGCTTCGACCAGCTGCTGCCGTTGCCGGCCGCCGAGAAGCAGGTTGCACACCACGACTGGGATTACCTGTACGAACCCGACGCCGCGACCGTGCTGGAGCACGTGATGACGCGTTACGTCGAATCGCTGGTGTACCAGGCAGTGCTGGAAAACGTCGCGTCCGAGCATGCAGCCCGCATGGTCGCGATGAAGTCGGCCAGTGACAACGCCAACAAGCTGATCGGAACCCTGCAGCTGGTCTACAACAAGGCCCGCCAGGCAGCGATCACCCAGGAAATTTCGGAAATCGTCGGCGGCGCGGCAGCAGTCTGACGCGCGCAGTCAAAGCATTTAAATTAGAGGATGCAGCAATGAGTCAGGGCAAGATCGTTCAGATCATCGGCGCCGTCGTCGACGTGGAATTCCCCCGCGAGTCGGTGCCGAAGGTGTACCACGCGCTGAAGGTGGACAACACCGAAATCACGCTGGAAGTGCAGCAGCAGCTCGGCGACGGCGTGGTCCGTTGCATCGCGCTGGGCTCCACCGACGGCCTGAAGCGCAACCTGGTGGCCACCAACACCGAACGCGCCATCTCGGTGCCGGTCGGTGCCGGCACCCTGGGCCGCATCATGGACGTGCTGGGCCGTCCGATCGACGAAGCCGGTCCGGTGACCGCCAGCGACAGCTGGGAAATCCACCGTGAAGCGCCGTCGTACGAAGACCAGTCCCCGGCCACCGAGCTGCTGGAAACCGGCATCAAGGTCATCGACCTGATGTGCCCGTTCGCCAAGGGCGGCAAGGTCGGCCTGTTCGGCGGCGCCGGCGTGGGCAAGACCGTCAACATGATGGAACTGATCAACAACATCGCCAAGGCGCACAGCGGCCTGTCCGTGTTCGCCGGCGTGGGCGAGCGTACCCGTGAGGGCAACGACTTCTACCACGAGATGAAGGACTCCAACGTCCTGGACAAGGTCGCGATGGTGTACGGCCAGATGAACGAGCCGCCGGGCAACCGCCTGCGCGTCGCGTTGACCGGCCTGACCATGGCGGAATACTTCCGCGACGAGAAGGACGAAAACGGCAAGGGCAAGGACGTGCTGCTGTTCGTCGACAACATCTACCGCTACACCCTGGCCGGTACCGAAGTGTCGGCACTGCTGGGCCGCATGCCGTCGGCCGTGGGTTACCAGCCGACCCTGGCCGAGGAAATGGGCGTCCTGCAGGAGCGCATCACCTCGACCAAGAACGGCTCGATCACCTCGATCCAGGCCGTCTACGTGCCGGCCGATGACTTGACCGACCCGTCCCCGGCGACCACCTTCGCCCACCTGGATTCGACCGTGACCCTGTCGCGTTCGATTGCCTCGCTGGGTATCTACCCGGCGGTGGATCCGCTGGATTCGACCAGCCGCCAGATGGACCCGCTGGTCATCGGCCACGAACATTACGACACCGCCCAGCGCGTCCAGCAGACCCTGCAGAAGTACAAGGAACTGAAGGACATCATCGCCATCCTGGGCATGGACGAACTGTCCGAAGAAGACAAGCAGGCCGTGTCGCGCGCCCGCAAGATCGAGCGCTTCTTCAGCCAGCCGTTCCACGTGGCCGAAGTGTTCACCGGCTCGCCGGGCAAGTACGTGTCGCTGAAGGACACCATCCGCGGCTTCAAGGCCATCGTCGACGGTGAATACGACCACCTGCCGGAGCAGGCGTTCTACATGGTCGGCAGCATCGAAGAAGCGGTCGAGAAAGCCAAGAAGATGGCTGAGAAGGCCTGATCATGAGCACCATCCGTTGCGACATCGTCAGCGCCGAGCAGGAAATCTTCCGTGGTGAAGCGACTCTGGTCGTGGCTACGGGTGAGCTTGGCGAACTGGGCATCGCGCCCAAGCACGCCCCGCTGATCACCCGGCTCAAGCCGGGCAAGGTGGTGGTCACCACCCCGAATGGCGAACAGCTGGACTTCGCCATCTCCGGCGGCATCCTCGAGGTGCAGCCGCAGGTCGTGACCGTGCTGGCCGACACCGCGATCCGCGCGCAGGACATCGACGAAACCTCGGTCCGCAAGGCCAAGGAAGAAGCCGAGCGCATCCTGGCCAACCGTGGCGAAGCGATGGAAGTGGCCGAAGCCCAGCAGAAGCTGGCCGAAGCCGTGGTCCAGCTGCAGGCGCTGGAGCGCCTGCGCAAGACCCTCAAGCACTGAGTTCCAGCGCTTACCGCTGCATGCGACAACGCCGGCTTCTGCCGGCGTTGTTGTTTCCGCGTACCGGAAACGCGGCACATTGACGGCGGGCGTTCTAGAATCGCAGTCGTCACCTTTGATCACCCTCCATCCCCATGACCCAAGCCCTGCACGTCATCATCCTCGCCGCCGGCGCTGGCAAGCGCATGAAGTCGGACCTGCCCAAGGTGCTGCAGCCGATTGCCGGCCGCCCGATGCTGGCCCATGTGATCGATACCGCGCGCCAGCTGCGGCCCGACGCCATCCATGTGGTGTACGGCCACGGTGGTGAAGCGGTGCGCGCGGCGTTCGCCGACCAGCCGGACCTGCAGTGGGCCGAACAGACCCAGCAGCTGGGCACCGGCCATGCCGTGCAGCAGGCCATGCCGCAGGTCCCCGATGCGGCCACGGTGCTGGTGCTGTACGGCGATGTGCCGCTGATCCAGGTGGATACCCTGCGCCACCTGCTCGCCCAGCCGGGCCGCCTGGCCGTGCTGGTGGCCGATATGGTCAACCCGACCGGCTATGGCCGGATCGTACGCAATGCCGAAGGCAAGGTGGGCGCGATCGTCGAGCAGAAGGACGCGACCGACGAACAGCTGGCCATCCGCACCATCAACACCGGCATCATCACCGCCGAATCGACCGCGCTGCGCACCTGGTTGTCGCAGCTCTCCAACAGCAACGCGCAGGGCGAGTACTACCTGACCGATGTGTTCGCGTCCGCCGCAGCGGACTACACGCCCGCCGACATGGCCTTCGTGGCCGACGCGCAGGAGGCCGAGGGTGCCAACGACCCCTGGCAGCTCTCGCAGCTCGAACGCGCGTGGCAGCTGCGCGAAGTGCGTGCGCTGTGCGCGCAGGGCGCCCGCGTGATCGACCCGGCCCGGCTCGATATCCGGGGTACGGTCACGGTCGGCCGCGATGTGCAGATCGACGTCAACGTGATCCTGGAAGGCACCGTTGAACTGGGCGACGGGGTCAGCATCGGCCCGTTCACCCGGCTCAAGGACGTCAAGCTGGCCGCCGGCACGGTGGTCAAGCCGCATTGTGACCTGGACGGCGTGGTCAGCGAGGGCGCGGCCGACATCGGCCCGTTCGCGCGGCTGCGCCCGGGTACCGTGCTGGCCGAGGGTTCGCACGTGGGCAATTTCGTGGAAACCAAGAAGGTCCATCTGGGCGTCGGCAGCAAGGCCAACCACCTTACTTACCTGGGTGATGCGGTGATCGGCAGCAAGGTCAACATCGGCGCCGGCACCATCACCTGCAACTACGACGGCGTGAACAAGTCGCAGACCACCATCGGCGACAACGCCTTCATCGGCTCCAACAGCTCGCTGGTGGCGCCGGTGACGATCGGCGACGGGGCGACCATCGCCGCCGGTTCGGTGATTACCCGGAACGCGCCGGAAGGCAAGTTGACGCTGGCACGCGTGCGCCAGGAAACCATTGATGGCTGGCACCGCCCGGTGAAGAAGTAACCGGGCACCGCCTGGGCCGGCCAACGGCCGGCGCTACCGCGGCGTATCCGGAGCCCATGGTTGATTGATCCGGATCCCAATGGACCCGTAAAAATTCGTAGCGCCGGCCGTTGGCCGGCCCAGGCGAACCCATCACCCCGGCAAAAAGATCGCCACGCACAGACCGCCCTCGCGGCGGTTCTGCAGCGACACGCGCCCACCATGCGCCTCGACGATTTCGCGGGTAAGCGCCAACCCGAGCCCCGTGCCATTGCGCTTGGTGGAATAGAACGGCATCAGCGCGTTCTGCAGTACCGCCTCGTTCATGCCCTTTCCACGGTCCTGCACCTCGATCCGCAGCCACTGCGGCAGCCGGGTCAAGCGCAGCTCGACATCGTCGTTCGGCGGTTCGGCCTCGCTGCACGCTTCATGCGCGTTCTTGAGCAGGTTCAGCAGCGCCTGGCCCAGCTGGGCGATGTCCACGCGCCCCTGGAGGTCCTCGGGAATGTCCCCCATGCGGAATGGGATCTGCAGCTGCAGCCCGGCCAGGAACTGCTTCCACTGCACGTTCTGCAGCTGCGGCTGCGGCAGCTTGGCAAAGCGCGCGTAGCCGCGGATGAAGCCTTCCAGGTGCCGTGACCGGTCTTCGATGGTGGCGAACACTTCTTCCAGGCGCTCGGTTTTGCCACGCCGCACCAGCTCGCCCCCCGAATGCGCCAGCGACGCAATCGGTGCCAGCGAGTTGTTGAGTTCGTGGCTGATCACCCGGATCACCTTCTTCCAGGTCTGCACTTCCTGTCGCCGGAGCTCGGCGGTGAGCAGGCGGATCAGCAGCAGGTCGTGCGGGCGGCCGTTGAGATGGAAGCTGCGCCGCGACAGGTGGTAGACCTGCTCGTCATCGTCATCCGCCTCGTCATCCACGTCACCCGGGCCGCGCACGGCAAACAGGCTGTCGCCGCCGCGTTCGATGGCATCGCGCAGCTCCACCGGCATGGTCTCCAGCACGTTCTGCATGGCCTGGCCTTCCAGCTTCCAGCCGTTGTGCAGCAGCTTGCGCGCAGCCAGGTTGGAGAACATGACGCGCTGCACGCCATCGCCGCCGTTGGCCAGCAGCAGCATCGACACCGGCGTGTTCTGCACCATGGTGTCCAGCAGCAGCTCGCGCTGCACCAGCCCCTGGCGCTGTTCGCGCAGCACGTCACCCAGCTCGCGGTGCGCCTGGACCAGGTCGCCCAGTTCATCGTTGCCCGGCCAGTACACGCTGAAGTTGTATTCGCCATCGCGGTAGCTGCTGGTGGTGCCCGACAGCGCCCGCAGCAGCGAGCGTACCGGCGCGGTGGCACGGCGCAACGTCCACCACATCAACACCAGCAGCGCCACGGCCGACACCAGCGTCACCAGCCAGCCCTGGTCCATCCAGTACGCCAGCAGCCACGGCCCGGCCGCGGCCAGCGCCAGCACCGGCAGCAGGCGCAGGAACAGGCGGAAGGTGAACGAGGTGCGCTTCATTCGCGCGGAATACCGTAGCGGTCCATGCGGCGGTACAGCGCCTGCCGGCTCAGGCCGAGTTCGGCCGCGGCCTGGGCAATGATGCCGTGGCTGTGCGACAGCGCCGATTCGATCCGGCTGCGGTCCGGATCGGCGGCAGGCGTGGCCGCACGCGGCGCCGCCACGGCACGCGGCAGGTTCAGGTCCCCCACTTCAATACGCGGGCCCTGTGCGAGCAGGCCGGCGCGCTGGATCACGTTGCGCAGCTCGCGCACGTTGCCGGGCCACGCGTGCCGTTGCAACGCACTGGCGGCGGCATTGGACAGTGGCTTGCCATCGCCCAGGAAGCGTTCGGCCAACGGCAGGATGTCGCCTGGCCGCTCGGCCAGTGGCGGCAGTGCCAATTCAACGGTGTTGAGGCGGTAATACAGGTCTTCGCGGAACTGGCCGTCGCGGATCATCGCCGGCAGGTCGGCGTTGGTCGCGCTGATCACGCGCACCTTGACCTGGCGCTCGCGGTTGGAGCCCAGCCGCTCGAAACGGCCGGTTTCCAGCACGCGCAGCAGCTTCATCTGCCCGCCCAGCGACAGGTTGCCGATCTCGTCCAGGAACAACGTGCCGCCATCGGCGGCTTCGAACTTGCCCTCGCGCGCCTTGTTGGCGCCGGTGTAGGCACCGGCCTCGCTGCCGAACAGTTCAGCCTCGATCAGCTCGGACGGAATGGCGCCGCAGTTCAGCGCCACGAACGCGCCCTTGGCCACCAGCGAGTTGGCCTGGATGATCTCGGCGATCTTCTCCTTGCCTGCACCGTTGGGCCCGGTGATCAGCACGGGCAGCTCCGAGCGCGCGACCTGGCAGGCCAGGTTCACCACGCGTTCGCTGGCCGGGTCGGCCACCACCGCGCCGCGCAGGTCGTAGCGTGCCTCCAGCGCACTCCGGTCGCGCTGCTCGCGCGCACGGCGGCGGTCAAGCTCGCGACGGGTTTCAGACAGCTCCAGCAGGTTGTTGACCGTGGTCAGCAGCTTGCGGTCGTCCCAGGGCTTGGCCAGGTAGTCGGCCGCGCCGGCCTTGACCAGGTCCACCGCGCTGCTCAGATGGGTCCAGGCGGTGAGCAGGATCACCGGCAGGTCCGGGTGGCGGGCGCGGATCTGCTGGAACAGCGCCTCGCCTTCTTCACCGGACGTCGTGTCTTCGGTGAAGTTCATGTCCTGGATGACCAGGTCCACCGGCTGCTGTTCCAGCAGCGCCAGGCCCTCGTCTGGCGACAGCGCGTGCACGGCATCGATGTCGTGCAGCGAGAACAGGACCTCCAGCGCGGTAGCCACGCTGGCGTTGTCGTCAATGATCAGGATCGAAGGCATGCGGCAACGAAGGACCGGAAAGTAGGCAGAGAGTACCCGAGCGCCGGGCCCACCGGCAGGGTGGGCCCGGAAGGCGGCTTACGGGCGTTCCGGCGGTGACGGCGGCGCCGGCGGGCGAGGCGGGGGCGGTGGCTGCACCGCGCGCCATGCTGAGGTCGGCACGCTGACGACCTGGTCGCGGCCGGCGCGGCGCACCGTGACCGGCACGCTGGCTTTGTCGCTGGCCGACAGTGCGTCGGTCAACTCGCCCACCTTGCGCACCGGCACGCCGTCCACGCGCAGGACCTGGTCGCCGGCCTGCACGCCGAAGCGGCTGGCCGGCGACGCGGCGGTAACGCTCACCGCGCCCTGTTCGGATTCGAGGGTGAGGCGCGCGCCATCCTGGCGCCAGTCCATACGCGACGACTCGGTCTGGGTGCTTTCGGCGCAGGCGGTGGTGCTGATCATCAGCAGGGCGGCCAGCGTGAGACGGATGGGGGAAACGGTCATGTCAGGCACTCCGGGTGGCGACGGCCGGCGGTACCGCCGCGGCGCGGTGGGCGGGCCCGAACACGGCGATCTGGCCCAGCAGCCAAAGTAGCACTGCGCCAATGGGCAGGTAGGTGATCGGCATGCGCGGCAGCTCGTAGGCACCCATCAGCCACAGGTTGATCGAGTACGCCAGCAGCATGCCCAGCACGATACCCACGGTGGCCAGCAGGAAGTTCTCGGTCTGGAAGTACCGGAGGATCTGGCCACGGGTGGCGCCCAGCGCACGGCGGATGCCGATCTGCTTGGTACGCTGCTGCACCCAGAAGCTGGCCAGGCCGACGATGCCCAGCGCGGTGACCACCAGCAGCGCCACGCACACGGTGATCAGCAGGCCCACCATGGCGCGGTCGTTCTGGAAGTACTTCTCGCGCTGTTCGGTGTAGGTGAGCTTGGCGCGCACCATGCGGCTGCTGTCCACCTTCTCCAGCGCGGCCACGGCGGCCGCCAGCACTTCCTGGCGACGTGCCGGGTCGGTCACCCGGATCAGGTACAGCCCCATATCGTAGTTCACCCGTACCGGCAGGATCATCGAGTAGCCGGTGTCGGACTCCACCGTCACCGGGCGCGCCAGTTCCTTCACCACGCCCACGATGCGCAGCGGCATGCGGCCGCTGTAGATGGTCTTGCCGACGGCCTGGCCATCCGGGAACAGCTTGTTGGCGGCCTTGCTGCTCAGGATCACCGCCGAGCCCCGCTGCTCGATGGTGGCGTCCTTCTCCACGTCTTCCAGGTTGGCGAACTCATCGCCCTCGAAGTCGCGGCCGGCCACCAGCTGCAGGCCCATCGTATCCAGCGTGCCTTCGCTGGCGAAGAACTGCGCGGCGTTGAAGTTGGGGCGTTCCTGGTCGGGGATCAGTGACAGGCTGGTATTCCAGGAATTGCGCCGGAACGGCAGCTGGTTGATCGGCACCGCGTTCTTCACCCCGGGGATGGCACGCAGCGCCGCCAGGTCTTCGCGGGTGCGCGCGGTGGCGTTGACCTGGGTGCCGATGCCGCCCAGCCGCACTTCCAGCAGTTCCTGCTCGGCAATGCCGCTGGGCTGGTTGATCTTCTCCAGGCGCTGGCCGATCAGGAACAACGCATTGCAGACGATCGCGCAGGTCAGCGCGATCTCCAGCACGATGAGTGCGGCAGCGGTCTTGTGCCGGCGCAACGTGCTCAGGATGGGTCGGATATCCATGATGTGCTCCGGATCCTTACTGCGATTTGAGTTGAATGGCGGGGGTGACCTGCATGGCGCGCAGCGCCGGCAGGAAACCGGCCAACAGGCTGGCGGCCAGGGTCAGGCCGAAGGTGAGCAGCAGCATCTTGCCGTCCAGCGTGGCCAGCTTGGCGTAGTCCACCGGCTGCTGCCGAACCGCATACAGGCCCAGCAGGGCCAGTCCCAGACCCAGCACGCCACCGGCCAGGCCGACGGTGCCGGCTTCGACCAGCGACTGCAGGAAGATCTGCCCACGGCTGGCACCCAGTGCGCGGCGTACGCCGATTTCGCCGCTGCGGCGCAGGAACTTGGCCAGCAGCAGGCCCACCGTGTTGATCAGGCACACCGCCAGGAAGCCCAGTGCCAGCCACAGCTGCAGGCGCACGTCGCTGGGCACCACCTGCTTGAAGTCCAGCCACTCCATCACGTTGCGCAGGCGCACGTTGGACGGACGCTGGAAGCGACCGGCGGCCTTCTGCTGTGCCGAGTAGTTTTCCAGATACGCCCGGTAGTCGCCGGCGTCGGCCGGCGAGGCCAGCTCAACCCAGTACTGCATCCACACGCACGGTGCATTGAGTGCGGTTTCCTCGCCGTTGGCGTTGTCCCAGCAGTTCATGTTGCCGTTGCGGCCGAACTTCAGGTCCAGCGCGGTGAACACCGGTACGAAGATGTCTTCGCTGTCGCCGTAGCGGCCGGTCTCCAGGTCGTAGAAGTGCGGGTTGGGATTCCATTCGTCCAGCACGCCGACGATGTTGAAGGTGTGCCCATCCATGCGCAATGGCTTGCCCACGCTGTTCTGGCCGTTGAACAACTTCTCGTTCAAGGCCTTGGAGATCACCGCTACCCGGCCACGGCCTTCGTCCTGGTCGGGCTTCCAGCCCTGGCCGTACTTGAACGGCGCATCGAACATGGCGAAGAAATCGCTGGACGCGTAGCGCGCATCGGTGTCGAACGGGCGCAGCGTGCTGTTGTCCGGTTCCACCGTGACGCCACCACCGGTCATCAGCACCTGGTGTTTGGCCTTCTTCTCACGCAGCAGCTTTTCGCCATCGAAGCGGGTGACCTGTTCTTCGGGCTCTTCGCTGGGCTGGTAGCCGATCATCGGCCGCGGGTCGACCTGCACGTTGAACAGGCGGTCGCTCTTCTGCGGGATCGGATCGCCTGACAGCACATGGAACACGGTCAGGGTGGTCATGGAAGCACCGATGCCCAGCGCGATGGCGATCACCATCAGCGCGGTCAGCACCTTGTTGCGCCGGAAGCTGCGCAGGGCCAGTCGGAAGTAGTAGGCGAGCATGGTGGCGGGCCTCAGTCGTTGAGCGTGGCGACGGCAACGCGCGGGGTGGCCAGCACCGGTTCGCGCACCAGGTCGGTGGCCTGGCCATCGACGATGTGCACGTTGCGCTGGGCACGCGCGGCCAGTTCCGGGTCATGGGTGACCATGACGATGGTGGTGCCGGCGGCGTTGATCTCTTCCAGCAGTTCCATCACCCCGCGGGCCATCTGGCTGTCCAGGTTGCCGGTCGGTTCGTCGGCCAGCAGCAGGCGCGGGCTGCCGGCCAGGGCGCGGGCGATGGCGGCGCGCTGCTGCTGGCCGCCCGACAGTTCGGAGGGGTAGTGCTTCATGCGCGAGCCCAGCCCGACCTGGCCGAGTGCGCGTTCGATGCGCTGCTTGCGTTCGCTGGCCGGCATGCCGCGGTAACGCAGCGGCACGTCGACGTTGTCGAACAGGTTGAGGTCGGAGATCAGGTTGAAACCCTGGAAGATGAAGCCGATCTTCTGGTTGCGCAGGCGGCTGCGGGCATCGTCGCCCAGCTTGCTCACGTCCTGCCCATCGAGCATGTAGGTGCCGCTGGTGAAGGTTTCCAGCAGGCCGGCGATATTGAGGAAGGTGGTCTTGCCCGAACCGGACGGGCCGGTCACCGCAACGAACTCACCCTCGCGCACGTGCAGGTCCAGCGAACGCAGGGCATGGGTTTCCACCTGTTCGGTGCGGAATACTTTGGCGACCGAGCGCATCTCGAGCATGGCTGTTTCCTTGGTTGAAGTGATGAGGGTGATCAGTTGATGGAGACGGATTCGGCATCGCCGAACAGGTCAGCGCCGGAGACGACCACGCGGTCGCCCGGGCGCAGGCCGGACAGGATTTCCACTTCGCCCAGGCTGCTGACGCCCAGCCGCACCGGGCGGCGGATCGCGGTATCGCCATCCATGACGTAGGCCTGGCCGTTGCCCTGTTCCACGAACGGGCCACGCTCGACCTTGATGACATTGCGGCGGGTATCGAGCACGATCCGCGACTGCATGCGCTGGCTCTGGCGCAGGCCCTGCGGCTGCTTGTCGGTGAAGCGGATGCGGGCATTGACTTCGCCGGCCACCACTTCGGGCGATACCGCGCTGATCTCGCCCGGGAACGGCTGGCCATTGCCGCTGGTGAGCTGGGCCGGAATGCCGATGGACAGGTCGCGGGCGAAGCTTTCCGGCACCTTGATCTCGATCTCGAAGCGCGACAGATCGACCACGCCCAGGATCGGCGCGTTGGCCGCTACCTGGGTGTGCTGGGTGGCCTGGACCTGGCCTACCTGGCCATCGAACGGTGCGCGCAGGGTCAGCGCGTCCACCTGGCGCTGCACTTCTTCCACCACCGCACGCTGGCGGTCGGCCAGCAGGCGCTTGTTGCGGGCATCCAGGTCCGCGCCCTGGCCCTGCAGGCGGGCGTCGGTCTGGGCGTTGGCCAGCGAGATGTCGGCCTTCTTCAGGCTGTCGTTGGCCTTGGCGAGGTCGATCTGCGGCACCGCGCCGCCGTCATAGCCGCGCTGGTAGCGCTGCAGGTCGCGTTCGGCGGCCTGGCGCTCAATGCTGGCCTGGTCGGTTTCCTTGCTGGCCTTGGCCCGGGCCAGGGTGGCATCGAGCACGGCGCGGCTGGCTTCGGCTTCCAGCCCGGCCAGGGTGGTGCGCTCCTGGGCCAGCTTGCTGCGCAGCTCGGGGCTGTCGATCACGGCCAGCTCCTGGCCCTTCTTCACCACATCGCCGGCCACCACCTTCAGGTCCACCGTACCGGCGGAGATCGCGTACAGGATCGGGCTGTTGGCGGCGATCACCCGGCCATCGGCGGCCAGGTCGCGGACGAGGTCGCCCTGCTTGACTTCGGCAATGCGCACCCGCGCGCTGTCGAAGGAGCGGCTGGACCCGAGCCAGGCGCGGGCGGCAAAAATGATCGCCAGCAGCACCACCAGCGCGGCGATGCCCGGCCACAGCCAGCGCTTCCACGGCGCGGCCGTGCCCGGGGTGGAGAGGGTCTGGTCCTGTGCGGAAGTGTCGCGGATCATCGGGCTCGTTCGCGGTTGGGTTGCGGTATACCAAGCACACCGCGTGCCAACATTCGCCCCTTTGAAAACAACAGCTTGCGAAGCGGGCGCGATTGTCCGGGTGTCCGCGGACACCGCAGCGGACACTTTTGTTAAGCGGACAGCGTCCAAGCGGTCCAGCCGCCCACGCTAGAATGGGCGTTCGACAGCAGGGATCTGAATCTATGTGCGGGATTGTGGGGGCGATCGCGGATCGCGATGTGGTACCGGTACTCATCGAAGGACTGAAGCGGCTGGAATACCGGGGCTACGACTCGTCCGGCATCGCGGTACTGGACCAGACCCAGGCCCAGGCCGACGTGCGCCGCGTGCGCCGTACCGGCCGCGTGGCCGAGATGGAAAAGGCCGCCATTGCCGAAGGCTTCGACGCCACGCTCGGCATCGGCCACACCCGCTGGGCTACCCATGGCGGCGTGACCGAAGCCAATGCCCACCCGCACATCAGCCACGGCGTGGCGCTGGTGCACAACGGCATCATCGAGAACCACGAAGAGCAGCGTGAGCGCCTGCGCGGGTTGGGCTACGTGTTCGAGTCGCAGACCGACACCGAAGTCATCGCCCACCTGATGCACCACAACCTGAAGAACGGCGACAGTCTCCTGTCGGCGCTGCAGCGCACGGTCAAGGAACTGACCGGTGCCTACGCGTTGGCAGTGATGAGCCGCGCCGAGCCGAACCACTTCGTCTGTGCGCGCATGGGCTGCCCGCTGCTGGTGGGCCTGGGCCAGGGCGAGAACTTCGTGGCCTCCGACGTGTCAGCGGTGATCTCGGCCACCCGCAACGTGATTTTCCTGGAGGAGGGCGACACCGCCGACATCCGCCGCGATGGCGTGCAGGTGTATGACGAACACAACCAGCCGGTGGACCGTGGCGTGCACCAGTCGGATGTGTCGCTGGCCTCGCTGGAGCTGGGCCCGTACCGCCACTTCATGCAGAAGGAAATCCATGAACAGCCGCGCGCGCTGGGCGACACCATCGAAGCGGCGATCGACGCCGGTGGCTTCCCGGCCGAGCTGTTCGGCAAGAACGCCGAAAGCGTGCTGGCCGGCATCGAAGGCGTGCAGATCCTGGCCTGCGGTACCAGCTACTACGCCGGCCTGACCGCGCGCTACTGGATCGAATCCATCGCCGGCCTGCCGTGCAGCGTGGAGATCGCCAGCGAGTATCGTTACCGCGCCGCGTATGCCAACCCCAAGCACCTGATCGTCACCATCTCCCAGTCCGGTGAAACCCTGGACACGATGGAGGCGCTGAAGTACGCCAAATCGCTGGGCCACCTGCATACGCTGTCGATCTGCAACGTGCCGGAAAGCGCCATCCCGCGCGCCAGCGAACTGGTCTGCTACACCCGTGCCGGTGCCGAGATCGGCGTGGCCTCGACCAAGGCGTTCACCACCCAGCTGGCCGCGCTGTTCCAGCTGACCGTGGTGCTGGGCAAGCTGCACGGCCGCATCGATGCTGCGCAGGAAGCGGAGTACCTGGAGCAGCTGCGCTTCCTGCCGGGCAGCGTGCAGCATGCGCTGAACATGGAACCGCAGATCGCCATCTGGGCAGAGCGCTTCGCGCGCAAGAACAGCGCCCTGTTCCTGGGCCGCGGGCTGCATTACCCGATCGCCCTGGAAGGCGCGCTCAAGCTCAAGGAAATCACCTACATCCACGCCGAAGCCTACCCGGCCGGCGAGCTCAAGCACGGCCCGCTGGCGCTGGTGGATGAAGACATGCCGGTGGTGGTGATCGCGCCGAACGACAGCCTGCTGGAGAAGGTCAAATCCAACATGCAGGAAGTGCGCGCGCGCGGCGGCGAGCTGTTCGTGTTCGCCGACCAGGACAGCAACTTCGTCGAATCCGAAGGCGTGCACGTCATCCGCACCCCACGCCACGCTGGCGTGCTCAGCCCGGTGGTGCACACCATCCCGGTGCAGCTGCTGGCGTACCACACCGCGTTGGCGCGCGGCACCGACGTGGACAAGCCGCGCAACCTGGCCAAGAGCGTGACGGTGGAGTAAGCGATCGACCCAGGTCGATCGCGGGTAGGTGCCCACCGTTGGTGGGCACGCTTCAACAAAAAAAAGGGGGCGGCCCAGCAGGGCCGCCCTTTGCCGTTTCTGGCGTCGGGAAAACTTTAGTCGAGTCCGCCTGCGACATTCAGCGTCGGTTCTAGTCGAAATGCCATTCTCGGGGTGTCAGCCGCTGGCTGCGTCAATCGGTCCCACCACGCAAGGCGTGTGGCTTCACCCAGTCTGCAACAGGAAAAAGAATGAACGTTCGCGAACTTCTGCAATCCAAGAAAGACTCCGTTGTCACCATCGACGTCGAAGACACGATCGGCGCCGCTGCCCACAAGATGAGCGCGCACAAGATCGCCGCGCTGGTGGTGATGAAGGATGATGTGCCGGTCCGGATCATCTCCGAGAAAGACATCGTGCGCAGCCTGGCCGACGACGGCCCGCAGGCGGGTCGCCGGGTCATCTCCACGCTTCCCTCGGCCGGCCTGGAAGGCATCGCCCCCGAGGCGACCCTGAAGCAGGCCATGGCGCTGATGACCTACTCGCGCCACCGCCACCTGATGGTGACCGAAGGCAGCAAGCTGGTGGGCATCCTGAGCCTGGGTGACATCGTCAAGAACCTGCTCAGCGAGCTGGAGCTGGAGAAGGCGGTGCTTCAGGACATCTACATGGCCGCGCACTGAAAAAGGCGGGGGTGGGGCGGACGTCTAGTCCGCTTCCACGCGGCGACGGGACTTTGGATTGGCTTCACGCGCTGCGTGGAGCGCCGCCTGGGCTTTGACGAGTTCCTCTGGACTGAGGAGTTCGGCCTCGGCCGGCAGAAACCAACCTTTGATGCAGCTGAAGTCCCTGAGCGCGATCTGTACGTGGCTGTCCCTGTGAAATCCCGACCGAGGTGCGATCTCTGGACCTTGGCGGAAAGCGCCCCGTACGGCTTGATAGTATTCAAAGCCGTAGACCTGGAAGAGTTTGGAGTGAATAAACTCGAAAACCGCTCGATCCAGTCCACGAAGGAGAAACTCCTCGTCAAGAGGATTGACGGGGACGTTCAGCGGGGTTCGTTGACCACTGCGAAGATGGGTCGCCTGAAAATACAGGTGCGCGTTCTCGAACTCTCGACGGCCAGTACTGGTGGTCATATCCAGGCAGCGTTGGATGCTGAAGATGCAACCGACAACCGCAGGCGAGGCAATTGGCCTCGCGGTCAGCCTGCGCAAAGGCTCGCTCGCCGCAGCTTCGGCGAATGCCAGCGCCCGTTCCTGATCCGCTTCAAATAGATAGAAGCCCGACCCGAGCCAGTCGTATTGGTTGTTGCTTGGCTTGGGTTTCAGCTGTCCCGATATGAGGCCATCCCGGACCGCGATATCGCAGCCGTGATATCCGATCTGAAGGTGGCCATGGCTCATCTATAGCAGCGCTTCAACTTGCCGGCGGGCGTCAGCAACCCTGCTTTTCGCATGATCTCGACGGATTCCTCCGGCGTCATGTCATATATCCAATGGATCCGCTGCTCGTGGCTTTCGCTGAGAAGCTGTGCGGCAGTCAACGGCAGGGTAGGGGGCCGGCCGGTCAATCCCTTGGCCGCAGGCTTCTTCTTGGAGATTGGAGTGACCATGGACGGAGCATAGCTTCCCCGGTTCGTGCTTGGCACTGGCAGGCATGTGCTGCGGTGGGTTGATACGACAGGAGGTGGAAATTTGCGAGGAAAAAACGCTTCCAGATGATCATCTTGGGGAAGGACTGCGTGGCAGACATGTTGTCGTGAATGGCAAGGGGAGATGTCCGCTTTACTCAGTGCTGCTGTTTCCAGCGTGGATCGACAGCCTTTCCAGGTCACCCAACAGCAGGCGATAGGCATCTTCCTGCGCACCACCCGCAGGCTGCCGCAACACCCAGGAAGGGTGCACCGTCGCAAAGCCCCGTGTGCCATCTTCCAACGTGTGCCAGCGGCCACGGTCGCGACCCAGGTTGAAGCCGGGGCCAAACACGGCACGCGCTGCACTGGCCCCCAGACAGACGATCACCTTGGGGTTCACCTGTTCAATCTCCGCCAGCAACCATGGCCGGCACGCATTGATGTGGGTGACCTGCGGTTTGGAGTGGATGCGTTTCTTGCCGCGCCGCTCGTAGCGGAAGTGCTTCACCGCGTTGGTCAGGTACAGCGTGTTGCGATCGATGCGCAGTTCCTGCAGCGCCCGATTCAACAGCTGCCCGGCTGGCCCGACGAAGGGGTGGCCGCTCAGGTCCTCGGAGTCCCCGGGTTGCTCGCCGACCAGCATCACCTGCGCATCGCGCGGGCCTTCGCCGAACACGGTCTGGGTGGCCGGCTCCCAGAGCGGGCAACGGCGGCAAGCGGCGGCCGCGGTGCGCAGCTCGTCGAGGGAATCGCCGTTCGCGGTTGCCGGGCCGCGCAGGGGAATGTGCTGCTCGGGAATCCGCCGCTGTGGCGCCTGCGCTTCACGGTCATGCATTTCCTGCACGCGGTCACCGGCATCGCGTACAAGCGTGGGCAGCAGGCTCGCCTCCGGCAGGTGCTTCCAGTACCGGGCCGGCATTTCCTGCTGCATCATCCGCGTGTTGAGCCGGGCAGGGTTGAAGATGTTGGCGTAGTAGGTGCGCCACAGCTCTTCGCGCGCATCCTCCACCGGCGCATCCGCCTGCTTGCTGCCGGGGCCGAATGCCAGCACCTGGCCGTCCCAGCGGGCACTGCGATACGGCGTGAGGATGGCCCAGCGCATGCCCGCAAAGCGGCGCGCGAAGAACGGCGCGACCCGATCCACGATGAAGTGATCGGGCTCGAACCAGGCGATGAAGGCATCCTCTTCGCCCGGTACTTCGCGGAAACGCACGAAGGCTTTCATCTTGTGGCTGTCGCGGCGCACCGCCTGGGCGAGGGCCATCGCACGCAGCACGTCCGGATCGGCCGGGTTGGTGAGCAGGCCACGCTCGCCGTGGGTGATCCGCCACAGCATGCGGTACAGCAGCGAGTGGCGCTGCGGATCGCGGTGGCACAGGCAGCTGGCGGCCAGTTCGAGGAACGCCTTCGGCACCGCAATGGCGGTGGCTTCAGCGTCAGGCACTGAGAGGGGGGCCAGCGCCGGCGCGTCCAGCAGCGAACCTTCACCCTGCTGCAGCCAGTCCAGCTGCTCCGGTGCGACGCGGTGCTGCAGCGCCCGCCGCGCGGCCTCACGCCAGGACTGCACCGACCACGCCGGGTCGAGTCGCACACTCCACCGGGTCATGCGGCGGCGTCGGGGAACAGCGAGGCCTGGCGCGGTGGCGGTGCCAGCCGCGCGCGCAGCGCGGTGGGGTCATCCAGTGCGCGACGCGGGTGATGGTCGGCCAGCTGCACGAACGGCAGCAGCTTGCTCATCGGCGCGCGCAGGCGGGCTACGTCGGCCACGCGCAGGCGGCCATGGCGGCGCGCCATCAGCACGCGTTTGACGTTGCGCACGCCCAACCCCGGCACGCGCAGCAACATCTCCTTCGACGCCACGTTGAGATCGACCGGGAAGCGTTCAGGGTGGCGGATCGCCCAGGCCAGCTTCGGGTCGATGTCCAGGTCGAGCATGCCGTTCTGCGTGGTGTCGGTGATTTCGTCCACGCCGTAGCCATAGAAGCGCAGCAGCCAGTCGGCCTGGTACAGGCGGTGTTCGCGCGCCAGTGGCGGTGCCTGCACCGGAAGGAGGCGGCTGGCATCGGGGATCGGGCTGAAGGCGGAGTAGTACACCCGGCGCATGCGGTAGTTGCCGTACAGGTTGTCGGCAGCACCGAGGATCTGCTGGTCGCTGGCGCCGTCGGCTCCGACGATCATCTGCGTGCTCTGGCCAGCAGGTGCAAAGCGCGGCGCACGGGCGCGGCCAGCGCGCTTGGCCGGGGCGGTCGGCGTCGGTGCGGCCACCGTGGTGGGCTTGGCCTCGCTGGCGGCCTTGGCCTCCTTGGCTTCTTCGATGCGCCAGCGCAGTTCACCCATCGCGCCGCGAATGGAAGGCAGCGATTTCTCTGGCGCGAAGCTGCTCAAGCCCTCCTCGGTGGGCAGCTCGATGTTGATCGACAGGCGGTCGGCGTAGCGACCGGCGGCCGCCAGCAGTTCGGGCGAGGCTTCCGGAATGGTCTTGAGATGGATGTAGCCGGAGAACCGGTGTTCCTCGCGCAGCTGCCGCGCCACTTCCACCATCTGCTCCATGGTGTAGTCGGCATTGCGGATGATGCCGCTGGAAAGGAACAACCCTTCGATGTAGTTGCGCTTGTAGAAATCCATGGTCAGCGCGACGACTTCGGCCACGTTGAAGCGTGCGCGCGGTACGTTGCTGGAGACCCGGTTCACGCAGTACGCGCAGTCGTAGATGCAGAAGTTGGTGAGCAGGATCTTCAGCAGCGATACGCAGCGACCGTCGGGGGTGTAGCTGTGGCAGATGCCGGCGCCTTCGGTGCTGCCGATGCCGCCGGATGCGCGCGAATCCCGCCGACCCGCGCCACTGGAGGCGCAGGACGCGTCGTACTTGGCGGCATCGGCCAGGATCGCCAGTTTGCGTATCGTCTCCATGCGGAAACGGTAGGCAAAGCCAATCTCATCTCGTGAGACTGATTATCGCGAAGGTGAAGAATTCAGGTTCAGAAGGTCACCTTCACCGAGTCGGCGCTGTAGGTCGCCGGGCCGTGGTACACGACCTCGATGTTGTTGCCGTCCGGATCGATCGCGAAGGCGGCGTAATAGCCCGGGTGGTAGGGGCGTTCGCCGGGGGCGCCGTTGTCCTTGCCGCCTGCGGCCAACGCCGCCTTGTGGAAGGCATCGACGGTGGCGCGGTCGCGGGCCTGGAAGGCCAGGTGGTGGCGGCCGGTCAGTTCACCGGCGGCCGCTTCGCTGTCGGCGGTGGAAATGAACAGCTCATCGGCCCAGAAATACGTATCGCCCTCGCCGGCGATGGGAATGCCGATGGTGTCGAACACGGCCTGGTAGAAGCGGCGGCTGGCCGGCAGGTCACGCACGATCAGTTGCAGGTGGTCGATCAGCCGGCCGCGGTGCAGTTCCATGGTTTCCATGCGGGTTCCTTCGGGTGGAAAGGAACGCAGGTATACCACCGGCGGTGCACGCCCGCCTTGGCAGGGCGTGCACATTGTTGAAGCCGGGGCGGTCAGCCGATCGGGGTGTTGGAGATGATCTCCACCCAATAGCCGTCCGGGTCCTTGATGAAGGCCAGGTGCTTCATGCGGCCGTCTTCCAGGCGCTTCTGGTAGGGCACCTCGAGGTCATCGAAACGCTTGCAGGCGGCGTGGATGTCCGGCACGGAGACGCAGATGTGGCCGAAGCCGCGCGGGTCCTGGTTGCCGTCGTGGTACACGCGGCCTTCCTGGGTTTCGGTGCCATGGTTGTGGGTCAGTTCCAGCACGCCCGGAAGGCCGGCCATCCACACCCGGCGGGCGTCGTCGCCCTCGGGGATGGACGTGCCCGCCGGCAGCAGGGCCAGGAAGTACAGGCTGAACCGCGCCTCGGGGAAATCGCGCTGGTCGAGCAGGCGGAAGCCGAGTACGCGGGTGTAGAAGTCCAGCGAGGCGGCGGCGTCCTTGACGCGCAGCATGGTGTGGTTGAACACGAAGCCGGTGGTTTCGGCCGGCGGCTGGGCGGCAACGCCCGGCTGGGACTGCAGGGAGGCAAGGCTCATGGGGGATCCTGTGGGGGGCCGCGCAACGCGGCTGGCCGTTCATTTTAGCGGGGCGGCGGCAAGGGGACGTAGAATGCTGCATCTTCCTGGCCCGTCGTCGACATGTCGCAGCGTGAATGGGTGGCCGCCGCCATCCGCAAGATCGAAGCCGATTTCAACCGTTCGGCCGATACCCACCTCATTCCGATGGACCTGCCGGGCCACCCGGGCATCGAGCTGTACTTCAAGGATGAATCCAGCCATCCCACCGGCAGCCTGAAGCACCGCCTGGCGCGCTCGCTGTTCCTGTACGCACTGGCCAACGGCTGGCTGCGCGAAGGGCGCCCGGTGATCGAGGCGTCCAGCGGCTCAACCGCGGTGTCCGAAGCCTACTTCGCGCGCCTGCTGGGCCTGCCATTCATTGCCGTGATGCCGGCCACCACCTCGCCGGAAAAGATCGCCGCCATCGAATTCCATGGCGGACGCTGCCACCTGGTGGAACGCGCCTGCGACCTGAACTGCGATTCGGAAAAGCTGGCACGCGAAACCGGCGGCCACTTCATGGACCAGTTCACCTACGCCGAGCGCGCCACCGACTGGCGTGCCAACAACAACATCGCCGAATCCATCTTCAAGCAGATGGCCGAAGAGCCGCATCCGGTACCGGAATGGATCGTGTGCAGCCCCGGCACCGGCGGTACCGCCGCTACGCTGGGCCGTTATGTCAGCTACCGCCGGCACGACACCCGCATCCTGTGCGCGGACCCGGAAGTGTCGGTGTTCTTCGACGGCTACCGCGCGGCCCTGGCCGGTGAACCGTGGCGCGAGCTCACCTGCAGCGGTGGTTCGCGGGTGGAAGGCATCGGCCGGCCCAGGGTGGAATCCAGCTTCATCCCAACCAGCGTGGATGCGATGGTCAAGGTGCCCGACGCGTTGAGCCTGGCCGCCATGCGCCACGTCAGCCGCCAGTTGGGGCGCCGGGTCGGCGGCTCCACCGGTACCAATTTCATCGGCGTGCTGCATGCCGCCGAGCGCATGCGTGCGGCCGGGCGCAGCGGCTCGATCGTGACGATCCTGTGCGACAGCGGCGAACGCTATGCGCACAGCTACTACAACCCGGACTGGTACCCGCGGCAGGGCATCGACGTGGAGCAGGCCGATGCGGTGATCGCGGCGGCCGTTGCCGGGCAGGGCCTGCCGGAGCTGCCCAACGCCGCGCTGGAAGCCCTGTACTGAGCACCGCAGGCGGGTGAACGGCCACGAACCCGTGGCCGGCGGGGCTTGTGCAGCGCCGGGTCCGGTGCCATATCGTGGGAAACGCCGGCGTGCCGGCCCCGCTGTCTGGAGACCCCTGTGACCCCTGCCAATCCCCTGCTCGATTTTTCCGGCCTGCCCCGTTTCGATGCGATCCAGCCCGAGCACATCGGGCCGGCCATCGACACCTTGCTGGCGCAGGCCGAAGCGGCGGTGAAAGCCGCCGAAACCGTGCAGCCGGTCAGTTGGGCCAGCTTCGTCGAGCCGCTGGACGATGCCACCGAACGCCTGTGGCGCGCCTGGGGCCAGGTCGGCCACCTGCAGGCGGTGGTGAACACCCCGGCGCTGCGCGAGGCCTACAACAGCAACCTGCCGAAGGTGACCCGCTTTGGCAGCGCGCTCGGCCAGAACCTGGCGCTGTTCGAGCAGTACCGCGCGCTCGCCGCCACGCCGGAAGCGACGCAGTACGACCCGGCCCGGCGCAAGGTGCTGGACAACGCGCTGCGGGATTTCCGCCTGGGCGGCGCCGAGCTGGACGAGGCCGGCAAGGCGCGTTACAGCGCGATCCGCGAGGAGCTCTCGGCGCTGTCGGCGACGTTCTCGCAGAACGTGCTCGATGCGACCGATGCGTGGTCGCTGCACGTGGAAGACCGCAGCGAGCTGGCCGGCCTGCCCGACGATGTGGTCGCCGCTGCGCGCGCCGCCGCGGAGAAGGACGGTCTTCCAGGCTGGAAGCTGACCCTGCAGATGCCGTGCTACCTGCCGGTGCAGACCTATGCAGAACACCGCCCGCTGCGCGAGACGCTGTACCGCGCCAACGCGCTGCGCGCCTCCGAGTTCGGCGATCCCAAGCTGGACAACAGCGCGCACATTGATCGCGTGCTGGCGCTGCGCGCCGAGCTGGCGGCCCTGCTGGGCTTTGCCAACTACGCCGAGTACTCCATCGCCACCAAGATGGCCGACGACGCGCCGCAGGTGCTGGGTTTCCTGCGCGACCTGGCAGCGCGTGCGAAACCCTACGCGCAGCGCGATCGCGCCGAGCTGGACGCATTCGCACGCGACGAGCTGGGCCTGCCTGCGCTGGAAGCGTGGGACCTCGCCTTTGCCTCCGAGAAACTGAAGCAGGCGCGTTACACCTATTCCGAGCAGGAAGTGAAGCAGTACTTCACCGAGCCGAAGGTGCTGGAGGGTTTGTTCAGCGTCATCCACGGCCTCTATGGCCTGCAGGTGCAGCCCGACCAGGCGCCGGTGTGGCATCCGGACGTGCGCTTCTTCCGCCTGGTCGATGCGCAGGGCGCGCTGGTCGGCCAGTTCTACCTGGATCTGTACGCGCGCGAAGGCAAGCGCGGCGGCGCGTGGATGGACGACTGCCGCAACCGCCGCGATACCGCGCAGGGCGTGCAGACGCCGCTGGTGTACCTGGTATGCAACTTCGGCAAGGGCGCCGATGGTAAGGCCTCGACCTTCAGCCACGACGAAGTGACCACGCTGTTCCATGAAATGGGCCATGGCCTGCACCAGCTGCTGACCCGCATCGGCGAGCTCGGCGTGGCTGGCATCAACGGCGTGGAATGGGATGCGGTGGAACTGCCCAGCCAGTTCATGGAGAATTTCTGCTGGGAATGGGACCGCGTGCAGGCCATGACCGCGCATGTGGACAGCGGCGAGCCGCTGCCGCGCGCGCTGTTTGACCGGATGCTGGCCGCGCGCAATTTCCAGAGCGGCATGTTCACCGTGCGCCAGCTGGAGTTCGCGCTGTTCGACATGCAGCTGCACAGCAGTTTCGATCCGGTGCAGGACAGCGTGCTGCAGCTGCTGGAACGCGTGCGCGACGAAGTGGCGGTCAACCGCCCGCCGGAATGGAACCGCTTCCCGCACCAGTTCAGCCACATTTTCGCGGGTGGGTATGCGGCGGGCTATTACAGCTACAAATGGGCCGAGGTGCTCAGCGCCGATGCGTATGCCGCATTCGAGGAAGCGCCGGAGCAGGTGGCCGAAACGGGCAGGCGCTTCCGCGATGAAGTGTTGTCGCGGGGCGGCAGCCGGAGTGCAGCGGAGAATTTCGCCGCGTTCCGCGGGCGTGCGCCGAATGTGGACGCGTTGTTGCGCCACAACGGCATGGCCGGTTGATGCGATGGGTACCGACCAACGGTCGGTACCTACCGGTGATTCGGGGCGGGTGCCGACCGTTGGTCCGCACGTACCATGGATCCGGGTAGGTGCCGACCGTTGGTCGGCACGGCGGTGAATCACTCGGCGTAGATCATCGTGCGGCTCATGCCGCCATCGACGATGTGGTCCTGTCCGGTGATGAAGCCGGACAGGTCCGAGAGCAGGAACACCGCGAGCGCGCCGATGTCTTCCGGCTGGCCGACACGCCCCACCGCATGCTGCGCGTGGTCGCGGCGCGACAGCTTCGGCGTGCGCCGCCGTGCCGGGGCCTGCCAGGCATCGGTGGTGATCCAGCCGGGGCTGATGCTGTTGACCCGCACATCGGGCCCGCTGCTGATCGCCAGCGCGTGGGTAAACGCCACCAGCCCGCCCTTCGCCGCCGCATAGGCTTCGCTGTCCGGCTCGGACTGCCAGGCGCGGGTGGAGGCGATGTTGATGATTGACGCGCCGGCCTGCGCGCGCAGCGCCGGCAGTGCGTGCTTGCTGCACAGGAACGCGCCGTGCAGGCTGGACAGGCGGCGCTGCCATTCGGCCAGGGTCATCTCCGCCAGCGGGGTGCCATGCGCGCTGGCGATGCCGGCGTTGTTGACCAGCCCATCAATCCGCCCGAAACGCTTCAGCGTTGCCTTGACCAGCGCCTGCACGCTGCGTTCGCTGGCGACATCCGCGCGCTGGAACGCAGCGCGCTCGGGCAGTGCCCATTCCTTCAGGCAGGCGCGGCCGGCGTCAGCGTCCAGGTCGGCGATCATCACGCTGCCGCCGGCGCCCAGCACCGCCTGCGCGATGCCACGGCCCACGCCCTGCGCGCCACCGGTGACGATCACCACGCGGTCGCGCAGCGGTTGCGCGGGCCAGTCGGTGATGGTCGGGGTCAGTGGCACCGGGGCGTGTCCTTGCGGCCGAGCAGGCGGGTCCAGCCTTCGATGCCCAGCTTGTCCAGCGTTTCGATGTTGCGCTCGACGATCACGTCCGGGTCCGGGAAGGCGGCCACGGCGCGTTCCACGCTGTCTTCGCGCAGCAGGTGCAGGGTCGGGTAGGGCGCGCGGTTGGTGTAGTTGCTCACGTCATCCGGCGCGACCCCGGCGAACTGGTACTGCGGGTGGAAGCTGGCCACCTGCAGGATGCCCTGCAGGTCCAAGGCTTCGATCGCGGCATCGGCGTTGTCGAGGAAGTCGTTGTAATCCAGGAAATCGGTCAGCACGTCCGGGTGCACGATCAGCGTGGTGTCGATCTGCTCGGCCGGGGTATCGCGCAGCAGCACCAGCTCTTCGGCGAGTTCTTCCACCAGCGCTTCGACGGTGGTGGCGTCGCTGAGCACGAAGCGCACCTGGTCCTTCACGTACACCGCCTTGGCGAACGGGCACAGGTTCAGGCCGATGACGATCTGCTCCAGCCAACGCCGGGTTTCCGCGATGGGATCGCTGCCGTCCGGCGCGGTGTCGGCGATGAGGGGCATGTCATTCATGGGCAATCAGTCGCGGAAATTGTCGAACTGCAGAGGTACCTCGAACGTTCCCTTTTTCAGCAGGGCCATCACGTCCTGCAGGTCGTCGCGCTTCTTGCCGGTCACGCGCAGCTTGTCGCCGTTGATCTGGCTGTCGACCTTGAGCTTGGCTTCCTTGATTGCCGCAGCGATCTTCTTGGCGACCTTCTGTTCGATGCCCTGTTTCACGGTGATCTTCTGGCGGGCGCCGGCGAGGTTGGTTTCGATATCGCCGAACTCCAGGCAGGCAGCGTCGATCTTCCGTGCGGTCAGGCGCTGGCGCAGGATGTCGGTCATCTGCTGCAGTTGGAAGTCGCTGGGCGCGGACTGGCTGATGACGCTGTCTTCCAGCACGAACTTGGCATCCACGCCCTTGAAATCGAAGCGGGTAGACAGCTCGCGGTTGGCCTGGTCGACCGCATTGGTCAGCTCGTGGATGTCGACTTCGGAAACGACGTCAAAAGAGGGCATGGGGCAAACTCCTGCAGGTGAAGCCGCCATTCTAACAACCCTGCATGGACGTCCCGGCAAGGGCGGTGATAATGGGCCATGGAATCCCAACGCACCCCCACCCGTGCCGTCGCCTGGATGCTCATGGCCGTGGCCTGCTTCTCGCTGATGGATGCGGGCATGAAGCAGTTGTCCTCCAGCTACCCGACCCTGCAGGTCACCTTCCTGCGTGGCGCGGCGTCGCTGCCGTTCGTGCTGGTCTGGGTGCTGGCCACGGCCGGGCCGCGCTCGCTGATCCCGGTCCGGTGGGGCCTGCACCTGCTGCGCGGGCTGCTCGGCATGGCCATGATCGGGTGCTTCGTGTTCGCCCTGCGCAGCCTGCCGCTGTCCACCGCCTACACCATCTATTTCGTCGCGCCGCTGCTGATCGCCGCGCTGTCGGTGCCGCTGCTCGGTGAATACGTCGGGCCGCGCCGCTGGATCGCCATCGGCATCGGCCTGGTTGGGGTGCTGGTGGTGCTGCGTCCCGGCGTGGATGGCTTCATTTCCATTCCGGGCCTGATGGTGCTGCTGGCCGCCACCGCCTATGCGGTGGCGGCGATCACCGTCAGCATGCTGACCCGCACCGATACGCCGCAGTCGATGGTGGTCTGGTTCCTGGTGATCCTGGCGCTGGGCGCCGGGTTGCTGGCGATCCCGGACTGGCAGCCGCTGCAGCTGCGCCATGGCTGGCTGATCGCCGGCATGGGCCTGGCCGGGGCGGGTGGCCAGGTAGCCCTGACCCGCGCCTTCCAGCTGGGCGAGGCCTCGCTGATCGCCCCGCTGGAATACACCGGGCTGGTCTGGGTGATCGGCTGGGACCTGTTGTTCTGGGGCGTGCTGCCGGACCGCTTCACCTGGCTGGGCGCGGCGATCATCGTGGCCTCCGGGCTGTACCTGCTGCACCGCGAGCGGGTCCGCCAGGTGCGGGCGCCGCAGCCGCTGGACCATCCCTGAGCGCCGCCGGGCGGGCGATGACGCCGCCTTATAATCAAACGGAATATGATTCGCTGCTGCCGCGCGGGCCAGGGCCGTCCCGCGCTGGTAGGCTGCACGCCCCCTCCCGTCGATGCCCCGGTTGACCGCGAAGTGATCGAGTTCCAGCGCCTGCACAAATCCTATGCCGTCGGCGGCCGCGCGATCGCCGCGCTGCAGCCGCTGGACCTGACCATCGAGGCCGGCGAAGTGTTCGGCATCATCGGCCATTCCGGCGCGGGCAAATCGACGCTGATCCGGCTGATCAACCGGCTCGAAGAACCCACCGGTGGCCGCCTGCTGATCAACGGCGAGGACGTCACCGCGCTGGACACCGACGGCCTGCGTGCGCTGCGCCGGAAGATCGGCATGATCTTCCAGCACTTCAACCTGCTGTCCTCGCGCACGGTGGCGGCCAACGTGGCCTTCCCGCTGGAACTGGCCGGTACCCCGCGTGCGGACATCGACGCGCGCGTGGACGAACTGCTGCACACCGTGGGCCTGGAGGCGCACGCCAACAAGTATCCGGCACAGCTGTCCGGCGGCCAGAAGCAGCGCGTCGGCATCGCCCGCGCCCTGGCCACCCGGCCGCAGATCCTGCTGTGCGACGAAGCGACCAGCGCGCTCGACCCGCAGACCACCGCCTCGGTGCTGAAGCTGCTGGGCCGGATCAACCGCGAGCTGGGCCTGACCATCGTGCTGATCACCCACGAGATGGATGTGATCCGCCGCGTCTGCGACCGCGTGGCCGTGTTGGATGCTGGCCACCTGGTGGAAACCGGCCCGGTCACCGAGGTGTTCCTGCACCCGCAGCACCCGACCACGCGCCGCTTCGTCAACGAATCCGAGCAGGTCGACGAAGGCGAGCTGCACAAGGATTTCGACGCCGTGGCCGGGCGCATCGTGCGCCTGACCTTCCTCGGTACCGATACCTATGAGCCGGTGCTGGGCCGCATCGCCCGCGAGACGGGGGTGGACTACAACATCCTGTCCGGCCGCATCGACCGGATCAAAGACACCCCGTATGGCCAGCTGACGGTATCGCTGGTCGGCGGCGACGTGCAGGCCGCGCAGGCCGGCTTCGTTGCCGCCGGCGTTCACCTGGAGGAGCTGCGCCGATGATCATCGCTACTGCGGGTGGGTTCTTCCGCCACCTCGACGCCGCCAAATGGGCCGATATCGGCCAGGCCACCGTCGACACCCTGCTGATGCTGGCCGGCTCACTGCCGCTCACGCTGGCCATCGGCCTGCCGCTGGGCGTGCTGCTGTTCCTGACTGGTTCGCCGCAGCTGCACCGCAAGCCGGTGCTGTATGGCGGGCTGGCGCTGCTGGTCAACCTGCTGCGCTCGGTGCCTTTCATCATCCTGATGATCGTGCTGATTCCGATCACGCTGTGGATGATGGGCACCTCGCTCGGCGTGCGCGGCGCGATCGTGCCGCTGGTCATCGGTGCCGCACCGTTCTACGCGCGCCTGGTGGAAACCGCGCTGCGCGAAGTGGACCGCGGCGTGATCGAAGCCAGCCAGGCGATGGGCGCCACCACTTGGCAGCTGGTCAGCCGGGTGCTGCTGCCCGAAGCACGGCCGGGCCTGATCGCCGGCGCCACCGTCACGGTGATCGCCCTGATCGGCTTCACCGCCATGGGCGGCGCGATCGGCTCCGGTGGGTTGGGCGACCTGGCCTTCCGCGACGGCTACCAGCGCTCGCACACCGATGTGGCCCTGGTCACCGTGGTGCTGCTGCTGGTGCTGGTCCAACTGCTGCAGATGCTGGGTGACTGGCTGGTGGGGCGGTATTCGCGCAAGTAAGGGGGGCACCTGGCGCAATCATTGAGCCTGGCGATACGAACCGGCGATCGGATTGATCCGACGTTCGACCGCGTCGGCATTGCGTGATCTGCGTCTGTGCTATATTCCGTTCAGCGTATTACGCTAAACGGAATGATCCAGTCCTTCCGCTGCCGCCATACGCTTGCCCTGTTCGAAGGCCGATGCCCACGGCGGTTCCGCAGCATCCAGGCGGTTGCCGAGCGCAAGCTGCAGATGCTGGACGCGGCGCAGACCCTGCAGTTCCTGCGCAGTCCGCCCGGCAACCGTCTTGAAGCGCTGGCGGGCGAACGACGAGGGCAGTTCAGCATCCGCATCAATGTCCAATGGCGCGTGTGTTTCACCTGGACGGATGCAGGTCCGTGCCATGTCGAAATCGTTGATTACCACTGAGGATGCCGACCATGAGCCGTGCCGCCAACAAACTGAGGGCCATCCACCCGGGCGAAATCCTGCGGGAGGAATTCATGGTGCCGCTCGAGCTGAGCATCAATGCGCTCGCGCGTGCCCTGGACGTGCCGGCCACCCGGCTGCATGCCATCGTGCATGAAACCCGGGGCGTCACCGCAGATACGGCGGCCCGGCTGGCGCGCCATTTCGGCGGTGACGCCGCCTCGTGGCTCGCACTGCAGGCCGAATACGACCTCAAGACCCTGTCTACGTGGCCGGACATCGAACGCAGGGTCATGCCGCGCGTTGCGGCCTGATCACCTTACGTTCGGAACCTCGTAGCCCAGGCGGTCCACCTGCTCGGGGTGCTGCGGCACGCGCTTGAGCTTGTCGGTGTTGACCCCGTACTGGTCGCGCAGGCGGGTGGCCAGTTCCTTGTACAGGTCCTTGTCCATGTCCGGCTTGCGCGCAAAGATCCAGGCCATCTCGCGGCCCGGGTACCCCAGCATCGCCCACGAATAGTCCGGCGCCACTTCCAGTACGCGGGTATGGGTCGGCACCACCTTGTAGAACCAGGTGCGCCAGTTGTGGTTGCCGCTTTCCTCGTCCACGGAGGCGCGCACGGTCAGTTCCTGCTGCGGCTGCGAGAAGCCATCGCGGAAGCGATACGTGATGGCCACCTTCTGGTCGCCGCGCAGCGTGTACTGGTTGACGCTGGCCACGTGGCCGCGCTCGACCGGGTTCGGCACGCGGCCGATGACGTACCAGGTACCCATGAACTTCTGCAGGTCGATCGGCGCGCTGGCCGGGGTGCTGACCGTCGGCACCGGGGTCGGCTTGCTGTCGCCGAACGCACAGGCGGACAGCAGCGACAGCGTCGACAGCAGCAGGACAACGCGAAGCGGGCGGTTCGAAGACATGCGGCGAAAAGCTCCAGTGGTGGTACAGGCCATGGGTCGGTCAGCGTGGCTGCAGGCATGGTGGGTGGGACGGAAGAGAACGTCAATGGCGGGAATGCGAAGGTCGCAGCCTGTGAGATGGCAGCACGGCAAGGTGACGCATCACTTTCGCATGGAGCCCTGTCATGACCCTGTCGTCTTCGCGCCGTTCCCGCACCCCGCAGCCTGGCACCCGCGCCCTGCAGGCCCCCGATCCCCGCGTCCTGCGGGGCGTTCGCCAGGTGGCCTTGGCCGGTCTGGCCGTGGTGCTGGTGTGGCCGGCCGCGCGTGGCAGCAGTGAATGGGTGGGGTGGTTGCCGATGTGGCTGGTCGGCATGCCGTGCCTGGCGTGGTGGAGCCTGTACCGCTTCCGCCTGCCGACGTCGCTGTTGGCCTGGCAGGCCCGCCGCCGGCGCGGCCCGCAGGCGCGGCGCCGGGTGCGCCGCGCGGCTCCCCGCCTTCGCCCTGACCTTCGACAGGGGGGAGCGGGGCAGGCCGTGTGATAGCGTCCGGGGGATATGACCGCCTGGAGCCGCAATGTCACGACTCGCCTCTGCCTGCCTGATGGCAGGCCTGTTCTCTGCTGGTGCCGCTGGAACCGCGATGGCCGCTGAGACCCCCGCCGATCCCTACGCCTGGCTGGAAGATGTCACCGGCGACACGTCCTTGGACTGGGTCAAGCAGCAGAACGCCAAGTCCGAAGGCCGCCTGGCCCAGACCCCGGCCTTCAAGCAGATGGAAGCCAGCATCCGCGAGGTGCTCGATTCGGATGCCAAGATCCCGGGCGTGCAGAAGATCGGCGAGTACTACTACAACTTCTGGAAGGACAAGCAGCACGAGCGCGGCCTGTGGCGGCGCACCACGCTGGATGAGTACCGCAAGCCGGCCCCGAAGTGGGAGACCGTGCTCGACCTGGACGCGCTGAACAAGGCCGAAGGCGAGAACTGGGTGTGGCACGGTGCCGAATGCCTGCGCCCGGAGTACACCCGCTGCCTCATTGCGCTGTCGCGCGGTGGCGCCGATGCCGACGTGACCCGCGAATTCGACCTGGCCAACAAGCGCTGGATCAAGGACGGCTTCTTCCGTCCCGAATCCAAGGGCGGGCTGGGCTGGATCGACCGCGACACCGTGTTCGTCTACACCGATTTCGGCAAGGACAGCATGACCACCTCCGGCTATCCGCGGGTGGCCAAGCTGTGGAAGCGCGGCACGCCGCTGTCGGCGGCCAGCGTGGTCTACGAAGGCAAGTCCGATGACATGTACATCGCGGCGATGCACGACGACACGCCCGGCTATGAGCGCAACCTGGTCAGCCGCACGCTGGCCTTCTACAACAACGAGATCTACCTGCGCGCCGACGATGGCACGCTGACCAGGATCGATGCGCCGAACTCGGCCGAAAAAGGCCTGCGCAAGCAGTGGCTCACCCTGGAGCTGCGCGATCCGTGGACGGTGGGTGGCAAGACCTATGCCGCCGGTTCGCTACTGATCACCAAGCTGGACGACTTCATTGCCGGCAAGCGTGACTTCGAGGTGCTGTTCGCCCCCACCGCGACCACCTCGCTGGCCGGCTCGAGCTGGACGAAGAACCACCTGGTGCTGAACGTGCTTGATGACGTCAAGAGCCGCCTGCAGGTGCTGACGCCGTCGGCCGAGGGCTGGAAGAAGAGCGACTTCACCGGCGCGCCCTCGTTCGGCACCGTAGCGGTAGGCGCGGTGGATGCCGACGAAAGCGATGCGGTGTGGATGACCGTCACCGACTACCTGACCCCGACCACCCTGGCGCTGGCAGAGATCGGAAAGCAGCCGGAAGTGCTCAAGACCATGCCGGCGTTCTTCGATGCCGAAGGCAAGGTGATCGAGCAGCACTTCGCCACCAGCAAGGACGGCACCCGCGTGCCGTACTTCGTGGTGCATGCCAAGGACATGAAGCTGGACGGGTCCAACCCGACCCTGCTGTACGGTTACGGCGGCTTCGAGATCTCGCTGACCCCGTCGTACTCCGGCGGCATGGGCCGCGCCTGGCTGGAAAAGGGCGGCGTGTACGTGGTGGCCAACATCCGTGGCGGTGGCGAGTACGGCCCGCGCTGGCACCAGGCGGCGCTGAAGCAGAACCGGCACAAGGCGTATGAGGACATGGCTGCAGTCGCCCGCGACCTGGTAAGCCGGAAGATCACCTCGCCCCGGCACCTGGGCGTGCAGGGCGGCAGCAACGGTGGCCTGCTCACCGGCAACATGCTCACCCAGTACCCGGAGCTGTTCGGGGCGGTGGTGGTGCAGGTGCCGCTGCTGGACATGAAGCGCTACAGCCACCTGCTGGCCGGCGCCTCGTGGATGGCCGAATACGGCAACCCCGACACCGCCGACTGGGCGTACATTCAAACCTTCTCGCCGTACCACCTGTTCGATCCGAAGAAAACGTATCCTCCGGTGCTGTTCACCACCTCGACCCGTGACGACCGCGTCCACCCGGGCCATGCCCGCAAGATGGCGGCGAAGATGATCGAGGCGGGCAAGGACGTGACCTACTACGAGAACATCGAAGGCGGCCACGGCGGCGCGGCGAACAATGCGCAGGCCGCGCACATGTCGGCGCTGGCCTACAGCTTCCTGTGGGAACGGTTGAAATAAGAAGGTGTGCCGACCAACGGTCGGCACCTACCCTCGGTAGCCACCGACCGTTGGTCGGTGCACGCCTCCGGGTGGTGGGGCGTCTGGTTGGCTCCACCCCTTTTGAACGCCGCGCGTGATGCGCGGCGTTTTTTTTCAGCCCTTCCAGGTTTCCAGGCCGCGCGTGATCCTTGCCACGGCTTCTTCCAATCGCGGAATTTCCTGCGTATACGCCAGCCGCACGTGCTGGTTGGCGCGGTAATGCCCGAAATCCAGGCCCGGGGTGAATGCAACGTGCTCGGTTTCCAGGAAGTGCGCGCAGAAGGCCTGCGCGTCATCGGTGAACCCGCTGACGTCGCAATAGAGATAGAACGCGCCTTCCGGTTCGACCTCGATGCGGAAGCCCAACGCCCGCAGGGCGGGCAGCAGGTAGTCGCGACGTGCCTGGAAGGCGTGGCGGCGCTGCTCGAAGACGGCGATGGTGTCCGGCTCGAAGCAGGCCAGCGCGGCATGCTGGGCGATGCTGGAGGCGCTGATGTACAGGTTCTGGGCCAGCTTCTCCAGGTCCGCCACGGCCTGCGGCGGTGCCACCAGCCAGCCCAGCCGCCAGCCGGTCATGCCGAAGTACTTGGAGAAGCTGTTGAGCACGAACGCCTCGTCGTCGACCTGCAGCACGCTGGGCGCATCCATGCCGTAGGTGAGGCCGTGGTAGATCTCATCCACCACCAGGTGGCCGCCACGCGCCTTCAACGACTGCGACAGCGCAGCCAACTGCGCCGACGACAACACCGTACCGGTCGGGTTGGCTGGAGACGCCACCAGCGCACCGACGCTGGCGGCATTCCAATGGGTGTCCACCAGGGATGGGGTCAACTGGTAGGCGGTGTGCGGCCCCACCGGCACCAGTTGCGCCGTGCCTTCCACCAGCCGCAGGAAATGGCGGTTGCACGGGTAGCCCGGGTCGGCCAGCAGCCAATGGCGGTCGGGATCGACCAGCAGGCTGCTGGCCAGCAACAGCGCGCCCGAGCCGCCCGGGGTGACCAGGATCCGCTCCGGGTCCAGGTCCAGGTTGTAGCGGGTGCCGTAGAACCCGGCGATGGCTGCACGCAGGGCCGGCAGCCCGCGCGCGGCGGTGTAGCGGGTATGCCCGGCGGCCAGCGCGGCCTGGCCGGCCTGTACGATGGGCGCGGCCGTGGTGAAGTCCGGCTCGCCGATTTCCAGGTGGATCACATCATGGCCGGCCTGTTCCAACGCCTGCGCGCGGGCCAGCAGGGACATCACGTGGAAGGGTTCGATTTCCTGGCTGCGGCGGCTGTAGCCGGCCGTGGGGATGCGGGTGCTCATGCACCCCATGATAGGCGAGGGCCTGCGCGCTTGCCGTGGGTGCCGCCGCGCCGCCAGACTGGCCACCATTGCATTCACTGGCAAGGAGCCCTATCTCGTGAAATCCCCCATTCCTTTTCTGGTTGCCACCCTGATGACCGCTTCCGTGCATGCCGCCCCCGCGCTGACCCCACCCGACGCCGAGAAGCATCCGCACGCGGTCACCACTCCGTTCGGTGCGACCCGCAATGACGATTACTACTGGCTGCGGGACGACAAGCGCGAAGCGCCGGCCATGCTGGCCTATCTGAATGCGGAGAACGCCTACACCGACCAGGTGATGGCCCCGCTCAAGCCGCTGCAGGACACCCTGTACAAGGAGATCGTCGGCCGCATCAAGCAGGACGATGCCAGCGTGCCGGCGCGCGAGCGCGGCTACTGGTATTACAGCCGCTACGAAACCGGCAAGGACTACCCGATCCAGGCGCGCCGCAAGGGCAGCATGGACGCGCCGGAAGAAATCCTGCTCGACCTCAACGTGATGGCCGAGGGCAAGGGCTACTTCGACGTGGGCGATGCCGACGTAAGCCAGGACAACCACCTGCTGGCCTGGGCCGAGGACGACGTCGGCCGCCGCCAGTATGTGATCCGTTTCAAGGACCTGCGCACCGGTGAGGTGCTGCCGGACCGCATTGAGAATGTCTCGGCCAACGTGGTCTGGGCCGACGACAACCGCACGCTGTTCTACGTGGAAAACGACCCGGAAACCCTGCTCACCGTGCGGGTGAAGAAGCACGTGTTGGGTACCCCGACCCGCAGCGACGTGCTGGTGTACGAGGAAGCGGACGACAGCTTCTACATGGGCGTGGGCCGCACCCGTGACGACCGCTTCATCACCATCGACCTGCACAGCACCGTCAGCTCAGAAAGCCGCTACGCACCCGCCGCCAACCCGCAGCAGTTCACGGTGCTGGCGCCACGTGCGCGCGATGTGGAATACGACGCCGACCATTTCGGTGGGCGCTGGGTGATCCGCACCAACGATGCCGGTGCGAAGAACTTCAAGATCGTCACCGCGCCCACCGATGCCACCGCACGCAGCCAGTGGACCGACTGGGTGGCGCACGATGACAACGTGCTGGTGGAGGGCTTCGAATTGTTCGACGGCTTCACCGCGATCGCCGAGCGCTCCAACGCGCTGGAGCGGGTGCGCCTGCTGTTCGCCGATGGGCGCCAGGACTACGTCAAGGCCGACGAGCCGGCGTATTCCATGGGCCTGGCCGCCAATCCCGAAGCGGATACGCCGTGGCTGCGCTATGCCTACACCTCGCTGACCACGCCGACCACCACCTACGAGCTCAACACCACCACCGGTGAGCGCCGCCAGCTCAAGCAGCAGCCGGTGATCGGCTATGACCCGGCGCAGTACACCACCGAACGGGTGTGGGTGACCGCGCGTGACGGCGCCAAGGTGCCGGTGTCGCTGGTCTACCGCAACGGTTTCAGGAAGGACGGCACGGGCGCGCTGTATCAGTACGCCTACGGCAGCTATGGCATGTCGATGGACCCGGGTTTCAACCAGACCGTGGTCAGCCTGCTCGATCGCGGCGTGGTGTATGCCATCGCGCACATCCGCGGCGGCGAGGAAATGGGCCGTGCGTGGTACGAGGACGGCAAGCTGTTGAAGAAGCAGAACACCTTCAACGACTTCGTCGATGTCACCCGCGAACTGGTCCGGCAGGGCTATGCCGCCAAGGACCGGGTGGCCGCGTCCGGTGGCAGCGCCGGCGGCCTGCTGATGGGTGCGGTGGCCAACCAGGCCCCGCAGGATTACCGGGTGATGGTGGCACAGGTGCCGTTCGTGGACGTGGTGACCACCATGCTGGATGCCAGCATCCCGCTCACCACCAACGAATACGACGAGTGGGGCAACCCGGAAAACCGCGAGTACTACGACTACATGCTGGGTTACTCCCCGTATGACAACGTGCAGCGCCAGGCCTACCCGTCGCTGTTCGTCGGCACCGGGTTGTGGGATTCGCAGGTGCAGTACTGGGAGCCGGCCAAGTGGGTGGCGCGCCTGCGCGACGACAACACCGGCACCGCGCCGATCGTGTTCCGCACGAACATGGAAGCCGGCCACGGCGGCAAGTCCGGCCGCTTCCAGCGTTACCTGGAGCTGGCCGAGTCGTATGCGTTCGTGCTCGACCAGCTGGGCATCGATACGGCGCCGTAACGCTGCGTGCCGGCGCCGACCATCGCGGTCGGCGCCGGGCCTCGCTATCCTCACGGCATGACCCTGCCCGAACGCCCCGAGCACCCCGATGCCGCCCCTGCGCGGCCATCGGTACGCTTCCGCTGGGCCTGGTGGTTGCTTGCCTATGCCAGCCTGGGCACCGGCATCGTCGGCATCTTCGTACCCGGCCTGCCGACCACGGTGTTCATCCTGATTTCGGCCTGGGCCGCCTCACGCGGTTCCGAGCGCCTGCACACCTGGCTGCTGCAGCACCCACGGTTCGGCCCGGCCATCGGCAACTGGCAGGCGCATGGCGCGGTCAGCCGCAAGGGCAAGTGGATGGCCACCCTGACCATGGCGGTATGCGCCGGCATCATGCTGTGGTGCGTGCCGATCGCCTGGGTGAAGTGGCTGTCGATCGGCTGCATGACGGTGGTGGCGGCGTGGCTGTGGACCCGGCCGTTGCCGCCCTAGCACTGCCCGGGCCGGCCAACGGCCGGCGCTACCCATGGCGGCAGTCACCGGTCCGGGCGCACCGGTCCCATCTGGGCGTTCATTGAATCGGCACACCTGTCCTTTCGCGCGCCGCTATACTCGGGCCATGAGCATCCCCCATCGCAATCGCATCCTGATTCCGTTGGCAGCGCTGGCGCTGCTGTTCCTTTCGGCCTGTGGCAACAAGGGCCCGCTGGTCATGCCGCAGAAGCCGGTGCCGGTCGAAGAGCAGGCCGTCGAGCCGGCCGCCGATGCCGAGGCGGTGCCGGAAGACACCAACGCCACCGACGATCCGCCGGTCGTGCCCGATCCGGTCGACCCGCAGCTCAACTCCGACGACGGGAATGAGTAAGGCCGCCTCCACCGCGCTGCGCTTCAGCAAGATGCACGGCGCGGGTAACGACTTCGTCGTGCTCGACCTGCGCGACGGTACCCCTGCACCCACCCCGGCATTGGCGGCCCAGCTGGCCAACCGCCACACCGGCGTCGGTTGCGACCAGATCCTGACCATCGAACCGCCGCGCGCGGACGGCTCGGTTGCGGCCTACCGCATCTGGAATTCGGACGGCTCGCAGTCCGAACAATGCGGCAACGGCGCGCGCTGCGTCGCGGCCTGGCTGGTGCGCGATGGTGCGGCGCAGGGCGAACGTTTCAACATCGACAGCCCGCTGGCCACCCACGCCATTGAACGTATCGGCGCCGATCACTACGCGGTGGCCATGGGCGTGCCGCGCTTCGAGCCGGACCAGGTGCCGTTGCTGGGCTTTGCCCGTGCGCGCGAGGAATACCTGCTGCCGCTGCAGGGCGATACCGTGCGCTTTGGCGCGGTCTCCATGGGCAACCCGCATGCCGTGATCGAAGTCGGCCTGGTCGACGCCGCACCGGTCGAACGGCTGGGGCCCCTGCTGCAGCAGCACGCGACCTTCCCGCAGTCGGTCAATGTCGGCTTCGTGCAGGTGGTCGATCCGCAGCATGCGCGCCTGCGCGTGTTCGAACGCGGCGTCGGCGAAACGCTGGCCTGCGGCAGTGGCGCCTGCGCCGCCGCCGTGGTGATGATGCAGCGCGGCCGCCTGCAGCGTGACGCCACGGTGTCGCTGCCGGGGGGCGACCTGCGCCTGCGTTGGCCGGCCGACGACGCCCAGGTGGTGATGTCCGGACCGGCCGCATTCGTCTTCGAAGGGGAGTGGAACGCATGAGCGACACCATCGAGAAGATCGGCGCACATGAAGTCGCCGCGTGGCTGCGCCGGCACCCGGCGTTCCTGAAGCAGTTCCCGGACCTGGCCTTGACCCTGGTGGTGCCGCGCGACGATGGCCCCACCGCGTCGCTGGCCAGCTACCAGCTGGAAGTGCTGCGCGACAAGAACCGCGAGCTGTCGCGCCGGCTGGCCGACCTGGCGGCCAACGCGCAGGTCAACGAACGCCTGGCCGTGCGCACCCACCAGCTCACGCTGGCCCTGATGAAGCAGGACAGCGCCGCCGATACCCTGCGCGCGATGGCCGCCTCGCTGGAGGAAGACTTCGCCGGTGACCTGGTGCGGCTGGTGGTGTTGCACCCGGTGCAGGGCCTGGAGCAGGCGCCGTGGCTGCAGGTGATCGAAGAAGGCAGCCCGCTGCTGGCCTCGTTCCGCGATTGCCTGAAGGATGGCGAGCCGATCTGCGGCCGCCTGCAGCCGGAGAAGAACACGGTGCTGTACGGCGGGCGCGTGGATGAAGTGCAGTCCAGCGCATTGCTGCCGTTGCCGGGCGTGGGCCTGATCGCGGTGGGCAGCCATGATGGCAACCGCTTCTACCCGGGCATGGGCACGCTGTTCCTGCGCATGATGGGCGAGGCGCTGGCCGTGGCCCTCAAGCGCTTCGACCCGGCCTGAGACCGCGCCGGCGGCATCCCGCATGAACGCCGTCCAGGATTTCCTCGGGTACCTGCAGGTGGAGCGCCGCGCATCGGCGCACACGCTGGATGCCTACCGCCGTGACCTGGCCGCGCTCGATGCCTGGGCGATCCAGCAGGAGGGCAGCGCGGAAGGGCTCGATGGCGCGCAGCTGCGCCAGTTCATCGCTGCCGAACACCGCCGCGGGCTGGCGCCAAAATCACTGCAGCGCCGGCTGTCGGCCTGCCGCAGTTTCTACGCGTGGCTGCTCAAGCACCATCGCATCGCAGTCAGTCCCGCCGCCGGCCTGAAAGCCCCGAAGGCACCGCGAAAATTGCCGCAGGTGCTCGATGCCGACGAAGCGGTGCGCCTGGTGGAACTGCCCACCGATGCACCGCTCGGTCTGCGCGACCGCGCGCTGCTCGAACTGTTCTATTCCTCCGGCCTGCGTTTGAGTGAACTGTGCGCGCTGATCTGGCGCGACCTGGATTTCGCCACCGGTCTGGTCAACGTGCTCGGCAAGGGCAATCGCCAGCGTCGCGTGCCGTTTGGTTCGCACGCACGCGAGGCGCTGCTGGGATGGCGTGCGGAGAGCGGCGGCGGCGACGCGCAGCCGGTGTTCCCCGGGCGCAAGGGCGGGCCGATCACCCAGCGCGCCGTGCAGATCCGCATCCGCCAGCTGGCCCAGCGCCAGGGCCTGTTCAAGCACGTGCACCCGCACATGCTGCGGCACAGTTTCGCCAGCCATATCCTCGAATCCTCCGGTGACCTGCGCGGCGTGCAGGAGCTGCTGGGCCATGCCGATATCGCCACCACGCAGATCTACACCCACCTGGATTTCCAGCACCTGGCCAAGGTCTACGACGCCGCGCACCCACGGGCAAAGCGGCGCACGGGCGACAACGAAAGCTGAACCGGACCACTGCGTCACCCGGGCGCAGGGCAGGGCGGCTTGAAGGATCGGCCGGTGGCCCCACCTCTGTTCTTGTCACCCCGGAGGCTCCATGGACCCCAGTCAGAACCCCAACGTGTTTCACGCCACCACCATCATTTCGGTGCGCCGCAACGGTCATGTCGCCGTCGCCGGCGATGGCCAGGTCACCCTCGGCCACACCGTCATGAAGGGCAACGCGCGCAAGGTGCGCCGCCTGGGCCGCGAGGGCCAGGTGCTGGCCGGATTCGCCGGTGCCGCCGCCGACGCCTTCACCCTGTTCGAGCTGTTTGAAGCCAAGCTCGAAAAGCACGGCCAGCTGCAGCGTGCCGCCGTGGAGCTGGCCAAGGATTGGCGTACCGAACGCCGCCTGGGCAAGCTCGAAGCCCTGCTCGCCGTGGCCGACAAGGACACCTCGCTGATCATCAGCGGCACCGGTGACGTTATCGAACCGGAAGACGGCATCATCGCGATCGGCTCCGGCGGTTCCTACGCCTTGTCCGCCGCGCGCGCACTGCTGGCGCACACCGAACTGGATGCGCGCACCATCGCCACCGAATCGATCAACATCGCCGGCGACATCTGCATCTACACCAACCGCAACGTGGTGGTCGAGGAGCTTTGACCCTGCGGGTCAAATCGGTAGAGCCGACTGTTGGTCGGCAGCATGGATCAGCCGTAGTGCCGACTGTTAGTCGGCAGCATGGATCAGCAGCCGACTAACAGTCGGCTCTACCGGTCGGCTCTACCAGTCGGGTCCACCTCACCGTTACGTCAGTGCCGCAGGCCCGGACAGCCCTGCCATTTTCCCCAGAATTTTTTGTGAGCGCACCCATGCCGCACAACAACGAATCATCCTCCGCCACCATGACCCCGCGCGAAATCGTGCAGGAGCTGGACCGCCACATCGTCGGCCAGCACGACGCCAAGCGCGCCGTGGCCATCGCCCTGCGCAACCGCTGGCGGCGCATGCAGCTGCCAGCCGAGCTGCGCGATGAAGTGATGCCCAAGAACATCCTGATGATCGGCCCGACCGGCGTCGGCAAGACCGAAATCGCACGCCGCCTGGCCACCTTGGCCAAGGCCCCGTTCGTCAAGGTGGAAGCCACCCGCTTCACCGAAGTCGGCTACGTCGGCAAGGACGTCGAACAGATCATCCGCGACCTGGCTGATACCGCCGTCAAGCTGTACCGCGAAATGGCCAAGGTGCGCGTGCGCAACCAGGCCGAAGAGCGTGCCGAAGACCGCATCCTCGACGCACTGCTGCCGCGTCGTGCCGGCGGCATCGGCTTTGATCCTGAAGCCGCCCGCAACGAACCCTCCGCGCAGGACAACGAAACCCGCATCAAGTTCCGCCGCATGCTGCGCAACGGCGAGCTGGACGAGCGCGAGATCGAACTGGAAGTGGCCGCCAACATCGGCGTGGACATCATGACCCCGCCGGGCATGGAGGAAATGGGCCAGCAGCTGCGCCAGATGTTCTCCAGCCTGGGCGGCGGCAAGGCGCAGAAGCGCACCGTCACCATCAAGGCCGCGCGCCCGCTGCTGGTGGAAGAGGAAGCCGGCAAGCTGGTCAACGAAGACGACATCCGCAGCGCCGCGATCGAAGCCTGCGAACAGCACGGCATCGTCTTCATCGACGAGATCGACAAGGTCGCCAAGCGCGGCGACAACGTCGGCGGCGGCGATGTCTCCCGCGAAGGCGTGCAGCGCGACCTGCTGCCGCTGGTGGAAGGCTCCAACGTGTCCACCAAGTACGGCACGGTCAAAACCGACCACATCCTGTTCATCGCTTCCGGCGCGTTCCACCTGGCCAAGCCGAGCGACCTGATTCCCGAACTGCAGGGCCGCTTCCCGATCCGCGTGGAACTGGGTGCCCTGAGCAAGCAGGATTTCGTCCGCATCCTGACCGAGCCCAAGGCCGCGCTGACCAAGCAGTACGAAGCGCTGCTGGCCACTGAAGGCGTGACCGTGAACTTCACCGAAGACGCCGTGGATCGCCTTGCCGAAATCGCGTTCCAGGTCAACGAACGCCAGGAAAACATCGGCGCACGTCGCCTGCACACCGTGTTGGAACGCCTGCTCGATTCGCTGAGCTACGAAGCCCCGGACCGCGACGGCGAAACCCTGGCCATCGATGCGGCCTACGTCGACAAGCACCTGGGCGAGCTGGTCAAGGATCCGGACCTGAGCCGGTACATCCTGTAAGCGGCGGGTCAACGAGGCAGAGCCGGGCTTTGCCCGGCTGCTCTTCGCTCGAACGTCATGGCGCCTGATGGGCGGCTTCGGAACCTCTAAACGCCGGAATGTTGGCCGTGATCGTCGCGCAAACGCCTTCGGACGGTTGGTCCGCGCTACGCGCGGTGTCCGGCCAACGGCCGGGGCTACGAGTTGTTACGTAACGTCCGGAGATCTGGATATGCCAGCCGACGCCGATGGTTGATTGATCCCGATCCCAATGGCCCCGTAGAAATTCGTAGCCCCGGCCGTTGGCCGGACACCGCGCGCAGCGCGGCCCGAATGTCCGGAGCCGGTGACGTGCCCGGTCGGATTCATGCGTCCGGGTGTAAACCCAGACCGAAACCACCCACCAGTCACCCTTGTCGCCAGCACACGGGCGACATCGGACCAATCACGCCTCGTCGTCGGTCGGCAGGGCTTCGGGTGGGGCGCCCGGTACGAATACGCCAGGCTTTACGAAGGCGCCGAAAACGGCGTCCAGGGTCTGGGTGCCGTCGCGCTGCAGCTCGAACAGTTCCGGTTCCAGCATCGCGCTGTACAGCACGCCGGTCAGGCTGGTGCTGATGATGCGGGCTACCGTGTCCACGTCCACGCCCTCGCGCAGTTGCCCCAGCTCGCGCGCGCGCTCGAATGCCGCGCTGAAAATCGCCAGCTCCTCACGCGACGCCTCCAGCTGCAGCTGCTGCATCGCCTGGCTTTCCACCGAAAGGTCGTTGCGCAGCATGATCTCCATCATGTTGCGCAACCGCTCGTCCGTGGCCAGTTCCCGGAAGGAGACCAACAGCGCCGAGCGCAGGTCCAGTACCGGCGTGTTGCGCCGTGACGAGGTCGTCCGCCGCAGCCGCTCGATGAACGGCACCCGCTCGCGGTCGATCATCGCCGTCAGCACTTCGGTCTTGTTCTTGAAATGCCAATACACCGCGCCGCGGGTATAGCCCGCGCGCTCGCCGATCATCGCCAGGCTGGTGTTGGCGACCCCGAATTCGTGGAAGCAGCTCTGGGCCGCATCCAGGATGCCTTCCCGGGTGGCCTGCGCCGCTTCTTTGGTTTTTCTGGCCATGGCGCTGTGTGCACGTGCTGGATGAAACCGGCCTGAATTGTACCCGTTTACAAACAAACATGCATGTATGTATATTTACGCCCCACTGCTATCCGGTGAGGCGTGCGCGTACCCGCGCGGGCCCGGCCACCCCCATTCCCGTTCCTGCTGCGAGCCTCCCATGTCCCGTACCCCGTACCGTCTTCTCGCGCTGTCCCTCGCGATCGCCCTGACCGTGTCCGCCTGCGGCGGGGGAGGTGAAGAGGGTCCGCAGGGCGGGCCGGGGCAGGTCACCGTGGCCACCCTGAAGGCCGAACAGGTCGGCCTCACCCGCGAGCTGCCCGGCCGCACCAATGCCTTCCTGGTCGCCGAAGTGCGCCCGCAGGTCAGTGGCATCGTCGCCAAGCGGCTGTTCACCGAGGGCGGCCTGGTCAACGCCGGCCAGCCGCTGTACCAGGTCGATGACGCCAGCTACCGCGCCGATGCCAACAGTGCCCGTGCCCAGCTGGCCCGCGCCGAAGCCACCGCCAACGCCGCCCGCCTGAGCGCCAAGCGCATCACCGAGCTGGCCAAGGTCGATGCAGTCAGCCAGCAGGACCTGGAAAACGCCGTGGCCGCCCAGAAACAGGCCGAAGCCGATGTCGGCGCCGCCAAGGCCGCCCTGGACGCGGCCAACGTCACCTTGGGCTTCGCCCGGATCACCGCACCGATCAGTGGCCGCATCGGCAAGTCCAGCGTCACCCAGGGCGCGCTGGTCAGCGCCGGCCAGGCCGACGCGCTGGCCACGGTGCAGCAGCTCGACCCGATCTACGTCGACCTGACCCAGTCGGCCAGCGAACTGCTGCAGCTGCGCCGCGAACTGGCCAGTGGCCGCCTGCAGGACAACCAGAGCCTGCCGGTGACCGTACTGCTCGACGACGGCACCGAGTTCGACCACAAGGGCACCCTGGAATTCTCCGAAGTCAGCGTCGACCCCACCACCGGCAGCTACGCGCTGCGGGTCAAGGTCGCCAACCCCGACCAGGTGCTGATGCCCGGCATGTACGTGCGTGCGGTGGTCGGTAGCGGCGTGCGCGACAACGCGCTGCTGGTGCCCATGCAGGGCATCGCCCGCGACGCCAAGGGCGACACCAGCGCCATGGTGGTCGGCAAGGACAACAAGGTCGAAGTGCGTCCGGTCAAGGTCAGCCGCGCGCTGGGCAGCAGGTGGCTGGTCGAAGACGGCCTGAAGCCCGGCGACAAGGTCATCGTTGAAGGCCTGCAGAAGATCCAGCCGGGCATGCCCGTGCAGGCCACCGAGATGGGCGCCGCGCCGGCCAAGCCGGCAACGCCGGCGGCCGCGGCCGACAAGCAGTAAGCGGAGAATTCCATGGCTCGTTACTTTATTGATCGCCCCATCTTCGCGTGGGTGATTGCGATCATCATCATGCTCGCCGGTGCGCTGGCGGTGCTCAAGCTGCCGGTGTCGATGTACCCGGAAGTGGCACCGCCCGCCGTCGAGATCAGCGCGTCCTACCCGGGCGCATCGGCCAAGGTGGTCGAGGACTCGGTGACCCAGATCATCGAGCAGAACATGAAGGGCATCGATGGCCTGATCTACTTCTCCTCCAACAGCTCGGCCAACGGCCAGGCCACCATCACCCTCACCTTCGAGAGCGGCACCGATCCGGACATCGCCCAGGTCCAGGTGCAGAACAAGCTGCAGCTGGCCATGCCGCTGCTGCCGCAGGAAGTACAGCGCCAGGGCATCAACGTGGCCAAGTCCAGCAGCGGCTTCCTGCAGGTGATCGGCTTCGTCTCCAACGATGGCAGCATGGATGCCAACGACATTTCCGACTACGTCGGCTCCAATGTCGTCGATCCGCTCAGCCGCGTGCCGGGCGTGGGCAACATCCAGGTGTTCGGCGGCAAGTACGCCATGCGCATCTGGCTGGACCCCAACAAGCTGCACACCTACAAGCTGTCGGTGGACGAGGTCACCGCGGCGATCACCGCACAGAACGCCCAGGTGGCCATCGGCCAGCTCGGCGGCGCGCCGTCGGTGAAGGGCCAGCAGCTCAACGCCACCATCAACGCGCAGGACCGCCTGCAGACCCCGGAACAGTTCCGCAACATCCTGGTCCGCGGTGGTGCCGATGGCAGCGAGCTGCGCTTGGGCGATGTGGCCCGGGTCGAGCTGGGCGCCGAAAGCTATGACTTCGTGACCCGCTACAACGGCAAGCCGTCCAGCGGCATCGCGATCACCCTGGCCACCGGCGCCAACGCGCTGGATACCGCCAACGGCGTGCGCGCCGCGCTGGAGGACCTGAAGGAAAACTTCCCGGCCGGGCTGGAATCGGTAGTGCCGTATGACACCACCCCGTTCGTGCAGGTCTCGATCAAGGGCGTCATCAAGACCCTGATCGAAGCCATCGTGCTGGTGTTCGTGGTGATGTACCTGTTCCTGCAGAACTTCCGCGCCACCCTGATCCCCACCATCGCCGTACCGGTAGTGCTGCTGGGCACGTTCGGCATCCTGGCCGCGCTGGGCTTCTCGATCAACATGCTGACCATGTTCGCCATGGTGCTGGCGATCGGCCTGCTGGTGGACGATGCCATCGTGGTGGTGGAGAACGTCGAACGCATCATGTCCGAAGAAGGGTTGTCGCCGTTGGAGGCCACCCGCAAGTCGATGAGCCAGATCACCGGCGCGCTGGTCGGCATCGGCCTGGTGCTGTCGGCGGTGTTCGTCCCGATGGCCTTCATGAGCGGCTCCACCGGCGTGATCTACCGACAGTTCTCGGCCACGATCGTGTCCGCGATGGCACTGTCGGTGCTGGTCGCCATCGTGCTCACCCCGGCGCTGTGCGCCACCATGCTCAAGCCGCTGAAGAAGGGCGAGCACCACGTGGCGCACAAGGGCTGGTCCGGGCGCTTCTTCGGCGGCTTCAACCGCGGCTTCGACCGTTCCAGCGAAACCTACCAGCGCGGGGTCAAGGGCATCCTGGCGCGGCCGTGGCGCTTCATGGCCATCTTCGTGGCATTGGCCGTGGCGATGGGCGTGCTGTTCGCGCGCCTGCCCAGCTCGTTCCTGCCCAATGAAGACCAGGGCATCCTGATGGCGCTGGTGCAGACCCCGGTCGGCGCCACCCAGGAACGTACCCTGGAGGCGATGTACAAGCTGGAAGACCACTTCCTGAAGAACGAGACCGAAGCCGTGGAGTCGGTGTTCTCGGTGCAGGGCTTCAGCTTCGCCGGCATGGGCCAGAACGCGGGCATGGCCTTCATCAAGCTCAAGGACTGGAAGGAGCGTGATGCCGACCAGGGCGTAGGCCCGATCACCGGGCGCGCGATGGGCGCGCTGGGCCAGATCAAGGACGCCTTCATCTTCGCCTTCCCGCCGCCGGCCATGCCGGAGCTGGGCATCGGCTCGGGCTACACCTTCTTCCTGAAGGACAACAGCGGCCAGGGCCACGAGGCCCTTCTCAATGCGCGCAACCAGCTCCTCGGCGGCGCCGGGCAGAGCAAGCTGCTGGCCAACGTGCGCCCGAACGGCCAGGAAGACACCCCGCAGCTGCGCATCGACGTGGACGTGGAAAAGGCCAATGCACTGGGCCTGTCGACCAGCGCGATCAACAGCACCCTGGCCGCCGCGTGGGGCAGCAGCTACATCGATGACTTCATCGACCGGGGCCGGGTCAAGCGCGTGTACGTGCAGTCCGATGCGCCGTTCCGCATGAACCCGGACGACTTCAACCTGTGGTCGGTGAAGAACAACGCCGGTGAAATGGTGCCGTTCAGCGCCTTCGCCTCCAAGCGCTGGGACTATGGTTCGCCGCGCCTGGAGCGCTACAACGGCGTGTCGGCGATGGAAATCCAGGGCGAGCCCGCACCGGGCGTGGCCTCGGGCGATGCCATGGCCGAGATCGAACGCATCGCCAAGGACCTGCCGCCGGGCTTCGAGATCGAATGGACTGCGCTGTCCTACCAGGAACGCCAGGCCGGTTCGCAGACGCCGCTGCTGTACACGCTGTCGCTGCTGATCGTGTTCCTGTGCCTGGCCGCGCTGTATGAAAGCTGGAGCGTGCCGACCTCGGTGCTGCTGGTGGCGCCGCTGGGCATCCTCGGTGCGGTGCTGGCCAATACCCTGCGTGGCATGGAACGCGACATCTACTTCCAGGTGGCGATGCTGACCACGGTGGGCCTGACCAGCAAGAACGCGATCCTGATCGTGGAGTTCGCCAAGGAAAACCTGGAGAAGGGCGCAGGCGTGCTGGAAGCCACCATGCACGCGGTACGCGACCGCCTGCGGCCGATCATCATGACCTCGCTGGCATTCGGCCTGGGCGTGCTGCCGCTGGCCATCGCCTCGGGCGCCGGTTCGGGTGCGCAGCGCGCGATCGGTACGGGCGTGCTGGGCGGCATGATCGTCGGCACCGTGCTAGGCCTGTTCTTCATTCCGCTGTTCTTTGTCGTGGTGCAGAAGCTGTTCAACCGCGGCACCAGGAACGGTGGGTCCCGGCCGTTGGTCGGGACGAACTCCAATGAAGGTGACACCCATGAATAAGGCTTTCCTTGCCCTGGCCATGACCGCCGCCCTCTCCGGCTGCGCCATGCTCGAGCCACGCAGCACCGAGGTCGCCCCGGCGATCCCGGCACAGTGGCCGGCCACCACCTCCACCGCTGAGGCGGTGGAGGTGGCCGACATCGGCTGGCGCGACTACTTCGTCGACGAGCGGCTGCAATCGCTCATCGCCCAGTCGCTGGAGAACAATCGCGACCTGCGCGTGGCCGTGCTCAATGTGGACAAGGCGCGTGCGCAGTACCGCATCCAGCGTGCCGACCGGGTTCCCGCGCTCGGCGTGCAGGGGCAGATGACCCGCAGCGGTGGCGATGTGCCGGTCACCGAGCAGTTCAGCGCCAACCTCGGCGTGGTCGAGTTCGAACTGGACCTGTTCGGCCGTGTGCGCAACCTGAGCCAGGCGGCGCTGCAGCAGTACTTCGCCGAGGCGGCCAACCGCCGCAACGCGCAGCTGTCGCTGGTGGCCGAAGTGGCCAACGCGTGGTTGACCCTGGGTGCCGACAGCGAGCAGCTGAAGATCGCCGAGGCCACCCTGGCCACCCATGAGGATTCGCTGCGCCTGAGCGAGGCGCGCCACCAGCTGGGCGGTGCCTCGGCGCTGGAACTGAGCCAGACCCGCACGCTGGTGGAAACCGCGCGCACCGATGTTGCCCGCTACCAGGGCCAGGTCGCGCAGGACCGCAACGCGCTGGCGCTGCTGGCCGGTGGCCCGATCGACGAGGCGTTGCTGCCCGCCAGCGAAGCCACCGACGTGGCCGCCGTGCGCGCGGTGCCGGCGGGCGTTCCCGGTGAGGTGCTGCTGCGCCGCCCGGACGTGATGGCGGCCGAGCACACGCTGCTGGCGGCCAACGCCAACATCGGCGCCGCACGCGCGGCGTTCTTCCCGTCGATCAGCCTCACCGGCAGCGTTGGGTCCACCTCGTCGGAGCTGTCGGGGTTGTTCGATGCCGGCACCCGCGCGTGGAGCTTCATGCCCACGTTGAACCTGCCGATCTTCCAGGGCGGTAAGCTGCGCGCCGGGCTGGGCGTGGCCAATGCCAACCGCGATATCGCGCTGGCGCAGTACGAGAAGGCGATCCAGTCCGGGTTCCGCGAGGCCGCCGACGCACTGGCGCTCAACGACAGCCTGGATGCGCAGCTGGCGTCACAGCAGGCGCTGGTGGCGGCGGCCGAACAGGCACGGACGCTGTCGCAGGCGCGCTATGACGCTGGGCTGGACAGCTTCCTGACCCTGCTGGACGCGCGGCGGACCGCGTACACCGCGCGGCAGTCGCTGGTGACCACGCAGTTGAACCGGTTGTCCAACCAGGTGGCCCTGTACAAAGTGCTGGGTGGCGGGTGGTATGAACGCGGCGATGTGGCCGCGCGGTAACTACCGACTCCGCGCCTTTTCCAGGGCTTTGGTCGCATCGCGCGCCATCTGTTCGTAGGTGCGGCGGATCTCTTCCAGCCGCTCCTCGTCCAGTTCTTCAAGATCCAGCAGTTCGTTGTTGGCCGCCGCGGTCACCCGGATCAGCTCGTCGAGCTTGATCTGGATGGCGGCGGTGTCGGCGTTCTGGCTGTGCTGGATCAGGAACACCATCAGGAACGTGATGATGGTGGTGCCGGTGTTGATCACCAGCTGCCAGGTGTCGTTGAACTTGAATACGGGCCCGGTGAGGGCCCAGATCAGCACGATGCTGACCGCACCGAGGAAAGTCCACGGCGTACCCGCCGCGTAGGACGCCTTCTTGGCGACGAGGTTGAACACGCTGCGAAGTTTCATGGGAACCGGAACACTGGAACGGGTCCCATCAATGGCAGGCGCCCCGTGTAGGCGCCGTGCAGCCGTGGCTCAGGCGCTCGCGCTCAGGCGCGGACGCGCATTCTGGTCATGCTGGCTCATCAGGTAGACGTGTTCCCAGACGTCCTCGACGAATTTCCGCGCGTCATCCACGCTGAGTTTGGCCATGATCTGCGCCGCGTACTGGTGCTGGAAGGCTTCTTCGCGCTCTTCGTCGGAGGCCTTGGGGTGGGTGATCAGCGAATCGCAGGCGAACTTGATCCAGGGGATGTAATGCCCGAAGGACGCGGATTTCAGCTCGTCAGCGACATGCTTCTCGCGCCAGTAGTTCACCTCGGCCTCGACATTGATAACGGCGGGAATGGAGCGTGGGACGGAGGACATGGCTGCTTCGATTCGAAAGGAAGGAAGGGAAAGGCAACCTGATAGTGCGTAAAACCCGGTGCATGGCGCGTCATGGCGGTGTGCAGCGCGCGTGCGCGCACTGCCATTCAACTGAAGCATTCATGACTGCGTGGCGCCACACGCAGGCGGTGTGGCGCATCTGGCATGTTTCGCTACGCGGCCGCGCAGGAACCGGCGCTTACTCGCCGATGTCTTCGTTCCACACCTCGGGATGGGCCGAGATGAATCCGCCCAGCAGGTCGATGCATTCCTGGCTCTGCATGTCGATCACTTGCACGCCGTTTTCGCGCAGCCAGTCGATACCGCCCTGGAAGGTGACTGATTCACCCACCACCACCGTGCCGATGTTGAACTGGCGCACCAGCCCGCTGCAGTACCAGCAGGGGGCCAGGGTGGTGACCATGATGGTTTCCTGGTAGCGGCGCTGGCGGCCGGCCTTGCGGAACGCGTCGGTTTCACCGTGCACGGACGGGTCGCCCTCCTGGACCCGGCGGTTGTGGCCGCAGCCGAGCAGGCGGCCGTCGTTGTGGTACAGGGCAGCGCCGATGGGGATGCCGCCTTCGGCCAGGCCCTGGCGGGCTTCGGCGATGGCGGTTTCAAGCAGGGCGGCGTAGTCGGGGGTGGTGATCATGGGCGGTCCGTTCAACTGAAGGGGCCATCATAAGGTGCCGCCGGCCGGCCAGCGGTGCGATAATCGGGGCCATGAGCGAATCCCCCTACAAGACTGGCACCACCCATTTCGGCTTCCGCGATGTCGCCGCCAAGGACAAGCAGAAGCTGGTGGGCGAAGTGTTCACCTCGGTCGCGCGCAACTACGACCTGATGAACGACCTGATGAGCCTGGGCATCCACCGGGCGTGGAAGCGCTACTACGTGGCCACCGCGCAGGTGAAGCCGGGTGACAGCGTGCTCGACCTGGCTGGCGGCACCGGCGACATCGCCGCGCTGCTCAAGGAGCGCGTGGGCGACGACGGCCAGGTGGTGGTCGGCGACATCAACGCCGGCATGCTCACCGTGGGCCGCGACCGCCTGACCAACCGCGGCCTGGTGGCCGGCCTGGACTTCGTCCAGTGCAACGCCGAGGCGCTGCCGTTCCCGGATGCCAGCTTCGACCTGGTGACCATCGCCTTCGGGCTGCGCAACGTGACCGACAAGGACGCCGCCCTGCGCGAGATGTACCGCGTGCTCAAGGTGGGCGGCCAGGCGCGGGTGCTGGAGTTCTCCGAAGTCACCGCCGACTGGTTCAAGCCGATCTACGATTTCCATTCGTTCAAGATCCTGCCCAAGCTGGGCCAGCTGTTCGCCCGCGACGGCGACAGCTACCAGTACCTGGCCGAGAGCATCCGCAAGCACCCGCCGCAGGAGCAGCTCAAGACCATGATGGGCGAGGCCGGTTTCGCGCGCTGCCATTACAAGAACCTGACCGGCGGCATCGTCTCGATCCACTCCGGTTACAAGGTTTGAGACACCGGTCCGGTTCCCGCTGAGCCAAGGCGGCCGGTGGGGCGCGCCTGCCGTGCGAGGGTGACTGAATGGGGAATGGGTAGCCGGTCACATCCCGGGCGGGCGAAGTCAGGGGTAAACTGGCGGTTTCACCCTGATCGGTCCCGATTCATGCGATCCCCGTTCCTGCTGATTCCCCTGGCCGTCGCGCTTGCCGCCGGCTGCTCCAAAGAGCCCGCCGCCCCGACCGCGGCCCCCGCCGCCCAGCCGAGCGCCGACACTGCCGTGAAAGCCGTCAACCGCAGCCACGATGAAAGTTCCTACGCCGAACCGGACAAGGTCGTCATCAAGGACCTGGGCCTGGACCTGAAGCTGGATTTCGACAGCAGGCAGATCGGCGGCACCGCCACCTACACCCTGGAGTGGAAGGACAAGGCAGCCAAGCAGCTGGTGCTGGACACCCGCGAGCTCACCATCGAGAAGGTCGAAGCCGTCGCCGCCGATGGCAGCGCCGCGCCGCTGCAGTTCGCGCTGGCGCCGGCCGACAAGGTGTTCGGCAGCAAGCTGACCATCGACGCCCCGGCCCAGCCGGGCAAGGTGCGGGTGACCTACCACACCGCGCCGACCGCCTCGGGCCTGCAGTGGCTGGAGCCGTCGATGACCGAAGGCAAGCAGCTGCCCTTCATGTTCAGCCAGTCCCAGGCCATCCACGCGCGTTCGTGGGTGCCGCTGCAGGACACGCCGAGCGTGCGCTTCACCTACAGCGCGCACGTGGCTTCGCGCCCGGACGTGATGGTGCTGATGAGCGCCGACAACGACCCCAAGGCCGCGCGTGACGGTGATTACACCTTCAAGATGCCGCAGCCGATTCCGTCCTACCTGCTGGCCATCGCCGCCGGCGACCTGGTGTTCGAGCCGATCTCCGGTCGTTCCGGCGTCTGGGCCGAACCGACCATGGTCGGCAAGGCCGCCAAGGAATTCGAAGACACCGAGAAGATGATCGGTGCGGCCGAAAAGCTCTATGGCGAATACCGCTGGGGCCGCTACGACATGCTGGTGCTGCCGCCGTCGTTCCCGTTCGGCGGCATGGAGAACCCGCGCCTGACCTTCGCCACCCCGACCGTGATCGTGGGCGACAAGTCGCTGGTCTCGCTGGTGGCCCATGAACTGGCGCACAGCTGGTCGGGCAACCTGGTGACCAACTCCAGCTGGAAGGACATCTGGCTCAACGAAGGCTTTACCACCTACGTGCAGGGCCGCATCACCGAAGCGCTGTATGGCCAGGAAATGGCCGAGATGGAGCGCGAGATCGACCAGAACGACCTGCTGGCCGAGGTCAAGGACATGAGCCCGGCCGACCAGGCCCTGGCCCTGCCGCCGCTGACCGAGCGCGACCCGGACGAGGCGCTGAGCAACGTGGCCTACGTCAAGGGCTCGTGGTTCCTGCAGTTCCTGGAGCAGCGCTTTGGGCGTGAAGTGTTCGATCCGTTCCTGCGTGGCTGGTTCGATGACCACGCATTCCAGAGCGCCAACACCGACCAGTTCGTCGAGTACCTGAAGAAGAACCTGCTGTCCAAGAAGCCGGGCGCGGTGACCGACGCCGAGCTGAAGGCATGGCTGGACGAGCCGGGCATTCCGGCGTTCGCCACCAAGGCGCGTTCGCGCAACTTCTCCATCGTCGATACCGCGCGCATTGCATGGCAGGGCAGTGGCACGCTGCCGAGCGCGCAGATCACCAGCGAATGGGGTACCCAGGAATGGGTGCACTTCATCGACGGCATGGGCAAGACCCTGCCCGTGGACAAGCTGGCTGCGCTGGACAAGGCGTACGCGTTCACCGGTACCGCCAATGGCGAGATCGCCATGCGCTGGTACCCGCTGGCGATCCGCAGCGGTTATCAGGAGGCCAATGAAGCGGCCGGTGCCTTCATCGAACGCGTTGGCCGGCGCAAGCTGATCCTGCCGATCTACGCCGAACTGGTGAAGACCCCGGAAGGCCTGGCGTTCGCCAAGGCGGCCTTTGAAAAGGCCAAGCCCAGCTACCACCCGATCACCACGGCATCGGTGCAGGACATGCTGGACAAGGCAAGCGCGGGCAAGTAACCGCCAGCGCTGCGTTGAACAGGAACGGCGGGGGAAAACCCCGCCGTTTTTCATTGTTAAAGTAGGTAGGTGACGCCTCTTGGCGTCCTCGCTGACACCTGGAGCCCGTAATGAAACGACTGATCCTTGCCGCGGCCTGTGCACTGGCCCTGGCTGCCTGCAGCAACCCGGAAGAAGAGCGCAAGGCGCAGGAAGCCGCGACCGCCGCCGCCAAGGCGCAGCAGGAAGAAAAAGCCGAAGGCGTGGCCAAGCAGTACGACATGGCCGTGGCCGCGCAGGACTGGGAGCGTGCGCGCATCCATGGCGGTTCGCTGCTGGACCAGTACAAGGACACCGACGTCGCCGCGCGGATCGAGCCCGGCTACGCCGAGGTCAAGGCCAAGGCCGAAACCGCGCGCGAACTACGCCGCATGCAGGGCCTGTGGCAGTACAACCAGGTGCCGGTGGGCAGCAAGGGCAACCAGGTCTCGGCCTCGATCTACAGCAAGGAGCGGGTGGACGTGGACGGCAGCGGCCCGACGACGGTGCAGTTGATCTTCCGCGACCACCCGGAGTGGAAGCGCCACGCCTACCTGGTGCTCCAGGCCGGTGATTTCCGCTGCCCGCAGTGCACGGTGAAGGTGACGGTCGACGACGGCAAGCCGATCTCGATGGCCGCCTGGCGCCCGAAGACCGACGAGGCCATCGCGATGTTCATCACCGACCAGAAGGCGCTATGGAAGCTGGCCCGCAAGGCCAGATCCATCACCATCGAATTCCCGGTCAAGGCCGGCGGCACCCGCACCGCAGTATTCGAAACCGGCGGCGTAGACGCCAGCCGAATGCCGAACTGGTGGAATTAACCGAGCGGTGAGGCAAAGTGCCGACCAACGGTCGACACCTACCAACCTTGCGTGTCCCGGTAGGTACCAACCTTGCGTGTCCCGGTAGGTACCGACCGTTGGTCGGTACAGTCGGCGCGGTGCACCTCGCTGGAGGAACAGCCCCCTTTTGTTAAGGGGGCGCGCCGAAGGCGCGGGGATAGGAGACATGCCACGGGGCCCAGAATTCGCCGGAGGCGAATTCTGGGCGAGCAGGTCAACCAGCGATTCGGTTACGCGCCCAGCGCGTAACCGAATTGCTGTTTGAACTGCTCGTTGAATTCTTCGAAGGTGAACCGCTGGTTCTGCGTGCCCGGATGCTCCACCTTCAGCGCGCCCATCAGGTTGCCCATGCGGCCGATGGTCAGCCAATCGTAGCCCTTCTCGATGCCGTAGATCAGGCCGGCGCGGAAGGCGTCGCCACAGCCGGTCGGATCCACCACGCGGCGCTCGTGCGCCGGCGGGATGTCGTAGGTCTTTTCCGGGGTGTGGATGACCGCGCCCTTGGGGCCGCGGGTGGTGATGTAGGCCTTGACCCGGCTCACGATCTCCTTTTCGTCCCAGCCGGTGCGCTCCTGCAGCAGGTTGGACTCGTAGTCGTTGACCACCACGTAGTCGGCCTGCTCGATGAAGGTGCGCAGCTCCGGCCCGTTGAACAGGGGCATGGCCTGGCCCGGGTCGAAGATGAACGGCACGCCGGCCTCGAAGAACTCCTGCGAGTTCTGGATCATGCCCTCGCGCCCGTCCGGGCCGACCAGGCCCAGGGTCACGCCCGGCACGTCCTTCACATGGTTCTCGTAGGACCGCATCATCGCGCCCGGGTGGAAGGCGGTGATCTGGTTGTTGTCGTGGTCGGTGGTGATGAACGCCTGCGGGGTGAACAGCTCGTCGATCACCTTGATCCGGCTCAGGTCGATGCCCAGGCCCTGGAAATACTCGCGGTACGGGCCGAAGTCCGAGCCCACCGTGCCCATCGGGATCGGCTCGCCGCCCAGCAGGTGCAGGTTGTAGGCGATGTTGCCTGCGCAGCCGCCGAACTCGCGGCGCATGCGCGGCACCAGGAACGACACGTTCAGGATGTGCACCTTGTCCGGCAGGATGTGATTCTTGAACTGGTCCGGGAACACCATGATGGTGTCGAAGGCAAGAGAACCACAGATCAAAGCGGACATCGATTAAGGCCTATGCGGAAGGGGTTTGAGGCCCGGCAGGCGGGCAACGAAACGGCGCCCTGAGGCGCCCAATGGCGCAAAGGTTAACGGGTGCGGCGCCGCAGGGCCAGAACCCCGGCTGTCCGGATTGGGCTGAATGGCCGCCAAGGCTGGCGTTGACGGACATTTCTCCTTGCTCGCGCACAGGGGGATTGCTAGGCTTGTCGACCTCGAATTCTGCCCAATTTTTCGCCATCCCGCGTTGGGCGCGACACCCCTCAGGATCAACTCCCAGATGTTCAAGAAACTGCGTGGCATGTTCTCCAATGACCTGTCCATCGACCTGGGCACGGCCAATACCCTCATCTACGTGCGCGGGCAGGGGATCGTGCTGAACGAACCGTCGGTCGTGGCCGTTCGCCAGGACCGTGCCATCGGTGGCACCCGCTCGGTGGCCGCCGTCGGCGCCGAAGCCAAGCAGATGCTGGGCCGTACCCCGGGCCACATCACCACCATCCGCCCGATGAAGGATGGCGTCATCGCCGACTTCACCTACACCGAGGCGATGCTCAAGCACTTCATCAAGAAGGTGCACAAGTCGCGCTTCCTGCGCCCGAGCCCGCGCGTGCTGGTCTGCGTGCCGGCCGGTTCGACCCAGGTCGAGCGCCGCGCCATCAAGGAATCGGCCGAGGAAGCCGGTGCCCGTGACGTGTTCCTGATCGAAGAGCCGATGGCCGCCGCGATCGGCGCCGGCATGCCGGTCACCGAAGCCCGTGGCTCGATGGTCATCGACATCGGCGGCGGCACCACCGAAGTGGCCGTGATCTCGCTGAACGGCATCGTCTATTCGGCCTCGGTGCGCATCGGCGGCGACCGCTTCGACGAGTCGATCACCAACTACGTGCGCCGCAACCACGGCATGCTGATCGGTGAGGCCACCGCAGAGCGGATCAAGGTCGAGCTGGGCTGCGCCTACCCGCAGGCCGAGGTCATCGAGATGGAAATCTCCGGCAGGAACCTCGCCGAGGGCGTGCCGAAGATGATCAAGATCAACTCCAACGAAGTGCTCGAAGCGCTGCACGAACCGCTCTCGGGCATCGTCAGCGCGGTCAAGCTGGCGCTGGAGCAGACCCCGCCGGAACTGTGCGCCGACGTCGCCGAGCGTGGCATCGTGCTGACCGGTGGTGGCGCCCTGCTGCGCGACCTGGACCGCCTGATTTCCGAGGAGACCGGCCTGCACGTGCAGGTGGCCGACGACCCGCTCACCTGCGTGGCCCGCGGTGGCGGTCGTGCGCTGGAGCTGGTGGACATGCACGGCAACGAGTTCTTTGCGCCGGAGTAAGCCGTACCGGTCCTGTGTGTTGGACGCGCCCCTGCGGCGTGATGCCCGCTGCGTGCCTGCCACGCCGGGCATCGCAGCGCCGGGGCGTTGTTGCATCCCGGTGCCGCCGCACGTGGCGGCCCCGCGCTCCCTTTCCACCTTGTCCAGTCGAAGCCAGTCGTGCCGCCCTACGCCGGTCCTCCCGTAGCCTCCCGCCAGGGTGATGCCAGCAGCCCCCTGCGGCTGCTCGCCTATTTGGCCCTGGCCATCACCCTGATCGTGCTCGATGACCAGGCCGGCTGGCTGGCGCGCGCGCGCGCCCAGGCCAACGTGCTGGTGCAGCCGGTGTGGGCGCTGGCCGGCCTGCCGGGCCGGCTTGGCACCCAGGTCAAGGACAATGCGGCCAGCCACGGCCAGCTGGTCGATGAGAACCGCGAGCTGCGCAACCAGCTGCTGATCGCCAATGCGCGCCTGACCCGCCTGCAGACCGCCGCGCTGGACAACGCCCAGCTGCGCGAACTGCTCAACGTGGCCGAACGCAGCGGGCTGGACGTGCAGCTGGCGCCGATCCTGGACATCGACCTGGACCCGGTCCGGCAGCGCCTGGTGCTGGCCGCCGGCACCCGCGATGGCGTGCACATGGGGCAGGCGGTGATCGACGCCGGCGGCCTGATGGGGCAGGTGATCGCCACCACCGCCAGCAACGCCACCGTGCTGCTGCTCACCGATCCGGACCACGCGGTGCCGGTCACCGTGGCCCGCAACGGCGTGCGCCTGATCGTCTACGGCCGCGGCGACACCCTGGAACTGCGCGACATTCCGCTCAGCGCCGGGGTGGAAGTGGGCGACGAGATCGTCACCTCCGGGCTGGGCGGCCGTTTCCCGGCCGGCTTCCCCGTCGGCAGGATCACCGCCCTGCGCCCGGACGACACCCATGCCTTCCTGGTCGGCGAACTCAAGCCCGCCGCCCAGCTCGACCGCGGCCGCGACGTACTGCTTCTCCGCCCCGGCGCAGCAATTCGCGTTCCGCCCAATGTGCAACTGTCCGAAGCCGCAGGCGGACCGGCAGCGCCTGCACCTGCGGCGGCAACCCCGGTAGCGCCGACTGTTAGTCGGCCCACGGAAACCGCGCCACAACCGGCCCAACCCGCACCCCAGCCATCCCCAACCGGGCCCACCCCATGAGCCGCCTGCGCGACAAACCCTGGGTGCTCCCGGTCAGCATCGTGCTGGCGCTGCTGCTCGGCCTGCTGCCGTTGCCGGTGCTGCTGCAGCCGCTGCGCCCGTACTGGCTGGCGCTGGTGCTGGCGTACTGGGTCATCGAAGCCCCGGACCGGGTTGGGCTGGGCGTGGCCTTCGCCTGCGGCGTGATCGCCGACCTGCTGTACGGCGGCGTGCTCGGCGAACAGGCGCTGCGGCTGGTGATGCTCACCTTCATCCTGCAGCGCTTCCGTGCGCGCATCCGCTTCTTCCCGATGTCCCAGCAGGTGCTGGCCATCGGTGGCCTGCTGTTCAACGACCGCATCGTCAGCGCCGTGGTCCACATCGCCGTGGGCGAACCGACCCTGCCGTGGTCGTACTGGTGGGCGCCGCTGCTGGGCATGGGGCTGTGGCCGCTGGTGTTCGTGCTGCTCGACGCCGTGCGCTTCGGGCGCCGCGGGCGCTGACATGTACGTGCGCCGCCAGGCCAAGAATCCGCGCGCCGAAGCCGAGCAGTTCCGGCGCCGCGCCGCGCTGGGCTTCCTCGGCGTGCTGGTCTGCCTGGTCGGGCTGGGCGGGTGGTACTTCAAGCTGCAGGTGCTGGACCACGACACCTACGCCACGCGTTCGGAAGCCAACCGCATCAAGCCGCGGCCGGTGGTGCCCGGGCGCGGCATGATCTATGACCGCAACGGGCGGCTGCTGGCCGAAAACGTGCCCGCGTTCCGGCTGGACATCACCCCGGACAAGGTCAAGGACATGGACGCCACCCTGGCCGGGTTGGCGAAGATCCTGACGATCACGCCGGAAGACCTGGAAACGTTCAACAAGTCACGCAAGGCGCGTCGCAGCTTCCTGCCGGTGACGCTGAAGCTGCGGGTCACCGACGAGGAAATGGCGCGCTTCGCGGTCGACCGCTGGCGCTATCCCGGCGTGGAGCTGGAACCCTACCTGACCCGCCGCTATCCCTACGGCGATCTGTTCGCGCACATCATCGGTTACGTCGGCCGGGTCGATGACAAGGACCTGGAAACGCTGGGCGAGGGCAATGCCGCGTTGACCCATATCGGCAAGTCCGGCCTGGAGCGCTATTACGAGCAGCAGCTGCGCGGCAAGGTCGGCTACGAGCAGGTTGAAACCAACGTGCAGGGCCGCGCCATCCGCACCATCGGCCGGGTCGCGGCGCAGTCGGGCAACGACCTGCGCCTGTCCATCGATGCCGACCTGCAGCGCGCCATGGTGGCGGCCTTTGGCGATTTCGACGGCGCCGGCGTGGCGATGGATCCGCGCACCGGCGAAATCCTGGCCATGGTCAGCCTGCCGTCGTACGACCCCAACCTGTTCGTCAACGGCATCTCGCATGCCGATTTCAAGGCCCTCAACGACAACCCCTCGCGCCCGCAGTTCAACCGCCTGGTGCTTGGTGGCGTGGCACCGGGTTCGACCATCAAGCCGCTGATCGGCCTGGCCGGGTTGGACAGCGGGGTGCGCAAGCCCGAAGACAAGATCCTCTCCACCGGCATGTTCTACCTTCCGGGCACCTCGCGTGGCTGGGGCGATGCCAACCGTGGCGGCCACGGCTGGACCGACCTGCGCAAGTCGATCACCCAGTCGGTCAACACCTATTACTACAAGCTGGCGCTGGACCTGGGCATCGAGCGGTTCGACCACTACATGGGCTATTACGGCTTCGGCGAGCCCACCGGTATCGACCTCACCGGCGAGATCGGCGGCATCCTGCCGTCGCCGCAGAACAAGTACAAATCCCGCAAGGAACGCTGGTATCCCGGCGATACGGTCAACGTCAGCATCGGCCAGGGCGACTGGAAGGTCACCCCGCTGCAGCTGGTGCACGGCGTGGGCGGCATTGCCGACGGCCAGCTGCGCACCCCGCACCTGGTGATGCAGCAGCGCGAAAGCTTCGATTCGGACTGGGTGCCCACGCCGGCCGGCACGAGCAAGCCGGTCAGCCCGAGCCCGGGCAACCTCCAAGCCGTGCGCGAAGGCATGATGGGCACCATGCGCCCGGGCGGCAGCGGCGCGCGCGCGGCGGCCGGCGCGCCGTACACCATCGCCGGCAAGACCGGCACCGCGCAGGTGATCAGCCGCCGCGGCACCGCGGCGGTGAACCCCAAGAGCCTGCCGATGCACCTGCGCCACCGCTCGCTGTTCGTGGGCTTTGCGCCGGCCGAAAACCCGGTGATCGTGCTGGCCATTGCGGTCGAGGGCGGCGGCTACGGCGGCTCGGCGGCAGCGCCGATCGCGCGCAAGCTGTTCGATGCCTGGCTGCTGGGCAAGATGCCCGAGGGCATGGAGCCGCTGGACAGCCTGCGCGGCACCACCGCGATCGGCATCACCGCATTCGAGGGCGACAGTGCCGCGCGCGAGGCCGGCGATGCCGCTGCCGCCGTGCTGGAATCGCTGCCGGTGCTGGTCGGCCTGCCCGAACCGGTTCCCGCGCCGCCACCCGTGCCTGGCGAGCCACTGGCGCCCGCGGCCCAACCCCCCGCACCGCCGGAGCGCAGCCGATGAAGGATTTCCTGCGCTGGGCCAGCGACATGGTCGTGCGCTTCAGCAGCACCCTGGACTGGGTGCTGTGCCTGGCGCTGGGCGCGTTGATGCTGATCGGGCTTGCCGTGCTCAAGAGCGCCGGCGGCGATTCGCTGGTGTTCGCCCAGGGCGCGCGCTTCGTGGTCGGGCTGGGCGCGATGTGGGCGATTTCGCGCATGCCGATCCTGCGCATCCGCTCGGCCACCCCGCTGATCTACGCGGTGTCGATGATCCCACTGCTGGCCGTGTTCGTGCTCGGCACCGGCAAGTACGGCCGCCAGTGGCTGGACCTGAAGCTGTTCTACCTGCAGCCGGCCGAGCTGCTCAAGGTCAGCCTGCCGATGATGGTGGCCTGGTACCTGCACCGCATGCCGCTGCCGCCGCGCTTTTCCACGGTGATGGTCAGCGCGGTGATCATCGGGGTGCCGACCGGGCTGGTGATGCTGCAGCCGGACTTCGGTACCGGCGTGCTGATCGCCGCCAGCGGTGCGTTCGTGCTGCTGCTGGCCGGCCTGCCGTGGTGGTGGGTGGGCGTGGCCGTGGGGGGCGTCGCCGCCGCCGCACCCGTCGCCTGGATCTGGCTGCTGCGTCCCTACCAGAAAGACCGCATCATGATGTTCCTGGACCCGGAGATGGATGCGCTGGGCGCTGGGTGGAACATCATCCAGTCCAAGATCGCCATTGGTTCGGGCGGTTTCGATGGCAAGGGCTGGGGCCAGGGCTCGCAGTCGCACCTGAACTTCATTCCCGAGCAGACCACCGACTTTGCCTTCTCCGTGCTCAGCGAGGAGTTCGGCTGGATCGGCGTGGCGCTGGTGCTGTTCCTGTACCTGGTGGTGATCGGGCGCTGCCTGTGGATCGCCTCGCAGTCGCGCGATTCCTATTCGCGCCTGTTGGCCGGCGCCACCGGCCTGGCGTTCTTCGTCTACGTGCTGGTCAACGGCGGCATGATCTCCGGCCTGCTGCCGGTGGTGGGCGTGCCCATGCCGCTGATCAGCTACGGCGGCACCTCGGCGGTATCGCTGCTCGCCGGGTTCGGGCTGGTGATGGCCGCGCGCAGCCACAACCCGGTACACGGCGGCTACAGCTGACCGTCAAAAGATCGGCAAGTCGAGACGGGATCTTGCGCAGATTCGTTATTGGAGCGTGACGAATATGCTGAAATCGGCGGCGTGGGTGCAGAAGGTGTCAACAACCTGTCGGCAAACTGAGATGCAGCGCACAAATATGAATGCGCTTGATCAGGATCAATGGACTTGTCGTAAACGGCCTGCACAATGGCGGCCCGCAAGCAGCTGCGCATCGAGCCAAGCGACGCGCAAGGCGCTGCGGGACGTAGTTGACCCAACGGGTACAGGGGGTGCGGCGTTGCGCTGGGGAGTAGCGCGTCGCACCAGTATCGACCGGGTCGGTAGCCCGGTTGCGCCCATGGGGATGGGGGCGCAGCCGGAATACCTTTACACACGCTCTTAACGAACCCCCGAAACTTCGGGCAAATCGTTGGGATTCATGGTGTTAGGGGTTTTATTTCATCTTTGACCTGCTAACCTGCGGCGATGATTCGACGCACTTTGGCTTGCATGCTTACGCTCGGTTTGGTTGCCTGCGCGACCCAGCCGCACTCCCCGTCACCGCCGCCGCAGGCGTCAGGTGCGCCCAACAAGCCGGGAGTTGCCCACAAGGGGCCTGCCGAAGCCGCGCCGGAAGGGGCCGCAGCGACCGCGCCGCCGGTTGACCTCACCCCGGTGCCGTTCGAAGTGGCACGCGCCAACTTCGTGCGCGATACCGCCGCCCGCTACGGCATTCCCGCTGCGCAGATCGAGGCCACGCTCGCCCAGGCGCAGGTGCGCGCTCCGATCATTGCCGCCATGTCGCGCCCGGCCGAGCGGGTCAAGCCGTGGAACGAATACCGGCCGATGTTCATCAGCCAGGCGCGGATCGACGGCGGCAGGAAGTTCCTGGCCCAGCACCGCGATGAGTTGATGCGCGTGCAGGAACGTACCGGGGTGCCGGCTGAAGTGATCGTGGCGATCATCGGCGTGGAAACCAGTTACGGCGCCAACACCGGCAGCTACCGCGTGCTCGATGCGCTGTACACGCTGGCCTTCAATTACCCGCGCAGCGGCGACCCGGCCAAGCTGGAACGCGAAGTGCGGCGCGAACTGTTCTTCCGCGATGAGCTGGCGCGCCTGTTCGCGCTGAGCCGCGACGAGAAGCTGGACATCCTGTCCATCAAGGGCAGCTATGCCGGCGCGATGGGCATGGGCCAGTTCATGCCGTCCAGCTACCTGGACTTCGCCGTGGACGGCAACGGTGATGGTCGCCGCGATCTGTTCACCAGCTACGACGACGTGTTCTCTTCCATCGCCAATTACTTCGTCAAAAAGGGCGGGTGGGTGCGCGGCGGCCCGGTTGCGGTGCCGGCCACCTTGGCGCCCGGCCGCGCGCCGTTCGACCCCACCGACTGGACCCCGACCTGGACGCTGTCCGACCTGGCCCAGCGCGGCTACCAGCCCGCGGCATCTGTCCCGTCCGGGCTGACGGCCACCCCGATCACGCTGGAGGGCAGCACCGGCAAGCAGTACTGGCTGGGCTTCCAGAACTACTACGCCATCACCCGTTACAACCTGTCCAAGATGTACGCGATGGCCGTGTACCAGTTGTCGCAGGCCATCGCCGGCCAGGAGCTGCCGCCGGCATGAACGCACGCGCGCGCTGCAGATGGGCGGTTCCCGGCCTGCTGATCCTGGCGCTGGCCGCCTGCAGCAGTGCACCTAAAAAGCCGCCCAGCGCGAGCGGCACTACCGGCAAACCGTCGGGCGCGCTGGTGCAGGGGCAGGGCAAGGGCAAGGGCAACCGCCCTGCGCATTGCCCTGAAGGCTCGCCGTACAAGGCCGCGTCGGAGGATCCCAGCACGCGCGGCGATTACCGCGCGGGCGGGCTGTACAAGCCGGGCGTCAACGACAGCACGCCGACCTACATTCCCAACGTGGCCTGCATTCCCGAACCGGACGTGGTGGACCTGCCACGCTCGGCGATCGGCAACAAATCGCCTTACGTGGTGCTGGGCAAGAGTTACCAGGTACTGGACCGGCCCAAGGGCTATGCCGAAAAGGGCACGGCGTCCTACTACGGTGCCAAGTTCCATGGCCGGCTTACCTCCAACCGTGAGGTGTATGACATGTACGCCTTCACCGCCGCGCACAAGACCCTGCCGCTGCCGAGCTTTGCGCGGGTCACCAACCTGGACAACGGCGAATCGGTGATCGTGCGGGTCAACGACCGCGGCCCGTTCCACGACGGCCGGGTGATCGATCTCAGCTACGCCGCCGCCGTGCGCCTGGGCATCACCCAGCGCGGCACCGGCAACGTGGAAGTACGCGCGCTGACCCCGGGCGAGGACAACCTGCTGGCCGACAAACCCTCGCGCCGTGAGCGCCGTGCGGCGGAAGCGGCCGCGACCGTGGCGGCTGCAACGCCGCCGGCCACGGTGCGCCGCGCCAGCGACATGGACAAGCTGGTCGGCGCATTGCCGGCGCCTGCCGCGCGTCCGGCCGGCCCGGCCCAGCCGGCCGCGACCCAGGCGGCAACGCTGGAGACGGGCCCGGTCACGGTGAGCGCGCTGCCGGCGGCTGCGCCGGTGGCTGCCGCTGCCCGCCCCCTGCCTGCGCCCGTCCCGGCCGCCACACCCAGCCCCTCGTTGCAGCAGCAGGTCGGCAATGTGCTGCTGCAGGTGGCCAGCTTTGCCAGCCGCGAGAACGCCACCAAGGCCTTGGGTCAGCTGTCCTCGGCCGGCATCGTCGGCGCCAGCATCAGCGACATCGTCAGCGGCGGCCGCACCCTGTGGCGCCTGCGGGTGCCGGCGGCCGACCATGCCAGCGCCTCGGAACTTGCGGGCCGCATTGTCGGTCTGGGATTCGGGTCGCCGCAGATCGTGAAAGAGTAAACGACCTACAATGACCGTCCCCTGTAATTCCCTTGGCGCCCTCCTGGAGCTTGCTGTCCGATGAAATTCCGCTTTGCCGCTGCTGCCATGGCCACGACCCTGTTCGTGGGCATGGTCTCCGCCCAGACCCCCTTGCCGACCCCGGCCCCGGCACCCGCTCCTGCCGCCGCCGCCCCCGTTACCGTGGCCACCCCGCCGGCGCCCAAGCCCAGCGTGGCCAAGGCCTGGGTGCTGATGGATTACGCCACCGGCCAGGTGCTGGCCGGCGAGAACATCCATGAACAGCTGGCCCCGGCCAGCATCACCAAGGTGATGACCTCGTACGTGGTTGCCGCCGAAGTGAAGAACGGCAAGGTCCGTGCCGACGACCAGGTGATGATGAGCGAGCGTGCCTGGCGCGAAGGTGGCGCCGGCACCGACGGCAGCTACAGCGGCTTCCCGGTCAACCAGACCGCGCGTCTGGAAGACATGGAAAAGGGCATGGCGATCCAGTCGGGCAATGACGCCGCCATCGCGCTGGCCGAACATGTGGCCGGCAGCGAAGAAGCCTTCGCCTCGCTGATGAACAGCTACGCCGCCAGGATCGGCATGAAGGACTCGCACTTCGTCAACGCCCATGGCCTGAGCGCCGAAGGCCATCGCACCACCGCCTACGACCTGGCGCTGCTGGGCCGTGCGTTCGTGCGCGACTACCCGGAAACCTACGCCTACAACAAGGTGAAGGAATTCACCGTGGGCAACATCACCCAGCCCAACCGCAACCTGCTGCTGTGGCGCGACCAGAGCGTGGACGGCATCAAGACCGGACACACCTCCGAAGCGGGGTACTGCCTGATGAGCTCGGCCCAGCGGGGCGACCAGCGCCTGATCGCCGTGGTGCTGGGCGGTGCTTCGGAGAAGCAGCGCGCCGACGACAGCCTGGCGCTGCTCAACTGGGGCTTCCGCTTCTTCGAAACGCACCGTATGTACGAGCCGGGCAAGGCCGTGGCCGAACACAAGGTGTGGAAGGGCAAGGCCGATACGCTGCAGCTGGGCGTGGCCCAGCCGCTGCTGGTGAGCGTGCCGCGCGGCCGCTACAACGACCTCAAGCCGAGCATCGACGTGCCCAAGACCCTGGAAGCCCCGTTCACCGCGGGCCAGGCAGTGGGTACGCTGAAGGTGACCCTGGACGGCAAGGTGGTGGCGCAGGCCCCGCTGGTGGCGGTGGCCGCGGTGGAAGAAGCCGGCTTCTTCAAGCGCCTGTGGGACAGCTTCTGGATGTGGTGGGAATCGGAATAACGGTTCCGCCCGTATTCAATGAAAAAAAGACCGGCTCGCGCCGGTCTTTTTTTTCGCGCAATGGGTCCGTAACGGTTCCTTGCTCTTGGTTGATTGATCCCGATCCGGGGACGTTACGTAAAAATTCGTAGCCCCGGCCGTTGGCCGGAAACCGCGCGCAGCGCGGCCCAGGTATCCGGAGGCGGTTGCGCAACGATCGCGGTCAACGTCCCGGCGTTTACACGTTCCGAAGCCGCGCGTCGGGCGGTCATGACCGTGGAACGAAGAGCAGCCGGCCAACGGCCGGGGCTACGAATTCATACGTTCCGATCGGGATCCGGATCAATCAACCACGAGCCCGTCACCGTCACGGGCCCGTGGGGATTCCGGTCGCTCAGAGCGACCGGCTGATCGTGAAGGACCCGTAGATCGGCGACTGGTCCTGCAGGTCGAACTCGCGGGTGCTGTGGTAGCGGGCGAGGGCGAACTTCCAGCGGTTGTACATCACCGCCAGGCCGTAGCCGCCCTGGGCCACCCAGTTGCGCTTGTCCACGCTGTGGCTGTTGCGGAAGGTGTTGCCGTCCAGGGTGATGTCGCGGATCACCCAGGCCGCGTCGGTGGTGGCGAACAGGTGGAACGACCAGCCGGTCGGCTTGCCGCCGCGGGTCGGCGCAGTGTTTTCGCCGGCCGGGCGCAGCGGGGTGCTGCCGAAATCGTCCGGCAACTTCCAGCCGAAGCGGACTTCGCCGCCGGCATTGAGGTGGGTGGCGAGGTTGCCGACCGCACCGCCGTAGTGGCTGATCGCATCCCAGCCCCAGCCGGCCAGGTTGTCCTCGGCATCGCCCCAGCGGTGCATGCGCTCGTGGGTGAGCATGAACACCGGCTCGTTGTGCAGCTGGTTGTCCCAGCCCTGGAATTTCTCATCGCCCAGCGCGTCATGCACGGCGTCCTGCACTTCCTTGCCCAGCGCCCACGGCCCGACTACGCCGAGCGCGAGCTGGGTGGTCTGCAGGCGGTCGCCGCGACGGGCGTTGTAGCCGAAGCTGCCGATCAGCACGCCGGCATACGGCCGATCGTCCTCGATCACGTCGCGGCGGGTGAAGTCCTTGGGGGTGTAGATCTGCTGGGCGAAGCTGAAGATCATGTTCTGCTGCTCGAACTCGCCGGGGGCCAGCCGTTCGAGGTGGCGGTTGACCCAGCGGGCAAGCTTCGGCAGGCACGGATCGTCGGTGTAATCGACCAGGTTGGGCGAGACGAAGGTGATCTGCGCCCCGTTGGTGTAGCCCTGGTCCTGGTCGGCGCCGCCGAACAGATCGTTGTCGACGCGGAAGTTGACCTGCGGCGGGTGCTCGCGCATGGCGTCGGGCCCGCATTGTTCGGCTGCCTGTACCGCAGGCGCGGCTGCTGCAAGAACACCGGCAAGTGCGGCCGGTAACGCGAATCGCTTCAGAAGCATAAGATTCCCGCGGATGGTTTATTCATTTTTAAGCGGGAGCAGGGTATTCACGGCGTGATGCCCTGACCAGCACCGCGCACGCACTGGTGCGTCTTGTTCGTGAAGGCCGATCTTCACGTATCGTTCGGCGCAGCTGTGCGCACGATCATGCAGGTCTTGGGTTCAGACGCTTCCGTCCCCATAATCGCGGTCATGGAAATCAAGTCTGACAATCCCGAACACGGCTTCCAGTTCCCCGGTCAATTCGAGCTCAGCGCCATGGGCGCCGCGAACATCGGTCTGGAGCACGAACTTCCGCAGCTGCTGCATCTGGCCGGCATCCAGGTGCTCAAAGAGCGCATCACCTGGAAGACCTCGTCCAACGGCAAATACGTGTCCGTGAAGCTGGTCTTCATGGCCGAAAGCCGCGAGCAGCTGGACCTTGCCCACACCGCGCTGCGCGATCACCCGGAAGTGAAGTGGACGCTGTAACCAGCTGCGAAACCAGCGCTGCACCGGGCCAGCGCCCGGCGCAGCCGGCGATCGTGCGCGACCTGGGCCGCCAGCCCTATGCGCCGGTCTGGCATGCAATGCAGCGTTTCACCGATGCGCGCAACGACGACACCCCGGACGAGCTGTGGGTGGTCGAGCACGATCCGGTGTTCACCCTGGGCCAGGCCGGCAAGGACGAACACGTGCTGGCCCCGGGCGATATCCCGGTGCTGCACGTGGACCGCGGCGGCCAGGTGACCTACCACGGGCCGGGCCAGATCGTGGTCTACCCGCTGCTGCAGCTGCGCCGGCTGGGGATCGGGGTGCGCGATTACGTGTGCCGGATCGAGCAGGCGATCATCGACACGCTGGACGAATGGAATATCGGGGCTGAACGGCTGGACGGCGCGCCGGGGGTCTACGTGGGCGGGGCCAAGGTGGCCGCGCTGGGCATCCGGGTCCGCCGCGGCTGCACCTTCCATGGGCTGGCCTTCAACGTGGCGATGGACCTCGAGCCGTTCCACCGCATCAACCCCTGCGGCTACCAAGGGCTGCAGGTCACCTCGATGGTAGACTTGGGGGGACCGTCCGGCATGGCGGCCGTCAAGCCGGTACTGCTGGGCCATCTGGCCCGCCAGTTCGGGTTGGACCTCCAGCCTGCCACGGACCTGCCCGATCTGACTGACGCGGCCTGAGCGCCGCCGACCAAGGCCATGACTGAAACCACCGCTCGCATCATTCCCCTGCAGGTCGTGCAGGGCGACACGCCGTCCGCCGCGCCGTTGCAGGCCGGGGTCAAACAGCTGGGCGGTGACAAGATCGGCCGCTCGCCGGTGCAGTTCGCCGACGCACCGGTGCTGCGCAAGCCGTCGTGGATCCGGGTCCGGATTCCGTCGGGCAACGCGGTGCAGACGCTGAAGGCCAAGCTGCGCGAGAACCGCCTGGTGACGGTCTGCGAGGAAGCCAGCTGCCCGAACATCCATGAGTGCTTCAGCCACGGCACGGCAACGTTCATGATCCTGGGCGAGGTCTGCACGCGGCGCTGCTCGTTCTGCGACGTGGCCCACGGCCGACCGAAGCCGCCGGACGCGGGTGAACCGGCCAGCCTGGCCCAGACCGTGGCCGACATGGGCCTGAAGTACGTGGTGGTGACCAGCGTGGACCGCGATGACCTGCGCGACGGCGGTGCCCAGCACTTCGCCGACTGCATCGGGGCGATCCGCGCCAAGTCGCCGAACACCCGCATCGAAGTGCTGACCCCGGACTTCCGCGGCAAGGGCCGCATGGAGCGGGCGCTGGACATCCTGGCGACCAACCCGCCGGACGTGTTCAACCACAACATCGAAACCGTGCCGGACCTGTACCGCAACGTACGCCCGGGTGCGGATTACCAGTGGTCGCTGACCCTGCTGAAGAACTTCAAGGCGCAGCACCCGTCGATCGCGACCAAGTCCGGCATCATGCTGGGCCTGGGCGAGGACATGGACCAGGTGCGGGCAACCATGCGCGACCTGCGCGCGCACGACGTGGACATGATCACCATCGGCCAGTACCTGCAGCCGACCGCACACCATCACCCGGTGCTGCGCTACTGGACGCCCGAGGAATACAAGGAACTGGAGGTCTACGGTTACGAGCTGGGCTTCAGCCACGTGGCCTCCGGCCCGATGGTGCGCTCGTCGTACCACGCCGACGTCCAGGCAAAGGGCGCAGGCGTCGCCTGAGCCTTGGTGCTTCTCCCGTCTGATGGGAGCGCGCGCTCCGATCAGACGCGGCTGCCGGTGAATCGAGCGCCGGGCCCCCATGCCCTTTCCGGCGAATGTCCCCCGGCGTCGGCCTGCGGCCGACACCTCCTCCTTCAATTCGCCTCCAAGGGCATGGCGACCCGACACTCGACCCACCGGCGTTGGCCCCCAGGCTCCTGCTTTTCCAGTGCGAACCGCAAGCCGAGCCCCGTCGCGGCCGGCAGGCTCCTGGCAAAGTAAAGGAGGAGGCCGTCGCCGCAGGGCGACCGCCGGGGGACATTTGCACAGGGGCCTGCCGGCCGCGGCGGGGCCCTCAACGCGCGCGATGGACCTGGTCGAAGACCATCAAGCTGCTCCGGCCTGAATGCCTGCCGACCGCCAAATGGTCCAGACCGCCGCGCGGTTCAGCCCGTAAACCCCATTGCCCGCGGCAATTCCGCGTCATTCACAATTTGATACAGCCCCGCGTTTAGGCTGGAAATCCGCGTTCTGACGCGGTGGATGACAAACCCCGCAACTTTCGGCACTGTCGTGTGGTCTGATCCGCACGCAGTCTCCCCGTTGGCAAGGTGCCATGAGCAAGTCGATGAAATTCAAAGCCCCCGCATTCCTGATGGCCCTGGCGCTGACCGCGCCGCTGGCGCTGGCTGCCTATGCCGATTCGCCGGCCCTGCCGTCGGCGGCCACGGCCGACCAGGTGACGACCTCCAAGCTGGTGTACGGGCTGCTGTCGGACAGCCGCTATGCGTACCGGCCGCGCGCGCTGGATGCGGCGACCTCCAAGGACGTGTTCAAGCGTTACCTGGAATCGCTCGACGGCAGCAAGCAGTTCTTCACCCAGGCGGACATCACCAGGTTCGCCCCGTTCGAATCGAATATTTCGTCCGCCATCCGCGGCGGCGAGCTGGAGCCGGCGTTCCAGGTGTTTGCGGTCTACAAACAGCGGGTGGGCGAGCGCGTGGGTTACGCGCGCAAGCTGCTCAAGCAGGATTTCGATTTCAGCAGCGATGAGCGCTTCGAGTACGACCGCAAGGACGTGCCGTGGGCCGCCAGCAGCGCCGAACTCGATGACCTGTGGCGCAAGTCGGTGAAGAATGACTGGCTGCGCCTGAAGCTGGCCGGCAAGCAGCCGGCCGACATCCGCAAGACGCTGGACAAGCGCTATGCGCAGCTGGAGAAGTCGGTCAATGAGCTGAAGGGCGAGGACGTGTTCCAGTTTTTCCTCAATTCCTATACCAGCGCCGTTGATCCACACACCGATTACTTCACCCCGCGCACGGCCGAGAACTTCAACCAGGCCATGTCGCTGTCGCTGGAAGGCATCGGCGCGCAGCTGCAGCGCCAGGACGACATGGTGGTGATCCGCGAGATCATCGCCGGTGGGCCGGCCTCGGTGAACGGCACGCTCAAGCCCGGTGACCGCATCGTGGGCGTGGGCCAGGGCAAGTCCGGTCCGGTCGAGGATGTGATCGGCTGGCGCATTGACGACGTGGTGGCCAAGATCCGCGGCAAGAAGGACACCCAGGTGCGGCTGGAATTCATTCCGGCCGAAGAGGGCGTGGACGGCAAGCCGCACATGCTGGTGCTGACCCGGCAGAAGGTGCGCCTGGCCGAGCAGGCCGCCAAGGGTGAAACGCTGACCATCCCGGCCAAGGATGGGGCGCCGGCGCGCAAGGTGGGCGTGATCAAGCTGCCGACCTTCTATCAGGACTTCGAAGGCCGCCGCCGCAACGCGACCGATTACGCCTCGGCCACGCGCGATGTGGCCAAGCTGCTGGCCGGCTTCAAGAACGACAAGCTCGATGGCGTGGTGCTGGACCTGCGCAACAACGGTGGCGGTTCGCTGGATGAGGCGATCGAGCTGACCGGCCTGTTCATCGAACAGGGCCCGGTGGTGCAGGTGCGCGAATCCGGTGGCCGCGTCACGGTCAACAACGACCGCAGCGAAGCGGTGGCATGGGACGGCCCGCTGGCCGTGCTGATCAACCGCGGTTCGGCCTCGGCCTCGGAAATCTTCGCCGGTGCCATCCAGGATTACGGCCGTGGGTTGGTCATTGGTGAAACCACCTTCGGCAAGGGCACGGTGCAGAACATCGTGGACCTGGACCGTTGGCCCAGTGGCGAAGCCCAGCGCTTCGGCCAGGTCAAGCTGACCATCGCGCAGTTCTTCCGCGTCAGCGGCAGCAGCACCCAGCACAAGGGCGTGGTGCCGGACCTGGCCTTCCCGGCCAGCGTGGATGCCAGCGAGTACGGTGAAAGCACTTACGACAACGCGCTGCCGTGGACCCGCATTGCCGCCGTCCCGCACACCCAGTACGGCAACTTCGGCCCGCTGCTGCCGAAGCTGGAAACCCTGCATGCCTCGCGCATCGCCTCCGACAAGGAGTTCCAGTGGTGGAACGAGGACGTGGAGCAGTTCCGCACCGAAGCGGCCAAGAAGTACATTTCGCTCAACGAGGCCGAGCGCCGCACCGAGCGTGAGCGCCAGGAAACCCAGCGCAAGCAGCGCCAGGCCACCCGCAAGGAACTGGGCCTGGACCTGGACCCGCTGGCCGATGACAGCAACGATGATGGCCTGACCGGCAACGAGCGCGACATCGTCAAGGATGCTGCCCGCGAGAAGGCCGCCGAGAAGCGCCCGGACCCGCTCCTGCGCGAGTCCGCCGCGATCCTGGCCGACGCGGTGAACCTGCTGGCCGAAGACCGCCCGCTGTCGGCGCAGGTGCTGCCGCAGTCGACCGCCGCAGGCCGCTGGGCCGATTGATCGGGTGAATCAAGTGAAAACGAGGGGCCGGCGGAAACGCCGGCCCTTTGCTTTTAGACCCCACGCATACGCTGCCGGGCCTATGCTTGCGCAATCATCCTCCTGCAGGAGCGCCCATGCGGCTGTCCCATGCACTCCCGGCCGGCCTGCTGGCCCTTGGCCTGTCCGCCTGCGGCGGCAAGGCCGCTGACAGCACGCTGCTGCGCGAATCCTTCGATTCGGGCGACACGTACTCGCGTACCGTTCCCGGCACGCCGGCGCAGGCCTGCGAAGCCGCGCGGCGTACCCTGCTCAGCCAGGGCTATGCGATCGCACGTGCCGACGCCGACGCGGTGGAAGCGAACAAGAACTTCCAGCCGACCGAGGACTCGCACGAGCAGCTGGTGCTGCGCATTTCCTGCGCCGCGCGGGGCGACGAAGCACTGGTGTTCGTCAGTGCCGTGCAGGACCGCTATGCGCTGAAAAAGAGCCCCACCTCGGCCAGTGTGGGCGTGGGCGCGCTGGGCTCGGTGTCGCTGCCGTTCGGCAGCAACGACGATTCGCTGGTGAAGGTGGCCAGCAGCACCGTGCAGGACGGCGACTTCTACCGCCGCTTCTTCACCCGCCTGCAGCAGTACCTGCCGGCGGCCAAGACCAGCACCCCGGAGCCGGTACCCGCGCCGGTTCCGCCGGCCCCGGCGCCGCCGGTGACGCCTGTTCCCGAGCCTGCGCAGGCGCCGGTTCCTGCATCGGTCCCCGCACCACCTGCCGCGCCGACGCCAGCGCCGCCCCCGGTTCCTGCCAGCGATACGCCAGACGACGCGCACTGAGCGGGCGCGAAGCATGCCGGGCAGGGGTCGTCATCCCTCGCGCAGGCTGCGCGCAGTGGGCGTTCTGCTGACTGCGGTGATGGGCCTGCTTCCGGCGGCGGAAGGTCGCACGGACCCGGGCGCCTGCGTGCAACGGCTGATCGAACGACTCGGCTGGCAGCTCCAGGACGCCGACATTGCCACGCCGCGCGTGCACGGTGGCCCCGTCTGTGAACGGGCCGACCTGTCCCAGGCGCAGGCTGCCGGCGATCTGCGCGTGCAGCTGCCGCGTGCCTGGGCCGCCCCGCAGCGCGAGCGCTTCCTGCAGACGCTGCTGGACGATCCGGCGACCGTGTGCGCCTACGCCTTCGAGCTGGGCAAGGCCACCCGCCGCGCCGCCACGCGCCTGCAGGACAACCCCGGTTACCGGTTCTCGGCGCTGCAGCTGGGCTGGATCGGCTTCGGCCCCGGCGGCGCCCGGTCGCAAGGCTGGGAGGGCTTTCGCAGCTTCGGCCGCGGTTACCAGCCGCACGGGTCCAACAGCGCGGCCGTGCAGGCGTTCTATGACGGCCGGGTGCGCAGTGAATGCGGGGTGGGCCGGCAGGTGGCGCAGCTGGCCACCCAGCGCGAGCTGTATGGCGATGCCGCCTTCGATGCCGGGTTCACCCCGGGCGAACTGTCCATCGGCACCTTCCTGACCCTCCATGACACCGACAGCATTCTGCTCGGCCATCACGCCGGCGAGTTCTTTGCCGATGGCAAGGCCGTGCGCACCTCGCAGCGCGGCCGCCAAGCGTTCGTGGGCGCCCCGGGCTTCATCGAACATGTGTTCGATCCGGTGTACCTGGACGACATCAACAACCAGGCCGAGAACTTCGTGATCGTCGACGTCGGCGCAGGCGCAGCCAAGGCGCTGCGCGAGCACGGCGGCTTCGCCCACTACGACCGCATCAACCGCCGCATCTGGGAGCTGGCCAGCCGCATGCCCGGCCCCGGGCTGCGCCGCTTCGAGCGCCTGCTGTTCGAACGCGACCCGGCCCTGCGCGCGGCACTGCCGGCCGGCCAGCAGCCGCTGCTGGCTGAACTGGACGCGCTGCTGGACGATCCGTTCTATCGGGAGTTCGTGATTTATGTGCACCCACGCGGTATACGTCCGGTGGGCTATCACATCGCACGCCTGCTCGACCGCAATCCGCGCACGCCGTTCGCGTTCGAGCTGGGCCTGCACAACCTGCACACCACGCTGTACCGCCGCTGGATCCAGTCGCAGCTCCAGCAGTGCGCGGCAGCGTCGACACATTCGCAAACCGAGCAAAGGTGAGACATGGAAATTGCAATGATTGGACTGGGGCGCATGGGCGCCAACATGGCCGAGCGGCTGCACCGCGGCGGCCACCGAGTGATCGGCGTGGACCCCGGTGAAACGGCCCGAGCCAGTGCCGCTGCGCGCGGCTTCGACGTAAGCGCAACGGCGGCCGAGGCGCTGGCGAAGCTGTCGGTGCCGCGCGTGGTCTGGCTGATGGTGCCGGCCGGTGAGGTGGTCGACCAGACCCTGGCGTCGCTGTCGCCGCACCTGTCCGAAGGTGACGTGGTGATCGACGGCGGCAACTCGTATTACAAGGATTCGATGCGCCGCGCCACGCAGCTGCTGGAAGAAGACGTGACCTACCTCGACTGCGGCACCAGCGGCGGGGTGTGGGGGCTGCAGGAAGGCTACAGCCTGATGATCGGTGGCGATGCGGCGGCCGTCGAGCGCGTCGGTGCGATCTTCCGCACCCTGGCCCCGGCCGAGGATCGCGGCTGGGTGCACGCGGGGCCGAGCGGGGCCGGGCACTTCTGCAAGATGGTCCACAACGGCATCGAGTACGGAATGATGCAGGCCTATGCCGAAGGCTTCGCGCTGATGCAGCGCAAGACCGAATTCAACCTCGACCTGGGCCAGGTCGCGGCGGCCTGGCAGCACGGCAGCGTGGTGCGGTCCTGGCTGCTGGACCTGAGCGCCGACGCCTTGACCCGCAACCCGCAGCTGGACGGCATCGCGCCGTTCGTGCCCGATTCCGGCGAAGGCCGCTGGACGGTGGCTGAAGCGATCGACCTGGACGTCTCCGCCCCGGTGATCACCCTGTCGCTGCTGGAGCGGCTGCGCTCACGCGAAAAGAATTCCTTCAGCGACCGCATGCTCTCCGCACTGCGCAACCAGTTCGGCGGCCACGCGATGGTCAAGGAATAACCTTACCGAAGATCCACGCGCCGGCCGCTGCCGGCGCTTTCGCGGCCTGCTTCCAGCAGCCGCATCAGTTGCAGTGCTTCTTCAGTACTGACTGGCGCTTCGCCCTCGCCGAGCATCGCATCGCGGAACGCGGCGTAGAACCGGCGATAGTCGCCGACAGCATTGTCCACAGTCTGCCGATGTACCTTTCCTTCGGCATCCACCTGCACCAGCAGCCCATGCTGCGGATCCAGACCCCAGCCCGGCGCGCCGGGAGCGATGCCCTGGCGCAGCTGGTCTTCCTGCACATCCAGGCCTTCCTTCAGGTAGCTGCCGGCGCTGCCGTGCACGGCAAACCGTGGCGCCGATGCGGCCACCAGTGAACCGGCGTGCACGATCGCGCGCATCGCGGGGTAATGCAGCACCGCATGGAAATAATCATCACTGCGCGCGCCGTCGCGCTGCGCGGTGATGTCGGCACTGATCGCTTCGGGCCAGCCGAACAGCTGCAGCATCTGGTCCAGCAGGTGCGGGCCCAAATCCATCCACAATCCGCTGCCGGGTGCATCGCTCTCGCGCCAGCGATCGCGCACCTGCGGGCGGAAGCGGTCAAAGTGCGAATGGCATTCGGCAACGCGGCCCAGCGTACCGGACGCCAGCACACTGCGCAGGCTGAGGAAGTCGGCATCGCAGCGGCGGTTCTGGAACACGCACACCACGCGCTCCGCGTCGCGCGCGGCATCCACCACCGCCACCGCTTCGGCCGCGCTCAACGCAAACGGTTTGTCGACCAGCACGTGCTTGCCTGCACGCAATGCCGCCAGCGCGAGGGGTGCGTGCTGTTCATTGGGCGTCGCGATCACCACCGCGTCCACCGCCGGGTCGGCCAGAAGAGGCGCCACATCCGCGTGGATGTGCACATCGGTGAAGCTGCGCAGCAGCCGCTCGCGCTGCGAACTGACGATGCTGTGCAGCGCCAGGCCCGGCGTGTGCTGGATCAGCGGCGCATGGAAAACGCTTCCAGCCAGCCCGTATCCGATCAATCCCACTTGTGCGATCGTCGCCATGTGCGTACCTGCCGTGTTGCCTTGGATAAGAATAGTTGCAAATGATGCAGTGCGGGAAACCTGAACTGTTGGGATTGAACCTGACCGGTTCACGGCAACGTGATCTTGCAGCGACGTGCTGTCCACGCATCGCAGCCGACACTGGGCCCACTAACCAGGGAGACACCGCACATGACCAACACTACCCGTAATCTGCTTGCTGCTTCGCTCGCTTTCGGCATGCTGCTGGGCACCTCGGCGGCAATGGCCAAGGATCCGCCGAAGACCACCGACAAGGCGGCGATGACCCACGCAGACATGCATGATTCTGACGAGCCGGTCACCGACACCTGGATCACCACCAAGGTCAAGAGTGACCTGCTGGCGAGCAGCAAGGTTCCCGGCACGGAAGTAAAGGTCGAAACCGTGAACGGCGTGGTATCGCTGTCGGGCACCGTGGCGACCAAGGCCGAGCATGACAATGCCATTGCCAAGGCCAAGATGATCAAGGGCGTCAAGAGTGTGGACGCCAGTGCACTGAAGGTCTCCGCGGCCGCTGCCAAGCGCTGATCCGCGACAGCACCTGCACAGACACCGGGGCGCGCCGTCAGGCGCGCCCTTTTTCGTGGACGGCGCCGCTGTCCGGTCCCGTCCCGTATTCACGTTGGTGTGGAGTATATTCAGGACTTCGCCCCTGCGGGCGTCGTTCCGGCACCGGGGTGGCGCAGGCGGGGAGGGGAGCATGCAAGCCAACGAGGGTCTATGGCACTGGTTTTCAGTGATGAACGCTGGGACCGCTGGCGGTTGCCGGCCCTCGGCCTGGCGGCTGTGGCCATCATCGTGGTCCCATGGCTGACCCTGCGCAGACTTTCCGCAGACAATCTCGACGCGATGCGCTGGGTCACCCATACCCAGGACGTCGGGGTTGCCGTGTACCAGCTGCAGGCCGACGTCCGCGACGTGGAATCGGCGGCGCTGACCCTGTCCAAGGGCATCGATGCCCCCGGGTTGCGCGAGCGGCTTGGGCAGGCCCGCCACATTCCGGCGCGGCTGGCGCGGCTGACCGAGCTGACCCGCGACAATCCCGAACAGCTGGTGCGCATCGGGCGCATCCAGTCACTGCTGGACCGGCGCATGGAACTGGCCGGCGAGCTGGCGCGCTCCAGCCCCGACGACGAACAGCGCCAACTGGTGCAGGACCTGACCACCCGGTATCCGATCCGCGGCCTGATCGAGGAACTGCAGGACCGCGAGGAGGAACTGCTGGCCCAGCGTTCAGCCGTGTTCGCCCAGCAGCAGCGGCAGGGCGAGCTGGTGTCGTGGACCGCGCTGGTCGTGCAGCTGCTGCTGCTCGGGCTGGTGCTGTGGCTGTTGCATCGGCAGATGCTGCACCGGGCCACCGCCGAGCGTGCCACGCGGCGCGCGTCGGCACGTGCGGCATCGGTGCTGCATACCGTACGGGAGCCGATCGTGCTGCTTGACCGCGAACTGAAGGTGCAGCTGCACAACCCGGCGTTCTCCGAGTTGTATGGGCTGCACGATGACGCCACCACCGACGGCCGCGCCCTGGAAACGCTGGGTGATGGGGCATGGAGTGATCCGGCGGTACGCCAGCGGCTGATGGACGTGCTGCTGCGTGGCCGTGAACTGTGGGACTTCGAACACCAGCAGCGCACCGACGACGACCAGGTGCGCACCCTGCTGATCAACGCCCGCCGCATGCCGTTGCCGGACCGCGACGACGAAGTGGTGCTGATGACGATCAGCGACGTCACCGTGCAGCGTGCCGTTCAGCAGCGCGTGGAAGAACTGAACCGCCAGCTGGAGGGCAAGGTCGAGCAGGTGTCGGAGGTCAACCGTGAACTGGAGGCCTTCAGCTACTCGGTGTCGCACGACCTGCGCGCGCCGCTGCGCCACGTGGCCGGCTTCTCGGACAAGCTGGCCCGGCACCTGGGCGAGGACGCGGACGAGAAGTCGCGCCATTACCTGGACGTCATCTCGGGCTCGGCGCGGCGCATGGCGACACTGATCGACGATCTGCTGGTGTATTCGCGGCTCGGCCGGGCGGCGATGCGCCTGCAGGCGGTGGACATGCAGTCGCTGGTCGCCGACACCCGCGCGCTGCTGGATGCCAACGTGAAAAGCGAAGCCGAACACGGCGGCGCGGCGCGGCGCATCGAATGGAAGATCGCACCGCTGCCGATCCTCGTCTGCGACGACAACATGATGCGGCAGCTCTGGCTGAACCTGCTGGGCAATGCGGTGAAGTACTCGGCCAACGCCCATCCTGCGCGGATTGCGGTGGAGTACGCGCGCCAGCCTGATGGCAGCCACCTGTTCAGTGTGCGCGACAACGGTGCCGGCTTCGACATGGCCTACGCCGACAAACTGTTCGGCGTGTTCCAGCGCCTGCACAAGGCCAGCGAGTACCCCGGCACCGGCATCGGCCTGGCCAGCGTTCGCCGGGTGCTGGCCCGCCACGGCGGCCGCATCTGGGCCGAAGCGGCGCTGGACCAGGGCGCCACGTTCCACTTCCTGCTGCCTTCCTCTCTCGACGCACTCAACCACAAAGGTCCCGTCCCATGACCGCTCTGCGTACCATCCTGCTGGCCGAGGACAGCCCCGCCGACGCCGAAATGGCCATTGATGCGCTGAAGGAAGCGCGCCTGGCCAACCCGATCGTGCACGTCGAAGACGGCGTGGAAGCGATGGACTACCTGCTGCGCCGCGGCGCTTTCGCACACCGCGAGGAAGGCCTGCCGGCGGTGCTGCTGCTGGATATCAAGATGCCGCGCATGGACGGGCTGGAAGTGTTGCGCCAGATCCGCAATGCCGAGGAGCTCAAGCGCCTGCCGGTGGTGATCCTGTCGTCCTCGCGCGAAGAGAGTGACCTGGCCCGCAGCTGGGACCTGGGCGTCAATGCCTATGTGGTCAAGCCGGTGGACGTGGACCAGTTTTTCGGTGCGGTGCAGACGCTCGGCAAGTTCTGGGCGCTGATCAACCAGGCCCCGGAGGTCGAGTAACCCATGCCGCTCACCGGCCCCTCGCTGGGACACCTGCGCATCCTGCTGGTGGAGGATTCGCCCGAAGATGCCGAGCTGATGTGCGGGCAGATGCTCGACGCCGGGCTGGAGGCCAGCTTCGAGCGGGTCGAGACCGCTGCCGAACTGCGCGATGCGTTGCTGCGGTTCGCGCCGGACATCGTGCTGTCCGACCTGGCCATGCCCGGTTTTTCGGGCAACCAGGCGCTGGAGATCGTGCGCGGCTGGCACCCGGACGTGCCCTTCATCTTCGTGTCGGGCACGATCGGCGAAGAGAATGCCGTGGCCGCGCTGCACCAGGGCGCCAACGACTACATCATCAAGCACCAGCCGGCGCGGCTGCCGTCGGCGGTGGCGCGTGCCGTGCGCGAGGCGCGCGGCACCATCGACCGCCAGCGGGTGGAAGCCGAGCTGATGCGCGCGCAGCGACTGGAAAGCCTGTCGCTGCTGGCCGCCGGGCTCAGCCACGACCTGCGCAACATCCTGCAGCCGCTGCTGATCATGCCCGAGCTGCTCAAGGCCCGCACCGATGATCCGCAGCTGCACCACCTGGCCGACGTGATCGCCGAATGTGGGCGGCGCGGGCATGAAATGGCCGAATCCATGCTGTCGTTCGTGCGCGGCTCGCGCACCCCGAGCGAGCGGATCCAGATCGCCCACCTGTTCGAGGCGATGGAACTGCTGCTGCGCAGTACCTTGCCGGCGCAGGTGAGCCTGCATCTGGACGTGGACGACCCGGCCCTGGCGGTGGATGCCAACTACACCGAGCTGCAGCAGGTGCTGTTGAACCTGGCGCTCAACGCGATCCAGGCCATGCCCAATGGCGGGCGCTTGTCCTTGCGCGCGGCGGCCGCCCCGGATGCGCATGGCCAGGACTGGCTGCACATCTCGGTGACCGACGAGGGCGTGGGCATGAGCGCCGAGGTGCTGGCGCACCTGTTCAACCCGTTCTTCACCACCAAGGTCAACGGCACGGGGCTGGGCCTGATCTCCTGCAAGCGCATCATCGAAGGCGCCCAGGGCAGCATCCGGGTGGAAAGCACGCCGGGCGTGGGCAGCCGGTTCGAACTGCGGCTGCCGATGCGCCAGGCGCCTGTCGATGCGGCCCCACAGGCACAGCCGGTAGCGGCGGGTGCGGGGCAGTCGATCCTGGTGGTCGATGGCGAAGCCACCCGGCTGTCGCTGCTGGGCAATGCCTTGTCCAGCCAGGGGTATCACCTGCAGCTGGCCTCCGATGGCGGCGCTGCGCTGCGCTGGATGCAGCAGGAGGCGATGCCGGCGCTGGTGATCGCCGATGCAGGGGCAAAGCTGCTTTCAGCCAGCCACCTGCTCGATGAGATGGCCACCTTGGGCTACCGCGGCCCGGCGCTGGTGCTGGAAGACGCCGAGGTTCCGGTGCCGCTGGACGCGTTCCCCGAGGGCGTGGAGGTGCACGTGCTGCGCAAACCGCTGGAAATGCAGCAGGTGTTCCGCTCGGTGGCCGAGGCGCTGGCGTTCACGCGGTAGGTCACGACCGTTGGTCGTGACGCTGGGGAATACCGACCAGCGGTCGGTATCTACGCATCTTCCCACGGGAAACTGGGCAGGCTGGCCACGGCGTGTTCCAGCCGCCGCGACCAGTTGCCATGGATCTCCGCGTACAGCGGGCTGTCGCCGGCCAGGCGCATGCGGTGGCTGATGCGCAGGTCGCCAGCGCGCAGCAGTACCAGGTCGACCGGCAGGCCCACGGAAAGGTTGGAACGGATGGTCGAATCCAGCGACACGATTGCCGTGCGCGCGGCATCGTCCAGCCGGGTCTGCGGGCGGATGATGCGGTCCAGGATCGGCTTGCCGTACTTGGATTCGCCGATCTGCAGGAACGGCGTTTCCGGCGAGGCGGCAATCGCGTTGCCCAGCGGGTAGATCATGTACATCCCGGGGTGTTCACCGCCGACCTGGCCGCCCAGGATCAGGGTCGCCTGGGTGTTGACCCCGTCATGGCCGTGTTCGGGATTGCTGCATTTGACCTGGCTGTCCACCAGCACCCGGCCCACGTACTCGGCCACCTCGAACAGGTGCCGGTAGGCGCGCAGGTTTTCCGGCCGCTGTTCCTCCACGTCGCGGTGGAGCCGCGAGATCAGCAGCTGGGTGGTGGCCAGGTTGCCGGCGGCCATGATGACGAAGACCGCTTCGCCCGGAAACTCGAATTCGTGCAGCTTGCGGTGCACGCGTACGTCGTCCAGCGACGCGTTGGTACGGGTATCGGCGGCGAAGACAAGGCCCTCGTCCACCGCAATGCCGACGCAATAGGTCATGTCGGTGTCCTATGATGTGCACCCCGATTCTATGCGGAGCCCCTGTTGGCCCCGTGTGGATTCGCCCCACGTACGCTGAATACCATGACCACTGTGCTCCTGAGCCTGGGCAGCAACCTGCAACCGCAGCAGCATCTTCACGCTGCGGTGGCCGCGCTGCGCGGGCGTTTCGGCGATATCCGGGTGTCCCCGGCCTACCGCACCGCCGCCGTGGGCTTCGATGGCCCGGCCTTCCTCAACAACGCGGTGGCAATCAAGACCGACGAGCCATTGGAGGACCTCGACCGATGGCTGCATGCCGTGGAAGACGCCCATGGGCGTGACCGCAGCGGGCCGCGTTTCAGCGACCGTACGCTGGACATCGACGTGGTGTTCTACGGGAACCTGATCGTGGAAGGCCCGGGGCACCTCCGGATTCCGCGGCCGGAGCTGAAGCACGCGTTCGTGCTCAAGCCGCTGGCCGATATCGCGCCGGACTTCATCGACCCGGTCAGCGGCCTGGACCTGGCCACGTTGTGGCGGGCGCATCGGCAGTTCGGTGACGCGTTCGAGGTGGTCGAGCTGTGACGACCAACGGTCGTCACCTACCTGCGGTGGCCGTGGGTCGATACGATCCCGCGGTGGCCGTGGGTCGATACGATCCCGCAGTGGCCGTGGGTCGATACGATCCCGTGGTGGCCGTGGGTCGATACGATCCCGTGGTGGCCGTGGGTCGATACGATCCCGCGGTGGCCGTGGGTCGATACGATCCCGCAGTGGCCGTGGGTCGATACGATCCCGCGGTGGCCGTGGGTCGATACGATCCCGTGGTGGCCGTTGGTAGGTATCGACCGTTGGTCGATACGATCCCGGCGGTCAGGTCAGCTGCCGCCCGCCGTCCACCCGCAACGTGTGCCCGGTTACGAACGGGGCGTCGTTGACCAGCCAGTAGACGGCCTCGGCGATCTCCTCCACCGCCCCGGTGCGGCCCAGCGGGGTGCGTGCCAGCAGCGCCTGCTGGGCGAAATCGTCCTTGCCCTGTTCGGGCCACAGGATCGCGCCCGGCGCCACGGCGTTGACCCGGACTTTCGGCGCCAGTTCCAGCGCCAGCGAGCGGGTGATCATTTCCAGCGCGGCCTTGGCGGCGGCGTAGACCGGGTGGTCTCGCATTGGCTGGGTGCCGTGCAGGTCGGTGAGGTTGACGATGCAGCCCTGGTGGCGGCGCAGCTGCGGCGCGGCGGCCTGCGCCAGCAGCAGCGGCGCGCGGGCGTTCACCGCGAACAGGTCGTCCCACTGGTCGGCGGTGATCTGGCCGAGCAGGGTGGGGTAGAAATTGGAAGCGTTGTTGACCAGCGCATCCAGCCGCCCGAACTGGGCCACGGTCTGTTCGACCAGGTCGGGCAGGGCATCGGCGTCGCGCAGGTCGGCCTGCAGGGCCAGCACACTGCCCGGGCGCAGCATGTCCAGGTCGAAGGCCATCTGCTGCAGCTCGGCGGTGGAGGTGTGTGCGTGCAGCACCACCGACCAGCCACAGGAATGGAACTGGCGGGCGATGGCGGCGCCGATCCGGCGCGCGCTGCCGGTGATCAGCACGGCGGGTGTGGTGGCGGTCATCGGGGCTCCTTCCTGCTCGGCTATGCTGTGCATTGTCACCGCAATCGCCCGCACCATGCATACCTCCCTGCCCACGCCCGACGCCGACGCCCTGGCCCACAGCGACGAACTGGCCGCTGCCCTGCGCGCGGAAATCCTCGCCAATGGCGGTGCCATGCCATTTGCCCGGTTCATGGAACTGAGCCTGTATGCACCTGGCTGGGGTTATTACAGCGCCGGTGCCAGCAAGTTCGGTGCGGCGGGGGATTTCACCACTTCTCCGGAACTGGGCCCGCTGTTCACCGCCACCGTGGCCAACGCAGTGGCCCCGGTCATGCAGCAGCTGGGGCCGCAGGCGCGCTTCCTGGAACTGGGCGGCGGCAGCGGTGCGTTCGCCGAGATCCTGCTCAAGCGCATGCTGGAACTGGATGCGCTGCCGGAGCGCTATGCGATCCTGGAACCCAGCGCGGACCTGCGCGAGCGCCAGCGCGAGCGCCTGGAGAAGGCGCTGGTGCCGCCGCTGTTCGCCCTGGTGGAATGGCTGGACGGCCCGTTCGACGACGACTGGGACGGCATGGTGTTCGCCAATGAAGTCATCGATGCGCTGCCGACCCCGCGCTTCCTGGCGCGCGACGGCATGGTCTACGAAGAAACCGTGGAACTGGATGCCGACGGGCGCTTCATGCGCGGCGCGCAACCGGCCGATGCCATGCTCACCTCGGCCGTGCGCCATCTGGAACGCTACCGTGAGAAGCCCTTCGCCGATGGCTACCGTTCCGAACTGCTGCCGCACCTGCCGTACTGGATCCAGGCGGTCGCTGGCGGGCTGAAGCGCGGCGCGATGCTGTTCGTGGATTACGGCTACCCGCGCAACGAGTACTACCGCGATGACCGCGATGACGGCACCGTGCGCGCCTTCTACCGTCACCATGTGCACAACGACGTGTTCCTCTGGCCGGGCCTGCAGGACCTGACCGCGTCGGTGGATTTCACCGCGCTGGCCGAAGCGGGCACCCATGCCGGCTTCGAGTTGGCCGGCTACTGCACCCAGTCCAGTTTCCTGCTCGGCAACGGCCTGGATGGGTTGCTGGCATTGGCCGAGGAACGTGCCGACGAGATCGGCAAGCTGCGCCTGCGTGACCAGGTCAAGAAACTCACCCTGCCCAGCGAGATGGGCGAGCGCTTTCAGGTGATGGGCTTCCAGCGCGACGTGGACTTCGATCCGGCGTTCCTGCTTGGCGACCTGACCTGGCGGCTCTGAAATGACTGCGACCGGAATGTTGAAGCCGCTGCGCTTCCCGCGCGTGTGGCTGGGGCTGTGGTGGTTGGCGATCGCGGTCACGATCGTGGTCTGCCTGATCCCGCCACCGCCGCTGGCATTGCCGCAGAACAGCGACAAGGTCGAGCACTTCCTTGCGTACTTCCTGCTGGCCTCGGCGGCGGTGCAGATCTACCGCACGCGCGCGGCACTGCTGTGGGCCGGCGCCGGGCTGGTGCTGCTGGGCGTGGGCATTGAATTCCTGCAGGGCGCGCTGACCACCGATCGCATGGCCGACCCGATGGATGCGCTGGCCAACAGCATCGGCGTGGTGGTCGGCATGGCAACGGTATTCACGCCGTTGCGCGACCTGCTGCTGCGCCTGCGCGGGTGAGCGGGGTGACGACCAACGGTCGTCACCTACCGGTCTGTCGGAGTTCCGCCAACCTGCTTCGAGCGGTAGGTGCCGACCGTTGGTCGGCACGCTCCTAGCGCGGTACCAGCTCGAGCGTGTCCAGCACCCACATCGTGGGACGGGTGTCGCCGGTGAAGCGCACGCACAGGTCCTGGCGGCCCTTCAGTGAACGCGGCAGCGCCGCTTCCAGCGTGATGAATCCATCCGCGCCCGGGGTGGCCGGCAGCGGCACGCTGGCCAGCGGCTTGCCATCGCACTGCGCATTGAGGACGTCCATCTCGCCGTGTGCGCTGCGTGCCTTCACGAAGCGCCGCTGCGGTTCGTCGTGGGCCAGCTGGAAGTAGTACGGAATCTGTCCGGCACGCACCCGCAGCTTGGCGATGCCGTCCATGTCCGCGCCTTCCCACAACCAGCAAGGATTGAAGATGTTCACGTTAAAGATGGCGCGCGCGCCGTCGGCCGGGCCGTCGTCTTCCAGCCGCAACAGCAGCTTGCCTTCGCCCGGGCACATTGCCAGGTGTTCGTCGGTGCGGCTCAGCAGCGACTGCGCGGTGACGTCGAAGCGGCTGGCCGCCTTGGCCAGCGCTTGGCCGTCGAAGAACGTGGCGGCCTGGACCCCCACCGGCAGCGGCTGGGTCAGCGGCGCGGTGTAGCGCGGCGACGCCGCGGTCACCGGGCTACCGTCCACGCTGTAGCGGATCTCGTAGTTGAGCGGGTTGCGCAGTGCCAACGTCGCGGTGCCCGCCTTGCGGTCGTCGCTCACATCCGCTTCCACTTCGAACGGGGTCTGCGCATACGCGATGCCCATCGCCTGCCAGCGCTGCAGCTGCGACGGCAGGCGCGCCAGGAAGTCGGCGAAGTCGCGGCGCTCACGCGGCGACCAGCCGGTTTCGGCGACTGCGGCCAGGCGCGGGAACACGTTGTGGTGCAGGCGCGCGACACTGCGGGTGTGCTCGGTGAACATGTTGGCCTGCAGGCCCAGGATGTGCTGCTGCTTGTCGCGGGCCAGGCTGTCGGGCACCGGCTCGAACCCGTACACGCGGCCCAGCGGGGTTGTCAGCGGGCGGCCCGGCGGCTCGTTTTCCGAGTTGGTCTGCAGGTAATCCATGTACATGTCGGTGACCGGCGACATCACCACGTCGTGGCCTTCGCTGGCGGCCTTCAGGCCACCTTCGGTACCGCGCCAGGACATCACCGTGGCTTCCGGCGGCAGCCCGCCTTCGAGGATTTCATCCCAGCCGATCAGGCGGCGATCGTGCTGTTCGAGGAACTTCTCCAGCCGCTTGATCAGGTGCGCCTGCATCTCGTTTTCGGTGCCGGCGCCCACTTCGCGCATGCGTTCCTGCACGCGCGCGGAGGCTTCCCACTGGTCCTTGACCGCCTCGTCGCCGCCGACATGGACGTACTTGGCGGGGAACAGCTGGATGACTTCCTCCAGCACGTTCTCCAGGAACTCGAAGGTGCTTTCTTCGGTGTTGAACAGGTTCGGGAACACGCCCCATTCGCTGAGTGGCTGCAACGGCGTATCGATCGTGCCCAGCTCGGGGTACGCGGCGATGGCGGCGGTGGCGTGGCCGGGCACGTCGATCTCCGGGATCACCTGGATATGCCGCGCGGCAGCATAGGCGATCACTTCACGGATCTGGTCCTGGGTATAGAAGCCGCAATACGGGCGCGGCGCACCGGTGGCCGGGTCGCGCCCGCCATCGCCGGCCGGAATGCGGCAGCTGCCCACGCCGGTGAGCTTCGGGTAGCGCTTGATTTCCATGCGCCAGCCCTGGTCATCGGTGAGATGCCAATGGAACGTATTGAGCTTCTGTTCGGCCATCGCGTCGAGCACGCGCTTGATCTCGTCCAGGCTCTGGAAGTGGCGCGCCGAATCGAGCATCAGCCCGCGCCAGCTGAAACGCGGCGCATCGTCGATCTTCAGTGCCGGCACGACACCGTCGCTGCCGCCCGTGAGCAGCTGCGACAGGGTGGCCGCGCCATAGAACAGGCCCGCTTCGGTGGCGGCCTGCACGGTCACGCCGCGCGCATCGCTGCGCAGCTGGTAACCCTCGGCGCCAGTCTTCAGGGTGGCGTCGAGCACGAAGCGGATACCGTCATTGCCGCGTGCGGTGGCCACGACCAGCGCGGGACCACCGCTGTGCTGCAGCTGGGTCGCGAACAGGCCGGCCACGCGCTGGGCGGCCGCGCCCTGCGCGCGCAGCGCGGTCGTGGAGGTGACGGTGTAGCCCGCGCCCTCAAGGCGTTGCAGCTGGGCGGGGGCGGGAATCAGTGGCAACGAGCCGGGCAGGGCGCGCGGGCCATCGGGGGCCTGGGCATCGGTGGCATGTGCCAGCGGGGCCAGCGAGAGCGCCAGGGCCAGCGGCAGCAGTGAAAGCGAGGTACGACGGGTGCGGGTGTGCATCGGGTCATTCCTTTGGTGCGGGTTAAAAAAAACGGGCCCGGTTCCGGGCCCGTTTTCAGTGGGCCGTAACGGCCCACCGGGTAGCGCCGGCGTTGGCCGGCACACCAATGCCACATTAGTACTTGAAGCGGAAGTTCAGGTAGTACTGGCGACCGTTGGAGTAGAACGAGGTCGGAATGGACGCGCTCTGGTAGTACTTGTAGGTCGGGTTGTTGAGGTTCAGGCCATCCAGGGTGATGCTCATCCACTTGGTGGGTGCGTAGCTCAGCGAGGCCGACAGCGTGCCGAAATCATCCTGGTAGTACGGGTTGGCACCGGACAGGCTGATCAGGAACGAGGAACGGCGGGTGTAGCTGACGCGTGCACCGAAGGTTTCATTCTCGAAGAAGGCGCCCACGTTGTAGGTGTTCTTCGAGGTGCCCAGCAGGTTGTGGCTGCCGTCGGCCCAGGTGTGCGCCGAGCTGCCGTTGGCGTAGGTGTAGTTGGCGTTGATGCCGAAGTTCTCGCCGATCGGCTGTTCGTAGGCCACTTCCACGCCGGTGACCTTGCCGTCGGCATTGATCGGGGTGGAGACCGCGTAGGTTTCAAGCTGGTTGGTCAGTTCGCTGAAGAGCTGGCGGTTGACGACGTCGAAGGCGACGTAGTCCTTCAGGTCGATGTGGTACGCACCAACCGACAGCAGGCCGCGCGGCATGAAGTACCACTCCAGGTTGGCGTCCAGGTTGCTGCCGATGGTCGGCTTCAGTTCCGGGTTGCCGCCACCGCCGGTCTTGTTCAGGTCCGAACCCCATGCAGAGGCACCCAGCGCGGAGTAGTCCGGCAGGGTCTGGGTCTGCGACGCGGCCACGCGCAGCACCAGGTTGTCGTCCAGGTCGAACTTGATGTTGGCGCTCGGCAGCACGCGGCTGTGCTTGTTCTGGAACGCCTGGCGCTGCCACATGCCAAACAGGCTGCTCACGTCGGCACGGGCGGCATCGCTGACCGCCAGGTAGGTGTCGATGTCCTGCTTGATGTCCACGTAACGCAGGCCGACGTTGCCGCTCCACCAGTCACCGGTGAAGTTGGCCTGCACGTAGCCGGCGAAGTTCTTTTCCTTCACCTTCCACTCGGCGCCGTAGTTGTGGCGGCCGGTCGGGCCATCGTTGTTGGACAGCCAGGTGGAGTTGTTGAGGATGGCGGTCTTCAGCGCGTCGGGGGTGTAGTACCAGATGTCGCGCGGGAAGGTGCCGCCGATGCCGCTGGCGAAGTTGCTCGGGTACTGGCCGGTGGCGCTGCCCTGCAGGGCCGACCAGATGTCGCCCGGGCTGGCGCCTTCCGGCGACAGCGCTTCACGCTCGTGGTCGGCGAAGCGCAGGCCGAAGTCGATCGAGCTCAGTGCACCGCCATCGCCGAAGTACTGGTTGAAGTCCAGCGACGCCCAGTCTTCCTTGTCTTCCGCCTTGACCTGCTGGTTGCCCCAGGTGCCGAAGCTGCTGACGCCGCCCGGGCTGGTATCGCCGCCCACGTTCCAATCCACCGGCGAACCTGCGCCATGGGTGGCCCAGCTGGCGCCGCCGCCCTGGCCCAGGGTCACTTCGGCAATGAACTGGCGCGGCGTCTCGCCGGTGCCCTTGGTGGTGCCGGCCTGGAACTTGGCGCCCAGGTTGTCATTGATCTGCCAGTCGGCATCGAAGGTGACGTAGCTGGTCTTGGCCGTCGCCTCACGGTAGATCATGTCGTACACGGCGTAGTTGGTGCCCGGCACGCCCGCGTAGGTGGCATTGGTGAGTACGCCGTCCTTGATGGTGTAGCCCGGGTTCGGCGCCTGCGACGCGGCGAAGTTGCCGCCCCACATCATGTAGTTGCGGTTGTAGTTGTTCGCTTCAAGTTCGGAGGTGAAGCCGCTCAGGCCGAGGGTCAGGTCGTCGATCGGCTTCCACTGCAGGGTGACCAGGCCGCCCTTGCGCTCACGGGTCTGCTCGAACAGGGTCGAACCCAGCAGGCCCGGCACGTTCACGCCGACCAGGTCCGGGTTGGTCGCCGCCACCGGGTCGGTGGCCTTGATCTTGAAGAAGCCGCCCGGGATTTCCTGCGCTTCGCGGCGCAGCTCGCGCTTCTGGTAGAAGCCCTGCACCATCACGCCGAAGGTGCTGTCGGCGTTCTTGTAGTTGAACAGACCCGAGAACTGCGGGTCGTTGGAATCGGCCTGGTCCGAACGCACCACGCCCAGCGAGGCTTCGGCACTGAGCTGCTTGGAGAACTGCAGCGGCTTGCGGGTGATGATGTTGACCGTACCAGTGGTGCCGCCGTCCTGCAGCTTGGCCTGCGAGGACTTGTTCACTTCCACCGAGCTGACCAGTTCCGACGGCAGCAGCGAGTAGCTCACGCTGCGGCCGACGTTGTTGCCCTGGCTGAGCACGAACCAGTCGGCCGAGCCGACGCTGTGGCCGTCGATCAGGGTCTGGGTGAGGCTGGGGCTGGTGCCGCGCAGGCTGACGCGGTCGGCTTCGTCGAAGCCGCCTTCGTCGGCGCTGGCCGAGCTGATGTTCACGCCGGGCAGGCGCTGCAGGGTGTCGGCCACGTTGTGCGCCGGCAGCTTGCCGACGTCTTCGGCGGTGACCACTTCCAGGCGCGCATTGGCATCACGCTTGGTGTCGAGGGATTTCTCCATCGAACCGCGAATACCGGTGACGACCACGGTGTCCAGGTCGGTGGCGGTGGGCTGTGCTTCCTGCGCATGGGCGCCGAAGGCGATACAGCTGAAAATGGCTGCCGAAAGCAGGCTCTTGCGGTGGTTCATGATGTCTCTCCTCATCAATCGTTGGTGCGCCAGCGACGGCGTGCGGTTTGCGATGCGTGCGATCAAGCGTCCGTGCGGCCGAGGTACCAGCTGGCGGCGCCGATGACGCCCAGCTGCCCGTGCTCGACCACCTTCACGGGTATGCGTTCCAGCGCCTCGCGCATCGGACCCTTGTTGAGGTACCGGGACACGAAGGTGCTGTTCAACAGGTATTCGCGGATCTGCGGCAGGATGCCGCCAGCCAGGTACACGCCACCGTGGGCGCCGTACTGCAGCGCCATGTCACCGATGGTGCTGCCGAGCAGGCCGCAGAACACGTCCAGGCTCTGGCGGGCCAGTGCGTCCTGGTTGCCCACGGCCGCGGCGGTGATCGCATCGGGTGTGGCCAGCACGGCCGGCTGGCCTTCGATCGCGCACAGGGCGCGGTAGAGGTTCATCAGGCCCGGGCCGGACAGCGCATGTTCGACCGAGACGTGGGCGAGGTCGCGCTGCATCTGCCGCACGATCGCCATTTCCAGCTCGGTGCTCACCGCCAGCGTCGGCTGGCCGGCTTCGGTGGCCAGCACCACCGCGCCATGCGCGGTCGGGATCCACAGCGCCGCACCCAACCCGGTGCCCGGGCCAACCACCAGGGTCGGGCCGCGCGGGGCGGTGGCCGGGCCGGTCAGCTGCAGCACGCCGCTGGCATCGACCTGCGCGGCGGCGTAGGCCACGGCTTCGAAGTCATTGACGATGTACACCGTTTCCAGGCCGAGGTCGGCCTCGATCTGGCGCGCCGACAGCGGCCACGGCACGTTGGCGGTGATCACCGTGCCGTCTTCGCGGGCATACCCGGCGGTGGCCACCACGCAGTGCGCGGGGCGCTCGCCGTCGGCGATGAAGGCCTGCAGGATCGCGCTCAGGCCGGCGTAGTCGGCGTTGCGGAACTTGCGGTACTCAAGCAGCTGGACCGGATGGGCCGGGTCCGGGCTGGCCTGTACACGGGCCACGCGGACATGCGTGCCGCCCACGTCGGCCGCCAGGAAGGGCGGCATCGAGAGGGGGGCGTTGGCCGATACGGCGTGGGCGGCTGCGGTCACACGGGCTCCCTTGGGATACGTACGGCCAGGTCTGGACCCCGGCGATTGAGCGGAGTCTGTAATCGTTCTGACAACGATGTCAACGACAACCTCACACTTTCGATGCTGCGGCGCAGCGACCTGCGTCACAAGAAAACGTTTTCAGTCCACTCCCGTCAAGATTTCGTAAAGCCGTTGCAATCAGGGGCCGTGTGAAGGCACAGCGGGGCGTTGCGGGGTTTCTGTGCAGATGCAGCATGCGGTTTTCGGCGATCTGCGCGGAAACCAATTGTTGACAAAGCCGGGTGGCCCATCGAATAAATGTGACAACGTTGTTCCCAGCCACTCTTCCGACGCCGCCCGCGTGCCGTCGATGCAGGAGCCCTCCAGATGTCTGCCGTGCCTGCTGCTACCGCGCGTTCGAGCGTGGCCACTTCGATCCTCATCATCGGGGTGCTGTTCTTCCTGATCGGCTTCTTCACCTGGCTCAATGGCCCGCTGATCACCTTCGTCAAACTGGCCTTTGAACTGGACGAGGTCGGCGCCTTCCTGGTGCTGATGGTGTTCTACCTTTCGTACTTCTTCCTGGCGCTGCCGGCCTCGTGGATCCTCAAGCGCACCGGCATGAAGAAGGGCCTGAGCCTGAGCCTGCTGGTGATGGCCGCCGGTGCGGTGGTGTTCGCGCACTTCGCGCAGCAGCGCTGGTATCCCGGTGCGCTCAGCGGCCTGTTCATCATCGGCAGCGGCCTGGCCCTGCTGCAGACGGCGGTGAACCCGTACATCAGCATCCTGGGCCCGATCGAAACCGCCGCGCGCCGCATCGCGCTGATGGGCATCTGCAACAAGATCGCCGGCATGATCGCCCCGTTCCTGATCGGCACCCTGGTGCTGCACGGCATCGGCGACCTCTCCGAGCAGGTGGCCAGCGCCGACCCGGTGACCCGCAACGCGCTGCTGGATACCTTCGCGGCCAAGATCCAGATGCCGTACATGGCCATGGCCGGCCTGCTGGTGGTGCTGGCGGTGGGCGTGCTGTTCTCGCCGCTGCCGGAAATCAAGACCGCCGAAGCCAACGCCACCCCGGCGCGCGCGCCCGGCCTGGCCGAACGCAGCAGCATCTTCCAGTTCCCGCACCTGTGGCTGGGCGTGCTGTGCCTGTTCGTGTACGTGGGCGTGGAAGTGATGGCCGGTGATGCCATCGGCACCTACGGGCACGGGTTCGGCCTGCCGCTGGACCAGACCAAGCTGTTCACCTCCATCACCCTGTTCGCCATGCTGGTGGGCTACCTGGCCGGCCTGGCGCTGATTCCGCACCTGGTCTCGCAGCAGCGTTACCTGAGCATCTCGGCCAGCCTGGGCGTGCTGTTCTGCATCGGTGCGCTGTTCACCCATGGCTATGTGTCGGTCGGCTTCGTGGCCGCGCTGGGCTTTGCCAACGCCATGATGTGGCCGGCGATCTTCCCGCTGGCGATCCGGGGGCTGGGCCGCTTCACCGAAACCGGCTCGGCGCTGCTGGTGATGGCCATCGCCGGTGGCGCGATCATCCCGCAGGCGTTCGCCGTGCTGAAGCAGCATTTCGACTTCCAGTGGGTGTTCGCGGGCCTGATGGTCCCGTGCTACCTGTACATCCTGTTCTACTCCCTGCGCGGCCACCGGGTCGGGCTGCCCCGCGACGGGCAGTGATCGGCGATCATGGACGCCCAACCGGTGAGCCAGGAAAAGAGCATGCGTAGAGCGACCATCAAGGATGTCGCCGAACGGGCCAAGGTGTCGTTGAAGACCGTTTCGCGGGTCATCAACAACGAACCGTCGGTCATGCAGGCCACGCGCGCGCGCGTGCTGCGCGCCATCGCCGAACTCGATTACGAGCCCGATCCCGCCGCACGCAACCTGCGCACCGGCACCACGCTGGTGATCGGGCTGGTCTATGACAACCCCAACCCGTACCACATCATCGGTGTGCAGAACGGCGTGCTGGCCGCGTGCCGCGAGACCGGCTTCGGGCTGCAGATCCACCCGTGCGATTCCAGTTCGCCGATGCTGGCCGAAGAGCTCGCCGACTGGGTGCAGCGTTCGCGCTTGGCCGGGCTGGTGCTGACCGCGCCGATGTCCGAACGCCGCGACCTGGTCGCCGCGCTGACCGCGCGCGGCATCAAGCTGGTCCGCATCATCGCCGCCACCGCCGATCCGCAGGATGGCGCGTGCGTGTTCGTGGACGACCGCGAGGCCGCCTACGAAATCACCGAACACCTCATCCAGCTCGGCCACCAGCGCATTGGCTTCCTCTGGGGTGGCTCCTCGCACCGTTCCAGCGGCGAACGCCACGCCGGTTACGAAGCCGCGCTGCGCGACTACGGCATGACCGTGGACAAGCACCTGGTGGTGCAGGGCGACTACACCTTCGACGACGGTTTCCGTGGCGCGCGCCGGCTGCTGGCGCTGCGCGAGCCGCCCACCGCGATCTTCGGTTCCAACGATGAAATCGCCGCCGGCGTGCTCGCCGCAGCCAAGTCGGCCGGCATGAACGTGCCCTACGACCTGTCCATTGCCGGCTTCGAGGACAGCCCGTTCTCGCGCCAGTCGTGGCCGCCGCTGACCACCGCAAAGCAGGCCACCGAAGACATCGCGCGGCATGCCGCGCGCCTGCTGATCGCGCAGCTGCGCAGCGATGCGTATGACGATGCGCCGCTGCAGCTGCAGAACCAGGGCTTTGTACCGCAGCTGGTCGTGCGCGGTTCGACCGCGCCGATGCGGCCGGTCGGCACGCGGCCCCCCACCCCTGAAACCACCTGAGTCCCGCATGTCCCTGCCAGCCCCGCACGACACCCTGATGTTCCGCGAAGCCGCCGAAGCGGCCGACGTGATCGCCGCGCAGTTCGCGCGCAACGAAGCGACGGTGCAGACGCTGGCCGCGACCCTGCGCGCGGCGCCGCCGCCGTTCGTGGTGACCTGCGCGCGCGGCAGTTCCGACCACGCCGCCACGTACGCCAAGTACCTGCTGGAAACCAAGCTGGGCCTGGTGACGGCCTCGGCCTCGCCGTCGGTGGGCTCGGTGTACGAATCCCCGCTGCAGCTGCGCGGCGCGCTGTACATCGTCATTTCGCAGTCGGGCAAGAGCCCGGACCTGCTGCGCAACGCCGAGGCCGCGCGCGCGGCCGGTGCGCGCGTGGTGGCACTGGTCAACGTGGAAGATTCGCCGCTGGCGCAGCTGGCCGAAACCGTGATTCCACTGGGCGCGGGCGCCGAACGCAGCGTGGCAGCCACCAAGAGCTACCTCGCCTCGCTGTCGGCGATCCTGCAGCTGGTGGCGTACTGGAGCCAGGATGCCGGGCTGATCGCCTCGCTGCGCACGTTGCCCGACGCACTGCGCCAGGCCTGGAACAGCGACTGGTCCGCCCTGACCGACGGCCTGGTGCCGGCGCACAACCTGTTCGTGGTCGGCCGTGGCCTGGGCCTGGGCGCGGCCCAGGAAGCGGCGCTGAAATTCAAGGAAACCTGCGGCCTGCACGCCGAAGCGTACAGCTCGGCCGAGGTCAAGCACGGGCCGATGGCACTGGTGGGCCCGGGCTTCCCGGTGCTGGCCTTCGCCCAGCCTGATGAAACCGGCGCAGGCACCCGCGCGGTCGCCGCCGAGTTCGCCGCGCGCGACGCGCAGGTCTGGCTGGCTGCTCCGGATGGCGACCTGCCGCTGCCGCAGGCACCGCACCCGGCCTGCGCGCCGCTGCTGACCGTGCAGGCGTTCTACAAGGCCATCAACGCACTGGCGCTGCGTCGCGGGCACAACCCGGACCTGCCGCCGCACCTGAACAAGGTTACGGAGACCGTCTGATGAAGACCGTCCTGCGCAATGCCCGCATCCTTACCGCTGACGGCTTCCGGGATGATCTCGCGCTCGTGATCGAAGCCGGGCGCATCACCGCGCTGGTGTCCGACGCCGCCCCGCAGCTGGGCAGTGCGGCCGAACAGGTGGATCTGGGCGGTGGTTGGCTGCTGCCTGGGTTCATCGATGCGCAGGTCAACGGTGGCGGTGGCGTGCTGTTCAACAACACGCCCGACGTGGAGAGCCTGCGCACGCTGGCCGCCGCACATCGTCGTTTCGGCACCACCGCGCTGCTGCCGACGCTGATCAGCGACGACGTGCAGGTGATGCGCACGGCGATTGACGCGACCCGCCAGGCGATTGCCGATGGCGTGCCCGGGGTGATCGGCATCCACCTGGAAGGCCCGTACATCGCGCCGGCCCGAAAGGGCACCCATGATGCGAACAAGTTCCGCGTGCCCGATGCCGATGAGATCGCGATGGCGGCCTCGCTCGACAACGGCGTGACCCTGCTCACCCTGGCCCCGGAACGGGTGCCGCTGGACAGCATCCGCGCGCTGGTCGAACGCGGGGTGATCGTCGCCGCCGGGCACACCGCTGCAACATATGAGGAAGCACGCGCGGGGCTGGAGGCGGGCATCCGCGGCTTCACCCACCTGTACAACGCGATGTCGCCACTGACCGGGCGCGAGCCCGGCGCGGTCGGTGCGGCGCTGGAAGATCGCGGCAGCTGGGTGGGCATCATCGCCGACGGCGTGCACGTACACCCGGCCAGCCTGCGCGTGGCGCTGGCAACCAAGCCCCAGGGCAAGGTCATGCTGGTCACCGATGCGATGCCGCCGGTGGGTGCCGACAGCCCCAGCTACGAACTCTATGGCGAAGTGATCACCGCTGTGGACGGCGTTGTGCGCAATGCCGCCGGTTCGCTGGCCGGTTCGGCGCTGGACATGGCCACCGCCGTGCGCAATGCAGTGAACCTGCTGGGCCTGTCGCTGGAGGAGGCCGCGCGGATGGCCTCGCGCTACCCGGCGCAGTTCCTCAACGTGGATGATCGCCTCGGCGAGATCGCCGAGGGCTACCAGGCCGACCTGGTGCTCCTCGACGACGCGCTGCAGGTGCGCGCGACCTGGATCGCCGGCGAGCGCGAGGACGCATGAGCACGCCTTCCTCTTCGCGCATGGGCTCGATCGATGCCCTGCGCGGGCTGACCGTGGCTGCGATGCTGCTGGTCAACAACCCCGGCGACTGGAGCCATGTGTTCGCACCGCTGCTGCATGCGGACTGGCACGGCTTTACCCCCACGGATCTGATTTTTCCGCTGTTCCTGTTCATTGCCGGGGTGTCGCTGGCCTACAGCCTCGCACCGCGCGCGGCGGATTCCACGTTGCGGCCGGCGCTGGCCCGCACGCTGCTGCAGCGTGCGCTGCGCATCCTGCTCGCCGGTGCGCTGCTGCACGTGCTGGCATGGTGGCTGTTCGAGCTGCCGGCGTACCGGCTGTGGGGCGTGCTGCAGCGCATCGCCGTGTGCGTGGCGGTGGTCGGCCTGCTGGCGGTCCACACCCGCGCGCGCACGCAGTGGGCCGTGCTGGCCGGCCTGCTGCTGGGTTACGCCGCATTGCTGCTGGGCGCGGATACGCTGGCCCCGTGGTTGAACCCGGTCAGCCGGGTGGACACCGCACTGTTTGCTCCGTTCCTCTATAAATACGACGCCGTGACCCGGCTGGGCCACGACCCTGAAGGCCTGCTCAGCACGGCCGGCGCTCTCGCCACCACGCTGCTGGGCCTGATCGCCGGCCGCTGGCTGCGAGCCGGCAACGTGGGGGCGCTGGGCGGCCTGGGACTGGTGCTGCTCGGCGGCGGACTGCTGCTGGCGCCGGTGCTGCCCTTCAACAAGAACCTGTGGACGCCGAGCTACGTGCTGTGGACCGGCGGCCTGTCGATCGTCGCGCTGCTGCTGGCCCACCTGCTGGTCGACCGCTGGCACTGGCCGGCACTGGGCCGCCGATTCGGGGTCAACGCGATCGCGGCCTACCTGGGTTCGTCTGTGATGGCGCTGGTGCTGATCGCCAGCGGCGCATGGGCCGCGTACTACGCGGCGCTGGCCCGCGCGCTGCCGGGCATGCCCGCGTTGGCGTCGCTGCTTTGCGCCGTGGGGTTCGTGCTGTTCTGGTGGGTCGTCGCGTGGGCGCTGGACCGCCGCGGGGTGTACCTGAAAATATGAATGCGCGGACCGTTTCCGTGAATATCCAGAAACCGCCCAAATTTTACCTCCGCCTCACATCCGGACAGTAAAAGTACCTTCGCCGGCCTGCGTAAGGTTACGGGGGACGCATCGGCAAACCGTAATTCCCTTCATTGGAAAAGGAACGGTCAATGCGTCCCATGAATGCGACTCCGCCACGTTCCCGTCTGGCGGCAGGCATCGCGCGCAGCCTGCGCGTGGCCTGCGGCGGCCTCCTCCTCGCTACCACGACCGCGCCGGCCTGGGCCGGGTGCGACAGCACCTCACCTACGACCGGACAGACCGTTACCTGCACGGCAGCGGCACCGAGTCCGCAGACCACGCCCATTGCCAGCGTGCCGGGCTCCAGCAATGTCACCGTCAACGTGCAGGCCGGCGCCCAGCTCGGCATCGCCAGTGGTGCTGCGATCGCGCTGGACGGCGGCAGCGGTCACCGCATCGACAACAGTGGCAGCATCACCAGCGCCAGTGGCGTGGGCATCCTCACCAACGCGGCGACCACGGTGGTGAACCGCGGCGTCATCAGCGGCAGCACCGCCGGCATCATCTTTGGCGCCGGCGCCGACCGCCTGGACATGCTTGGCGGCAGCATCAGCAGCAGCGTCCTGCAGGGCGCGGGCAACGATGCCATCACCCTCAGTGGCGGCACCGTCGGCAGCATCGACCAGGGCGCCGACGCGGACAGTCTGGAGGTCTCGGGCGGCACCGTGTCCGGCACCGTGCAGCAGGGCTCGGGCATCGATACGTTCCTGATGACCGGCGGCAGCATCGGCGCGCTGCTGCAGGGCGATGGCCTTGACCGCTTCCGCATGACCGACGGGCGCATCGTCGGCGCGTTCGATGATGGCGATTACGGCGAAATGACCGGCGGCCGCATCGGCCGGGTCAACATGAAGCTGGAAGACAACACCTTCCTGATGTCCGGTGGCACCATCGACGGCAACCTGGTTACCGGCTTCGGCAACGACACCATCGTGCTCTCCGATGGGTACATCGGCGGCAACATCAGCGTCAGCGGCGGCAACGATTCGGTCACCATCACCGGCGGCACCGTGCGCGGCGAGATCCGCCTCAGCTTCGGCGACGACCGCTTCGACTGGCGTGGTGGCGGGGTGGTGCACGGCCTGGTCGATTTCGGGGAAGGCAACGACACTGCCACGCTGGCCGACCTCAACGTCTCCTACCTTGGCGCGCTGCCGGGCTTCGACGGCGGCCTGGGCACTGACACGCTCAACATGGACAACGTCAAGACCGATGGCGTGGCCCGCTTCACCGGCTGGGAATCGATGGCGCTGGCCAATGACAGCCAGCTGACCTTCGACGGCGACCTGCGCCTGGGCGATACCGGAAGCGGTACCGGCGCGCTCGACGTGGACGCGACCAGCACGCTGTTCGGCGGGGGCGTCAACGCCAGCATTGTCGCCTTCAACGCAGCACTGCCGGTCAACGTCACCAATGCCGGCCGCATCGACCTGACCAACGGTGGTGGCGGCGCCGGCGATGCGTTCACCATCGCCGGCAACTACACCGGTAATGGCGGTGCGCTGTACCTGGACACCGTGCTGGGTGCCGACGACGCCGCATCGGACCGGCTGGTGATCTCCAATGGCGTGGCCAGCGGGACCACGGGGGTGGGCATCCTCAACGCGGGCGGTGCCGGTGCCGAAACCGTGGCCGACGGCATCCTCGTGGTGCAGGCGATCAACGGTGCCAGCACCAGCCCGGGCGCGTTCGCGCTGTATGCACCGGTTGCCGCCGGCGCGTACGAGTATTTCCTGTTCAAGGGTGGCGTCAGCGCAGGGAGCAGCGAGAACTGGTATCTGCGTTCGACCGTAGTCAACGGTGTGGTCGCCGCGCCGGCCCCACCGCCCATCGGTCTGGGCTCGGTGACACCTGAGCCACCGCCGCCGGAGGCGTTGGGGACGCCGCCGCCTGCGCTGCCGCCGCCCCCCTCACCGGACGTTCCCGAAAACCCCGACCCGGTGGCGGCCGAGCCCGCGCCGCCGCCGGAGCCGGCCCCGCCACCGCCGGCCGCGCCGCCGCAGGACGACGTGCCGCCGCCGGTGCCGACCGAAGTGGCCGCCGTTCCCGGGCCATTGGCAGAGCCGCCCACGCCTGACGCACGCCCGTCGGAAGAGGCCATCGTGCCGTTGTACCGGCTGGAAACCGGCCTCTACTCGGTGGTGCCGCCCCTGCTGCGCGAGACCAGCCTGGCCAGCCTGGGTACCTTCCACGAGCGCCAGGGTGAGCAGCGCATCCTCGCCGGCCAGGGCGGCGTGCGGGCCGCATGGGCGCGCCTGGTCGGGCAGAGCCACGAGCAGTACTGGGAGGGCGATGCCCAGCCCGGATTCGATGGCGACATCCAGGGGGTACAGGCAGGTCTGGACCTCTATGCGAACGCAGGCGATGCGCACCGCGACCAGTTCGGCGTGTTCGTCGGCCGTACCCGCGCGCAGGGCAACGTCAACGGCTTTGCGATCGGCTGGGAAAATGTCGCGGTGGGGCGCACCCGCCTGGACGACAAGCACGTGGGCCTGTACTGGACACGTGCCGGCAGCGCCGGCGGCTACCTCGACGTGGTGGTGATGCAGAGCCGCTACGACGGCGAGGCGACCTCCGCACGCGGCATCGGCATCGACGTGGACGGCGATGGCACCACCGCGTCGGTGGAAGTGGGCAAGCCGCTGCTGCGCTTCGGCCAGTCGGCCTGGTGGCTGGAGCCGCAACTGCAGGTGATCTGGCAGCGCACCTCGGTGGACGATGCCGCCGACCGCATCGCGCAGCTTCGCTTCAACGCCGACAACGCCTGGACCGGGCGCGCCGGCGTACGCCTGGCCGCGGACTACGAGATCGCCGGCAACGGCTGGCAACCGTACTTCAAGCTCAACTACTGGCAGACGCTCGATGGGGAAGACCGCATCGACTTCGATACCAACCGCATCATCAACCAGCAGGATTCACGTGCGCTGGAGGTCGGCTTCGGCGTGGTGGCGCGCTTCAACGCCAACGTCAGCGCGTTCGCGGTCGCCGACTACACCCGCGACCTGGAAAGCAGCCGGCAGAAAGAACGCAAGGTGGTCGAGGGGAACATCGGGCTGCGTTTGGACTTCTAGCCGGTAGGGTCGCATCCGGATCGACCGCCGTGGAATCCCCAGCGCCCGGTTACGGCATGACCTTTGGTGAAGCCGGATTTTTTGCTTCACCGCCGGTCATGCGTTACCGGGCGTGGAATCGCTGAGGACGGTTGTTCGGGAACCAACCCTACCTCGACCTGCGTCCGGTGCGCCGGCGCGTTCACCGGGCTGCAGCAATCGCCCTGATGCGGGCCTGCGCGAGTGCTTCACCCACCGCCGGGCCCTTCAGGTGGGCAAGGTCAAGATCGCGGGCCTGTACTGACAACGCTGCCTGGTGCAGCCGCTTGAGTGTTTCACCCTGCGGGTACGGCCGATCTTCGAAGCCGAGGCGGCCACGCGCATCCGCCTCGCAGCACACCGCGATCCTGGCGATCCGTTCCGGCCGCCGGAACCCATCGCAACGGCCCAGCAGCTCCAGCACCGTGCCATCGCGCAATTCGTCGATGCGGTGCACGTTGAGATGGTCGCGGCACACCGCCTCGGCCAGCTGACGGTGATCCAGCGGCACCTTCAAGCGATCACACAGCGCACGCAGCGGTTCCAGCCCGCGCTGCTCATGCATCACATGGCGCGGCCATTCCGCCTGCGGAGTCAGCGCCTTGCCCAGGTCGTGGGTAAGCGCGGCGAATCCCACCAGGTCATCGCCCGGCGCCAGCTGCGCGGCGATATCGCTGACCATTTCCTGGTGCACGCCCGTGTCCACCTCCGGGTGGTACTCGGCACGCTGCGGCACCCCGTACAGCGCGTCCAGTTCGGGCAACACCGCCTCCAGCGCACCGGCATCGTGCAGCGTGCGCAGGAAGGCCGACGGTTGCGCCGAACCGAGCACGCGGCGCAGTTCCTGCCAGACCCGTTCGGGCACCAGCGCATCCAGCTCGCCGCTGTCGGCGATCTGCCGCATCAGCTGCATCGTTTCCGGCGCCACCGTAAAGCCCAGCGGTGCAAAGCGCGCCATGAAACGCGCCGCGCGCAGCACCCGCAGCGGATCTTCCACGAAGGCGGGGCCCACATGCCGCAGCACGCGCCGTTCAATGTCGCGCACGCCGCCGTACGGGTCCACCAGTTCGCCGCTGGCCTCATCGCAGGCAATGGCGTTGATGGTGAAATCCCGCCGCAGCAGGTCTTCTTCCAGCGTCACCGAGGGATCGGCATCGACGACGAAGCCCCGGTAGCCGCGGCCGGACTTGCGCTCGGTCCGCGCCAGCGCGTATTCCTCGCCCGTATCCGGGTGCAGGAACACCGGGAAATCCTTGCCCACGGCCTTGTAGCCCAGCGCTTCCATTTCCGGCTGGGTAGCGCCCACGACGACCCAGTCGCGGTCGCCAGGCGGGCGGTCGAGCAGGCGGTCGCGAACCGCGCCGCCAACGAGATAGATCTTCATGGGGGAATCATGCCACGACCGGCCTGGCACCGATCCCCCGCAGAACCTCGGCGCTACCGCGGATCAATCCCCGCCCTTGTCTGCGTCGGTTGGGCAGGCGAACGCCTTCCGCTTCGCCTGCAGCCGCCCGTTCATGCGGTCGGTGACCGGCAGCGCGTCGCCGTTCAGACGCCAGTCGTAGATCACGCTGAAGGCCAGGATCCGCGCCACGTATTCGCGGGTTTCCTTGTAACTGATGGTCTCGATCCAGATATCCGGATCGAAGCCCGGCCGCTGCGACTGCCAGCGCGCGGTCGGGGTCGGTCCGGCGTTGTAGGCGGCGATGGTCACATAGGGCAGGCCTTCGTACTTGTTCATCAGCTGGCGCAGGTAGGCAGTGCCGATGGCGATGTTGGTGTCGGCGTCATACAGGCTGGCCGCACCGCCATAGTTGGTCAGGCCGATGGTCTTGGCCACGCTCGCACCGGTGGCCGGCAGCACCTGCATCAGCCCCATCGCATTGGCCGGCGAGCGGGCCTTCGGGTTGAAGATGCTCTCGGCGCGGATCTCGGCGGCCACCCAGGCCGGGTCGATCGCATTGCGCGCCGACTCACGGCGGATCGCATCATCGTGGTGCAGCGGGAAGCGCAGGCTGTACAGGCGCTGCTCTTCCGGGGTCTTGCCCAGCGAGAACACCGCGCGGTCGAACCAGCCGTTGTCGCGCGCCACTTCCACCGCAATGCGGCGCTGGGTGGTGTCGAAGCGGGTGAGGGCATCGTTCCACTCGGCCACGGCCCAGCCCGAACGCTCGATCTTGAACAGCTCCATCGCGCGCACGATCGCCGGGTCACGTGCCACCGTGGCCTGCGCCTGCGCACTGTCCTTGGGCTCCACCGGGCACAGCGTGTAGGTGCTCTGGCCCAGCTGGTCGGCGGCCAGGAAGCCATGGAAGGTGGCCGCGCGCGCCGCTTCGCGGTACAGCGGCAACGCCTCGTTGCGCTTGCCGGTCTTGTCCAGCATGCGCGCCTCGAAATAGCGCCAGCGCGAGTCGCTGCGCTGCTTCGGCTCCATCTTGCGGATCGCCACCAGCGTGGCCGGCCAGTCGCCGCGCGACATCGCCTCGCGCGCCCGCCACTCGTGCAGGCGCTCGTCATAGGCCGAATCCGGCACGGCATTGAGCCGGCGTGCGGAATCGGGCCCATAGGACGCCACCGTCCACAGCGCGATCTGGTACTTCACATCCGCCTGCTGGGCGGCGCTCAGCTGCAGCGCGTTGGCGTACTGCGGCAGCTGCTGCTCGGTCGCGTCCGGGTCGGCCTTGGCCAGCTTGGCAAGCCCATCGGTGGCGATGCGCCGGCTGCGTTCGTTGCGCGGCCAGTTCAGCGCGCTGGCATTGGGCTTGTCCACGAACGCGGCATAGGTGTTGGCCAGCGCCAGGTCGGCGGCCGGCAGCCCGCGGGCGGCACTGCGCATTACCGCCGGCTCCTGCGCGTCGGCTGCGGCATCGATGCGCTCCCAGCGCAGCTCCGCGCTCATTCCGCCCTTGGCATCCAGCACCGCAAACACGGGATCGCAGGCATCGGGCAGGGATTTGCCCGTGCTGCGCCAGATCGCCTGCGCTTCACTGACCCACTGCGCATCGGCCTTGCCGGTGGCCTGGCGCGCATTGAGTTGGGCGCAGCGCAGGCCGACATTCTCGGTGGGTGCCCAGTTCGCCAGCAGGGTGGGCCAGTCCTGGCGCCGGGCCACCGCCGGCAACCACACGCTGCGGAAGCTGCTGGCCACGGCCTGGCCGTTGTAGCGCTTGAGGAAGTCCTGGGCCTGGGCAGTGGTGACCGTATCGATGTTGCGGCGCAGGTTGGCGTACTCCAGCCAGCCATACAGCGGGTGCTTTGCCAGCCCCGCCGCCTGGCCGGGATCGAACTGGCCGCGTTCGGCATTCTCGATGGCCGCCTTCATCTGCGCGCGCTGGGCGTCCAGGCTCTGGGCGCCGGCATCGGCGCCCACGCCCGTGCAGGCGAGCAGGGTGGCGGAACTGAGGATCAGGAGGGGGAGTCGGTTCATGCCGAAAGGATAGCGGGCAGGGGTGAAAGCCGGTGACGGCAAGCCAACTCAATGATGAACAGCACCCGTCGCCCCCCTGAACAGGCGCTACACACGGGCGTAATGTCAAAGGCGCCAGCCCCAACGGCTGCAGGAGACTCAAACGAAACGGTAGCGCCGGCCGTTGGCCGGCCCGCAGGAAAAACCAACAACAAGGACCCACACCATGGCATTCAGTGCAGCAGGCAACTCCGGACCACTGGCCGACATCAACGTCACCCCGTTGGTGGATGTAATGCTGGTGCTGTTGATCATCTTCATCGTGACCGCCCCGATGGTGTCCATGCCCATCCCGGTCAACCTGCCGCAACCCACCACCGTGGTACCGCCCACCGCACCGCCACCGCCGATTGAATTGCGGGTGGACGCCAGCAACCAGGTCAGCTGGAACGGCCAGATGGTTGCGGTCAGCTCGCTGCAGCAGCGCATGCAGGACGCCGCACAGGCCAACACCGGTAACGTTCCCGAACTGCGCATCGCCACCGACCCGAACGCCGAGTACGACGTGATGGCCAAGGTATTGGCGGCCGCCAACAACGCGCACATGGAAAAGATCGCGTTCGTTAACCCGTAGCAGAATGAGCGGCCCGCCGAACGGTGGGCCGCTTCCGCGTCACCAACAACTGCCCCGGTAGGTACCGACCGATGGTCGGTACTCTCTCTGACTGCACCGAAAGCGACACCGCCTCCATCACCAGCCACTGTCGCTGCGCCTATCGTCTTGTAGGAAATCCCCGCGTAAGCCTGTAAGACAACCCGAAAATCGCGGCAAAAGAAGCGCCAGTCACACCATTGAGTGAGAGTGGTCACACTTTCCCGCCTTGCCTACAACGCATCCATCGCGCATAAACCTCCCTGTCACTCACCGCCCGCGCAGTCGGTCTAAGCGGTGACGCCCGAATGATGTTTCCAGTCAAACGCGCAGTCTGCCTCCAGGAAGGAGTACAGGGATATCCAGCTCAACCCCGCACCGCACGCGCCAACGCGTGCTCGTCAGGGTAGCGGAGCGCACGGAGGTCCCCATTGGGATGTCCAGAAGAAAAACGGTGGCTATATAAACGTGTATCCAGAAGGTAGGACGCGATGAGCAATGATGGCTTGGTTGAATTGAAGGCGGATGCCGTCACTTACTACTCCGCGCGCGATGAGTATGCATTTTTTGACTGGCTTGGGAAGATGGTATGCGTTAAAAATCACTATGGAAAAGGTACGGAGCTCTACATTGTTGTAGATCGGGCGGCCGTATCACAGGGCGAACTCTTGGATCTGATTGCATTCTTCTACAGGTACAATATGTCAATGGCACAGTTGCGCGAGTTTGACGTGCCTGAGTTCTCTGGCTGGTTTCGCCGAAAGGACGCATACTGGAATAGTCGGGTTTTCGGCGGAGTCGATGCACCCTGAGGAGGTGTAAAGGCGGTTTTCGCCTTGGTTGCCCGTCGTTCGGCGGGCTTGTTTCGAACGTCGTTGTCTTCAAGTTCGCCGTTGATGAAGCGAAGGTCGAAAATGATGATCGTGGTGGTTATCCTTGCGTTGCTGTTGGTCAAATTCTGGCTGCGACGGCAGTTATCAATTGATAGCCCTCTAGCCGCTGGCCACCTGACGGCGCCTGCAGATGCTGACCCGATGAGAATTCGCGAACGCGTCTTACCGTGACCGCTGCTGCAAGTTCGGCGGCATGAGCGTGCCCGACGCCAAGCGGCCCAAGGACCTGGAGGCGGAGAACACACGCCTGGAGAAGCTACTGGCAGAACAGTTCTTCGAGAACGACGTCATCAAGGATGCGTTGCGAAAAAAGTGGTGACCGCACCGGCGCGCAGGCTGCTGTTGCGCAGCATGGTCGAGAAGGGGTTGAGCGAGCGGCGAGCGCTGACGGTGGTGCGGATGAGCGCTGCCGCTGCGCTATGAACCTCGAGCCGACCACAACGTTGAGCTGCGCGAGCAGATCGCCGCGCTGGCGCATCGGCACAGACGCTATGGGGTGGGCATGATCCATTTGAAACTGCGACAGAAAGGGCCGGTCGAACATGGAGACTGATCGCTACGTTATACCTAGAGGAAGCAAGGTGATTCCCGGTGAGCTTCTACAGTTTGAGCCGGCGCGATGAGGCGGACGGTTCACCTCATGCTGGTAACCCTATTGACGCTTTCCGGGTGTGGGCGGACGACGCAGGCCCAAGTCATATATGACGCGCTTCGGACGGAAAATACCGCTCTGCTGGATGAGAAGTTGGCGCAGGGAGTAGACGTAAACGGTGCTGTGCTCGACGGTTGGACGCCACTCCCATTCAGTGTGGCAAATGGAAAGATGGCGTCAGCGGAATGGCTGATAGGCAATGGCGCCGATGTAGACTCGATGGACGGTGGGGGGAACAGTGCTCTCTTTTGGGCAGTGAAATTGAAGAATGAAAGGGCAGTCAGGCTCTTGACCCAGAACGGGGCCGACCCGTGCCTCGCGGGTCCACGGGGCGAGACGGCTGTTTCCATGGCGATGGCGTATGGCAAAACTAAGCTCGCAGAGGAGTTAGGGCGCTGTCGGATGTAGTGCCTGCCGAATGTGCGGTGCTTCAGCGGCGATAGTCGCATGAGCGAGGTCAAACATGCCGACACGCTATTGGAGGCCTGCGCGTACAACCAGCGAGGAGAGCGAATACTGCGTTCCGCAAACTCAGGCGATGGCTGGATTCTGGCTGAGTAGCCAGTCACCAATTGATGGTTGCTTGGATCAGGGTGGAGGCTGGAACTACAGCATCTCGCAGTGCCAGGGCAGCTGAGCCCTCCAGCTGATGCTTGCGTGAGGGCGAAGCAGATGCTGATTCAATGAGGGCTGGCGCACGACTTGGCGTGCCTGCTTCTGGCGGCATGTTTCGAAGGCGTTCGAATTGTTTTCAGTGGAGATCGCTTGAATATTGGCCTTCAATAGAGTCTATGTCCTGGAGGGTGCGCGGGTGAAGGTTTTCTATGTCGATCAATTATGAGGTTCTGCTTCGTTTGCTGCCACGGCCATCCAGCTCCCATGTCGTCTTCGACGATGGTCGTGTAGTGATTCAAGGGCGAGATGGCGATGATCGCGTGATCTTGGAGATAGCGTTTTCGTCGGTAAACTTCATCTGTGTTTCTGATGAAGGTGCTCGGCTGAGGCTTTTTGCTGATATGGGAGAGGTGCGTGGTGCCTTGGTTCGGTGTCATGAGGGAACAATGATGAATTACTACATTGAGGAATCACTGGGTACGGCCTCCGGCCCTGGGTTGCTGCACTACATTCTCATGATAGGTGAGGAGGTGATTGACGTGATCTCTCCTGGTGAGCCGGAAGTGCTTCTGAGTTGTTAGTCGAGTTGGCGCACAGGGGGTTTTAGCTTTGGTTTTTGTCAACATATCGCTTCGTGCATAGGTACGACGAATGGCAGGAAGTTTGCGTAGCAGAGTTCGGTCGGTTATCACTCTTGCATCGGTCGTTACGCTGTTGACTGCATGCGATGATGGAACTAGGGGAGAGCTTGATTCCAAGAAAATATATGGAGACATGAGTGGCCTGTACTATGGCGCGATGTGCGAATCTGGAAGTCAGGAGCTGAGCAATCTTCGATCCAGGGCGGTACGGATTGCAGTCGATGGGGATGGCTGCGCAGTTCTCTACTTGGACGGTGTTGATCCTGAAGGAGCGCTGCTGGTATATCCCGGGGGGGACGGCGTCAGGCTTGAGTGCAGTGGACTCGAAGCCAAGCTGAAGAAAAGTGATGCTCACACCCGTGTCCTAAGTCGGGTTCGAGAGAAGTGCGGTGCGAAGTGAGTGGAGATAGCTTCGGATCCATGTCCTGTATGGAAATCAGGCTTACTGCGGCCAGATTCGGACCGAATATTTCATATGGTTGGGGCGGTGCCTCGAGAGGATCAGCCAGTACGACGACTTCATACGCAGGCTGGTGGAGACCGGTGGCGAAGTTGAGTTCTATGTAAGTGCGTTCTTGAGCGGATTGTGTGGGTTTCAGTTCCATAGCGCATTGCTCGGTCGGATCGCTGCGGCCGGGATAGGCCTATCGGTTGAGCTGTATCCGAAGGACGATTGGGGAAGCAACGCATAGGGGGCACTGCGATGAAGTCGCTTGGCTGCTTGCTCGTTCTTGTTGTGCTGGGGTTCCTACTTCTGCCCGCGCCCGCACTGGCGGCGGTTTCCGTTGGGGTGCGCGTTGCCGACCACGAGCGAACCCTGCCTCAGCTCAGCGCGGTGACAGTGGCGCAGGACACTGCGCTGCAGACCCGTCTTGGCGCGCAGCTGGCCCGCCACCTGGCCGGGGCCACCACCGGTTACCAACGGCTCGACGAGCTGTCGATGAACCTGCACGAGCGCAGGCTGAAGCTGTACGACAGGTTGGGCATGGGGCCGCTGCGGGTCGACCTTGTCTGGCCTGACCGCTCCCGCACGGTCTACTCCATGGACGGCAACAGCAACCGCCGGGCCGGCTATGTCACGGGTCAAAGCCGCGACCCCTACGGCAATCAGCTGCCGGACCAGAGTGCTGCCCAGCGCGCGGGTGCGGTGTCGCTGGTCGGGTCGTACCAGTTCCAGAATGTCCGCAACCGCCAGGCGTGGGTGCGGGCCGCGCGGGCGCAGGGCATCCCCGTGCAGGTCGACACCCCTTCAGCCACCCGCCTGCAGTGCCGATGGTCGGGCACCGCTTTGAGCTGCCATACGGAATAGGGCGCTTCCGTCCGGAATTCGGCTGCTGCGCAGCCGCTCGTCGGCTCAGATCGGCCGCTCGGTGCCGCATCCGTAACGTCTGCGTGAAATCCACACTTTCATCACGCCTTCATCTTTACAGGTTGTTTACAAAGGAGACGCTGCCGCGCTTCAAGGGGGAGGCGAGGCGGCCCCAGCAAGCCATTCCTTTGGAGAGAGAGCGAATGAACAACCTGCATTACCGCCCCTTGGCGGCTGCCGTAGCGCTGTGCCTGCTGTCCGTCCCCACCCTTGCCACCGCGCAGGATGCTACCCGCACCACCACCGAACTGGACCGGGTGGAAGTCACCGGTACCCGCATCAAGCGCGCCGAGGTCGAAGGCCAGGTGCCGATCCAGACCCTTACCCGCAGCGAGATCGAACGCACCGGGCTGAATTCCATCGGCGAGGTGCTGCAGCAGCTGACCGGTTCCGGTTCGGCGCTGAATGCGAAGTTCAACTCGTCGGGCAACTTCGGTTTCCCGCCTGATGGCAGCGGCGTGGGCGCCGGTTCGGCCCAGGTTGACCTTCGCCACCTGGGCGCCAAGCGCGTGCTGGTGCTGGTCGATGGCATCCGTTGGGTCAACGAATCCTCCGCGTCCGGCGTGGGCGCGGCCACCGACCTCAACACCATTCCGCTGGCGATCGTCGAGCGCATCGAAGTGCTCGAAGACGGCGCCTCGTCGCTGTACGGTTCGGACGCGATTGCCGGCGTGGTCAACATCATCACCCGCCGCGAGTTCGATGGCGGCCAGGTCACCGTGAACTATGGTGAGTACAGCAAGGGCGATGGCACCCAGAAGGGCGTGGACCTGGCCTGGGGCACCAGTGGCGACCGCTACAGCCTGTTCCTGGGCGCCAGCTGGACCAAGCAGGACGCGGTGTATGCCAACACCCGCGAACAGTCGCGCTACCCGGTTCCCGGCACCGGCCTGTCGTTCGGCAGCTCGGCCACCCCGACCGGTCGCTTCATGTTCACCGACCCGAACACCGGCATCGCCTACAACATCACGCCCAATACCGGCGCCACCAGCCCCACCTTCAACGGCGTGGGCGGTTGCGACCGCACCGACGATTACCACTGCTTCACCACGGCGGACCGCTTCAACTTCGCCGAGTACAACCTGCTGCTGACCCCGTCCGAGCGCAAGGGCATCTTCGGCCAGTTCCGCTTCGACATCACCGACAACGTGCAGTGGTACATCAAGGCGCTGGCCAACCGGCGCGAATCGACCAACCAGGCCGGCCCCGAGCCGCTGTTCTTCGGCCCTGATGGCGCGACCGGCAACCCGTTGGCCGACAACATCGTCATTTCCGCGCTCAACCCGTACAACCCGTTCGGCTTCGACCTGGATTCGTCCAGCAACCTGAGCATGATCGGCCGCCGCCCGGTGGAAGGCGGGCCGCGCATCTTCGAGCAGGAAGTGAACACCACCTACTTCGCCACCGGGCTGGTGGGGCTGTTCCAGGCCGTCGATCGCAGCTGGTCGTGGGACGTCAACGGCATGTACAGCAAGAACAAGGCCGAACAGACCAACTACGGCAGCTACAACATCTACAACGCCAACATCGCGCTGGGTGATCCGGCGATCTGCGCGGCTACACCGGGCTGCGTGCCGCTGAACATCTTCGGCGGCCCAGGCACCATCACCCGGCCGATGCTGGACTGGATCCAGCCGGTGGTGCACGACCGCAGCCAGAACGAACTCACCCTGTTCACTGCCAACCTGAGCAGCGACCTGCTCACGCTGCCGGCAGGCCCGCTCTCGTTCGCCACAGGGTACGAGTACCGCAAGTACGAAGGCGAATACCAGCCCGATCCGATCACGGTGCGCGGCCACTACAACGGCGTGCCGTCGCTGCCGACCTCCGGTTCGTACGACGTCAACGAGGTGTACCTCGAACTGGCGGTGCCGATCTTCGCCAAGAGCGCGCTGGGTGAAAAACTGGACCTGAGTCTGGCGGGACGCTATTCGGATTACTCCACCTTCGGTGGCGAGTTCACGCCCAAGTACGGCCTGCGTTGGCAGGTGACCGACGACTTCGTGCTGCGCACCAGCTATGCCGAAGGCTTCCGCGCCCCCTCCATCGGTGAGCTGTACGGGTCAGCCGCGCGCGCGGATCTGCAGCTGTTCGATCCGTGCTCGGTGGGCCTGGGCGGCACGCCGCCGCGCGGCAGTGCGGCCAACTGCGCGGCGCTGGGCGTGCCGACTGGCTTCCAGCAGGCGAATTCGCAGATCTCGGTCACCACCGGCGGCAACGACCAGCTGGATCCGGAAACCTCGCGCAGCTTCAGTGCCGGTTTCGTGTGGAGCCCATGGTTCGGCAACAACGCCTCGTGGTCGGAGCGCTTCGACGTGGAAGTGACCTTCTACCGCCACAACATCGAAGGTGCTATCCAGGCGATCAACGCGCAGACCCAGCTCGACCTGTGCGTGGACACGCTGGACGCGCTGTACTGCGATGGCATCACCCGTGCATCGACCGGCGCGGTGAGCGGCTTCAACAACCGCCTGACCAACCTGGGCTCGATCAAGACCGACGGCTGGGACGTGGACCTGTTCTGGACGCTGCCGCAGACCGATGTCGGCCAGTTCAAGATCGGCTGGCAGAACACCTTCGTCGGCCGTTACGAGGCAGTGGGTGCGGCAGGCCAGCGCCAGCCGCAGGAACCGGGCGTGGAAGTCACCGACAGCTCGATTCCGGAATGGACCAGCAACGCGTCGCTGAGCTGGAACATGGGCGCCTGGAATGCGTCGTGGACCGTGCGCCACATTTCCAAGCTCACCGAGCAGTGCGGTGATGCCGCCGCGTTCCCGGTGTGCAGCGACCAGGCGGCCGGCACCAACGAACTGGCGGCAACCACCTACAATGACTTCCAGGTGGGCTACAAGTTCGACTGGATGAAGGGCCTGCAGCTCAGCGCTGGCTTGAACAACGCGTTCGACAAGGATCCGCCGATCTGCCTGTCGTGCTCGTTGAACGGGTATGACGCGTCTACCTATGACATCCCGAAGGGACGTTACTGGTACCTGCGTGCGGACCTGCGGTTCTGATTGAAACGCAGAAAGCCGGGCGTGGCCCGGCTTTCTGCTTGTTACCGAGCACCCGACCAGCGGTCGGGTGCTACCTCAGAACGACCAGGTGAAGGTGATCGAGCCGTTGCGGCCGTCGCCGTAGGCACCGTAGCCGTTGATCTGCGAGAAGTATTCCTTGTCCAGCAGGTTGTTGAGGTTGGCCTGCACGCTGAACTGCGGGGCCAGGCGGTAGCGCACGAAGGCACTGACCAGCGCGTAGCTCTCCTGCTCGATGCGGCCGTAGGCCGGCACCGGGTAGTAGATGCCGTTCTGCCAGTTCACGCCGCCACCGACGGTCAGGTCGCTCAGCGCCTGCGGGGTGTAGCTGGTGAACAGCTTGATGGTGGTCTGCGGCAGGTTGGTGTTGATGTCCGCGCCGTTGATGTCCTTGGCCACGTAGCGCGAGGCACCGAAGGTGGCGTTCCAGCCCGTCGCCAGCTCACCGTTCAATTCCAGCTCGAAGCCACGGCTTACCGTGCCGCGCGCGGCGATGTAGGCGAACTCGTTCAGGCTGCCCTGCACCGGAATGGTGGTGGCCTGGCCCACGTTGTCCTGCTCGATGCGGAACACCGCGAGCGAGGCATTCAGGCGGTTGTCGAACCAGGCGGCCTTGACGCCCACTTCGTAGCTCTTGCCGTCCACCGGATCCAGGTAGCTGCCGTTCTGCTGCTTGAGCGTCTGCGGCTGGAAGATTTCGGTGTAAGCGGCGTAGGTCGACCAAGTGTCGTTGAGGTCGTAGACCAGGCCGGCATAGGGCGTGGTGACCTTGTGCGAGCGGTCCGCGCCTTCGCCTTCGCTCTTCCAGTCGGTGTAACGCGCGCCAAGGATCAGCTTCAGAGGATCGGCCAGCGACAGGCGGGTGGCGGCATAGCCGGCCTTCTGGGTGATGGTGCCTTCGCTCTGCAGCGGCAGGGTGTCCAGCCAGTTGGGTTCCGGGAAATCGGCAACGCCGCCCAGGTAGTTGTCCAGCGGCGCCCAGCCCCCCTGGTAGTCACCATAGTTGGCGTAGCGGCGCTTGTTGTAGCTCAGGCCGGCCATGACCTGGTGCTCGCGGCCGAACAGCTGGAACGGGCCTTCGACGTAGCCGTCCACCGCATCGACCTTGCGCTCGGTGTTGTAGAAGCCGGCCGACGGGGTGACGCCGGCGCCGGTGACCGGGTCCAGCAGCGAAGCACCGGTGGTCCAGTCGTTGTAGGCCGGGTAGAACAGCTTGTCGTCGGCCTTGGTCTCGTCATGGGTGGCGCCGACGCGAACCTTCCAGTCGTTGGCGAAGCCGTGTTCCAGGGTGGCGAACAGGCGCTTGCTGGTGGTGTCCCAGTAGGTCCAGCGCGGGTTGGCGCTGAACGATTCGTCGAACGGGGTCGGCGAACCGTCGGAGAACAACATCGGGAAGCCGCCCCAGGTAGCGCCGTTGGCGCGCTTCTGCTGGTAGTCGTAGCCGACGCTCAGCTGGGTGTCCGGGGTCAGATCCGCATCGATCACCGCATAGCCCAGCGTCTTGTGCTGGTCGTAGCGGTCCATCTGCGATTCGGTATCGAGGTAGCTGCCGATCACGCGCGCGCGCACCGAACCACTGGCATTCAGCGGGGTGGTCACATCCACGGTGTTGCGGGTGCGGCCCCAACTGCCGACGTTGACCGACACGCTGCCGGTCAGTTCGGCGCTGTCGGCGTGCTTGCGGATCAGGTTGACCGACGCCGACGGGTTGCCCGCGCCGGTCAGCAGGCCGGTGGCGCCACGCACCACTTCCACGCGGTCGTACAGGGCCAGGTCCAGGCCGGAATCGCCGTAGCTCCAGTTCTGCACCATCTGGGTGGGAAGGTTGTCGTACTGGTAGCTGTCGATATAGAACCCGCGCGAGTAGAACTCGGTGCGCTCGGTATCGGACTGGGTGCTGCTCACGCCGGTGGTGTTGGCCAGCACGTCGATGATGTCATCGAGGTTCTGGTCCTCGATGCGCTGGTGGCTGATGATGCTGATCGACTGTGGGATCTCGCGCGGGGCGAGGTCGAAGCGGGTGCCGGCCGAGGTCTTGCGGACCGAATAGCCCTCGGCGCGCTCGCCCTTGACCACGATCTTGTCCAGCGTGGTGGCGTCGGCGCCGATGTCCTGCGCGAAGGCGGGAGCCGCAGCCAGGGTGGCCAGGGCGATCAACAGCGCCTGCGGCAGGCGGCCTTGCGGCAAGGTGCGGGACGGCACAGCGGAAGTACGGGTCATCAGCGTTTCCTGGGCGGCGGCGCGCACCAGGCGGCCATCCTCGGATGCCGGGCGCTGCGGTCAAAGTGGGGGCAGTACGCGGCTGGCGGGTGCCGTGAAAACAGGCACGGGCGTTGGCAACTGATCGCCGCTGCGCCTCCCTGGCGCGAACGGGATCTCATTATGTTAATGCGAATCAGTCCTATCCGCAATGTCTACCGGTCGCAAGTGGGGGGGGGTCCCGATCAACGGTCCGGACCTACCAGCGCTTAACATCGGCGGGCCTACCGTTGGTCTCACCCGGGCCGTGGCCCGATCCCAGGAAACGGTGATGATCGCCAAGAACACCCTGTGTCTCTGGTATGACGGGACCGCCGAAGAAGCGGCGGCGTTCTACGCAGCCACCTTCCCAGACAGTTCGGTGCAGGCCGTGCACCGCGCGCCCGCCGACTTTCCCGGCGGCAAAAAGGGCGATGTGCTGACCGTGGAGTTCACCGTGGTGGGCATTCCCTGCATCGGCTTGAACGGCGGTCCGGCTTTCAGGCACAGCGAGGCGTTTTCGTTCCAGATCGCCACCGATGACCAGGCCGAGACCGACCGGCTGTGGAACGCCATCGTCGACAACGGTGGCCAGGAGAGCGATTGCGGCTGGTGCAAGGACAAGTGGGGGCTGTCGTGGCAGATCACCCCGCGCGTGCTGACCGAGGCGTTCAACAGCACCGACCCGGCCGTGGCCAAACGCGCCTTCGAAGCGATGATGACCATGAAGAAGATCGACGTAGCCAGGATCGAGGCGGCAGTGCGCGGGTAGCGACACGGCAGGTATCTCGCAACGGGTGCCCCGGCGTATCCTCGCGCGATGACTACGTCGCGCCTTTCCACGCTGTTCCCCGTCCTGGCCGTGCTCGGCTCGGTCACTTCGCTTGCCGTGGGTACCTCGTTCGCCAAGGATCTGTTCCCGGTGATCGGTGCGCAGGGCACCAGCGCGCTGCGCGTGGGCTTTTCCGCGCTGGTGCTGCTGGCGGTGTTCCGGCCGTGGCGCTGGACCACCACGCGCGCCGATGCGGGCGCGATCTTCCGCTATGGCATCACCCTGGGGGTGATGAACCTGCTGTTCTACATGGCGCTGCGCACGATTCCGTTCGGCATCGCGGTGGCCATCGAGTTCTGCGGTCCGTTGGCGGTGGCGATGTGGTCCTCGCGCCGCCCGATCGATTTCGTCTGGGTGGGGTGTGCGGCCGCCGGCCTGCTGCTGTTGCTGCCGCTGGGCCACGGCGAGCCGCTGGACCTGACTGGTGTGCTGTACGCACTGGGCGCGGCGGTGTGCTGGGCGCTTTACATCATCTTCGGCAAGCGCGCCGGCCACCTGCCGGCCGGTCATACGGTCTCGCTGGGCATGTGTGCGGCGGCGCTGGTGGTGGTGCCGGTGGGCGTGGCGCATGCGGGCATGGCGCTGCTGGACCCGAAGATCCTGCTGTTCGGGCTGGGCGTGGCGGTGGTGTCCAGCGCGATTCCGATGTCATTGGAGATGGCGGCGTTGAAGCGCTTGCCGAAGGAAACCTTCGGCATCCTGATCAGCATGGAACCGGCGGTGGCTGCACTGCTGGCGATGGGTCTGCTGGCCGAGCACCTCACGCCGCTGCAGTGGGCGGCGATCGGCTGCACGGTGCTGGCGTCGGTGGGGAGCACGTTGACGGCGAACCGGCGGGCGCCGGCGCTGCCCGACCCGGCGGGATGAATCCAATGGTTAGCCGAGGGGGTAGAGCCGACCGGGTAGAGCCGACTGTTAGTCGGCTTCTTTCCGCGGCGATAGCAATACCATCGCGCTTCGCGCGATAGCCGACTAACAGTCGGCTCTACCCCAGTCGGCTCTACCCCCTTCGGGCAAGCATTTTGTGCATCAGCCGCGCACCGGCGCGTCGCCGGCCACGTAGTACGTGGCCGTGCTGCGCGGCAACGGCTCGCGGCCCCGGATGCGGTCGGCGATCTTCTCGGCAATCATAATCGTGGTCGCATTGAGGTTGCCGGTGATGATGCGCGGCATGATCGAGGCGTCCACCACGCGCAGGCCCTGCATGCCATGCACGCGGCCCTGGCCGTCCACCACGCTCATCGCATCGGTGCCCATCGCGCACGAGCAGGACGGGTGGTAGGCGGTTTCGGCACGGGCACGTACGAAGGCATCCAGCTCCGCATCGGTGCGGCAGTCTGCGCTGGGGCTGATCTCGCGGCCGCGGTACTCGTCCAGCGCGGGCTGTGCGATGATCTCGCGGGTGATCCGGATCGCATCGCGGAACTCCTGCCAGTCCTGGTCGGTGGACTGGTAGTTGAACAGGATGGACGGATGCTGGTGGGGGTCCAGCGAACGCGCATGCACGCGGCCACGGCTGGGCGTGCGCATCGACCCGACATGCGCCTGGAAGCCGTGTTCCTTCACCGCGTTGGTGCCGTTGTAATTGATCGCCACTGGCAGGAAGTGGTACTGGATGTTGGGCCAGGCGAAGTCGTCACGGGTGCGGATGAAGCCGCCGGCCTCGAACTGGTTGCTGGCGCCGATCCCGGTGCCGGCGAACAGCCATTCGGCGCCGATCGCCGGCTGGTTCCACCACTGCAGCGCCGGGTACAGCGACACCGGCCTGGTGCAGGCGTACTGCATGTACACCTCAAGATGATCCTGCAGGTTTTCCCCCACGCCGGGCAGGTCGTGCACCAGCGGCACGCCCAGCGAGGCCAGCAATGCCGGCGCGCCCACGCCGGAGCGCTGCAGGATCTGTGGCGAGGCGATGGCGCCGGCGCACAGCAGCACCTCGCGCCGGGCCTCGACATCGATCGGTTCGGCGCTGCCGCCGGCCAGGTAGCGCACGCCCACTGCGCGCTTGCCGTCGAACAGGATGCGGTCGGTGGTGGCGTGGGTGACGATCTCCAGCCCGGGACGGCCCTTGGCCATGTCCAGGTAGCCGCGCGCAGTACTGGAGCGGCGCCCGCGCGGGGTCACGGTGCGGTCCATCGGGCCGAAGCCTTCCTGCTGGTAGCCGTTGAGGTCGTCGGTGCGCGGGTAGCCGGCCTGTACGCCGGCCTCCACCATGGCGTGGAACAGCACGTTGTTGTCGTTCTTCGGGGTGGCCACGCTGACCGGGCCATCGCCGCCGTGGTAATCGTTGGGCCCGATGTCGCGGGTTTCGGCCTTGCGGAAGTAGGGCAGCACGTCCAGGTAGCTCCAGTCCTCCAGGCCATCGAAGGTGGCCCACTGGTCGAAATCCAGCGCGTTGCCGCGGATGTAGCACATGCCGTTGATCAGCGAGGAGCCGCCCAGGCCCTTGCCGCGCCCGCATTCCATGCGCCGGTTGTCCATGTGCGGTTCCGGCTCGGTTTCATAGGCCCAGTTATAGCGCCGGCCCTGCAGCGGGTAGGCCAGCGCGGCCGGCATCTGCGTGCGGAAATCCAGGCGGTAGTCCGGGCCGCCAGCTTCCAGCAGCAGCACGCTCACGCCGGCGTCTTCAGTGAGGCGCGCGGCCAGCGTGTTGCCGGCCGAACCGGCGCCGATGATGATGTAGTCGTACTCGCGCTTCATCGCGGGGTCTCCTGGTCAGGCCGGTTCAGAACACCGACGCGTAGCGGTCCAGTTCGATCTGGACGGATTTGGTGCGGGTGTAGGCACGCAGCGTGGCCAGGCCGTTCTCGCGGCCCACGCCGGACTGCTTGTAGCCGCCCACCGGCATCGTGGCCGGCGATTCGCCCCAGCAGTTGACCCAGCAGATGCCCGCTTCCAGGCGGTGGATCAACCGGTGTGCGCGGCTCAGGTCCGGCGTGACCACGCCGGCCGCGAGGCCGTAGTCGGTGGCATTGGCGCGGCGGATCGCCTCGTCTTCATCTTCATAGGTCAACAGGCTGAGCACCGGCCCGAAGATCTCTTCGCGCACGATGCCCATGTCGTCGCGGCAATCGCTGAAGATGGTCGGGGCAACATAGCAGCCCTTGCCCAGCGCGCCGTCGGTAAGGCGCTCGCCACCGCACACCAGGCGCGCGCCTTCTGTCTTGCCGCTGTCGATGTGCGCCAGCACCCGGCGCATGTGCGCGGCGCTGACCAGTGGGCCGAAGTTGGTGTCTTCGGCCAGCGGATCGCCGATGCGGATACGGGCCACGCGCTCGCGCAGCGCCTGCTCGACATCCGCCTGCAGGGCGTGCGGTACGAACACGCGGGTGCCGTTGGTGCAGACCTGCCCGGAGCTGTAGAAGTTGGCCATCATCGCCACATCGGCGGCCAGGTCGATATCCGCATCGGTGCAGATGATCAGCGCCGACTTGCCGCCCAGCTCCATGGTCACCTCCTTGAGCGTGGAACTGGACGCGCTGGCCATCACCTTGCGCCCGGTGGCAGTGCCGCCGGTGAAGGAGATCTTCTCGATGCCGGGGTGTTCGGTCAGTGCGGTGCCGACCCCGGCGCCATCGCCGGGTAGTACATTGAACACGCCATCGGGCAGGCCGGCTTCGGTGAAGATTTCGGCCAGCTTCAGCGCGGTCAGCGGGGTCACTTCGCTGGGCTTGAAGATCATCGCATTGCCCGCCGCGAGCGCAGGGGCCGCCTTCCACAGCGCGATCTGGATCGGGTAGTTCCAGGCCCCGATCGCGCCGACCACGCCCAACGGTTCCTGCCGTGTGTAGAAGAAGCTGCCTTCGCGCAACGGCACCTGGCTGCCTTCCAGCCCGTGCATCACCCCGGCGTAGTACTCCAGCGCGTCCGCGCCGGTGACGATGTCCACGCTGCGGGTTTCGCTCAGCGGTTTGCCGGTGTTGAGGCTTTCCAGTTCGGCCAGGTCGTCGTTGCGTTCGCGCAGCAATGCCACCGCGCGCAGCAGGATGCGCGAGCGCTCCACCGTGGTGAGCGCGGCCCAGGCCTTCTGGCCGGCATGGGCGCTTTCCACCGCGGCATCCAGGTCGTCGCTGTTGGCGCTGTGCACGTTGGCCAGCACCTCGCCGTTGGCCGGGTTGACCACTTCGAAGGTGCGGTTGCCCTGCGAGGCCACAGGGCGGCCGCCGATGTACAGCAGCTGGTCGGGGAAGGTGGGCATGTCGATGACTCCTGTTTGCGTCGGGAGACCAGCGGGTTCAACGGGTCAGATGCAGGAACTGCAGGTGGCGCTCGTACTGGTCGATGATGTCGTTGATGATCTGCTGGCGGCTATAGCCGACCAGCTCGTAATCCTGTCCACCTTCATACAGGTGCACTTCGGCGCGGTAGTAGCGCTGGTTGCGGAAGCGCTGCGCGGCGAACGAGGGGGTGAGGTAGCCCTTCATCACCACCTGGTAGGTGAACACCTGCTGCTCGCCATGGTCCACGGTGAGCTGCATGTCGCCTGGCTCGAAGCGGGTTTCCACGTCCAGCCCCTTGTCGCGCAGCTGCGCGGCCACGGCCTCGAGTGCCGGGCGCACTTCTTCATCCATGAAGCGGTACACCTCGTCGCGTGCCGGGAAGTGCACGGCCTGGGTGATGCGCTGGCGCCAGCCGCGCTGGTGCCGTGATTGCCCCACCACGGGAATGGGCGAGTATTGCGAGGCTTTCTTCCGCTGCGATTCCTCGCCCAGTGCGCGGGTCAGCCCCCACAGCATCAGCAGCAGCACCACCGAGAACGGCAACGAGGCGAGCACCACCGCCGATTTGAGCGCATCCATGCTGCCGGCCAGCAGCAGCCCGGCGGTAACCAGCGCGGTCATCACCCCCCAGAACACCCGCAGCCAGCGCGGTCCATCTTCCTCCGGCAGGCCGCCGTGCGAGGACAGGGTGGACAGCACCACGGTGCCCGAATCGGCCGAGGTCACGAAGAAGATGAAGCTGACGATCACCGTCACGGTGATCACCGCGCGGGTCCACGGGTAGTTGTCCAGCAGCGCGTACAGCACGGTCGGCGGGTTATCCACGGCCATCTGCGCCAGGTGCTCCTGGCCGTGGTGCAGCACCTGGTCCAGCGCGCTGTTGCCGAAGATCGACAGCCACGCCAGGGTGAAGCCGAGCGGGATCAGCAGCACGCCGAACACGAATTCACGGATGGTCCGCCCGCGCGAAATGCGGGCGATGAACAGCCCCACGAACGGCGCCCAGCCGATCCACCAGGCCCAGTAGAACACCGTCCAGTTGCCCAGCCAGTCGGCGCGGCCGCCGTAGGCATACACGTCGAAACTCTTGCCCACCACATTGCCCAGGTAATCGCCCAGGTTCTGCATGAAGGTGCTGAGCAGGTACTGGGTGGGGCCGGCGAACAGCATGAACAGCAGCAGCGCGATGGCCAGCAGCATGTTGATGTCCGACATCCAGCGCACGCCCTTCTCCACGCCGGACACCGCCACGAGGATCGCCGCGCCCATCATCAGCGCGATCAGCGCCACCTGTACCCACGGCGCGTGCGGGATCGGCAGCAGCACGTTCAGGCCGGCATTGAGGTGCAGCACGCCAAAGCCCATGTCCGCGCCGATGCCGAACACGGTGGCCACGATGCCCAGCGCATCCACGGTGTAACCGATGGGGCCGTTGATGCGCTTGCCGATCAGCGGGTACAGCGCCGACCGCAGCGCCAGTGGCAGGTTGTGGCGGTACGCGAAGTAGGCCAGCGCCATCGCCGCCAGTGCGAACACGCCCCAGCCGTGCAGGCCCCAGTGCAGGAACAGGAGCTGCATGGCCTGGCGCGCGCCGGCTTCACCACCACCCACGCCACCTTGTGGCGGCTGCAGGTAATGGGTGAGCGGTTCGGACACGCAGAAGAAGAACAGCGTGATGCTGATCCCGGCCGCGAACAGCATGCCCGCCCAGGAGAGATAGCTGAATTCCGGCTCGTCATGGTCCGCGCCCAGTTTCACCTGGCCGTAGCCGGACAGTGCCACCCCGACCACGAAGACCAGGTACACGGTCATTGCCAGCAGGTAGTACCAGCCGACGTTGCGCGACGCCCAGGTCTGCGCTTCCAGCAGCAGCACGCCGGACGAAATGGGAAACGCGGTCACCAGAATGGCGAATGCCGCCACGATCGTGGCGGCAAGCAGGAAGACCGGTCGAAGCGTGCGCACCTCGCTGGGAGGCGTCTCCACGATGTTCATGGATGAAGGGGCTCACGGTGCCGTTGCCGGCAGACCCCACGCATTAGCGCATACGCGCTGTGGACATCCCGTTTACGCGGTCAGCGCAGGGCGTCGCTCGGCACGTCGATCTCCATGGCCAGTGCCAGGTGATCGGAAAACGCCGCCGGTACCGCTTCGGCACTGCGTTGCTGCAGGCCGCTGCTGAGCAGGATGTGGTCGATGGCCCGGTCCGGCCGCCAGCTCGGGAAAGTGGGTACCGCGCAGCCGGGCGGTTGCAGGTTGGTCTTCTGGTACAGCACCTGCATTTCCGGGCGTTCGGCCAGGCAGTTGAAGTCGCCCATCAGCACCGCGTTGGAATGCTCGGACAACAGATCGGCGATGAAGGCCAGCTGCGACATGCGCGAGTTGGTGCCCAGCGACAGGTGCGCCACCGCGACCGCCAGGCCCTCGTTGCCATCGCCGAACTTGGCCAGCAGCACGCCGCGCCCGCCGATCCGGCCGGGCAGTGCGTGGTCCTGGACTTCCACCGGTTCCAGCCGGCTCAGCAGGCCGTTGGCACTGGAGGCCACCCCGCCCATGCGGCGGTTGGGTTGGTGGCTCCAGTAATTGAAGCCGGCGCGCTCGGCCAGGTAGTGGGTCTGGTTGGTGAAGCCCGAGCGCAGGCTGCCGGGGTCGGCCTCCTGCAGGCCGACGATGTCGTGACCGCGGGCCAGCTGGGCGATGGCGTCCAGGCTGGTCCGCTTGCGCCCCGCCGGCAGCGCATGCGACCAGCTGCGGGTCACGTAGTCGCTGTAGCGGCGGGTGCTGGAGCCGGCCTGGATGTTGGCCGTCAGCAGGCGCAGGGTCCGCGTGTTGGGGGAAGTCACGACGGTCGCTTGCTCTTGGATGCTCAGTTGCCCTTGGCGGCGCGTTCGCGGGCGATCAGGTGATCGGCGATGCGCAGCATGTCCGGGAAGCTCTTGCCCTTGACCAGGTACTTGCCGTTGACGATCACCGACGGCGTGCCGGTGATCTGGCTGCGCTGGGCGAACTGCTTGGCGGCACTGGTCTTGGCGCTCACCGCGAAGCTCGACATGGCGGCTTCGAACTGCTTGGCATCGGCACCGTGCTTGGCATAGAACGCGGCGATGTCCTGCACCGAATCACGGCCGCGCTCGCCCTTCAGGGCCTGGTCGACGTGGATGGCCTTGTACAGCGCTTCGTGGGTCTTGTCTTCCAGGTTCAGCGCCTGTGCGGCGTAGAAGGCCTTGGCGTAGTCATCCCAGGTGCCGCCGAACATGGCCGGCACGTAGACGAAGTTCACATCGCTCGGCAGGCCGGCTTTCCACGGCCCGATCAGCGGCTGGAACGCGGCGCAGGCCGGGCAGACGAAGCCGAAGACTTCGGCCACTTCGATCTTGCCGGTGGCCGGCTGGAACGGCTTGCCGTTGGCGATGACCACGTAGTCGGCGCCTTCCACGGGCGCCGGACCGGTCGGCTGCGAGGAAGCCGGGGCCGGGGTGGTGGCTTCGGCAGCGGCGGTCTCGGCGGCGGCGGTTTCGCCGCTGGCGGCCGGTGCGGCCTCGGTCGGGGCCGGGGCGGTTTCAGCCGCCGGAGCGCTGGTCGGCGCAGCCGGTTCGGTCGGCGTGGCGGTGTTGGCGGTGCCGTCCTGCGCCTTGCAGGCGGCCAGGATCGGCAGCAGGGCCATGAGCATGAGGGCGAAACGGGTCTTCATCGAAGCGTCTCCAGCAGAGCATGTTGGGGCCGGCGCGTCGGGCGCCGGCCAGGGGGGAATGATGACACGCGGCCGCCGGGGCGCCGCGTGCAGGGTGCGTGACGGTTCAGCGAGCCTTCGCGGCGCGTTCGCGTTCGCGTGCGATCAGGGCATCGGCGTTGCGCAGCATGCTTTCGAAGGACGTGCCCTTGACCAGGTACTTGCCGTTGACGATCAGCGACGGGGTGCCCTGCACCTTGACCCGCTGCGCGAAGGATTTGGCCACGGCAAGCTTTGCCTCCACTTCATCGCTCTTCAGCGCGGTGGTGAACTGCTGTTCGGTCACGCCGTAGTCCTTGTAGAAGCCGGCCAGCTCCGTGGGCGACACGTTGGAGAGGGGCAGCGAGCCCTTTTCATGCAGTGCATCGAACATCGCCACATGACTGCGCTTGGCCACGCCCAGCTGGTCGGCGGCGTAGTAGGCGCGGGCATAGGAATCCCAGTAGCCACCGAACACGGCCGGCACCGGCGTGAAGCGCACATCCTTAGGCAGCTTCTTCTGCCAGGCCTGCAGCAGCGGCTCGAAGTGGGCGCAGTGCGGGCAGGTGTAGCCGAACACTTCCGCTACTTCGATCTTGCCGGCCAGCGGCGCAAGCGGGCCGGGTGCCTGGATCACCTCGTAATCCTTGCCTTCCACCAGTGCGGCGGGGGCGGGCGCGGCCAGTACGGACAGCGGGCTCAGGGCCAGCAGCAACAGCATCAGGCGGGGCATCAACGTCATCTACATCCATCTCCATCGGAAAAAACAACGCCGGCCCAGTGCCGGCGTGGCAGTGAACATAACCCGCCGCTTGGGCGGGGCGCATCTGTCATCGGTCCCGGACAGCCGTCATTGGCGTGCACCACCCACGGCCGAACGCGGCGCGGCGGTGGCCACGTCATCGGCGCGGTTGTGCAGGCCCTGCAGGTAGCTGCCCAGTGCCTGGATTTCCTGCTCGGTCAGCGACTTGGCGATGGTGGCCATGATCTGGAAGTGCGCCTTGTCGGTCTGTTGGGTCACGCCCGCCTGGTACTCCTGCAGCCGCCGCGCCACATAGGAGGCGTGCTGACCGCCCACGTGCGGGTAGGCCGGGCCCGGGTTGCCGGCCCCGGTGGGGCCGTGGCAGGCCATGCACGCCGGAATGCCACGCTGGGCATCGCCGCCGCGGTAGAGCTGCTGGCCGATTTCGTAGAACTTCTTGTCCTTGTACGGACCTTCGGCCACCAGGCTGTCATCGGCAAGCCCGGCGCTGGCCTTCTGCGTTGCGAAATACGCTCCGATGTCGCGCATGTCCTGCGGGCTGAGGTCCTGCACGAACGGCACCATCGCTGCCGATGCCCCCGACGTGCGCTGGCCGTTGGCGATCAGGGCCATCTGCTGCGAAGAGTAGCGCTCGCTCTGGCCGGCGATGCTGGGATACATCTCCACCGTCGAGTTGCCATCGGCCGAGTGGCACGCCGCGCACGCGGCAGCCTTGGTCTGGCCCGCCTTGGCATCGCCCCACGTGGTCTTGCTGAAATCGACTTCGAGCGACGCCGTCCTCACCGGCGTGTTGTCCGGCAGCGGGGTCACTGCGGTCTGGGCATAGGCAACAGCGGCGAGCAACGATACAGCGACAGCGGAAACGGCAAGAACGCGAGCATGGCGCATGCGGAAGCTCCGTGTGGACCGGCCTGGCGTGTGCAGGCTGCACACGCGGGGATCGCCCGATTATCCATGCCGTTTCACGCCGGGGTCAACGCGGCAGTGCGGCAAAACCCGTGACCGGCAGCACGCGGCGGGCCCGGACATGCGATCCTATGCCCATGTCATTGCTCCTCGAACGCGCCCATTACCTGCTCTCGGCCCACAATACCCGGCAATTGCCGGACGACGTGGGGGCCGAAGTGGCCTTTGCCGGCCGCTCCAACGCCGGCAAATCCAGTGCCCTCAACGCCCTGACCCGCCAGAACAGCCTGGCCCGGGTGTCCAAGACCCCCGGCCGCACCCAGCAGCTGGTGTTCTTCGAAGTCACCCCCGAGGCCAAGCTGGTCGACCTGCCCGGTTACGGCTACGCCAAGGTGCCGCTGGACCTGCAGGCGCACTGGCAGGCCTTCATCGACCAGTACTTCCGCACCCGCGAGGCCCTGCGCGGGCTGGTGGTGGTGATGGACATCCGCCACCCGCTCAAGGACTACGACCGGCAGATGCTGGCCTACGCGGTCCGGCGCGGGTTGCCGGCGCACGCGCTGCTGACCAAGGCCGACAAGCTCGGCCGTGGCCAGCAGGGCATTGCCCTGCAGAAGGTGCGCAAGGAACTGCAGTCCGCCTTTGGCGACACCGTCAGCGTGCAGACCTTCTCCGGCCCGGCCCGCCAGGGCGTGGACGAGGCGCGCGGGATCATCGGCGGCTGGCTGGGCCTGAACAAACCGGCGCCCGACGCGCCCTGATTGCTGTCACCCGACCACCGGTCGGGTGCTACCGGCAGGTACCGACCGTTGCTCGGTGCATGCGTCAGCGCGCAGGCAAGGGTGCGAATTCGCCCGGCACCCAGGCGAAGGCTTCGCCTTCCCGACGGACATGCCCCAGGCCCGGGAACGGCAGGTGGGCACCGGCGACCCACCACCCCCCATCGGCGGCCTGCGCCATCATCGCGCGACGGCTGGCAATGGCGGCCGTGCGGTCGCTGTCGGCTTCGTAGGCGGCCTGCGGCTGGGCGAACTGCACGGCGTGGAAGTGCACGATGTCGCCCCACACCAGGACCGCCTGCCGCTCACCGCCGTCGATCTTCCAGGACACATGGCCCGGGGTATGCCCGTGGCTGTCCAGCGCGGTGACGCCGTTCGGCAGCGCCTGCCCGGGGCGGAAGCGGTGCAGCTTGCCGCTGGCCACGTAGGGCGCCACGGCCTTGCGGGCCAACGCGAAGGCAAAACGCACGCCCTGCGGCGCGCCGGCCTCGCTGGCCGGATCCAGCCAATACGCAGCATCGGCGTCGGACAGCCACACGGTGGCATTGGGATACGCGACCTGGTCCTGCGCATCCAGCAGGCCACACAGGTGGTCGGGGTGGGCATGGGTGAGCAGGACATCATCCACCTCGGCCGGGTCGTAGCCGGCCTTGCGCAGGTTGCCCAGCACCTGGCCCAGCCCCGGGCCGAAGCAGCCGGCGGTGCCGGTGTCGACCAGGGTGAGGTGGTTGCCGCGCTGGATCAGGTAAGCGTTGACCGCGGTCTGCAGGCCCTTGCCGTCTTCGGGCACGTAGCGGTGGTCGAGCAGGCGGGTGACCGCGCCCGGTGCAATGCCGACCAGTTCCGAGCGACCCAGGGCCACGGTGCCGTCGAACAGGGCGGTGACTTCCAGGTCGCCGATCTGCTGGTGGTACACGCCGGGCACCTGTTGCAGCGGGTGGTGGGTGGTGGTGGCGAACGCAGGCGCGGCAACCGCGGCCAGCAGCAGGGCGGTGGCAAGGACACGCACACGGGGGAAGGACATGATCGTTTCCGTACAAGGCGGCAGCGCCGCGGTGCCTGCATGGTGCGCGGGGCGGGCGCGGCGTTCCGCTCAGAATGCGCGGCGAAACGCTCGCGGTGCGCTCAGCTGTTGCCGATCGCTGTCGGTTCCAGCCCGTAGCGCGCGGCGAAGCGCTTGCTGAAACTGCCCGGCGAGCGGTAGCCGACCCGCGCGGCCACGGTCTTGAGCGGCAGTTGGGTGGTGTAGAGCAGGTTCATGGCGTGGGCCAGGCGCGCATCGGCGATCAGCTCGCGCACGCTGGACTGCTCGCTGGCCAGGCGCCGCCGCAGGGTGGCGCCGCTGAGACCGAGCTGGTCTTCGAAATCGCGCGATTGCCAGTCGCGTTCGGGCTGGGCCGCGATCAGGTCGCGGATGCGTTCGCCCAGGCTGGGCTCGGGTGGCACCAGCAGGCTGCCGTGGCCGCGCCGGCAGAATGCCAGCACCAGCGAGGCCAAGGCCAGGCGGGCTTCGGTGTACTGGGCGTGCTCCAGTGCCTGGCGCCATTGGCGCAGGGTGTCGGCATGGTCGTGCAGCGACAGTCTGGCCAGTGCGTCGCCGGCCTCGGGCAGCGGCTCGTTCCACAGCACGCGTGCGGCCGACAGCGCTTCGGCGCACAGCGGCACGATCGCGCTGAGGTACAGCCCGGTCTGCGGATCGGGCGTGTTGACCACGTCGATCCGGCAGCGTCGGGTGATCAGGAACAGATCGCCGGGCACCAGTTGCAGGATCTGGTGCGCGGTGCGCACCTGCTTGCGCCCCTGCAGCAGGATGGCGAACTGCGGTTGCGGAATGTCCACCGACTGGGCGCCGTGTTCACGGCGGGCGGTGATGCAGGCATACCCGCCCGCGCGCTGGCAGTCGGCAAGGCTGGCCATCTCGGCCAGCAGCGGATCGGGGGTAACGGGCATGTCCATGACGATGCAGTATCGGCCAAGCGGCCGCGCCATGCTGCTGCCACGCGCCGGGCCAACGCGCGCAAGCCAATGGCGGCGGGCATGGCAGGCGGTCAAGTCCCATCCAATAGGATGCAGAAAACCGTCACGGTGGCATGACGGCCGGAACCGCCACCCTATACTGCGCCCTTGCGATGCGGGGCGATCAGCCCCACATCCCCGTCCAGTCCAGAATCCCTGCGAGCCTCCCCTTGTCGAGCCCCAGCCACGTCGCCGAGACGCCGATCACCGACCGTAATGAACTGGTCGCCACGTTGGCCTCCGGCGAAAAGCCCAAGGCGCAGTGGCGCATCGGCACCGAACACGAGAAGTTCGGCTTCCGGCTGGACGACCTGCGCCCGCCCACCTTCGATGGCGAGCGCGGCATCGAAGCGCTGCTCACCGGGCTGACCCGCTTCGGCTGGACGCCGGTGCAGGAGAACGAGCGCACCATCGCGCTGCTGCGTGACAACGCGTCGGTGACGCTGGAGCCGGCCGGGCAGCTGGAACTGTCGGGCGCGGCGCTGGAAAGCATCCACCAGACCTGCGTGGAAACCGGCACGCACCTCAACGAGGTGGCGCAGGTGGCGGCGGAGCTGGAGCTGGGCTTCCTCGGCATGGGCTTCCAGCCGAAGTGGACGCGCGAAGAGATGCCGTGGATGCCGAAGGGTCGCTACCGCATCATGCGCGACTACATGCCGAAGGTGGGTTCGCTTGGGCTGGACATGATGACGCGCACCTGCACGGTGCAGGTGAACCTGGATTACGCCACCGAAGCGGACATGGTGAAGAAGTTCCGGGTGTCGCTGGCGCTGCAGCCGATCGCCACGGCGTTGTTCGCCGATTCGCCGTTCACCGAGGGGAAGCCGAACGGTTACCTGAGCTACCGCTCGCACATCTGGACGGATACGGACGCGGACCGTACGGGCATGCTCGACTTCGTGTTCGAGGATGGCTTCGGTTACGAGCGTTACGTGGATTACCTGCTCGATGTGCCGATGTATTTCTCTTACCGCGATGGCGTGTACCACGATGCCAGCGGGCAGAGCTTTCGCGATTTCATGGTGGGCAAGCTGCCGGTGCTGCCGGGCCAGCTGCCGACACTGCGCGACTGGTCGGACCACATGACCACGGCGTTCCCGGAAGTGCGCTTGAAGAAATACCTGGAAATGCGCGGGGCCGACGGTGGCCCGTGGGCGCGGCTGTGTGCGCTGCCGGCGTTCTGGGTAGGGTTGCTGTACGACGATGCGGCGCTGGATGCGGCGTGGGACCTGGTGCGTGACTTCAGCCTGGTGGAGCGCCATGCGCTGCGCGATGGGGTGCCGAAGCATGCGCTGAACCTGCCGTTCCGCGGTGGCACGGTGCGCGACCTGGCGGCCGAGGCGTTGAAGATCGCTGTTGCTGGCCTGAAGCGGCGCGCGGCGCGCAATGCGGACGGCCAGGATGAAAGCCACTTCCTGGACGTGCTGCAGGAGATCGTGGCGTCGGGCATCACGCCGGCCGAGCGCAAGCTGGCGCTGTACCACGGTGAGTGGAACCAGAGCGTGGACCCGGTATTCAAGCAGTTCGCGTACTGAACCCCGAAAAAAACCCCGGCCAGGCCGGGGTTTTTTCTACATCATGCCGCCAACGTTGCCATGTCGATCACGAACCGGTAACGCACATCGTTTTTCGCCATGCGCGCCCAGGCTTCATTGACGGTCTTGATGTCGATCACTTCCACGTCGCTGACGATGTTGTGTTCGGCACAGAAATCCATCATTTCCTGGGTTTCGGCCATGCCGCCGATCGCCGAGCCGGTCACGTGCTTGCGGCCGAAGATCACGCTGGAACCCATCAGTGGCGGGTCCAGCTCGGTGATCACGCCTACCAGGCACATGGTGGCGTCGCGCTTGAGCAGCTGCATGTACGGATTGGTGTCGTGGCTGACCGGGATGGTGTTGAGCAGGAAGTCGAAGCTGTTGGCATGGGCCTTCATCTGTGCCGGATCGCGCGAGACCAGCACTTCGTCGGCGCCCAGGCGCTTGGCATCGGCACCCTTTTCCGGAGTGGTGGTGATCATCACCACGGTGGCGCCCATGGCCTTGGCGAACTTCACGCCCATGTGGCCGAGGCCACCCAGGCCGATCACGCCGACCTTCTGGCCGGGGCCGACCTTCCAGTGGCGCAGGGGGGAGTAGGTGGTGATGCCGGCGCACAGCAGCGGGGCGGCCGCCTTCAGGTCGAGCGTGTCGGCGACCTTCACCACGAAGCGCTGTTCAACCACGATGTGGTCGGAGTAGCCGCCGAAGGTGAGCTGGTCGCTGCCGCGCTCCTTGCTGTTGTAGGTGTAGGTCGGGCCCTTTTCGCAGTACTGCTCCAGGTCGTGGTCGCAGGCGTCGCAATGGCGGCAGGAGTCGACCATGCAGCCGACGCCGGCGAAGTCGCCGACCTTGAAGCGGGTGACGTTGGCGCCGACTTCGGTGACCCGGCCGATGATTTCGTGGCCCGGCACCATCGGGAACTGGGCGCCGCCCCAGTCGTCGCGGGCCTGGTGCAGGTCGGAGTGGCAGATGCCGCTGTAGAGGATCTGGATGCGGACATCGTCGGCACCGACCGGGCGGCGCTCGAAGGAGAACGGCACCAGCGGCGCAGTCTGGTCATGCACGGCATAGCCATGGGCAAGGGACATGGAGATATCCTGGGATTTATGGAAAGGCGCTTTACAATACGCCCGCTTTCCATGGGTATACAGTCAATATATCGGCATGATTCATCAAGGCAGACTGCACAATCGTGGCTACTGACAACCTGACCCACCTGGCCGCGTTCGCCGCAGTAGCCCGCCACCGCAGCTTCCGCCGTGCCGGGGCGGAACTGGCGCTGTCGACCTCGGCGGTGAGCTACGCCATCCGCGCGCTGGAAGAGCGGCTGGGGGTGGGTCTGTTCCACCGCACTACCCGCAGCGTGGCGCTGACCGAGGCCGGGCAGCGGCTGCTTGATCGCCTGCAGCCGGCGCTGGGCCAGGTGCATGACGCGCTGGAGGAGATGAACCACTTCCGTGCGGCGCCGGCCGGCCTGCTGCGCATCAATGCCACCCGCGCGGCGGTGCATACCGAGCTGGGCCCGCGCCTGGCGCATTACCTGCGCGCGCACCCCGATGTACGGCTGGAGGTGGCGCAGGACGATGGCCTGGTGGATATCGTGGCCGAGGGCTACGACGCGGGGGTGCGGCTGCATGAGTTCGTGCCCGAAGACATGGTGGCGGTGCCGCTGGGGCCGCCGCTGCGCGGGCTGATCGTGGCATCGCCGGCCTACCTGCAGGGCCGGGCGGTGCCACTGCACCCGCGCGAGCTGGCGGAGCATGAGTGCGTGCGCTTCCGCTTTGCCAGCGGCCATCTGTACAAGTGGCAGTTCGAGCGCGATGGACAGACGCTCGACATCGATGTGCCGGGCCGGCTCACGCTCGGGGATCAGCACACGATCCTGCAGGCGGTGCTGGACGGCCTGGGCCTGGCCTACGTGCTGGAGGATGCGGCGCGCCCGTACCTGGACGACGGCCGGCTGGTGGCGGTGCTGGAAGACTGGAGCGAACCGTTCGCCGGCTGGGTGCTGTACTACCCACGCCAACGGCAGATGTCCTCGGCATTGCGCGCGTTCGTGGATATGCTGCGCGAGCGCGATTGAGGGACGCGCGGGCGGCGTGCTAGCGTCGCCTGCATTGCATGGGGACACGGATGTCGATGAACCGCATGATCGTACTCTTGATCATTCTGGGCCTTGCCGGCGGCCTGCTGCACGCCAGAAAGACCTTCTTCCCGTCGCGCGCGGAACGGGCGCGCGCAGCAGAGGTGATGCCGGTATCGGTATCGGTCCCGCCCGCGCAGACCGTGCGCGGCCCGGCGGTGGACGTCTACGGTCGCGATGGCTGTGGCTACACCCGGCGCATGCTGGCCGACCTGCAGGCAGCCAACGTGCCAGTGCGCTACTACGATATCGACCTGCCTGCCGTGGAAGCGCAGTTCCATTCGCGCTTCAAGCATGAAGGCATCATGCGCGATGGCGGTTACGAGCTGCCGGTGGTGGCAGTGGCCGACCAGTCGTTGGCCCGGCCGGAACCGGCATCGGTCATCTACCGCTTTCGCTCGCGTTGAACGCAATCCTGCTCGGCGGCTGCTGATCCCTTCGCAGCCATTGCCAGGGAATCGTAGAGCCAGGCCCTGCCTGGCTGCCACGCCTTTCCGCCGACGTGGGCTACTTCACCGTGAGCGTCGACGACATCGACGGCGATATCTATTTCGGTCGCGCCGGTGTGGAATGGTTCCCCTGGGAGCGCACCGGCTTCACCCTCGACTACACCTACACCCGGATCGAGGCAGACGCCGACAAGGACAGCTTCAGCGGCAACGTCGACTTCAAGGACGCAGGCCTGCGGCTTGGATTCGTGTATCGGTTCTGAGGCGGCCGCGGCGGTCACTACTGCGCGAAGTCGGTTGATTCACTCAGTGCACGCCAACGGTCGCGCTCGGCCAATCGCGCGGCATCGGCCGCACTGATCGCAGCGAACGCGTCGCTGCCAAGTGCCAGCCTCAGTGGCGGCGCATCCAGGGACGCCAAGGCGAGCAGGACCTGCGCTGCACGGGCGGGGTCACCTGGCTGCTGTCCGTCGTAGGCGCGTTGTCGGCGGGCGGCGGCGCCCACCACGGCATCGTAGTCTGCGCGACCTTCCTCCAGGGACGTCGATGGACCGGCAAAGTCTGTGCGGAATCCGCCCGGCTCGACCAGCGTGACATGCACGCCGATCAGCACCATCTCCAGTGCCAGGGATTCAGAAAATCCCTCTACTGCCCACTTGGCGGCCGAGTAAGCGGCACGTCCTGGCGCGCCAAGGCGCCCGCCCACCGACGACAGCTGCAGGATCCGACCGCTATGCTGGGCGCGCATGACCGGGATGGCGGCTTTGGTCAGGATGATGGTACCGAACAGGTTGGTCTCGATCTGTGCGCGGAAAGCGTCCAACGAGGTGTCTTCCACCGAGTTCACGTCACCGTAGCCAGCGTTGTTCACCAGCACGTCCAGTCCACCGAAGGCCTTCACTGCCGTCTCCACGGCCAGCTGCGCGGCTACTGGATCGGTCACATCCAGCGCCACCGTCCGCACCGTCTCCGGAAAACGCGCGGTCAGGTCGTGCAACGAATCAGGGTTGCGCGCGGTGGCGACCAGCCGATTGCCCGCCGCCAGTAGCGCTTCGGCCAAGGCGCGGCCAAGGCCACGTGAGCTGCCGGTGATCAACCAGGTGGATGTCATGGCGAATGCTCCGTTGAGGCGAGGAGTTTGCGGATATGCGCTTCGGTGGCCGCGTAATCGCCTTCGCCGAAATGCCGGTACACGATGCGACCTTCCTGGTCGATCAGGTACAGCGCCGGCCAGTACTGGTTTCCGTACGCGCGCCAGGTCTCGTAGGCGTTGTCCTGCGCTACCGGCCAGGTGACACCGAGCCGCTTCACTGCCGCTTCCACGTTGCGCGGCAGCTTTTCATAGCCGAACTCGGGGGTGTGCACGCCGATCACGGTCAACCCCCGGCTGGCGTAGGTGTCATGCCACCGCCTCACGTGCGGCATCACGTTGAGGCAGTTGATGCAGGAGTAGGTCCAGAACTCCACCAGCACCACCTTGCCGCGCAGCTGCTGCAGCGATTGCGGCGGGCCGTTGAGCCAGTGCTCGATGCCGGTGAACTCCGGCGCCTGCGGCGCCGGCATGTTGGGGCTGGGCGGGACCGGGTCGGCCGCTGCGCCCGGCGTACAGGCGCTGGCGGAGATGCACGCGGCCAGCAGGGTGATGATCGGGCGAAGCATGCGCATGGTCTTTCTCCTCAGGCGATCGAGAGCTGCACGTCGATGTTGCCGCGCGTGGCCTTGGAGTACGGGCAGGTGCGGTGCGCAGCCTCCACCAGTGCCGTGGCCTGCGCGCGGTCCATGCCGGGCACGCTGACAAGCAGCCGTGCCTGCAGCTGGTAATCCTCGCCGACCATGCCGAGGTCCACTTCGGCGTCAACGGCGGTGTCGGCGGGCAGGGTCAGGTTCAAGCTGCGCGCGGCCTTGGCCATCGCGCCCTGGAAGCAGGCTGACCAGCCGGCCGCGAACAGCTGCTCGGGATTGGTGCCCGGCTTGCCGCTTCCCGGCGGGGACAGCGCGATATCCAGTTGGCCGTCGTCGCTGTACGCGCGTCCGGCGCGACCGCCGACGGTGTGGGTCTTGCCGGTGTACAGAACCTTGTCGATTGCATTCATGGGGATTGCCTCGGTATGGATGAAGGGGGCGGATCAGAGTGCAGCGGCGTCGATCACCGCCTGGACGAAGGCCTGCGGTGCTTCCTGCGGCGGGTTGTGGCCCACGCCGCCCTGCAGCAGGCGATGCTCATAAGGCCCGGTGAACTTGGCGGCATAGGCCTCGGCCTTGGGGTGCGGCGCGCCATTGGCATCGCCCTCCAGGGTGATGGTCGGCACGCCGATGCTCGGCGCCTGCGCCAGCCGCTGCTCCAGCGCGGCGTACTTCGGTTCACCGTCGGCCAGGCCCAGGCGCCAGCGGTAGTTGTGCACCACGATGGCCACGTGGTCGGGGTTGTCGAGCGCGGCGGCACTGCGCGCGAACGTGGCATCGTCGAAGCGCCACTGCGGCGAGGCCAGCTGCCAGATCTGGCGGGCGAAGTCGTGCGTGTAGCGTGCGTAACCGGCCTCGCCGCGATCGGTGGCGAAGTAGAACTGGTACCACCACTGCAGTTCGGCCTGCGGCGGCAACGGCGCCTTCCCTGCCTCCTGGCTGCCGATGAGATAGCCGCTGACCGAGACCAGCGACTTGACCCGTTCCGGCCACAGCGCGGCAACGATGTCCGCCGAGCGTGCGCCCCAGTCGAAGCCGGCCAGGTTGGCGCGCGGGATGTGCAGGGCATCAAGCAGGTTCAGCACATCGGAAGCAAGCGCCGCCGGTTCACCATTGCGCGGCGTCTGCGCCGACAGGAAGCGGGTGCTGCCATAGCCACGCAGGTGCGGCACGATCACCCGGTAACCCTTGGCCGCCAGCTGCGGCGCGACCTCGGCATAGGCATTGATGTCATAGGGCCAGCCGTGCAGCAGTACGACCACCTCGCCGTCGGCCGGGCCCAGCTCGGCGTAGGCCACGTCCAGGTCGCCAGCGACGACATGCTTGTTCGCCTGCAGCGGGGGCGGCGCGTGTGCGACGGCCACCGTCGGCGCAGGGACGGGCAGGGCAGGTGATGCGATGGCGGATGCAGAGGCCGCCAGGGCCATCGCCATGCCCAGCAGGGAGGCGCCGAACGACCGCGGCGAATGGGACAGCGGGAAAGAAGAAGGGGTGTGCATGGTGCTCTCCGTTGACGTTCAGATGGCCCAGCCGCCATCGATGGTCAGGCTGGAACCGGTCATGTAGGCCGCTTCATGGCCGGCAAGCCAGGCGGTGAGTCCTGCGACTTCATCGGGCTGGCCGACCCGGCCAAGCGGGTTGCGCTGCACCAGCTGGTCGACGAAATCGGCGGTGATGTCGGTGGCGATCGGTCCGGGCTGGATGTTGTTGATCGTGATCCGGCGCGGCGCCAGGTCCAGCGCCAGTTCGCGCACCAGCGTGGCCACGGCGGACTTGGTCATCGCATAGACGCTGCTGCCGACCGCACCGCTGCGCACGGCGGTGTTACTGCCGATGGTGATCAGGCGACCGCCATCGTTCATGGCAGCGGCGGCGGCCTGCACGGCGAGGAACACGCCACGCACGTTCACGGCCAGCATCCGGTCCAGCAGGTCGGTGGGAAAGTCGGCCAGCGGGCTGCCCTGGTAGATGCCGGCATTGACCACCGCCACCTGCAGCGGGCCAAAGGTGTCCACTGCTTGTTTGACCGCTGACGCGATGGCCTGCGCATCGGCGCTGTCAGCCTGCAGGGCCATGGCCTGGCCGCCGTCGGCCTGGATCGAGGCGACCACCGCGGCGGCTTTCTCGGGCTGGGAGACGAAGGTCAGCGCCACGGGATGACCCTCACGGGCCAGCCGCCTGGCAATGGCGGCACCAATGCCACGGGAGCCGCCGAAGACCAGCGCGGTGTTGGAACGGGGGGAGCCGGTGGCATTCATGCAGATGTCCTCGGGATAGGCGGCCAGCGGAGGAGCCGCCGGCGTTGGAGGCCATTCAACGCCTGCCCCGTATCCGGCAGGTGTCGGCGAACCCGGAGATTTGTCGCCTTTCCGCACCACGGCGGCGGTTGATACACAGTCATACAAATGGATGTCCCCGCCGGCCCGCAGCACCGCGCCGGCGGCGATACCATGCGTCCACGGGCCCGCAGCGGGTCGCCGATGGCCACCACGCGGAGCAGGCATGAGCACCCACACCGACCACATTCTGGTTGTCGATGACGACGCCGATATCCGCCAGCTGGTCGGCGACTACCTGCGCCGCAAGGGCCTGCGCGTGAGCCAGGCGGCCGACGGGCGCGAGATGCGCGTCACGCTGGAGACCAGTGACGTGGACCTGATCGTGCTGGACGTGATGATGCCGGGCGAGGACGGGCTGTCGCTGTGCCGCAACCTTTGTGCCGGCAAGCACCGCGCCGTACCCGTGGTGATGCTGACTGCGCGCGATGATGAAACCGACCGCATCATCGGCCTGGAAATGGGCGCCGACGATTACGTGGTCAAGCCGTTCTCCTCGCGCGAGCTGCTGGCGCGCATCACTGCGGTGATCCGGCGCGCGCGCATGCTGCCCCCGAACCTGCAGGTGAGCGAGGCCGCACGGTTGATCCGCTTTGGCAGCTGGCGGCTGGATACCAGTGCGCGGCACCTGCTGGATGAGGCCGGCACGGTCTATCCACTCAGTGGCGGCGAGTTCCGCCTGCTGCGGGTGTTCATCGACCATCCGCAGCGCGTGCTCAGCCGCGACCAGCTGCTCAACCTGACCCAGGGCCGCGACGCCGAACTGTTCGACCGCTCCATCGACCTGCTGGTCAGCCGCCTGCGCCAGCGCCTGGGCGATGGTGCGCGCGAACAGACCTTCATCAAGACCGTGCGCAGCGAAGGCTATGTGTTCAGCCAGCCGGTCGTGCTGCTCGACGAGGACGCATGAGCGCCCCCGCGCATCGCCGTAGGTTCTCCTGGTTGCCGCGCACGCTGGGTACCCGCCTGTTGCTGATCCTGGCCGCCGGCATGCTGCTCGCGCACGGCCTGTCGTTCGCGCTGCTGTTCCACGAGCGCGCCACCGCTACCCGCGCGATGATGTTGAGCAACATGGAGGACGACGTGCCGCTCAGCGTGGCGCTGCTCGAGCATCTTTCACCGGCCGAACGCACGTCATGGCTGCCGCAGCTGGAACGGCGCACTTACCGCTATCTGCTGCGCCCCGCCCAGCCGGGCAGCGCGCTGGCCAGCGACCGCGCGCGCCAGGTGGCCGGGCTGATCGATGATTCGCTGGCGCATCGCTACGCATTGCGGCCGCGCGCGGTCTCCGCCTCGCCGGAGCGATACGAAGTGGAGCTGACCTTGGCCGACGGCCAGCCGTTGACCATCGAAGTCACCCCGTCGCTGCTTCCGATCGCGCGCTGGCTGCCGTGGGTGCTCGCCGCGCAGGTGCTGGTGTTGCTGGGCTGCGTGTGGCTGGCGGTGCGCCTGGCCACACGCCCGCTGGTACGGCTGGCCGAAGCCGCCGACCGCCTGGACGTGGCCGGGCAGGGCGATGCGATCAGCGAACAGGGACCGCAAGAAGTGGAGGCCGCGGCACGCGCGCTGAACGCGCTGCAATCGCGCGTGGCCGCCCACGTCAGCGAACGCATGCAGATACTGGCGGCGATCTCGCACGACCTGCAGACGCCGATCACCCGGCTGCGCCTGCGCATCGAATCGCTGGACGAAACGCCCGCGCAGGAGCGCCTGCTGGGCGATGTGACCCAGCTCAGCCAGCTGGTGCGCGAGGGCATCGATTACGCGCGCAGCGCAACTGTCAGCATGGGCACTCCCGTGCAGCTCGACCTGCCCGCGTTCCTCGACAGCGTGGTGGGCGACTACGAGGAGGTGGGCAAACCGGTGCGGCGCGTGGCCGGTGCGCAGGCCACGCTGCCGACCCATCCGCAGGTCCTGCGGCGGGTGGTGCAGAACCTGATCGACAACGCGCTGGCGTACGCCGGCAGCGCCGACGTGGGCCTGACCGTAGGCGCGCACGGCGAGGTGAGCATTGATGTGATGGACCGTGGGCCGGGCATTCCCGAGGCGTCGCTTGCGGCGGTGCTGCAGCCCTTCCATCGGCTGGAGCCTTCGCGCGGCCGCGCCAGTGGCGGCACCGGGCTGGGCCTGGCCATCGCCGACCAGCTGGCCCGGGCGCTGGGGGGGCGGTTGATCCTGGCCAATCGGGAGGATGGCGGGCTGCGCGCAACCTTGGAGCTGCGCCGGGAAAATGCTGCACTGCGCACAAAGCCGGCGCTTGAATCGATCTAAACTGGCCCCTCGATGATCTGGCATGGGAGGGCAGGGCATGGGGTTTCGCAGCACGATGATGGTGGCCGCAGCACTGGCGGCAGCAGTTTCATTTGGCGCGGTGGCCGCGCCGATGTCCGGCAACCCGATCCTGCCGGGCTGGTATGCCGATCCTGAGGCGGCGGTGTTCGGCAAGACCTATTGGATCTTCCCGACCAGCTCGCGACCGTATGCCGAGCAGACCGCGTTCGACGCGTTTTCCTCGCCCGACTTGGTGCAGTGGACCCGGCATCCGGGTGTGCTGAAGATCGAGGCGGTGTCCTGGGCAAAAGAAGCATTGTGGGCCCCGTCGGTGGTGGAGAAGGACGGAAAGTACTATTTCTTCTTCTCCGCCAACGACATCAAGAACGACAGCGAAGTGGGCGGCATCGGCGTGGCCGTGGCCGACCGGCCCGAAGGCCCGTACCGCGACCTGCTGGGCAAGCCGCTGATCGGTTCGTTCCACAACGGAGCGCAGCCCATCGACCAGTTCGTGTTCAAGGACGACGACGGCACCTGGTACATGCTCTACGGTGGCTGGAAGCACGCCAACATCGTGCGGTTGAAGGACGATTTCACCGGCATCGTGCCGCTGTCCGACGGCACGCTGTACAAGGAGATCACCCCCGCGCCGGAATATGTCGAGGGCTCGCTGATGTTCAAGCGCGGCGGCCGCTATTACTACATGTGGTCCGAGGGCGGTTGGGGCGAGCCTGACTATTCGGTGGCCTACGCCATTGCCGACGCGCCCACCGGGCCGTTCAAGCGGATCGGCCGGATCCTGCAGCAGGACCCGGCGGTCGCCACCAGCGCTGGCCACCACTCGCTCATCCATGCGCCTGACGATGACAGCTGGTACATCGTCTACCACCGCCGCCCGCTGGGCCGGACCGGCCGCAATGAACGGGCCACCGCCATCGATCGCATGGAGTTCGATGCGCAGGGGCATATCCTGCCCGTGAAGATGACCCACGAAGGCGTGCCGGCGCATCCTTTGCCCTGACGCGGTTTATGGCAAAGTTGCGCCATGGCTTACCCGCCATGGCTACAAGGAGAGCAGGGATGATGAACAGGAGCGTATGGGTGCTGGCGCTGTGCCTGATGGCCGGCGCGGCGATGGCTGACAGTGTCCGGTTCGGCAACAATCTGGTGAATTCGGGCGACAACGCAGGCCGGGTCGTCCAGGTGGCCGGCAAGCCGGACCGGGTCATCCAGGAAGAAAGTGACCAGGGCGGGAACCTGGGCGAGCGCTGGGAGTATTACCAGTCGCGCAAGACCGTCCAGATTGTTTTCCGGGACGGCCGGGTCACTGCCATCCGGGAAATCTTCAACTGACCACGCCGGCGGCGGACCATTTGTCCGCCAATGCGTTGCGCACCCCCGTGATGTGCCATGCTTCCTCCTTCCAACAGGGAGCATGCCGTCATGGCCAAGGGTCTGGACAAGCAGAAAGAGCAGAAGAAGAAACCTGCCAAGACTGCGAAGGAAAAGAAGGCGGAAAAAAACGAGAAGAAGAGCACGCGCGGTTTCGCACCGACCTGATCCCTTCCGTTCGCTTCACCGCTTTCACAACGTAGGGGCTCTACCCCCGGCAGTACAAATACCGGTCGTGCAACCGTGCAAGTTCGGTTTCGCGGCCGGCGTTGCCGACGCATCCTGTCCCACCGGAACCGGGTAACTCCGATGCCGTTGCTGAGCTTCACCGACTTCGAGGCCTACGCAGACGCGCTCGCCGGCGTGGACGGCCTGATGCGCGTGACCGGACCGGTGGGCCGTGCATGGACGCTGGACATCCTGGACGCCGGTGAGGTCACCGCGATGCTCGGCGTGGACGGCGCCCCGGCGCTGTACAACGGGCTGAGCCAGCCCGGTCGATACGTGGTCCACATCTCGCTGCCCGGCAGCGATGCGTTCATGCAGGGGAGCGCGACGGCCGATGACCAGTTCGTCTGGTTCGCACCGGGTGTGGAGGTGCACGGCTTTACCCGCAGGCAATCACAGTTCCTCGCGCTGGACCTGGACGCCGCTGCGGTGGTGCAGCGTGCGCGCGAAGTGGCCGGACTGTTCGACGACCATATCGATCGTACCTACGCGGTGAATGTCGGCCGTGCCGGGATGGCACCGATCATCACCCTGGTCACCCGCGCACTGGCGATCCACCGGCAGAGCCCCAGCGTGTTCGATGAGCCCAGTGTGCGCCGCTCGTTCAGTGGCCAGGTGATCCACGCACTGCTGCGCTGCATGGTGCTGGCCAATCCCGAAGCCGTGCGGCGCACGCGCGGTCGCCCGACCTTGCCGCGCAACGAGATCATCCGCCTCAGCCTGGACCACATCCACAAGAGCATCCGGGGGGAAGCGGTGATCGGTGACCTGGTGCTGAGCGCGGGCACCTCGCAGCGTTCGTTGAGCCGCGCGTTCGATGAAGTGTTCGGCATGGGGCCGCACCAGTACTTCATGCTGGAACGGCTGCACGTGATCCGCAAGGCGCTGCGCGAGGCTACCCCGGGCGACACCGTCACCTCGGTGTGCGCACGTTACGGGGTGTGGGACCAGGGGCGCTTTGCCGGCATGTACCACCGCACGTTCGGCCTGCATCCGTCGATGGAGCTGGCGGCGGCGCTGGAGTCATGGCGGGCCAATACAACCGCCAGGGACAAACGCTGAGGCGCCGCGCCGCGGCCTAGCGTGTCTCGGCCAGTACCGCGCGCACGCGCGAGGCCAGGGTATCCACGTTGAACGGCTTGCCGATCAGCTGTACGCCCGGGGCGATCACCCCATCGCGCTCCAACGCGTTGCGGCTGTAGCCAGTGGTGAACAGCACCTTGAGATCCGGTCGGCGACGCAGGGCCTCGTCGGCCAGCTCGCGTCCGTTGACCTCCGGCATCACCACATCGGTGAAAAGCAGCGCGATGTCCGCATGCTGGTCAAGCAACACCAGCGCCGCGGCCGCGCCATCGGCGGCCAGCACGTCATAGCCCAATGCAGTGAGCGCTTCCACCGAGAACTGCCGCACGGTCGGCTCGTCTTCCACCACCAGGATCAGCTCGCGGCTGCCTGCGGGCATCCGAAGCCCGGCCGGTGCCGCAGGCGCCACCGGCGCCACCTCGGCCACCAGTCGGGGCAGGTAGAGTTTCACCGTGGTTCCCCGGCCGATTTCCGAGCACAGCTTCACGTGGCCGGCCGACTGTTTGACGAACCCATAGACCTGCGACAGCCCCAGCCCGGTGCCCTGACCGACCTGCTTGGTGGTGAAGAACGGATCGAAGGCCTTGGCCACCACCTCGGGTGACATGCCGCAGCCGTTGTCGGCCACGGTGATGAGGATGTACTCGCCACGGGGCACCCCGGGGTGCTGCTCGGCGTTGCCGGCGTCGATCGTGCAGTTGGACGTCTCCACTGCCAGCCGCCCGCCACCGGGCATGGCGTCGCGCGCGTTGACCGCCAGGTTGAGGATGACGTTCTCCAGCTGGTTGGCGTCGGCGAAGGCCAGCCACAGGTCGGCGGCCAGCAGGGTTTCCAGCCGGATCGTGCCGCCGAGCGAGTGCACGAACAGGTCGGACATGCCCGACACCAGCCGGTTGGCATCCACCGGCACCGGCTGCAGCGGCTGCTGGCGGGAAAACGCGAGCAGGCGCTGGGTAAGCTGGGCGGCGCGGTTGGCGCCATCGATGGCCATGTCGATGTAACGGCTGACCAGCGGGTCGCTCTCGCCCAGGCGCAGCGACAGCAGGTCCAGCGGTCCGATCACGGACGCGAGCATGTTGTTGAAATCGTGCGCGATACCGCCGGTGAGCTGGCCTACCGCTTCCATCTTCTGGCTCTGCCGGAGCGCATCCTCGACCCGGGTGCGCTCGGCGACTTCCTCTGCCACCCGGATCTCAAGGTGCTCATTGAGTTCCTTCAGGCGGGCCTCGGCGGCTTTGCGCGCGGTGACCTCGATCGCCACGCCGACCACGCGCACGCAGCGGTCGCCCTCGAAGTGGCCACGGCCCTTCGCCGCGACCCAGCGCACCACGCCGTCCTCCTTGCCGATGGTGCGGTATTCCACATCGTAAAGCGCGCGTTGCGCAGGATCGGCGGCGGCGGCGAAGGCGGCGCTGGTGGCCTCGCGGTCGAGCGGATGCAGGCCGTTGTAGAAATCGTCCAGGCGCACCGCAACATCGGGTGAGATGCCGAACATCGCCTTGGTGCGCGGCGGCCAGATCAGCACGTCGTGCACCAGGTCCACGTCCCAGAAGCCCATGTCACCGGCCTCGGTGGCGAAGCGCAGCCGTTCCTCGCTTTCGGCCAGGGCGGCTTCGGCTGCCTTGCGCCCGGACAGGTCGAGCATCGCGCCGATCATGCGCACCGGCTCGCCCGCCGTGCCGAGCAGCACCGCGCCGCGGTCCAGCACGTCCGCGTAGCTGCCATCGGCGCGGCGGAAGCGGTACTCGCCGTACCAGATCGTGCCGCCGCCGTCGATCACGGTGTGGATGTCGGCATCAATGCGCGGGCGGTCGTCGGGATGGATGTGGTCGAGCCACCACTGCGCGTCGGTTTCCATCCGGTCGTGGCCGAACAGGTCGGCCAGCGCCTCGTTCCAGACCACCTGGCCATCGGCCATGCGCCAATCCCAGATCGCATCGTTGGTGGCGCGTGCCGCCAACCGGTAGCGCTCTTCGATCTCCCGGTGACGTGCTTCGGCGGCCTTGCGCTCGGTGATGTCCAGCGAGGTGCCGATCAGCCCCACCACGTTGCCGTCGGCATCGCGCAGGGGGGCCTTGGTCGAGAGCCAGTAGGCGCGACGGCCGTCGGGGAAGCTGATGTCCTCCTCCAGCTGCTGGGACTGGCCGGTGGCCATGATGCGTTCATCGGTGGCCATCACGGCAGCGGCCTGCACCGGGTCGTTGAGCAGTTCCGCATCGGTGCGCCCGACGTACTGCTCCGGCGGCAGCCCGATCAGCTCGGTCGTGCCGTGGTTGCCCATCAACAGCCGGCCCTGGCGGTCCTTGGCGTAGACCACGCCGGGGGCCGCGTCCAGGAAGGAGCGCAGCAACGTCTGCGCCTGGTCGCGCTCGGTCTCGATCAGGCGGCGTTCGTCGATATCGATCAGCACGCCCTGGAACCCGGTGGCGCGCCCCTGCGCATCCAGGTCGACCCGGCCGATGGCCTCGATCCATCGGTACTCGCCGTCGGCATTGCGCGCGCGGTACTGGTGCGCATAACGCCCGCCGCGCATGAGCGCATCGCTGATGGCCGCTGCCAGCTCCGCATGATCGTCAGGGTGTACGGCGGACAGCACCTGCTCCAGGCGCAGCTCGCGATGCGATGAGCCCGGCTCCAGCCCGAATGCGTGGGTCAGCGCGTCGTCCACGGTCAGCCGGTCGTGGGCCACGTCCCAGAACCACGTGCCGACGATGGCGCCGGCGGCAAGCGCCATCTTCACCCGCTCGGTGTCGCGCCCGCTGTGCTTGTCGGTGGGATCGGTAACGTTCAAAGGGCTCTCGCGGGCGAAATGGGGCGTGCGCAGGCCGGGTAGATTATCTGATCGCGTGTAGCGACCATGAAGACGGACCCGGCGCGGCCGGCGCGCGAGCTGAAGGCTTCATCCCGGGTCGCCCAACGCCGCGCGCCGCGCGTGGTACACCTCCGGCGTCTGGGGCTTGACGAACAGCGCCACCAGCTCCGGGTACTCCTGTTTGACCGCGCGTTCGATACGCGTGATGCACGCCTCGATCTGCGGGGTGGTGCGGTCGTCCTCGAATTCGGCGCTCAGCATCGCCACCACCTGGTCCGGGCCCATCTGCATGGTGGTCACCCCGTTGGCGTTGCGCAGGTCCGCATCGGTGTTGGCCACGGCCATGATGCGCTGTGCCACGTGCGGGTGGGCCGGCTCGCCGACCAGCAGCCCCTTGGTCTCGCGCGCCAGCAGGAACGCGGTGGCGGCCAGGACGCCGGCAATGCACAGCGAGGCCACGCCGTCGAGGACCGGCATGTCGAGCCATTGCGCCGCGGCCAGGCCGATGGCGGCGAACGCCAGGCCGAGCAACGCGGCGCTGTCTTCCAGCAACACGGTGAAGGTGGTGGGGTCCTTGCTGCGCCGGAAGGCTTCGAAATAGCCCTGCGACCCCTTGGTCGCGCGGAATTCGCGCAGCGCCACCCACCAGGAAACGCCCTCGAACACGAACGAGATACCCAGCACCACGTAGCTCACCGTGTGGTTGGTGGCCGGTTCCGGGTGGCGGATGTGCTGGATGCCCTCGTAGGCCGAAACCCCCGCACCGGCGGCGAACACCAGCAGCGCCACGATGAAGCTCCAGAAGTACAGCTCACGGCCATAGCCGAACGGGTGCAGGGTGTCGGGCTTCTTGTCGGCGCGGTGCAGGCCGTACAGCAGCAGGAGTTCATTGGTGGTGTCGACCAGCGAGTGCACGCCCTCGCTGAGCATCGCCGAACTGCCGGAAAGCCCGGCCGCGACGAACTTGGCGATGGCGATGCACAGGTTGCCGACCAGCGCGGCGTAGACAACAAGACGGGAGCCGGACGGCTTGGCCATGGCGTGCCTTCCGAGTGCAGGGCGCCGCTCAGAAGCGGATGGTGACCATCGGTGCCCTGCGGCGCATGGCGCTGTCGCGCAGCACCGGTGCCGGGGCGGTACTGGCATCGAGTCGTGCGTGGCTGATGGCCTGGTGCGAGCCGCACTGTTCGCAGCGGAACAGCGCGCCACCGGGCAGGTGGATCAGCTGGCTGGATCCGCAGGAGGAGGTCGTACCGCAATTGCAGTCAACGGTCAGCGACAGGATCCGCTCGACACTGCCGGACGCGGCGTAGTTGGCTTCGAAGGAGCGGACAACGAAGGAGGGGGCGTCGGGCATCGTCGGTCCGGGTGGGGTGGGGTTGGAACGAGCATCCATGGACGGCCGTGACGGCCTCGTGCAGCACCCGGATTCGATCTGTGTATACTATCCCCCAGTATAGTTCTCTGGTCGCGCTGCCGTGCCGCATTCCCCGGAAGAAAAGAAGAAGGTCCTGGCCCGGGTGCGGCGCATCCGCGGCCAGTGCGATGCGCTGGACCGCGCGCTGGAAGCCGGCGCCGAGTGCGGCCCGGTGCTGCAGCAGATCGCCGCCATCCGTGGCGCCGTCAACGGGCTGATGTCCGAGGTGATGGAAGCCCACCTGCGCGAAGAATTCGGCCAGCCGGCGCAGTCCGATGCGCAGCGTGCCGAGCGCGTGCGCGACATGAGCGCGCTGATCCGTTCCTACCTGAAGTAAGCGCGCGTCCTGCCGCGCGCTGTCCCGCCCTGTCATCTGTCCTGGAGCCCTCCCCATGAAATCCCGTGCTGCCGTTGCCTTCGCCGCTGGCGAACCGCTGAAGATCGTCGAAATCGACGTTGCCCCGCCGCAGAAGGGCGAAGTGCTGGTGCGCATCACCCACACCGGGGTCTGCCACACCGATGCCTTCACCCTGTCCGGCGATGATCCGGAGGGCCTGTTCCCGGCCGTGCTGGGCCATGAAGGCGCCGGCATCGTGGTGGAAGTGGGCGAGGGCGTGACCAGCGTCAAGCCGGGCGACCACGTCATTCCGCTGTACACCGCCGAATGTGGTGAGTGCCTGTTCTGTACCTCGGGCAAGACCAACCTGTGCGTGGCCGTGCGCGCCACCCAGGGCAAGGGCGTGATGCCCGATGGCACCACCCGCTTCTCCTACAACGGCCAGCCGATCTACCACTACATGGGCTGCTCGACCTTCAGTGAGTACACCGTGGTGGCCGAAGTCTCGCTGGCGAAGATCAACCCGGAGGCCAACCCGGAACACGTGTGCCTGCTGGGCTGCGGCGTCACCACCGGCATCGGCGCGGTCCACAACACCGCCAAGGTGCAGGAAGGCGATTCGGTGGCCGTGTTCGGGCTGGGCGGCATTGGCCTGGCAGTGATCCAGGGCGCGCGCCAGGCCAAGGCCGGCCGCATCTTCGCCATCGATACCAACCCGTCCAAGTTCGAGCTGGCCAAGCAGTTCGGCGCCACCGACTGCATCAACCCGAAGGACTTCGACAAGCCGATCCAGCAGGTCATCGTGGAAATGACGACCTGGGGCGTGGACCACACCTTCGAATGCATCGGCAACGTCAACGTGATGCGTGCGGCGCTGGAATGCGCGCACCGTGGCTGGGGCCAGTCGGTGATCATCGGTGTGGCCGGCTCGGGCCAGGAAATCTCCACCCGCCCGTTCCAGCTGGTCACCGGCCGCTCGTGGAAGGGCACTGCCTTCGGTGGCGTCAAGGGTCGCAGCCAGCTGCCGGGCATGGTTGAAGATGCGATGAGGGGCGATATCGAACTGGCGCCGTTCGTCACCCACACCATGGGCCTGGAAGCGATCAACGAAGCCTTCGACCTGATGCATGAAGGCAAGTCGATCCGCTCGGTCGTCCACTACTGATCACGGCGGGAATGCCCATGGAACGCATCGAACACCGCGCCGCCTTCGGCGGTTGGCAGGACGTGTACCAGCACCGCTCGGCGGTGCTCAACTGCGAAATGAAGGTGGCCGTGTACCTGCCGCCGCAGGCGGCCACGCAGAAGCTGCCGGTGCTGTATTGGCTGAGCGGGCTGACCTGTACCGAGCAGAACTTCATCACCAAGGCCGGCGCGCAGCGATATGCGGCGGAACATGGCGTGATCCTGGTTGCGCCCGATACCAGCCCGCGCGGCGATGATGTGGCCGATGCCGAGGGCTACGACCTGGGCAAGGGCGCGGGGTTCTACCTCAATGCCACCGAGCAGCCCTGGGCGGCGCACTACCGCATGCACGACTACATCGTCGACGAGCTGCCGGCGCTGATCGAGGCGCACCTGCCGGCCACCGGCGTGCGCAGCATCAGCGGGCATTCGATGGGCGGGCATGGCGCGCTGGTGATCGCGCTGCGCAATCCGGGGCGCTACCGCAGCGTCTCGGCGTTCTCGCCGATCGTGGCCCCGACCCGGGTGCCGTGGGGGCAGAAGGCCTTCGGCGCGTACCTGGGCGAGGATCGCAGCGGCTGGACGCAGTGGGATGCCAGCGAACTGGTGGCCACGGCCGCCGAAAAGCTGCCGCTGCTGGTCGACCAGGGCGCAGGCGATGAGTTCCTGGACAGCCAGCTGCAGCCGCAGTGGCTGCAGGCTGCGTGCACCGCGGCAGGGCATCCGCTGCAACTGCGGATGCAGCCGGGGTATGACCACAGCTACTACTTCATCGGTACGTTCATTGGCGAGCACATCGCGTATCACGCCAAGGCGTTGTACGCCTGACGCTTACGCGTCTTCTTCTTCCGCCGCTTCGCGGCCCTGCTGGCGGATCAGCGCTTCTTCGCGCGCATCGTTGATGGCGTGGCGGACGCTGTCCAGGTCGATGGTGGATTCGTCGTGGACGAATTCACCGGTCAGCGGGCTGTCCGGCAGCAGGTCACCGGCCTCGAACAACGCCCACATCTCTTCGCCGTACCAGGTGTCCAGCAGCTCCGGGGCCGAGCGCCCCAGGTAGGCGGTGAGGTTGTTGACGTCGCGCAGCAGCATGCTGCGCGCGGCGTTGTTGCCCCCGGCGCTCACCACCTGCGGGAAGTCGATCACCACCGGGCCATCGGGGCCTACCAGCACGTTGTACGGCGACAGATCGCCGTGGATCAGGCCGCAGCACAGCATCAGGACCACCTGGCGCACCAGGATCCGGTGGAACTCACGGGCCTGGTCCGGCTCCAGTTCGACCTCGCCCAAGCGCGCGGCGGAGAAGCCTTCGGCATCGGTCACCAGTTCCATCACCAGCACGCCGTGGAAGTACCCATGCGGCTCGGGCACGCGCACGCCGGCATCGCGCAGCTGGTACAGCGCATCGACCTCGGTGTTCTTCCAGGCGGTTTCCTGCTGCTTGCGGCCGTACTTGCTGGCCTTGCCCACCGCGCGCGCCTCGCGGCTGCCCCGCACCTTGCGGCCTTCCTGGTACTGCACGCGCTGCTGGAAGCTGCGCTGGGCCATGTCCTTGTATACCTTGGCGCAGCGCACGTCGTCGCCGCTGCGTACGACGTACACGGCCGCTTCCTTGCCGCTCTTGAGCGGGCGCAGTACTTCGTCGATCACGCCGTCTTCGATCAGCGCCTGCAGGCTTTCGGGGGTCTTCACGTAATCTCGGTCAGGAGGGCGGCGCCAACGCGCCAACCGGCAAGGGAGGGCCGGCGATTCTCGCACCTTCGCGGCGGCCGGGCCAATTGCGCACCCCATCCCGGTTCAGCCACGCCGGCCGGGCAGGGCTCAGGGCAGGGCCTGCTCACCGCGCAGCACCGGGTAAGGATTGAGCGACTCGCCCTTCCACCACTGCTTCTCCGGGCCCAACCGGTGGATCTCGAAGTGCAGGTGGGGGGCGTCCGGGCTGGCGTTGCCGGTATGCCCGACATAGCCGATCACGTCGCCGCGCTTGACCGCCTGCTTCTCGGCCAGCCCGTCGGCGTAGCGCTGCAGGTGGGCGTAGTAGTAGCAGTAGGTGCCGCCCGGCTCGAACTGGTACACGGTCAGCCCGCCGCGTTCGCTGTCGAACAGCTTCTCGATGGTGCCATCGGCCACCGCCAGCACCGGCGTGCCCTCGGCGGCCAGGATATCGATGGCATCGTGCACCCGGCCCTGGCTGCGCGCATCGGTAAAGGTGTCCTGCAGCTGCGCGGCCGTGATCCCCTGCACCGGCAACAGCAGCCCCGACGGGGTTGCGGCAGTGCCTGGCCCTGCCTGGGTGCCTTCAGCAGGTGCGACCAGATCCGCCCTGGGTGCGCCAGTCCCTGTCTGGCGGCTTTCAGCCACGGGCGCCGCTGCCACCGGCGCGGCCACCACCTGCGCCGCAGCCGCCTTCTCCGGGACATCATTCCCGGACGCCAGCAACCACCACCCGGCCACGCCAATCACCACACCCAGTGCCAGCAATCGCGTCAGCATCGTCGTTTACTCCTGCATCACCACGGGCACCGAGGCGTCCACCGCATCGGCCACCTGCAGCGCGTCCCAGTTGGTCATCCGCACGCAGCCGTGCGATTCGGTCTTGCCCACGTGGCCCGGTTCGGGGGTGCCATGCAGGCCGTAATGCGGTTTGGAAATATCGATCCAGACCGGCCCCACCGGATTGTTCGGGCCGGGCGGCAGGGTGGCCTTGCGGTCGCCGGCCTTGGCATCCCAGAACAGCTTGGGGTTGTAGTGGAACGGCGGATCGCGGGAGATGCCCAGGATCTTCCATTCGCCGATCGGCAGCGGGTCGTGCTGGCTGCCCGACGACACCGGGAACTGCGCGTACACCTTGCCCTGCGCGTCATACAGGCGCAGCGTCGAATCGGACTTGTCGATGACCAGCTTGGCCGCCTTCGGCAGCGCAGCAGGAGCGATGTTCGGCACCTGGATCGTGCTGCCGGCCTTGCCCAGGTCCACGCCCGGGTTGAGCGCCTGCAGCAGCTTGGGATCGGCATGGAAGCGCTCGCCGAGTGCCTCGCCTACCGAGGTGAAGCCCATTGCCTTGAGCTTGGCCTGCTCGGCAGGCTGCTTCGGAATCGGCTGGAAGGGGCCCGCCACGTCTTCGGCGGCGAGGGTATAGCTGACCAAAGGCGGCGTGCTGTCCGGCTGCAGCGCCTGCCAGGTGGCGTCGTCCAGCTCGCCGGTCACCTTCAGGCCACGTGCGGCCTGGAAACCGGCCACCGCGCGCTTCTGGTTGGAGCCCACCATGCCGTCGATCTGTCCCGGCGAAAAGTGCGCCCGGTCCAGCAGCACCTGCGCATGCAGGTCCGAGCGCGGGCCGGTGGCCACGGCGCCGTCTTCAGCGATGGGCGCGGGCAGGGTAGCCGGTGTCTGTGCCAGTGCCGGGGTTGCGGCGGCCAGGGCAAGGGCAAGCAGGGAAGCGGAAGCAGGCAGGCGCAGCGGCATCGAATACTCCAGGGCAGGTTCAACCCCACCATGCCGGAGCGCGCTGCACAGGCCCTGTGAAATGCCTGACGGGCAGCTGACCGGCAACGCGATGTGGTGGCGTCGCCGGTCGGGTCGGTTTTTACCGGACGTCGCGCAGTTCCCAGTGGTGGCCGGCGAGCAGGCGCAGCCGCTCCTTCAGCACATCGCTGTTGATGGTGGTGCTGACCACCAGGTTGATGCGCAGGTCCTTCTGCTCACCCGTCACGGTCGCATTCGGGTCGGTTGCACCCCACTGCGGCTCGACGGCATCGGGATCCGGCTGCTTGGAGCGCCAGCGGTCGAACAGGCCGGTGGTGCGCAGCGCGGCCTGCAGCTCCTCGGCGAAACCGCCGGCGCTCTGCGAACGGAAAGAAAGATCGGGATCGTTGCCGTGTGCCTTGGAAGGGTCCGGCAGGCTGATGAAATACTGCGACATGGTGGTCTCCGTTGAATGCGCCAAGGCTGGCAGATGCACGGTGGAATCGGTGTGCAGAAACCGGCCGCTCGTCCGCTGGCTCAAGCGCTGAAGGTGTGCGGTTCGTCGGCAAAACCAATCGTGACCGCGCCCTTGCCCACGTTGACCATGCCGGTCAGGCTCATCACCGATTCGTACACGTCCACCCCGTGCGCCTTGCAGGTCTCGCGCAGGCTGGCATAGCCCGGCAGCGCCTGCAGGTCGGCCAGTTCGCCGCCATAGCTCACGCACACCGTGGGCGTCATCAGGCCGCCCTTGACCCGCTGGCCGACGAAGTCGAACAGCTTCTGCACCGCATTGTCGAAGCCCTTGATCTTGGCCACCGGGCCGGTGGTGCCGCGGTAGCCGTGCAGCACCGGCTTGATGTCCAGCGCGCTGCCCAGCGCCGCGCTGATCAGTCCCACGCTGCGGTCGCCCTTGTGGCGGGCGCGGGCGCGCATGTAATACAGGTCGCGGGTGACCATGTACCCGTGCACGTTCAAGGCCAGCTGCTCCAGCCGCTCGCGGATCTGCTGCACGCCGGCGCCGCTGTCGCGCAGGCGCACCGCTTCCACTGCAGTCACGCCCTGCGCGGCGAACAGGTTCTGGGTGTCCAGCACGCGCAGCGCGAACGGCGAGTTGTGACCCGCCGCCTGGCGCACCGGCTTGTAGTCGTTGAGGATGGCGAAGCTGGCCTGCATCGCGTTGTCGTGGATCGGGCTGCGGGTCTTGGTGATCGTCATGCAGAACACATGGTCGTAATCGATCACCAGCTTGCCCAGGAACAGATCACGGATCTGCACCACGCTGAAGGGAATGGTTTCGGCCTCGGCGCCATGCTCGGCCACGTGGGCGTGCAGGAAACTCAGGGTGGCCTGTTCGTCGCGGTGGTCGGCCAGCACGGCCTCGCCAATCCGGACGGTGATGGGCAGCAGCACGATGTTGTGCTGCTGGATGAAGTCCTGCGGTAGATCACAGGCAGAGTCGACCACGATTCCGATGCGCATCCTGTTTGCCCCCTCCAGGCAGGGTGTCCGTTCGAAAGTGTGAAAGCTATCTCAAATCGCGTCCGGCTGCCTGACCACGCCGGTCAGCTTGGCCGGCTGCGCTCCACCGCCACCGGCAGCGTGTCGATCCGCTGCCATTCCGGCTGCTGCAGCAGACCGGGATCGGCCAGCACCGCGGCCATCAGCGCGTGGCTTTCGTTGCCCCAGAACAGCTCGCCATCGATGGACAGGGTGGGGACCCCGAACACACCGGCAGCGATGGCCGCCTCGGTGTTCTGGCGCAGCTGTTCCTTGACCGACGGCGCCGAGACGGCGACCACGACGTCGCGCACGTCCAGCATTGCCGCCGGCAGCGCCAAGGCCTGTGGCGTATCGGCCGCGCGGCCGTCGCGCCAGATCCAGTTGAACAGGATGTCCACCGACGCCGGCGTGGCGTCCGCCGCCAGGCACAGGCGCAGGGCCGCCAGCGGGTTGAACGGGTGGCCGGGCGGGAAGCGCAGCGGCACGCCCTGCTGCTGCGCCTGCCACAGCACCTGGCGGTAGGTGAAGCGACGCTTGGCCGGGATTTCGGCCGGGCCCAGGTTGCCCAGGTGGTGCAGCACCGCGCCCAGCGCGATCGGCACCGGGGTGATGCGCTCGAACTGCGGCAGCGTTTTCAGCTGCTGCCAGTGCAGGTAGGCGAACGGTGAGACGAAATCGAAGTACCAGCGCAGGGTCATGACGTTCCTTGGCGGTGCAGCCAGGCAGGGCCTGGCTCTACGGGTGGGTGAGCGGACCTTATCGCGAATACGCCCTGGGTTCGCGGGTGGCCGGGGCGGCGTAGCGGTCGCGCAGTTCGGTCTGGCGCGAGCGCATCGGCATGGCACGGCCCCCCAGCCAGACCTGCTCGGCGTAGTGGCCCACGTCCAGCGGGTCGCCTTCCCACAGCACCAGGTCGGCCAGCTTGCCCGGCTCGATGCTGCCCAGCGTGTCACCCACGCCCAGCACCTGCGCCGGTACCCGGGTCAGCCCGGCCAGGCCATCCTGCCAGGGCAGGCCGTTGGCCACGGCATTACCGGCCAGCTGCCGCATCTTGCGCGCGTTGTGCGAGGCATCGTCGCGCTGGGCGAAGCTGACCTGCACCCCGGCAGCGTGCAGCCGCGCGGCATTTTCCAGGGTCGCACCGAGCTGGTCGAAGCTGGTGGGCAGGTTGCCCAGCGCATCGACGAACACCGGCACCTTCGCCTGGGCCAACAGCGGCGCCACCCGCCACGCTTCGGCACCGCCGGCAATGGCGATGCTCACCTTCTCGCGCGCCGCCCAGCGCAGCAGCTGGCGGATGTCCGCCGCGCGGTCCACCTCCACCACCAGCCGCCCCTGGCCGGCCAGGTAGCGGGCCAGCGTGGCGCGGCCGGCGGGGGTGAGCAGGGCATGCGGCGAATCGACCGGCACCCGGTTGCGCGCTTCGCTCACCATCTGCTCCAGCAGCATCCACTGCGCCGCCCGCGAGCTGCCGGTGAGTTCGGCACCGGACGCGCCGAGCCGGATGAACAGCGCGCGCGGGCCGATCGGATCGGCGCTGCCGTCCAGCCGCATCACCCCGCCCTGTCCGGCGATGAAGCTGCCACTGGTGTTGGCCCCCAGCGCGGTGAAGCCGATGCCGTCCAGCCGTGCCACCGGGATCAGTACCGAGGCCGGGTTGTAGGCCAGCGTCACGTCGAATTCGGGGCGCAGCGGCTGGTCTTCCAGCTTGAGGCCGCTGTCCACCGTGGTGGACTCACCGGACACTTCGTCGATGCCGATGTCGGTGATGCCGCCAAACAACGCCGGGGTGAGCGGGCGACCGTTGGCCTCCACCACGGTGGCACCGGCCGGCGCGACCAATCCGGTGCCCACGGCGCGGATCACGCCGCCCTGGACCAGCACATCGCCGTGCTCCAGGCTGCCGCGCGCGCTGGCGGTGTGTACCGTGGCATTGCGGATCAGCAGATCCTGCGCCCAGCTCGCCGGCGCGGCGCCAAGCAGTGCAAGAAGCAGCACGCTGCGCTGTAGTACGCGGGTGCCAGTCATGGGCGTGCCTCCTGGCCGAGCATGAAGTCCGACAGTGGCTGCCGGCGTACGTCCTGGCGGTCGTAGACCTGGTGGCCGTCGATGTAGACCTTCTCGGCCAGCGCGTAGGAACTGAAGGGGCTGCCGTTCCACACCACCACATCGCCCATCTTGCCCACCTCCAGGCTGCCGGTCTGCTTCTCCACGCCCAGCGAGCGGGCGGCGTTGAAGGTCAGCCAGCCGATGGCGCGCTCGGGCGCGATCTGCATGCCGGCGCGGCGCGCGTTGGCGATCACCTTGGCCGCCTCCTGGTTGAGCCGCTGGATGCCTTCGGGCGAATCCGAATGCACGATCGCGCAGCTGTTGGCCGGGCGGTCCACCAGCGCGATGTTTTCCTGGATGCCGTCGAAGGCTTCCATCTTGAAGCCCCACCAGTCGGCCCAGAGCGCACCGCAGACGCCTTCGGCGGCCAGCCGGTCGGCCAGCTTGTAGGCCTCCACGCCGTGGTGGAACGCGGCGATCTTGAAGCCGAACTCCTTGGACAGGTCCAGCATGGTGGCCATTTCATCGGCGCGGTAGCAGTGGATGTGCACGCGGATGTCGCCGTCGATGGCGCCGGCCAGCGTGTCGAGCTTCAGGTCGCGCTTGCCACCGGTATCGCCGGCGCTGTCGCCCTTGTCGCTGCCGCCGAACCAGCGCTTCTTCTTGACCTTCTTCGGGGCGTTCTTGGCCAGGTATTCGCTGGCGTCGATGAAGGCAGCGCGGTAGCCGGCCACGTTGCCCATGCGCGTACCCGGCGCAACGCCTTTGCCGCCGCCATACACCCGCTTGGGGTTTTCGCCGCAGGCCATCTTCAGGCCCCACGGCGCACCGGGGAACTTCATGGCCTGGTAGGTGGTGGCCGGGACGTTCTTCAAGGTCACCCCGCGCCCGCCGACCAGGTTGGCCGAGCCGGGCAGTACCTGCATCGAGGTCACCCCGCCGGCCAGCGCGGCGGCAAAGCCCGGGTCCTGCGGCCATACCGAATGCTCGGCCCACACGTTGGCGGTCACCGGTGCAGTCATTTCATTGCCATCCGCATGCGCGCCGACCCCGGGGCTGGGATACACGCCCAGATGCGAATGCACGTCGATGATGCCGGGGGTGACCCACTTGCCGGTGCCATCGACCTGCACCGCGTTGGCCGGTGCCTCCAGCGCGCTGCCCAGCGCGGCGATGCGGCCATCGCGCAGCAGAAGGTCGGCCTGCTCCAGGCGCGCGCCGGTGCCGGTAAGCACGGTGGCGTTGCGGATCAGCACCGGGGCCGAGGTGATCGGCGCATAGGTGCTGGGGTAAGGGTCCTGGGTGAAGCGCGATGCTGCCGGCGCCGAAGGCGCAGCCAAGGTGAACAGCGCCAAGCCCAGCCCGGCGGTCAATCGTGTACGCATGTCATCCCCGATGCGGCGTGAAAGATCCCCCGCGACGCTAGCCGCTGGCCGGCGCGTTGCCAAGTGGCCAAGTGCATGCCCGGTCCGCCGCCATCTTGCCAAGAAAACCATATCCAGATCGGTGTCGAGGCGCTTAAGCTTATACGGCGCAACGGCAAGTCGGTCCGCCACCTGCGCGTTGACGAATGATGGTAATGGCATGGGTGGGCGCCGGGATGGCGCGCCGCCCGCAGGGGTAGTGAATGGACGTGGCGGCACAAGTGGTGGAATTCTGGCGCAACGCGGGACCGCAGCAGTGGTTCGCGCGCGATGACGCGTTCGATGCGCGTTTCCGCGAGGCATTCCTCGACGAACACTTCGCTGCCGCACGCCGTGCGCGCGAGCATTGGCTGGAAACGGCCGATGGCGCGCTGGCGCTGATGATCCTGCTCGACCAGTTTCCGCGCAACTGCTTCCGCGACACCGCCCATTCCTACGCCACCGACGGCCTGGCCCGCCACTACGCCATGCGCGCGGTGGAGGAAGGCCTGGACCTGCAGCTGGTGCCCAAGCTGCGCGCCTTCATCTACCTGCCGTTCGAGCATTCCGAAGACCCGCAGGACCAGGAACGTTCGGTGGCCATGTTCGACGTGCTGGGCGACAAGGAATACCTGCAGTATGCCGAACTGCACCGCGACATCATCCGCCGCTTCGGGCGTTTCCCGCACCGCAACGCGGTGCTCGGGCGGATGCCAACGCCTGAGGAGCTGGATTATCTTGCCGAGGGTGGGTTTGCGGGCTAGCCGTTTGAACAAAAAAAACGCCGGCAATGCCGGCGTTTTTTTCATCGCGATTGAATCCGCGATCAGTACTTCGGCACGCTGTTGTCCACCGCATCCGACCAGGCATCGATGCCGCCGGTGATGTTGTAGACCTTGCTGAAGCCCAGCGCACGGAACTGTTCCGCCGCCTGCGCGCTGCGGCCACCGTGGTGGCACAGGAACGCCAGCGGGGTGTCCTTGGGCAACGCTTCTAGGCGGGCACGGTTGTCGCCGTCGAAGGTTTCGAACGGGGCGTTGATCGCGGCAATCGCGCGTTCGTCCGCTGGGCGCACGTCCACGATGGTCACGGTGCCGGCGCGGCGCTGGTCGTCAGCGTCACGAACGGCGAGTTCCTGCACGGCCTTCGGTGCGTTCGGGTTGTCGATGGCCAGGCCCTTGCCACGGATGTCGTCCACCCAGTCGATGGTGATGCCCTCGGCGCGGCGCGCGCTGGCCAGGTCGAACTGCACGCGCAGGCCGTTGGATTCGGCGGCAATCGCGTTGTCGTCGTGCGGGGCCAGCTGGAAGTTCGGCTGGAAGCTGGCATCGATGCTCAGCTGCAGCGAGGCACCCGGTGCATCAGCCAGCGCACCGCGCAGCATTTCCACTGCGGCCGGGGTCACGGTGATGCGCGGCGGGGTACGGTCCGGCGCGGCCAGGCCCAGCACGCTGCTCAGCTCACCGCTGCTGGCCATCTGCAGGATGATGTCGCTGCCGCCGACCAGTTCGCTGTCGATGTACAGCTGCGGGATCGTCGGCCAGTCGCCGTAGGCCTTGATGCCTTCGCGGATTTCCGGGTCGGCCAGCACGTTGACGTGGGCGAACTCCACGCCCAGGTCCTGCAGCGCGCCCACGGCCTTGGCCGAGAACCCGCACTGCGGCATGGTCGGCTGGCCCTTCATGAACAGCACGACGCGGTTGGCGGTAAGAATGGATTCGATGCGCGAGCGCAGGGCAGGATCAAGGGACATGGTGGTCGGGTCCGGAGTTTCGAACCGTACATTCTACGCGGCATGGCATCATGGGGCATGACCGTACCGGAAACGTTGCATCGCATTCCCCGCCGCCCGTGGCGCTGGCTGCCCTGGCTGCTGCTGTCCCAGCTGGCGGTGGTGCTGGCCTGGTGGGCCTGGGGCTGGGCCATCGGGCTGCCGTTGATGGTGGCCTCGCACGCCCTGTTCCTGGTGCCGGTGTTCCTGCCCAACAGCCGCTTCTACGCCCCGGTGCTGAGCCACCTGCCGGCCCCGGCCGGACACGTCTGGCTGACCATCGACGACGGCCCCTCGGATGAGACGCCGGCGGTGCTGGACCTGCTGGACCGCTACCAGGCCAAGGCCACCTTCTTCATGGTCGGCGAGCGCGCCGCCGCCCGGCCGGAACGGGTGCGCCAGGTGCTGGCCCGGGGCCACGACCTGGGCAACCACAGCCACCGCCATCCGCAGACCCGCTTCTGGCGGCTCGGCCCGGCCGCCATGGCCGACGAGATCGCGCAGTGCCAGCAGACCCTGACCGGGATTGCCGGCACCCCGCCGCGCTGGTACCGCTCGGTGGTGGGCATGACCAACCCGTTCGTGGCACCCGCGTTGAAGCGCTGGGGCCTGACCCGGGTGGGCTGGAGCGCGCGCGGTTTCGACGGCGTGGACTGCCAGCCGCAGGCCGTGGTCGACCGCATCGTCGCCCAGCTGCGTCCGGGCGCGATCGTGCTGCTCCACGAAGGCGCCGCCCACGGCCATAACCTCGCGATCATCGAAGCGGTGTTGCAGGCCATCCAGGCCCGTGGCCTCAGAGCGGCGTTGCCTCTGCGTCCGCTGTCGGGTGCGCATCCACCCATTGCTGGTGGATCCAGCTCCCCAGCGACGCCTGCGCCCACAACAAGGTGATCGACAGCCCCAGCGCCAGCACGCCGGTGACCCGGCGGCGCTGGTGCTGCAGCGCGCTGCCGATGCCCAGCAGCAGGCCCACCACCGTGACGCCCAGCGCCACGAACAGCATCGCCAGCACCGCCACCGGCACCTCGTGCATGCCCGCATAGCGGGGTAGGTGGGCCACATGCGCGGTGACCGCGAACAGCACCAGCGCCACCAGGCTCACCACCAGCGCGGCGATGCCCAGCGCGGAATGGCGGGGGCGCGGCGTGTTCATGCCGGCTGCCCGCGTTCGGCGGTGACCAGCCAGTTGTTGAACGGCGTATTGCCGTACAGCGGCGTCATCTCCAACTGCAGCCCGGCGGCCTCCAACGGTGCGCGCACACTGGCCGCATCGGGATAGTGCCGGGGCCGCGTGCCCATCCAGCCGACCAGATGCGCCAGCATGTCGGTGATCCGCGTCGTGCGGTCGCGCCCGCTGTTGTCGGCCAGCGTGGTGCGGATCACCAGCCGCCCGCCGGGTGCGACCCGTGCCGCCGCTTCACGCAGCAGCACCGGCTGTGCGTCGGCCGGCAGGTACTGCAGCACGTCCAGCAGCGCCACGCTGCCGTGGTGGTCGGGCAGGGAAGCGCTGGCATCCACGCAGTCGAAGCGCGCATCGTGCAGTGCCGCGCGCGCACCGGCGCGCTGTGCACGGGCAATCTTGTCCGCGTCGATATCCACGCCATGGTAGGGCTGCGTGCGCTGGTTCTGTCGCAGCACATGGGCCAGCAGGCCCAGCCCGCAGCCGATGTCCAGCAGCGGCAGCGAACAGGGCGCGAGCGCGCCGAGCACGCCCGGGTACAGCGGGTCGCTGCCGAGCTTGCCCCGGCTGTAGTAGTAATCGCGGCGGTTGCCGAAGCGCTGCGCCGGCATGAAGGCATCGGCGATGCGGTGGGCCTGTTCCCTGGCCAGTGGTAACGCGTCCGTGCTCAGCGTGCTGCCTCATCATCCAGGTGGGCGCGAACGACCGGGAAGGCCCGGCGCGTCCACTCGGTATACATCGCCGCCGACGGGTGCAGGCCATCGTCGACCAGCATGTCAGGTTGCGCACCGCGTTCGCGGCTGATCGCGGTGATGTCCACGAACGCCACCGCGTGCTCGGCACAGATCGCCTGCGCCGCGGCATTGTAGGCATCCAGCTCGCGTGCGATCTGTGCCGGATCGCGGTTGTTGTCGCGCGCATACGGGGTCACGCCCCAGTCCGGAATGGACAGCACGAACACCCGCCGGCGCTGCTGCCCGGCAAAGCCGAGCGCGCGCTGCAGCAGGGCGGTGAAGCGCGGGCGGTACTCCTCCACGCTGCGGCCGCGGTACTGGTCGTTGACCCCGATCAGCAGGCTCACCAGCCCGAATGGCCCGGTCGGGGCCGCCGCATCGATGCCGGAATCCAGCTCGTCGGTGGTCCAGCCGGTGGTGGCGATGATCTGCGGCTCGGCCACCACGTGGCCGGCTTCCTGCAAGGCCGTCGCCAGCTGTACCGGCCAGCGTCCGGCCGGGGCCACGCCTTCACCGATGGTGTAGGAATCGCCCAGGGCCAGGTAGGACAGCGCCACCTCAGGCCACCGCGCTGCGCGGCTTGAGTGGCACCACCTTGGTATTGGCCTCGGCGCGGCGAGCCAGCGCCCGGTCGATGCGTGCGAACACATCGCGCATCACCTCGGCTTCCGGCAGCAGCGTCACCCGGAAATGGTGGCGGTAGGGCACGTTGAAGCTCGAACCCGGCACCACCAGCACGCCTTCCTCGTTCATCAGTTCCAGCGCGAAATCGTGGTCGTCGAAGCTGCGCGCGGCCGCGCCCACCACCGCCGGGAACGCGTACAGCGCGCCGGCCGGGGCCACCAGCGACAGATGCTCGCTGGCGTTGCAGGCCTCGATCACCGCACGGCGGGTTTCATACAGGCGGCCACCGGGGGCGCACAGCGCCGACACCGTGTCCGGCCCGTTCACCGCCGCATCGATGGCGTACTGGCCCGGCACGTTGGCGCACAGGCGCAGCGCGCTGAGCAGGTCCATCGCAGCGCGGAACTCGCCCAGCCGTTCGGCTGCACCGGACAGCATCGCCCAGCCCACGCGCCAACCGCAGGCGCGGTGCACCTTGCTCAGGCCGCTGAAGGTGATGCAGGGGTGCTCGCCGGCCAGCGGGGCCACCGGCTGGAACCGCGCGTCGTCATACAGGATCTGGTCGTAGATCTCATCGACCATCAGCAGCAGGTTGTGCTTCGCGGCGATGGCCACGATGCGCTCCAGCAGCTCGCGCGAATAGCTGGCGCCGCTGGGGTTGTTCGGATTGATCAGCACGATGGCGCGGGTGCGCGAGGACACCAGCGTTTCGATTTCCACCGGGTCCGGCTGGAAGCCGTTCTCCGGCGCGCAGCGGTAGTACACCGGGCGGCCGTCGTTGAGGATGGTGGCCGCCGACCACAGCGGGTAGTCGGGCGAGGGCACCAGCACTTCGTCGCCCGGGTTGAGCAGGGCGCGCAGCGACAGGTCGATCAGCTCGCTCACCCCATTGCCGATGAACACCCGGTCCGGGTGCGCATCGGGTGCACCACGGCGGGCGTATGCGGCGGCAATCGCCTCGCGCGCTTCGGGCAGGCCCTGCTGGTGGGTATACGGATCGGTGCGGCCCATGTCGTCGGCAATGGCACGCTGCAGGTGTTCCGGCGCGCGGAACCCGAAGTTGCCGGGGTTGCCGATGTTCAGCTTGATCAGCTTGCGGCCCTGCGCCTCCAGCTCACGCGCTCGCCGCGCCAGTTCGCCCCGGATCTCGTAGCGGACTTCGGACAGGCGCTCGCGGGTGGCAAGCGGCTTCAGCGGGGGCGTGGACATGACTGGGCCGTGGTTCGGGCATGGAAATCGCATACTAGCGGAAATGCTGCGTTGCAGGGCAAGGGCTCCGGGGCAAATTCCCAGTATTGGCGGGCAGTTGCCGCCGATGCCTCTAGAATGGGCGCATGAGCGAACCGATCGACTACCGCGCCCTGCAGACCATGGGCTGGCCCTGGGCAGGCGCCCCCGAACTGCCTGCCTGGCAGGCCCTGTTCGAGCAGCACCCCCAGGCCCGCCCGGGCCGGGTGGTGGAACAGCACCGTACCGGCTATGTGGTGGCCGACGCCCCGGGCGCGGCGATCAAGACCGAATCGCCCGCCGAATGGCAACGTCCGCGTTTCCCCAGCCACGAACGCGCGGCGGTGGGGGACTGGGTGCTGCTGGACGGCATCCTGATCGTGGCCCTGCTGCCCCGGCGCACCGCGATCAAGCGCGGCGCGGCGGGCGAGCATTACCACCAGCAGGTGATCGCGGCCAACATCGATACCGTGTTCATCGTCTGCGGGCTGGATGCGGACTTCAACCCGCGCCGGATTGAGCGTTACCTGATGCTGGTGGGCGGTGGCGGCGCGCAGCCGGTGGTGGTGCTGACCAAGGCCGACCAGACCGAATACAGCGAAGATGCCCTGGCCGTTCTGGAAGAACTGGCCGCGCAGGACATCCCGCTGCTGGCCATCAACGGCCGCGACCCGGCCAGCGCCAGCGCACTGCTGCCGTGGCTCGGCGCCGGGCAGACCGTGGTGCTGGTCGGTTCCTCCGGTGCCGGCAAATCGACCCTGACCAACACGCTGCTCGGCTACGAGCTGATGAAGACCGCCGAAGTGCGGGGCAACGATTCCAAGGGTCGCCACACCACCACCCACCGCGCGCTGATTCCGATGCCGTCGGGCGCCTGCCTGATCGACACCCCCGGCATGCGTGAGCTCAAGCCCACCGGCGAAGAGGCGCTGGGCGAAGTAGGGTTCGCCGACGTGGAAGCGCTGGCCGCACAGTGCCGCTTCCGTGATTGCGCCCACCAGCGTGAGCCGGGGTGCGCGGTGCGCGCGGCGATCGACTCCGGTGAACTGGATGAAGAGCGGCTGCTCAACTACTTCAAGCTGAAGGACGAAGTGGCTGCCGCAGCCGCCAAGCTGGCGGTGCGCCAGGCCCAGCAGGCACTGGAGCGCAAGCATGTGAGCAAGGGTGCGCAGTGGCGCCCGCCAGGCAAAAAACGCTGAGGCGCATCTCGGCGCCTCGATTACCGGCCTCTGCTCCGGAACAGCAGGTTGTACTGAAGTCGGCGCGTGGCCCGCGCGGTCATGCGCTGGGCATCGGGATGCTGGGCATTGATGAGAACAATGGTCTCTTCCGGAGCGATCACCGACGGTAGCTCGATGATCGCGTGAGCGCCCTCGCTGTACCACGCAGATCCCGTGTTCACCGAGATCATGCCGTGTGGAATGGCGTCCCAGCCTGTCGGCAACGTGGCAGCGGAAGTAACACGTCGCGCCGCCCAGACATCATCCGGTACGTCGATCTCGATGACGTACCTGTTCAGCGGCAGGCCGTTGTCATCGATGTGCGCGGCGGTCTCCAGGACCGCCATGGCGAGGCTGGGGGCCGCATACACCACCTTCTCGCCAGGCCGGTTCCAGCGGCCCGGCGAACAGGCGGCGCCGGTGCCGCTGATGTCGTCGGGCGCCCACGCAGGCCCTGTCGAGCCAATGCGGGCAAGCTTCATTGATAGGCGCCGCTCTGGATGGCCCCCAGCACCCGCATTACCGACGCACGGCCGGTGGGCGTATCCATCACGTCAGCCGGCGCCAGGCCACCCAGCGCAGGTTGCGGCCGCTGGATCCACTCGCCCACCCATTTTTCGACGTCGAAGCCACGCGCCTGTTCGTTGTCGCGTTCGGCCGCGAGCATGTCTTCCACGCGGTTGATCAATTCCATCAACCCCACGACGGACTGCCCGGTGGTGCCGGCGAACAGGGACTTGTCCCGCATCTTCTTTGTAAAGGTGGCTTTGGGAATGCGCACGAAGGTCTGGAATTCGGTACTGCTGTCGAATATCTCATCGATCAGGCCCTTCACCACCTGGTAGGGCACGCCTTCGCGTTCGATCTGCACGCGCTCGGCAAGTGGTGCGGTGCGCAGCAGGGCCCGGAACGAATCCAGCTTCACCGGCAGTTTGAATTTCACGGTTGTCGCATCGCGCACAACCTGCGCGGAACGGGGTTCTTTCAGGGGTCCGATGGCGTACGACTCAACCTTGGCCGACGCGGGGGCACGCTTGCTGGCGGCGGACATCGTCATCTCCTCTGGCTACCAATAGTCCAACTATAGGCCAATAGTGCTCCATCCGCACATGGCCGCCCATCCCCCTTTTGACCCTGCTAATGTCCGCTTCATGAGCATCGCTCCTCACCGCCCGCCGATGACCGTGGACCGGGACGTGGCCCACCACACCGAGCTGGACGCCCGCCTGGTGGAGGCCGTGGGGGGCCTGCGGCTGCTGGGCCTGACCAGTTGGCCGGCCGCCCTGCAGGCCCCGTTCCTGGCCAGCGTGGCGCGCGGCCGGCCGGTGCTGCCGGTGCTGGACTACCCGAAGCTCGATTTCGCCCGCACCCGCCGCGAACTGGCCGCGATCAGCGCCCAGTGCGATGTGGACCACCCCATCGGCCTGTACATCCGCCGCTCCGCCCACAGCTGGGACCTGGCCGCCGGCCTGCTCGAATCGCTTGGCACCGCTGCCGTGGACCGTTACTCGGTGGAGCTGTTCGGCTCGCCCGAACAGCCGCTGCCGGGCAACGGCCCCAGCACCCGCGAAGCGGCCCGGCACTTCATCCAGATCGCGCAGGAACTGGACCACGAGCTGCTTGCCCCGGAAGAGCAGGTGCCGGTCTCGGCCACCGCATTGCAGCTCCAGCTGCAGAGCGACCTGGATGCGTTTTTTGAATCGCGCATCATCAGCGTGCAGCTGGATCCGGAGCTGATCTCCAAGGCCGCAGCCGGCCCCACCCGCATCCGCCTGCGTACCAGTGCGCGCTTCAGTGCCTACGACCGCGCGCAGCTGTTCCACCATGAAGCGCTGGTGCACTCGCTCACCGCGCTCAACGGGCGCGAACAGCCGCACTTGCCCAGCTTGGCCTTGTCCTCGCCCCGGGTGACCGCCACCCAGGAAGGCTTGGCCACGTTCGCCGAACAGATCACCGGCAGCATCGACATCGAGCGGCTCAAGCGCATCAGCCTGCGCACCGAAGCGATCGCGATGGCACGCGAAGGCGCGGATTTCATCCAGGTATTCCGCTACTTCTGCGATGCCGGGCAGAACAACGAGGAAAGCTTCGCCTCAGCCCAGCGGGTGTTCCGCGGCGTGCCCGCCACTGGCGGTGCGGCCTTCACCAAGGACACCGTGTACCTGCGTGGGCTGGTGTCGGTGCATACCTTCTTCCGCCATATGCTGGCCGAAGACCGCCTGCAGAACTGCCGCTGGTTGTTTGCCGGCAAGATGTCACTGACCGACGCGGTGGATTTCGCGCCGCTGTTCGAAGAAGGCATCCTGCGCCCACCGCGCTGGCTGCCGCATTGGGTCAGCCGCGCCAACGGGCTGGCCGGCATGCTGGCGTTCTCGCTGTTCGCCAACCGCATTCGCATGGATCAGCTGGCGGCCGAGTAATCGCCATTGGACCCACGCATTCCATGCATCCGGTCGCACTTTGCGACGCGCCTCGCCAACCCGTAAGAATCCTTTCATCTTCCGTCCCCATGATGGCCGCGCACCTGCACCACGCAGGCACCTCCATCATGTAACGGACCCTCATGCTCAACCGACCCCTGACGATCGCCGTGGCGATCGCGCTGTGCGCTGCCAATGCGCACGCCGCCGACGTGGACAGTTCCCTCGACGCCAGCGGCGCGCCCAGCGCCCGCACCCTGGACGCCGTATCGGTGATCGGCCAGGGCGAAACCCGCCAGGTGCAGCGCATTACGGCCGTGGACAAGCAGGTGCTGCCGCCCGGCACCAGCGCGCAGAAGATCCTCGACCGCCTGCACGGCGTGTCGGTACAGTCCAACGATGCCTTCGGCGCCAACGAGGAATCGCAGACCATCAGCCTGCGCGGCTTCGACAAGAGCCGCTTGGGCTATACGCTCGATGGCATTCCGCTGGGCGACAACAGCTATGGCAACTACAACGGGTTGAGCATCGCGCGTGCACTGATCGCCGAGAACCTGGCCGGCGCCGAACTGTCGCAGGGCATCGGCTCGCTCGGTGTGGCCTCCACCAGCAACCTCGGCGGCACCATCCAGTACTTCTCGCAGGACCCCTCCACGGAGTTCGGCGGCCGGGCCAGCGTCACCGTGGGCGACGACAACCAGCGCCGCGGCTTCCTGCGCGTGGATACCGGCGACCTCAACGGCTTCTCGGCGTATGTTTCCGGTGTGCACCAGGACGCGGACATGTGGGCCGAACCGAACCAGAACCAGACCACCCGGCAGTTCAACGCCAAGGCCGTGTGGAACGTGGGTGACCACCGCTTCGGCGCATTCGCCGCCACCTCGCGCGTGAGCCAGGCCAACTACGCCTATCTGTCCAAGAGCATGCTTGAGCGCGGCCTGGGCTGGGACTGGAACATCTACGCACCGGACTGGGATCGCGCCCTGGCCGTAGCCTACTGCGCGCCGGCCACCTACAACGCGCAGCGCTGCGCCTTCAGCGGTGGTGTCAACAGCATCGACGATGCGTACTACCAGAGCCGTGCGCTGCGCGATGACAACCTGTACTCGCTGGATGCCGATCTGGCACTGGGCGACAGCGCCCGCCTGAAGCTGCTGGCCTACCACCACGAGAACCGCGGCCAGGGCCACTGGTGGGCACCGGGGCAGGCGTCCAATCCAGGTACGCCGCAGGCGCTGCCGATCTCCATCCGCAGCTCCAACTACACCATCAACCGGCAGGGCATCACCGCTGCGCTGAGCTGGCAGCTGGGCCTGCACGAGCTGGAAGCCGGGCTGTGGTACGAGCGCAACGACCACAATGTCGAGCGCAACTTCTACTACATCACCGGGCCGTTCCTCGATGATGGGTACCTCAATTACCCGAACCGCCGCCTCTTCGATCAGGACTACGACATCCGCACCCGCCAGTTCTACGTGCAGGACCGCATGCGTTTCCTCGACGACAGGCTGACCGTGGATGTGGGCATCAAGAGCCCGAACACGCGCATGACCGCCGTGTCCAAGCCGGGTACCGAGGCCAGCTATGCCTCCGGTACGCTGACCGCCAAGGAATCGGTGCTGCCGCAGGCCGGTATCGGCTTCAAGCTCAACGCGAACAACGAGCTGTTCGCCTCCTACGCGGAGAACATTGCCGCGTTCGTCGGCGGTGGCAGCGGTGGCCCGCTGCAGGTGTCGCCGGAATCGTTCGCGGCCAGCGTGGACGATCTGGAGCCGGAGAAGTCGCGTTCGTTCGAAGCCGGCTTCCGTACCTTCGGCGAGAAGTACCAGGCCTCGATCGCGGCCTACCACGTGATGTTCGACAACCGCCTGCTGTCGCTCAATCCCTGCACCAGCATTGAAGTGGGCACGCGGCCGGAGTGCATCACCCGCTTCATCAACGTCGGCTCGGTGAAGAGCCAGGGTGCGGAGCTGACCTTCATCCTCAAGCCGGTGGACGGCCTGCAGTGGTACAACGCGGTGTCGTGGAACAAGAGCACCTACGAGGATGATTACACCTCGGGCGGCGCGGTGGTGCCGGTGGCCGGCAAGATCACCGTGGATACGCCGCAGCGGATGGCCTCCAGCGAGATCAGCTGGAACCGGGATGGCTTCTTTGCCAGCCTGCGTGCCAAGTACACGGGCAAGCGCTATTACACCTATACGAACGACCAGTCGGTGCCGGGCGTGACCACGTTCGATGCGGGCATGGGGTATTCGTTCGGGCCGGGCCTGGGCCTGCGCGACGTCAAGGTCTCGCTCAACGCCACCAACCTGACCAACAAGCGGTACGCGGGTCAGCTGAGCTCATTTGCCCCGACCGACCCGACCGGTACGCGCTACGCGATCCATGCGAGCGCGCCACGGCAGTTGTTCATGACCGTAAGCGCGGAATTCTGACGGTGGGTCGCCGCCCGACCAACGGTCGGGCGCTACCGTCGAGGGCGACATCGATCCGGGATGCAGGGTAGGTGCCGACCGTTGGTCGGCACATTGCCCGTCATCCCGGCACTGCATCAGAACATATGCAACCCGCCGTTCACGGCGTAATCGGCGCCGGTGACATACGCCGCATCGTCCGACGCCAGCCATGCGCACAGGCTGGCCACCTCTTCAGGCTTGCCCAGCCGGCGGATCGGCACCGACCCGGCCAAGCGGTCCAGCACATCCGGCGGAAAGCTGCTGATCGACTGGCTGGCAATGTAGCCCGGCGAAATGGTATTGACCGTCACCCCGCGCGTGGCCACTTCATTGGCCAGCGCCCGGCTGAAGCCGTGCATCGCCGCCTTGGCGGTGGCGAAGTTCACCTGGCCGATCTGGCCCTTGTGTGCGCTGACCGAGCCGATGTTGATGATCCGGCCCCAGCCGCGGCCGGCCATGCCGTCGATCACCTGCTTGGTGATGTTGAACAGCGCATGCAGGTTCGAGCCCATCACCGCGTTCCAGTCGTCCTGGGTCATCTGCCGGAACAGCACGTCGCGGCTGCCGCCGGCGTTGTTGACCAGTACGTCGATCTCACCCACTTCGGCCTTGACCTTGGTGAAGGCCGCCACCGTGGATTGCCAGTCCGCCGCATTGCCTTCAGAGGCGATGAAATCAAAGCCCAGCTCACGCTGTTCGCGCAGCCAGCCGGCCTTGCGCGGTGAATTGGGCGCACAGCCGGCTACCACCGTGTGCCCGGTGCGAGCCAGCTTCTGGCAGATGGCGGTGCCCACGCTGCCCATGCCGCTGGTGACGTATGCGATACGAAGGGTCATGTCGGAATCTCCCGGGTCAAGCGGCAAGGGGATACAGCGCGAACAGCAGGCTGCCGGCCATCAGCACCAGCGACACCATCACCGCCCACTTCAGGGTGAACTTCTGGTGGTCGGCAAATTCCACCTTGGCCAGGCCCACCAGCAGGTAGGTCGACGGCACCAGCGGGCTGAGCAGGTGCACCGGTTGGCCGGCCAGCGAGGCGCGTGCCATTTCGACCGGGGTGATGCCGTAGTTGCCGGCCGCCTCGGACAGGATCGGCAGCACGCCGAAGTAGAAAGCGTCGTTGGACATGAAGAACGTGAACGGCATCGAGGCCAGCGCGGTGATCACCGCCAGGTAAGGGCCCCAGGCATCGGGAATGATGGCCAGGAAACTGTGCGACATCGCCTCCACCATGCCGGTGTTGTTGAGGATGCCGGTGAAGATGCCCGCCGCGAAGATCAGCGACACCACCGACAGCACGTTGCCGGCATGGTTCACCACGCGGCGGCGCTGCTCGGCCAGGTTCGGGTAGTTGATCACCAGTGCGATCGCAAAGCCGACCATGAACAGCACCGGCATCGGCAGCACGCCCATCACCAGCGCCGTCATCAGCGCCAGGGTCAGGCCCAGGTTCACCCACAGCAGCTTCGGCCGCTTGGTGTCTTCGGCATCTTCCACGGTGGGCAGCGCGCCGTCATCGGAAACGCTGGCATCCATCCAGCTGCCCCCCTTGGGCAGGGTCACCACGCCCAGCCGGCGTCGTTCCTTCAGGCCCAGGTACCAGGCCAGCAACAGCACCGAAATGCAGGCCAGCACCATCGCCGGGATCAGCGGAACGAACACATCGGCCGGGTCCACGTGCAGCGCCGTGGCCGCGCGCGCGGTTGGCCCGCCCCACGGGGTGAGGTTCATCACACCACCCGCCAGGATGGTCACGCAGGTCATGTTCAACGCGCTCATGCCCAGTCGCTGGTACAGCGGCAGCATCGCCGACACAGTGATCATGTACGTGGTCGAGCCATCGCCATCCAGCGAGATCAGCATCGCCAATGCGGCCGTGCCCAGCACGATCTTCATCGGGTCGCCTTTGACCAGGCGCAGGATGATCCGCACCAGCGGGTCGAACAGGCCGGCATCGATCATCACCCCGAAGTACAGGATGGCGAACATCAACATCACGCCGGTGGGCGCGATCTTCTTGATGCCATCCAGCATCATCTGGTCGATATCCGCACCGAAGCCGCCCATCAGCGCGAACACGATGGGAATGGTGATCAGCGCGACCAGGGGCGACAGTCGTTTGCTCATGATCAAGTACATGAACGTAATGACCATGCCAAAACCGAGGATGCTCAGCATCATCTGCGGGTTTCCTTGCAAGGGGGAGTTAGAAATCGAACTGCAGGCGGCCGGTGACCGCGCGGGTGTGGTCCACGGTGGCTGCGGTGATGTAATCGCGGTTGCGGCTGTCGATCAGGTTCAACATGAAGCGCAGGTTCGGGCGCAGGTACCAGTTGCCGCCCAGGGTCCAGGCGTCGGTACGCCCATCGATCAGGTCCGGCTGGCCGGTCAGGTGCTGCTCACCGCGCATCTGGTCGTAACGCAGCGCCAGCTCGAACGCACCGGCCTTGTGGCGGATGTCCTTGATGCGCGCGAAGCGCCCGGTCTTGCGGTCGTAGCCGCGCGATTCGCCGGTGACGAACCAGCTCAGCATCCCGTAGCCCGCCAGCACCGTGCCGCGCTGGCTGCCGTCATCGAAGGTGGCACCGCTGAACTCGCCCTGCCACGACAGCGGGCCGCGCACCTGCGCGTATTCCAGCGACCACTTGTTGACGTCGGTATCGCGCCCGGAAGAGAAATCGATCAGGGTCAGCCGGCTGTTGTCGGACAGGTGCCCAGCCGGGCGCGGGCGGATGCGCAGCGCCGGCACGCCGTTGGCGCCCGGGGTGTCGTAGCGCTCATGCGCCAGCGACAGCCCCAGGTGCAGCACGTCGCCGGCAGTGGCGCCCGGCGCCCAGGTGGCGCGGCCGCCGGCTGCACGGCCCTTCACCTGCCACGCATCGATGCTCTCCAGGCTGTAGGCACTGGCCGCCCAGGTCATGTCGTTTTTGGCGGCCTGCCACGACGCGCCCAGCCGGTACAGCGGCGCCAGCGTGGTGCCCGCGTTGCCGCGCTCCAGGAAGCTGCCGTAGTTGGAGCCGGTGCGGTCATCCAGCGAGAAGAACTGCTTGAACTGGCCCACGCTGAGCTTGCCGCCGCTGAAATCACGGCTGACGTAGACATCCTTGGCTTCCACCTGGTCGCCGGAGAAGTCCGCTTCCAGCTTGTAATCCACCACGAAGAACCTGCCCGACATGTCCAGCCAGGCACGGCGGATCTCGGTGTCGTCCTTGTTCGGGGTGCCGCGCGCATCGTTGTTGAAGTCGGCGAAATCCAGGTGCAGGCGGCCGCCGAAGGTGGCGGTGACCGGGCGGTCCGCATCGACCTCATCGGCGGCCCAGAGCGGGGCGATGGGCAACAACAGGGCGCAGGCGGCTAGCCCGCGGCAACGCAGGAGATTGAAGTGCATGAACCCTCCCAGGTACATGGCGGTGGGCGGGCAGGGCGTGTGGGCCATGCCAACCCGCAGGTTGTCGGGACGCGTCCGCACGGGGGTGCCTGGCGATGGCGCAGCCTAGTGCGGGGAAGCTGTCATCCACCTGTCGGCGCCTGCTGCAGCGCAGCGCAACCCACGGCACACCCCGCTCGCGCTAGGATTCCCGCACCCCCGCCTGTTTCTCCCTCGATGCGCATCCTGCTGGTAGAAGACAACCCGGACCTGGCCGACGCCATCGTCCGCCGCATGCGCCGCAGTGGCCACGCGGTGGATTGGCAGAACGACGGCCTGGCCGCCGCCAGCGTGCTGCGTTACCAGAGCTTCGACCTGGTGGTGCTGGATATCGGCCTGCCCAAGCTCGATGGCCTGCGCGTGCTGGCCGGCATGCGCGAGCGTGGCGATGCCACCCCGGTGCTGATGCTCACTGCACGCGATGGCATCGAAGACCGCGTGCAGGCGCTGGACGTGGGCGCGGACGATTACCTGGGCAAGCCGTTCGACTTCCGCGAATTCGAAGCGCGCTGCCGCGTGCTGCTGCGGCGCACGCGCGGGCAGGCCAGCGAAGTGGTGCAGATTGGCGCCTTCCAGTTCGACAACGCCTCGCACCGGGTCAGCCTGGATGGCCAGCCGATTGAGTTGCCCAACCGCGAGTACCGCCTGCTGGAAATCCTGATGGGCCGGCTGGGCCACGTGGTCGGCAAGGACGAGATCGGCAACGGGCTGTTCGGCTTCGATGACGAAGCCGGCCCGAATGCCATCGAACTGTATGTGGGCCGCCTGCGGAAGAAGCTGGCCGATGCGCCGCTGCGCATCGTCACCGTGCGTGGCAGCGGTTACCTGCTGGAAGCCATCGACGGCACGCCCGATGCCGAAGGCTGAAACCCGCGCGCCCAGCTCGCTGCGGCGCACGCTCACCCTGTACCTGGGCGTGCTGCTGGCGGTGTTCGCGGTGGCGTTGCTGTTTGCCGCCCGCCATTACGGCCAGCGTGCCGCCAACCGCTCCTACGATCACCTGCTGGTGTCGTCAGCCCTGTCCATCATCGACTCGGTGGCGCTGGTGGATGCGCAGTGGCAGGTGGACCTGCCCTATGCCTCGTTGGATCTGTTGTCGATGGCGCCGGACGACCGCGTGTTCTACCGCGTGTTCGACGGCCAGAACCGCACCGTGACCGGCTACGCCGATCTCCCTCTGCCGCCACGCACGCCTTCCGACGAACCGCAGTTGTTTGATGCCCGGTACAGTGGTGAAACCGTGCGCTTCGTGGTGGTGTCGCGGCGCGTTTCCTCGCCCTCGGCGCAGGCCGAAGTGCGGGTGCAGGTCGGCCAGACCCGCCGCGCGCGCGAAGCGGTAGCGCAGGACATCGTCAACCGCGCGTTGCTCGCCATTGGCGTGCTCTCATTGCTGTCGCTGGCGCTGGTTGCGTTCGGCGTGCACCGCGCCTTCCGCCCTCTGGTGAAGGTGGAGCGCGAACTGTCGCGGCGTGAGCCGTCCGACCTCAGCCCACTGGATGCGCGCGTGCCGCGCGAGATGGACCAGATGGTGGCGGCCCTGAACCGCTTCATGGCGCGCCTGTCCAGCAGCAATGAAACCCTGCGCGCCTTCATGGCCGAAGCCGCCCACCAGATGCGCACCCCGCTGGCCGCCCTGCGTGCGCAGGCACAGCTGGCGCTGGACGACGACGACCCCGAAGACATGCGCCGCAGCCTGGCCGCCATCGACCGCAACGCCACCCATATGAGCCGCCTGCTCAACCAGCTGCTCAGCGATGCGAGCGTGATCCACCGCTCCAACCTGCAGCGGTTCGCCCCGGTGGACATGGTGGAAACCGTGCACCAGGCGCTGCACGAAGCGCTGCCGCAGGCCTTGCCTGCACCACGCGTGCAGCTCGCCGTGGGCGTGGCGTCTTCGCGCGTGCAGGGAGACGCCCTGCTGCTGCGCGAAGCGATCAAGAACCTCATCGACAACGCCCTCAAGTACGGCGGAGACGGCCCGTTGCAGGTTGCGCTCACCGAAGAGGGAACATACAGCGTGGTCACCATCGCCGACCACGGCCCGGGCATCCCGCCGGGCGATGCCGAGCGCGTGTTCGAGCGCTTCGCCCGTGGCGAGGACGCCGCACCGGGCGGCGCAGGGCTGGGCCTGGCCATCGTCAAGCGCGTGGTGGACAGCCACGGCGGCCAGATCGACCTGAGCAACCGGCCCACCGGCGGGCTGGTGGCCACCATCCGTCTGCCGAGGCTGCACGCATGATGCGCACCGTGTTCCTGTTGTTGCTGCTGGCGGCAGGACCCGCGTTCGCCGCCCCCGGCGATGTGCAGCGCTTCCCGGCCAAGGGCACCGCCACGGCCGAGCTGCGCATCCACGGCTCCACCGACATCGAAGTGTTCGCGACTGTCATCACCGATTACCAGCGCCTGCACCCGGGCACCGAGATCGTCTACGAGGACGTGATCACCCAGGACATGTACGCCCAGTACCTGCGACAGCGCCACAGCCCCACCGGCCCGGACATGCTGATCAGCAGCGGCATGGACCTGCAGGCCAAGCTGGTCAACGACGGCCACGCCTTGCCACACCGCTCGCCGCAGACCGACGCACTTCCCGCGTGGGCGCAATGGCGGCATGAAGCATTCGGCATCAGCTACGAACCGGTGGCGATGGTCTACAACACCCGCACCCTGCCAGCGGCCCGCGTACCGAAAACCCGCCGCCAGCTGCTCGAACTGCTGCGCGCCCCGGATGCGCCGCTGGCCGGCAAGGTAGGCACCTACGACGTGGAACGCAGCAGCGTCGGCTACCTGCTGGCCACCCAGGACGGCCAGCGCGGCAGCATGGCCGGCGCACTGCTAGGCGCGCTGGGCGACAACCAGGTACAGCTCGAAGAACGCACCGGTGTACTGCTGGACCGCGTAAGCAGCGGCCAGCTCTCGCTCGTGTACAACGTACTCGGCTCATACGCCCAGGCCCGAATCGACGCCGGCGCTCCACTGGGCATCGTCGAGCCCGAGGACTACACCCTCGTCGTCCTGCGCACCGCCGTCATCCCGCGCACGGCCCAGAACGCAGCAGAAGCCCGTCGCTTCCTCGACTACCTGCTATCCCCCCGCGGCCAGCAGGTGCTCTCCCGCGAAGCGCGCCTGATGTCGATCGTCCCCACCCAACGCGGCCGCGCCCCCGGCCGCAGCTACCGCCCGATCCTGCTGGGCCCGGGCCTGCTGGTCTACCTGGATGCCCTCAAGCGCCGCCAGTTCCTCGACGCCTGGCGAGGTAGCACGCGCCAGCAACCTCCCGGGCCAGATATCCCCTGACGGGCACCATCGCGAACCGCAACGCCCCCGTGGCGGCGCTCCGCACGGCCCAACGCCCTGCGTCGCCGCGCTCCTGACGACCCGAACGCCTGCGTAGAGCCACGCCCTGCGTGGCTGCTCTTCGCCGCACCCCAAAATGCGACCTACAATGCAGGCATGAGCGAAACCACCATCCTCGTAGCCGACGACCACCCGCTACTCCGCGCCGCCGTCGTCCACTCCCTGCGCCAGGCTCTTCCGGCCGTCCAGGTCATCGAGGTGGCCAGCGCCCAAGCCCTCGAGGCCGCCCTCAACCAGCACCCGGAAATCGAACTGGTCCTCTTGGACCTGACCATGCCCGGCGCCCGGGGCTTCTCCTCACTCCTCCACGTACGCGGCTCCCACCCGGACATCCCGGTGGTCATCGTCTCCTCCAACGACCACCCGCGCGTCATCCGCCGCGCCCAGCAGTTCGGCGCGGCCGGCTTCATCCCCAAATCCGCCCCGGCCGAAACCATCGGCCAGGCCGTAGCAGCAGTACTCGACGGTGGCCTCTGGTTCCCGGCGATGGCAGCAGAGCGCTCCGAATCCGACGCATTGCTCGCAGCCCGCCTGGCCCAGCTGACCCCCCAGCAATTCCGCGTGCTCCTGTGCCTCGCCGATGGCCTGCTCAACAAGCAGATCGCCTACGAACTGGGGCTTGCTGAGAACACCGTAAAAGTCCACGTAACCGCCATCCTGAAAAAGCTCGAATGTGTCAGCCGCACCCAGGCAGCGGTACTGGTAAAGGCCCTCGAACCAGAAGGCGACGCAGGCGCAGACCTCACCTAGGCCCGGCGTGTGTGGCTATGCGGTGCAAACCATGCGCTGCCCCAACCGGTAGGGTCGCATCCCAATCGACCGCCGATACGGCCCATCATCGCGATAACGGCATGACCCAAACCGAAGACGCGCTCTTACCTCAGGTCGCGCGAACCCGGTAACGATCTCAAGGAAGAGCCAAACCATGCCAGCGACGGGCGAGCAGATCTTCGCAAAATGCCTGAAAGCAGTCCTCCTGATGGGAGCGGGCTACTTCCTGTTCGCACTAGGCAGCTTGATGGTCACGGTGTCGTGCACATCAACCGGCCCCTCAGGCGCCTTCATGTGGTCATGGCTGCTCTCGCTGCCGCTCGTAGGTTTGTACTCAAGGGTAGACCTCCTGTCGAAGGGGCTCTTCAAGGCCAACGTAACCTACGTGCGCATAGCCGCTGCATGTCTGCTATCGATCGAAGTGACAGTCGCCGCGCATCTGGGTGCCCAACTCTCATCCTGCAAGGGCACGAACGAAGGAGCAATAGTTCCCCCGGCCGCTTTCCTGATGCTTTACACGGCGATAGCGCTTTCACTGCTGTTCGGAGATGGCTGGCTAGGCGTGATTCGCCATGTGCTCCGCCGCGGAAGAAGGCCGTTCGACTTCTCGAACCCTGACGGACCACAGCCAGGTGCCATACAACCCCGCACTCAGCGCCGCAAAAGGAAGCGTCGGCGATAGCCCGGAAGGGCTAAAGCCACTGGTAGAGCGGACTGTTAGTCCGCTGCTCTCCGCAGGATGCTGATCTCTCGAGGTATACCCATGTGCAGCTATTCTCGTGCCGAACAGCGAAAACCATAAAGGGACGCCCCTTCCGGTAAAGCAGCTGTCGAGACTCCTTTCCAAGCTCGTCCGGTCTGCCACTGAGTACGTCTGGACGGTGGATCATCCAACATCTCCATATCAAGGCACTTTTGGGAAAACCCCGGATGGCAAGATTGACAGAGCAAAGCCTGATGAAAGGATCTATTTTGACGAAGTCGGGAGGTAACGATGAATCCTGACCTGCTCGTACTGATCATAGCTGCGCTGGTGGCTGCGAGTGTAGATGCAAAAGCTGCATCGCAACCGCCGCCCCCGCCAAGCCCACCGATTGAGGTCGTCGCCGACCCTCGTTCGATTGACAGTGGCTCGCAATTGAATGAAGTGCAGCTTCATCAGCAATCTGTCCTGGCCCGAGACGGTGATGCGGATGCAGCCTTTAGGCTGTCAAGGCACTATGAGGCAGTTGGAGATGAACTAGAAAAGCGGTACTGGTTGGTCATATCCGCGGCGCGTGGTCATCGTGGGGCCCAGTACAGTCTCGGCTTCTGGAAATTGGATGAGGCATCCTGCGTGTCCGCTGTGGAATCTTATGCATTTCTCAGTGAGTCCACGCGCGGTGAGGGAGAAGGGCCATCCCGGGAGGTTCTCAATTCTGCCAAGGCGAGAGTCGCGGCTCTTTGCAACGGATTGGCAGGATAGTCATTGCTCCCGCGTTGGAGATCATGCCTTCGTCGCGCCGCTCATCCGTCCGTGCAGTCGGCAGGTGCGCGACCCTACCTCGGTTTCTGCGTGAATAGTATGCCTTTCCGCGCTGATTGCGACGAACCAAAGTGTGCGCCTATCAATCCTCGAATATCATTCAAAACAAGCGATTTAACTTTGCGCGCGGTATAGCGCATGGTGTTGCCTCGGAGCTTGAAATCTCCATCGGTGTCGCAGTTGTGGATGTCCTATGTCGGGAGGGTGGCGAAATACAACACCTTCGCGGGAATACGTCATGCCGTGCACATCCGAGCGGATTTCAACCTCCCGACTCCCTCGCCATTCCGGCGAGGGAGACTTCCTTGGAGGTGGCAAATGCGTCGTTCAAGTTCGAATCTGCATTCCAACGAACAGCCCCAAACCCGCATCGGCATGCATGTGCCGGAGAGTCTGCGTGTCGGGTCATTCTCACATCCTGGTGGTCATGCGCTCCCTGACGGTGGTCGCATTCCCTGCCTGGTACTGCGGGGCATGTGGATGGAGCGGTTTGAGCTACCGGTAGGCAGTCGCGTCATGGTTGAAGTGGAGCACAAGCGCATCACGCTGACGTTGGATGAGACGCCGATCCCGGTGCCGTATCGGTATCTGGACCATGCCCCGAAGAAGAGCCGATGGGTGGCCGATACGACAACCGAAAAGGCGTCGGAGTAACGGGATTGGTCCGGTATCGCGGGGTGCGCCCGGTAGGGGCGCATCCCGATCGACCGCCGACGCCGTTCGAACGTTCGGTAATGGCGCGACCGTCAGCGAAGAAGCGCATTCCGTTCGGAGGTCATGCGTTCGTCGCACGTAGCAGCGTTACGTGCAGTCGACCGGGGTCCGACCCTACCGAAGCAGCCGGCGGATTCCGGTAGGGTCGCATCCCGATCGACCACCGACCTCGTTCGAACGTTCGGTAATGGCATGACCATCAACGAAGAACAGCATTTCGCGCTGGTGAATTACACTGGATTACGCCCGGTGCCGCACCAGCAACTGCGTCATCAGCGCCCGCAAGGCCGGCGGGCGCACCGGCTTGGACAGGAAGCCCCAGCCGTTCTCCGCTGCCTGCGCCTTCAACGCATCATCGCGTTCGGCCGTAACCAGAATCACCGGCGGCCGTGCCTTCCACAGCTCGCACAGCTGCTCGTACAGGTCCGGCCCATGCCACTGACCCATGCGCACATCCAGCAGCACCAGCTGCGGCACGTTCAATGCAGAGGCAATGTCGAGCGCGGCATGCGGGCCATCAGCCAGGTCCACCCGGCAGCCCCAGCGTTCCAATAGTGCACGGGTAGCCGCACAAACACGCGGGTCATCATCAATGCTCCACACCCGGCACTGCCGCAGCGGGCTGTCATCACCCGAATCCGCAGACACCACCGGGGCAGGGGCGGGCGCCGGTATCGCGTCGGCGCTGCCCAGCGGCACGGTCACGGCGAACACGCTACCGCTGCCCAGTGTGGAGCGCAGGTTGATGCGGTGCCCCAGCAGCCGCCCGATGCGCTCCACGATCGCCAGGCCCAGCCCGGCGCCGCGCTCCTGATCCACGCCATCATCCAGCCGCCGGAATTCCTCGAAGATCTCGCCCTGCAGGCTCTCCGGGATACCCGGGCCCTGGTCATGCACCTCAATGCGCAGCTGGTCGCCCACCCGGCGGCACCCGATCAGCACCCGCCCACGCGGCGTATAGCGCAGTGCATTGGAGAGGAAATTCTGCAGGATGCGACGCAGCAGCGCCTCATCGCTGACTACCACCGCACGGGTATCCACCCAGTCCAGCCGCAGCCCACGCGCTTTGGCGGCAATGCCAAACTCACGCGCCAGCGTTTCCAGCAACGGCGACAGCGCAAACGCGCGCACATGGGTCTGCAGCGTGCCCGATTCCAGCCGCGAGATATCCAGCAGGCTGTTGAGGATGGAATCCTGCGCGGCCAGCGCCGCATCCACATGCTCGCTCAGCTCGCGGGCGTCGCCACTCAACTTGCCGCGCAGCACCGAGACGAACATGCGCGCCGCATTGAGCGGCTGCAGCAGGTCATGCACGGCCGAGGCCACGAAGCGGGTCTTGTAGCGGTTGGCGCGCTCGGCCTCACGCCGCGCCTCGTCCAGGTCGCGGGTGCGCTCGGCCACGCGGTGTTCCAGCGCATCGGCCAGCGAGCGCAGCTCACGTGCGGTGTTCTTGTAGGCGGTGATGTCCGCGTAGCTGGTGACGAAGCCGCCATCGGGCAGCGGGTTGCCACGAATCTCCAGCACCGTGCCGTCGTCCTTCTCGCTCTCGCGCATGTGCGGCCGGCCGCTGCGCAGGTGGTTCAGGCGACGCTCGATGGCCTCGTCAATCGGCCCCGGGCCGAGCAGGCCACGGCGGGCGTTGTACCGAAACGCCTCGGCAATGGGCACACCCACCCGGATCAGGTCCGGCGGGAACCGGAACAGCTCCAGGTAGCGCGCATTCCACGCCACCAGCCGCTGCTCGCTGTCGATCACCACCACGCCCTGCGGCAGGTGCGCCAGGCTGCGGCTGAGCCCGCTGTCGGCCTGCTGGGCGGCCTGCAGCACGCCGTCCTGCGCGGTGCGCAGTTCCTGTGCGTGCTGCTGCAGCACCGCCTCCAGCTCCAGCCGGCTGCGCTGCCGATGCGAGGCCAGGCGGCGGCGCTGCTGCACGAACAGCGCCAGGAAACAGAGCGCCAGCCAGATGCCGCCGGCGGCCAGGGCAGTGCTGCGGCCTACGGCGGCGCTGGCCCCGGCATCGTGCAGCAGGTGCAGCTTCCACTGCGGGTCATCCAACACGTAGGTCTGCCACAGCATGGGGCGCGGCAGCGAGGGCTGCTCCAGCCGCACCATGCGGCCGCCATCGGCCAGCACATCCAGCGTGCGTGCCTGCAGCGGTTGCAGTGAACGGTCGGCGTACTGGCGGGTGGCAAGCATCTCGTTGCGCTCGGCCGGGGAGAGCGGGCGCAGCAGGCGGTAGCGCCAGGCATCGCCGTTGGCCAGGAACACCACGTCATGCGCATCGCTGGCCATCACGATGTCGGTGCTCTGCAGCCATTCCTGCTCCAGCGCCCGCAGCTCGATCTTGATCGCGATGACACCCAGCACATCGCCGTCGTGGTCGAGGATCGCCTGCGACAGGAAGTAACCCGGCACCGCCGTGGTCATGCCGATGCCGTAGAAGCGCCCGGTGCCCTTGGCCATGGCCTGCTGGAAGTAGGGCCGGTAGCTGTAGTCCTCACCCACGTTCGTGGTGGGCTGGTCCCAGTTGCTGGCGGCCACGGCCACGCCATGGCGGTCGATCAGTGTCAGGGTGGAGGCGCGGGTGACGTTGTTGGCCTGCTGCAGCTTCAGGTTGAGCTGGTGACGCTCGGCGTCATCCAGCGGGTTGCTCACCGCCTGCAGCAGTTCCGGGTCCAGCGCCAGCAGCTGGGGCAGGGTGCGGAAGCGGTCGATGCGCTGCTGCAGGGTCTGCGCGTACAGGTCCAGCTGGCGGCGCACCTGGCTGCTTTCGGCCGCGAGGGCGCGCTGCTGGGCATAGCGGCCGGCAACTAGGCCAGCCAGGAGCGTACCGCCCACCATGACCAGCAGGGTCAACAGCAACGGGCGGTAGCGGGAGACGCGGTACATGGCGTCAGTTTACGGCGTGCCGGCGGGTGCGCGTTGCACGCACCCGCCGTTGAACATCAGAAGTGAACCTGCGCCCGAAGCTCGAAGATCTCCGGCTTGGTCCGCACGCCACGGCGGCTCGCATCCGCCCACACGTAGTTCGCCTGGAACTTGAAGTGGCTGGTCAGGTACCAGTTCGCACCCACGGTCCAGTCGTGCTGGCGGCCACCGAACACGTCGGCGTCGTCCAGGTCGATGCGGCTGTAACGGGCCAACAGTTCCACCGCGCCGTAATCGTGCGCCGGCTTCACGTTGGCCACGGCGCCCGCGCTGTACGGGCGCGATTCGCCGGTGACGATCCAGCTGCCCATCACGTACTGGCCATCACCGGTGTAATCCGGCTTGCCATCACGGGTGACGGTGGTGCGCAGCGCTTCGGCCTGCACCGAGAACGGGCCATGGATGTAGATGCCCTCCAGGCCGGTGCGGCGGATCTGGTCGGCGGTGACCAGCGAGCCAGAATCCACCAGGCGGATATCGGTCAGGCCGGCTTCCGGGCGCGCGCGCAGGCGGGCGCTGGCATTGAAGTGCACATCGCGGCCGTCGCGGTAGCCGCGCGGGTTTTCCTGCGAATAGGCCAGGCCCAGGTGGATCACATCGCCCGGTGCCTTCACCGGGGTCCACACGCCGCGCACGGCCTGGGTGGTGCCGGGGTTGTCACCCTGCAGGTCCTTGCCGCCATAGGCGCCGACCTGCATCAGGTACTGCGGGCGCTCCAGCACCCACTCGGCACCGGTGCGGCGGCCGGCGTAGAAGGCCTGCACGGGCAGGGCGGTTTCCACGAAGCTGCCGGCGCGCGAGGAGGTGTTGGAATCCAGGCCGACCGGGGTCTTCATGTAGCCGAAGCGGAAGCGGCCGATGTCCTTGCCGAACACGGCCTTGCTCTCGAAGCGGAAGAACACGTCCAGCCAGGTGTCGGCCTGGAAGTCGTAGTACACCATCGCGTCGTACACGCCCTTCTTCTTCAGGGTCGCGCCGAACTCCTTGCGGCGTACCGCATCGTCATCTTCGAACGCGTCGGCGCCGGAGAAATCGTTGAGGTCATAGGCGATGTTGGCAGTGGCGGCCAGTTCGGTGCCGTCGCTGAAGGACACCTTGGTCGGCCAGTTGTCCCAGTCCGCGGCGGACGCGGCGAGGGGGGCGGACAGGGCGGTGAGGGCGATAAACAGGGGGGTCAGGCGCATGGATATGGTCTGGCTTCTAAAAAGTGGGGCAGAACAACAACGGCCGCGAGCGGGAAAACTGTTGGGCCACAAGGCCCGGAACGACACGGCCACCCGCCGCCGTGGGGGCGCGGTGCCCGTGCAGTGTAGGCACTGGGCTTGGCTGAACAGGGGGGCTAGTACCAATAGGTTATCTGCGTGGCGATGCAGCGGGCGTAAAAAGACCACGCCCGATGCCGCCGCCTGCGGCCGGCATCCCCGTGACACTGCCGGAGTTTCCCATGCACGTTCCCACCGCTGCCCCGCTTGCAGCCAAGCCATTGCCGTTCTACCGCCAGCTGTATTTCCAGGTGGTGGTGGCGATCGTGCTGGGCGCCATCCTTGGCCATTACGAGCCGGCCTTCGCCGAATCGCTCAAGCCGCTGGGTGATGGCTTCATCAAGCTGGTGAAGATGATCATCGCCCCGGTGATCTTCCTGACCATCGTCACCGGCATCGCCGGCATGACCCACCTGCGCACCGTGGGCCGGGTCTTCGCCAAGTCGATGGCCTACTTCCTGTTCTTCTCCACCCTGGCGCTGATCGTGGGCATGGTGGTGGCGCACGTGGTGCAGCCCGGCGCCGGCATGAACATCAACCCGGCCGACCTGGACCAGACGGCGGTGCACAGCTACGTGGAAAAATCCCACGAGCTGACCCTCACCGGCTTCGTCATGGACATCATTCCGGCCACGCTGGTGAGCGCGTTCGTGGATGGCAACATCCTGCAGGTGCTGTTCGTGGCGGTGCTGTTCGGCATTTCGCTGGCCCTGGTGGGTGAGCGCGGCCGCCCGGTGCTGACCTTCCTGGAGGCGCTGACCGCCCCGGTGTTCCGCCTGGTCCACATCCTGATGAAGGCCGCGCCGATCGGTGCGTTTGGTGCCATCGCTTTCACCATCGGCAAGTACGGTGTCGGCTCGCTGATCAACCTGGCCTGGCTGGTGGGCTCGTTCTACCTCACCGCGTTCCTGTTCGTGGCAGTCATCCTGGGCGTGGTCTGCCGCCTGTGCGGGTTCTCGGTGTTCAAGCTGGCCCGCTACCTGAAGGCCGAACTGCTGCTGGTGCTGGGCACTTCCTCCTCGGAATCGGCGCTGCCGTCGCTGATGGAAAAGATGGAAAAGGCCGGCTGCAGCAAGTCGGTGGTGGGCCTGGTGGTCCCCACGGGCTACTCGTTCAACCTGGACGGCACCAACATCTACATGACCCTGGCGGCGCTGTTCATCGCCCAGGCCACCAACACCGAACTGACCCTGGGCCACCAGATCGCGCTGCTGCTGGTGGCGATGCTCAGCTCCAAGGGCGCTGCGGGCGTGACCGGGGCGGGCTTCATCACCCTGGCCGCCACCCTGGCGGTGGTGCCGGAAGTGCCGGTGGCCGGCATGGCGCTGATCCTGGGCGTGGACCGCTTCATGAGCGAATGCCGCTCGCTGACCAACTTCATCGGCAATGCGGTGGCCACGGTGGTGGTGTCGCGCTGGGAAGGCGCGCTGGACCGCAACCGCCTGGCGCTGGCCCTGGATGGCCGCGAGGCCGAGCTGCCGCCGCTGGCCACCGACGACCTGCCGTCGCCGCTGACCGCCCCGGCGCGCTGAACACGCCCCTCCCCCTGATGTGTGTGCAGCAGGTCCGTGCCGTCCCCCCTTGGGCGGCACGGCCTGCTTTTTCATAGGGGTTTCCGGTGATGTAAGTTGTCATCGGAGCCCGTCAGGCTGGCGTGGCATACGCCGGCGCACGGCCTGCCTGATGTGCGGTCGCAGCATGATCGCGACAGCGTAGCGACAGGTCCAACACCGCCAACGGGGGTATGATCCCCTGTTCCTCTCGCCCATTCATCTGCAGAAAGCGATGTCCAACGAAGATTTCAAACAGGCCGCCCTCGACTATCACCGCATGTCGCCGCCGGGCAAGATCAAGGTCACGGCGACCAAGCCGATGCTGACCCAGCGCGACCTGTCGTTGGCCTATTCGCCGGGCGTGGCCCACGCCTGCGAAGCCATCCTGGCCGACCCGCAGCAGGCCAGCGAGCTCACCGCCCGTGGCAACCTGGTGGCCGTGATCTCCAACGGCACCGCCGTGCTGGGCCTGGGCAACATCGGCCCGCTGGCCGGCAAGCCGGTGATGGAAGGCAAGGGCGTGCTGTTCCAGAAGTTTGCCGGTATCGATGTGTTCGACATCGAGATCAATGAAAACGACCCGGACAAGCTGGTCGACATCATCGCCTCGCTGGAGCCGACCTTCGGCGGCATCAACCTGGAAGACATCAAGGCGCCGGAGTGCTTCATCGTGGAGCGCAAGCTGCGCGAGCGGATGAACATCCCGGTGTTCCATGACGACCAGCACGGCACGGCGATCATCGTCGGCGCCGCGGTGCTCAACGCCATGGTCGTCACCGGCAAGAAGATCGAAGAAGTGAAGCTGGCCACCACCGGCATGGGCGCCGCCGGTGTGTCGTGCGTGAACATGCTGGTGTCGCTGGGTCTGAAGCCGGAAAACATCCTGGCGTTCGACCGCGAAGGTGTGATCCACACCGGCCGTGCCGACCTGGACCCGGAAAAGAAGCGCTATGCCCGTGATACGGACAAGCGCACGCTGGCCGAGATCGTCGATGGCGCCGATATCTTCCTGGGCCTGTCGGCCCCGGGCATCCTCACCGCGGACATGGTCAAGACCATGGCCAAGGACCCGGTGATCTTCGCGCTGGCCAACCCCACCCCGGAAATCATGCCGGAAGTGGCGCGCGCGGTGCGCCCGGATGCGCTGATCGGCACCGGCCGTTCGGACTACCCGAACCAGATCAACAATGTGCTCTGCTTCCCGTACCTGTTCCGCGGTGCGCTGGACGTGGGCGCCACGGCGATCAACGAAGAAATGAAGATCGCCTGCGTGCACGCGATCGCCGCGATGGCACGCCGCGAAGCCAGCGACCTGGGTTCGGCCTATGGCGATGACACCCCGAGCTTCGGCCGCGACTACCTGATTCCGCGCCCGTTCGACCGCCGCCTGCTGGTGGAGCTGTCGGCCGCCGTGGCCCAGGCCGCGATGGATTCGGGCGTGGCCACGCGCCCGGTGGCCGACATGGGTGCCTACCGCGAGAAGCTGGCCCAGTTCGTCTACCGCACCAGCCTGATGATGAAGCCGGTGTACGACCGTGCGCGCGCGGACAAGCAGCGCGTGGTGTACGCCGAAGGCGAAGAAGAAGTGGTGCTGCGCGCGGTGCAGAACGTGGTCGACGAAGGCCTGGCCTTCCCGATCCTGATCGGCCGCCCGGACGTGATCGAATCGCGCATCGAGCGCATGGGCCTGCGCATGAAGGCCGGCGTTGATTTCGACGTCACCAACATCAACGACGACCCGCGTTTCAACGACTACTGGCAGTACTACCACAACCTCACCGGCCGTCGCGGCGTGACGGTGGCGGCGGCCAAGAACCTGATGCGTTCGCGCCCGACCCTGATCGCGGCGGTGATGGTGGCACGCGGCGAAGCCGATGCGCTGCTCACCGGCGTGGTGGGCCGCTTCCACAAGAAGCTGGGCTACGTGCGCAGCGTGCTGCCGCTGGAATCGAAGGTCACCTCGACCTCGGCCATGACCGGTGTGATCAACCAGCAGGGCGTGTTCTTCTTCGTGGATACGCACGTGCAGGAAGACCCCACCGCCGAGCAGATCTGCGAAGCCACGCTGCAGGCGGCCTACCGCATGAAGCTGTTCGGGATCGAGCCCAAGGTGGCGCTGCTGTCGCACTCCAACTTCGGCAGCCACGATTCCAAGGACGCACTGAAGATGCGCACCGTGCGCGAGCTGCTGCTCAAGCGCAACCCGCGTCTGAACGTGGACGGTGAAATGCAGGGCGATACCGCTTGGGATGAAGCGCTGCGCCAGAAGCTGCTGCCCGACAGCACGCTGAAGGGCCGCGCCAACCTGTTCGTGCTGCCCAACCTGGAAGCGGCCAACATCGCCTACAACCTGGTTCGCGTGTTCACCGACGGCGTGGCGATCGGCCCGATCCTGATGGGCGTGGCCAAGCCGGCGCACATCCTGACCACCAGTGCCACCTCGCGCCGCGTGCTCAACATGACCGCCATTGCCGCGGTGGATGCGCAGATCCGCAAGCAGCTGGAAGCAGAGAAGGCGTAAGCGCCTTCGCTGCATCCGGCGCGAAACGCGAATGGGTAGCTACCGACCGTTGGTCGGTAGACCTTGAAGAAGGGACTGGTGCACCGCACCGGTCCCTTTTGCATTTGATGTTTCCCCGTGTACCGACCAACGGTCGGCACCTACCGTGTGCACGTCGTCCGTGCTTCACGGTCGCAATCTCTCCGCAGCCCCGCCGTCACCCGTCTGCAACGTCCAAAAGGCCAAATACCCCCACGCGGCCCGGCCGTGGCGGTGGTCCGCTGGACCCCGCCACCCTGGGCCCGACCACTTCCCCCCCTCTGGAACAGCGCCATGCGCACTCGTCCTGCAAAGCGGTACTTCAAGCAGCTGTTCGCGTTGTATGCGGGTCTTGTAAGCGGCAGGTAAACCGAAAAGGGGGCGCATCGCGCCCCCTTTCTTCACGGCGCGGCCGGCGCGAGCAACTCCACTTCCGCCAGCTGCATCCGCCCCGGCCCTTCAATCCGCAACCGGTACTCGGCATAACGGCCCGGCTTGGCGATCCGGAACGGACGGGTCTGCTGCTGCCACTCGAACGTTTCACCGCTGCGCTGGTCCAGCGTGACCCAGCTGCCACCGGCCGTGCGTGCTTCCAGGGTCCAGTTGCCACCCCGGATCGGCGCATTGCCGCTGGTCAGGGTGTACATCGACGGCGTGCCGTCAGACACCCCGGTGAACACCACGCTGCCCTTGCCGCCGAACGGCACCACGGTGCCGGCGTCATCATCGGTCAGCGCCGCCAGCACCTTCCCATCATCCAGCTGCGCACGCGCGCCGCTACCCAGCAGGTCATGCAGAATCGCCGGGCGTTCACCGCGCGCGGTCAACGAGCGCGGCGCATCGTCCGGCCCGGTGCCCCACCTGGACGGCGCCGGACCCATCTCGAAGTCCAGCGTGGCGCCCTTGGCAATCACCTCATGCGGCACCCACGTTTTCGTCCACGGCTGGCCGTTGATCTTCAGAGACTGCACGTAGACGTTGCGGTCCGAATTTTCCGGGGCATTCACGGTCAGCACCGCGCCGCCCTGCAGTTCCACCTTGGCATGCCTGAACGCCGGCGAGCCGATCGCATATTCCGGCGAGCCCATGCGCAGCGGGTACAGGCCCAGCGAGGCCAGCACATACCACGCCGAGGTTTCGCCGTTATCCTCATCGCCCGGGTAGCCCTGGCCGATCTCGCTGCCCACGTACAGCCGCGACAGGATCTCGCGCACGTGCTGCTGGGTCTTCCACGGCTGCCCGGCGTACAGATACATCCACGGAATGTGGTGCGAGGGCTGGTTGCTGTGCGCGTACATGCCCATGCGCACATCGCGTGCTTCGGTCATTTCATGGATGGTGCCGCCGTAGGAACCGGAGAATTTCGGGTCGGCGGTTTCCGGGGTGCTGAAGAACGTATCCAGTTTTTCAGCCAGCTTTTCGCGGCCACCGTACAGGCCGGCCAGGCCTTCGCCATCGTGCGCGGCGGTGAAGGCGAACGTCCAGCCGTTGGATTCGGTGTAATCGTGGCCCCACACGCGCGCATCGTAGTCCTTCGCAGCCACGCGCCAGCTGCCATCGTCCTTGCGGCCCTGGAAGAAGCCGGCGGCCGGGTCGAACACGGTGGCGTAGGTGCCGGCGCGGGCGCGGAAATACGCCGCTTCGGTGCTGTAGCGCTCGCGTGCGGCGGGGCTGCCGGCGGTTTTCGCCAGCGCGGTGGCCATGTTGGCGATGCCGAAATCGTTGAGCGCGCCTTCCATCGTCCACGACATGCCTTCGTGCACGTCGGCGCTGGCGTAGCCACGGAACGTAGATTTATCCATGCCCTTGCGGCCGACATGGCGGTCCGGCGGCACCACGGTGGCGTTCTTCAATGCAGCCTGGTAGGCCTCATCCGGATCGAAGCCCTTGATGCCCTTGAGGTAGGCATCGGCAAAGGCCACGTCCGAACTGGTGCCCACCATCAGGTCGGCATAGCCCGGCGAGGACCAGCGCGCCACCCAGCCCCCGGCGCGGTACTGCTCCAGGAAGCCCTGCACCAGCTGCCCGGCATCGTCCGGGGTGAACAGTGCATACGCCGGCCAGGTGGTGCGGAAGGTGTCCCAGAAGCCGTTGTTGACGTACACCTTGCCATCGCGGATCGGTGCGAAGCTGCGCACCGCGCTGCCATCGGTGTTGTCGTCGGCGGCGCTGGCCTGGCTGGCGTAACGCCAGTCGGGGGCGGCAGCGGTACCGGCATTCTCAAACCCGGAATTCGGGTACAGGTAGAGGCGGTACAGGCTGGAATACAGCGTGGTCTTCTGGTCGTCGCTGGCCTGGCCGATGTCGAAGCGGGCCAGGCGCTGGTCCCAGGCGTCCTGTGCGCGGGCGGCGACGGTAGCGAGCGTGTCTTCAGCAGCCAGTTCCAGCGCCAGGTTGTGGCGGGCCTGCTCGACCGAGATCAGCGAGGTGGCGATGCGCATGGTCACCCGACGGTCGCTGCCCGGGTCGAACTTGATGTAGCCGGTGGGCCGGCCGCTGGCGATGGTGCCGCTGCTGCGCCAGGGTCGGTCGAAGCTGGCCACCACGTACATGCGGGTAGCGCCGTTGGACAAGCCGCTGCGCGTATCGGTGTAGCCCGACAGCGTCTGCGTGGCCGCATCCAGTTTCAGTCCGCCACGCGCGTCAACATTGTCGAACAGCAGGTTGGCATCGCCGTCCTTGGGGAAATCGAACTGGAACAGCGCGGCGTGGTCGGTCGGGGCGATGGCGGCGGCAATGCCGTTGTCGAAGCGCACCGCATAGCGGTACGGGCGCGCGCTTTCGTTGTCGCGCGAGAACGACAACGCACGCTTGGCGCGGTCCGCTTCCGGCACGCCACGGGTGGCCGACGGCATCACCTGGAAGGTCTGGCGGTCGCCCATCCACGGGCTGGGCTGGTGGCTCAGGGCCAGTGCCTGCAGCTGCGGGCGGTTGGCCGCGTTGTTCTGCTCGTTCCAGCGATACAGCCAGTTCAGCGCGCCGGCATCGGTCACCGGGGTCCAGAAGTTGAACCCGTGCGGCACCGCCGTGGCGGGGAAGTTGTTGCCGCGCGAGAAGGTGCCGTTGGCCTGGGTGCCGCGGGTGGTGAGCACCCAGTCGGACGGGCGGGCCGGGGCGGTGCGCGGCTGGCTGTCCAGGCGTACATCGTCGATCCAGCCGGACACCGGCGCGTTGGCGGCGCTGCCCAGATCCAGTTCGATGGCGACCACGCGACGGCCACGCAGTGCTTCAACATCGCCCAGGCGCACCGACTTGTGCGCCCACTGCTGCGGGTAGAGGGTCTTGGAATCCCCTTGGGCCTTGGCGCCGAGCGCAATGCCGTGCAGGTCGCGCGCGGCGCTGGCCGAGACCCGGCTGCCATCGTCCAGCACCAGATCCAGCGAAACGTAGGTGGAGGCCACCGTGTCTTCGCCCACGATCTCCGGCAGCACCAGCCAGGACAGCGTGGTGTCGGCGTCGATGGTTACATCGGTGGTGAACAGCGTGGTGGTGGCGGTGCCGCCGGCACTGGCGTAGTGCAGCGCACGCAGGCCGCTGTAGCCCACCTTGGGCTTGGCCGCATACGGCGCTTCCGGGCCCTTGCCGATCTTCACCTGCACGCCGCCCTTGCTGGCCTGCGGGGCGGGTTCGCCGGGCTCGAAGGAGGTCTGCACGCCCTGCGCGAAGACGGGCAGGGCAACCGGCGCGCAGGCCAGGGCGAGGGCCAGCGGAAGCAGGGCGAGGCGGGCAGGGCGGGGGTGCGGCAGGGTCATGCAGGGATCTCCCGGGTGGGACAGGCGGCAGGCGGAGCCCGCATCGGCGACCTCGGCAGACAGCACCGCGCCGGCCGCCTGGAAGGGCAGTCGAAGCGATGCAGGTCCGGCGGGGGACGGGCCATGCGATCGGGTGTTTGATCGGAACGCACCCGATCCTGCAACACCCGGAGCGGGCTTGGCAAGTGAAATTAGTTCGATCTAAACCCGGAAAAATCGCATATCGGCGTTTTCCCTGCGGCGTCCCGCACGGAACCGGCCGCGCCGCGCGCGGCGCCCCGGGTGCTAGAATCGAGCCCCTCGCAATTCCTTTCCGTGCCCCGCCATGAGCCATACCGCCACCGCGCCCGCCAATGCCGAAAAGCGTTACACCGTGCACCGCAGCGACCTGCCGCTGAGCTGCCCGACGCCGGAGATGGCGCTGTGGAACTCGCACCCGCGCGTGTACCTGCCGATCGAAGACGAGCCGAACTGCGAAGCCGCGTGCCCGTACTGCGGTTCGGTCTTCGTGCTGGCCGACTGAGCAGGCGGAACCGAACGTGCGCCGACTGACCGTGGTGCAGCTGCTGCCGGCGCTGCACTCCGGCGGGGTTGAGCGCTCGACGCTGGAAATTGCCGCCGCGCTGGTCGCGGCCGGGCACCGCGCCATCGTGGTCTCCGCCGGTGGGCGGCTGGTCGAGCCGCTGCTGGCCAGTGGCGCCGAACACCTCACCCTGGATATCGGCCGCAAATCGCTGTGGACGCTGCGCCACGTGCGCACGCTGCGCAACCTGCTGGCCGAAACCGGCGCGGACATCGTGCACGCGCGCTCGCGCCTGCCGGCCTGGCTGGGCTACTACGCCGTGCGCAACCTGCCGGCGGCCACCCGCCCGCACTGGGTGACCACCGTGCATGGCTTGAATTCGCCCAGCCGCTACAGCGCGGTGATGACCAGCGGCGAACGGGTCATCTGCGTGTCCAACTGCGTGCGCGAATTCGTGCTCCAGCATTACCCGAGCGTGCCCCCGGAGCGCCTGCAGGTGATTCCGCGTGGCGTGGATACCGCGCAGTTCCCCCGCGTGGGCCGCCAGGACCGGCGCCCGCGCCTGGCGGTGGCCGCGCAGCATCCAACGCTGGCCGGCGATGCGCCGCTGCTGTTGTTGCCGGGCCGTGGCACCCGCCTCAAGGGGCACCACCATGCGCTGGGGCTGCTGGCCGGGCTGCATGCGGCCGGGGTGCGGGCGCTGCTGTGGATGCCGGGCACCCGCGAGCCGGGGCGTGAGCGCTACGTGGCCGAGCTGGAGGCGCAGGCGCGCAGCCTGGGCATCGCCGATGCGGTGCTGATGACCGCGCCGACCTCGCGCATCGCCGAGGCCTACGCCGCCAGCGATCTGGTGCTGCAGCTGTCCGACAAGCCCGAGGCCTTTGGCCGCACCGTGGTCGAAGCGTTGTCGGTGGGCCGACCTGTACTGGGCTGGAACCAGGGCGGGGTGGGCGAGCTGCTGCAACACCTGCAGCCATCCGGCGCGGTACCCTTGGGCGACGCCGGGGCATTGCAGGCGCGCGCGCTGCAGTTGCTGGCGCAGCCGCCGTCGCTGCCCTCGCGTATTCCGTTCACCCTGCAGGCGATGCAACGTGACACGCTCCAGCTCTATACCTCCCTCGCTGGCTGAGCCGGTCAAGGCGCCCGGTTCGCCGGGCTTCCGCGCGGGCCGCTGGGCGCCGTGGTGGGTCATTGCATTCGTGGCACTGCTGCCGCTGCCCGGGATTGCCGAAACCGTACTGGGCCTGGGCGCGATCTACGCCGCCGCGCGCATGGTCCAGCTGCGCCTGCAGGGCAAGCAACGCATGCTCAGCAGCCCGGCCTGGGCGCTGACCAGCATCCTGTTCCTGGGCTACTGGCTGCCACAGGCGTTCTCCGCCTTCGATGCGATCGATCAGGGCGCGGCGTGGCGCAAGACCGCTGCGGGCCTGCGCTATTTACCCTTCATGTGGCTGGTGGCGATCGCGGTGGCCACGCCCGGGCGACGCGCACTGACCCTCAAAGGCATTGCGCTGATTACCGGGGTCTGGACGCTGGACGGACTGGCGCAGGCCGTACTCGGTACCAGCCCGCTGTTCTGGTCGATGGACCAGTTGAAGTGGGCGATCAGTGGGCATGGCTTGTGTTCACCGGCGGAGATGGCGGCAGCCGATCGCCTGAGCGGCGTGCTGGGGCCGTGCAATCTCAAATTCGGCCAGGTGCTGGCGAGCCTGTCACCGTTCCTGTTGTTTGCCGCCGCCGCGCGCTTCGGCCGTTGGGGCTGGATGCTGGTGGCGGCTGCCGTGGGCGTGGTGCTGGTGCTGGCCGGTTCGCGCGCGGCGTGGCTGACCTATGCGCTGGTGCTGGTGTTTTCCGGCTGGCGCCTGCTCGGCGCGCGCGGCCTGCTCGCGTGCCTGGCGGTGGGCCTGGTGGCGGCGGTGGCACTGGCCGCCGGCTCGCACCAGGTGCGCGATCGGTTGGAGCGTACCGCGATGGCGTGGGAAGGCGAGAGCGATGGCGTGAACCAGGCGTTGTCCGGGCGCGCGCAGATCTGGGCCGCGGCGGGCTGCATGATCGAGCAGCATCCGATCAACGGCGTAGGCGCACGGGGTTTCCGCGATGCCTACCCCGACTGCAATCCGCGGCCTGAAGAACAGGAAGTATGGGGCGCCGGCCCGGCGTTGCATGCGCACCAGATTCTGCTGGAGATCCTGGCCGAAACCGGCGTGCTCGGGTTGCTGCTATGGCTGGCGGCCGCAGCGCAGGCGTGGCGCGCGTGGCGCTTCGCACCACTGCCGGCACGCGAGCGCGCGCGCCCGTCGATGCTCGCCCTGGCGTTCACCGTGTTCCCGATCAACACCCACCTGGCGTTCTATTCCACCTTCTGGGGCGGCCTAACGCTACTGCTCGCCGCCCTCTACGCAGGCAGCCTGCTGGCCAGCGACGACCCGTAGAGCCACGCCCTGCGTGTCTCAAGCAACGTCAGCCACTTCGTAGAGACACGCCATGCGTGTCCGGCACGATCCCCGACACCCCGCGCAGACACGCATGGCGTGTCTCTACAGGCCTCTGCACCATGCGTAGGGATACTGGCCCGCTTGCTCCGCCAACCCTGCCCGCAACGGGTTGGCAACGATGTAACGTGCGGCCTGCAACAGCGATTCTTCCCGCCTCAACGCATGGTCGTGATACCCGCGCTGCCAGACCCGGTCGCCACCCATCAATCGGCTGCTGCGCGATTTGAAGATGTTCATGCAGGTGGCGAGGGTGCCGGATCTGAGTTCGATCAACCAATGCACGTGGTCGGGCATCACCACCCAGGCATGCGTGCGGCTGCGACCGCTGCGCTCCACGTGGCGTATTGCTTCGATGACGGCGTGGGCGTTCTCGGGCACCTCGAACCATGGTCGCCGATGGTGGGTGACCGTGGTGAGGATGTAGAGGGCCCCGACCGCCGACACCCGCCCGCGTTGAAGGCGTGAGCTGGACATGGGAGCAGGGTGGGGCCGTGGGTGCGGACCGGGTATCGGCAGAAGCCACAGCCCGGCGTAGGGGCACGCCTTGCGTGTCAGGGCGTCAGCGCGTGGTAGCCGGCAGTACGTGGGACACGCATGGCGTGTCGCTACGCGGGGCGCGCGTTATTTGTAGAAATCGCTGCGGCCGCCCGGTTGGCGCTTGAAGCGGCGGTGGATCCACAGGTACTGGTCAGGGGCCTCGCGCACCATTGCTTCGATGGCCTGGTTGACCCGTGCGGTATCGGCTTCCACATCTTCGCTGGGGAAGTTCTCCAGCGGCGCGCCGATCTTCAGGAAGTACTTCCCGCCTTCGCGGCGGTGGAAGTACGGAATCACCGCGCAACCGGTCATCCGCGCCAGCTGGTGGGTGGCGGTGATGGTCGAGGCGGTGTGCCCGAAGAACGGCACGAACACGGTGTCCTTGCCGCGCATGTCCTGGTCCGGCGCGTACCAGAGGAAGCCGCCCTTCTTCAGGTGACGCACGGTGGCGCGGATGTCCTCGTTGGCATACATCGCCTTGGCATAGCGCAGCCGGCCGAACTTCACCGCCCACTCGTACACCGGGTTGCGGTGCTTGCGGTACATGCCCGACAGGTCGACGTGGTCGCACAGCAGCCGCCCGCACATCTCCAGGGTCATGAAATGGCCCGATACCAGCAGCACGCCGCGGCCTTCGGCCTGCATGCGGTGCAGGTGCTCCAGGCCTTCCACCTGCACCTTCGGGCGGATGCTGTCGATGCTGCCCCACCAGGCCCGGGCGAATTCGAAAATGCCCACGCCCAACGCGTCGAAGCTGTCACGCAGCAGGCGCTGGCGCCAGGCGTCATCCTTCTCGGGGAAGCACAGCTTGAGGTTGACCTCGGCCGCGCGCCGGCGGCTGCTGGCCACATGGTAGGCCACGGTGCCCACGCCCCGGCCGAGCGCGCGCTGCAGGCCCCAGGGCAGCCGGGCGATCACGAAGGCGGCCAGGATGAAGGCGAAGGTCGGCCAATGGCGGGGATTGCGCAGGGACGGCCGGGTGGCGGTGGAAGCGTTATCTGACATGCCCCGATTCTAAGTCATGCGTCCCCGCAGGTGCGTCAGCGCGGGGATCGGCCCGCTCCTGCATGTTTTTCCCGGTGCCGCTCCCGTATCCTCTGCGCATGCGTAAAAGTCCCGTCGAATGGATCCTGCGCGGCCTGTATTCGGTCGTGCTGTACCTGTTGCTGCCCATCACCGTGTACCACCTGGTCTGGCGCGGATTCCGGGTGCGCGAGTACTTCCAGCGCTGGGACGAGCGCTACGCTTCCTACCCCGATTCCACCGCGCAGCCGCGGGTCTGGCTGCATGCGGTATCGGTGGGCGAGGTGAACGCGGCGGCGCCGCTGGTCAATGCGCTGCGCCAGCTGCGCCCGGACATCCGCTGGGTGATCACCACCATCACCCCGACCGGGTCGGAACGGGTGCGCTCGCTGTGGGGCGATGCGGTGGACCACGTGTACCTGCCCTACGACGTGCCGGGCAGCGTGGGCCGTTTCCTGGGCCACTTCAAACCCAGCCTGGCCCTGATCCTGGAAACCGAACTGTGGCCGAACCTGCTGTTCGGCTGCCGCGACCGTGGCATTCCGGTGTACATCCTCAATGCCCGGCTGTCGGCGCGCTCGCTGCGCGGTTACCGCCTGCTGCGCCCGCTGATCGGGCGCACGCTGCGCACTGTCACCTGCGTGGCCGCGCAGTCGGCCGACGACGCCGAGCGTTTCATCGAACTGGGCGCGCTGCCCGAACAGGTCAAGCCGCTGGGCAACCTGAAGTTCGACATCGCCACGCCGAACGTGCGCGAGTTCACCGCCGACTTCCATGCCGCCGTGCCCGGCACGCGCCCGGTATGGATCGCGGCCAGCACGCACGAAGGCGAGGAGCAGGCCACCATCGACCTGCACCGCCGCCTGCGCAGGGAAATCCCGAACCTGCTGCTGTTGTGGGCACCGCGCCATCCCGAGCGCTTCCCGCGCGTGGAAGCGCTGGCGCGCGAGCAGGGCTGGAAGGTCAGCACGCGCCGCCAGCAGCACTGGCCGCAGGCCGACAGCGACGTGTTCGTGATCGATACGCTGGGCGAACTGATGGCGTTCTATGGCTGCGCGCAGGTGGCCTTCGTTGGTGGCAGCCTGCAGCCGATCGGCGGGCACAACCTGCTCGAGCCGGCGGCGATGGGCACCGCCACGGTGACCGGCCCGCACCTGCACAACTTCGCCGAGATCTCACGGCGCATGCGCGAAGCGGGCGCTGTGTTGATTGCCGACGACGTGGCCGGGGTGGGCGACGCACTGCTTACCCTGCTGCGCGATCCGGAAGCACGGGAAGACATGGCCAGTGCAGGTTGCGCACTTGTCAGCAACGGACGTGGCGCGCTCAAACGCACGGTCGAATTGATCGCCCCGCAGCTCCCGCCGCCGCTGGACCCATGAAAAAAGCCACCCTTGCAGGTGGCTTTTTCGTTTCCGGTTACGCCTGGGTTACTGGCTGTTGACCGTGGTGCTGGGCGTCGCGGCCTGCTGGGTGAGCAGGCGGTTGATGTCCTGCAGTTCGGCGATGTCCAGCGTGCCGATCGCCTGGCCCAGCTGCAGGCGGTTCTGCAGGAAGGTGTAGCGGGCATTGGCGTACTCGAGCTGGGCCGAGAACAGGATGCGCTGGTTCTGGATCACGTCCAGCACGGTGCGGGTACCCACTTCCAGGCCGACCTGCGACGCGTCGTAGGCGCTCTGTGCCGAGACCACCGCCAGGCGGCGCGCTTCCACTTCGCTGATGCCGGCCACCAGGGTCTGGTAGGCGTTGCGGGTGTTGCGGTCCAGGGCGCGCTTCTGCTGCTCGTAGCCATCCTGGGCAATGTCACGCTGGGCCAGCGCCTGGCGCACGCCGGACTGGGTGGCGCCGCCGGAGAAGATCGGCACGCTCAGGGTCAGGCCGACGCTGTTGCTGCGCGCATCGGGGCTGAAGTTCGACCCGCTGCCGACCACGTCGCCCCAGCTGGCCTGGCGACCGACGCTGGCGCCGAGCGAGAGGGTGGGGAGGTGGCCCGCACGCGCCGCCGACACGCTGGCTTCCGCCGCGCTCACCTGCAGTTCCTGCGCCTTCAGCGCCGGGTTCTGGGCGACCGCCTCGTTGACCAGCTGGTCAACGGTGGCGTACTTGGCCGGCAGTTCCGGGCGGAAGTCGGCCGGCAGTGCACGCAGGTCGGTAACCGGCTGGCCGGTCAGTTCGGTCAGCGCCTGGTAGGCGTCGGCCAGGGTGTTCTGCGCGATGATCGTGTTGGCACGGGCCTGGTCGTACTGGGCGCGGGCTTCATGCACGTCGGTGATCGGGGCCAGGCCCACTTCCAGCCGCTTGTCGGCAAAGTCGAACTGCTTCTTTGCCGCCGCTTCGTTGGTCTGCGCCGCCGACAGCGATTCAATGCCCACCAGCACGTTGAAGTACGCCGCCGAGGTGCGCACGATCAGGTCGTCGTTGGCCGAATCCAGGTTGAAGTCGGCCGCCTTGCTGAGCTCGCGCTGCGCACGCAGGTTGGCGAACTGGGTGAAGTTGACCAGCGTCTGCGAACCACTGATACCGTAATTGCGGTTCTTGGTGGTGTACGAGGTGGAACTCACATCGTGGTTCGGGTTGGTGCGGTTGCGGGTGAGCGAGGCTTCGCCATTGATCTGCGGCAGCAGCGCGGCACGGGCCTGCACGGCGCCTTCCTTGTCGAACAGACGGGTCGATTCAGCCGCAGACAGCTGCGGATCGCCGTTGCGCGCCATTTCGTAGACCTGCAGCAGGTCGGCGGCAGAGGCGGTCATGGGCAGCAGGGCGGCGGCCAGCGCAATAGCGAGGTATCGGCGGATCATTGCGGCTTCCTTGGACTCAGAGGTGGAACTGGGGTGCCGGCGCGGCACCGCGCAGGTAATCGATATCGGTTTCAAACAGCGAATCGCTGATGCTGCCATCGGTCTTGACCAGCACCGCTTCCATTGCCGGCGAATGGCCACGGATCACGAACAGGCGGCCACCACCGGTACGCAGCCACTGGGTGAAGCGGGCGGGGATGGTCTCCACCGCGCCGGTGACGCAGATGGCATCGAAGCGGCGCTCGGTATCCCAGGTCAACGCGTCGGCGGTTTCAATGCGGACATTGGTGCCCAGGCCGGTTGAATCCAGGCGCGCACGCGCGGCCACGGCCAGTTCCGGGTCGATTTCCAGGCTCAGCACTTCGCGCGCCAGGGCGCCCATGCAGGCGCTGAGGTAGCCGCTGCCGGTGCCGATTTCAAGGACTTCATCGCCCGGCTGCAGGTTCAGCGCCTGCAGGGTGCGGCCTTCGATGACCGGCTTCATCATCTTCTGGCCGTTACCAAGCGGCAGCTCGACATCGGTATAGGCGAGGGTACGGTTCGCATCGGCGACGAACGCCTCGCGCGGCAAACGTGCCAGTACGTCGAGCACACGGATGTCCAGCACGTCCCAGGGACGGATCTGCTGTTCAACCATCAGTTCGCGGGCGTGGGCGTAATCGATCGTCATGAGGTTCTTAATCCAGCGCAGTGGGCCGGCCATTTTACCGGTGCCGGGAGCCGGCGGCGCGCTGAGAGCATCGCTGCCGTCGCGCCGGGGTCGCAGTGCCGGAAGTCACCGCGACCTCCGGTCCATTCATGTTGTCATCACCGCCCGGGGCGGGTGGCGTAAGCCCTCAGGAAGAAGGTCACGCTGGCCTCGACATGGGCGTCGGCGTCGCACTCGGCCGGGGCCGTTCGCAGCCCGCACATCATATGCGTATGCAGCTCACCTTTGATGAGGGTGAAGAACTGCAGGGCGGCGGTCTGGAAGTCGCTGATCTCCAGTTCGCCACGCTCGGTGCGGGCCCGCAGGAATTCGGCCAGGGCATCGCTGGTGCGCTGCGGGCCGGCTACCCAGAACATCTCGCGGATACGGTCGTCGGTATCGGGGGCCATCATCACCCGCTGCACGGCCACGGCCGCCGGCGAGGTGATCATGGTGAAGAAGGCCCGGCCGATGCCCAGCAGCTGCTCGCGCAGCGCGCCATCGGCGTCGGTGACGAACAGCGCGTCCGGCAGCATCTCGACGCAGGTTGACTTCACAGCTTCGGTGAAAAGCGTCTCTTTGTCGCCGAAATGGCTGTAAACGGTCAGCTTGGACACGCCGGCCTGGGCCGCGATGCTGTCCATGCTGACGCCGCCATACCCCTGATCCACGAACAATGCCTTGGCCGCATCAAGGATGGCCGCGCGCTTGCCCAGATCCTTGGGACGGCCGGGCCCGGCTGCCTTGGCGGCAGGCTTGGACGGCACGGCGGAAGTGGTCGGATCGGTCATGCAAACAATACTAGACCAATCGGTTCGATATTTATACTATACCGACTGGTTCACTATTAGCCGTCATGGAATAGAGTGTTGCTTCCAGACGGTTTCCCCCGGCAATTCAAGGTCCAGGACCTCATGAACAACTTGCGATGGATGGGCGGTAGCCTGCTGGCGTTGATGCTGGCGGCGTGTGGCAAACAGGACGCCGAGCCGGCCGCGCCGATCCCGGTGCTGGTGGTGCAGCCGGGCACGGTGAGCGGCCAGGAAGTGGCGGCCTACCCGGGCGAGGTGCATGCACTGCAGGAAAGCCCGCTGTCGTTCCGGGTCGGGGGCAACCTGGTCAAGCGGCATGTCGATGCCGGCCAGCGCGTGCGCAAGGGCGACCTGCTGGCCGAACTGGATGCCGCCGATTTCGCCTCGCAGGCAAGCGCCTCGCAGGCGCAGCTGGCCGCAGCCGAAGCCGACCTGGTGCGCGCCCGCGATGACCAGAAGCGCTACGCGAAGCTGGCCGAGCAGCAGCTGGTCAGCCAGTCCACCCTGGATGCACAGACCGCCGCGTTCAAGGCCGCGCAGGGCCAGGCCAATGCCGCCCGCGCCAACCTGGCGGTGGCCCGCAACCAGACCGGTTACGCGCAGCTGCGCGCGCCGGCCGACGGCGTGATCGCCAGCCGCCAGGCTGAAGCCGGGCAGGTGGTCGGTGCCGGGCAGACGGTGTTCACCCTGGCCGCCGACGGCGGCCGCGAGGTGCTGATCGCGCTGCCGGAAAGCAACATCCGCGATTACCAGGTCGGCCAGGAGGTGCAGGTGGAGCTGTGGAACAGGCCGGGCCAGATGCTGCCGGGCACGATCCGCGAGATCGCCCCGGCCGCCGATGCGCAGGCGCGTACCTACGCTACCCGGGTCAGCCTGGCGCCGGAAGCGGCCGCTGAAGTGGAGCTGGGCCAGAGCGCGCGCGTGTTCGCTGCCGCCGGCCGAAACGGCACGCTGCAGCTGCCGCTGGGCGCGGTGCTGCGCGGCGCCGATGGCAAGGCCAGCGTGTGGGTGGTGAACCCGTCCAATGGCGCGATCAAGGCCACGCCGGTCACCGTGGGGGCTTATGGCCCCGACGCGGTGCCGGTGCTGTCCGGCGTGGCCGCGCAGGATTGGGTGGTGGCCGCCGGTGGTCACCTGCTGCGCGACGGCCAGGCGGTCACCCCGGTGGACCGGCAGAACCGTCCGGTGCTGAAGCCGGCCGCCGCGCCCGCTGCCACGGCCAAGGGGCACTGACCCCGTGCGCCGCTTCAATCTTTCCGAATGGGCGCTGGGCAACCGCGCGCTGGTGCTGTTCGCGATGCTGGCCTTCGCGATCATCGGGGCGTGGTCGTACAAGCACCTGGGCCAGTCCGAGGATCCGCCGTTTACCTTCAAGGTGATGGTGGTGCGCACGATGTGGCCGGGTGCCACCGCCGAGCAGGTCTCGCGGCAGGTGACCGAGCCGATCGAGAAGGCATTGCTCAACACCGGGCAGTACGAGTTCATCCGCTCGTATTCGCGCCCCGGCGAATCGCAGGTGATCTTCGTGGCCCGCGACAGCCTGCGCTCCAAGGCGATTCCCGACCTGTGGTACCAGGTGCGCAAGCGCGTGGGCGACATCAAGGCGACCCTGCCGCGCGAAATCGTCGGCCCGTTCTTCAACGATGAGTTCGGCGATACCTTCGGCAACATCTACGCGTTGACCGGGCAGGGCTTCGACTACGCGGTGATGCGCGATTACGCCGACCGCATCCAGCTGGAACTGCAGCGGGTGCCGGACGTGGGCAAGATCGAACTGGAAGGCCTGCAGGACGAGAAGGTCTGGATCGAGCTGTCCAACACCAAGCTGGCCACCCTCGGCGTGTCGCTGCAGCAGGTGCAGCAGGCGCTGGCCGACCAGAACGCGATTGCCGCCACCAGCTTCTTTGAAACCCCCACCGACCGCGTGCAGCTGCGCGTGACCGGCCAGTTCCAGAGCGTGGACGACATCCGCCGCTTCCCGATCCAGGCCGGCGACCGCACCGTGCACCTGGGCGACATCGCCGAGGTCAAGCGCGGCTTCGCCGACCCGGCCTCGCCGAAGATGCGCTTCATGGGCGAAGACGCCATCGGCATCGCGGTGGCGATGAAGGACGGCGGCGACATCCTCAAGCTTGGCGCCACGCTGGATGCCGAGTTCGAACGCCTGCAGAAAACGCTGCCGGCCGGCATGCAGCTGCGCAAGGTCTCGGACCAACCGCACGCGGTGGAAGAATCGGTGGGCGAGTTCGTGCAGGTGCTCACCGAAGCGGTGGTGATCGTGCTGCTGGTGAGCTTCTTCTCGCTGGGCCTGCGTACCGGTCTGGTGGTGGGCGTGACCATTCCGCTGGTATTGGCGATGACGTTCTTCGTCATGCACTACTTCGACATCGGCCTGCACAAGATCTCGCTCGGCGCGCTGGTGCTGGCGCTGGGCCTGCTGGTGGACGATGCGATCATCGCGGTGGAGATGATGGCCACCAAGATGGAGCAGGGCTACGACCGCCTGCGCGCGGCCAGCTTCGCCTGGGAAAGCACGGCATTCCCGATGCTGACCGGTACGCTGATCACCGCGGCCGGCTTCCTGCCGATCGCCACGGCCGCGTCCAGCACCGGTGAATACACCCGTTCGCTGTTCCAGGTGGTGACCATCGCACTGGTGGTGTCGTGGATCGCGGCGGTGCTGTTCATTCCGTACCTGGGCGACAAGATGCTGCCGGACCTGTTCAATCCGCAGCCGCCCAAGCCGGACAGCCTGGCCGGGCGCTGGCGCGCCAGGCGCCTGCAGTGGGCCGAACGCCACCCGGCGTTCGCGCGCTGGATCGCGCCGAAGGAGCTGGCGCACGATCACGACCCGTACCAGCGGCCGTTCTACACGCGCTTCCGCCGCTTCCTGGATGCATGCCTGCGCCACCGCTGGTGGGTGATCGCGGCCACGGCCGCGCTGTTCGTGTTCTCGCTGCTGATCTTCCGCTTCGTGCCCCAGCAGTTCTTCCCGGATTCGACCCGCCCGGAACTGATGGTGGACATCGAACTGGCCGAAGGCGCCTCGCTGCAGGCCACCCAGGCCCAGGCGAGCAAGCTGGAGAAGCTGCTGAAGGGGCGCGACGGCATCAGCAACTACGTGGCCTACGTGGGCACCGGTTCGCCGCGCTTCTACCTGCCGCTGGACCAGCAGCTGCCGGCGACCAACTTCTCGCAGTTCGTGGTGCTGACCGAAAACGCCGAGGCACGCGAGGCCACGCGCGATTGGCTGCTGAAGAAGGTCATTCCGCAGTTCCCGGACGTGCAGATGCGCGTGACCCGGCTGGAGAACGGCCCGCCGGTCGGCTACCCGGTGCAGATGCGCATTTCCGGCGAGCACATCGAGCAGGTGCAGGCGATCGCGCGCAAGGTGGAAGCCAAGGTGCGCGAGAACCCGCACGTGATGAACGTGAACCTGGACTGGAGCGAGCCGAGCAAGGTGGTGCGGCTGGTGATCGACCAGGACCGTGCGCGCGCGCTGGGCGTAAGCAGTACGCAGGTGAGCCAGCTGCTGGGCACGTCGTTGTCGGGCATGAGCGTGAGCACCTACCGCGAGGGCAACCGCCTGATCGAGATGCTGCTGCGCGGGCCGGACAACGAGCGCGTGCGCCTGGACATGCTGGGCAGCCTGGCCATTCCCACGGCAAGCGGTACTTCGGTGACGCTGTCGCAGGTGGCGCGCCTGGAGTACGTGTTCGAGGACGGCATCATCTGGCACCGCAACCGGTTGCCGACGGTGACGGTGCGCGCGGATATCGGTGATGGCAGCCAGGCGCTGGACGTGGTGCAGCAGATCCTGCCGACGCTGGAAGGCATCCGTGCCGAGCTGCCGTCCGGCTACCTGCTGGAAACCGGCGGCACGGTGGAAGATTCGGCACGCGGCCAGAACTCGATCAAGGCCGGCATGCCGCTGTTCCTGATCGTGGTGGCCACGCTGCTGATGCTGCAGCTGCGCAGCTTCTCGCGTGCGGCGATGGTGCTGGTGACCGCGCCGCTGGGCATCATCGGGGCAACGCTGTTCCTGCTGCTGTTCCGCGCGCCGTTCGGGTTCGTGGCGCTGCTGGGCACCATCGCGCTGGCGGGCATGATCATGCGCAACTCCGTGATCCTGATCGACCAGATCCAGCAGGACATCGACGCCGGCCACGACCGCTGGCACGCGATCATCGACGCCACCGTGCGCCGCTTCCGTCCGATCGTGCTGACCGCGCTGGCTGCGGTGCTGGCGATGATCCCGCTGTCGCGTAGCGCGTTCTACGGCTCGATGGCGATTTCGATCATGGGCGGGTTGATTGTCGGCACCGTGCTGACGCTGGTGTTCCTGCCGGCGCTGTACGCGGCATGGTTCCGGGTGAAGCCGGATGAAGCGGGCAAAACGTCGGCGCCTTGATCGTTACGTAGCTGGGAGGAAGATGGGCAGCCCCTCGGGGGGCTGCCCGCCGGCCGCCCCAGACAGATGGTCGTGGGCGGACGGTTGCGGGCGGAGGGTAGGGTCGGTTCCCAAACGAATGCACGGAACGGATCAATGCCCGGTAACGCATGGAAATGATCGACCCAGGCGTTTGATGTTGCGCACTCGCCGGCATGCAAGCGCATCTTCGGTGGGGGTTCATGCGTTCCCGCGCCGATCAACCTTATCGGCAGTCGTTTGGGAACCGACCCTACCCGGGCCCGCGTCCGGCTATTGGACGTCAGCCCAGCCGGGCCAGTACAGCGTCGGTTGCCTGCGAAGTCGAAACAGCCTGGCCTTTAGCAGCCAAGTCAGCAGTAAACACCCCGTCATCCAACGCCGCATGCACCGCCGCCTCAACGGCAGCCGCTTCAGCTTCCAACCCCAACGAATGCCGCAGCAGCATCGCAGCGCTGAAGATGGTGGCGTACGGGTTGGCGATGCCCTTGCCGGCGATATCCGGCGCAGACCCGTGGATCGGCTCGTAGATGCCGACCGCGCCTGGCTCGCCCAACGACGCCGACGGCAGCAGGCCGAGCGATCCGGCCAGCATCGAGGCCTCATCGGTGAGGATGTCGCCGAACATGTTCTCGGTCACGATCACGTCGTACTCGCGCGGCTTGGCCAGCAGGTGCATGGCCATTGAATCCACCAGCTGGTGCTCCAGCGCGATCTCCGGGAACTCCTCGCGGCCGACGCGGGCCGCCACGTCACGCCACAGGCGCGAGGTTTCCAGCACGTTGGCCTTGTCCACCGAGGTGACCTTGCCACGGCGCTGCCGTGCCAGCCGGAACGCACTGCGCATCACCCGCTCGATCTCGCCCACGCTGTAGCTGCACAGGTCGCTGGCGCTGTCGGCCGTACGGGTCTTCTCACCGAAATAGATGCCGCCGGTGAGCTCGCGCACCACCACGAAGTCCACGCCTTCCAGCAGCTCCGCCTTGATCGGCGACGCGCCCAGTGCCGCGGGGTGGGTGCGCACTGGGCGCAGGTTGGCATACAGGCCCAGCGCCTTGCGGATTGCCAGCAGGCCCTGTTCCGGGCGCACTTTCGCGTTCGGATCGGACCACTTCGGCCCGCCCACCGCGCCCAGCAGGATCGCATCGGCCTGGCGGCAGGCGTCGAGCGTGGCCGCCGGCAGCGGCTCGCCGTGGCGGTCGATGGCGATACCACCGATATCCTGTTCGCTGAAACGGAAGGTATGGGCAAAGCGTTCGGCCACCGCGCCCAGCACCGCAACCGCGGCCGCAGCGACTTCCGGACCAATGCCATCACCGGGCAATACGACAATCTCAGCGTGCATGTTCACTCTCGTAACGTTCAATGTCAGGGGTGCGACCCAACAGATACCCCAACTGGTCCACGCCTTCCAGCAGGCAGGTCTGCGAGAAGCCGTCCAGCGGGAACGAATACACCCGGCCATCGGGCGTGCGCAGCTCGCGCCCGGCGATGTCCACGGTCAAAGCATCGTCCGGGCGCTGCATCAGCGTCTGCACGTCGGCTTCGTCGAGCACGATCGGCAGCAGCCCGTTCTTCAGCGCATTGCCGCGGAAGATGTCGGCGATTTCGCTGCTGACAATCGCACGCAGACCCAGGTCGGCCAGTGCCCACGGCGCGTGTTCGCGGGAGGAGCCACAGCCGAAGTTGCGCCCGGCCAGCAGGATGCTGCGCCCGGCGTTGTGCGGCTGGTTGAAGGCAAAGCCCGGGTTCGGGCTGCCATCGGCCTGCCAGCGCCAGTCGTTGAAGGCGTGCTTGCCCAGCCCGGCGCGTTCGGTGGTGGACAGGAACCGCGCCGGAATGATCTGGTCGGTGTCGATGTTGGTCTCGCGCAGCACCACGCTGGTCGAGGTCAGGCTACGGAAGCCGCTCATCAGGCCACCTCCTGGCTGGCATACAGTTCACGCGGGTCGGCCACCCGGCCGTTCACCGCTGCCCAGGCGGCCGTCATCGGCGAGGCCAGCAGCGTGCGCGAGCCCGGGCCCTGGCGGCCTTCGAAATTGCGGTTGCTGGTGCTCACCGCCAGCTGGCCGGGGGCGACCAGGTCGCCGTTCATCGCGATGCACATCGAACAGCCCGGCTCGCGCCATTCGGCACCGGCCGCGCGCACGATGGCATCAATGCCTTCGGCTTCGGCCTGGCGCTTGACGATCTCCGAGCCCGGCACCACCAGCATGCGCACGCCGTTGGCCACGCGCCGGCCCTGCAGCACCTGCGCTACTTCGCGCATGTCGCTCAGCCGGCCGTTGGTGCATGAGCCGACGAACACCACGTCCACCGGCGTACCGGCCAGGGTCTGCCCGGCGTGGAAGTGCATGTAGTCCAGGCCCTTCTGGTCGGCCGCGTCGTTGGCCGCCGGGATCGGGGCGTCCACCGCGATGGCCGTGCCCGGGTGGGTACCCCAGGTCAGGGTCGGACGGATGTCTGCCGCATCGATGTGTACCTCCACGTCGAAGCGCGCGCCGGCGTCGCTGCGCAGCTGCTTCCACTGCGCCACGGCGATGTCGAACTCCCCGCCCTTGGGGCCGCGCGGGGTGTTGGCCACCCAGTCGAAGGTGACCTGGTCCGGCGCGACCATGCCCGCACGCGCGCCCGCTTCAATCGACATGTTGCACAGGGTCATGCGCTGCTCCATGTCCATCGCGGTGATCGCGCTGCCACGGAACTCCAGCACATGGCCGGTGCCGCCGTTGACCCCGATCACCCCGATGATGTGCAGCACCACGTCTTTGGCGCCCACGCCTGGCGCCAATGCGCCATCGACGGTGATCGCCATGGTCTTCGCTTTGCGCTGCAGCAGGCACTGGGTGGCCAACACGTGGCCCACTTCGCTGGTGCCGATGCCGAACGCCAGCGCGCCGAACGCACCGTGGGTGGAGGTATGGCTGTCGCCGCACACGATGGTCATGCCCGGCTGGGTGAAGCCCTGCTCGGGTGCGATCACGTGCACGATGCCGCGGTTGGCCGACTGCAGGTCGAACAGCTCGATGCCATGCTCGGCGCAGTTGCGTGCCAGCATCGTCACCTGCGCTTCCGAAGCGGCGCTGGCATACGGCAGCTTGCCGTCGGCGCCGGCCGGCAGGGTCGGGGTGGAGTGATCCATGGTGGCCTTGGTCCGGTCCGGGCGGCGCGGCGACAGCCCGCGCTCGCGCAGTTCGGTGAAGGCCTGCGGCGAGGTCACTTCGTGGATCAGGTGCAGGTCGATGTACAGCACGGCGGGCGCGCTGTCCGATTCGGGCACGACCACGTGGGCGTCCCACAGTTTGTCGTACAGGGTGCGGGGAGCTGGGGTCATGGAATGGCCTTGCTGTGGTTCATGTGACGATAGGGCGGTTCGGGTCGGTCAGGAAATGCGCAGCCGCGCGTCGAAGCGCAGCCGCACGTAATCGGCGGTCCATTGGCCGTGCTTGTCGCGCTGGGCCGGGGCGAGCAGTGCCACGGCGTCGTCCAGCACGCGTTGGCGCTGGCTGGCCTCCAGACCGACCAGGAACGGCGAGGCGAAGGTGCGCAGCCAGCCCTGCATGCCGGTGGGCAGCACGGTCGGGCGCGCCAGGCATTCGATATGGCGCACCTGGAAACCGTGCGCGCGCAGGCGGTCGGCGTACGCGTCCGCGCTGGGGAAATACCACGGGAACGCCGGCAACGCATGGCCATTGCTGCACAGCGCGGCCTGCAGCGCGCTGGTGATGGCGGCCACGTTGCCCTGGCCGCCCATCTCGGCGACGAAGCGGCCACCAGGGCGCAGCGCACGGCGCACGCCGTCGATCACCTTGTCCGGTTCGCGCATCCAGTGCAGCGCGGCGTTGCTGAACACCGCATCGAAGCGGTGCGCGAAGGTCATCGCATGGGCGTCCATCAGCTGCGCGTCGATGCCGCGGGCGCGCGCGGCGCCGATCAGCTCGGGCGAACTGTCCACGCCGGTCACATGCGCACCACTCAGTGCCAGGTCGAAGCTCAGCACGCCATCGCCGCAGCCCAGGTCGAGGATCCGCTCGCCGCGCTGCGGGTCGAGCAGGCGCGCCACCGCACCGCCAAGCAGCGGCACGAAGCCGGCGTCGATGGCGTAGTCGTGCGCGTTCCAGTGCTGGGAAACGTCGGCGGTGTAGGGGCTGTCGAAGGCACTCATGCGGGGGTTCCTCAGGCGGCGGCGGTGGCCGCGGGGTGTTCGGCGCTGGCCTGGCGCTGGCGCAGCAGGCGGTTGGCCACGTCCAGCCAGGCCAGCGCCGAGGCTTCGATGATGTCGCGGCTGGTGCCGGTGCCTTCGTACTCCACGCCGTCGTGGCGCACGCTCAGGTTGGCTTCGCCGCGCGCGTCGGCACCGATGCCCACGCTGTGCACGTGGTAGCTGTCCAGCATCAGCTGCACGCCGGTGGCGGCGGCCAGCGCGCCAAACAGCGCGTCCACCGGGCCATCACCCTGCGCGGTTTCGGCCACGCGGTTGCCGTCCGGATCGGACAGTTCGACCAGCGCGTTGGCGCGGCTGCCCACGTCGCTGATGGTCATCGAGGCCAGGCGGTAGCCGTTCTGGGTGGAGCTGCCCTGCATCAACACCTGCAGGTCAGCGTCGGTGACCACGCGCTGCTGCTCGCACAGGGTCTTGAACTGCTCGAACACCAGTTTCAGCTCTTCCTCCTCCAGCCAGAAGCCCAGGGCACGCAGGCGCGCTTCCACCGCCGCGCGGCCGCTGTGGCGGCCCAGCACCATCTGCGAGTTCTCCCAGCCCACGTCTTCCGGGCGCATGATTTCGTAGGTGCCGCGGTGGCGCAGCATGCCGTGCTGGTGGATGCCCGATTCGTGCGCGAACGCATTGGCGCCCACGATTGCCTTGTTCCGCTGCACCGGCATGCCGACTAGGCGCTGCAGCAGCTGCGAGGTGGACACGATGCGCGGGGTGTTGATGCGGGTGTCTTCCTCGTAGAAGGCGTTGCGTACCTTCAGCACCATGGCCAGCTCTTCCAGCGAGCAGTTGCCGGCGCGCTCGCCGATACCGTTGATGGTGCACTCCACCTGGCGGGCGCCGCCTTCGATGGCCGCCAGCGAGTTGGCCACGGCCAGGCCCAGGTCGTTGTGGCAGTGCGTGCTGAAGATGATGCGGTCGCTGTCGGGCACCCCGGCGATGACGCGCTGGAACATGCCGCGGATCTCTTCGGGGGTGGTGAAGCCCACCGTGTCAGGCAGGTTGATGGTGGTGGCGCCGGCGGCGACGGCCACGCGGGCCACTTCGATCAGGAAGTCTTCCTCGGTACGGGTGGCATCTTCGGCCGAGAACTCCACATCGTCGATGTAGCTGCGCGCCAGGCTCACGTGCTTGTGCACCGATTCCAGCACCTGTTCGCGGCTCATGCGCAGCTTGTGCTCGCGGTGCAGCGGGCTGGTGGACAGGAACACGTGCAGGCGCGCATTGGCGGCTGCGTCCAGAGCCTTGGCCGAGGTTTCGATGTCGGCCGCCAGGCAGCGCGACAGCACGGCCAGGGTCGGGCGGCGCACTTCGCGTCCGATCATCGCCATCGCATCGCGGTCGGACTGCGAGCTGGCCGGGAAGCCGGTTTCGATGACGTCCACGCCCAGCTCGTCGAGCGCGCGTGCCATTACCAGCTTCTGCTGCGGGCTCATGCTGCAGCCGGGCGATTGCTCGCCGTCACGCAGGGTGGTGTCGAAAATTCGAATTCGGGGGGAGGTGGGCGTGGTCACCAGGAGGTCTCCTCGACGGCAAGGTCGGATGGCAAGGCAGGGGAAGGAAGGAAGATGGAATTCGGGGGAGGCGCGAGCACGGTCGGTAGTGGCGGCCGTGTTCGCTCGCTGGCGCGGCGGCGCGGTTTGCGCGGCGGACGCGGGCGGATGTCGGACAGCAGCTGGGCCAGCACCATGGCGTCGATGTTGCCGCCGGAGACCACCGCGCACTTGCGCTTGCCGGCCACGCGACGGCCGGCGGCCAGCGCCAGCGCACCGGCGCCTTCGGCGATGATGTGTTCTTCCAGCGCCAGCCGGACCAGGGTTTCGCGCAGTTCGGCTTCGCGCACGATCACCACGTCGTCCAGCAGTGCACTGCACAGGCGGCGGGTCAGGGTGCCGGGGATCTTCACTTTCACGCCGTCGGCCAGGGTGGCCACCGGTGCGATCTCGCGCGTGTCGCCGCGGATCGCGCGGGCCATCGAATCCACACCCTCGACCTGCGCGCCGACGATGCGCACGCCCTGCGACTTCAGCGCCAGCGCCACGCCGGACGCCAGCCCGCCACCGCCGATCGGCACGATCACCACGTCCGGCGCATGCGCGGCCAGTTCGATGCCCAGCGTGCCCTGGCCGGCGATCACGTCCGGATCGTCGAAGGCGGACAGGAAGCGGTAGCCGTGCTGGTCGGCCAGGGCGCGTGCGAAGGCATACGCCTCGTCGTAGCTGTTGCCGTGCTGGCGTACGGTGGCGCCCCAGTGGGCGACCCCGGCGATCTTGGTGGCGGGGGCGCCGTGCGGCATCACCGTAATGGCCGGGATATCCAGCCGGTAGGCCGACCATGCCACGCCCTGGGCGTGGTTGCCGGCCGAGGCGCAGATCACCGGGCGGTCATCGCCGCGCTCGCGCCCGGCCAGCAGCGCGTTCAATGCGCCGCGCACCTTGTACGAGCCGGTGCGCTGCAGGTTTTCCAGTTTCAGCCAGGTGCCGAACCGCTCCGCATAATGCAGCGGCGTGGGCGGCAGGAACCGGCGCAGCCGCGCCTGCGCGGCCAGCACGTCGGCGACGCTTACATCGCCTACTTCCGATTCCTGCGGGGCACGGCTAGCCGGCATGACCACTCCGCAGATCGCACGCGGGATGACGGACGCGGTCGTGCGTGGCCGACGGGCCTTGAAGAAGACCCCTCCGTACCGGCACCGGAACCACGGCGCGGGCGTTCATACGGTGACTCCAGTACCCGGCTCCAGCGCGCTGATCCGCACCGAAACACAGTCATAGATCTTCTCGATCTGGCGGCACAGCGTCTCCGGCGGACGGGTGCTGTCTACCACCAGCTGCAGGTGCCAGCGGCCATCGTCGGCCGCATTGGGCGCACCCACGATCGCGCGCGGCGCGAAGCCACGGCGTTCGGCCATGCCGATCACGCGCAGCAGCGCGCCTTCGGCGGGAACCAGCACCAGGTCAAGCCGGTATTGCATGGGGGAACTCCTGGGGCTGATGGGCAGGATTGCTTTCCAGCATCGTGCTGTTGGCGTTGTTGGGCGGCACCAGCGGCCATACGTTGGCCCGCGCATCAATGGCCACGTGCAGCAGCGCCGGGCCGGGTTCGGCCAGCAGCGCGGTCAGGCCGCCTTCGACGTCGTCGCGGTTTTCAATGCGGGTGGCCGGAATGCCGAACACCCTGGCCAGCGCGGCGAAGTCCGGGTTGTCGGACAGGTCGATCTCGCTGTAGCGCTCGGCGAAGAACAGCTCCTGCCACTGGCGGACCATGCCCAGCGAGCTGTTGTCCAGCAGCACGATCTTCACCGGCAGGCGGCAGCGGGCGATGGTGGCCAGCTCCTGCACGTTCATCATGAAGCTGCCATCGCCGGAGACCAGCACCACGGTGCGGTCGGGGCAGGCGAACTGCGCGCCCATCGCGGCCGGCAGGCCGAAGCCCATGGTGCCCAGCGCACCGCTGGTCAGGTGGTTGCGCGGGTGGTTGAAGCGACAATGCTGGGCCACCCACATCTGGTGCTGGCCGACATCGCAGGCAATGATCGCGTCGGCCGGGGCCACTTCGCTCAGGCGCTTCAGCAGCGCCGGGGCATAGATGTGTGCGCCCGGTGCGTCGTAGCGTGCGGCGAAGCGCTCGCGGTGCCCGGCGCAGCGTTTGCGCCACGCCTCCTGCGATGCGGCTGCGCGCGGCAGGGCTGCGGTCAGCGCGCGCAGTGCGGTGCCGACGTTGCCCGGCACCGCCACATCGGCGGTACGCAGCTTGGAGATCTCATACGCATCGGCATCGATATGGATGACGCGGGCGAACGGCGCAAACTCGTTCAACTTGCCGGTGGCGCGGTCGTCGAAGCGCGCGCCGACCACCACCAGCAGGTCGCTCTCCTGCACGGCCATGTTGGCCGCGCGGGTGCCGTGCATGCCCAGCATGCCCAGATAATGCGGATGCTGCGCCGGCAGCCCACCCAGGCCGCGCAGGGTCAGCACGGTGGGAATGGCGGTGGCGTCGACGAAGGCACGGAAGTCCTCCACCGCATCGCCCAGTGCCACGCCGCCGCCGGCGTAGATCACCGGCTTCTCGGCGGCCTGGATCGCGGCGATGGCATCGGCCAGTGCGGCGTCGGCCGGGGCCACCGGCGGGTTGACCGTTTCCGGCACGTGCGCGGGCAGGTGGCTGGCGTCGGCGATCTGTACATCCTTGGGCAGGTCGATCAGCACCGGGCCGGGGCGGCCTTCGCGCGCAATGCGGAACGCCTCACGGACGATCCGCGGCAGGTCGTCGACCGAGCGCACCAGCCAGCTGTGCTTGACGATCGGCAGGGTCAGCCCGAACACGTCCAGTTCCTGGAACGCGTCGGTGCCCAGCAGCGGGGTGGCGACCTGGCCGGTGATGCAGACCATCGGCACCGAATCCAGCATGGCATCGGCGATGCCGGTGACCAGGTTGGAGGCGCCCGGGCCGGAGGTGGCCACGCAGACGCCAACGCGGCCGCTGGCGCGGGCATAGCCGTTGGCGGCCAGCGCCGCGCCCTGTTCGTGGCGCACCAGGATGTGCTTCAGCCCTGAATCCACCAGGGCGTCGTAGAAGGGCATGATGGTGCCGCCCGGATAGCCGAACAGCGTATCGACGCCCTCGGCTTCCAGGGCCTGCGTCAACCAGCGTGCGCCGTTGCGGGGCGCGGTGCTGTGTGCGGAGGTGTTCATGCGGTGACCTTTGCGAAAGCGGTGGGGGAGCCGCGCGGTTACGCGGCTTGACTTTGCAACCAGACCATCTTGGCGCGCAGTTCCTTGCCTACCTTCTCGATCGGGTGTTCCAGGTCGGCCTGCTTGAACTTGTTGTAGTTCGGCAGGCCCGCTTCGTATTCGGCCACCCAGTTCTTGGTGAAGGTGCCGTCCTGGATGTCGGCCAGCACCGCCTTCATGCGCTCCTTTGTGCCGGCGTCGATCACCCGCGGGCCGCTCACGTAATCGCCGTACTGCGCGGTTTCGGAGATGAATTCCAGCATGCGGGTGATGCCGCCTTCGTAGAACAGGTCCACGATCAGCTTCAGTTCGTGCAGGACTTCGTAGTAGGCGATTTCCGGCTGGTAGCCGGCTTCCACCAGCGTTTCAAAACCGGCCTGGACCAGTGCCGAGGCGCCGCCACACAACACGGCCTGTTCGCCGAACAGGTCGGTTTCGGTTTCTTCCTTGAAGGTGGTCTGGATCAGGTTGGCGCGTGCGCCGCCCAGGCCGGCGGCATAGGCCAGCGCGTACTCGGCGGCCTTGCCGCTGCGGTCCTGGTAGACCGCCCAGATGCACGGCACGCCACGGCCGATTTCGTATTCGCGGCGGACCAGCGCGCCCGGGCCCTTCGGTGCAACCAGCACCACGTCCAGGTCATCGCGCGGGGCGATCATGTTGAAGTGCACGTTCAGGCCGTGGGCGAACAGCAGCACCGCGCCCTGTTTCATGTTCGGCGCCAGCACGTCTTCGTAGAGCTTCTTCTGCACCATGTCCGGGGTCAGCACCGCGACCAGGTCCGCATCCTTCACCGCCTCGGCCGGTGCCTTGACGGTGAAGCCGTCGGCCTGTGCCTTGACCTCGGTCGGGCCGCCCGGACGCAGGCCGATGACCACGTCGAAGCCGGATTCACGCAGGTTCAGTGCGTGGGCGCGGCCCTGGCTGCCGTAGCCGACAACAGCGATCTTGATCTGGGGCAGGTCGTTGGTGCTCATGGGGGAGGTCCTTTGGAGGAAGAAATCGGAGGGTTCTGAAACGAAAAAACCCGCACCAGGGTGGGTGCGGGTTTTGATGGATACCTGGCAGTTCTACTTACACGCCGGTCCGTCCCGCACCTGTTGGTTGGGTAATAAGTACGAGGACAAGAAGCGAACGGATGGAGGCCGCGCCGGGACCGGCGTGCTCGATGGATTCGCGAATGGGCGTGTGGCGCTGCAACATGTGATCGAGAAAACCACAGCGGTTTTGCCGCTGTCAACCGTGTCTCGACAATTTCCAACGGTTTCGGCTGTATCCAGCGCAAACCCCCGCCGTATAAGGATGGTTGCGCGTGAAAGCGTTCCGGTGAACCCCAATTCAAGTATTGAAGCCCGGTTTCTGCGCGGATAGGGCTGTCGTGGATGACCCCGCCGATGCGGCCGTGCATGACCATTGTCGGATGTGCGCAGGCGGCTCCAGCCGCCACCATCGAGCGCTTGCCACCCCTCCAGGAAACCCTCTCCGTGACCCGACCTCTTGCCCGTGCCGTCTTGGCCGCCGCGCTGCTGTGCGCCCTGCCGATGCTGTCTTCTGCCGCCGACCGGGTCACCGGGCACGGCTTTGCCACCCGCTCGGAAGTGATCGCCCCGCATGCGATGGCGGCGACCTCGCAGCCGCTGGCCACCCAGATCGCGCTGGATGTGATGAAGGGCGGTGGCTCGGCGGTGGATGCGGCGATCGCCGCCAATGCCGCGCTGGGGCTGATGGAGCCCACCGGCAACGGGGTGGGCGGGGACCTGTTCGCGATCGTGTGGGATCCGAAAACGCAGAAGCTCTACGGCTACAACGGCTCGGGCCGTTCGCCGAAGTCGCTGACCCTGGCCGAGTTCCAGCGCCGGGGGCTGAAGGACATCCCGGCCACCGGCCCGCTGCCGGTGTCGGTGCCGGGCGCGGTGGATGGCTGGTTCGCGCTGCACGACCGCTTCGGCCGCAAGCCGATGGCCGACAACCTCGCGCCGGCGATCCGCTACGCGCGCGAGGGCCATCCGGTGGCGGAAGTGATCGCCTACTACTGGGACCGCTCGGTGCCCAGGTTGTCGCAGTACCCGGGCTTCAAGGAGCAGTTCACGATCAACGGGCACGCGCCGCGCAAGGGTGAGCTGTGGAAGAACCCGAACCTGGCCAACACGCTGGAGCAGATCGCCCAGGGCGGCCGCGATGCGTTCTACAAGGGCGACATCGCGCGCACGATCGGCACGTACTTCAAGGCCAACGGCGGTTACCTGAGCTACGACGACATGGCCAGCCACCACGGCGAGTGGGTGGAGCCGGTGAGCAGCAACTACCGGGGCTATGACGTGTGGGAGCTGCCGCCGAACAGCCAGGGCATTGCGGCGCTGCAGATCCTGAACGTGTTGGAGGGGTATGACTTCTCGAAGATTCCGTTCGGGTCGCCGGAGCATGTGCACCTGTTCGTGGAGGCCAAGAAGCTGGCGTTCGCGGACCGTGCGCGCTTCTACACCGATCCGGCGTTCCAGCCGGCGCCGGTGGCCAAGCTGGTGTCGAAGGAATACGCGGCTGAGCGGCGCAAGCTGATTTCGATGGACAAGGCGCTGCGCGAGGTGCAGCCGGGCACGCCGAAGCAGCTGGAAGAAGGCGACACGATCTACATGACGGTGGCCGATGCGGACGGGATGATGGTGTCGCTGATCCAGTCCAACTACCGCGGCATGGGCAGCGGCATGGCGCCGCCGGGGCTGGGCTTCATCCTGCAGGATCGCGGCGAGATGTTCGTGCTGCGCAAGGACCATCCGAATGGCTATGCGCCGGGCAAGCGGCCGTTCCAGACCATCATTCCGGGCTTCGTGACCAAGGACGGCAAGCCCTGGATGAGCTTCGGCGTGATGGGCGGTGCGATGCAGCCGCAGGGCCACGCGCAGATCGTGATGAACCTGGTGGACTTCGGCATGAACCTGCAGGAAGCCGGCGATGCGCCGCGCATCCAGCATGAAGGGTCGACCGAACCGACCGGGCAGGCCACGGCGATGAGCGACGGTGGCGAGGTGAACCTGGAAACGGGCTACCCGTATGAAACGGTGCGCGCGCTGATGCGCAAGGGTCACCGCGTGACCTTCGCCGACGGTCCGTACGGCGGGTACCAGGCGATCATGCGCGACCCGGAAACCGGTGTGTATTACGGCGCTTCGGAAAGCCGCAAGGATGGGCAGGCGGCGGGGTACTGAACCGTCCTGTATCGCCGGGCTCGGCCCGGCTGCTTCTGAACGGTTCCGTAGAGCCGGGCTCTGCCCGGGTGCTCCATGCATCTGGGCGAACAGCCGGTTGTTCCCGCTTGGCCTGAGCAGGGCCGGCGGGTGCGGGTTTGCGGGACACGCCGTGAATCCGTCCATGGAGGCTTGTCAAAAACATCCATGTTTTTGACAGTCCCGCAAACCCGCCCCCGCCGACCTTCGACGATGTGTTGGTGGCCACGGGAAGATCAACGGCGGCTTCGATCATTCTCATGCGTTACCGGACGGTGGTGCGTTCCGTGCGTTCGTTCGGGAACCGAACCTACCAGCGACACCTCGTAGAGCCACGCCCTGCGTGGCTGCCTTTTCCATCCGCACGCGGCCATCTGTCGGGGGCGGCCGGCGGGTAGCCACCGGAGGGACTGTCAAAAACATGGATGTTTTTGCCAAGCCCCCATGGATGGGTTTACGGCGTGTCCCGGAGCGTGGCTATCCGACGGCCGCCCCCTGCCAGTAAGAACTGAAACGCCGCTCTTACGCGCTAACCATCCGCCCGCGACGCCTCATCGCGCGTCTCTTCCTGCGCGGCGATCTCGCGCTCGATCCAGGCATCCATCATCCGCCGCGCGCGCAACGCGCGCCGGCGCTGCAGCGCGTATTCCATGTCGAGCACGCGGTACAGCGACCACATCACCGCCAGCATCAGCAGGGCGAAGGGCAGGGCGGCGATGGTGATCATGCCCTGCAGCGCATCCAGGCCGCCGGCCAGCAACAGCACGGCGGCGATCAGGGCGATCGCCACGCCCCAGGTGATTCGCCGGGACAGCGGTGGGTCGCCGGCTTCGTCGGTGGACATGCTGGCCAGTACCAGCACGGCCGAGTCGGCCGAGGTGACGAAGAAGATCATCAGCAGCACCAGCGCGATCACGGAGAGCACGGTGGGCATCGGCAGGCTGTCGAACATGGTGAACAGCACGGTTTCGTAGCCGGTGCCAAGTGCCCGCACCAGGTCGACATGGCCGAAGATCTGCGACCACAGCGCGGTGCCGCCGAACACCGAGAACCAGAGGAAGCCGAGCACGCTGGGCGCGATCACCACGCCGAGCACGAATTCGCGGATGCTGCGCCCGCGCGAGACGCGGGCGATGAACGAACCGACGAACGGCGCCCAGGCGATCCACCACGCCCAGTAGAAGATCGTCCAGTCGGCCACCCAGGTGCTGCCCGAGAACGGCGACATGCGCAGGCTCATGGTCACCAGCTGGTTGAGGTAGGAGCCAATGGTGGTGGTGAAGGTATCGAAGATGAAGGCGGTGGGGCCCAGCACCAGGACCAGCGCCAGCAGCACGGCGGCCAGGCCGAGGTTGAAGTTGGAGAGCCACTTGATGCCACGGTGCACACCACTGGCGGTGGAGGCCATGTACAGCACGAAGGCAACGGCGATGATGGTCAGCTGCAGCGGCGCGCCGGCGTGCAGGCCGAACACGCGCTCGATTCCTGCGGCGATCTGGATGGTGCCAAAGCCCAGCGTGGTGGCCACGCCGATCGCCGTGGCCACCACCGCCGCGACGTTCACCACGGTGCCGATCCAACCGCGGTGGTGCGCGCCGATCAGCGGCTGCAGCAGGTCGCTGATCAATCCACGGCCGTTGCGGTTGAACTGGAACCAGGCCATCGCCAGGCCGATCAGCGCGTAGATCGCCCACGGGTGCAGGCCCCAGTGGAAGAACGCGTAGCGCATCGAGGCGCGCGCCGCTTCCATGCTCTGTGGGGGCAGCCCTTCGGGTGGGGTGACGAAGTGCGAGACCGGCTCGGCCGCGCCCCAGAACACCAGGCCGATGCCCATGCCGGCGGCAAACAGCATCGACATCCAGCTGGCGTTGGAGAAATCCGGTTCGGCGTCTTCGCCGCCGATCCGCAGCGAACCCAGCCGCCCGAAGGCGAGGTAGAGCAGGAACGAAAGGGTGATGAACACCACCAGCAGGTACAGCCAGCCGGCACTGCGGATGATGTGCACCAGCCCGCCGCGCACGATCTCGTTGAACGGGTCGGGTGCCACGCCAGCGGCCAGCACCAGCAGCACCACCAGGGCGATGGAGAGTCGAAAGACCATGCGCGGCAGTCTAGCCAAGGCGGCATGACATGGCTGTTCACACTTCCGGCGCAGGTGTGGTCTAATCCGCCCCGAAGCGGGGGTACCGCGGCCATGTGGCCACGGTTGAGACAGTCCCTTCGAACCTGATCCGGTTGATACCGGCGTAGGGAAGCTTCGCAACAGCCGATGCACCGCGCCGCCCAGCCCCCGCCTGGAAACCGCGCGCCGTGCGCCTGCCGTGCGCCGCCGCTTCGTCCCTCGCCGTGCGAACCCTCGCACCGACAACCCAGGACGATGCCCGATGAACGCACACCCTTCCGCCCTTCAGCAACAGGCCCAGCAGCTGTCTGAATCGGTCACCCGACCCATTCCCGGCTCACGCAAGATCTACGTGCCCGGCTCGCGCAGCGACCTGCAGGTGCCGATGCGCGAGATCGCGCTGAGTGGCGGCAACGCCCCGCTGACCGTGTACGACACCTCCGGCCCGTATACCGATCCTGATGCCCGCATCGACCTGTCCACCGGCCTGCCGGCGTTGCGCGCGGGCTGGGTCGCCGAGCGCGGCGACACCGAGCTGCTGGGCCGGCCCAGCTCGGCGTTCGGGCGGTCGCGCGCAACCGATGCGCGGCTGGACGCGGTGCGCTTTTCGTCGCGGCTGCAACCGCGACGCGCCGTGGCCGGCGCCAACGTCACCCAGATGCACTACGCCCGGCGCGGCATCATCACTCCGGAAATGGAGTTCGTGGCGATCCGCGAAAACCAGCGCATCGAGGCGATCCGCGAGCAGGCGCTGCTGATGCAGCACCCTGGGCAGTCGTTCGGTGCCTCCATCCCCGCCTCGATCACCCCGGCGTTCGTGCGCGAGGAAATCGCGCGCGGGCGGGCGGTGCTGCCCAACAACATCAACCACCCCGAAAGCGAGCCCATGATCATCGGCCGCAACTTCCTGACCAAGATCAATGCCAACATCGGCAACAGCGCGGTGTCGTCCGGCATCGCCGAGGAAGTGGAAAAGCTGGTGTGGGCGATCCGCTGGGGCGGTGACACGGTCATGGACCTGTCCACCGGCAAGCACATCCATGAAACCCGCGAATGGATCCTGCGCAACTCGCCGGTGGCGATCGGTACGGTGCCGATCTACCAGGCGTTGGAGAAGGTCGATGGCCGCGCCGAGGACCTGAGCTGGGAGATCTTCCGCGACACCCTCATCGAGCAGGCCGAGCAGGGCGTGGACTACTTCACCATCCATGCCGGCGTGCTGCTGCGCCACGTGCCGCTCACCGCCAATCGGGTCACCGGCATCGTCTCGCGCGGCGGCTCGATCATGGCCAAGTGGTGCCTGGCCCATCAGCGCGAGAACTTCCTCTACACGCACTTCGAGGACATCTGCGAGATCATGAAGGCCTACGACGTGACCTTCTCGCTGGGCGACGGCCTGCGCCCCGGCTGCATTGCCGATGCCAACGATGCGGCGCAGTTCGGCGAGCTGGAAGCGCTGGGCGAGCTGACGAAGATTGCCTGGAAGCACGATGTGCAGACCATGATCGAAGGCCCCGGCCATGTGCCGATGCAGCTGATCAAGGAGAACATGGACAAGCAGCTGCGCGAATGCGGCGAGGCGCCGTTCTACACGCTGGGGCCGCTCACCACTGATATCGCGCCGGGATACGACCACATCACCAGCGCGATCGGCGCGGCGATGATCGGCTGGTATGGCACCGCCATGCTCTGCTACGTCACGCCCAAGGAGCACCTGGGCCTGCCCAACCGGCAGGACGTGCGCGACGGCATCATGGCCTATCGCATCGCTGCCCACGCCGCCGACCTGGCCAAGGGCCACCCGGGCGCGCAGGTGCGCGACAACGCGCTGAGCAAGGCGCGCTTCGAGTTCCGCTGGGAAGACCAGTTCCACCTGGGCCTGGATCCGGACAAGGCGCGCGAGTTCCATGACGAAACCCTGCCCAAGGACGCCCACAAGGACGCCCATTTCTGCTCGATGTGCGGCCCCCATTTCTGTTCGATGAAGATCACCCAGGACGTGCGCGACTACGCAGCGGGCCAAGCGGGGTAGGTCACGACCGTTGGTCGTGACCCGCCAGGACGGGCGGCCAAGGCGGACCGTCATGCCGCCTCAGCGCGGCAGCCGTTAAGCTTCGGCCACCGACACAGGGGCAGGGACACCACGATGGCCATAGCGCGCACCACCCGATGGCTGGCCATCGCCCGCCGGCACCCCTCGGCCTGGTTGCTGGGGGTGCAGCTGCTGGGCGTGCTGCTGTACCCGGCCATGGACGAATCCGGGGCCGGCCGCGCGCTGTTCGGCGCCTTCGGCATCGCGGTGCTCGGCCTGGCGCTGTGGGTGGTGCGGCGCAGCCCGCTGGGCATGTGGGTGGCCCTGCTGCTGGCCATTCCCTCGGTGGTGTTCTCCCTCTCGGGGGCGCTGCTGGGGCGGCCGGCGCTGGTCACCACCGCCCAGCTGCTGGAATGTCTGCTGTACTTCTATACGGCGGGCAGCCTGATCGCCTACATGCTGCAGGACCACAAGGTGACCCGCGACGAGCTGTTCGCCGCGGGCGCCACCTTCACGCTGCTGGCCTGGGCATTCGCCTTCGCCTTCGCGGTCTGCCAGCAGTGGTTCCCAGGCAGTTTCGTGGCCACCAGCGAGAGCGAACTGCGCACTTGGATGGAGCTGCTTTATCTCAGCTTCAGTTTGTTGTCCGGGGTCGGCCTGAGCGACGTGGTGCCGGTGCATCCACAAGCACGCGCGCTGGTGATGCTGGAGCAGTTCGCAGGCGTGATGTACGTAGCGTTGGTGGTGTCGCGACTGGTCGGATTGACCATGATCCGCAACGCGCGAAACTGAATCGTCGATAAAAAATTACTGAATCGATGCTAAAAAGTTGCTGAATCGCAGATAAAAAATTCGCGCCCGAAGGCGCGAATGTTGACGCAGTTTATGTGGATTCGTCGGCGAGAGAGGCCTGATGTCCTCTGCGCGCACAGGCGCAGTTAACCGGCATAGGCTAGTATTCGCGCGCTTCAGTGTCTTTGCCCTTTGCACTGATGACGTGTGCGGAATCTGGCGGTTCGTTCGATCTGTGGTTGATTCGATGAATGCTGCGTTCCTGTTGTTCAGTGGTATTACGTAGCGCCGGAATGATCAGCCTGGATAGTGAGACACCCGCTGCCGACCGACTGAGGATCGGCGATTGCACCATCACGCTGTCGTCGCGTGAGGTGGTGGTGGAGGGCGCGCGTCGTCCGCGCCGGCTCACGCCCAAGGCACTGGGTGTGCTCAAGGTACTCATGCGCGTGCCCGGTGCGGTGGTGACTCGCGATGAACTGTTCGCCGAGGTCTGGCCGGACACGCTGCCTACCAATGATGTACTGACCCAGGCCATCACCCAGCTGCGCAAGGCGTTCTCGCGCGACGATGACGCGGGCACTGCCTATATTGAAACCATCGCCAAGACTGGTTACCGGCTGCTGCAACCTGTGTCGGTCGTGGTGGAGCCCGGCCCGGAGGTGGATGCCGCGCCCAATGAAGACGAACGCGATGCGCTGGCCGCTGTGTTCGCCGCGGCAACCCCGGCGCCGCGCCCGCGCAGCCGCTGGCGGCGCAACCGGCGCTATGTGTTCCTGGCCATTGGCCTGGGGATGTTCATCGCCCTGCTGGTGATGGCTGCACTGCTGCTGCAACGCCCGCCCCGCGGGCCTGAAGGCAGTGGCGTGCTGGAAGACGGCAGCCGCGTGGTCGGCAGTCCGCAGCGCCCCTATCGTTTGATCACCGCCACGGCCGGTTTCGAAACCTACCCGACCGTCTCGCCGGATGGCTCGCAGGTGGCCTACGAGGCCGATGATGCGGCCCGCGGCGGCAGCGCGATCAAGGTGCAGACCTCCGGCAACGCACCGGCGCGCCTGCTGACCGACACGCCTGCGGGCCATTCGGACCGCTTCCCGAACTGGTCGCCGAACGGCCGCGACATCGCGTTTGCGCGGTTTGGCCCGGAGGGCAGCTGCGAAGTGCTGATCGCCAGCGCAACCGGCGGTGCGATCCGCCACGTCACGCGCTGCGACGGCACCGAGCTGCTCAGCTTCGACTGGACGCCCAACGGGCGCAGCCTGGTGTTCGGCTCGCTGTCCGGCCGCCATGCCCATCGCGGCATCCGCGTGCTGGACATCGCCAGTGGGGCCTGGACTCCGGTCGACTACCCGCTCGCAGACGACAGCTTCGACTACGCCCCGCGCTTCTCGCCGGATGGGCGCTGGATCGTGTTCGTGCGCAACCCGCAGATCGGCGATCTGTGGCGGCTGCCCGCCACTGGTGGCGTGCCCGAACAGCTCACCAACGATTCGGCCGAGATCCGTGGCTGGGCGTGGCGGGGCGACAGCCGCCACATCGTGTTCGGGCGCCGCGTGGACAGCGAGGCCCGCCTGTACGAACTGGATACTGAAACGCGCACGCTGCGTGATGTGGGGCTGGACGATGCGCAGTCGCCGGCGTTGTCGCGCAACAACAACATGCTGGCCTTCGTCCACCGCAAGGCACAGTTCGGCCTGTTCCGCGTGCCGGTGAAGGACGGCCGCCCAGGTACGCCCGAACGGCTGTTCCCCTCCAATGGCCGCGATGCCCAGCCGATGCTGGCACCCGATGGCCGGCAGCTGGTGTTCACCTCCGATCGTTCCGGCAACTACGGCCTGTGGTGGGCCGACCTGTCGCGCCCTGAATCGCTGCGGCCGGTGGAAGGCCTGCGCCCGGAAACCCGGCAGTCCGCTGATTGGTCGCCTGACAGCACCCATCTGCTGGTATCGGGCCGTGATGCCCAGGCGCGGCCGGTGATCTACGAGGTTTCACCGCGCGACGAACAGATCGTGGCGCTGCCGGTGCCGGTGGCGCAGCCGCTGCAGGCCTTGTACGCGGGTGACAACGACCACGTGCTGGTCGTGGAGCGCGACGAGGACGAGCGCATGCGCCTGTCGCTGTTCGACCGGCGCGCCACGCCGTGGAAACTGCTGGGCCATGTCGATGGGGTGTCCCAGGCGCGGCTGGATGCGGCCCACCAGCGCGTGCTGTTCACCCGGTTGGCGGCGGGCGGGCTGTGGTCGGTCGACCTGCGCCTGGATCCGGCCAGCATCCAGCAGGTCAGCGAGGACCGGCCCTCGCGTTGGCGCTACCGCACCTGGGCCGTGGCCCGCGATGGCAGCCTGGATTACCTCTCCAGTCGGGCCGATTGTTCGACCGTGTTTGCACGGATCAACAGCCCGTCGCAGGGGGCGGAGTACTGCCTCGACCGTGACCGGCTCAGCGCCGGCAACGGCTTCAGCGCGCAGCCCGATGGCAGCGCCCTGTATCTGGCCCTGGCGGTCGCCGACGGCGCCGACATCGGGGTGATGACGCTGCCCGAACCGCCCCGCCCGGTGTTCTCGTCGGTGCCCAACCTGTTGTTCTGGAAGGGAAAGTAGTCGTCGTACTTCTTTCGTAACGGCGTCGTGACGAATTCGCATCAATCTCGTCGAAACGTCCTGACGCAGACCGCCTGACTTGGCAAAACGGTTGCCCCGTAACGGCAAACCCCGGTGTACGTCATGCGTCAGCTTTCCCTCGCCGATCGCGGCCAATCGCTCTCCCTGGACAAGATCGTCGATGACGGTCCGCTGCCCACCTGCCTGGGCGTGGCCCGGCTGGGCAGCCTGCAGACGGCTGGCACCACCTTCACCGTGTGGATGCAGCTGCGTGGCAGCGCGTGGGTGGAATCCAAGGAAGGCCGCTTCCGCCTGCGCCAGCGCGAGTGGATCGCGTTCGAGAAGGAATCCAAGCCGATGATCCAGGCCGGCCGCGATGGCCTGTGCATCGGCCTGAGCCTGGCCCCGGAAGCCCTGCGCGCGCTGGGTGAACTGGCCGACTGCAGCCTGTACGCCGGCCGCGGCAGCATGAGCCGAGGTGAAGTGCGGGTGGCGCTGCGGCTGTGGCGCGATGCGCTGGCCAGTGGCCAGCCCGCGCAGGCCCTGCGCCCGGTGCTGCTGCACCTGGCCTCGATGCAGCGTGGCATGGCCACCGGCGTGCAGCGCTGCCCGGGCCGCTCGCGCATCCGCAAACGCCAGGTGTTCGGCCGCATGCAGCGCGCGCGCCTGTACCTGGAAGGCAACAGCCACCGGGTGGTGCGCATCGGTGAACTGGCCGAGCTGACCAACTTCTCCAGCTGGTATCTGTCCAAGACGTTCCAGAGCCTGTACGAAGAGAGTCCGCAGTCGCTGTCGGCGCGCCTGCGCCTGGAGCGCGCCGCGGACCTGCTGCGCGACACCGACATGATGATCGGCGAAGTGGCCGCCGCCAGCGGCTTCGACAACTGCTGCAGCTTCGCGCGTGCGTTCCGCGCCCGTTATGGCCAGTCGGCATCGGGCTTCCGGCAGACCGGCGGATCGCTTTCGCCAAAGTCGGCAAAGAGTCCGGTGGCATCGCGCAAATAATTAACGGTAACGCAATCGTAACTTTCCGAGGCGGTTTAACACGCTACTAACGTACCTTGGAGAGATTGATGAATTTTCGTACTCCCGCAGTGCGGCTGGGTCTTCTGCCGGCCGGCATTGCGCTGGCGCTCGTGCCGAGCTTCGCTTCGGCACAGGAAGCAGCCTCCGGCACCACTGACCTGGATCGCATCTCGGTCACCGGCTCGCGTATTCGCGGCGCCAACATGGAGACCCAGCAGCCGATCCTGACGATGACCCGTGAAACCCTGGAAAAGCAGGGCTTCTCGAACGTCGCAGACGTGCTGAACAACCTGACCTCGGCCGGCTCGCCGGCCATCTCGCGTTCGGATTCCCTGTCCTCGGGCGAGAACGTGGGCGGTTACTACGTCGACATCCGCAACCTGGGCGCCCAGCGCACCCTGGTGCTGATGAACGGCAAGCGCCTCGGCGCCACCACCGGTGGCTACCAGGATCTGAGCCAGATCCCGATGTCGGCCGTTGAGCGCATTGAAGTCCTGAAGGACGGCGCCTCCTCGATCTACGGTTCCGACGCCATTGCCGGCGTGGTCAACGTGATCACCCGCAAGAACTTCGACGGCGGTGAAGTCAACGTCTACTTCGGTCAGTACGACCAGGGCGACGGCGAGAACCAGCAGTACTCGATGACCCTGGGTGCTACCGGCGAACGCGGCAGCCTGACCCTGTCGGCCGAATACTCCAAGCAGGATCCGGTGTGGGCCAAGGACCGTTGGTACAGCCGTGATGGCGGCCGTGGTCCGAACTCGGTGGCCGCCGATGGCAGCCCGATCAGCCAGTACGGCAGCTGGTGCAACCCGCTGCAGGTCAACTGCGCCGATTCCAAGACCGCCGTGTGGCAGACCCTGAACCAGGGTGGCAACCCGAACAACCCGAACGACTACCACACGCTCACTGCCGAGGAGTACGCCAACTCCAACGAGCAGATGAGCCTGCTGACCGGTATCGAGCGCAAGTCGCTGTACGTCAACGGCACCTACGACTTCACCGACACCATCAGCCTGAACACCGATGTGCTCTACAACGAGCGCAACACGTTCCAGCAGATCGCCGGCTACCCGTACCAGTCGTCCTCGTTCGGCACCCCGCTGACCGCTGAAAGCGCCTTCAACCCGGTTGGCCAGAACGTCGACTTCCGTCGCCGCCTGTGGGAAGTGCCGCGCACCACCGACAGCCAGCTGAAGACCCTGCGCTTCGCCCCGACCGTCAGCGGCTACTTCGAGCTGGCCGGCAAGTCCTTCGATTGGGACGTCGGCGCGCTGTGGAACCGCAACGAGTCGATCAAGACCCAGCGCGGCGACATGAGCCTGATCGCTTCCGAACAGGCCCTGGGTGCGTCCTTCATCAACGCGCAGGGCGTGGCACAGTGCGGTACCGCTGCCAACCCGATCGCACTGGGCGACTGCCGTCCGTGGAACCCGCTGCTGCCGTACGGCGTTGCAGGCCAGGGTTCGCTGGCGGATCCGGAGCTGCAGGACTTCCTGTTCCCGACCTACACCACCCGTGGCGTGACCAAGACCACCAGCTTCACCGCCAACCTGTCGGGTTCCATCGTGACCCTGCCGGCCGGTGACCTCGGCTTCGCCGTGGGCGTGGAGCACCGCAAGGAAGAAGGCAGCTACGTGCCGGACGCCTTCGCACAGTCGGGCATGTCCACCGGCCTGGGCCAGAAGCCGACCCAGGGTGAGTACGATCTGAACGAGGTCTACCTCGAACTGAACGTGCCGATCCTGGCCGACATGGCGTTCGCCAAGGAACTGACCCTGAACCTTGCGAGCCGTTATTCGGACTACAGCAACTTCGGTGGCACCACCAACAGCAAGTTCGGCCTGACCTGGCGTCCGATCGACGAGCTGCTGGTCCGCGGCACCTACGCCGAGGGCTTCCGCGCTCCGACCATCGCCGACCTGTACGGCGGTCTGAGCTCGAGCTTCGAGCGTTACACCGATCCGTGCGCCGTTGGCGTGTCGGGCAGCGTGGCCGGCAATGCCGCCTGCCTTGCTGGTGGCGCTCCGGCCGACTACGTGCAGCTGGGCCAGGGCAACGTCCCGTGCTCGACCACGCCGTGCCAGTCGGGTGACCAGTTCATCTCGGGTGCCAACCCGAACCTGGCGCCGGAAACCTCCAAGAGCAAGACCGTCGGTCTGGTCTGGAGCCCGCGTTGGGTGCAGGGCCTGGACGTCTCGCTGGATTGGTACCGCTACGAAATCAGCAACATGATCATCGACGACTCCGTCGATCGCATCCTGCGTGATTGCTACGTGCTGGGTGATTCCAGCCGTTGCGGCAGCGTGACCCGTGCGGCCGATGGCCACATCAGCGCGATCACCTACGGCACCGCCAACCTCGGCAAGATGGACACCGAAGGTTACGACCTGGGCATCAAGTACCGCCTGCCGGAGCTGGCCATCGGTCAGTTCGCCATTGACTGGCAGACCAGCTACCTGTCCAAGTACGACGAAGCCGCACAGAACGCCGCTGGCGACGACATCATGATCGGCCGCGTCGGTCAGGATGCGCTGTTCCGCGTACGCTCGAACCTGGGCGTCAACTGGTCGCTGGGCAGCTTCGGTGTGAACTACACCGCGCGCTACTACTCGGGCCTCAACGAGCCGTGCATCGCGATCGGCTGCACCGATCCGGACCGCATCGCTTACGGCGAGACCGCTCCGCTGCGCAAGACCGGCTCCAACACCTTCCACGACCTGCAGGTCAGCTGGAAGGCACCGTGGGATGCCACCATCGCCCTGGGCGCGAACAACGTGTTCGACCACAAGGGTCCGCTGATGTACTCGCAGCAGAACTCGAGCTTCGCCTACTACGGCGGTTTCGATATCGGCCGCTTCCTGTACATGAAGTACACCCAGAAGTTCTGATCCATCGAACCGCTGGTGCAATAAAAAGAGGGCGGCCCGCAAGGGCCGCCCTTTTTCTTGATCACGACCCACGGTCGTGATCTACCGTTTGCATGGCGCAAAAAAATGGCGTGCCGAGGCACGCCATCATCGTTTCTCAAACCATCGCCGGTAGGCAACGACCGTTGGTCGTTGCGCCTTATGCGTCCGCCGTAGCGAGTCCCATCAACCCATTGGCGTGATCGCGCCACTGCGGCAGCTTGGCCAGCACGCCCGCGCGCTGCAGGTAGTCCTCGTCCACCGGGTCGCCGTTGACCAGCGCCAGCGCCACGTGCACCGCACCGGTCACCCAGAAGCTGCGCGTGTTGGAGCGTTGCGGCTGCAGGTGGAAGGCCACCGCCTCGATGATCGGCATCGGCAGGCCCCACAGCCCCAGCAGGTAGGCACCGGCTTCGCTGTGGCCCGGGCGCGGGTCGGCGTCGTCGGCCGGCTCACTGCGCTCGTTGCGCACGCCGGGCAGCAGCAGGCCGATATCGGCCAGCAGTGCGGCGGTCGCGCCCAGTTCGGCGCTGGAATCGGGCAGCAGCTTGGCGGCCAGCCGCGAAGCGAGCAGCGCACGCTGCTGCAGCGCGTTGCGTTCACCGCTGGACAGCGGCGAAGCCGAGAACACCTCGCTGGCCAGCACCAGGTCGCGCAGGGTCGACAGGCCCAGCCGGGTCACGGCGGTGCGCAGGTCGGAAATGGTGCGGCCGCTGTTGAAGAAGGCCGAGTTGGACAGCTGCAGCACCTTGGCCGCGATCGCCGGATCGGCCGACACCAGCTTGGAGACATCGGCCGTGTCGGTGTCGTCGTCGTGCTCCAGCGCCTGGGTCAGGCTCAGGTACAGGTGCGGCGGCGAGGGCAGCTTCTCGATGCGGCCGATGGCGCTGCGCAGGCGCGCGCTGTCGAGCAGCTCGCGCAGCTCTTCCAGGCTGGTGAGCGCTTCAAGCAGCACTTCCGGTGCCAGCGGCAGCGGCAGGAAACGGTGGGCAACGCCGATCAGGCGTGCCGGCGGCGGGCGGTTGCCCTGGGCCGCATCGACCAGCGCGATGCGGATCGTCTCCGGACGCAGCGTCCGGATCTGGCCCAGCAGCGTGGTGGCGTTGAGATCGGGCAGGGAGGGGCAGGCGATGACCGCATCCACCGGCGTGGACGCCACCATGTTCATGGCCGTCTGGCCATCGGGTGCCCGCAAGGGCTGCCACTCTTCCCCAAGATCGGCAATGAAATCCATCAGCTCAGCCGACAGGCTGGCTTCGTCCCCAACTAGCAGAATACGCACGACACAATCCCCTGGGTGACCACGGTGAACCCCACCGTGGACGGTGTAGAAGTCGCAATGTACTCAATCCGGCGCAAACAGTGATGTGCCGCATTGTAAAAACGTGATGCCCATCGCTCCGGCGACCAGCGCCGGAGCAGGGTCATTCAGCCTCAGCTGTTGCTGGACAGGTAGCGCTGGTGCGCTTCAACCAGGATCTGCTTGGCTTCGGCGGCGCCGCCCCAGCCGTCGAGCTTGACCCACTTGCCCTTCTCCAGGTCCTTGTAGTGCTCGAAGAAGTGGCCGATGCGCTCCAGCCAGTGCTTGGACACCTGCTCGATGTCTTCCACGTGCGCGTAGCCGCTGAACACCTTGGAGATCGGCACCGCCAGGATCTTTTCGTCGCCGCCGGCTTCGTCGCTCATCTTCAGTACGCCCACCGGACGGCAGCGCACCACCGAACCCGGAACCAGCGGCAGCGGCAGCACGACCAGCACGTCGGCCGGATCGCCGTCGCCGCACAGGGTGCTCGGCACGTAGCCGTAGTTGCAGGGGTAGCGCATCGGGGTGGACAGGATGCGGTCGACGAAGATCGCGCCGGTTTCCTTGTCCACTTCGTACTTGACCGGCTCCGAGTCCTTCGGGATCTCGATGATGACGTTGATTTCTTCCGGCGGGTTCTTGCCGGGCGAGACGAGTTCCAGACCCATGGTGTGCTCCGAGAGGGGGGATGGCGCGATAAGACCTCCCATTTTATGCCTTTGCCGGCCAACGTGCAGGGTGGGGGCTATCCGACCCGCCGCAGTGGCGATCGCCGACCGCCACCAGCGCACCCGGCTGATCCCGCCCGGACCTGGGCAGGCGCACGGTGGAGGTCCCTTCACGGAGCACGCCCATGACCCTTCCACTGCCTTCCCGCCACCCCTGCAACGCCCTGGCCGCGTTGATCCTGTTGGCGCTTGCCGTTGCAGGCCCGGCCGCCGCCAGCCCGCCGCCCGCTGCGCCCCTGCACGTGGACCTGGTCGACTACCCCACGCCGCAGGCGAACTGGTCCGCCTTCCGCGACCTGCGCCATCGTCTTGAAGCCGGCTTCGACGATGTCTGCCCCGATACCTTCTGCGAAGGCGAGTACACCGATTACCAGCCGCTGAAACTGCGCTGCTCGGTCGAACGGGCCACGGGCAGGGTCAATGTCTGCGGCTGGGCATTCGCTGCAAGCGAGCTGCGGGTGGACCCCGCGACCGGTGCCCTGCAGCGGCAGCAGCCCACCTGGCTGTGCCACTTCCCGACCGGCGGCGGCACCACCGTGGCGGCGTTGCTGGCGGCACTGGACGGGCCGCAGCCGCTGTTCCAGCGGCTGCCCGGTACCGGAAAAACCGTGTTCGAGGCACTGGGAGACTGCCTGCGCTAGCCTGCGCGCATGGACTCCCTGCTCGCCGCCGCCGCACGTGCCCTTGCCGCTGGCGACGTACTGACCGCACTGGGCCATGTGGCCCTGCGCAGCGACCCGCCGGCACTGGCGCTGCGCGGCGTGGCCATGGCCCAGCTGGGCGAGCTGCAGCGGGCCCGGGAACTGCTGCGGCTGGCCCACCGCGGCTTTGGCGCCGGTGAGGTGCTGGCCCGGGCGCGCTGTGTGGTGGCGGAGGCGGAAGTGGGGCTGGCGCTGCGGGATCTTGCCGGTACCCCCGCGCCGCTGCTGGCTGCCGCCCACGCATTGGAGGAGCGCGCCGATCCGCACAATGCGCTGCAGGCCTGGTTGATCCTGGCCCGTCGCTGGCTGTTGCTCGGGCGTCGGCAGGAGGCCGAATCGGCCTTGGCACAGGTGCAGGGCAGGGCGCTGACGCCGGCCCTGGCCGCCATGGCCGGGCTGGCCGAAGCGGCCTTGGCGGCGCGCGCGTTGCGGGTGTCGCAGGCGAGGGCGGCGCTGGACGCGGCTGCGGCCGCCGCGCGGGCCTCGGGTATCGCCGCCCTGCACGCAGAGGTCGTGCAGGCCCGCAGCCATCTGGCCCAGCCGGCGGCGCGCCAGGTGGCCCGGGAGACGGCTGACCGCCTGCTGGATCTACAGGCCGTGCAGGACCTGTTGGCCTCACCGGCCTGTGTGGTGGATGGCTGCCGGCGCGGTGTGTGGATGGGTGGGCGCTGGCGGTCACTGGCACGCCGGCCGCTGCTGTTTGCGCTGCTGCGAGCCGTCGGCCAGGCGTGGCCGGGGGATGTTGACCGCGACGTGTTGATTGCCGAGGTATTCCGCACCCGTGATGGCGACGACAGCCACCGCGCGCGGCTCCGGGTGGAAATGGGGCGCGTCCGCGCTGCGGTGAAGGGTCTGCTGTCGGTAGAAGCGACCGCCAACGGCTACCGGCTGGTAGCCGCGCCCGGCATCGCGGTGGTGGTGCTGGCGCCTCCGATCGAAGGCGAGCAGGGCGCCGTTGCCGCATTGCTGGCCGATGGGGCGGACTGGTCCAGTTCGGCATTGGCCTTGGCGCTGGGCGCCAGCCAGCGCACGGTGCAGCGCGCGTTGGCGGCACTGGAAAGCACCGGCCAGGCACGCGCGACCGGGGGCGGGCGCACGCAGCGCTGGTGGGCCATGCCGCTGTCCGGATTCACGACGATCTTGTTACTCCCGGCAGCGCTGCCGGGCGACTAGGGTTGTTGCCAGGCACCCCTTCCGATGTGCCAGGAGATGCTGCAATGAACACTGGAACGCTGAACCCCGCCGCTGCCCCGCGCGTGCACGACGCCGAGGTGGCCCGCGAATATGGTCCCTTTGACGGCGCCGACTGCATCCACGGCGTCAGCTTCGATGGCCGCCATGTCTGGGCCGCCACCGGCCCGGCGCTGCTGGCCTTCGATCCGGACAGCGGCGCCCCGGTACGCACGCTGGCCGTGCCCTGCGATGCGGGCACCGCGTTCGACGGTACCCACCTGTACCAGATCGCCGAAGCGCGCATCGACAGGATCGACCCGCAGACCGGCAACGTGCTGGCCTCGATTCCCGCGCCTGGCGGCGGCACCGATTCGGGCATGGCCTGGGCCGAAGGCAGCCTGTGGGTGGGGCAATACCGCGAACGCCGCATCCACCAGGTGGATCCGGCCACGGGCGAGGTGCTGCGCACGATTGAATCGGACCGCTTCGTCACCGGCGTGACCTGGGTCGATGGCCAGCTCTGGCATGGCACCGACGATGGCGAGCGCAGCGACATCCGCCGCGTGGATGCCCAGAGCGGGCAGGTGCTGGAGCAGCTGCGCATGCCCGAGGGCATGCATGTCAGTGGGCTGGAGGCCGATGGCGCGGGCCTGTTCTACGCCGGCGGCGGCCGTAGCGGCAAGGTGCGGGCGGTGCGTCGGACGCGCGCTTAACGTGACGCATTCTCATTTGAGGGGTAAGATGCCGCCGCACCGGGCCCCTCTGCATGTCCTCCAACGCATCCACCCTGACCGACCTGTTGATCCGCGAACGCCCGGCGCTGCTGCGCCGGGTGCAGCGGATACTGGGCAGCGACGGCAGTGCCGAAGACGTGATCCAGGCCATCTGGTTCAAGGCGCGCGGGGTGGATGCCGGGGTGACCATCGACAACCCGCGGGCCTATCTGTACCGTCTGGCCACCAACCTGGCCACCGACCAGGGCCGGGAACGCAGCCGCCAGACGCGGCTGTTGGCCGACCACTACCTGTGGGGGGCGGATGAAGTGCTGTCCACGGAAGAACAGGCCATGGCCCAGGACGAGCTGCAGCGCGTGCTCGCCGCCGCCGACCACCTTCCCGAACCGACCCGCACGATCTTCCGCCTCAACCGGTTGCAGGGGCTGACCCAGGCGGAAATTGCCCGGCGCCGTGGCGTGTCGGTCACGACCGTGGAAAACCATGTACGCGCTGCGTTGCAGCGGCTGGCATGGGCGCGCAGCGGGCGGTGAGGCGCGGGGGCTTGGGGAAGTGCCGTTCCCACACGTCTTGATGGTATCGGCGCTGCCCTTCGCACCCTTGCCAGCCATGAGCCCGCACGACCTGCCTACCGACCCGACCGCGCCCACCTCGCCCGACCTGCTTGCCGAACAGGCACAGTCGTGGATCACGTGGCTGGCCTCCGGCGCCGTGGACGCGCCACGCATGCAGGCCTTCGAACACTGGCTCAGCCTGCCCGGGCACCGCCGCGCGTTCGAATACGAGCGCCAGCTGTGGCAGGCCGTGGCGCAGCCGCCGGCGGGGGCGAAGCGTCCGCATGTCCGCCGTCGTCGCGTTCCCCGCCTGGTGCTGGCCGCTGCCGCCGCGCTGGCGCTGGTATGGGTGTCACCCGAAGCCTGGTTGCGCCTGCGTGCCGATTACCGCAGCAGCCACGACGTGGTCACGCTCGCCCTGCCCGATGGCAGCCGCGCGGTGCTCGATGCCGATTCGGCGATTGCCGTGGACTATGACGACCAGCGCCGCAGCATCCGCCTGCTGCGCGGGCGCGCCTGGTTCGAAGTTGCGCCCGGGCGCGCCCAGCCGTTCCAGGTGACCGCACAGGACGGCGTGGTGGAGGACATCGCCACGGCATTCGCGGTGGCCAGCACCCCGCAGGGAGTGGAAGCGGAAGTCTCGCAGGGCCAGGTCCGCGTCGCGGCCTCGCCCAACGGCGGCTGGACCTACCTGCTGGCTGGCCAGCGCGCCGGCTTTGCGCCCGGCGGCCGGGTGGTGCGCCATGACGACCTGGCCCCCGACCGCATTGCCGCATGGCGCGACGGCGAGCTGCTGCTCGATGCCAGCGGCGTGGCCGATGCGGTCGCGCAGATTGCCCGCTATCGCCAAGGCCCCACGTTCGTGCGCGGCGACCTGTCGTCGCTGCCCGCCGTCAACGCCGCACTGCGCGTGGACCAGCCCGAGCAGGCGCTGGATGCGCTGGCGATGTCGGCCGGGCTGCGCATCACCCGCCTGCCGATGGGCGTGGCGATCGTGAGCGCCGCCCCCGCGCGCTGAATGCGCCTTGGGGAAGGGATCGCCCCGCACGTCTTACCCCCGAACGTACCCGCCGCCGCCACGTACGTCGCAGCGCCCGCACCCCGTGCGGGGAAGCCGTGCTTTCGCGGCATCGCCTCTCAACAGGTTTCAACATGCTTCCCATTTCCCGACCGGCGCCGATGCTGCGCCCGTCCCGCCTGTGCACCGCGTTGTTGGCCGCCGGCCTGGCCTCGGCCACCGCGTTGCCGGCACTGGCCCAGTCCGGCGACACCGCCCCACTGGCCGCCACCCGCCCGTTCGATATCCCCGCCCAACCGCTGGCCGATGCGCTGCGCAGTTACATGCGCCAGTCCGGTGTGCAGGTGGCCTACCCGGCCGCACTCGCCAACGGTGCCAGCTCCACCGCGGTATACGGCGCGCTGGATGCGCAGGCCGCACTGGCGCAGCTGCTGCAGGGCAGCGGCCTGGCGTCGCGCGCGCTGGGGCCGGGCGCGGTCACCCTGGAACGCGCGCCGCGCGGCCAGGGCGAGGATGGCGTGATCCACACCGCGCCCCTGCGCGTGGCCGGTGACCAGGCCAGCGCCGAAGGCACCGCCGAGCGTGCGCTCGAGCAGTACCGCAGCAGCGGTTCGAGCGTGTATGTGCCACGGACCACCCTCGAGCGCTTCCGTGGCAGCTCCACCGCCGACATCGTCAAGGGCGTGGTCGGCGTGACCGCCGGTGATCCGCGCACGGCCAACGCGTTGGACCTCAACATCCGTGGCATCCAGGGCCAGAGCCGCATCCCGGTGATCATCGACGGCGGGCAGTCCACCATGGACACCTACCGCGGCTATGCCGGCCAGTCGCAGCGCACCTACCTCGACCCGGACCTGATTTCCAGCCTCACCGTGACCAAGGGCCCCAGCCTGGGCGCCAATGCGTCGGGCGGCATCGGCGGCGTGGTGGAAATGGAAACGCTGAACATCGGCGACGTGCTGCGCGACGGCCAGGACGCCGGCCTGCGCGTGCGCAGCGGCATCTCCAACGGCAGCGCGCGTGACCTTCCCGCCTACAACGGCACCCCCGGTACCGACCGCAGCAGCCTCGGCGGGCAGTTCTTCAACATCGCCGGCGGCAAGCACTGGGAAAGTTTTGACCTGGTGGCGGCCTACGCGTGGCGCGATACCGGCAACTACTATTCGGGCAAGCATGGCTACGACGATTTCCCGCAGACCCGGCGCACCCTGGCACCGTTGAACCCGCCCAACACCGAAGTGTTCAACACCTCCTCCAAGTCCAACTCGGTGCTGCTCAAGGGCACCTGGCGGATCGATGACGTACAGACGCTGGAGGCCGGCTACCGCCACTACAGCGGCCGCCAAGGTGAAATCATGGCCTCGCAGATCATCCGCGTGGACCGCGACCGCGTGCCGCAGTGGGAGCCGGGCAGCGTGGACCTGGATGCCTACAACCTGCGCTACCGCTTCAACCCGGGAAACGACATCGTCGACCTGAAGGCCAACCTCTGGTACACCCAGGCCGACAGCCTGATGTACAACGGCCTGACCGGCATCACGCCGTGGTACTTCGACCGCCGCACCGAATGGTATGACGGCCCGACCTTCAATACCGACCCCGGTTACAAGGACGCCTACCGCAACGACATGAGCCAGACGCGGTTCGGCCTGGACGTGTCCAACACCACGGTGATGACTACCGACAGCGCAGGCTTGTTCACCTTCGACTACGGGCTGTCCTTCAGCGATGAAGACGTGGGCCCGGGCGACAGCGCGCCGATCATGCACGACGACCTGGTCAACAACCGCTTCCTGCGCAATGCCACGCGCAGGGAATACAGCGCGGTGGCCTCGATGAAATGGCAGCCGGGCGAGCGCTGGGACATCCTGGTGGGTGGCCGCTTCAACCGCGTCAGCATCCACGACCGCAACCGCCTGGCCACGCCGGAAACCGAGGAAGTGATCGGCCAGTACCGCTATACCCAGCTGCTCAACGGCAACCCGGCGCTGCCGGCCTGGCGCGCGCAGCGGATCGCCATGCTCAACTGGTACCCGGATGCGAACGGCCAGTTCACCGAGGCCTCGCTGCTGGCTTCGCCGTACAAGAAGGGCACGGTGGCCGACATCACCGGCTGGAATTTCCACGATGTCACCGCCACCGAAGACCTGGTCGTGCCCACCAGCTGGACCTGGTCGCAGCCGATCCGCCGTACCGACAACGCGTTCATGCCCACCGCCAGCGTCACCTGGCACGCCGATGAAGACAGCCTGGTCTACCTCAAGTACGCCGAAGGCGTGAAGCTGCCCAGCCTGTTCGAAAGCACCCTGGGCCTGTTCACCGCGGCCAAGCCGGTGGGCGGCGAACTCAAGCCCGAGCGCGCGGGCACCTGGGAAGTGGGCGCCAGCACCGTGCGCCATGATCTGTTTGCCGAAGGCGACCAGGCTGCGTTCAAGCTGGCCTACTTCAACACCCGCATCGACGACCTGATCACGCGCGACTACCGCACGCTGTCGGCCGGCTATATCCGCAACATCGACCGCTTCAAGGTCTCCGGCCTGGAGTTCCAGTCCAGCTATGACGCCGGCAAGGTGTTCGCCGATCTGTCGGCGCATTACTACTTCGAAGCCAAGACCTGCGCCCCGGACATCGCCGCCGAGCGCCGCGCATACGGCGTGCAGCGAAAGAACGAAGAACTGGCCAACACACCCGACTGCGTCGACGGTGGGTTCGAGGGTTCCTACAGCAACACCCAGAATCCGCCGCGCTACACGGTCAACCTGACGCTGGGCTCACGGCTGCTGGACCAGCGGCTGAGCTTCGGCACCCGCGTGATCCACAACAGCGGTCCGATCAGCAAGCTGGACAAGGAATGGAACGTGGGCCTGTCGGCGATCCAGCAGCTGTACCAGCCGGCGACCATCGTGGACGTGTTCGCCAGCTGGCAGGCCAGCGAGCAGCTGGCGGTCGACTTCAACGTGGACAACCTGACCGACCGCTACTACCTCGACCCGCTCGCACTGGGCGTGATGCCGGCCCCTGGCCGGATCATGCGCCTGGCGGTCACCTGGCGGTATTGATCAAAGGGGGGGCGCGGTGGATGAACCGCCGCGCCTGCCGCGTAGTGACACGCCATGCGTGTCCCACGTAACCCCAAACGTCAACGCGCAACAGAATCCGCATGCAGCGCTTCATTGAGCTCATCGACCACGATGGCCCAATCCGCATCGGACTTCAGCTGTTCGCCCAGGAACTGGCGCTGGCTGGTGCTCCAGTACGGCGCTTCGGTCACCTTCGTATCGGCAGGCAACTGGTGGCTGAGAATGAACTGGGCAATCGCCTCGTTGCTCGACTCCAGCCCCAGCTGTTCGAACAGGGTGGTCATGCGCGTTTCGGTGGTATCCATCATGGCAATCCTTGTAGGGCGGGACGATGAAGCATTATCGCCAAGCCCGGGTGAGGATGGCATCGCCGGAATGGGGGGGAGGGCAGCACCGGCAATCCGGGTTGGGGTAGTCTGCGCGACAGGCGTCTTATCCCTGTGCCGGACCTTGCCCGGCGCTGCCACCTTCTTTCTGCCAGAACGCCATGAACGCCACCGATACCCTTGAAGCGACCCGCAGCCAGCGCCTGAAGGCCGCCACCCGAGACAGCCACGGCGCGCTGGACAAGCGCATCATGGCCGGCGAGATATTTGCCGACCGTGGGCGGTTCGCGCGCTTCCTGCGGGTCCAGTACCGCTTCCACCGCGATATCGATGGCCTGTACGCCAACGCCGCGCTGGATGCGCTGCTGCCCGACCTGGCCGAACGCCGGCGGCTGCCGCAGGTCACCCGCGACCTGCGCGATCTGGAACAGACCCTGCCGGCCCCGGTGCCGCTGCGGCTGGACCCGGACCTGCCACTGGCTGCCGCATTGGGCTGGTTGTACGTGGCTGAAGGCTCCAACCTGGGCGGCACCATCCTGTACAAGATGGCCGCGCAGCTGGGCCTGGACGCGGACTTCGGCGCACGCCACCTGGCCGCGCATCCCGATGGTGCCGCACGCCACTGGCGCGAGTTCACCGCCGCGCTGGACCGCGTCGTACTCACCGACGTCGAAGAGCAGCAGATGATCGATGCGGCCGATGCCGCGTTCCGCAGCGTGCACGATCACGTGGAGCTGGAATTCGCATGAGCAGGGGCGTGCGCGCCATGTCGCGCTGATGCGCTGGCTCTGGTTCTGCCTGGGCTGGGTGATGGTGGCGCTGGGGGTGATCGGCGCGCTGTTGCCGGTGATGCCCACCACCATCTTCCTGATCCTGGCGGTGGGCTGCTTCGCGCGCAGCTCACCGCGCTTCGAGCGCAAACTGCTGGAGCATCCGCGTTACGGCCCGTCGCTGCGCGCCTGGCGCGAGCAGGGCGCGGTAAGTCGCAAAGGCAAGGCATTTGCCGCCGGCGGCATGGCATTCGGGTTTGCGATGTTCTGCTGGGGCGCGAGGCCGTCGTGGCCGTTGCTGCTTGGCGTAGGCGTATTTTTCGCGGCGAGCGCAGCCTACGTGCTGTCACGCCCGACCCCGTTGCCGTGATGGTGCGGGTGGGGCGACACCCCATGGGACACGCACGGCGTGTCGCTACGGACTCGAGCGACCATGGATCGTAGTGACACGCCATGCGTGTCAAAGCCATGTTCCTGTGCACGTACACCGCCATGCGTGTCAAAGCCATGATCCTGTGCACGTAATCCGCCATGCGCGTAGCACGGAACGTCGAACGAAACCGATACCGCGACACCCTGTGAGGTGTCGCGGCACCATGACCGTTACAACAACGGCACCAGCAGCAGCGCCACGATGTTGATGATCTTGATCAGCGGATTGATCGCCGGGCCGGCGGTGTCCTTGTAGGGATCACCCACGGTATCGCCGGTCACCGCGGCCTTGTGCGCCTCGCTGCCCTTGCCGCCGAAGTGGCCGTCTTCGATGTACTTCTTGGCATTGTCCCAGGCACCGCCGCCGGTGGTCATCGAGATCGCCACGAACAGGCCGGTCACGATGGTGCCGATCAACAGCCCGCCCAGCGCACGCGGCCCCAGCAGCAGGCCCACCACCACCGGCACCGCGACCGGCAACAGCGAAGGCACGATCATTTCGCGGATCGCCGAGCGGGTCAGCATGTCCACTGCGCGGTCGTACTGCGGCTTGCCGGTGCCTTCCATGATCCCGGGAATCTCGCGGAACTGCCGGCGCACTTCTTCCACCACCGCACCGGCGGCGCGGCCCACTGCTTCCATCGCCATCGCGCCGAACAGGTAGGGGATCAACCCGCCGATCAGCAGGCCGATGATCACCGTGTGGTCGGACAGGTCGAAGGCGAATACTTCACCCGGATGCGCGGCCTGCAGGTTGTGGGTGTAATCGGCGAACAGCACCAGCGCGGCCAATGCCGCCGAACCGATCGCATAGCCCTTGGTCACCGCCTTGGTGGTGTTGCCCACCGCATCGAGCGGATCGGTGATGTTGCGGATCTCCGGGGGCAGCTCGGCCATTTCGGCGATGCCGCCGGCGTTGTCGGTGATCGGGCCGTACGCATCCAGCGCCACGATCATGCCGGCCATCGACAGCATCGCGGTGGCCGCGATGGCGATGCCGTACAGGCCGCCGTGCAGGTGCGCCAGCCAGATCGCCAGGCATACCGCGATCACCGGCAGCGCGGTGGACTTCATCGACACGCCCAGGCCGGCGATGATGTTGGTGCCGTGCCCGGTGGTGGAGGCCTGCGCCACATGCTGCACAGGCTTGTACTGGGTGCCGGTGTAGTACTCGGTGATCCACACGATCAGCCCGGTCAGCACCAGCCCGATCAGCGCGCAGATGTACAGGTTCGTTGCCCCGTGGACGTTGTCCGGCATCAGCTGCAGGGTGATCGGGTAGAAGGCGATGGCGGCCAGCACGCCCGACACGATCACGCCCTTGTACAGCGCGCCCATGATCGAGCCGCCCGGCTTCACCTTGACGAACAGCGCGCCGATGATCGACGCGATGATCGACACCCCGCCCAGTACCAGTGGATACAGGATCGCGTTGCGACCGGCTTCGGCGATCATCAGGCTGCCCAGCAGCATGGTGGCGATCACCGTCACCGCATAGGTTTCGAACAGGTCGGCGGCCATGCCGGCGCAGTCGCCCACGTTGTCGCCCACGTTGTCGGCAATCACCGCCGGGTTGCGCGGGTCATCCTCGGGAATGCCGGCTTCGACCTTGCCGACCAGGTCCGCGCCCACGTCGGCACCCTTGGTGAAGATGCCGCCGCCCAGCCGGGCGAAGATCGAAATCAGCGAGGAGCCGAATGCCAATCCAACCAGCGCATGCAGCGCTGCGGCAGTGTCCAGCCCCATCCGCAGCAGCAGCGCGTAATAGCCGGCCACGCCGAGCAGGCCCAGCCCGACCACCAGCATGCCGGTGATCGCACCGCCACGGAACGCCACGTCCATGGCGGCACTGAGGCCATGGCGTGCCGCTTCGGCGGTGCGTACGTTGGCCCGCACCGACACGTTCATGCCGATGTAGCCGGCGGCACCGGACAGCACCGCACCGATCGCGAACCCGATCGCGGTGTACCAGCTGAGGAAGATGCCGACCAGCACGAACAGCACCGCGCCGGCGATGCCGATGGTGAGGTATTGGCGGTTGAGGTAGGCGCGCGCGCCTTCCTGGATGGCGGCGGCGATTTCCTGCATCCGGGCATTGCCCGCCGGTTGCCGGAGGATCCAGCGTGCCGACACGATGCCGTAGAGAATCGCGAGAATGGCGCAGAACAGCGCCAGAGAAAGCCCATAACGTTCCAGCATGTCCCCTCCCGGGTGATGGATGGCATCCAGTTGACGGACGAACCTCACCACGCGGGGCACAACGGGCTGCAACGATGGACCAACCCGTTCAGACCGTACCCGGTCATCAAGCGTGTGGCTTTGTTCAGCAATCCCTGGTGCCCCCGAGTATGCAGTGAAATCATCGCCCCTGCCCAGCGCTTGCGCCGAACAGCCCAACGAAGCCCTGATCCAAGGCGCACGAGGTTGTAGCGCCGACCGTTGGTCGGCTCCGCGGTTGGCGCAATCCCATCAGCCCCCGTGCGCGCCCCTTGCCACACCGTTCATCCCCCCCAAGCCACCCTCACTCCACCCCAACGGAGGCTTCCCGCATGTCCCCCCGCCACCTCATCCTGCTGGCCCTGCTTCCTGCCCTGGCGGCTACTGCCGCCGAAACCCCCGAACGCCAGCGTCCGGTCGGCGCAGCCCAGGCAGTGAACGTCACCCACACCCTGCGCCAGATCCCCGAAGCCTGCGCCCGCCTGGAAGGCACCTTTAACGGCGACGCAGCGCAGCCCTACCGGTTCGCGGTCGCCCGCACCAGCGAGCAGTGCCAGCCACGCGCGAAGTTCGTCGACTTCGACAAGGCGCAGCCCAGCGAAGCCAAGGGCTGGAAGCTCAACGACGTGATCCGCGTGCCCAGCGCGGCCTGTCCCACCCAGCAGGCAGTAGTGAGGGTCTGGCGCCTGCCGATGGAACAGAAGCTGCAGCTCGATGGCCAGGGCCAGTCGCGCATCTACCTGGAAGAGGCCAAGAAGCAGGCCGCTGCCGGCCAGATCGCGGAGATTCCGATGTTCGCGGCGAAGATGACCGTGGAAGGCAAGGCCTGCCCGTAACGCGCGCAACAAAACGCCCGTAGAGCCACGCACTGCGTGGCTGCACAGTGCCCGCAGGCCCGTTACGCCTCAAATGTCGGCAGCTTCTTTTTCACCGCCACATTCTTCAGGGTCACGTACTTCGGCAGTCCATCGGTGCCGTAGGGCAGCGGTGCCTCGCCCTTGATCAGCGGCGACAGGTACGCCCGGGCCTTTTCGGTGATGCCGAAGCCATCGCGGCGGATGAAGCCGGCCGGCATCTTCTTCTCGTGGTTGGCCACCTTGTGCAGCGGCGCCGGCTCGATCTTCCAGCGGTACGGGGCGTCGCTGCTGCGCACGATCACCGGCATCACCGCGTTCTGGCCCTTCAGCGCGTACTGCACCGCCGCCTTGCCCACCGCCTGCGCCTGTTCCCAGTCGGTCTTCGAGGCAATGTGACGGGCCGAGCGCTGCAGGTAGTCGGGCAGGGTCCAGTGCACCTTGTAGCCCAGCGTGTCCTTGACCCGCGCGGCCAACTGCGAAGCCACCCCGCCCAACTGGGTGTGCCCGAACGAATCCTTGCCGCCGCCGGCATCTGCCACGAACCGGCCATCGGCGGTCTGGATGCCTTCGGAGGCCACCACCACGCAGTGGCCCACGCGTTCCACCACCTGCTTCACCTTGGCCAGGAACGCGGCTTCGTCGTAGGCGCGCTCGGGCAGCAGAATGATGTGCGGGGCTTCGTCCGGTCCGTTTCCGGCCAGCCCGGCCGCAGCCGCCAGCCAGCCCGCATGCCGGCCCATGGCCTCGTACACGAACACCTTGGTGGAGGTTTCGGCCATGGCCGCCACGTCCAGCGCCGCCTCGCGCACCGACACGGCGGTGTACTTGGCCGCCGAACCGAAGCCCGGGCAGGTGTCGGTCACCGCCAGGTCGTTGTCGATGGTCTTGGGCACGCCGATGCAGGTGAGGTCGTAATCGAAGGCCTTGGCCAGCTGGGAGACCTTCCAGGCGGTATCGGCCGAATCGTTGCCGCCGTTGTAGAGGAACCAGCGCACGTCGTGGGCGCGCAGCACCGCCAGCAGGCGCTCGTAGCGGGCCCGGTCGGCCTCCAGCGATTTGAGCTTGTAGCGGCAGGAGCCGAAGGCGCCGCCGGGGGTATGGGCCAGCGCCGCAATCGCCGCGGCCGACTCCTTCGAGGTGTCGATCAGCTCCTCGCGCAGCGCGCCCAGGATGCCGTTGCGCGCGGCCAAGACCTTGATTCCCTTGGCCCTGGCGGTGCTGATCACCGCCGAGGCGGTGGCATTGATGACGGCGGTGACGCCGCCTGACTGGGCGTACAGCAGGGTACCTTTGGACATGGTGGGACCTTTGTCGGGGGGAAGGACATTGCAGGGACATTACCGGTATGAGGTAAAGTGCGCGTATTGCGGTGCAGCGTGATTGTGGACAATCCCGGGCGCGCGCCCTTCCGTTTTTTACCAAGTTGGAGTCAGGTTGATGCGATTGGTTCTGTTGGGACCGCCCGGTTCGGGCAAGGGGACGCAGGCGACGCGCCTGAAGGAACACCTGAACATTGCGCACATTTCCACCGGTGACCTGCTGCGCGCCGAAGTGGCTGCCGGCACCGAGCTGGGCAAGCAGGCCAAGGCCGTGATGGACGCCGGCAACCTGGTGTCCGATGACATCCTGCTGGGCATGCTGGAATCGCGCCTGGGCCAGGCAGACGTGGCCAATGGCTTCATCCTGGACGGTTACCCGCGCAACGTGGCCCAGGCCAACGCGCTGGACGCCGTGCTGGCCAAGATCGGCCAGCCGCTGGATGCGGTGGTGCAGCTGGATGTGCCGAGCGAACTGCTGGTCGAGCGCATTGCCGGCCGCGCCCAGGAACAGGGCCGCGCCGATGACAATCCCGAATCGGTGCGCAAGCGCCTGCAGGTCTACACCGACCAGACCGCGCCGGTGGTGGATTTCTATGCGGGCCGCGGCACCCTGGCGCGCGTTGATGGCGTTGGCGAGCTTGCCGACGTGGAAGCGCGCATCCAGGCAGCGCTCAAGCGCTGACAACCTACACGCGCACGCCCGGTCCTATCGGAACCGGGCGTGCGGTGTAGAGCGCCAGCGATCGGGCCTGCTCAGGGCCCCACACCATGAGCCCCCCTGGGGACGGCCTCTTGGGGAGTAGGACCATCGGGGGTAGTGCGGCTGGCGCGCTGAATTGTGTACGTGTTCACAGTACACCGCTATCGGGAATTCCCTGACAGCACGCGTAAAGCCGCGCGCTGTCGTCCCACAGTCTGCTCTGCAAACAGCGGGCCCCATTGTCTGCTTCCATACCCTGGCCGCTGCGCGGCCGCCCCCTGACTCAGGGGGCTACCCCCCACATGCTTTGCGTCTCCCCTTCAGAGTGGGCTTTGGGCGACAATCGGGTGATGAGCACGATCCACATTCTTGGAATTGCCGGCACCTTCATGGGCGGCGTGGCCGCCCTGGCGCGGGAACTGGGCCATACGGTCCGTGGCAGCGACCAGGCGATCTATCCGCCGATGTCCACCCAGCTGGAACAGCTGGGCATCGCCCTGGACCCGGGCTATCGCGCCGACAGCGTGGCCCGCGACTGCGATGAAGTCGTGGTCGGCAACGCGTTGTCGCGTGGCAACCCGGCCGTGGAAGCGGTGCTGGATGCCGGGCAGCGCTACATCTCCGGCGCGCAGTGGCTGTCCGAACAGGTGCTGCCGGGCCGCGACACGCTGGCCGTGGCCGGTACCCATGGCAAGACCACCACCACCACCATCCTGACCTGGCTGCTGCAGGCCGCCGGCCGTGAGCCGGGCTTCCTGATCGGCGGCGTGGCCGAGGATTTCGGCGTGTCCGCACGGGTGGGGCAGGGCCGCGAGTTCGTGGTCGAGGCCGACGAGTACGACACGGCGTTCTTCGACAAGCGCAGCAAGTTCGTGCACTACCGCCCGCTGGTGGCGATCCTCAACAACCTCGAATACGACCACGCCGACATCTTCCCGGACGTGGCCGCGATCCAGCGCCAGTTCCACCACCTGGTGCGCACCGTGCCCGCGCGCGGACGGCTGATCGTCAACGGCGAAGACACCTACCTGGCCGAAGTGCTGGCGATGGGCTGCTGGACGCCGGTGGAACGCTTCGGTTTCGACCCCGGGTTGGAATGGCATGCCGAACTGGTCAATGCCGACGGCAGCGCCTTCATCGTGCACCACCGTGGCGTGGCGCTGGGCGAAGTGCGCTGGTCGCTGCTGGGCCGCCACAACGTGCTCAACGGCCTGGCCGCGTTGGCGGCCGCTCACGCGGTAGGCGTTGCGCCGGCCAGCGTGATCCCGGCATTGGCACGGTTCCGCAGCGTCAAGCGACGCATGGAAGTGATCGGCGTGGCCGACGACATTACGGTCTACGACGATTTCGCCCATCATCCCACCGCCATCCGCACCACGCTGGAAGGCCTGCGCGCCAAGATCGGCCAGCGCCGCATCGTGGTCGCGATGGAGCCGCGCAGCAACTCGATGCGGCTGGGCGCACACGCCGATGCGCTGGCCCCTTCGCTGGGGCTGGCCGACGCGGTGGTGTTCCTGCACCGGCCGGAACTGGCCTGGGATGCGGCCAGCGTGATCGCCGCCGTGCGCGGCGACGCGCACGCCGTGCCCGATACCGACGCACTGCTGGCACGACTGGGTGCCACCGCGCGGCCGGGCGACCACGTGGTGTTCATGTCCAATGGCGGCTTCGACGGCGCGCCGCGCCGCTTCCTGGCCCAGCTGCAGGCGCGGTGATCGGGTTGGCCATGACCGATTCCGTTGCCACGCTGCCGCTGTTCCCGTTGCACGCGGTGCTGCTGCCCGGCGCCACGCTGGGCCTGCGCGTGTTCGAGCGCCGCTATCTGGACATGCTGCGCGAGTGCAGCCGCAACAACACCCACTTCGGGGTCTGCCTGATCCTGGACGGTGATGAAGTCGGGGCCCCGGCCACCCCGGCCGCCCACGGGGTGGAAGCGCGCATCGACGATTTCGACATGGGCGACGACGGCGTGCTGGTGCTGCGCCTGCGTGGCCATCGCCGGTTCCATGTGCGCCAGGTACGGGTGCGCGACAACGGCCTGATCATGGCCGAGGTGGAATGGAGCACGCCCGACCACGACGACGAACTGCGCCCGGAACATGCGCTGCTGTCCACCGTGCTGGGCCACATCATCGAACAGGCCGGCACCGCGTTCGCGCCCGCGCATCCGGCGCTGCTGGACCAGGCCGCCTGGGTCGGCTGGCGGCTGGCCGAACTGCTGCCGCTGGAGGAATCGCAGCGCCTGCAGCTGCTGCAGCACGACGACCCGCACCAGCGCCTTGACGCGCTGCTGCGCTGGATGCCGGCCAACTCAACGCCGATCGACGAGAACTGGTAACCCGAACCGGGTGACCCCCCCGGGTGCCTCCGCCCGGGTGCCCCCGACCGGTAGATCACGACCGGTAGATCACGACCGGTAGATCACGACCGTTGGTCGTGATCGCTCTCAATACGTCCGCACGCGCAACACCGGCATGCCGGTCTCAGGATGCGTGTCCACTTCCTGCGGCAACCCTTGCAGCGCCTCGCGCACCGCCTTCAGCGACGGATCGATGCCGCGCATCGGCCGCCACATCCCGATCAGGTGGAAGTGCTGGTAGTGCAGCGTCTGCGCGCTGCCCAGCCACAGCGGCTGGTCGCCCGGCTGCAGCTGGGTAGCGGCCGGCCACAGGCGCAGCGCGAAGATCTCGTTGGGCGCATTGCCCGGGCGCAGCAGCAGCAGCGATTCGACCTGCGTATCCAGCGTGGCCGGCAGCACCGGCACTTCGTCCGGGGTGGCCGATTTGTCCAGCATCAGCAGCGCCTGTTCCCAACCGGCCTGCGGCTGCACGCGCCAGCCCTGGCTTTCCAGGCGCTCGCGCAGCGGCGCCAGCGGCCCGGCCACCTGCACGTCCAGCGGCCAGCGCTGGTCATCATCGAATTCATTGCGGCGCGAAGGCTGGGCGCGCCACTGGCTGCCCCACCAGTCCTGCGCCGCCACATTGGCCGGCGCCGGCTGGGCCGGCTCGAAACGCTCCAGCTTCGCCTCGGTATTGCGCGGCGCATACCACAACGCGGCCACCGCGAAAGTACCGTAGAACAGCCACGACACCGGCTTGACCCAGAACGAGCGGTTGAAGCGGCGGCGGTAGGCGATGCCCAGCACCAGCAGCCAGAAGATGCCGAACAGCATCCCGCCGACCACGTCGCTCAGCCAGTGCGCGCCCAGGTACAGCCGCGAGAAGCCGATCAGGCTGACGATGATGCCCGACAGCAGGTACGGCCACACACGGGTGCGGCCGGGCAGCTCGCGCGCGATCAGCACTGCGAAGAAGCCGAAGGTGATGGTGGCCATGGTCACCGACACCGACGGGAAGCCGAAGCCGCTGCTCGCCCCCGGCGGGCGCACCACGGTCACCGTGGCGCCCAGCAGCTTGGTCAGCGCCAGCCCGAAGGCCAGCGCGGCCAGCCAGTGCGCGGCCGCCATCCAGCGCCGGCGCCAGATCAGGTAGCCCATGGTGACTGCCGTGGCAGGCAGCAATACCGGCCAGGCGCCCAGCGAGGCCAGTGCCGCCATCGGGTAATCAGCCAGCGGATTGCGCAGCGCCAGCATCGCCTGGTGCACGGCCAGGTCCAGGCTGAGCGGTTCGCCGTGGGCCACCACCGCCATCAGCAAGGCGAACCAGCACCAGCCCAGCAACAGCAGCATCATTGCCAGCATCGCCAGCGGGACCGATTCACGGCGCTGGGGGTCGAACACCGACACCGAGTAGCGACCCAGGGTGGGGTGGCGCTGCGACCAGCGCAGCAGGCCGGCCAGCCAGCTGTCCATGCGCGCGGCCGACCAGCGGTAGCCATACAGCACGATCGCCCAGACCACGCCCATCACCACGCCCACCAATGCCAGCACCATCACCAGCCGTCCCGCCACGGCGGCCACCGCGTCGTAGGCCTCGCCCAGCACCCAGCCCGGGGCCAGGAACAGCACCGCCCAGGACAGGCTGGCGATGCCGCTGGCCTGCACATAACGCATGGCCGGCATGTTCATCATGCCGGCGATGGCCGGCACGAACGGGCGGATCGCGCCTACATAGCGCGCCACCAGGATGCTCTTGAAGGCATTGCGGCGGAACATCGTCTCGCCACGGTCGAGCAGCTGCGGATAGCGGCTGAACGGCCAGAAGCCGCGCAGGCGGTCACCCCAGCGCCGGCCGATCCAGTAGCTGATGCCATCGCCGGCGAACGCGCCCAGCGCCGCGCACGCCACGGCGTACGGTCCGGATATCTGGCCCAGGCCGATGAACACGCCCACCGCGAACAGCAGCGGCAGCGCGGGCACGATGGCGCCAAGCACGATGACGGCATCGCAGAAGGCGATGAGGAAGATGACCGCACCGGCAAGCACGGGGTGAGCTGAGATCCACGCAAGCGTGGCATCGATCCATGACGAGTCCATCGGGGGATTATAGAGGGGGCAAAGTGACTGACTCCCGGCCAGCTAGAATGGCCGGCATGAATCGCCCGCTCCCGCCTGCCGCACACGCCCTCAAGGCCGACAGTTTTGGCCGCATCCTGCTGATGGAGGAGGGCGGCACGCGCTTTGTCCGCCGCGACCTGCTCGCCACCCCGTGGTGGCTGCGGCTGCCGGCCTGGTGGCTGGCCCGGCGTGAAGCCCGCGCGCTGGCGCATCTGGATGGCATGCCCGACACCCCGGCGCTGCTGGCCTGGAACGGGCGCTGGCTGGACCGCAGCTTCATGGCCGGCGACGCGATGTACCAGCGCCCGCCGCGCGGCGACCTGGCCTACTTCCGCGCCGCACGTCGGTTGCTGCAGCGGGTGCACCGCCACGGCATCGCCCACAACGACCTGGCCAAGGAAGCGAACTGGCTGGTGCGCGAAGACGGCAGCCCGGCGCTGATCGACTTCCAGCTGGCCGTGATCGGCAACCCGCGCTCGCGCTGGATGCGCCTGCTGGCCCGCGAAGACCTGCGCCACCTGCTCAAGCACAAGCGCATGTACTGCCGCGAGTCACTGACCCCGGTGGAAAAGCGCGTACTCAAGCGCCACTCGTGGGTGCGCGACCTGTGGTTCCGCACCGGCAAGCCGGTGTACCGGTTCGTGACCCGGAAGATCCTGCACTGGGAAGACAATGAGGGGCAGGGGCCGAAGCCTTGACCGACAGCTATGTGCCACATGAGTAGCGACATGCAGAGGATCAAAGCGGCGTTGGCTGCCCTCAACGAAGGCCGGGTTGAGGTCGATGCATTCTGTAGGAACTTCGAAGACCTCTGGAACTTTCATGTCGATAGGTCGATCCTGCCGGACGACCTGTGTGCGTGTCTAGGCTCGCTCTTCGATGAGGTGGTGTGGTTCAGTCCGTATCCGCGTGAGGATTGGGACTACCCGGGGTATCGCGACGAAGTTCAGATCAGGCGCGCCGTGGCGCCTGTAATGGCGATGCTTGGCTTGAATGCCAAGCCTGAAATGGGTTGATGCTGATGAATCCTGTAGCTTGAAAAGTGCTCTGCCCAGCTTGAACAGAGCCTTGGCGCAAACAGCGCCTCTCGAGGCCAAGGGGAACTGGTTGATATTTCCCCTGCGATCAGTCCTTACGACGAACTCAAGCGCGCAATTGCGAAGATCGAGGTTGCTACCCCTTGTTTGTAGATTGGAGTGGTCAGGTATATGTTGCCTCGATTCGCTCACCTCGATGGAAAAGCGCATGCTAAATACGCCCCACGTAGCACTCGCACTGGCAGCGCTCGCGCTCGGCATCTGGGCGTATTGCGCGATGCCCGGCTGGGTGGGGCTGCTTGTGTGTGGCTTTCTGCTGTTGTGCGCGTTGGTCGCAACCGTCATTGCCGCGCTGCGGCGTGGGGCGCGGAATCGGGTCGCACGACTCTGGAGGGAATTCTTCGATTCCCTCTACGGACTCTGAAGCACCAATGAGATGTGAATACTGGGGTCAACGCCGCAGGAAGGTGAGGTAATGAGCAGTTTTGTTGAACCCGCAGATATTGGGGAGGCACTCGCCGAGTACAGGCGCCGCCTGGCTGATCATGCGAATGATGAGCTCATCGCGGATTTCATTGTTTTCTGCTGGCAGGCCGTCGACCCCGGCCGAGTGGCGACTTTGGATTTGTCTGATGAGTTGGTCGATGCATGTGCAGATCAGCTGTCCGAGCTCTTGAAGTTGGCCACCACCACCTGTGGCAAATGGAGTGCCCCACTGTTCTGGAAGCGCTACATTGAGTGGGCTGACTTGGCAGAAGTGCTGTCAATCGATGAATGCAAGTTGTTCATGCATAGGTCGGCGGAGTACGTTGAGCCAGCGTTCTTCGTGTTCCTGGCGTCTGGTGGAGCGGAAATGCGCTCTGAAGCGATGATCTTGCTTGCGCAGCATTCGGATGCGACTACCACGCGGTCCCGATACGTCAGATCTGTTCTGGAGAGTCGGCGAAGGACGGAGCGTGCGTTTCGTTAGGGAAGCCGCGGTTCCGATTTGTGGAACACAACCAGCTCAGAGCTCGCTGATTACCCTCGCGCCAGTGCGTGCGGACCCGAGGTCGGCACGCGAATCAAGGGCTGCGGCGTGGAGCACGGCAACGGGTTGCACGGCTGTGGAGGGAATTCTTCGATTCCCTCTACGGACTCTGATGCACCGACATGCTTACGGTGCCACGGGCACCAACGCGATGAAATTGCGCTTGGCGTCGAAGTCATAGCCCATCTGCACGCTTCCCAGGTCGGGGCAGGCGTGGCACTCGCGCAGTGGCGTGCGGTACAGCAGGCGAACGCCGCCGCCGTCCAGCGGGGCGGTGCCCGCCGCCTGTGCCGGGGCGAACGGTGTCGCCTGCGGATCGGTGGCCAGCAGCGCCTGTACGGCTGGGTCGGCGCGCAGCGTGTCGTCAAGCTGCACGTTGTCCACGTCAATGCGCTTGCCGCTGGCATCGATCAGCCGCGTGCCTTCGTTGGTGTTGGCGCGGAACGGGTAGTTGACGGTCGCCACGCCGACGCCATCCTGGTCATGCCAGGCAACCACATGGGCCAGCTCGCCGGCACTGCTCAGCTGCTCGGCGGCGGTGACGGCATCGTCACTTGCACCACCGGCCAGCATCGCCTTCATCAAGCACTCGCGGGTGGCTGCGGCCTCGCCCTGGCGGCAGGCATTGAGGTCGCCACTCCAGACCACCGCGTTGCTCCAGCGCAGGGTGCCGTTGGCGGGTGATTGGGCGGTGGGGGTGTTGGCGGTGCCAGCAGGTGCTGCATCGGGCGCGGCGGCGGTCGGCTCGCGTTGGCAGGCGGTGGCGACCAGGACCACGCCGACGGCAATGAACAAACAGCGGGAACGGCGCATGGTGAATACCTCGCAGCAGTAGCCGGGGCAACAACTATCGTCAAGGGGCGGTTAATTGCGCGTGGGCGCGGCATACTTGGCCGATCATGAGACCGCAGGAGTTGATCGACGTGGCCAGTCTGCAAGGGAAAACCCTATTCATCACCGGCGCCTCGCGCGGTATCGGTCTGGCAATTGCGTTGCGCGCTGCGCGCGATGGCGCCAACGTGGCGATTGCGGCGAAGTCCGCCGTGCCCAACCCGAAACTGCCGGGCACCATTCATAGCGCCGCCGAAGCGGTCACCGCTGCGGGCGGGCAGGGCCTGGCACTGAAATGCGACATCCGCGAAGAAGACCAGGTGCGCGCAGCGGTGGCGGCCACCGTGGATACCTTTGGTGGCATCGACATCCTGGTCAACAACGCCAGCGCGATCTGGCTGCGCGGCACGCTGGATACGCCGATGAAGCGGTTCGACCTGATGCAGCAGGTCAATTCGCGCGGCAGTTTCCTGTGCGCGCAGGCCTGCCTGCCGCACCTGCTGCAGGCGCCCAACCCGCACATCCTCACCCTGGCGCCGCCGCCGAGCCTGGACCCGAAGTGGTGGGCCCCACATACCGGTTACACGCTGGCCAAAATGGGCATGAGCTTCGTTACGCTGGGCCTGGCGGCAGAGTTCGGGCCGCAGGGCGTGGCGGTCAATGCGCTGTGGCCGCGCACGGTGATCGCCACTGACGCAATCAACATGATTCCCGGCGTGGACGTGGGCGGCTGCCGCACACCGGAGATCCTGGCCGATGCCGCGCACGCGGTCCTGACCCGCGAGGCGGCGGGTTTCAGCGGCCAGTTCCTGCTGGATGACGAGGTGTTGGCGGAGGCTGGAGTTACCGATCTTTCCGGGTACGCGGTGGATCCCTCGCGCCCGTTGCTGCCGGATCTGTTCCTGGATTGACGGGGTGGCAGGCATTGCGCGGGACCCGCCATGCGTGTCCCACGTAGACCCGATCATTGATTGAACGTCTCCGGCAGCCGCTCACCGCACTGCCGGCAATGCTTCGCATCCGGCTCATGCCCTTCCAGCCCGCACGCCGGGCACCCGCGCGCATCGCGCTTGGACGCGCGTTCGGCATCGCGCATGGTATTGGCCAGCTCCGCGGTGTAGATGCCGGTAGGCACGGCGATGATGCTGTAGCCGATCAGGATCAGCACCGAGGTCACGAAGCGGCCCAGTACCGTCTGCGGCACGATGTCGCCAAAGCCCACCGTGGCCATCGTCACCACCGCCCAGTACATCGCGCTGGGAATGCTGGTGAAGCCATGGTTCGGCCCTTCGATCACGTACATCAGGGTGCCGGCGATGATCGTGATGGTGATCACCGTGAACAGGAACAACAGGATCTTGCGCCGGCTGCGCCACAGCGATTCCATCAGCACGCCGCTTTCTTCGATGTAGCGGGTCAGCTTGAGGATGCGGAATACGCGCAGGATGCGCAGCGCACGCACCACCAGCAGGCTCTGCGCGCCGGGGATGAACAGCGACAGGTAGGTGGGCAGGATCGAGGCCAGGTCGATGATGCCCCAGATGCTGAAGGCATAGCGCAGCGGCCGCTTCACCACCACCAGCCGCAGCAGGTATTCGGCGGTGAACAGGATCGTGAAGCCCCACTCGACCACGTACAGCCAGCTGGCGTGTTCGATATGGAAACGCTGCACGCTGTCGAACATCACCACCAGCACGCTGGCGATGATGGCGTAGACCAGCAGCAGGTCGAAATTGCGCGACGGCCGGGTGTCGTGGCGGTAGATGATGTCGAACCAGGTCCGGCGCCAGCCGGAGTCGGTGGCGGGGTTCAGCTGGGGGGCGCGCAGGGGGTGCATGGGCCGCATTGTGCCCCAGCCGGTGGAGGGGGAGAATGGACCCCCTTCCCGGACCCCTCGGACCCCTGACCGCCATGACCGCTGCTGCCCCCGATCCGCTCCTGTCCCTGTCGCATTACTACCTGCCGGTGTACAAGCCGCGCCAGGTGGTGCTCGAACGCGGCCAGGGCGCCCGCGTCTGGGACAACCAGGGCCGTGAGTTCATCGACCTGGCCGCCGGCATTGCCGTGTGCGGCCTGGGCCACAACGATCCGGACCTGAAGGCCGCGCTGATCGAGCAGGCCGGCAAGCTGTGGCACACCAGCAACGTGTTCTACAGCGAACCGCCGCTGCGCCTCGCCGAAGAGCTGGTCACCGCCTCGCGCTTCGCCGAGCGCGTGTTCCTGTGCAATTCCGGCGCCGAAGCCAACGAAGTGGCGATCAAGCTGGTGCGCAAGTGGGCCTCCTCGCAGGGCCGTCCGGCCCACCAGCGCGTCATCGTGACCTTCCGTGGCAGCTTCCATGGCCGCACCCTGGCGGCGGTGACCGCAACTGCGCAGCCGAAGTACCAGGAAGGCTACGAGCCGCTGCCCGGTGGCTTCCGCTATGTGGACTTCAACGATGAAGTGCAGCTGGAAACGGCGATGGCCGCCGGCGACGTCGCTGCGGTGATGCTGGAGCCGATCCAGGGCGAGGGCGGGGTGATGCCGGCCAAGCCGGGCTTCATGAAGCGCATCCGCGAGCTGTGCGACCAGCACAACGCGCTGATGGTGCTTGATGAGATCCAGGTCGGCATGGGCCGCACCGGTACCCTGTTCGCGCACTGGCAGGACGAGATCAAGCCAGACATCGTGACCCTGGCCAAGGCGCTGGGTGGCGGCTTCCCGATCGGCGCGATGCTGGCCGGCCCCAAGGTGGCCGAGACCATGCAGTTCGGTGCGCACGGCACCACCTTCGGCGGCAACCCGCTGGCGGCGGCCGTGGCGCGCGTGGCGCTGCGTAAATTGTCGTCGCCGGAGATCGCACGCAACGTGAGCCGCCAGTCGCAGGCGCTGCGCGATGGGCTGGGGAACATCAATGACGAGTTCAAGGTGTTCAGCCAGGTGCGCGGCCGCGGCCTGATGCTGGGCGCGGTGCTGGACAAGGATTTCGCCGGGCAGGCCGGGGCCATCCTGGATCATGCTGCCGAGCATGGGCTGCTGACGCTTCAGGCCGGGCCGGATGTGCTGCGGTTCGTGCCGGCGTTGAACATCAGCGATGAAGAGATTGCCGAAGGCCTGAAGCGGTTGCGGGCTGCGGTGCAGTCGTTCGTCGCGTCGCGTTGAGGAAGGGCCGCCGACTGACGGTAGCCGACTAAGAGCAGCCGACTAACAGTCGGCTCTACACGTCGGTGTTCCCGTCCCGTTGGGGGTAGAGCCGACTGTTAGTCGGCTGCCCTGCATCAGGCATCGATGCCGAACCGCGGGGTAGAGCCGACTGTTAGTCGGCTGCCCTGCATCAGGCATCGATGCCGAACCGGTGCATGAGCCTGCCGAAGCTGCGGCTGTCGCGCGCGGTATCGGCTTGCAGCCCGGCCAGGCGCGCGCCGCGCACATTGACGAACAGGTCGTCGACGAACAGGGTGCGGGCGGGACGTGCGTCGAGCCGTTCCACCGCTTTCAGGAACACCGCCGGGTCGGGTTTGCGCCCGCCCAGTTCGCCACTGCACAGGATGCGCCCTTCCAGCATCGGCGCCAGCGTAGGCAGGATGCGTGGAATGGTCTGCGCCATCAGTGCGCCGTTGTTGGTGAGGATGGCGATCGGCATCACCTGCGCGATGCGCTGCACGCGCTCTACCACGCCTGTCTGCGGCGGCGAGGCGGCGATGCGCGCGTCCTGCCATTGGGCGAGGCTGATGGTCACGCCGAGTGCATCACCCAGTTGCTGCAGGTAGCGCGTGCTGTCCAGCCCCAGATCGAACTGCTGTTCCAGTCCGCTGTCGAACAGTGCCGCGTGCACCTGCGCGGGCGTGCATCCGCAGGACTCGGCCAGGTGGCGCACACGCAGGTGCCGTGCGTAGTTGACCAGCACGCCATCGAAATCCAGCAGCAGGCAGTCCAGGGCAACCGGCATGTTCCACTCATGTGCGAAGCGACAGCCGACGTTACCGCACTGTCGGGGATCGCTGCGACATCCCGTCGCACCACGCCCTGCGTCGGGCTGCCTAGAATTGCAGTGACTGAAGGATGGAGAACGCCGTGAAACTGTTTGTCCCCATGATCCTGGCAGGGTTGGCATTGGCGCCCGTCGCACAGGCACGCGTGTGTGCGGTCAGCATCGACAGCACCGACCAGATGAGCTTCAGCAGCAAGGAGATCAAGGTGGCCGGCGACTGCAGCCAGGTGAAGCTGACCCTGCGCCACACCGGCAAGCTGGCGGCCACGGCGATGGGGCACAACTGGGTGCTGACCCAGGCGGCGGACTACCAGCCGGTGGCGCTGGCGGGCATGCGGATGACGCTGGCCGACAGCTACCTGCCGAAGAAAGATCCACGTGTGCTGGCAAATACCGCGGTGATCGGCGGCGGGCAGAGCACCAGCGTGACCTTCCCTACCGCAGCATTGCGCAAGGGCGGCGACTACACCTTCTTCTGCTCGTTCCCCGGGCATTTTGCGATGATGAAAGGCAGGTTTGTGTTCGGCTGATGCCGAACACAAACCTCCAGGCTGCTCAGCCCTTGGCGACCTTGAACGCCTCGCGCGCGGCGTCAATCGTTGCGTCGATGATGCTGTCATCGTGCGCGCTGGACAGGAAGCCGGCCTCATACGCCGACGGGGCCAGGAACACTCCGCGCTCGAGCATCGCGTGGAAGAAGCGGTTGAACGCGGCGGTATCGCAGGCCGTGGCCTGGGCGTAGGTTTCCACCTTCTGGTCGGTGAAGAACAGCCCGAACATCGCGCCCACCTGGTTGGTGGTTACCGCTACACCCGCATCGGCCGCCGCAGCTTCCAGCCCGGCGCACAGGCGCGCGCTGGCCGCCGACAGGCGGTCGTGGAAGCCCGGTTCCTGCACCAGTTCCAGCATCGCCAGGCCCGCGGCCATGGCCACCGGATTGCCGCTCAGGGTGCCGGCCTGGTAGATCGGGCCGGCCGGGGCGATCTGCGACATCAGCTCGCGGCGGCCGCCATAGGCACCCACCGGCATGCCGCCGCCGATGATCTTGCCGAAGGTGGTCAGGTCCGGGGTGATGCCGTAGTGCGCCTGCGCGCCGCCCAGCGCCACGCGGAAGCCGGTCATCACTTCATCGAAGATCAGCACCGTGCCGTACTGCGTGCAAAGCGCGCGCAGGTGCTGCAGGTAGCCGTCGCGCGGCGGAATGCAGTTGGCGTTGCCCACCACCGGTTCGATGATCAGGCCGGCGATGTCCGCGCCCTGCTCGGCGAACAGCGCGGTGGCCGCCTCGAAATCGTTGTAGGGCAGGGTCAGGGTGAGTTCGCTCAGGCCGGCCGGCACGCCCGGCGAGGTCGGCACGCCCAGGGTCAGCATGCCGCTGCCGGCCTTGACCAGGAACGAGTCGCCGTGGCCGTGGTAGCAGCCTTCGAACTTCACGATGCGGCTGCGGCCGGTAGCGCCGCGCGCCAGCCGGATCGCCGACAGGGTGGCTTCGGTACCCGAATTGACCATGCGCACCATCTCGCACGAGGGCACCAGCCGGGTCAGCGTTTCAGCCATGGTCACTTCGGCCGCGCACGGCGCGCCGAACGACAGGCCGTTGTTGATCGCGTGCTTGACCGCCTGGCGCACCGCGCTGTGGTTGTGGCCGACGATCATCGGGCCCCACGAGCCCACGTAGTCGATGTAACGGTTGCCGTCGACGTCGTACAGGTACGGGCCGTCGGCGCGCTCGACGAAGAACGGCTCGCCGCCCACCGACTTGAACGCGCGCACCGGCGAATTGACGCCGCCCGGAAGCAGTTCCTGGGCGCGGGTGAACAGGGCGTGGGACTGGTCGTGCTTCATGCGGAAGGGTCCTGGAAACAAGCAAGGTAGGCGTGCAGGGTGGCCACCGGGTCGTTGGCGGCGAAGACGCTGCTGACCACGGCCACCAGATCGGCGCCGGCGGCGATGATCGGGCCCACATTGTCCGGCGTCAGCCCCCCGATCGCCACCCGCGGCACTCCGAGTGCGGCGCTTTGCCGCAGCAGGTCCGGGTGGGCGCGGCTGCTGGTGACCTTGGTGGTGGTCGGGAAGAAGGCGCCAAAGGCCACGTAGCTGGCCCCGGCGGCCAGCGCCCGTTCGGCGTTGGCCAGCTGGTCATAGCAGGAGGCGCCGATGATGGCGGCCGGGCCGAGCAGGGCGCGCGCGGCGCCGATGTCGCCATCGGTGCCGCCCAGGTGCACGCCGGCCGCGCCGACCTCCAGGGCCAGGGCCGGGTCATCGTTGATGATCAGCGGCACCCCGTGCGCGGCGCACAGGTCCTGCAGGGCAAGCGCCTGCTCGCGGCGCAGCGCGTCGCTGGCGGTCTTGTTGCGGTACTGCAGCCAGGTGGGGCCGGCCGCCAGCAGCGGCGCCACGCGGGCCAGCAGGCGGGCGGTATCGGCCTCGTCGGGGGTGATCAGGTACACGCCGCGCGCGGGCGCGGCCGGGGAAGCAGGGAGCGTCATCGATGGCTACCGGCAGAACGACGGGAGTGGGACAATGGCCTATGACCGTACTGCCCAACGCCTGATTATCCGATGACCGACGCCACCGCCACCACCTTCCGCACCTGGATGTGCGTTGTCTGCGGCTTCATCTACAGGGAAGTCGATGGCCTGCCCGAAGAGGGCATCGCCCCGGGTACCGCCTGGGAAGACGTGCCCGACACCTGGACGTGCCCGGACTGTGGCGTGACCAAGGACGATTTCGAGATGGTCGAGATCGATTGACCGGTAGCGTTAGCGGGTAGAGCCGACTGACAGTCGGCTCTACCGGCGGGCGGCCCAGGTTCAATGCAGGCGCGGTACGCGCCCCCCCATTTCCACCAGCTTCTCGCGCACCCACTGCGCATCATTGGCCTGGCCGTTGCGCTGCAGGTACAGGGCCAGGTCCTGGCGCGCGCCGGCCTGGTAATCCAGCTGCAGGTAGGCCAGGCCGCGGTCGCGCAGGGCATCGTCCTGTTCCGGGGCCAGCTTCAGCAGGCGGTCGGCACTGCGCGCGGCGCGGTCCCACTCGCTGCGCTCCACATATACGCCGTGCAGGTTGCGCAGCATCCGCATCAGGATCGCCCGCGCCGGGGCCGCATCCAGGATCTGCGCCAGCACGCTGTCGTCGGGCACTTCGCCGCCCAGGTGCGAGCGCGCGCGTTCGCGCAGCTCCTCCACGTCCAGCGGCCGCCCGCCGTTGAACGGGTCCATGACCAGCATCCCGTCGTCCACCGGCAGCCGCACCAGGAAATGGCCGGGGAAGGACACGCCGTCCAGCGGAATGCCCAGCCGCCGCGCCACTTCCATCTGCACCATGGCCAGGGAAATCGGGTTGCCCAGCCGGCGTTCGAACACCTGGTTGAGGTAGCTGTTACGGGGGTCGTAATACTCGCCATGGTCGCCGCCATAGCCGAGTTCATCGAACAGGTGGCGATTGACCGCCGCGATCTTGAGCGGCCAATGCTCGATCGTGTCCACCTCGGTGCGCAGGTGGTCGGCGTGGCTCTGCACCAGCGCGTCATAGACCTGCGGGTCCAGGTCGGGGTATTCGTCGCGGGCGATCAGCAGCGCCGTGGGCAACAGCGGCAGCGCCTCGTCGTCCAGTTCGGCCAGGGAGTCCCACGCCGGCAATGTCATTGGCGCCTGCATGGACACAGACTGGCGACAAACGCGGCCCGATTCAAGCGGGATCGCGTGAAAACTCCGGGACTGGCGGGGCGTGCCCGCCAGCCCGGTTCAGGGCTTGTCGGCGATACCCGGGCCGAAGGTCAGTACCGCGCCATCCTGCAGGCCCAGCTTCTCGGCCTGGCCGGCGTTGAGTTCCAGCACGTAACGGGCCGGGCCGCTGCTGGGGTAGGGCGGGCAGCGGTCGCCGGCCGAACACGGCGGCACATCGCGCTGCTGGCTCACCAGGCGGCGCTGGTCATCGAAATACAGGATGTCCAGCGCGATCTTGGTGTTCTTCATCCAGTACGCCTGCAGCTCCTGGCGGTCGTGCACGAACAGCATGCCGTGGTCGGCGGGCATCTCGTCGCGGAACATCAGGCCGCGCGTGCGGCTTTCATCGTTGGTGGCCAGTTCCACCTGGTAGCGGGCCCCGCCCAGTTCCACCCAATGGCTGGCACCGGCGCTGGCACAGCCGGACAACGTGAGCAGCAACAGCAGCGGCAGCAGCAGGCGCATGAAGGGCATGGGCGATCCTCGCAGAAGAGCCGGCACGGGCGTGCCGACGGTGGATATCAGAACACCATCGGCGGTTCACCGCCAACAATCACCACATCGGCCGGGCGGCGCGCGAACAGGCCCACGGCGACCACGCCGGGCAGCTGGTTGAGCTCGCGCTCCAGCGCCACCGGGTCGGTGATCTGCAGGTGGTGGATGTCCAGGATCTGGTTGCCGTTGTCGGTCACCACGCCTTCGCGCCAGGCCGGCTGGCCGCCGGTCATGTCCATGATGCGGCGGGCAATCAGGCTGCGCGCCATCGGGATCACTTCCACCGGCAGCGGGAATCTGCCCAGCACCGGCACCTGCTTGCTCGGGTCGATGATGCAAACGAAGCGCTCGCTGGCCTCGGCGATGATCTTCTCGCGGGTCAGCGCGGCGCCACCGCCCTTGATCAGGCACTTGTTGCCGTCGCACTCGTCGGCGCCGTCCACGTACAGCGACAGGCCGCCGGTGTGGTTGAGTTCCAGCACCTCGATGCCGTGCTGCTTCAGGCGCGCGGTGCTCTGCTCGGAGCTGGACACGGTGCCCTTGATGCGGTGCTGGATGCGGGCCAGGCCGTCGATGAAGTAGGCAACGGTGGAGCCGGTGCCGACCCCGACGATCATGCCGTCTTCGACGTATTCGAGGGCTTTTTCTGCGGCGAGGCGTTTGGCTTCGGACATGGCGGGAAACTCGTGAAGGAAAAGGTCAGTGTTTTTCGAGCGACAGCAGCAGCTTCCACTGCGCGGCGGTCACCGGCAGGATCGACAGGCGGTTGCCGCGCGCGATCAGGGGAAACCCTTCTCCCAGCGCGTCGGCATGCAGCTTGATCTCGTCCAGCGAAATGGTGTCGCGCAGCTTGCGCTCGAAGGCCACGTCCACCAGCAGCCAGCGTGGCGTTTCGCGGGTGGCCTTGGGATCGTAATAGTCCGATTTCGGATCGAACTGGGTGTCATCCGGATACGCCTCGGTGGCGACCGTGGCGATTCCCACGATGCCCGGCACCTTGGTGTTGGAGTGGTAGAACAGGATGCCGTCGCCGACCTTCATGCCATCGCGCATGAAGTTGCGCGCCTGGTAGTTGCGCACGCCGTTCCAGGGTTCCTGGCCCACGCGCTTGAGGTCGTCGATGGAAAAGGCGTCCGGTTCGGACTTCATCAGCCAGTAGCGCTTGCGTGCGGTCATGCGTCGTTCTATCGGGGAAGGTACGTGGTGGTGTCGGTGCAGATCGCATCCACGCCGACGTCCCACGGCTGCACGGGCAGCTCATCGACCTGCTGCACCGAAAAACCGACGCCGGCCAGCCACGGCGGGGCCGGGCGCTGGCTGCGGAATGCGAAGCTGCGATCATACCAGCCGCCTCCCATGCCCAGCCGCCGGCACTGCGCGTCGAAGCCCACCAGCGGGGCTGCCACCAGCGTCATCTGCTCCGGCGCGAGGGTGTCGCCTGCGGCGATGTCGGGTTCTGGAATGCCGAAGCGGTTGCTGGTCAGCGGCTGGCCCGGGCGCCACGGCGCGAAGCGCAGCATGTCGCCGGCCAGTACGGGCAGGCAGTAGACGGCGGTGTCGGGCAGACGCATCTGCCAGCGGTGCAGCGCGATTTCGCCATCCAGTGCCCAGTACCCGGCCACGAAGCCATGGGTGGGCGCGAAGGGCAATGCAAGCAGGGCATCGGCAAGCAGTTCGGCGGCGGCCAGCCGCTGCACGGCGGGAATGTCTCGGCGGCGTTGGCGCAGCTGCTGGCGCAGTGCGGAGCGCGGGTCGGTCATGCCTGGGTCCGTTGGGGCCGGATAAAACAAGAGCGACGTTCCAGTGGAACGTCGCTCTTGCAGGAATACTGCATTCTCCGCGGTGACGATGCGTGCGAAACGACCTTGAACCCGGGGTTCAAGTGGGTACGCTGGGCCTCCATTGGGCTTCCCGCTACAAGGCGGACCTGCACTCCCGGCGACGTCGCGCACCCGTGGTCGTAATTAAGGGACAAGGCGAATGTTTGCACACGCCGTCGTTCACAGCAGAGAACGCATCGCCATTATAGCCAACCGGACCGGATCGGATACCCCGTTCGTCGGTCCAATTACGTGCCAATTCAGAACAATGAAAGACGCGTGCAGTTCAGCCCGCGTCGAGAGCCCGGTCCAACCGCCTGTTCAGATCGGCCAGCGTCTGCTGCAGGGCCACGCCTTGGCGCGCATGGTCGTCGCGCAGCTGCTGCAGTTCATGCGCCAGGTTCAGCGCGGCCAGTACCGCGACGCGGTCCACGGCGGCCATGCGGTTGCTGCCGCGGATCTCGCGCATCTTGGCGTCCAGCAGCCGCGCGGCGGCGGTGAGGCTTTCGCGTTCTTCGGCGCCCACGCCCACGGTGTATTCGCGGTCCAGTATGCGGACACTGACCGGTTCGGTCTGGCTCATGTGTGCTGCTCCAGGCTTTTGAGCCGGGTGATCATCGCTTCCACCCGCGAGCGCGCCTGCTCGTTCTTGGCCAGCAGCTGCGAGCGCTCGTTGACCAGCTGTTCCTGCTGGTGGCGCAGGCTGCGGTTTTCCTCGGCCAGGCGCTGGTTGCGTTCCAGCAACGCCTCCACCCGGGCGGCAAAGGCCTGCAATTGGGCGATGGCATCGGCGGGTTCCATGTCCGGCACGATAGGCAAGCGGGGTGGAGCCGGTCAAGCTAATAATGACAAGGGGCGGATTGATACACTGTGACGCTGCCAACCCAGGGTTGCCGGCGGCGCCGCCGACCCATCAGATCGAGCCCCAAGATGACCGAACTTCCGAGTGTCAACGACGTAAACCAGGCCAGCCAGGCGGCCGGCCTGGGCGCTACTGCCGCGGAGCTCCACGGAGGCCTGTGCGGCTGGCTGGCGGCCGGCGGCGCGCCGGTGCCAGAATGGCCGGCCCGTGTGCTGGCCGACGACAACCTGCCCACCCCGACCGCAGGCGATGCGCTGGACCGGCTGCTGGGCGCCAGCGTGGCGCAGCTGGAGGACCGCGATTTTGCCTTCGAGCTGCTGCTCAGCGACAGCGATGACACCGCCGCGCAGGCCGATGCGCTGTTCACCTGGGCGCGTGCGTTCCTGGGCGGCTTCGGCCTGGGTGCGGGCCAGCAGCGTCCCACCCTGTCCGAGGAAGGCGAAGAGGCGCTCAACGACCTGGCCAAGCTGGCACAAGCCTCGAGCGAGGATTTTGAAAGCGGCAACGATGACGACGAGGACGCGCTCGCCGAAATCGAAGAGTTCATCCGCGTGGCGGTGCTGATCCTGCACGGTGACTGCGTGATGGCCGTGCGTCACCGGCAGCGCCTGAACTGAGATGGATATCCGCGAGTTGACCGGCATCACCGCGGCCGAATACGCGGGGCGCCGCCAGGCGCTGATGGAAATGGCGGGCGATGACGCCATCCTGGTGCTGCCGGCCGCGTCGGAGCGGGTGCGCAGCCTGGATACGCACTATCCGTTCCGGCAGGATTCGGACTTCTGGTACCTGAGCGGCTTCCCGGAGCCGGATGCGGTGCTGGTGCTGATTCCTGGCCGCCGCCACGGCGAAGTGATCCTGTTCTGCCGCGAGCGCGACGCCGACCGCGAAGCCTGGGACGGCGCACGCGCCGGCCAGGAAGGCGCGGTGGCGCAGTACGGCATGGACGATGCGTACCCGATCGACGACCTGGACGACATCCTGCCGGGCCTGCTGGAAGGGCGCTCGCGGGTGTATTACCACTTCGGGCGCGACGCCGAGTTCGACCTGAAGCTGATCGGCTGGGTCAACCGGGTGCGTTCGCAGGTGCGGCATGGCGCGCAGCCGCCGCATGAATTCCTGGAACTGGGCCACCTGCTGCACGAGCAGCGGTTGTTCAAGTCGAGCGCGGAAATCGCCCTGATGCAGCGCGCGGCCGACATCACGGTGCAGGCGCACCGGATGGCGATGCGCGTGGCGCGGCCGGGCATCCACGAGTACGAGCTGCAGGCGGACCTGGAGCGCGAGTTCCGCGCCAATGATGCGTGGGCAGCCTACGGCAGCATCGTGGGTACCGGCGCCAACGGCTGCATCCTGCATTACCGCGCCAACAACGCGCGCAGCCGCGATGGCGAGCTGGTGCTGATCGATGCGGGCGCCGAGTACCGCGGCTACGCCAGTGACATCACGCGTACGTTCCCCGTAAATGGTCGCTTCACGGCCGAACAGCGCGCGCTGCACGATCTGGTCGGTGCGGCGCAGGCGGCAGCACTCGCGCAGGCCAAGCCGGGCGTGCCCTACGAGGCGGGCCACCTGGCGGCGGTACAGACGCTCACCGAAGGCCTGCTGCGGCTGGGCCTGCTCACCGGCACGCTGGAAGAGAACATCGCCGACGGCCATTACCAGCGTTTCTACCGTCACAAGACCGGGCACTGGCTGGGCCTGGACGTGCACGACGTGGGCGACTACCGCCTGGCCGGCGATTCGCGGCTGCTGGAACCGGGCATGGTGTTCACCATCGAACCGGGCCTGTACATCAGCGCCGACGACCGCAGCGTGGAAGCGCGCTGGCGCGGCATCGGCATTCGTACCGAGGATGACGTGGTGATCACCGACAGCGGGCATCACGTGCTGACGGCTGGGTTGGCGCGAAGTGCAGATGAGATTGAGCAGGAAATGAACGCTGCTGGCTGATGTTGGCTTTGCGCCAAGAGCAGCGTTTCAGTTTTTCCGGGCTGGGGAGGCCGACGGGCAGCCCCTTACGGGACACGCCGTAAACCCATCCTTGGGGGCTTGGCAAAAACATCCATGTTTTTGACAGTCCCTACAGGGGCTGCCCGCCGGCCTCCCCCGATAGATAGTCGCGTGCGGATACGAAGAGCATCCACGCAGGGCGTGGCTCTACGCGGTGGGGCGCCGGACTGGCCTGAGCGGTAGCGTCGGTTCCCGAACGACGGCACGGAACGCCACCGCGTCCGGAAACGCATGAAAATGATCGACACCGCCGTTGATCTTCCGTGGCCCCCAACACACCGTCGAGGGTCGGCGGGGGCGGGTTTGCGGGACTGTAGAAAACATGGATGTTTTCTACAAGCCCCCATGGATGGGTTCACGGCGTGTCCCGCAAACCCGCACCCGCCGGCCCAGCTCAGGCCACGCGATGCGCACCGGCTGTTCGCCAAAATGCATGAAGCAGCCGGGCAACAGCCCGGCTGCATGGGCAAGCGTCGATCAACGTTACGCCTTGGCAAACTCCGGCCGGGTCAGGTTGTCCGCATCGCCGTCGGTGCACAGCACTTCGTCTTCAATGCGGATGCCACCGTAAGGCCGGAAGAAGTCCACGCGAGCCCAGTCGATGCTGTCGCCTTGGCCGCGTTGCTTCACTTCGTCCAGCAGCATGTCGATGAAGTACACGCCCGGTTCGATGGTGACCACCATGCCCGGTTCCAATGCGCGGGTCAGGCGCAGGTACGGGTGGCCTTCCGGGCGCTCGACGCGGCCGCCGCGGTCGCTTGCCGCAAAGCCGGCCACGTCGTGGACCTGCAGGCCGATCAGGTGGCCCAGGCCGTGCGGGAAGAAGGCCGCGCTGACGCCGGTGGCCAGCGCCGCCTCCGGCGAGACCTTCAGCACCCCGAAGTCCTTCAGGATGCCCATGAGCGACAGATGCGCATCGATGTGCAGCTGCTTGTAATCCACGCCCGCCCGCACGCCGGCACCCATTTTCTGCTGGGCCGCATCGACCGCATCGATCATCGCCTGGAACTCGTCGTGGCCGGCGGCCGCATACGTGCGCGTGATATCGCTGGCGTAGCCGTACGCGCTGGCGCCGGCGTCGATCAGGAAGCTGCGCAGCGGCTGCGGCGCGCTGCGGCCCAGGTCGGTGTAATGCAGCACCGCAGCGTGTTCGTTCAGCCCGATGATGTTGCCGTAGGGCAGTTCGTTCGCATCCTGGCCGACCGCGCGGCAGTAAGCCATGTGAATCTCGAACTCGCTGGCACCGGCGCGGAACGCCGCTTCGGCCGCGCGGTGGCCGCGCACGCCCAGCTGCTGGGCCTGGCGCATCAGCGCGATTTCATACGCCGTCTTGTACGCCCGGTGCCAGTCCAGGTAGTGGATCACCGGCTCGGGGTTGTTCGGGGTGAACGTGCCCAGCGCACTCTGCGGCTCGCCCAGGATCGCGCAGCGCGCCGCATCGCGTGGCAGCAGCGCCAGCGCCTCGTCCGGCGTGCGGATGATCTCGATGTCGAAGTGTTCCACCCACCAGCCGTTCGGCGCATCGGGCACCACGTGCCAGTAATCGAACGGCTGGTGGAAGATCACCTTCGGGCGCTGGCCCGGCGTGTATACCACCCAGCTGTTGGGCACCTTGGTCAGCGGCAGCCAGGCCTTGAAGTTCGGGTTCACCGCGTACGGGTAATCGCGGTCATCGAAGGCCTGGTAGTGCAGCGTGCCGCTGGGAATCACCAGGTGGTCGAAGCCGCCGCGCGCCAGCGCCTCGTCGGCGCGTTGGCACAGCACGCGGACATGATGGGAATACAGGGCGGCGAGGTCGGGCTGGTTCATCGCGGAAGCTCACAGGGCAGTGCGGAATGCAGCCCCTGATTCTGCCGCAATCAGCCCGTGCGCGCTGTGCCGGAACCGGCACTCACACCGCCGAAGATTCCTCGGCGATCCAGGCGCGCAGCTGGTCGCGGTGCTCGCGGCTCAGTGTGAGGAAGCGGAAGCCCGCCCAGGACTGGCCCGGCGCATTGCTCTGTTCGATCCACAGCAGGTGCGCCCCCACGTCCACCTGCACCGGTTGGCCGTTCGGCCCCTGGATGGCGAAGCGGAACTGGTAGTTGCCGTCCGGCGTCAATGGCACCGAACAGATCATCAGCATGCCGGTTTCGGACACATTGCCCAGCCGGCCGATCACCGCCTCGGCCATCGTGTCGGTCACCGGCACCTGCTCGGCCACCTGGCGGCGGGGCGCGCGGCGGGTGTCGTCGTTCATTGGTCAGTCTCTGCAGTGGCCGGGGTGCCGGCCAGCGAGCGCAGGGTGCGCAGCGTGGCCTGCCAGGCGCGGTCGATCAGGCGGCTCTTGCCCTCGCTGACCAGGCGCGCCTGCCCGTGCACCATCAGCCGGGCCAGGCTGTCCAGCGAATGCTCGGCCACCTTCTGCCCGCGCGGATTGACGAACAGCGCGTTGTCGGTGATCAGGCTGTACCAGGACAGCCGCTGGCGGCGCATGTCGCCCTGCTGGTTGGTGGTGAATTCGAACCAGGTGCCGAACGGCAGCGTGCGCAGCTGGCGGTAACAGTCTTCCTCGGCAGGGCTGCGCGCCAGCGGCGCCTCGCGCCGGGCTTCGGTGCCTTCGGCCTGCTCCCCCAGCCGGGTGCGCGCACGGATGCGCGCGGTCAGTTCGGTGCGTGAGCTGCTGTCGTCTTCACCGCCCGGGGTGGACAGCCGTCGCGCGATCGCCGCCGCTTCGTCGTGGTGGTAGCCGACCTGCAGCAGTGCCGCTTCGACCTGCTCGCCGAGCTGGGTATCACTCCCGGCGCTGCCGGGTGGTTGGCAGGTGACCTCGGCGATGCGTGCGGTTTCCTGCTCGCGCGCCTGCCATTGCTCGGAGCCTTCGCCGCTGCGCAGCAGGGTCAGGGTCAGCACATCCGACCAGGCCTGCTTCAGCAGCGACTGCACGAACCGCGGCGGCGCGGTCTGCGCGCACAGCTGTTCGATGCTGGCGCCGGCCTGCTGCTTGGCCGATTCCAGCCGTTCCTTGCCACGCGCCGCTTCCACGTGGCGGCGCTCGGCCAGCTCGGCCTTGTGCGCCAGGGCCCGGAAGTGCTGCTGGATCTCGTCGTTGGCCGCTTCGAAGACCGCCGCATCACCCTCGTAGTCGGTGACCACCTTGTCGACGGCGCGGTCCAGCTTCTGCACCAGCTGCGGATCGACATCCTCCTCGCCCAGCCAGTTGGCGCCGGCTTCGGCCACCGCGTTGAGCAGCTCGCGGGCCGGGTGCTGGTCGCGCACGAAGAAGGCCGGGTCGGACAGTGCCGCGCGCGCCACCGGCACCTGCAGGCGGGTGAGCAGGTCCACGGCGGCCGCGTCGGGGCGGACCTCGCGGTGGATCTGCCCGTACAGCATGTCCAGCAGGTCGAAGGTGTCGGTGTCCTTGACCGTCAGCGCGGCCTGCGGACCGTGGTCGGCGCGCATCTGGGCGAGCAGGGCGTTGTGCAGGTCGGCCATGGTGCGGCGCACGCCGGCCGACTGCGCCTGCAGCTTGGCCAATGTGGCGTGGAGGTTGCCGCTCGAGATCGCGACCGGTTCCGGCCGATCACCTGCCCCCGCGGCCTCCGGATGGGGCGACGCCCCGGTTGCGGCTTGTGCTCCCTCCACGCCACCGGTGTCAGGGCCGGCGGCGGTACCGGGCTGGCCCGGCGTCACTGGAATGCCATGGCCGAGACCCGCCGGGCCTTGGGTATGCCGGGCGGCGTCCAGCAGGTGGTGCAGGGCCGACAACGCCGGGGCGTTCATGTCCACCGGGGCGACATCCGCGGGCGCTGCAGCGGCCACGGCCGGCGCCGGCGGCGCCATCTGGCCGATCACCTCGCTGGTCATCGCCGCCCAGCTGCCGCTGCTGGCAGAACCGCTCCAGCCGGTGAGCGGGCGTCCGCCCGCCCCGCCGGGTTCGCGCGGGGGCGCCGCGCCGGTCCCGCGCTCGGGGCCGGTGACGATCCGCCGCGTGGTGGCCGAGCGCGCCAGGTACGGGGTGTAGACCAGCCCTGGCAGCACGCCCTCATGGGTCAGCAGCACGTTGGCGCGTTCCAGCAGCTCGCCCAGGCGTTCCAGCAGCTGGCGGTCGAACACGCGGAACAGCGCCAGCTGGGTTTCCAGGCCCAGCGCGAATTCCTCGCCCAGCTCACGGGTGATCCGGCACAGCACGTAGGGCCCGAACGGCAGGTCCTCGGCGTCGAACGCCGGGCCGGCGGCGAGCACGCCGAAGCGCTGCCCCAGCAGCTGCAGCGCACTGGCCGAGCGCTGCGCCTCGCGCCGGGTGATGTCGGCCAGCACGATGTCGCGGTCGATATCGGTGTCGGTGACCAGGGTCAGCGTGGTGGCCGCCACCGGCGCGCTCGGGGCGGGCACGTGCCGCACCCGCGGTTCGCGCAGGTTGGCCAGGGCCGTGGCCAGCGCGTCCAGGAAGCGCGGCGCGAACTGCGCGTTGACGTCGTGCAGGCGCCGGGCCTGGGCGTAGATGTCGGCCTGGATCTGGCTGTTGCGGGCGCGTTCGGCGTCGCGGAACAGCTCGCGCTCCAGCTCCACGATGGTCAGCTTGAGCGGGGTGCTCAGGGTCTGCACGGCCAGCGCGTGCAGCGCCGCCAGCAGGCGGCGCACGCGTGGCGGTGCATTGACCCCGGCGAACCGGGTCGGATCGGATGACGATGAAGGTGCGGACGCAGACATCCGTTGTGGGTTCCGGCTCCCCTGAGAGCACAGAATCTAACGTTTTCCCGGGGTCCCCGCCAGAAGGGATCTCCCGACATCCTCAGCCCAGGAACAACTCCACCACGTCGTTGGTGAAACGCCGGCCCAGCTCGGTCGGCTGCACATGGTCGCCCTGCACCGTCATCCAGCCGTTGGCGAGGGCGGTCTGCAGCGGCGCGGCGATGCTCGCCCGGTCCAGCCCGGTGCGCGACTCGAAGTCCTTGAACCGGAAGCCCTCGTGCAGCCGCAGCAGGTTGAGCATGTATTCGAACGGCAGGCGGTCGGCGCCGATCACCTCGTCGCCGCCGATCGACGCGGCCGTGCCGGCGGTGTCCATGAACGTCTGCGGGTGCTTGTGCTTCCAGCGACGCAGCACGTGCTGCCCGGCGCCGGAGCTGATCTTGCCGTGGGCGCCGGCACCGATGCCCAGGTAATCGCCGAAGCGCCAGTAGTTCAGGTTGTGCTGGCTCTGCCGCCCGGGGCGCGCGTACGCGCTCACTTCGTACTGGGCATAGCCGGCCTCGGCCAGCAGGCGCTGGCAGTGCTCCTGCATGTCCCAGGCCGAATCATCGTCGGGAATGCCCTGCGGCGGCCGCGCGAAGAACACCGTGTTCGGCTCCAGGGTGAGCTGGTAGTGCGACAGGTGGGTGGGCTGCAGCGCGAACGCGCGTTCCAGGTCGTGCTCGGCCTGGGCCAGGGTCTGCTGCGGCAGCGCGTACATCAGGTCGATGTTGAAGTTGTCGTAACCGGCATCCTGGGCCAGCTTCACTGCGCGCTCGGCTTCGCCGCTGTCGTGGATGCGGCCCAGCCGCTGCAGTGCCTCATCGTTGAAGGTCTGGATGCCGAAGCTGATCCGGTTCACCCCGGCCGCGCGGTAGCGGTCGAAGCGGCCGTGCTCGGCCGTGCCCGGGTTGGTTTCCAGGGTCACCTCCAGGTTCGGGGCGAAGCGCAGCCGTGCCGAAGCTGCCTGCAGGAAGCGGTCGATCGCCTCCGGCGGGAACAGGCTGGGTGTGCCGCCGCCGAAGAACACGCTGTTCACCACCCGGCCCCAGACCAGCGGCAGGTCCTGGTCGAGGTCGCGGATCAGCGCGTCGATGTAGGACTCGAACGGCAGTTCGCCCTTGGCCTGGTGCGAGTTGAAATCGCAATACGGGCACTTGCGCACGCACCACGGCAGGTGCACGTACAGCGACAGCGGCGGCGGTACCAGCGACACCGCGTGGTCGTGGTCGCAGCTTTCGCCCGGAAGGTGGTGGCAATCGGTGTCGGACATCGTGCTCATCGGTAGCGCCGGCCGTTGGCCGGCCCTCGGGAAATCATCAACAGTCGATTCAGATCAACGCCGACAGCTTCTGCTTCAACACCTGCAGCGCCTTGCCGCGGTGGCTCATCGCGTTCTTTACATCCGGTGCCATTTCCGCGGCGGTCTGGCCCAGCACCGTGTCCAGGAACAGCGGGTTGTAGCCGAAGCCGTGGCTGCCGCGCAGTTCGTCCAGGATCTCGCCTTCCCAGCTGCCTTCGCAGATCAGCGGCTGCGGGTCGTTGGCGTGGCGCAGCAGCACGATCACCGCGTAGAAGCGCGCGGTGCGGCGCTCGGCCGGTACATCGCGCATGGCGTCGAGCAGCTTGGCGTTGTTGGCCGCGTCATCGGTCGGGCTGCCGGCATAACGCGCGCTGTACAGACCGGGCGCGCCGTCCAGCGCATCCACGATCAGGCCCGAATCGTCGGCCAGCGCCGGCAGGCCGGTGCTGGTGCAGGCATGGCGGGCCTTGATCAATGCGTTCTCGACGAAGGTCAGGCCGGTTTCCGGCACATCGCTCACGCCCAGCGCGCCCTGCGCCACGATTTCCAGTGGCAGGTCGGCCAGCATCGCCTGCAGTTCCTTCAGCTTGCCGGCGTTGCCGCTGGCCAGTACCAGTTTCATTGCTTGGGCTCCAGCAGGTCCCACGTGTTGCCGTACAGGTCGCGGAACACCGCAACCGTGGCGTAGGGCTCTTCGCGCGGGGCTTCGAGGAATTCCACGCCGCGCGCGGTCATCGCGGCATGGTCGCGGTAAAAGTCGTCGGTGTTGAGGAAGAAACCGACCCGGCCACCGGTCTGGTTGCCGACCCGGCTCTGCTGCTCTTCATTGCTGGCGCGGGCCAGCAGCAGCGCCGCGGCGCTGCCGTCGGTAGGACCGACCACCACCCAGCGCTTGCTGCCCTGGTCGATGTCATCGATCAGATGGAAGCCGAGCTTGCCCGTGTACCAGGCGATCGCCTCGTCGTAATCGGCCACCACCAGGGTGACCAGGGCGAGGCGCCGGCTCACGGCTGTGCCAGTGCGGCCTGCTGGGCCGCGAACAGGTCGGTGATGCCCTTTTCGGCCAGCGCCAGCAGCGCGTCCAGCTCATCGCGGCGGAACGCGTGGCCTTCGGCGGTGCCCTGCAGCTCGATGAAGCCGCCGCCGTCGTTCATCACCACGTTCATGTCGGTGTCGCAGTCGCTGTCTTCGGCGTAGTCCAGGTCCAGCACCGGGGTGCCGCGGTAGATGCCGACCGACACCGCAGCCACGGCGCCGAAGATCGGGTTGCGCTTGATGTCGCCGCGCTTGATCAGGAAGTTCACCGCATCCACCAGCGCCACGTAGGCACCGGTGATGGCGGCGGTGCGGGTGCCGCCATCGGCCTGCAGCACGTCGCAGTCCAGGGTGATGGTGCGTTCGCCCAGTGCGCTCCGATCAATGCAGGCGCGCAGGGTGCGGCCGATCAGACGCTGGATTTCCAGGGTGCGGCCGCCCTGCTTGCCGCGCGCCGCTTCGCGGTCGTTGCGGGTGTGGGTGGAGCGCGGCAGCATGCCGTATTCGGCCGTGACCCAGCCTTCGCCCTTGCCGCGCAGGAAGCCCGGCACGCGGTTTTCCACGCTGGCGGTGCACAGCACGCGGGTTTCACCGAAGCTGACCAGCACCGAGCCTTCGGCATGGCGGGTGAAGGCGCGTTCGATGCGCACTTCGCGCAACTGGTCGGCCTGGCGGCCGCTGGGACGGGGATCGGACATGGATGGCTTCCGGTAAGACGAGGGATGCGGGACCGCGCCCGGACCGGGGACCGGCAGGCGAGGAGGCTCCAAAGGAACCGCTAGGGTACCATTTGCACTTTGAGAGCACCGGAAACCCGCATGATTCGAAGCATGACCGCCTATGCCGGCGGCGAGCGCGCCACACCCTGGGGCACGCTTGCTTGTGAGCTGCGCTCGGTCAACCACCGGTTCCTGGAGGTGGGCGTGCGCCTGCCCGAGGAGCTGCGTGCGCTTGAACCGCAACTGCGGGAGCGTGTCGCCAACCGCTGCAGCCGCGGCAAGATCGATCTGGTCATGCGCCTGCGCGCGCCGGAGGTCACCGGGGCATTGGTGGTCAACGATGCGCTGCTGGCCCAGCTCGGCGAGCTGGCCAGCCGGCTGGCGCCGGGCTTCCCCAGCCTGCAGGTGAGCTTCACCGAGCTGCTGCAGGTGCCAGGCGTGATGCAGGGCGAGGCAGTTGATGCCGCCGCCCTTCAGGCCGAGGCCCTGGCCCTGCTGGAAGAAAGCCTGGACGGTTTCGTCGCGGCGCGTGAGCGCGAGGGCGACAAGCTGGCCACGGCGATCCAGGAGCGGGTCGATGGCGTGGAGCGCATCGCCGCCGAGGTCACCACCCTGATTCCGCTGATCCGCGATGGCCAGCGCGCCAAGCTGTCGGCCCGGCTGGCCGACCTGCCGCACCCGGTCGATCCCGGCCGTGCCGAGCAGGAACTGGTGCTGTGGCTGCAGAAGCTGGACGTGGACGAGGAGCTGGACCGCCTGCGCAGCCACATCGTGGAGATCCGCCGTGTGCTCACGCAACGCGAGCCGGTCGGCCGCCGCCTGGACTTCCTGCTGCAGGAGTTCAACCGCGAAGCCAACACGCTGGGCTCCAAGTCGGTGGACAGCCGCACCTCCAATGCGGCCGTCGAGCTGAAGGTGCTGATCGACCAGATCCGCGAACAGGTGCAGAACATCGAATGAGCAGCCAGCCCCTCCAGAGCCCGGAACCGGCCCGCGGCACGCTGTACATCGTGGCCGCCCCGTCCGGGGCCGGTAAAAGCAGCATCGTCAACGCCACCCTGGCGCGCGACCCGCAGATCGCCCTGTCGATCTCGTTCACTTCCCGTGCGATGCGCCCGGGCGAAGTGAACGGCGAGCACTATCACTTTGTCAGTGCGCCCGAATTTGAGCGGATGATCGCCGCCGGCGACTTCTTCGAACACGCCTGGGTGCACGGGGACTGGAAGGGCACCGCCCGCCAGTCGGTCGAGCCGCAGTTGTCGGCCGGCCAGGACGTGCTGCTGGAGATCGACTGGCAGGGCGCCCAGCAGGTCCGCCAGCTGGTCCCCGGCACGGTCACGGTGTTCATCCTGCCGCCGTCGAAACAGGCCCTGCAGGACCGCATGCGCAAGCGTGGGCAGGACAGCGAGGCGGTGATCGCCCAGCGCCTGGCCGCCGCCCGCGAGGAAATGCTGCATTTCAACGACTTCGACTACGTCATCGTCAACGAAGTGTTCGAGACCGCCGTGGACGAGCTGTGCGCCATCTTCACCGCCAGCCGCCTGCGCCGGGAGTCCCAGAAGGTCCGCCACGCGGGCCTGATCCAGGCCCTGCTGACCCAGGACGCAACGGCAACTGACTGATTCACAAGGGGCGGGTAGCCGGTCGGCTTGATTTTGTCCAGCCCTGGCCGGTACAATCCGTCCCCTTTCCCTCATTCGATGAGCAGCCCCTGCCGGCTGCCGGGAGCCCGCATGGCCCGCATCACCGTAGAAGATTGCCTGGAAGTCGTCGATAACCGTTTCGAGCTGGTCATGATGGCGTCCAAGCGCGCCCGTCAGCTGGCCAACGGTGTCCAGGCCACCCTGGACAACAGCGAAACCGAAGACAAGCCGACCGTGCTGGCGCTGCGCGAAATTGCCGCCCGCAAGATCGACAACGCCCTGATCGACGAAGTCGAGAAGGCCGAGCGCGAGCGTGCCGAGCGTGAAGCACTGGAATGGGCCGCTGCCGAAGTCGTCGCCGACGAAGACATGTCCAAGAACGACGACTGATCCCATCCGATCATCCGTTGTTGCAACAGACAGCCCGCCATGTGCGGGCTGTCTGCTTTTGAGCGGCAGGTCACCCCGTTGGTGGTGACGCATTTGACGATTGCCCGAACGCAATAGTTTGCCGTTATCCCGTCGCTGGAATAGTCTTCCAGCCATGAACCCAGGCCCCTCTGCCAAGGTCGCCACGTCTCCCGGCGCGGCCGTACCCGACTATGTCCTCCAGCTTGAACGCGCAGCCCATTACCTGCCGCCCGAGCAGTTGCCGCTGCTGCGTCGCGCCTGGGAGGTAGGGGCCTCCGCGCATGCCGGGCAGACCCGCAAATCGGGCGAGCCGTATATCACCCATCCGGTGGCGGTGGCGCAGGTACTGGCCGAGCTGGGCCTGGACGTGGAAGCGCTGATCGCCGCGATCCTGCACGACACCATCGAAGACACCCCGCTGACCCGCGAAGAACTGGCCGCCGAATTCGGCGAAGCCGTGGCCGAGCTGGTCGATGGGGTGACCAAGCTGGACAAGCTGAAGTTCCGTGACCGCCAGGAAGCGGCCGCCGAAAGCTTCCGCAAGATGCTGCTGGCGATGTCGCGCGACCTGCGCGTGATCATGATCAAGCTGGCCGACCGCCTGCACAACATGCGCACGCTGGGCGCGCAGAGCACCGAGGCGCGTGGCCGCATCGCGCGCGAGACCCTGGAGATCTACGCCCCGATCGCGCAGCGGCTGGGCATGAGCCTGGTCAAGAGCGAGCTGCAGAACCTGGGCTTCAAGGCGCTGTACCCGTGGCGCCACGCGATCCTGGAAAAGCACATCCGCAGCCAGCCGGTGGTTCGCCGCGAGGCAATGGCACAGGTGGAAGTGCAGCTGTCGCAGCGGCTGGCCAAGGAAGGGCTGGAACACCGCCTGGTCAGCCGGATCAAGACCCCGTGGAGCATCTACAACAAGATGCGCGACGAGAACAAATCCTTCGACCAGGTCATGGACGTGTTCGGCTTCCGCCTGGTCGTGCGCAGCGTGCCCAACTGTTACCACGCGCTGGGCTCGGTGCATGCCACCTTCAAGCCGCTGGATGGGCGCTTCCGCGATTTCATCGCCATTCCCAAGGCCAACGGCTACCAGTCGCTGCACACGGTGCTGTTCGGCCCGTACGGCTCGCCGATCGAAGTGCAGATCCGCACCGAGGAAATGGACCTGATCGCCGAGCGCGGCGTGGCCGCGCACTGGACCTACAAGTTCGGTGGCGACACCCCCAACAGCGCGCAGAGCCGTGCGCACGCCTGGATCGTGGAACTGATCGATTCGCAGCGCGCCGCCGGTTCGTCGCTCGAATTCCTCGACAACGTCAAGGTCGACCTGTTCCCGGACGAGGTCTACCTGTTCACGCCCAAGGGCAAGATCCTGGCCCTGCCGCGCAACTCCACTGCGCTGGACTTCGCCTATGCGGTGCACACCGACGTGGGCAACATGGCGGTGGCCTCGCGCGTGGACAAGAAACTGGTGCCGCTGCGCACCAAGCTGGTCAGTGGGCAGACCGTGGAAGTCATTACTGCGCGCTCGGCCACGCCCAAGCCGCAGTGGCTCGAATTCGTGGTCAGCTCCAAGGCGCGCACCGCGATCCGCCACCAGCTCAAGCAGCTCGAACACGAAGATGCCGTGCAGCTGGGCCACCGCATGCTGGACCGCGCGCTGGAGGCGATGGACAGCTCGCTCGAACGCCTGCCCAAGGGGCGCCTGGATGCGTTCCTTGCCGAACACCGCTACCCGCGCCTGGAGGCCCTGCTGGCCGAAGTGGCGCTGGGCAACTGGATGCCCAACCAGGCCGCGCAGGCACTGATGGCCTATGCCGAACTGCGCGGCGGCGCGCATTCCAAGCACTCGCAGGAAAAGATCCTGATCAACGGCAGCGAACGCGGCGTGGTCAGCTTCGCCAACTGCTGCCAGCCGATTCCCGGCGACGAAATCATGGGCTACCACACCGCCGGCAAGGGCATCGTGGTGCACCGCCTGGACTGCCCGAACCTGGCCGAACTACGCAAGTCGCCCGAGCGCTGGGTGCCGATCGGCTGGGACACCACCGTCTCCGGCGATTACGACACTGCGCTGGTGGTGGAAGTGGAGAACGGCACCGGCGTGCTGGCCCAGCTGGCCGCGGCGATCGCGCAGAGCCATTCCAACATCGAGCGGGTGGACTACCTGGACCGCGACTTCAACGCCGCCGTGCTGGCCTTCAACATCCAGGTCCGCGACCGCAACCACCTGGCCGAAGTCATGCGCCGCCTGCGGCGCTTGTCGGTCGTGCAGTCGGTGCGCAGGCAATAGGCAATGATCGAAACCGATACAATGGGCCACCATTGTTCGACATAACGAGGCACCCCATGTCCCGCCAGATCATCAACACCGAAAACGCACCGGCCGCGATCGGTCCGTATTCGCAGGCCGTGCGTGCCGGCAACACCGTGTACTTCTCCGGCCAGATTCCGCTGGACCCGGCCACCGGCGATATCGTCGGTGCCGGTGATGTCGAAGCGCAGGCCCGCCGCGCCTTCGACAACCTCAAGGCCGTGGCCGAAGCCGCCGGCGGCTCGCTGGACAAGGTGGTCCGCCTGGGCCTGTACCTGACCGACCTGGCCGAATTCGCCAAGGTCAACGCGGTCATGCAGGACTACTTCCAGGCGCCGTTCCCGGCCCGCTCCACCATCGAAGTGTCCGGCCTGCCCAAGGGCGCCAACTTCGAGGTTGATGCGGTGATGGTCATCGACTGACCGCCACGTGGCACGCAGACCGGCGGTCACCCCGGCGCTGGCGCCGTCCGGCGAAGCTTCGCTGGCGGTGCTTGCCGGCGTGGGTCCGGCCGTGGCCGCCAAGCTGGCGGCGCGCGGCCTGTCCTCGCTGCAGGACCTGTGGCTGCACCTGCCGCTGCGGTATGAAGACCGCACCGCGCTGACCCGCATCCAGGACCTGCGCAACGGCGTGCCGGCGCAGGTGGAAGTCCGCGTGGTCGCGGTGGACCGCGGCATGCGCTTCCGCCCGACCCTGAAAGTGGCAGTGGAAGACGAAGGGCAGGGCACCCTGGTGCTGCGCTTCTTCCACTTCCGCCAGCAGCAGGTGGCCCAGTTCTCGGTGGGCACCCGCCTGCGCTGCTTCGGCACGCCCAAGCCGGGCCAGCTGGGGCTGGAAATCGTCCACCCGAGCTACCAGGTGCTCGGCCGTACCGATGCCCCGGCGCTGGGCGACAGCCTGGACCCGGTCTATCCCACGGTGGAAGGCATCGGCCCGGCCACGCTGCGCCGCCTGATCGGCCAGGCGCTGGACCGCCTGCCCGAAGAATCCAGCCTGGAACTGCTGCCGCCGGGCTGGCTCGATGGCCTGGCGCTGCCTTCGCTGCGCAGTGCCTTGCTGACCGTGCACCGCCCGCCACCCGACGCCAACCTGGCCGCGCTCGCCGCAGGGACGCATCCCGCACAGCGCCGGCTGGCGCTGGAAGAGCTGCTGGCCCACCACCTGAGCCTGCGCCGCCAACGCATTGCCCTGCAGGCGCACCATGCGCCACCGCTGGCCGGCCCGGGAAAACTGGCCAAGGCCCTGCTCAAGCAGCTGCCCTTTGCCCTGACCGCTGCGCAGAAACGCGTGTTCACCCAGATCCGCGAGGACCTGGCCCAGCCGCGCCCGATGCTGCGGCTGGTGCAGGGCGATGTCGGCTCGGGCAAGACCGTGGTGGCCGCGCTGGCGGCCATGCTGGCGGTGGAGCAGGGCAAGCAGGTCGCGCTGGCTGCCCCCACCGAACTGCTGGCCGAACAGCACCTCACCAACCTGCGCGGCTGGCTGGAACCGCTGGGCGTGCAGGTCGCCTGGCTGGCCGGCAAGGTCACCGGCAAGGCGCGCGCGAAGGTGCTCGAACAGGTCGCCAACGGGCAGGCCCAGGTGGTGGTGGGCACCCATGCGCTGATGCAGGAATCGGTGGTGTTCCACGACCTGGCGCTGGCCATCGTCGACGAGCAGCACCGGTTCGGCGTGCACCAGCGGCTTGCGCTGCGCGACAAGGGACCGGGCGGGCACAGCGTGCCGCACCAGCTGGTGATGACCGCCACGCCGATTCCGCGCACGCTGGCAATGTCCGAATACGCCGACCTGGACGTGTCGGCGATCGACGAACTACCGCCCGGGCGCACCCCGGTGCAGACCGTGGCATTGAACAATGATCGCCGCCCCGAACTGATCGAGCGCATCGCGCTGGCCTGCCGCGAAGGCCGCCAGGTGTACTGGGTATGCACCCTGATCGAAGAAAACGACGAGCTGGATGCGACCCCCGCGCAGGCCACGTTCGAATCGCTGCAGGCGTTGCTGCCGGGCGTGCGGGTGGGGCTGGTGCATGGCCGGCTGAAGGCCAGCGAGAAGCTGGCCACCATGGTCGCGTTCAAGGCCGGGCAGATCGACCTGCTGGTGGCCACCACGGTGATCGAAGTCGGCGTGGACGTGCCCAATGCCTCGTTGATGGTGATCGAGAACGCCGAACGCCTTGGCCTGGCCCAGCTGCACCAGCTGCGCGGACGGGTCGGGCGTGGTTCGGCGGTGTCGCGCTGCGTGCTGCTGTACCAGGCGCGGCTGTCGGCGATGGCACGCGAGCGCCTGGAAACCATGCGGCAGACCAACGATGGCTTCGTGATCGCCGAAAAGGACCTGGAACTGCGCGGTCCGGGGGAGCTGCTGGGTACCCGCCAGACCGGCCTGGCCGGCTTCCGCATGGCCGACCTGGCCCGTGACGCGGATCTGCTGCCGGGCGTGCATGCGCTGGCCGAGCGTCTGCTGGCCGACGCCCCGGCGGTGGCAGACCGGGTGGTGGAGCGGTGGATTGGATCGGCCGTGCGATACGCAGGAGCGTAACGACCAACGGTCGTTACCTACCGATCCACCGTGGTTGTGCCGCCGGTAGATCACGACCGTTGGTCGTGACCGGCTTCGGCGCCGGCCTTGTATTTGTCATCTGCGGGTGAGACATTCCGTTGCCGCTAGATAAAGACGGCACGCATGACCAAGAAGATTCCGCTGTTGATCGACACCGATCCGGGTGTCGATGACGCCCTGGCCCTGTTGATGGCCTTTGCCGACGAACGCCACGACGTGGTCGGCCTCACCATTGCCGCCGGCAATGTCGGCCTGGACCACACGGTCCGCAATGCGCTGAAACTGTGTGAAGTGGCCGGGCGTGAAGACGTGCCGGTGTTCGCCGGTACCCCCGAACCGCTGGTGCACCCGTCGGTGGATGCGGCCCACGTTCATGGCGCCGACGGCTTCGGCGACGTCAACCTGCCTGCCGCCCAGCGCCAGGCCGAAGCCGAGCACGCCGCGCTGGCCATCCTGCGCCTGTCCCATGAGTACGCCGGCGAGCTGTTCCTGGTGGCCCTCGGCCCGCTGACCAACCTGGCCCTGGCGCTCAAGCTCGACCCGACCCTGTCGCAGCGCGTGAAGCGCTTCCTGGTCATGGGCGGGGCGGTCACCTGCCACGGCAACATCACCCCGGCGGCCGAGTTCAACATCGCCTTCGATCCCGAAGCGGCGCACGTGGTCTTCACCGGTTTCCCGCACATCGAAGTGGCCGACTGGGAAGCCACCGTCGCCCACGGCCTGCTGCACAAGGATGTCGAGCAGTGGCTGGCCTTCGACAGCGACAAGGCACGCTTCTACGAGCTGATCTCGCGCCAGACCCGCCTGTGGTCCGAAGACAGCCGCGGCGAGCGCTGGTTCGCCGCCGACGCCCTGGCCATGGCCTGGGCGCTGCAGCCGGAAGGCGCGCTGCGGGTCGAATCGCGCCCGCTGAACATCGAACTGGCCGGGACCCACAGCCGGGGTGCTACCATTGTCGACTGGAACCGCCAGACGGGGCAGCCGGACAACACCGAGCTGCTGATGGCCTACGACCAGGGGCGCTTTGAAGCCCAGGTCCGGAGTGCGCTCGGCGTCGCCTGACGCCGCAGTGGCGGTATCTTCACGCGGAACATGGCCATGGGTTGCCCTAGCGGGCGAGCCCGGCTATAATGCCGCTCTTGCGTTTCCCTGACCTTATTTACGGTGTGTGCCCCATGAAGGACGATATCCATCCGAACTACCGTGACGTCGTGTTTCAGGACGTTACCTCCGATTTCAAGATCCTGACCCGTTCCACCATGGCGACGAAAGAAACCGTGAAGTGGGAAGACGGCAACGAGTACCCGCTCGTCAAGATCGAAATCTCCTCTGCTTCGCACCCGTTCTACACGGGCAAGCACAAGGTGATCGACACCAGCGGCCGTATCGACAAGTTCCAGAAGCGTTTCGGCAAGCCGGCTGCGGCTGCTGCTGCCGAATAAGCGTTTCGAAGCTGCTGCACGCAAACAACGGTCGCCTCGGCGGCCGTTGTTTTTTTATGCCTGGAGGAAAGCCTGCTGGCGGATGAACGACGGTTCATAAATTCCCCCGCCGCGCGGAACGCAGTGTCCATTCCAGCCCGCCTGGCGCTTGCCGGTGCTTGTGCGGCAAGGGCGAGCGGGGTGTGCGTCTACGACTTCCGTCCTAGGGCGTGGCAAATGTTGCTGTGCGATAATGACGTGATCCACAGCACAGGCTGTGGACTTACTTTCACGTGCCTGCCCCACGCGCTTGGGTGGGCGCCTTCCCCTTGAGGAGCGCACACAGTGTCCGATCTTGATCAGGTCACGCTGAATGCCGGCGACAAGTCGGTTGTTCTGCCTGTCATCAAACCCACGCTCGGCAACGATTGCGTCGATATTTCGAAGCTGACCAAGGAAACCGGTCTCTTCACCTACGACTCCGGCTTCACCGCCACCGCCAGCTGCAAGTCCGCCATCACCTACATCGACGGTGACAAGGGCGTGCTGCTGTATCGCGGCTACCCCATCGAGCAGCTGTCGGAAAAGTCCAGCTACGTCGAAGTGGCTTACCTGCTGATCAACGGCGAGCGTCCGAGCGCCGAGCAGCTGAAGGCCTTCACCGATGAGCTGGCTGCCGAAGCCAACGTCGATGCCTCGATCAATGCCCTGATCGCCAGCTTCGACAAGGATGCCCACCCGATGGCCATCCTGACCGCTGCCATCGCGCAGCTGTCGGCGAAGTACCATGCCTCGCTGGACCTGTCCGACGCCGAGCAGCGCCGCCAGTCCGCCGTACGCCTGATCGCCAAGGTGCCGACCCTGTCGGCGCTGATCTACCGCCACGGCAAGGGCCTGCCGGCCAACACGCCGGACACCTCGCTGGATTACGTCAGCCGTTTCCTGAAGCAGACCTTCGAGTCGGCCGATGGCCAGTACGAGCTGAACCCGGACGTGGTCAAGGCGCTGGACCTGCTCTTCATCCTGCATGCCGACCACGAGCAGAACGCCTCCACCTCGACGGTGCGCCTGGTCGGTTCGACCGGTGCCAACCCGTATGCATCGGTCGCCGCTGGCGTCACCGCGCTGTGGGGTCCGGCCCACGGCGGTGCCAACGAAGCCGTGCTGAAGATGCTGGAAGAAATCGGTTCGGCGGACAACGTTGAATCGGCCGTGCTCAAGGCCAAGGACAAGACCTCGGGCTTCCGCCTGATGGGCTTCGGCCACCGCGTGTACAAGAACTTCGACCCGCGCGCGAAGGTCATCGGCGAGATGACCGGCAAGGTGCTCAAGCAGCTGGGCGTGCAGGATCCGCTGCTGGACGTTGCCGTGAAGCTGGAACAGGCCGCGCTGCAGGACGACTACTTCGTTGCCCGCAAGCTGTACCCGAACGTCGATTTCTACAGCGGCATCATCTACAAGGCGCTGCAGATCCCGACCGAAATGTTCACTGTGATGTTCGCCCTGGGCCGCACCTCCGGCTGGGTCGCGCACTGGCTCGAACAGCAGGTCGACCCGGAAATGAAGATCGGCCGCCCGCGCCAGGTCTACACCGGTAGCGACGTGCGTGACTACCAGGGCTGATCAGCTCCCGTAGTGCGTGAAAAGACGCCTCCGCAAGGGGGCGTTTTTTTTTGGGTTCAACAGCGTTCAAGCAGGAGATTTCAAGCAACAGCCGTCGTGTGCAGGATGCTGCGCGCAGGGCCGGCGGTGGTGGGGGTACGGGGGGCGCCGTGAATCCATCCCTGGAGGCTCTTGCGAAACATCCATGTTTCGCAAAGCCCCCGTACCCCCCCCACCGCCGACCCTCTGACAGTCGGCCGGTGACCACGGGAAAAGCAAAAATCACGTCGCCGGCCGTGCGCGCAGCATCGTGCAAACGACGGCTTTGGCTTTGGCTTTAGCTCTGGCTTCAGCGTTGCGCCTTTCGCTTTCAGCTTCCGGCAACACCACGCCGTGCCGCGGCGAGCATAAGGCAGCAACGCGCCACATGTGCACGCGCGCGGGTCGGAATGCTTGCGTTGCTTCCGGTTCGCGCGCGCTGTCGCAGAACGTGCGCGTGCGTGGCGGGTTTAAGAATGGTTGCGTGGGGAGACGTCGCGCACAGAACTAACGTGATCGTGTCGCCGACACTGCACAGCGCAGCGTGGGTGATCGCCTCGAACGAGGCGTTTTTCAATCATGGGAGAGAACCACATGTACCGCACCCTGAAGCAGGCCGCGTTGGGCCTGGCGATCTTTACCGCCGCACTGTCCGCCCACGCCGTTGAAGCGCACATCACCGTCTGGGCGAACGTCGACCCGACCCTGTCGCTGCTCCGGGCCGATGGCAGCGCGCTTCCCGCTGACGTCGAGATGCCGTACCGCGCCGGGCAGGGACTGAGCAGCTGGAGCGAACGCGTGCGCGTGTTCTCCAACGACACCAGCCTGGATGTCGATGTGCGCCTGGCCGAACCGGCCGTGCTGATGCCCAAGGTGACCGCTGCCGGTGCGGTCGACATCCCGCTCTCGGTTACCCTCAACGGCCGCGAGCTTGGCCTGGCCCCGATCGCGTTCACCGCAGACCAGCTGTTCCAGGGCGCGATTCCCGGTGCCTCCATCGAAATGCCGCTGACCGTGGCCCAGGCCGCGCCCGGTCCCATCACCGCCGCCGGCCTCTACGACGGCCCGGTCAGCCTGGTCCTGGTGCAGAAGGCCAGCAGCCTCTAAGCCATTGCGCGGACGCCGGCCCTGCGGGGCCGGCGTTCCTGCGCCCCTGCCATGCGCATTCCTGCTCCCGCCCTTGTCCGGCTGGCGGTGGCGCTCGTCCTGGTGCTGGCCTGCGTGGCCGTCCAGGCGGGCCCGGTGCCGGCCGGTTTCGAAGATCTTGTCAGTGGCCAGCGCGAGCGCGTTGAAGTGCGCGCGTTCGGCCGTTCCGCCGGCCTCTGGCCGGCCTGGGTGACGCTGGAGCACGTCCAGCTGGAACAGCCCGCGCAGGTGTTGGCCGCGCTGGGCATGACCACCTCCGCGCAGCAGGCACTGCTGCCGGCGCTGTCCCTGCCGCTGCCGCGCAACAGCCACCTGGCCTGCGTCCATGGCCAGCCACAGCCGGGCTGCGGCTGGCGCCCCCCGTCCGAGGATCCGACCCACATGCATGCCATCTTTGACGAAGGCAACGGCGCGCTGCTGCTGTTTCCCGCATTGCGCTGGCTGCCGCGCGCATCGCCCGGTGCCGACGGGCTGCATGCGCCCAGCGAGCACGCCGAAAATGCGTTGCTGCACCAGCAGACGCTCGCGCTCAGTGGCAGTGGCAGCCAGTACGCCCTCAACGCGCATGGCAGCGCCACGCTGGGCGTCCTGCGCGCCGGCCATGTCGGCGGCAACTGGAACTACGCGCGCCACGCCTGGCCCGGCCAGCGCGCCCGTACGCACTTCCAGTTCGACGATCTGTACTACAGGCATGACCTGGCCCGGCGCCACTACCTGCAGGTCGGGCGCATGGACCGGCGCAACCTTGCCAGCACCCAGGGCGGACAGTTCGGCTTCGGCATGTTGCCGCTTGACCGCTTCGACGGCGTCCGCGCCGGTACCACCCAGGCCTACGTCGATGCCGTCGCCGATACCGGCGCCGCGCCCCTGACCGTGCTGCTGTCGCGGCAGGCGCGCGTGGATGCCTACGACGGCGAGCGACTGCTGCAGACGTTCTACCTGCCCGCTGGCGTCACCGACCTCGATACCCGCCGGTTTCCACCGGGCAGCTATGACGTGACCCTGCGCATCCACGAAGACGGGCGCCTGCTGCGGACCGAGACACTGCCGTTTGCCCGCACCCAGGACTGGGGCGAACCGGGCCTGCAATGGTTCGTGCAGGGCGGGCGAAGCCGCGCCCGCGATGTCCGCCTGGACGCCGGCGACCGCGTCCTGCAGGCCGGCCTGCGCATGCCACTTGCCCGCCAGCTTGGCATGAGCCTGGGCGTGGCACGCGTGGCCCAGGCCAGCCACGCCGAACTGCGTACTGGAGTCCGACATAGCCTGGGCAGGCACGACCTGCACGCCGAAGTCGGCGCCCTGGTCGGCAGCGACGGCAGGCGTGGCAGCCAGCAACAGCTCAGTGTGCGCAACACCGTTTCCTGGAACCTGTACCGGCAGCGCCTGCGCGGCAGCCGTTGTCGCGTGGACTGCGCTGATTCCCTCAGCGCATCGCTGACCGTTCCGTTGTCCGGCGGCAGTCTTTACCTGGGACACAGCCGCAGGCGCACGCTGGTACCCGGCCGCTGGCCCGGTGGCAGCGCCCGCAGCCTGCAGGCCGCCTACGGTCTTACCCGGCAGTGGCGCAGCGTCAGCATCGGCACCCGTCTGGGCGCATGGCGTCAGACCGGGAGCATCTCCGACCAGGGCCTGCAGCTCTCGGTCACGCTCTCGCGGTTGCAGCACGCCGCGGGCGCCAGCCAGCTGCGCCGCATCGGTGCCGAAGCACGGCGCACGCAGTCCGGTGATGCCGGTCAGCGCCTGCTGCTCGCGCAGTCCTGGCGCCGCGAACAGGACGCGACCGCGCGCGAGGTGGCCACCGAGGTCAGCGTGCAGGACGCCGCCGACGTCGATGCGCTGCTGGCGCTGCGCACCGCCACGCCGCTTGGCCAGACCAGTGCCGTGCTGTCGCACCACCGGCAGGCGCATGCCAGCGAAACCGGGTACAGCCTCAGCCATGGATCGGCGCTGGCGCTGTCGCCGCGCGGTGTGTTCTGGGGCGGCGCGCCCGGTGCCGACGCGGGCGTGGCCGTCAGCGTCGAGGATGCCGCTGCCAGCGGGTTCGACGGCGCGGCCGCCGAGGTGAAAGCCGGGGCCAGCCGCCGCCAGGTGCTGCGCTCCGGTCAACGCCGCCTGCTGCCGCTGAGCGGCTATCAGCGCCATCAGGTGGAGGTCCAGGATGCGCCCGGGCACGCACACGACGCCAGCGTGCGGGTGACCGATCCCGGCCCTGCCCAGCAGCCCTTCCTGTTGCCGGGCAGGGTGATTGCATTGCCGGTGGGCGTGGAAGCCACCTTCACGTATGTCGGCAGCGCCGTGGACAAGGCCGGTGCCGCGCTGGCCGGTGCGCGCATCCTCAATGCGGCGGTTCCCCGGCTCGGGGCCGACGGCGGGTTCATCGCCGAATTCCCGCAGCGCGAAGCGGTCCTGTACCTGCTGCAGGCAGGTCGCCTGCTGCACTGCCCGCTGCGGGTGCGCGAGCAGCGCAGCGTGGTGCTGCTGGTAGGGCAGGTGGCGTGCATGCCCCTGGCGCGCGACGCGCTGCCCGCCCGCATCGCCCTCCAGCCGCGTGTGCAGCAGTTGCTGGAGGATGCAGCGCCGATCGCGCAGGAGGGGCGATGGAGCGGACCCTGATGCGCGCCGTCATGCTCGTACCGGCCTTGTGGGTCGCCCAACCCGCGGCGGCGCAGCGGCCCCCGGTCACCACGCCGGCCGCAGGCACCACCGTGACCACGCTGAACCACGCCTTCGACCGTGCCGCGCCGCAGCCCCTGCAGTTATGGACGCCGCGCACCGTGCTCGGGTTCGACGAGGTGGTGCACGGCCATGGCCGCCTGCATGTCACCTGCACCGATGACCCCGCGCGCGGGCGCTGCCCGCGCAGCGACACCGGCGAAGGACCGACCGGGCGCCAGCCGATCCTGCTGGAGTTCCACGAACCGCGCAGCGGCCAGCGCCGCGACATCGGGGTCAGCGGATGGATGGAACGGGTCGAGTGGGAGCGCAGCTGCAGCGACGACTACTGGGATAAATCCGAGTACCCGCTGTGGACATCGGCAACCCGGGAATGTCACGTCGCCCCGGCCGGCACCGCCGCGACGTTGCAGGTGGCGGCATCGGACATCGGCGCGCTGGTGGCGGGGCGCTGGCGGGCCGAGCTGCACCTGGACGTGCGCGGTGGCGTGGGCGGCGCGGTACTCGGCCGGCACGTATTCGTGCTGGAGGTCACGGTGACCGATACCGAGCGGGCGGCCATCCACCTGCCCGAGCACGGCGGCTCGGCCGCGCCGATCGACCTGCAGTTGCAGTTGCGGGCCGTACCGCCGCCGGCCAGCGTCGGCGGCGAGGCGGTGTTGGACATGTGCCTGTACGACGGGCTGGGTTCCCACAGCAGCCAGCTGGTGCTGGTGGCGCGCGATCGCGGCCCAGACGTGCCGGGGCGGCCACGCGATGCATTTTCGGTGTGGCACCACGCGGGCGGCCGCGCGCCGCACGAGCGCATCGATTACCGCCTGCAACTGCTGCATGCGGGCACCACGATCGACCTGCACCGGGAGGCGCACACGGTGCTGGCCGGCATCCACAACGCCCCACTCCGGCCGGTACTGCTGCCCGGCATGGACCAGCCCGTGCACTGCGTGCCGACCCCGCTCAGCTTCATCACGCCCCGGGTGCCAGCCGCCGAAAAGCGCGACGGACGCTACCAGGGCGATCTCACGCTTGAGATGCGCCTGCCCACCCGACGCCCCTGACCCCGACCGAGACTTCCATGCGCCCGCATCGCCTTTCCCTGCTGCTGTTGCTGCTTCCTGCCCTGCCGGTGTCGGCCAGCCTGGACGTGCACCCCATGCGTGTCCACGTCGACGCGGGCAGCACCACCAGCATCCGCGTGCAGGCGCAGTCGCCGCGAACCCAGTACGTCAGGGCCACGGTCAAGCGCGTGGTCGCCCCCGCCACCGAAGACGAAAGCGAAGTGGATGAGCCGACCGGCGACGCCGCGGCGATCGCCGTGACGCCGGGCATGTTCGCGCTCGCCGGCGGTGGCAGCCGGCTGGTGCGGGTGATCGCCCTGGCCCCGGTCAAGGAAGAAACCGCGTTCCGGGTGTACTTCGAAGGGGTGCGCGGAGAGGAACCGGAGGCGCGCCCCGATGCCCTGGAGACCCCCGGTGCCACCCTTGGGGTCAGCCTGGTATGGGGCGTGCTGGTCAACGTCCTGCCTGCCGATGGACGGGTCGCGATGCAGGTTGCCGGGGGCCGCCTGCATAACCACGGCACGCTCCGGCTGGGCATCCGCCGGGTCGAGCACTGCGTTGCGGCCGCCTGCATCACCCACGACATCGAACGCAGCGTCTACCCCGGCGCCTCGCTGGCGTTGCCCTTCGAGCCGGTGCCCGGCGCGCGGCTGCGCGTGGATTACCGGCTCAGCCGCGACGGCTACCGCGAACACCAGCAGATCCTGCTGCCTTGAGAGGAAACACCATGCATGTTCTCTACCGATCCTTGTTGTTGATGGTGCCTGGCACCGCGTTTGCGACCGCGTTGCCGCCGCCGGGCGAGGCGGATCCGGCACCTCGCGAACAGAGCACGTCCAAGACGACGCACAGCGTGGCCTTCGCCAGCGGGCTCGGCGTCGGCGTGGGCGTGGCCGGCGTGTTCGGCCGCGACCAGGTCCGCGACCGCCTGGTGTACTGCGAAGCGCCCGCGGTGCCGCCAGCGGAGGTCCCGACCGCACCGCCGGGGTGGGCCGATGCGCTGTGGCAGGTCAATCACAACCATGAGCGGATCGCGCGCAACCGGCTGGACATCGACCTGCTGCGCGACGGCGTGCAGGGCGTCAGCGCCGACCTCAGCGATGTGGTGCGTTTCGACAAGGACGCCATCGTGCACCTGCGCGGCTCGCGCCTGGTGGCGCTGGGCGCCGGCGAGGTCAGCGCCAGCAGCGCACACGCGGTCAACGGCGCGCAGCTGTTTGCCGCCGAAGCGCGGGTAGCTGCACTGGAATATGTGCAACGGTATTTCAAGGTCGGATCGGACGAACTGAGCCTGCCCGCGCATGCCGGGTTCCTGGCCACCGCGATGGGCGCCGATGCGCGCGCCGTTGCCAGCGGCTCCACGGCGTACGGCAGCTACGCCACGGCATTGGGCAACAACTCGGTGGCGCTGGGCCGTGCAGCGATCGTCCTGGAAGGGGCCGCAGACGGTTTCGCGCTCGGCACGCGCTCGCGCGTGTTGGCCGAGAACGGCATGGCGCTCGGCGGCTCCACCCAGGTGTGGGCCGACGCCCATGACAGCGTGGCGCTGGGCTTTGGCTCGATCGTGCAGCGCCCCTGGGAGGTCTCGGTGGGCGGGCAGGGCCTGCGCCGACGCATCACCAACGTCCTGCCGGGCATCGCCGCTGATGACGTGGTGTCGCTGCGGCAGCTGTCGGACATGGCCAGCGTGCTCGGCACCAGCGTCAATGCCGACGGCGGCGTGCGCGGCATGCGTTTCGCGGTGCAGGGCAAGTGGCACGGCACCGTGGCCGGAGCGCTGGATGCGCTGGATTACGCGGTAAGCGCGGCACACCGGGCGCTGGACGACATGGGCGAGCAGGTCGACGCGCTCGCGGCGCAGGAAGGAGCCAGTCTGCCCTCCAGCGTGGCCGATCCCGCCGAGTCGATCACGGCGTCGGCGGACACGACCCACGCCGCAGGCCCGCAGGCCGCTGCCACCGGGACCGCCGTCGCGGCCGACGCGCATGCGGTCGAGCCGGCCGCTGCGACACCGCCGTCGGCAGCGCCACTGCCGCCGGTCGACACCCGCGCCGTGGACGACGCGGTGCAGCGCGCCAACGCGTACACCGATCAGGCCCTGGCCGGCATCGACCGCCGCTTCGACCGCCTCGACCAGCGCATGAACCGCATGGCGGCGATGAGCAGTGCGCAGGCCGCCATGGCCATGAACACTGCGGGCCTGCCCACCTGGAACCGGCTGGGCGCGGGCGTCGGCCATGCCGACGGCGAATCGGCCCTGGCGGTGGGTTACCAGCGCGTACTGGACCGTCGCGCCACCACCAGCGTCAGTCTCAGTGGCGCCTTCAGCCAAGGCGGCGAAAGCAGCGTGGCGATGGGCGTGGGCATCGGCTGGTAGATCCCGCGCGGCGCGTGCTCAGGGGCCGTCCAGATAGCCCCTGATCTCGTCCTCGGCCAGCAGGCTGCGCAGCTGCGCGGCCGAGGCCCGTCGCATCGGTTTCTCGTCGATGCTCGACAGCGGCGGCTGGCGCAGCGCGTCGTAGGGCAGCACTGCCACGTCGAAGGTCAGCCCTTCGGCGGAGAACACCCACACCGGCACGTCCATCGTGCGTTCGCGGTCCAGGCGCAGGCGGCGCATTCGCGACTCGGCCGGGATGCGGTGTTCTTCCAGGAACCGCTGAACGGCATCGGCGTCGTCGCTGTGCAGCTGCAGCTGCACCGGACTGTTGGCGTCGGCGGTGCCGTCCAGCACCGGTCCGCACAGGCGTGGTGCGAAGCCGTGCAGGAATTCCAGCGCACGCAGGCCGGCCTCGCGGCGTTGTCGCAGCTGCGTGCCATGCCCGGGGCCGGCGAACAGGCGCTGGTACTCGCGCAGGGCGTCTTCGATCTCGGTATTGCGCGGCAGCGAGGCATCATCGTGGATGCCCAGTCGCCCGGCGGCTTTCAGCTTGGCCTGGTGGTAATCGCGGATTCCGCCTTCGGCCATCAACCGCGCCGCCTCGTGTGCAAGCCGGTGGCGGCGTTCGCGGGTCTGGCTCTCGGCATGCTGACGGGCCCGATGCATGAGCGATTCTCCCCTTGTACGACCTGCCCCGACTTTACACCCACGTTGTGACGATCAGGACACGCACGGCGTGTCCCTACGCAACCCCAACATCGCTCGACCCCGGATCGTAGTGACACGCCATGCGTGTCAACGCCATGCCGAACGAAGCCGCGGATCAGAAAATATCGAACGCCGCGTCGTCGGCCTGCGGGGTCTGGGTGTTGAAGTCGTACTCGGCCAGCTTCTCCATGTCCTCGACCTTGACCCACTCGGTAGCGCCGTTGAGCGTGGCCTGGACCATCCCGGTCGGCGGCTCGTTCTGCGCGATCGGCGTGTCCTTCAACGCCACCCGCATGTAGTCGATCCAGATCGGCAGCGCGGCGCGGCCGCCGTACTCGCGGTAGCCCAGCGAACGGAAATCGTCGCGGCCCACCCATACGGTGGTGGCGTACGGGCCGCCGAAGCCGGAGAACCACGCATCGCGGTGGTCATTGGTGGAGCCGGTCTTGCCGCCCACGTCCTCGCGACCGAGCACCTTGGCCGCCGTGCCGGTGCCGCGCTGGACCACGTCGCGCATCATCGAGACCAGCTGGTAGGCGGTGCGCGCATCGATCGCTCGCGGCGCGGTGCGCGCATTCGGGTCTACCGGCGCGGCCGGCTCCGCCGCCTGCTGCGGCTTGGCCGGGCCGGCCGGCGCAGGTGCGGCAGCGGCACCGAAGTTGAAACCGTCCACTACCTGGCTCACCGGCGCCCCGCCACTGGTGCCCACGCATTCGCGGCAGGCCCGGGCCGGGTTTTCCTTGAACACCAGGTTGCCGTCGCGGTCGCTGACCTGGTCGATCAGCCAGGTGTCCACGCGCGAGCCGCCGTTGGCGAACACGGCATAGCCGCGCGCCACCGACAGCGGGGTCAGCGAAGCGGTACCCAGCGACATCGACAGGTTCGGCGGCAGCTCGGCTTCGGCAAAGCCGAATTCGCTGATGTACTTGCGCGCGTACTCCACGCCCATGCCGTCAAGCAGGCGCACCGACACCAGGTTGCGCGACTGCACCAGCGCTTCGCGCAGGCGCATCGGGCCACGGAAGCCGCCGCCGTCGTTCTGCGGCTGCCAGGTCTTGCCGCGGCGGTCGCGGAACACCACCGGCGCATCGAGCACGATCGAGGCCGGGTTGAAGCCCTTGTCGAAGGCGGCGGCGTAGATGAACGGCTTGAAGCTCGAACCCGGCTGGCGACGCGCCTGGGTGGCGCGGTTGAACTTGTTGCCGGAGAAGCTGAAACCGCCCACCAGGGCCTTCAGCGCACCGGTTTGAGCATCCAGCGATACCAGCGCGGACTGGCCGCGCGGGATCTGGTCCAGCAACCACTCGCCTTCCTTCTCGCCGGCGCGCACGCGGACGATGTCACCGCGCTGGACCAGCTTGGCCGGGCTCTTGCCGGTCCACTTGGCGGCCGAGGCGGGCAGCACCACCTCGGTACGGTTGGCCAGCACCACCGTGGCGCTGCCATCGGCGCCGGTGCCGGCCACGATGGCCGGCAACAGCCCGGACTGGCCATTGATACCGCGCAGGTGCGCGGCCAGTGCGGCCGCATCATCGCCCGCGCCCAGCGCCACCTGCTGCTCCACCCCGTGCCAGCCGTGGCGGTGGTCGTAGGCCAGCAGGCCGTCGCGCACGGCCAGGTTGGCGGCGGTCTGCATCTCGGCATTGATGGTGGTGGTGACGTGGTAGCCCTTGTTGAGCACGTCGCCGCCGAAGCGGGCGATCATCTCCTGGCGGACCAGTTCGGCCACGTAGGGGGCCTCGACCTGCAGCGGGGGCTCATGCGCGCTGGCGTGCATCGGCACGGCCTTGGCTGCGTCGGCCTCGGCCTGGCTGATGAAGCCCAGGTTGGCCATGCGCTGCAGCACGTAATAGTCGCGGCGCTCGCGGGCGCGCTCGGGGTTGCTGATCGGGTTGCCGCTGGAGGGGAACTTGGGGATGCCGGCCAGCGAGGCCATCTCGTCCAGGCTCAGCTCGCCCAGCTTCTTGCCGTAGTAGAACTCGGCCGCCGCGGCCACGCCGTAGGCGCGGTTGCCGAAGAAGCTCTTGTTGAGGTACAGCTCGAAGATCTCGTCCTTGCTCAGTTCCTGCTCGATCTTGCGCGCCAGCAGGATCTCGGCCAGCTTGCGGGTGTAGCTGTACTCGGAGCTGAGGAAGAACTGGCGGGCCACCTGCTGGGTGATGGTCGACCCACCCGGGACCCGCTTGTCGTTGGTGGTGGCCAGCAGCCAGACCGCGCGGCCGATGCCCTTGTAGTCCACACCCCCGTGTTCGTAGAAGCGGGCGTCCTCCGTGGCCAGGAAGGCCTGCTTCAGGCGCTCGGGGACCTCCTTCATGGTGATCGGGGTGCGCCGGGACTCGCCGAACACCGCCATGAGCTTGCCATCGGCCGCATAGACGTACATGGGCTCCTGCATCTCGATGTCGCGCAGGGTCTGGACGTCGGGAAGACGGGAGGAAATGGCGTAGTACAGGCCCCCGGCGACCGCGGCGCCGATCAGTGCCAGGACCAGGAAGGCGACCAGCAACCAGCGCAGCCAGCGGCGAAGGCGAGTCATCAGTGTCAGATTCCGATTGCGAATTTCGTGGCCGCAGAGTATAGATTACGCAAGGGAACGGCTGGGGTTGTTCCCGGGGAGAGCATTTCGGTCACCGTCAGGGGACGGGTGAAACGTGTCGTAAGTACACGTTTTGCACGTTGATGGTTGCGAATTGCAAAAAAAACGTTATTAATGCGCGGGCGCAAGTTTTGCGTCCAAGTGCCCGTCGGCAGGGGAGAAACCGTGGGGCTTATCCCAAAAAGCCAGTCGCCGCTTATTGGCGTCGACATCAGCTCGACTGCAGTAAAGCTCTTGCAGCTTTCCCGCAGTGGCAATCGTTTCCGCGTGGAACATTACGCCGTGGAACCACTACCGCCGAATGCGGTGGTGGAAAAGAACATCGTGGAAGTGGAGGCCGTGGGTGAGGCCATCCGCCGCGCGGTGAACCGTTCAGGCACCAAGGCCCGGCATGCCGCCGCCGCCGTGGCCGGCTCTGCGGTCATCACCAAGCTCATCCCGATGCCCGCTGACCTGGACGAGAACGACATGGAAGCCCAGGTCGAGCTCGAAGCGGTCAACTACATCCCGTACCCGATCGAGGAAGTGAACCTCGATTTCGAGGTGCTGGGGGCGATTCCCAACAACCCGGAAATGGTCCAGGTGCTGTTGGCGGCGTCGCGGTCGGAGAACGTGGAGCTGCGCCAATCGGCGCTGGAGCTCGGTGGCCTGACCGCCCGGGTGATGGACGTGGAGGCCTTCGCGGTCGAAAACGCCTTCGCGCTGGTGGCCAGTGAACTGCCGATCGCCAGCGATGGCGTGGTCGCGCTGGTCGACATCGGTGCCACCATGACCACCCTGAACGTGCTTCGTGGCGGGCGCAGCCTGTACAGCCGCGAACAGGTGTTCGGTGGCAAGCAGCTGACCGACGAGGTCATGCGCCGCTACGGCCTGACCTACGAGGAAGCGGGCCTGGCCAAGCGCCAGGGTGGGTTGCCGGAAAGCTACGAGATGGAAGTGCTCGAGCCGTTCAAGGAAGCCACGGTCCAGCAGATCAGCCGCCTGCTGCAGTTCTTCTATGCAGGCAGTGAGTTCAACCGGGTCGACCACATCGTGCTGGCCGGCGGTTGCGCGGCGCTGGCCGGTCTGCCGGAGATGGTGGAGGAACAGCTGGGCGTGGCCACCGTGGTGGCCAATCCGCTGGCGCAGATGACGCTGGGTCCGAAGGTGCAGGCGCATGCCCTGGCCCAGGACGCCCCGGCGCTGATGATTGCCACCGGTCTGGCGCTGAGGAGCTTCGACTGATGGCAAGAATCAATCTATTGCCCTGGCGCGCCGAGCGGCGCAAGCAACGCCAGCGCGAGTTCATGACCATGCTCGGCTTTGCGGCCATTGCAGGCGTGGTGCTGTCGGCGCTGATCTGGTTCTACTACGACCGCCAGCTCAGTGGCCAGGAGGACCGCAACGCGTTCCTCACGGCCGAGATCGCGCGGGTCAAGGAGCAGAACAAGGAAATCGACCGCCTGGATCGCCAGAAGGACCGCCTGCTGGCGCGCAAGAAGGTGATCGAACAGCTGCAGGCCAAGCGCTCGCAGATGGTGCACCTGTTCGATGCGCTGGTCCGGACCATCCCTGATGGGCTGGTGCTGACCGCGTTGAAGCAGGAAGGCGACATCCTCACCCTGGAAGGGCGCACCCAGTCCAACGCCCGGGTCAGCGCCTACATGCGCAACCTGGAAAGCTCGGGCTGGATGACCAAGCCGGAACTGTCGGTGATCGAAGCCAGGAAGCCGGAAGAAGAGAAGGACAAGCCGATCGGCCCTGTCTCGGACATTTCCGCGCTGCCGTACGTGTTCGTGGTCAAGGTGACGCTGCCCGCGCAGAGCGAAGCGGTCGACGGCATCGCGCCGGATGGCACCGTGGAGGCACCGGGCACCGACCCGAATGCCGCGCCTGCCGCTGCCCCCGCCGTGGCCCCGCTCGCGCCGGCGCCGGCAGGAACTGCCGCACCGGCACCTGCGCCGGGCACTGCTCCGGCACCGGCCGCTGACCCGGCTGCACCGGCGCCTTCGGGCAGCCGTATCGTTCCCGCCCCGGCAACGCAACCGGCGGCGTCCAGCACGCCGCAGAAGGGGGCCGCATGAGCCAGAAGAAAGTCAACCTGAAGGACCTGGACTTCAACAACATCGGGAGCTGGCCGCAGCAGGCGAAGATCGTCTTCTGCGCCCTGTTGACCGTGCTGATCGTCGTGCTTTCGTGGTTCCTGCTGATCAGTGGCAAGAGCGACGAACTGGCATCGCTGGAGCAGACCGAAGTCTCGCTGCGCGCCGATTTCGAGAAAGAGCAGGGCCGCGCGGTCAACCTGGAGCCGCTCAAGCAGCAGCTGGCCCAGATGGAGCAGGTGCTGCAGCAGATGCTGCGCCAGCTGCCCAGCAAGACCGAAATGCCGGACCTGATCATCGACATCTCGCAGACCGCGCTGTCCAGCGGCCTGGTCAACGAGCTGTTCCAGCCCGGTGAGGAAGTGCCCAAGGAGTTCTACGCCGAAAAGCCGATCGCCCTGCGCATGGTGGGCAGCTACCACCAGTTCGGTGCGTTCGTCAGCGGCGTGGCTTCGCTGCCGCGCGTGGTCATCCTGACCATGCACGACATCAACCTCAAGCCCAAGGACCCCAAGACCGGCATCACCGCGCGCAGCGGCGCGCTGGAACTGTCGGGCACGGTCAAGACCTACCGTTACCTGGACGACGTGGAAATGGAAGCGCAGGAGAAAGCGGCCGCACAGGCAGCAGGCCCGAACGGAGGCAAGCCATGAACCTGGCCAGCACCGCACGGGTATGTGGCCTGCTGATGCTGGTCCTGTTGGCGGGCTGCGCACGCAGCATCTCCAGCACGCCCGGTGACGCGCCCAACCTGGAAAAGTGGGTCGCGGACGTGCGCGCCCGCCCGGCACCGCCGCTCGAACCGCTGCCTGTCATGCAGCAGTTCGAGACCTTCGAGTACTCCGCGCAGGGGATGCGTGATCCGTTCACCGACGCCTGGGCCAACCCCCAGGCCGGCGGCTCGGGCCTGCGCCCGGATCCGAACCGCCGCAAGGAGCCGCTGGAAGCCTTCCCGCTGGACTCCCTGGACATGGTCGGTTCGATCGGCAAGGGCAGCGCACTGGTCGCGCTGGTGATGGCGCCGGACAAGGTCACCTATCGGGTGCGTCCGGCCGTCTACATGGGGCAGAGCGACGGCCGCGTGACCGGGGTCTTCGAAGACCGGATCGAACTGATTGAACTGGTGCCGGATGGCGCGGGCGGCTGGCTGGAACGGCCTGCATCGCTTGCGCTTGAAGATCAATGAATGATTATGGGGATAGCACGATGACCTTTTCCAACGCCATGCTGCAGCGTCCCGACCGGCGCCCGAAGCTGATCCACCTGTGCGCGCTGGGAGTCGCGCTCATGGTGGCCAATGGCACCCTGATGGCGGCCACGCCGGCCGCTGCAGCCACGACCCAGGGGGTCGGCCCCGCGCCGGCCGCCGCACCGGCCTCGCTGGCGGTGTCCAAGATCGATTTCAAGCGCGGTGAAGACGGCAGCGGCCGGCTGATCCTGCAGTTCGATGGAAAGGGCGCCAACCCGGACCTGCGCAGCCAGGGCAACAGCGTCGTGATCGACGTGGGTAACGCGACCCTGCCGGCGAACCTGCAGAAGTCGATCAACGTGGTCGACTTCGCCACGCCGGTGCAGCGCATCGATCCCAAGCCGTATGGCGGTGGCACCCAGCTGGTGCTGGACACCAACACGGCCTTCGAGTCGCTGGCCTACCAGACCGGCAACGAGTACGTGGTCGAGATCAGCGCCCGCAAGAGCGCCCCGGCCACCGGTGCGATCAACGCCACCACGGTGACCCAGGCGGCCACCGCGGTCGCGCAGCGTGGCTACAGCGGCAAGCCGGTGACCTTCAACTTCCAGGACGTGCCGGTGCGCACCGTGCTGCAGTTGATCGCCGAGGAGTCCAACCTGAACATCGTGGCCTCCGACACCGTCGAAGGCAACGTCACCCTGCGTCTGGTCAACGTGCCGTGGGACCAGGCACTGGACATCGTGCTGCGGGCCAAGGGCCTGGACAAGCGTCGTGACGGCGGCGTGGTGTGGGTGGCCCCGCAGCCGGAGCTGGCCAAGTTCGAGCAGGAGAAGGAAGACGCCCGCATCGCGATCGAGAACCGCCAGGACCTGATCACCGATTACGTCCAGATCAACTACCACAACGCCGCGCAGATCTTCAAAGCGCTGACCGAGGCCAAGGGTATCGGCGGCAGCGGTGGTGGTGGTGGCAGCGGTGGCGGTTCCGGCGGCAGCTCGCAGGAAGACAGCGGGTTCCTGTCCTCGCGTGGCCGCCTGGTGGCCGACGAGCGCACCAACACGCTGATGATCAGCGACATCCCGAAGAAGGTCGCGCGCATGCGCGAGCTGATCAACGTGATCGACCGCCCGGTCGACCAGGTGCTGATCGAGAGCCGCATCGTGATCGCCACCGATACCTTCGCGCGTGAACTGGGTGCCAAGTTCGGCATCACCGGCAGCCGCGACAACGTGTACTTCAGTGGCAACACCAGCACCAACCACGAAAACGTCACCAGCGACGGCGAGAACGCGACCGAGTACCAGGAAGCGCTCAACGAGTGGGCTGCCGGTGGCGGTACCGGTCCGATCCCGGTGCGTCCGCCCCGTACCATCAACACCGGTGGCCTGAACTGGAACCTGCCGGTGGCCGCGGCCAGCAACCCGGGTTCGCTGGCACTGTCGATCCTCAACGCCGGCTACCTGCTGGACGTGGAGCTGTCGGCGATGCAGCAGGAATCGCGCGGTGAAGTGATCTCCAACCCGCGCGTGGTCACCACCAACCAGCGCGAAGCGGTGATCAAGCAGGGTAAGGAAATCGGCTACGTCACCATCACCGGCGGCACTGGTGGCCAGGCGGCGACGCCCAACGTGCAGTTCAAGGAAGTGCTGCTCGAACTGAAGGTCACCCCGACCATCACCAACGACAACCGCGTGTTCCTGAACATGGCGGTCAAGAAGGATGAGGTCGAAAGCTACATCGTGCTGGAAGGCTACGGCCAGGTTCCCTCGATCAACCGCCGCGAAGTCAACACCGCCGTGCTGGTCGATGATGGCCAGACCGTGGTGATCGGTGGCGTGTACGAGTTCACCGACCGCAACAGCGTCAACAAGGTGCCGTTCCTGGGCGACGTGCCCTTCCTGGGCAACCTGTTCAAGAAGCGCAGCCGCAACAAGGACAAGGCCGAACTGCTGGTCTTCGTCACCCCGAAGGTGCTGCGCGTGGCCAAGACCAACTGAGCCGCTGATCCAGCACACGGTGGTAAGCAAGGATCCGGTGCCCGCAAGGGCGCCGGATCTTTTTTTGGCTGTTCGTTCCCCGGGAGCGGTTCAGGGCAGGGCAAGGGCGCCGCGCTATCCTGCCCCATGGCCCAGGCACACTGCTCCGGTTGCACCGCGCAATGCTGCCGGCTTACTGCCGTGCTGGCGCCGTCGGAGTGCGTCCCTTCGAATCTGACCACCGAGATTGCCGATGGCGTGCTGGCCATGGCCAAAAGCCCTGACGGCTGGTGCGTGGCGCTCGACCGCGAAACGATGTCCTGCGGCATCTACGCGGAACGGCCGATGGTCTGCAGGCGCTTTGAAATGGCCGGCCCCTACTGCAGCGCCATCTTCGACGGTGCAGGACGGGCGTAGCCGTGTTCAGGCAATCTTGATCCCGCAGCGCCGCCAGCCCTGCCATCATGTGCGCGGAACCTTACGCCTGTTGCGTGGGTCAGATGGACGCCATGAACCTGCCACCCCCCATGCCCGCAATCGACCCCACGCCCTTCGTTGACACCCCCGAACACGACCGCCTGCATGCCGGCTTCCGCGCGCTGCGGGACTCGCTCGCGGCCGAGATCGTCGGCCAGGACGCGCTGGTCGAGCGCCTGCTGACCGCACTGCTGGCCGATGGCCACCTGCTGGTGGAAGGCGCCCCCGGGCTGGCCAAGACCACGGCCATCCGCGCACTGGCTGCCCGCCTGGAGGCCGACTTCTCGCGGGTGCAGTTCACCCCGGACCTGCTGCCCGCCGACCTGACCGGCACCGAGATCTGGCGGCCGCAGGAAGGGCGCTTCGAATTCGTGCCCGGTCCGATCTTCCACCCCATCCTGCTGGCCGATGAGATCAACCGGGCCCCGGCCAAGGTGCAGTCGGCGCTGCTGGAGGCCATGGGCGAGCGCCAGGTCACCGTGGGCCGGCATACCTATGCGCTGCCGGCGCTGTTCCTGGTGATGGCCACCCAGAACCCGATCGAGCAGGAAGGCACCTTCCCGTTGCCCGAAGCCCAGCTGGACCGGTTCCTGATGCACGTGCGGATCGGCTATCCCGACTCCAACGCCGAAGCCGAGATCCTGCGCCTGGCCCGCGAGCGCGCACGTGATGCGCTCGGCACCGCGCCGGCGGCGCCGGCGCGCATGCCGCTGGACGACGTGTTCGCCGCCCGCCGCGCGGTGCTGTCGCTGCACATGGCGCCGGCGCTGGAGCGTTACCTGATTGAACTGGTGCTGGCCACCCGCGACCCGGGCCGCTATGACCCGGCGCTGGCAAAGCGCATCGCCTGGGGTGCCAGTCCGCGCGGCTCGATCGCGCTGGAGCGCTGCGCGCGGGCACGCGCCTGGCTGGCCGGACGCGACTTCGTGACCCCCGAGGACGTGCGCAGCGTCGCCCCCGACGTGCTGCGCCACCGCGTGCTGCCCAGCTATGAAGCCACCGCCGAAGGCTGGGATGGCGAGCGGCTGGTGGCCGAGCTGCTGGCCCGCATCCCGGTGCCTTGAGATCCGCATGACTGCCCCGGATGACACTGCTGCCGATGCGCTGGCGGGCAACGGCGTGCAGCCGAGCCTGGCCGAACTGGTCGCCTTGCGGCGCAGCGCGCACCGGCTGGCACCGGCGCGACGCGGGCGGCTGGCGCATGCTGGCCAAGCGCCGTCGCCGATGCGTGGGCGTGGCATGGAATACGCAGAATCGCGCGAGTACGTCGCCGGCGATGACGCGCGGCACATCGACTGGCGGGTGACCGCGCGCACAGGTCGCGCGCATACCAAGCTGTTCCAGGCCGAACGCGAACGCCAGACATTGCTGGTGGCCGATACCGACCCGGTGCTGTACTTCGGCACCCGGGTGCGCTTCAAGTCAGTGCAGGCCGCGCGGGTCGGTGCCGTGGCAGCGTGGCTTGCGCAACGCCAGGGCGACCGCCTGTCCGCACTGCGCGGCAGCCGCAGCGAAGCACCGATCCCACCGGCCGGCGGTACGCGGGGCGTGCTCCGCGTACTCGACGCTCTGACCCGCTGGTACGCCGCGCCGCCGCCCGACGACGCCGGCCTCGACCACGCACTGCAGCAGGCCGCGCGCGTGCTGCGCCCTGGCGCGCGCGTGGTGGTGCTGGCCGATCCGGCGCGCGCGGCCGCCATCGACATTCCGCGCTGGACCGCGCTGGCCATGCACCATGAAGTGCAGCTGATGCTGCTGGCCGATCCGCTGGAGCTGGCGCCGCCGGATGGCGTGCTGCCGTTCCTGTCGCAGGGCCGGCAGGTGGTGCTGGACCTGCACGATCGTGCCGTGCGCGAACACTGGCATGCCCGCTTCGTCGAACCGCTGGAAGCGCTGCAGCGCAGCCTCGGCGCCCGCCGCATCCAGGTGCACGTGGTCAGTACTGACGATGCCAGCGACTGCTGGCTGGGCCCGCTGCCGTCGGCGGTGGTTGCATGAGCGCGGCCACCTCGCTGCCGCTGCGCGACGTGCACCTGCCGCCCATCCCGTCCTGGTGGCCGCTGCCCTTGGGCTGGTGGCTGGTGCTGGCGGCGCTGGCGCTGGTCGTGCTGTTGGCCTGGGCGTGGCGCGCGCATCGACGGCGCCAGCAGCGGCGCTGGCTGCGGCTCTTCGACACGACGGTCGATGCGGCGCAGCACGGCACTGCCCAGGTAGCCGCAATGGCTGAACTGCTGCGCCGCGCCGCGCGCCGCCGCCAACCGGGCGCGGAACTGCTGCAGGGCCAGGCCTGGCTGGAATTCCTCGATGCCCCCGGCAGCCGCGCCTTCTCCGACGGCGATGGACGCCTGCTGCTGGACGGGGGCTACCGTCGCAGCCTCGACGCTGCCGACGTGCAGCGCGTGCGCGACCTCGCGCGCGCACGCTTCCTTGAACTGATCGACAGGCGCGGCCGATGAACCCGGGCCTGTCTTCCGTGCTGCCGTGGCTGGATGCGCTGGCCTGGCCGTGGGCGTTGTTGGCATTGCCGCTGCCGTGGCTGATGCGCTGGTGGCCACGCCGCAACGCAGCGCCCGCGCTGCGCGTGCCGTATGCCGCCGGTGCGCTGGCCGAACTCGGCCAGGCCAGTGGCGTGGCCGGCTGGCGGATCGGACGCCTGCTGCTGTGGCTGGCCTGGGCCTGCCTGTGCGTGGCCATGGCCCGGCCACAGCAACTCGGCGAACCGGTCACCCCGCCGCAGCAGGGCCGGCAGATGATGCTCGCCGTGGACGTCTCCGGCAGCATGAGCGAACCGGACATGATGCTGGGCAACCAGGTCGTGCAGCGTCTGTCCGCGGCAAAAGCGGTGCTGGCCGATTTCCTCGACCGCCGTGCCGGCGACCGGGTCGGGCTGCTCATCTTCGGCGAACGTGCCTACACGCTGACCCCCATCACCGCCGACCTCACCACCGTGCGCAACCAGCTCACGGACAGCGAAGTCGGCCTGGCCGGCCGCGACACCGCGATCGGCGATGCCATCGCACTGGCGGTCAAGCGCCTGCGCGAACAGCCCGAAGGCCAACGCGTGCTGATCCTGCTGACCGACGGCGTCAGCAACGCCGGCGTGCTGCAGCCCCTGCGCGCGGCCGAACTGGCCAAGGCCGAAGGCGTGCGCGTGTATCCGGTGGCATTCGGCGGCGACGGTGGCATGAGCCTGTTCGGCGTGCAGATCGCCGCCGGCGACGACCCGGTGGACGAGGCCACGCTGCGCCGCATTGCCGAACTCACCGGCGGCCGTGCGTTCCGCGCGCGCAACACCGACGAACTGGCCGGCATCTATGCCGAGCTGGACCGGCTGGAACCGATCACCGCCGCAGGCGCGGCGGTTCGCCCCTATATCGAACGCTATGCGTGGCCGCTGGCGCTGGCCATGCTGCTGGGTGGGCTGGGCTGGCTGCTGCCGAGGCGCTGGGCATGAATACCCTCTTGAACCACGTGCATCTGGCGCGCCCGGCACTGCTCTGGGCGCTGGCCGCGCTGCCGCTGATCGCACTGCTCTGGACCTGGCGCCGCCGGCGCAGCAGCGTCTGGCGGCAGAACGTGGATGCGCACCTGCTGCCGCACCTGCTGGTGGCCGGCGGGCGCCGCGCCTGGAGCGGGCTGGCGCTGCTGTTGCTGGGCTGGACACTGGCGGTGGTGGCCCTAGCCGGACCGGGTTGGCGACAACTGCCGCAGCCGCTGTGGCAGGCACCGGCGCCGCTGGTGGTGGCGCTGGACCTTTCCTCGCGCACCACCGCCACCGACCTGCCGCCGTCGCGCCTGCTGCAGGCGCGGGCCAAGCTGGCCACGCTGCTGCGCGAGCGCAGCGGCGGGGAAGTGGCGTTGCTGGCCTACGCCGACGATGCGTTCACCGTTGCACCGTTGACCGGCGACGCCGCCAACGTGGCGCTGTACCTGGATGCGCTGGCCCCGGACGTGATGCCACGCGACGGCCAACGCGCCGACCGTGCGATTGAAGCGGGGGTGCTGTTGCTGCAGCAGTCCGGCGCCAAGGGCGGCGATATCCTGCTGCTGACCGACCGTGCCGATGACCCCGCACGTGCTGCCGCCGCTGCCGCCAAGGCGCAGAACATCCATGTCTCGGTACTCGGACTCGGCACTGCGGCCGGTGCTGCGTACCGCAGCGGCGATGGCCAGATCGCGCGCGCGCAGCTGGAGCCGGACACGCTGCGCGCGGTGGCCGATGCCGGCGGGGGTCGCTACGCGCCGGTGGCCGACGACGAAGGTGATCTGAAGGCGCTGGGCGTGCTGACCCCGCGCGCCAGCGCAGGCGAGCAGCAAAGCCGCGAAGGCGAAGGCCTGGCCTGGCGCGACGAAGGCTTCTGGCTGCTGCCGCCGTTGATGCTGCTTTCGCTGTGGGCCTTCCGTCGCCGTGGCGTGGCGGCCGTGGCCCTGGTCTGCGTGATGCTGCCACTGGCCATGCCCGCGCCCGCGCAGGCCGCCGAACGCAACTGGTGGCAGCGCGCCGACCAGCGCGACCAGCAGCGCGTGGCCGAGGGGGTGGAAGCCTACCGGCGAGGCGATTTCCAGACAGCACAACAGCAGTTCGAGGGCGTGAACGACGCCGAGGCCCGCTACAACCTCGGCAACGCGCTGGCCCGGCAGGGCCAGTACGACGCCGCAATTGCCGCCTACGACCAGGCGCTGGCCCTGCGCCCGGGCATGGCCGACGCGGTGGCCAACCGTGCCGCCGTGGATGCCGCGCGCAAGCGCAAGCCGCCACCGGGTGGCGGGCAGCAACCGCAGCAGCAACAGCAGAAGCAGAATCAGTCGCAGCAGTCCCAGCAGCAACAACAGCAACAACAGCAACAACAGCAACAGAAACAGGACCCCTCCCCGAAAGGCGAGCAGGGCCAGCCCAAACCGGGGCAGGGCACGCCGCCGCAGGACCCGCAGGCGGGCAAGCCCGATCCGGGCGAGCAGGCGCGGGCCGATGCGGCCCAGCGCGAGCGCATGCGCCAGGCATTGGAAAAACAACAGGGCGACGCCGGCAATACCCCGGCGCAGCGCCGCGAGGCGAATGAGACGCCGCAGCAGCGCGAGCAGCGCCAGGCGGTCGAAGCGTGGATGCGGCGGGTGCCCGATGAACCGGGCAACCTGCTGCGGCAGAAATTCCAACTGGAAAGCGAACGCAGGAAACGGGACGGACAATGAGCGCAGCATCCCCCACGCAACGTTGGTGGCGCGCCTGCGCCTGGCTGCTGCTGGGCGTGAGCAGTCTGGCCCAGGCCCAGCCCCGCGCGTGGCTGGATCGCGATGCGATCAGCGACACCGACACGGTCACGCTCAATATCGAGACCGATGCCGGCGCACCGGATTACGCTCCCTTGCAGGCCGATTTCGAGCTCAGCGGCCAGACCAGCAGCCGCCAGGTGCAGTGGAGCCAAGGCGCGATGCAGTCGCGCTCGTTGTACGGCGTAGCGCTCAGCCCCCGGCGCAGTGGTGTGCTGACCATCCCCGCGCTCCAGGTGGGCGCGGCGCGGACCGCGCCATTGCAGTTGACCGTGGCCGCCAGTGCCGCTGCCACCGCCGCCGTGCCCGGCAACGCCACTGCCTTTGTCGAAATGGAGGTCGATGACGCCAGCCCTTACGTGCAGCAGAGCGTGGGCGTGGTGGTGCGCCTGTACTACGCTTCGCAACTGCTGTCGGGCGAACTGGGCGTGGATGCGCCCGAAGGCGCCTCGATGCAGCGCGTCGGCGAGGATCGCAGCCTGGTCCGCGAGATCAACGGGCGGCGCTACAACCTGGTCGAGCGCCGCTATCTGCTCATTCCCGAACGCAGCGGGCCGCTGGTGCTGCCGGGCGCGCGCTTCAATGGCCGCAGCGCGGGCGGCTTCTTCGATGACCTGTTCGGCGGCGATGGCCGGCTGCGCGCCAACGCGCCCGATCGCACCCTGCAGGTGCAGGCACAACCTGACGCCGCACCGCAGCCGTGGTTGCCACTGCACGACCTGCGCCTGCGCTACACCGCCGCGCCTACCCGTGCCCGCGCCGGCGAGGCGGTCACGGTGGTAGTGGAAGCGGTGGCCGACGGCGCCACCCGTGCGCAGTTCCCCGAGCTGCCGCCGCTGGATGCCGGCCCGGGCGCGCAGGTGTTCGCCGAGCCGCCGCAGTACGACGAAACCTTCGACGGCAGCACCCCGCGCCTGACCCTGACCCGCCGCTATTCGGTGGTGCCCCGCCAGCCGGGCACCCTGGTGATTCCCGGCCCGCGCATGGCCTGGTGGGATGTGCGTGGCCGCCAGGCGCGCACCGCCTCGCTGCCCGACCTCAGCCTGGCCGTGGCCGCCGGCGCCCCGGGGACGGTGCCGCCGCCGACCGCGCTGGATACCACCTCGCCCTTGCCCGGGACCACCGCCACGCCGTCCGACGCCGTCACCGTGGCGGCCGCGGCCAGCCGCCCCTGGGGCTGGATCGCAGCAGCGGCCGGCTTTGCGGCGCTGTGGCTGCTGACCCTGGCGTGGGCGTGGCGGCGCCGGCGCGTGGCAGCGCCCGGCGCATCCCACGCGGCGGTGGGGCCGGCTGCCTCCGCACAGGTCCCGTCGCGCGGCGAGCTGCGCCGCGCCCTGGACCACCAAGGGCTGGACGAGATCGTCGCACTGCTCGGCAGAATGGGCGGCGTACACGGCCTGGATGCCGTGCTGGCGCGGCTGGCCGACCCGGCCCAACGGCAGGCCCTGAGCGACATGCAGGCCGCGCGCTGGAGCCGCGACGGGGGCGATGCAACCCAGGCGCGACAGGCGCTGCGCCGCGCCTTCCATGACGGACCGCACTGGCAGCCGCCGCAGACTGCAGAAAATACTGGGCTGGCGCCGCTCTATCCTTCGGGACGCTGAGCGGCCCCCGGGCCGGGTTGGCCGGCTTTGCTAAGCTCTTTCTCTAATTTTCAAGGAACACCGCTCCATGACTGAGGCCGCAACGACCCGGCAGAAGCTGCCATTGCATTGGAAAATGGGCATTGGCTTCGGGCTTGGCCTGCTGCTGGGGCTGATCGTGCACGCCGTCGGGCCGGGCATTCCCTGGCTGCCCGATGCCGCGCGCGCGGTGATGACCTACCTGACCACGCCGCTGTCGGGCCTGTTCCTCAACCTGATCTTCATGCTGATCGTGCCGCTGATCTTCTCGGCGCTGGTGATGGGCGTGTCGGAGATGGGCGACATCCGCTCGCTCGGCCGGATCGGCTGGAAGACCCTGGCCTACACCGTGCTGCTGTCGGGCATCGCGGTTGGCCTGGGCCTGGTGCTGGTGAACGTGCTCAAGCCGGGCGTGGGCGTGGACCCGGCCATGGCCCAGCAGCTGCTGCACGAGAACGTCGAGCGCAGCCGCGAGATCGTGGCCAACATCGGCGAACAGCCCAAGGGCATGGACATGCTGCTGTCGATCGTGCCCAGCAACGTGCTGGCCGCCGCCTCCAGCAACGGCGCGATCCTGTCGCTGATGTTCTTCGCGCTGATGTTCGGCATCGGCATGGTGCTGTCGCCGGATGAGAAGACCGCGCCGCTGCGCAAGGTCATCGAAGGCGTGTTCGAAGTCTCGATGACCCTGATCAACCTGGTCATCCGCCTGGCGCCGTACGCGGTGGCCTGCTTCATGTTCAACCTGGCCGCGATCTTCGGCTTCGACCTGCTGATCCGCCTGGGCGCCTACGTCGGCGTGGTGGTGCTGGCGCTGGCACTGCACATGGTGGTGACCTACGGTGCGGCGGTGTGGCTGTCGGGGCGTTCGCCGCTGGCGTTCTTCCGCGATACCCAGGAGGCCACGGTGATGGCGTTCTCCACCGCCTCCAGCAACGCCACCCTGCCGACCGCGCTGCGCGTGGCCGACCAGATGGGGCTGCCGCAGAAGGTATCGCGCTTCGTGCTCACCGTGGGCGCCACCGCCAACCAGAACGGCACCGCGCTGTTCGAAGGCGTGACGGTGATCTTCCTGGCCCAGTTCTTCGGCGTGGACCTGAGCATCACCCAGCAGCTGATGGTGATGGTGGTCTGCATCCTGGGCGGCATCGGCACGGCCGGCGTGCCGTCCGGCTCGCTGCCGGTGGTGGCGATGATCTGCGCCATGGTCGGCGTGGACCCGATGGGCATCGGCCTGATCCTGGGCGTGAACCACTTCCTGGACATGTGCCGCACCGCGCTCAATGTCACCGGCGACCTGGCCTTGACCACCCTGGTGGCCAAGGGCGAAAGTGATGAAAGTCACATTCCCGGGACTGTCGCGCCGCGCGATTGAATGCGAGGTTGATGCCATGGATACTGGCCCGGCGCATGGAAGGCGCCGGGTCGGCGTCGTGCGGGGAAAGGAGAATCACATTCATGAAGAAGTATCTGGTGGTGGCCGTGCTCGGCCTGCTGGCGTTCGATGCCAGCGCGAAGTCGGAATGCCCGAACTACAAGCAGGAAGGCAGTTACTTCGCGGGCCGCAAGTTCACCAACTGGGACGTTGTCCCGGTGTCTGCGGACGTGGCGTTCAAGCGCATCAAGGTGGAAGGCGTGAGCTCGGGCTTGACCCTGAAGTCGGAAGACAAGGAAGCAGGCCTGCTGATGTTCGAGCAGAACGCCAGCGGCTCCAACGGCCAGGTCACCCTGCCGTGGAACGTGGTGATCACCCCGCAAGGAGCGACGTCCTCCAAGGTCATGGTCACCAAGCTGACCCCGGGTGGCTACGCTACCGGTGAGAAGTTCCAGCGTGAATCGACCTGTGCGGTGATCAATTCGGCCACCGGCGAGGCCTGATCCACGACGCCCAAGCTGAAACGCCCCGCCCAGCGGGGCGTTTTCGTTGGTGTACCGCAGCCGTCTTCACACACCCGGGCAGCCTGACCCGCCCGGTGGACTGTGGGACAATGGGTGGCCCGCAGCCAGCGGGAGCCTCCCGACCCCGACAGAACCATGACGCAGCCCACCCGCCGCCAGTTGGCCAACGCCATCCGCTTCCTTGCCGCTGATGCGGTCGAAACCGCCAAGTCCGGGCATCCCGGCATGCCGATGGGCATGGCAGATATCGCGGAAGTCCTCTGGAACGATTATCTCCGTCACAACCCGAACAATCCGAAGTGGTTCAACCGCGACCGCTTCGTGCTGTCCAACGGCCACGGCTCGATGCTGCAGTACGCGCTGCTGCACCTGAGCGGCTACGACCTGCCGATCGAACAGCTCAAGCAGTTCCGCCAGCTCGGCAGCAAGACCGCCGGCCACCCGGAACACCATGAAACCCCCGGGGTGGAAACCACCACCGGTCCGCTCGGCCAGGGCCTGGCCAATGCCGTGGGCTTCGCGCTGGCCGAGAAGCTGCTGGCCCAGCGCTACAACCGCCCCGAACACGAGATCGTCGACCACCGCACCTGGGTGTTCCTGGGCGACGGCTGCCTGATGGAAGGCATTTCCCACGAAGCGGCCTCGCTGGCCGGCACCTGGGGCCTGGGCAAGCTGGTCTGCTTCTGGGACGACAACCACATCTCCATCGACGGCAACACCGCCGGCTGGTTCACCGACAACACCCCCGAGCGTTTCGAAGCCTATGGCTGGAACGTGGTGCGCGGCGTCGACGGGCATGACCCTGACAGCATCAAGGCCGCCATCGACAGCGCGCTGGCGCAGGACGACAAGCCGACCCTGATCTGCTGCCGCACCACCATTGGTTTCGGGTCGCCGGGCAAGGCCGGCAAGGAATCCAGCCACGGCGCACCGCTGGGCAAGGATGAGCTGGAAGCCACCCGCAAGCAGCTGGGCTGGAACTACGGCCCGTTCGAGATCCCCGAAGAGATCTACGCCGGCTGGCGTGCCGGCGGGACCGGCACCCTGCGCCAGGCGGAGTGGGACCAGCAGTTCGACAAGTACGCCGCGCAGTTCCCGGCCGAAGCCGAAGAGCTGACCCGCCGTTCGCAGGGCGAGCTGCCGGCCGATTTCGTCGCCAAGGCCGATGCCTACATCGCCCAGGTCCAGGCCGAAGGCCAGACCATCGCCTCGCGCAAGGCCTCGCAGCTGGCCATTGAAGCCTTCGCGCCGTTGTTGCCGGAGCTGGTGGGTGGTTCGGCCGATCTGGCGCACTCCAACCTGACCCTGTGGAAGGCCAGCAAGTCGGTCGCCACTGACGACCCGAACGCCAACTACGTGTACTACGGCGTGCGCGAGTTCGGCATGACCGCCATTGCGAATGGCCTGGCCCTGCATGGCGGCTTCATTCCGTTCGATGCCACCTTCCTGGTGTTCAGCGACTACGCCCGCAACGGCGTGCGCATGAGCGCGCTGATCCCGGCCCACGCCATCCACGTGTACACCCACGACTCGATCGGTCTCGGCGAAGACGGCCCGACCCACCAGCCGGTGGAGCACCTGGCCTCGCTGCGCTACATCCCGAACAACGATGTGTGGCGCCCGTGCGATGCGGTCGAATCGGCGGTCAGCTGGAAAGCCGCAATCACCCGCCAGGACGGCCCGAGCTGCCTGGTGTTCAGCCGCCAGAACCTGCCGCACCAGCCGCGCAGCACCGACCAGGTGGCACAGATCGCCCGGGGCGGTTACGTGCTGGCCGATGCCGAAGGCGGCGTACCCGACGTGATCCTGATCGGTACCGGTTCGGAAGTGGGCCTGGCCGTGGCCGCCAAGGCCGAGCTCGACGCCGCCGGGATCAAGACCCGCGTGGTCTCGATGCCGTCCACCGATGTGTTCGAGCGCCAGGATGCGGCCTACCGTGAATCGGTGCTGCCCAACGCGGTGCGCAACCGCGTGGCGGTCGAAGCCGGCGTCACCGGTTTCTGGCGCCAGTACGTGGGCCTGGACGGTGCGGTGATCGGTATCGACACCTTCGGCGCATCGGCCCCGGCCGAAGCGCTGTACAAGCACTTCGGCATCACCACCGATGCGGTGGTGGCTGCAGCGAAGGCGCAGCTGGCCGGGTAAGGGCAAGCAACCGACGTAGTCCAGACGGCGCTTCCCGAAACGGAAGCGCCGTTTTCATTTGTCCGCGCTACGTTACGCGGTGCGCGCCAAGCCCAACCGCACCAGACGCGCTTCAACTTTCTCGCCGAACGTCTTCGGCGCATCCAATCCCATCCGCTGCAGGTACACCGCGTCACCATCGCCGGCAGGCTGGGTAAATGCAGCCAGCACCGTGCGCAGCTTCGCGCCCGGGGTCTGGGTGTTCTGCTTCAACCAGCCCAATGCCTTTACCAGGTGCTGCTCCACTTCGGTGAAATCGCTGCCCAGCGGGTAATCGGGCAGGGCGCCGGACTGCCGGAACGGCACCAGCGATGCACTCACCGCGGCGGCCGTATTGCGTCGTGCCCAATGCTCCGGCGCGACAAAACCATCCGCCAGCTTCTTCGAGGCCTTCGCCGTCTGCAGCAGGTTGGCCTGGAACGCCGCATCGGTGATCGCCGCCATGCCGGTCACACAGTCCTCGTCGGTGAGGTTGCGCAGGTCGGCGATGCCATATTCGTTGATGTAGATATCGCGCAGGTGGCGCGGAATCGTGGTGTGCCCGTAGTTCCAGCGCACGTTCGACTGCAGCGTGCCCTTGTCCTCGCGGATCGCGCGGAACATCAGCGCGCTGCGTGCCTCGGGCAGCGCGTGCGCCATCGCCACGAAGTTGTACTGGCCGCCCACGCCGGAGACCACGCGCCCGTCTTCCAGCGCGTCGGACACCGCCGCGCCCAGCGCGGTGGCCATCATGCAGGAATTGAAGAAACGCGCATGCCGGCGCTGCAGCCGTTCCAGCGCTTCGTTGCCGCCATACAGCTGGTTGATCTCGCTGATCCGGCGCATGCCGATCGCGCGGGATTCCGCTTCCGGCAGGTCGCGCAGCCACTGGTAGAACTCCGGCGAGCCCAGGTAGAACGCGCCATGCAGGTATTCGCCTTCGGCGTCCAGCGTGGCGTGGTCGATGGTCAGCGTGCTGCCGCTTTCAATCCGCTCCATCAGCGCCAGGTCATCGTGCACCTTGCGTCGAATCACGCCAGTCTGCACCAGCCGGCGGAAGCCTTCGTTGAGCATCTCACTGCAGCCGTACAGACCCACCTCGAACGGCTCCAGGCCGCCGCATTCGAGCACCGTCGGGTGGCTGGCCAACGTCGGGTCCAGCGCGTGCAGGATCTGCCGGTAGCGGGCGTTGTCGGTGTGGCGCAGCACCAGCGCGTGGCTGATCGCATCGGCCAGCGTGCCGATGCCGATCTGCAGCGTGCCACCATCGCGGACCAGTGCGCTGGCATACAGCCCGATGGCGTAGTCCGCATCGCTGACCGGCTGGCGCGGCAGCCCGAACAGCGCCGGATACGGCGCCGGCGGCGTGATCACCAGGTCGAAGAAGGACACATCCACCGTGGCCGAGCCGCCCAGGTAGGGCAACTGCGGATCGATCTCGGCAATCAGCAGCGGGCGCGGCAGGCCGCGCGCCAGCATGGCGTCGATCGTGTCCTGGGTGATGTCGTTGTTGCAGGACAGCGACAGGCGCCGGTCGTCGGGCCGCATCGCCACTTTCTGCACGATCGCGTGCGGCGCGCGCTGCGCCACCGCATCGGCGGCATGGGTGTAGTTGAGGCTGGTGTAGCCGCGCTGGGCCTGCGATGAACCGAGCAGCGCGCCGGACTGCATGTAGAACTCCTCCACCTGCACGTGGTCGGGCAGGCGGTCGCGCACCATCGCATCGGCATAGGCCAGGCGCGGGAAATCCTCGCCGAAATGGCGCGCCGCGAACGGTGCCATGAAGCGCGCCTCCAGCCCGCCGCCGGGCTTGGGCGGGTTCAACGACAGCGCGGTGTAGATCTGCAGCGGTCGCGACGGGTCGTTCTCGATCCGCGCATACAGCGCGTTGAGCAGCCGGTGCGGCTTGCCCAGTGCCAGCGGTGCGCCGATGCGCAGCGGCCCGTCAACACGCTGCAACAGCCAGTCGGTGGCAGCGTCCAGGTCGGTGAGATGCTCGGTCATTCGGCGTTCCTGCAAAGTCTTGAAAAGCATTACAGCACTTCCGGCTTGAACGGACCGCGACGCAGGGGCTTGACAGGGGCAAGGATTACGCGCGTAATCGATCCGTCGATTACGGATGTAAATGATGAGCCAGATCAGCGAAGCCGAAGCCGTTGTCATGGAAGTGCTCTGGAACCGGCACCCGCAGGGCGCCGACGAGGTGGTGGCGGCGCTGGCCGACCGCGACTGGGCAGAACCCACCATCAAGACCCTGCTCAACCGCCTGCTTACCAAGGGCGCGATCAGCGCCAGCCGTGAGGGCCGCCGCTATCTGTACTCGCCGGTGCTGCAGCGCCAGGTCTGGGTGGCCGAACAGAGCAGCGGCCTGTTGGACAAGCTGTTCGCCGGCCGGGTCGCGCCGTTGGTGGCCCATTTCAGCGAACGCGGCGAGTTGAGCGCGCAGGACATCGCCGAACTCAAGAAGCTGATCCAGGAGCTGGACCATGACTGAGCTGCTGCAGGGAATGCTGCTGGCAAGCATGTGGCTTGCGATCGGTGCGATGTTGCTGGCCGCGTTGCGCCCGCTGCTGCGCCGGCTGGGCGGTGCACCGCTGGTGTATCGCAGTTGGTGGCTGCTGCCGCTGGTGCTGCTGGCACCGCTGCTGCCGCTGCCCGGCGTGCCGCTCGACGAGCCCACGCCGGTACACGCGCTGGGGTCGGCGCTGCGCGCGCCGGTGCTGCCAACCGACGCGGTGCTGTGGCCGGCCCTGCTGGTCGCGCTGTGGGCGGCCGGCGCACTGCTGGCCGGCATCCGCCAGTGGCGTGGCCAGCGCCGTTTCGAGCGTGGCATGGGCGCGCTTCACCCGCGAAGCGATGGCAGCTGGCAGGCCAGCGCCGATCCCGGCCTGCCGGCCCTGGTGGGCCTGTGGTCACCACGCGTGGTGGTCGGCCCGGATTTCGATCTGCGCTTCAGTGCGGCCGAACGCGCGCTGATCCTGCAGCATGAATTCCAGCACCGCCGGCATGGCGATCACTGGGCCAATGCCGCGCTGGCACTGCTGCGCTGCCTGTTCTGGTTCCATCCGTTGTTGCCGTGGGCCTCGCGCCGCTTCCTGCGCGACCAGGAGCTGGCCTGCGACGCACGCACGGTCGACCCGCATCCGGCCTCGCGCCGGCTCTACGCCAACGCGCTGCTGAAGGCGCAGTTGGTCCACCCGGTTGCGCCCATGGCCTGCCACTGGCGCAGCCAACCGATGTTGAAGGAGCGAATTGCCATGATGAAGGAACACAAGCGCAGGGCGTTGCCGTGGGTGACCGGCCAGGTACTGGTGGTGGGGCTGTGCATGGGGCTGGGCGCGGTCGCCTGGGCCAGCCAGGCCGGCAGCGGCGGCAGCCCGGCGATCAGTGCCGAACCGTTCCAGTTCGCGCAGGAAGATGCGGCCAAGGCAGGGCTGGAGCGCCCGGTGACGATCAACAGGATGCCGCCGCCGAGCTATCCCGCCAGCGCGTTCGAAAACAACCAGAGCGGCGAAGTGGTGCTGCGGGTGGAGGTGGACGCACAGGGCAGGGTCAGCGATGTGCGCGTGCTCAGTGCCACCAACCCGGGCGTGTTCGACGCCGCGTCGATCGCTGCAGCCCGGCAGTGGACCTACCATCCGGCGATGAAGGACGGCAAAGCGGTGGCGGCCGCGGTCCGCATTCCAGTGAACTTCGCCATGACTGAAACGGTGACCGGCCAGTGAGGTGGCAACTGCCTGCGGCGGTTGCGCTCGTGGTGGCGGTCGCTGGCTGTGCCGGCCACGACCGCCTCACCACGGTGGATTCACGGGCCGAAACGGTCGGCCACCAGCGGCTGCGGGTTGACGCGACGGGAGGGTCAGGGCAGGTGGAGGCTTACACGCTCAAACCCAGCGAGGGCTACCGGATGCCGCAACTGTATGCGGCGCCGGACCCGGTGCTGGGGGAGCGCGATCCGCGCCGGGAGTTGCCGCTCACCACGGTCTGCCTGCAGGTGGTGGTGAGCGCCGACGGCGCGGTGGAACGCAGCGTGCCGGTGAGTGATCGCAGTGAGTGCATTGCCGGCGCTGCAGCCGAAAACCGGGTGCTGGTGGAAGCGGCACGGGAAGCGGTCGCGATGTGGCGCTACTCGCCTGCGGCGGTCTGCCACTTCGCGGCAGGCCACGCGCCGGCCGACGGCAGCGACTGTCGCGATGCCGAGCGGGTGGAGCCGGTGGCGGTGAGCCTGTTCTACGCTTTCACGTTCGAGATCGTGCACGGCCAGCACACGGTGAAGACGCGGTAAAACCACGCGCTGCGCGGTTTTTACGCCCCACCCTGGATGTTCGCCTTTACCGACGGGTGCATCAACTTCGGCTCGGCAAGCGTGGCGTCGCGCGCTTGCCGGGTCGCTACGAACGCCGCCTCGCTCACCCCGTCATGCAGGTGGATGTTATGTGCGCGCTGCTCGCCGATGGTGGTTTCATTGGCGACCTCGCGCCCGCCCGGGCCGTAGTCGTGGCAGATGAACACCCGGGTGGCATCGGGCAGCGCCAGCAGGCGTTGGATCGAGCGGTACAGCAGGGCGGCGTCGCCCCCGGGAAAATCACAGCGTGCCGTCCCGCCATCGGGCATGAACAGCGAATCGCCGGTGAACAGGGCATCACCGATCCGGTACGCCACGCTGTCGCTGGTGTGCCCGGGCACCGCGATCACCTCGGCCGCGATCGCGCCGACATCGAAGCGTTCGCCGTCGGCGAACAGATGGTCGAACTGCGAGCCGTCGGTGGGCACGTCCAGCCCATAGCGCGGAGCGAACGTGCGCTGCACCTCGACAATGCCGTCGCCCATCGCCAGCGTCGCCTGCGGCCACTGCTGCTTCAGCCAGCGCCCAGCGCTGACATGGTCGGCATGCGCATGCGTTTCCAGCAGCCAGCGCACCTCCAGCGCGAGTTCGCGCACATGCGCCAGCAGCGGCTGCAGCGCACCGGACCCGACCGCGTCGGTGTCCGGGTCGTAATCCAGCACCGGGTCGATCACCGCCGCCTTCCGGGTGGCCGGGTCATGCACCACGTAACTGAAGGTGTTGCTGTCCGGGTGGAAGAAACTGGCGACGTGCGGTGACATGGTGAAACCTCAGCGTTTACCCAACGTGTCGTTGAGCAGCACCGCCAGGCGTTCCCCGGCCAGGCGCAGTTCGGCTTCGGCGACCGGCAGGTACGTGGCGGTGTACTCGGGCGCCAGCGTACGCTGGGCCGGGTAAACGCCAGGTGCAATGGCGATGCGGCAGCTGGCCTCGGCCCACTGCACCGCATCGGTACCGATCGCCGAGCGCTTGCCCACCTTCGGCGCCTTCAGCGCGGCCAGGCGCTGGGTATAGGCGTCATCGTCCAGCTTGAGCGTGTTCAGCATGCCGCTGTCCCACAGCGAATGCAGGTTGGTGCCGCGCCCGTTGAACTGCACCTGGAAGTCATTGCCGCCCTTGTCATGGCCGTAACCGGCATGCATGGGCTGGTGGATGTCGCCGACGAAATGCACGACGAACTTGAGTGCCTGCGCGCGTTCGGCATCGGGGCGGCTGCGATCGCCCAGGATGGCGGTCTGGGTCTTCAACGCTTCCACCACGCAGTTGCCATTGCGGCAGTTGCGCTCCACCTCGTAGTGGCAATCATCCTCGCCAATGTTCACGTAATGCCAGCCGGCCGAACGCTTGCCAAGGCCGGGATCTTTGGCGCGCAGTTCATCGGCCCACGGCGCAATGGAGGCCAGGGTGGCGCCCGGCTCGGTGGCCAGCAGCCGCGCCACTTCGGCGCGGGTCTGCGGGGTCAGGCGCGGTTCGGCAATGCGGGCGACCAGGCGGTGGCCCTGTGCGCCCCAGGCCAGGGCATCGGTGGATACGAGGGTGAGGGCGGTCAGCAGCGCGGCGGACGTCATCAAGGAGGCGATTTTCATCGGCCCATTCTAACGATCCGCTCAGGCGCTGACCTTTTCCGGATCTGGCCAGCTGGCGATGCCGCCGGCGCAACGGGGTAGCCCCGGGCGGAATCCGGGACTCTGCCGGGGCCGTTCCCGCTACAGCGCCACTGGGCGCGAGAACACGTAGGAGGGGTCGAAGACCTTCCCACTGCGCTTCGACTGCAGGGCATGAGCTGCGCGCGGATCATTCGCGTCGTCGCCATGCTGTGCCATCAGCGCTGGGGCGGGCGAGGTATCGGACGCAGGGCGTTGCCGCGGTTGCTGCAGCCAGCTGCGCAGCAGCGTCGTCACCGGTGCGAGCCGCTCTTTGTCAGCGCGGGGAAGCGTTGCCGTTGCCGCCTCGAAGCTGTCTGTCACCGCCCTCACGAACTGCGGGTCGGCGTTTTCCTCGAGCAGCACCGCCACCGCCTTGACGTGTCCGCCCTGCATGGCGAATGCCAGCGGGGACTGCTCTGCGTTGGAGTCGTTGGGCGGGTAGGCGATTCCGGTTGGGACATGTTCCAGCAACAGCCTCAGCATCGCGGCGTGCCCCTTCTCTGCGGCAAACTGCAGCATGAGGTAGCTTTTGTCACGCGGCCGGACCCCCTGCTCAAACAGGTAGCGCGCGATATCCAATGCGTTGAACGCGACCGCAGTGCCCAATGCCTGCCGGAAGTCGAACGGCTCTGTCGCATCGCATGCGTGCGCGCCCTTCCTTTCCAGCACCTGCCAGTGGGCATGCAGCTGCCGGAACCTGTCCACATTGCCGTCCTCCGCCTGCGATACGAACGCGCGCAGGGTAGGCCTCGCCCCCGCCCGCAGCAGTACCTCGGTGCACTCCCAGTACCCATGTTCCACGGCGAGCTCGAGCGCTGTGGATCCGTGCACTTCGGACGTCATGTCGACGTCGATCTTTCCAGCACTGGCGCGCAGCAGTGTTTCAAGGCGCTTGGAATGATTGGAAATCACCGCGCAATGCGCGGCGCCGTAGCTGCCGGCGTCTGGGTTGGACTTCTCGAGCAGCTTCTTGATGGTGGTGTCGCTTGTCGGCTTCATCACCCGCCGCAGTGGGGACGTGCTGGCGTCGACGAGACAGGCGCGCTCCAGTGCGTTGAAGGGCGCCGATTGCCGCGTCCGGTTGGATTTCTCCTGCTGTTCGATCTGGTGCGCCAGCTTGACGTTGAGCGATTGCACCTGGGCGCTGCCCCACCGGCGCACGTTGGCAAGCAGGCTGTTGCTCGCCGCCTCCATGGCACTGCTTTGGCCTAACGTCTTGAAGGTGGGAACATTGCGCGGCAACAGGGTCCTTTCGTTGGGCATTATCTTCGCAAGGGAGCGCGGTGGCAGGGCAATGACCCGTTGGACGGCCTCCCTGCCCAGTTCAACCAACGCACTGGTCATGGTGCGCTGCGCCGCAGGAGCAATCGCCAGTGCCTGCTCGGCCCGCACCGGTGGCGGGTCGGGTGGCAGGTCGACCACAGGCGGGGTGCAGGCCGGCTCCGCCTCGGGGGCGGTCGAAGCGGCAACGTCCAGCACCACCACCGCGTTCGGCGTTGCCTGGCCTTGGCTGTGCAGGGCCGACTCAAGCTTGGCGATCTGCGCCTGGTAGTGCGAACGCGCGTCACCTTCGGGCAGGCGGGCGTGCTCGTCTTTCAGCACCGCCAGGGCGGCGCGGGTGCTTTCCAGCTCCAGCGCGGAGAGATCACCGGGTTCCAGATGGTCGTCGCCGCCGCAGGCGAACTGGCTGTCCTCATCCGACGAGTCGGACACCTCCTGGAAGTCGATCCTGCCCTGCGGCAGCGCCCGAGTCTGCGCTGTGCTCACGCTGGGCGTTGCCACATTCAGAATGGACCAGAGCGTGCCCATGGCCGGCGTCCTGTTGATCTGGCCTGCGATCACGTTGAGGCCTTCGCTCAGGCTGGGAAGCGGTCGGCGCGGGGCGGCGGCACTGGCGGGAAGTTGCGAGGGAATGCGGGTCATGTCGGTCCTTCAGCAGCGGCTGGAGAGAGGCGGGATGGGGGTGCCGGTAGGGCGGCCATGCATGCTTGGCTGCGCCTGCCCGCTCTCCGATGAATCGTTGCCGGACACGTCACTACGATTGGCTACGACAATTGACGCGAGCAGCGTGTGTGGTCTTGCTCAATCGATCCATGTCGCTGCACGAATCGCAGCGCGTTCCTCGATTCAGTCCATTGATCGAATCGATCGTTCCAATTGACGTGGTGATGAACAGTGTTGCAACAAGGCAAAAAAAATCCCCGGCCAGGGCCGGGGAAATGCGTTGCTGCGAGGTTGGGAGCGGCGCTGACCGGTCGGTCAGAACTTGAACACGTAGGACACGCCGTAGGCCAGCGGGTCGATCTTGACGGTGCCCAGCTTGGTGCCATCCAGCTTGACGTCGCTGTCGATGTCGATCCAGCGCACGTCGACGCGCAGGGCGCCCTTGTCGGCGATGGCGAAGTCGACGCCGGCGTGTGCGGCCAGGCCCCACGAGTCTTCCAGCTTGAGGCTGCTGCCGGCCAGGGCGCCGCCGGTTTCTTCGCTGAAGAAGGTGGTGTAGTTCAGGCCGGCGCCGAGGAACGGGGACACCTTGCCCTTGCTGTTGAAGTGGTACTGCAGGGATACCACCGGCGGCAGGTGCTTGGTGCTGCCCACGCGGCCCAGGCCGTCGATGTTGATGTCGTGCTTGAACGGCAGGGCGGCCAGAAGCTCGATGCCCAGGTTGTCGGCGATGAAGTATTCGCCGGTGATGGTGGGCTTGATGTCGCTGTCGACGTCGACCTTGAGGCCGCCGGCCAGGGTGCCGTTGTTGGACTTGGGGGCCACCTGGTGCACGCCGGCGGCCAGGGTCCAGTCGCCCTTGGACTGGGCCATGGCGGGGCTGGCGGCCAGGGCGAGGGCGGCGGCGAGGCTGGCGGGCAGGAGGAGGGGGGTCTTACGCATGGTGCTGTCTCGTGGCGGGGTGGAATGGGGCCAGTTTTCCCGTCCCGGCCTTGGCGCGCCTTGATCCGGATCAATCCACGATTTTTACGGGTGTAACCGCTTCCCATCCCGATCCCGGGGGCCGGGGTGGGTCGGGCTTTGATAGAATGGCGGCCCTTTCCATCGGCGCCGCTCTGTCGCGGCTGCAGGAGCTTGTGAACATGGCAATCAAGGTTGGCATCAACGGTTTCGGTCGCATCGGGCGCAACGTGCTGCGTTCGGCGGTGCTGAATTTCGGTAATGACATCGAAATCGTGGCCATCAACGATCTGCTGGAGCCGGATTACCTGGCGTACATGCTGAAGTACGACTCGGTGCATGGCCGCTTCAAGGCAGACGTGGAAGTATCGGGCAGCGACCTGCTGGTCAATGGCAAGAAGATCCGCCTGACCCAGGAACGCGATCCGGCCAACCTGAAGTGGAACGAGGTCGGCGTGGACGTGGTGATCGAGTCCACGGGCCTGTTCCTGACCAAGGAAACGGCGCAGAAGCACATCGATGCGGGCGCGAAGAAGGTGATCCTGTCGGCACCGTCGAAGGACGATACGCCGATGTTCGTGTTCGGTGTGAACGACAAGACCTATGCGGGCGAGGCAATCATCTCCAACGCGTCGTGCACCACCAACTGCCTGGCGCCGCTGGCCAAGGTGATCAACGACAAGTGGGGCATCAAGCGTGGCCTGATGACCACGGTGCATGCGGCGACTGCGACGCAGAAGACCGTGGATGGTCCGTCGAACAAGGACTGGCGCGGTGGCCGCGGCATCCTGGAGAACATCATTCCTTCGTCGACGGGTGCGGCCAAGGCCGTGGGCGTGGTCATTCCGGAGCTGAACAAGAAGCTCACCGGCATGAGCTTCCGCGTGCCGACCTCTGACGTGTCGGTGGTCGACCTGACGGTGGAGCTGGAGAAGGAAGCCACGTACGCCGAGATCTGCGCGGAAGTGAAGGCGCAGAGCGAAGGCGCGCTGAAGGGCATCCTGGGCTACACCGAAGACAAGGTCGTGGCGACCGATTTCCGCGGTGAAACCCACACGTCGGTGTTCGATGCCGACGCCGGCATCGCCCTGGACAGCACGTTCGTGAAGCTGGTGTCCTGGTACGACAACGAGTGGGGCTATTCGAACAAGTGCCTGGAAATGGCCAAGGTCGTCGCCGCGAAGTAATCCCTGCGTACGGACCTGAAAGAACGGCGGACTTTGGTTCGCCGTTTTTTTTTGGTCGGTACTCGCCGATGGCGCGTGTCGCCGGCCTTCGTCCGGCGGCTGATGGTTCTGGGCGAACAGCCTTCGTTTGCCAGATACTTGGAGGGGGCCGCCGGGTGCGGGGGTACGGGACACGCCGTGAACCCATCCATGGGGGCTTGGCAAAAACATCCATGTTTTTGACAGTCCCGTACCCCCGCACCCGGCGACCCCTGGACGGTGGGTCGGTCGCCACGGGAAAGCGGTAGGTACCCCTCTGAGCGGTCTTCCCCCCGATTCAGTTAGCATGGCTCCGCTGCCGCTGGCGCCTTGCTTGTCATGGCTGCCGGTGGCGTTCCCTTGAGGATGACGCGGAATGGAAGCTTTGATTGTCCTGGCGGTACTGGTGCTGTTGGCCGTGCCGGTGTTGCTGATCGTGGCATTGGTGATGATTTCCGGGCTGCGCCGCAGGGTGGCTGCCTTGGAGCAGGCACGTAGCGACAGTGCCCAACCGGCGGCCCAGCCGGCGGTGAGTGCTGCATGGGAAGAGCGCCCTTATGCGCCGGCCCCGGTAGCTGCGCCGGCGCCTGCCCCTGAGGTGCCGCTGACCGACCCAGAGCCGGTGCCCGAGCCGTTTGCTGCGGCTGCGCGGGTTGCGCCGCCGCCGCTGCCCTCCGCTGCTGTTTCCGAACCCGAACCCTTCGTGCCGCCGCCGCCGCGTGGGCCGGACCTGGGCGAGCGGATCGTGGGGACGATCAAGCGCTGGTTCACCGAGGGCAATGTGCCGGTGAAGATCGGCATGCTGGTGTTGTTGGCGGGTGTTGCGGCGCTGCTGAAGTATGCGAGCGACCAGGGCTGGCTCAATGCGCCGATCGAGCTGCGCCTCGCGGCGATTGCGGCGGGTGCGCTGGCGGGGCTGGTGTTCGGCTGGGTGCAGCGCGAGCGCCGGCGGATGTTTGCGCTGGCGTTGCAGGGCGGGGCGATTGGCATCCTGCTGCTGACGATCTTCGCGGCGTTCAAGCGCTATGACCTGATCGATCCGGGTATCGCGTTCGCGCTGAGCATCGTGCTGATTGCGGGCATGGGGGTGCTGGCGGTAGTGCAGAACTCTCGCACGCTGGCAGTGCTGGGTATCCTGGCCGGGTTCATGGCGCCGATCTGGCTGTCCACCGGCAGCGGCAACCATGTGGCGCTGTTCTCGTACTACGCGGTGCTCAATGCGGCCATCCTCGCCATTGCGTGGTGGCGTCCGTGGCGTGCGCTCAACCTGCTGGGTTTTGCGTTTACGTTTGGCATCGGCACCACGTGGGGGGTGCTGCAGTACAACGCGGACAAGTTCGCCAGTACCGAGCCGTTCCTGCTGCTGTTCTTTGCGTTCTACCTGGTCATTCCCATCCTGTACGCGCGCCGCCAGCCGGCGGAGAAGCGCGATCTGGTCGATGGCAGCCTGGTGTTTGGCACGCCGCTGGTCGCGTTCTCGCTGCAGGCGGGCATGCTGCATGATGACCGGCTGCTGCTGGCGCTGTGCGCGCTGGGGGTGGCGGCCTTGTACGCGGGGCTGGCGTGGGCGCTGATCCGGCGGCCGCGGTATGCGGCGTTGGGTCAGTCGCATGCGGTGCTGGCGGTGGGTTTTGCGACGCTGGCGGTGCCGTTGGCGTTGTCGGCACGTGCCACGGCCAGTGTGTTTGCACTGGAAGGCGCGGCGCTGGTGTGGCTGGGCCTGCGCCAGCATCGCCTGCTGCCGCAGATCGCCGGCGCGCTGCTGCAGCTGGGTGCTGCGTTCGGTTTCGTGGTGGGGGCCGATTACTGGTTCAACGACGCCACGGCCATCGCCAACCCCACCTTCATGAGCGGGTTGCTGCTGGCGCTGGCCGGGTTTGCGTCGGCCTTCAGCTACCGCCGTGCCGGCCGCGACGCACCGGCCATCGTGTACTACCTGTGGGGCCTGCTGTGGTGGCTGGGTGGCGCCAGCCATGAGGTCACCCGCTTCGTTGCGTTCGACAGCCGCCCGGATGCGTTGCTGGTCGTGGTGGCCGTCACCGCATGGATCGCGGCGGAGGTGCACCGGCGCATGCCGGCGCGCGCGCTGGTGTTGACCACGCTGGCGATGCTGCTGTGCGCGTTCCCGCTGGCGCTGTGGCAGGTGGACATCCACCGCCAGCCCTTCGCCGGATATGGCGCGATGGCCTGGGCGGTGTTCGCGGTGCTGGGTGTGCGCAGCCTGTGGTGCCTGCGCGGCGGCCAGGACCGTGCGGCGGTGGCGGCGCAGTTCATCTGGTGGCTGCTGTGGCCGACAGTGCTGTCGCTGGCTGCATCGTGGCTGGCCGACCGCTTCGAGCTGGCCCAAGGCTGGGCGCTGGCGGCGACGCTGCTGCCGTGGCTGGCAGTGGTGTTCATCGCGCTGCAGCGCTGGCGCTGGTTGACGGTGCCGTTGGGCGAGCGCTTCAACGTGGCGCGCCCTGCGTTGCAGTGCACGCTGTTTGCGGTGCTGGGGCTGGCGTGGATTGGCTTCCTGTTTGCCCCGGGCGCGGCGTGGCCGCTGCCGTGGGTGCCCGTGTTCAACCCGCTGGAGCTGGCGCAGCTGGCCGTGCTGGCGTTGCTGGCGAGGTGGCTGTGGCACGGCGATGCGCCCGCAGCGCTGCAGGCACGCCGCGTGCCGCTGCTCGCGCTGGCCGGTTTCGTTGCGCTGACCAGCATCACCCTGCATGCCGTGCACCATTGGGGCGGGGTGTCGTGGAACGGGCGGCTGTGGTCGTCCACGCTGGCACAGACCAGTTTGACGGTGGTGTGGAGTGTGCTCGGCGTGATCAGCTGGGTGTGGGGTTCGCGCCGCGGACAGCGCGCCCTGTGGCTGGTGGGTGCGGTGCTGATGGGCGTGGTGCTGGCCAAGCTGGTGCTGATCGACCGGCAGCACCTGGGCAACCTGCTTGGTATTTCTTCCTTCATCGCCTACGGCCTGCTGTGCACGGTCGTGGGTTATCTGGCGCCGGCGCCGCCGCGGGCGCCGGACCCCATCGTGGAGCCGCAGCCGTGACCTTTCTTCATCGTGTAATCGCCATCGTGTCGCTCGCCGTGGCCACGCCCGCGCTGGCGGCCGATGCGCGCCAGGACTTCCGCGAGCAGTGGCCGCTGCAGCTGTCCGCCGCGCAGGCCGGTGCCTACCGGCTGATGCTGGGCGAGGCGCAGTACCGCAGCGCGGTGTCGCCCCAGTTGGCCGATGTGCAGGTGTTCAATGCGCAGGGCCAGGCCCTGCCGTCGGCGCTGTTCTCGGCCGACCAACCGCTGGCGCAGGCGGCCGAATGGCAGGCGCTGCCCTGGTTCCCGCTGCCGGCGCAGGGCGGTAGCGGCGGCGACGATCTGCAACTGCTGACCGAACGCAACACCGATGGCAGCGTGCGCCGCGTGGAAGCCCGCCTCGGCCGCAGCGTGGGCAACGCATCGCCGGGTGGCTGGCTGGTCGACGCCAGCGCGCTGCGCACCGGCGTGCAGGCCCTGCGCCTGGATTGGGAGGCGCCGCAGGCGCTGCAGGTGCGCGTGCGCGTGGACGCCAGCGACGACCTGCGCGACTGGCAGCGCGTGGCCGACGACGTGCCGCTGGTGGATCTGCAGCACGACGGCCGACGGCTGCAGCAGCGCCGTATCGAGATCGGCCGCGAAGCGAAGTACTTCCGCATCGTGCCCACCGGCGGCGATGCGCTGCCGGCGCTGTCGGCGGTGCAGGCCGAACGCGCGGCCACGGCGCAGGCGATCGCGTGGCAGTGGCGCGCGCTGAGCGGTGCCGCCGGCAAGCCGGGGGAGTTCGAATACACCCTCGATGGCCGCTTCCCGATCGCGCAGGTGGACATCGCCACGCCGGACAACAGCGTGGTGCAGTGGACCCTGCTCAGCCGCGACGATGCCAACCAACCCTGGCAGGTCCGCGCAGGGCCGTGGGTGGCCTACCAGCTGCAGGACACCGACGCGCGCCGGCAGTCGCAGACCCAGTCGCTGGCCGTGCCCACGCGGGACCGCTTCTGGAAGCTCACCGCCGCGCAGGGCACGGCGGCGATGCCGGCGCCCACCTTGAAGCTGGGCTACCAGCCTGAGGCGCTGGTGTTCCTGAGCCAGGGCGAGCCGCCCTACAGCGTGGCCGCCGGCAGCGTGCGCGCGGCGCGTACCGATGCCCCGGTGGGCACGGTCATCGCACGCCTGCGCGAGCAGCAGGGCGCGCAGTGGCAACCGGCGCTGGCCACGGTGCAGGGCGCCGCGCAGCCGCTCGGCGGCGACGCGGCCGTGCAGCCGGTACGCGACTGGAAGCGCTGGCTGCTGTGGGGCCTGCTGGTGCTGGGGGTGCTCATCGTCGGCGGGTTCGCGGCCAGCCTGCTGCGACAGGCTGGCCGCGCCAGGGAGTGACGACCAACGGTCGTCACCTACCTGTCGGTTTCGCGTTGCGACCGTTGGTCGTTACGCGCCGAGGGGCCGTTACAATGGGCGTCTGCGCCGTGCGCGGCGCCCTTTCCTTTTCCGCCAAAGAGTTGCTGCCCCATGTCCATCGTTCGCATGACCGACCTCGACCTTTCCGGCAAGCGCGTGCTGATCCGCCAGGACCTGAACGTGCCGATCGAAAACGGCCGCATCACCTCCGAGCAGCGCATCACTGCATCGCTGCCGACGTTGAAGCTGGCGCTGGAAAAGGGCGCGGCGGTGATGGTCACCTCGCACCTGGGCCGACCCCAGGAAGGCGTCTGGAGCGAAGCCGAGTCGCTGGCCCCGGTGGCGCTGCGCCTGTCGCAGCTGCTGGGCGTGAACGTGCCGCTGGTGCGCGATTGGGTCGACGGCGTGGACGTGGCCCCGGGGTCGATCGTGCTGCTGGAAAACTGCCGCATGAACGTGGGCGAGGGCAAGGATGACGAAGCCCTGTCGCGCAAGTACGCCGCGCTGTGCGATGTGTTCGTGATGGACGCCTTCGGTACCGCGCACCGCGCCCAGGCCTCCACCCACGGCGTGATCCGCTTCGCCCCGGTCGCCGCCGGTGGCCCGCTGCTGATGGCCGAACTGGACGCGCTGGCCAAGGCGCTGCTGGCTCCGGCGCAGCCGCTGCTGGCGATCGTGGCCGGCAGCAAGGTCAGCACCAAGCTGGAACTGCTGGCCAACCTGGTCGGCAAGGTCGACCAGCTGATCGTGGGTGGCGGCATCGCCAACACCTTCATCGCCGCCGCCGGCTATCCGGTGGGCAAGTCTCTGTACGAGCCGGACCTGCTGGAGACCGCGAAGAAGATCGTCGCCGATGCCAAGGCACGTGGCGCCGATATTCCGCTGCCGACCGACGTGGTGGTGGCCAAGCAGTTCCTCCCGGATGCCGAAGCCACCGTCAAGGCGGTTGCTGACGTGGCCGAAGACGACCTGATCCTGGATATCGGCCCGCAGACCGCCCAGCACTACGCCGGGCTGATCGCCAAGGCCGGCACCGTGGTCTGGAACGGCCCGGTCGGCGTGTTCGAATTCGAATCCTTCAGCCACGGCACCCAGGCGCTGGCCCAGGCCATCGCCAGCTCGCCGGCGTTCTCCATCGCCGGTGGCGGCGACACCCTGGCGGCGGTCGACAAGTACGACATCGCCGACCAGGTCAGCTACATCTCCACCGGCGGTGGCGCCTTCCTCGAGTTCCTCGAAGGCAAGACCCTGCCGGCAGTGGCCGCGCTCGAAGCCCGGGGCAACTGATGGCAATGGCATCGGGGGTGGCGCCGACTGGGCGCCACTTCGATGAACGCCGGGACACGCTGTTCTTCGACCTCGACGGCACCCTGATCGACTCTGCGGTGGGCATCACCCAATGCGTGGCGCATGCGCTCACGGAAATGGGGCGCCCGGTGCCGCCGCAGGACGAACTGCGGCGCTGGATCGGCCCGTCGCTGCGCACCAGCTTCGCGCCGTTGTTCGACGATCCGGCCCAGGTGGAGCAGGCGGTGACGTATTACCGCGAACGCTTCGACGTGGTCGGCTGGCGTGAGCACGAGGTCTACCCGGGCATCGGCCAGGTCGTCCAGGCGCTGCACGCCCGCGGCCACCGGCTGGCGATCGTCACCGCCAAGAACGAGCCGCATGCGCGGCGCATCGTCGAGCACCTGCCGTTTGGCGCGTGCTTCGAGGATGTCATCGGCGCCACCCCGGACGGCAGCCGCAGCGAAAAGCCCCAGCTGGTGGCCGAAGCGCTGCGGCGGCTGATGCTGCCGGCGGCGCAGTGCTGGATGATCGGTGACCGGCGCATGGATATCGAAGGCGCGCGCCATCACGGCATGCGCAACATCGGCGTGCTGTGGGGCTTTGGCGGTGCCGAAGAACTGCAGGCGGTGGGCGCGGGGAACCTGGCCGCGACCCCCGATGCGCTGCTGTCGTTGATCGATTGAACGTCGCGGCGGCGCTCCGTACGCCGCCGCATGTCGTGACCCGGTCCGGTCCTGTCTTGAGCGGTCCGGATGGACTGTCTGCAGGACATCGACGAAACCCAGACGCGACAATGCTGTAAACGTATTCATGGGACGTGAAGGGTGTGCTAATTTCAATCCTTTCCCGGGAGCCCTTTAACCATGATTGAGCGTCAGCGCCGTACGAAGATCCTTGCCACCCTCGGACCGGCAACCGACCCGCCGGGCGTGCTGGAGGATCTGTTCCGCGCCGGCGTGAACGTGGTCCGCCTCAACTTCAGCCACGGTGACCCGTCCGGCCAGGCCAAGCGCGCCGCCGACGTGCGCGCCGCCGCGCAGCGCGTGGGCGTGGAAGTGGGCATCCTGGCCGACCTGCCGGGCCCGAAGATCCGCATCGAGCGTTTCACCGAAGGCAAGATCCACCTCAAGGCGGGCGACCGCTTCGACCTGGTCGCCTCGGCCAATGCGCCGGCCGGCGACACCACCCAGGTGGGCGTGAGCTACCTGGGCCTGCCGCAGGACGTGGTGGCCGGTGACGTGCTGCTGCTCGACGACGGCCTGATGCAGCTGCAGGTGGTTGAAGTGCAGGGCGAGCGCATCGTCAACACCGTGCTCAACGATGGCGTGCTGTCCGACCGCAAGGGCCTGAACAAGCAGGGCGGTGGCCTTTCGCTGGGCGCGCTGACCGAACGCGACAAGGAGCTGATCGGCATCGTGGCCAAGATCGGCGTGGATTTCATCGCCGTGTCCTTCTGCCGCAACGCGCAGGACATGAACGATGCCCGCGCCATCGCCGAATCGCACGGCTGCTACGCCGCGCTGGTCTCCAAGATCGAGCGCACCGAAGCCATCGAGAACCTCGAAGAAATCGTCGACGCCAGCGATGTGGTGATGGTGGCGCGCGGTGACCTGGGCGTGGAAATCGGCGATGCCGAACTGCCGGGCCTGCAGAAGAAGATCATCAAGGCCTCGCTGGCCCAGAACAAGGTGGTGATCACCGCCACCCAGATGCTGCAGTCGATGGTCGAAAGCCCGATCCCGACCCGCGCCGAAGTGTTGGACGTGGCCAACTCGGTCATCGACGGTACCGATGCGGTGATGCTGTCGGCCGAAACCGCCGCCGGCGCCTACCCGGTGAAAGCCGTGGAAGCCATGGCGCGCATCTGCCTGGGTGCCGAACGCCAGTTCCAGACCGAAACCGATTTCGGCGCCTCGCCGCGCAACCTGGAACGTGCCGACCAGGCCATCGCCATGGCCACCATGTTCCTGTCCCAGCACGTGGGCGTGCGCGCGATCGTGGCGATGACCGAATCCGGTGGCACCGCCCGTTACCTGTCGCGCTTCCGCGCCTCGGCCCCGGTGTTCGCGGTGACCCGTCACGACGGTGCCCGCCGCCAGATGGCGCTGATGCGCGATGTGTTCCCGATCAACTTCGACAGCCGCGGCTTCACCCCGCGCGAAGCCGCACGCGGCAGCATCCGCCTGCTGGTGGAAGCCAACCAGCTGCAGGCCGGCGACCGCGTGGTGTTCACCAGCGGCGAGCACATGGAAACCCATGGCGCCACCAACACCCTGCGCCTGCTGGAAGTAGGTGAAGACGGCCGCGCCAGCGGCTTGGGCGACCTGTAAGGAACGCCGGACGCTGGGTCGCACGCCGACCCAGCGGTCCACCCGTTCACATTGAAAGCGCTTCCATCCCCCATGAACGGCCAGTTCACGGGAGGGGACCGCTATAATCGTGTTTTTCCCGCACCCGCCACAGGAAATACATGAGCATCGAACAGCTGGCCGAAACCGCCCAGGCCATGGTCGCCCCGGGCAAGGGCATCATCGCCATCGACGAATCCACCGGTACCATCGCCAAGCGCTTCGCCAGCGTGGGCATCGAGAACACCGAAGAGAACCGTCGTGCCTACCGCGAGCTGCTGCTGACCACGCCGAAGCTCAACGAGCATATTTCCGGCGCGATCCTGTACGACGAAACCATCCGCCAGTCCACCAAGGACGGCGTGCCGTTCGCCAAGTACATGGCCGACAACGGCATGATCCCGGGCATCAAGGTCGACAAGGGCGCCCACCCGCTGGCCGGCTGCCCGGGCGAGCTGGTCACCGAAGGCCTCGACGGCCTGCGTGAGCGCCTGCAGGAGTACTACAAGCTGGGTGCGCGTTTCGCCAAGTGGCGTGCGGTGATCAACATCGGCGAAAGCATTCCGTCGGGTACCTGCATCGAGTCCAACGCCCATGCGCTGGCCCGTTACGCCGCGCTGTGCCAGGAATGCGGCCTGGTGCCGATGGTCGAGCCGGAAGTGATCATGGACGGCGACCACGACATCGAAACCTGCTACGAAGTCACCGAAGCCACCCTGCGTTCGCTGTTCGACGCGCTGTACCAGCAGAACGTGCTGCTGGAAGGCACCATCCTGAAGGCCTCGATGGTCATCTCCGGCAAGGGCTGCGAAGAGCAGGCCGACGTCGAGGAAGTGGCTGAATCGACCGTCATGTGCCTCAAGAGCACCGTGCCGGCGATCCTGCCGGGCGTGGTGTTCCTGTCCGGCGGCCAGGGTGACGAGCAGTCCACCGCGCACCTCAACGCCATGAACCAGATGGGCAACCTGCCGTGGCCGCTGAGCTTCTCCTACGGCCGCGCCATGCAGCAGGCCGCGCTGAAGCTGTGGGCCAAGGACACCAAGGCCAACGTCGCCAAGGCACAGCAGACCGTGTACGACCGCGCCAAGGAAAACGGCCAGGCTGCACTGGGCAAGTGGAACGGCTGATCCTGCCGGCCGCATGAAATGAAAAAGACGCCGGCGCCATGCCGGCGTTTTTTTATCGGCACCCCAACGGCTCTACAAGGCGGCTTCATGCGAGCAGGATGGACCTGGCTGTTCCTGTTGTTCCCCGCCACCGCAGCCAATGCCGCGGCGCGGGACTTTGATGTACTGCATTACGACCTCGCCCTTGTGCCGGACATCGCGCGCAGGCAGGTGACCGGCCAGCAGACCGTGCAGCTGCGCTCGGAACGTCCCGGGCTGTCCGAAATCCAGCTCGACAGCGGCGAGCTCAAGATCAACTCGGTCGGCATGAGCGGGCGGCCGCTGCGCTTCGAACAGCAGCAGGCAACCGTCACCATCTTTTTTGACGCACCGCTCAAACGCGACGAACAGGCGGTGCTGCAGATCACCTACAGCGGCACGCCGGCGTACGGCCTCGAATTCGCCCCCGGGCGCAGCGAGGTCTACACCATCTTCTCCACCAGCCAGTGGATGCCCTCGGTGGATGCACCCGATGAGCGCGCCACGCTGTCCCTGTCGGTGACGTTGCCCAACGATCTGCTTGCCACCGGCAGCGGTCGCACGCTGCCCGCACGTGCGCTCGCCGACGGCCGCATCGAACACCGCTGGCGGCTGGATACGCCGATGCCCGGCTACGTGTATGGGTTTGCCGCAGGCCGTTACCAGCAGGTCCGCGCACGGCACGGCGACACCGCGCTGCGCTTCCTGTCCGCCGAACGCTCGCCCGGGCAGCTGCAGGCGATATTCGCGCACACCGGTGACATGCTCGATTTCTTTGCCGCGCGTGCAGGCCTGCCTTATCGCGGCGACTACGAACAGGCGCTGGTGGCCGACACCATCGGCCAGGAAATGGCCGGGCTGTCGCTGATGTCGGAGGCGTACGGGCAGGAAGTGCTGGACGACCCGGACCACGTCGCCCTGATCGCCCACGAAGCCGCCCACCAGTGGTGGGGCAACCGGGTGACGTGCATCGGCTGGGAGCACTTCTGGCTCAACGAAGGTTTCGCCAATTTCATGACCGCTGCCTACCTGCAGCAGGCGCAGGGCGAAGCGGCGTACCAGGCGCAGGTGCAGCGCTGGCGCACGCGGGTGGAGGCGCTGCGTGCCAAGGGCGCCGACCACGCGCTGGTGTATGGGAGCTGGAAGGCGCCTACCGGTGATGACCGCGCCGTGGTGTACCAGAAGGGGGCTTACGTACTGCACCTGCTGCGCCAGGCGTTGGGTGAAGACGCGTTCTGGCGTGGCATCCGCGAGTACACCCGCGCACATGATGGAAAGAGCGTGGAGACCGCGGATTTCCAGCAGGCGATGGAACACGCAGCAGGGCGTTCACTGCAGCCGTTCTTCAACGAATGGGTATATGCGCCAACGCCCCTCCGGCCTACGGTGCCGCAGCTGGAAGCTCCATTCCAGCAGCCAGCGGCGGCAACGGCCCCGCCACCTCCACCGGTTGCCCCAGCGCCGCCAGCGCCTGCTGGTACACCTTGAAGGTCGCGGCGTTATACGCCACCAGGATGATCCGCTGCGGTTCGCGGTGCGAACGCTGCCACGTCAATGTCTCGGTGGCCGCGATATGCGCGGCCTGGTGCAGCGGGTAGCCGAACACGCCGCAGCTGATCGCCGGGAACGCGATCGACGTCAGGCCCAGTTTCTCGGCCAGCTGCAGCGATTTCCAGTAGCAGTTGGCCAGCAGCGCCGGCTCATCGCGCAGGCCGTCCTGCCACACCGGGCCCACCGTGTGCAGCACGTGCTTTGCCGGCAGGTTGTAGCCGGCCGTGGCGCGCACTTCACCGGTCGGGCAGCGCATGCCCGGGCGGATCTCCGGCAACGCCGCACACTCGGCCAGCAGCTGCGGGCCGGCCGCGCGATGGATCGCCCCATCCACGCCACCCCCGCCAAGCAGGGACTCGTTGGCCGCATTGACGATCGCATCCACCGCCAGGGTCGTGATGTCGCCCTGCCACACTTCGATCTTCATGCGTGCCGCTCCTTCTATACAGGGTCCATACAACGGGATGACTGCCGCCTCACACGCTAGCGGCCAGGGCATCTAGGCTGCGTCATCGTCGTCTCAGGCAGTGCGACCCGGCGGGCACCGCCCAACACCGCTACCTTGCGGCGGGCTGGCTTCACGGCAGATGAAGGTCGCGTTGGAAACGAAAACGCCCACCGCAGCGGTGGGCGTCACGTTCAGCCAAGGCAGCCGGTTCAGGGGGGGCCGGCCAGCCACTCGTCGTCGGAGCCTTCGTTGATGTCGGCAAACAGCGGCGTGGAGAAGTAGCGCTCGCCGGTATCGGGCAGCATCGCCAGCAGCACGCTGCCGGGCGCCGCCTTGGCCGCCACATCCAGCGCGCTGGCCACCGTGGCACCGGCCGAGATGCCGACGAAGATGCCTTCCTCCGCCGCCAGCCGGCGCGACGTTTCAATGGCGCGGGCGTCGTCGATGCTCAGCAGTTCGTCGTAGACCTCGCGGTTGAGCACGTCCGGCACGAAATCCGGGGTCCAGCCCTGGATCTTGTGCGGCTTCCACTCCGCCCCGCCCAGGAGCGCCGCGCCTTCCGGTTCAGTGGCGATGATGCGCGTTTCCGGGCGGGCCACCTTGAGCACCTCGCCCACCCCGGTGAGGGTGCCGCCGGTGCCCCAGCCGGTCACGAAGTAATCCAGCCGCGTGCCGGCGAAGTCGCGCAGGATCTCGGCCGCCGTGGTGTTGCGGTGGTAGGCCGGGTTGGCCGGGTTGGTGAACTGGCTGGCCAGGAACCAGCCGTGTTCCTCGGCCAGCTCGCGGGCGCGCTTGACCATGCCCGAGCCGCGCTCGGCGGCCGGGGTCAGGATCACCTTGGCGCCGTAGGCGCGCATCAGCTTGCGGCGCTCGATCGAGAAGGTCTCCACCATCGTGGCCACGAACTTGTAGCCGCGCGCGGCGGCCACCATGGCCAGCGCCACGCCGGTGTTGCCGGAGGTGGCCTCCACGATGGTGTCGCCGGGCTTGAGCACCCCGCGGGCTTCGGCGTCCAGGATGATCGCAAGCGCCAGGCGGTCTTTCACCGAGCCGCCGGGATTGAACGACTCCACCTTCGCGTACAGGGTGACGTGGTCGGGGGCAATGCGGTTCAGGCGCACCACCGGGGTATTGCCGATGGTGTCCAGGATCGAGTTGTACAGGGCCATGGGAATGCTCCACGGAAGAGGGATGACGGGTTCCGCCAGACCGTAGCGCCGGCATATGAGCGCGCGAAATGACCTGATTACCTTCATAAACAACATTTGGTTATAAGCTGGTGACGGCAACTGCCTTACAGTCGGCTTGACCCCCTTCCTTCCTGCTGCGCGCACGCCCATGACGCTGACCCAACTCCGTTACCTGGTCGCCATCGCCGACGCCGAGCTCAACATCACGCTGGCGGCCTCCCGGGTGCATGCCACCCAGCCCGGGCTGTCCAAGCAGCTCAAGCAGCTCGAAGATGAGCTGGGCTTCCTGCTGTTCGTGCGCAAGGGCCGCAGCCTGGAAGCGGTGACCCCTGCCGGCGTGGAAGTGATCGGCCGCGCCCGCGCGGTGCTGTCCGAAGCCAACAACATCCGCACCTACGCCGCCAACCAGCGCCGCGAGAGCCAGGGCCAACTGATCCTGACCACCACCCACACCCAGGCCCGCTTCGTGCTGCCGCCGGCGGTGGCGCGCATCAAGCAGGCCTACCCGCAGGTCAGCGTGCACCTGCAGCAGGCCGCCGAAAGCGACGCGCTGGATCTGCTCAGCCAGGGCGATGCGGATATCGCCATCATCAGCACCGCCGGTGCCGAACCCACCGCCGGCATCGCCATTCCGCTGTACCGCTGGCGCCGGCTGGTGCTGGTACCGCGCGGCCATCCGCTCGACCGCCCCGGTGCCGCCCCGGACCTGCAGGCGCTGTCGACCCAGCCGCTGATCAGCTACGAATCTTCCACCCGCGGCAGCTCCTCGCTGCAGCGCGCTTTCGCTGCCTCCGGGCTGACCCCGGACATCGCGCTGACCGCGCTGGATGCGGACCTGATCAAGACCTACGTGCGCACCGGCCTGGGCGTGGGCCTGCTGGCCGAAATGGCAGTCAATGCCGGCGATGAAGACCTGCGCTCGTGGCCGGCGCCGGCGCCGATCGACGAATGCATCGCCTGGGCGGTGCTGCCGCGCGACCGCGTGTTGCGCGACTACGCGCTGGAACTGGTTCACGTGCTGGCCCCGCAGATCGACACCCGCGACCTGCGCCGGGTCATCGACGGCAACCAGGAGGCCGACTGGCCGTTGCCGCCGACGTGGGAATCGCTGACCCAGACCATCACGGTGTGACGCCGCCCGACCAACGGTCGGGCGCTACCGGTCCGGCGTCCGGTAGGTGACGACCGTTGGTCGTCACGCCGTCCCTCGGTCCGGGGTCCGGTAGGTGACGACCGTTGGTCGTCACGCCGTCCCTCGGTCCGGGGTCCGGTAGGTGACGACCGTTGGTCGTCACGCCGTCCCTCGGTCCGGGGTCCGGTAGGTGACGACCGTTGGTCGCCACGCCGTCCCTCGGTCCGGAGTCCGGTAGGTGACGACCGTTGGTCGTCACACCATCCCTGCGACGCTTCGTCGCAGATGCCCATTCAGCGGCGTGCGCACGGAAACCCGCCGTTACAATCGCACCGTGAACCGCCGTCGCCGCCCGTTTGCCGTCCTGCTGCAGCTCGCCTTCGTGGCGACGCTGCTGATGGCGTTGGCGCCGCTGGTCAGCCGTTGGCAGCAGGCCCAGGGCCCGTCGGTGATGCTGATGCCCGGCGGCATGGCGCACGTGATGCCGCGAGGCGCAGCCGAGATTGACCCCACGCCGGATTCCGGCATGTCGCATCACGACATGCAGGCGATGGGGGCGAGCGACAGCGCGACGCATGACATGGCGATGCACGACATGCCTATGCACGACATGTCCATGCACGACATGTCAGGGCATGCCGCCGCAGTGGCCGATACTGAACCCGCTGCCCCCATCGACCCGCATGCCGGCCATGGCGAGGCCTGCGAATACTGCATGATGGCCTCGCGCCTGATGCCGTGGCTGGCAGTGCTGATCGTCCTGCTGCCGGCGCTGCCAGTCATCGCGCCACCGGTGCTGCGCACCGTCGCCGCGCCGCGCAGCCTGCGCTGGCCTGCCCACGCCGCGCGTGGCCCCCCGCTTCACGCCTGAAACCGCCCTTTCATTTTCCTGCTGCGCGACGCCGTGATGGCGCCGCGCGCCTGTGCGTTTTCCGGAGTTCCAGCATGAAGCTTTCCTCCCGCAGCGCGGGCGCAATGACGCGCCTGTCTGTTTCCCTGTCGCTTGCCCTGGCTGCGCTGCCGCTGCAGGCCGCCGAGCGCGACGACGCGCGCACTCTCGACACCCTGGTGGTCACCGCCAGTGCGCCCTCGTCGCCGCTGCACTGGGTCACCGACCCGCGTCTGCCGCGCCAGCCGGTGCCGGCCAGCGACGGTGCCGATTACCTCAAGACCGTGCCCGGCTTCGCCGCCATCCGCAACGGCGGCACCAATGGCGACCCGGTGCTGCGCGGCATGTTCGGTTCGCGCCTGAACATCGTCAGCAACGAAGGCAACCTGATCGGTGCCTGCCCTTCGCGCATGGACAACCCGCTGTCCTACATCGCCCCGGAAACCTTCGACCGGCTGACCATCATCAAAGGCCCGCAGAGCGTGCGCTGGGGTGCCGGCGCTTCAGCGGGCACGGTGCGGTTCGAACGCGATACCCCGCGTTTCGACGCCCCGGGCATCGACCTGGACGCCAGCGCGCTGGTCGGCTCGCGCAACCGCAACGACCAGGTGCTGGACCTGACCGCCGGTGCCTCGCAGGGCTACGTACGCGTCAACGGCAACCGTTCCGAAGCCGATGACTACAAGGACGGCAATGGCGAGGTGGTGCCGTCCAAGTGGCGCAAGTGGAACAGCGATGTCGCCGTGGGCTGGACCCCGGATGCCGACACGGTGCTGGAGCTCTCCGCCGGCACCGGCGATGCCATCGCGCGCTATGCCGGGCGCGGCATGGATGGCGCCGCGTTCAAGCGCACCAGCTACGCCGCCCGCTTCGAGCGCGACAACCTGCCCGGCGCGTGGGACAAACTGCAGGCCAACGTCTACTACAACGACGCCGACCACGTCATGGACAACTACACCCTGCGCGAGCCGAACCCGGCCAGCAGCATGCCGATGCCCATGGCCTCGAATGTCGATCGCCGCACCACCGGCGGGCGCATGGCCTCCGAATGGCGCTGGCAGGACATCGCCATCGTGGCCGGCGTGGACGCGCTCGACAGCCGCCACCGCAGCCGCAACGGCATGGGCCGCAACACCTACCGGCTCACGCCATGGTCGACCGACGCACGCCAGAAGAACCAGGGCGTGTTCACCGAGATCACCCTGGGCGAAGGCACCGCGCAACGTTGGGTCAGCGGGCTGCGCATCGATCGCGCGGAAGTCACCGACGAGCGCGCCACCACCGGCATGATGGCGATGCCGAACCCAACCGCTGGCCAGCGCCGCCGCGAAGACCTGGGCAGTGGTTTCCTGCGTTTCGAACGGGACATCGGCAGCGCGCTGACCACCTACGCCGGTATCGGCCACAGCGAGCGCATGCCCGATTACTGGGAGCTGTTCTCGCCTGACATCGGACCGGCCGGCAGCATCAACGCTTTCAGCGCGGTGCAGCCGGAAAAAACCACCCAGCTCGACATCGGCCTGCAGTACCGGGATGAGCGGGTCAACGCATGGGTCTCGGCGTATGCCGGGCGCCTCCAGGACTACATCCTCTTCACCTACCGCGACGGCGGCATGATGGGCAGCACCACCCAGGCCACGAACATCAATGCGCGTATTGCCGGTGCCGAAGCGGGCGCCGAGGTCGCGCTCGGGCAGGGCTGGAAACTCGGCGGCACGCTGGCCTACGCATGGGGCGAAAACCGCACCGATGGCGGCGCACTGCCGCAGATGCCGCCGCTGGAAGCACGCCTGAGCGCAGGCTGGGAAGGCGCGCGCTGGAGTGCAGGAGCACTGGCTCGCGCAGTGACCCGCCAGAACCGCGTCGCGCCGGGGCAGGGCAACGTGGTCGCGCGTGACCTTGGCCCAAGCGCAGGCTTCGCCACGCTCGCGCTCAACGCCGGCTACCGGATCAGCGACGCCCTGCAGCTCAGCGCAGGCGTGGACAACCTGTTCGACCGCGCCTACAGCGAGCACCTCAACCTCGCCGGCAGCGCCGATTTCGGCTTCCCCGCCGATCCGGTGCGCATCAACGAACCCGGCCGCACGGTCTGGATGAAGGTGAACTACCGGTACTGAGGCAACGATCAAGCGCGCTGGTCGGCGCTTCCGCACGATGGTGTGCACTTCAACGGCCGCATGCATGAAACCGTCGGGAGGTGGGCGGGTACCCCCATCCGGGACTGTCAAAAACATGGATGTTTTTGCCAAGCCCCTATGGATGGGTTCACGGCGTGTCCCGGATGGCGGTACCCGCCCGCCTCGGCGCGGATGAATTGAAACGCCGGCTCTTCGCGATCAACCAAGCGGCGGGCGCGACGCAATCCGACATGCGTTGACACATGCCGTTACATGCCCCGAAGGCCCCAGCACGAAAGGGGTTGCGCGTGTCACCGGGTGATGTGAAGGTGCCGGTAAACGCTTGGCACATATGCCTGACGCGGGCGGTGGCTACACTTGCCGGTCGTGGAACATCAAGGGCTGTACTTCATGTCGGGACGCATCACCGCACGCATCATTGCCGGCCTCGGCCTGGCCATCCTGGCCGGGTGTGGCAGCAAGGACCAAGCCGCCCGCCGGCAGGCCGAAGTCGTGCCGGTGACCACCCAGGTCGTGCAGACCTCCGCCTGGAGCGACACCCTGCAGGCACTGGGCACCGCCAAGGCCCGCGAGTCGGTGACCATCACCGCCAAGGTCAGCGAAATCATCGACACCGTGCACTTCGACAGCGGCCAGCAGGTCTCCGCCGGCACCCCCCTGGTGACCCTGCGCGGCCAGGCCCAGGAAGCCGCCCTGCTGCAGGCCCAGGCCACCTTTGCCGAAGCCGACCAGCTGTACAAGCGCCAGCGTGAACTGGCGGCCCAGCAGCTTGTCGCCAGTGCCACCCTCGACACCCAGCGCGCCATCCGCGACGCCGCCGAAGCCCGCGTGCGCGAAATGCAGTCCGACATCGGCGACCGCCGCGTGCGTGCCCCGTTTGCCGGCGTGCTCGGCATCCGCCAGGTCAGCGAAGGGTCGCTGGTCACCCCCACCACCGTCATCGCCACCCTCGACGACATCGAACGCATGCACGTCGATTTCCAGGTGCCCGAAGCCGAACTGGCCTCGCTGGCCAAGGGCGACAAGGTCAGCGCCACCAGCGTGGCCTACCCCGGCCGCACCTTCGAAGGCGACGTGGCCACCATCGATACCCGCGTCGATCCCGGCACCCGCGCCGTCACCGTGCGCGCCGACTTCATCAACGCCGACCACGCCCTGCGCCCGGGCATGCTGCTCGACGTGCGCATGTTCCGTCCCGAACGCCAGGCGTTGGTCATTCCCGAAATCGCCGTGGTCCAGGTCGGCCGCGATTCGTTCGTGTTCCGCGTCAAACCCGACCACGTGGTCGAGCGCGTCGACGTGGTCAGCGGCGCGCGCCGCTCCGGCGTCGTTGAAATCCGTGAAGGGCTCAAGGCAGGCGACCGCATCGTCGTCGACGGCACCGGCAAGCTGCGTCCCGGCCTGAAGGTCAACGACACCGCCGCGCCGGCCGCAGCGCCGGCCCCTGCGCCCGCCACCCCGGCCGCCAGCCCGGCCGCAGAGAAGGCCACCGATCCGGCCCCGGCCGGCACCACCCGCGCCCCGACCGGCGCGACCGCCGCTGCAGCGCCCGTGGGCAGCGCCGGATGAAACTCTCCAACATCTCCATCCAGCGGCCGGTGTTTGCCGTGGTGATGAGCCTGCTGCTGGTCGTGCTGGGCATCATGTCGTTCACCCGCCTGACCCTGCGCGAGCTGCCCGCGATCGACCCGCCGATCGTATCGGTCTCGGTCGATTACACCGGCGCCTCGGCGGCCGTCATCGAAAGCCGCATCACCCAGGTGCTGGAAGACGCCCTGGCCGGCATCGAAGGCATCGACACCATCAACGCGCGCAGCTCCAACGGCCGCGCCCAGGTCAGCATCGAGTTCACCTCCAACCGCGATATCGAAGCGGCCGCCAACGACGTGCGCGACGCCGTCAGCCGCGTCGCCGACCGCATGCCCGAAGAGGCGCGCCCGCCGGAAATCGCCAAGGTCGAGAGCGACGCCGACCCGATCATCTGGTTCAACATGACCTCTTCCAGCATGAACACGCTGGAGCTGAGCGACTACGCCGACCGCTACGTGGTCGACCGCTTCTCCAGCCTCGATGGCGTGGCCCAGGTCCGCATCGGCGGCCGCCAGCGCTATGCCATGCGCATCTGGCTCGACCGCGACCAGCTCGCCGCGCGCGGCCTGACCGTGGGCGACGTGGAAACCGCGCTGCGCAACGAAAACGTCGAACTGCCGGCCGGCCGCATCGAATCGGCCGACCGCGACTTCACCCTGCGCGTGGAGCGCAACTACGTAAAGCCCGAAGACTTCGCCACCATCCCGCTCGGCAAGGGCGCTGATGGCTACGTGGTGCGCATGGGCGACGTGGCCAAGATCGAACTGGCCTCGTCCGAACGCCGTGCGTATTACCGCAGCAACGGCGAACCCGGCATCGGCCTGGGCATCGTCAAGACCTCCACCGCCAACTCGCTGGACGTGGCCCGCACCGCGCGCGCCGAAGCCGAGCGCGTCGGCCAGACCCTGCCCGAAGGCACCCACATCTTCGTGGCCTTCGACAACACCACCTTCATCGAAGCCGCCGTCGACCGCGTCTACGCCACGCTGGTCGAAGCCATGCTGCTGGTGCTGGTGGTGATCTGGCTGTTCCTCGGCAGTTTCCGCGCCGCGTTGATTCCTGCGGTGACCGTGCCGGTCTGCCTGGTGGCCGCCTTCATCGCCCTGTATGCGTTCGGCTTCTCGATCAACCTGCTCACCCTGCTCGCACTGGTGCTGTGTATCGGCCTGGTGGTGGACGATGCCATCGTCGTGGTCGAAAACGTGCAGCGCCGCATCGACCTGGGCGAGCCACCGCTGGTGGCATCCAAGCGTGGTACCGCGCAGGTGGCGTTCGCGGTGATCGCCACTACCGCCGTGCTGGTCGCGGTGTTCCTGCCGGTGGGCTTCCTCGAAGGCAACACGGGCCGCCTGTTCCGCGAACTGGCGGTGGCCCTGGCCGCGGCCGTAGCGCTGTCGGCGTTCGTGTCGCTGACCCTTACCCCGATGATGGCCTCCAAGCTGCTCAAGCCGCACACCGGCCAGCCGCCCAAGGGCCTGCACGGTTTCATCAACCGCAACCTCGACCGCGTCTCGGCATCCTACGGGCGCGTGCTGGACGCCCACGTCGGCAAGATCTGGATCTACGGCGTGGTGATGCTGCTGTCGCTCGCCGCCAGCGCGCTGCTGTTGAAGGTGCTGCCGTCCGAACTCGCCCCGGCCGAAGACCGCGGTTCGTTCCAGATCATGATCGACGGCCCCGAGGGCGCCGGCTACGACTACACCGTGGGCCAGGTGCAGGAAGTGGAGAAGGTCGTGGCCGGGTACGTCGGCGCAGACAAGCCGATCGTGCGCGCCAACCCGCGCGTGCCCGGCGGCTTCGGGGCCAGCGAGGAAATGCACACCGGCCGCATCAGCGTGTTCCTGCAGCCGTGGCGCGAACGTTCCACCGCCACCCCCGACGTGGCCGCCGAACTGCAGAAGGACCTCGACGGCATCCGCGGCGTGCGCGTGCGCACCCAGGTCGGCGGCGGCCTGGTCCGCAGCCAGGGCCAGCCGTTCCAGATCGTGCTTGGGGGTCCCGAATACGCTGAAATCGCGCAGTGGCGCGACCGCATGCTCGAGCGCATGGCCGACAACCCCGGCCTGGTCGGCCCGGATTCGGACTACAAGGAAACCCGCCCGCAGATGCGCGTGAACATCGACCGCCAGCGCGCGGCCGACCTGGGCGTCTCGGTCACCGCGATTGGTTCGGCGCTGGAAACCATGATGGGCTCGCGCCGCGTCACCACCTTCGTCGACAACGGCGAAGAGTACGACGTGCTGGTCCAGGCCGGCCGCGAAGGCCGCGCCTCGCCCGACGACCTGGCCGCCATCCGCGTGCGCGCCACCAATGGCGAACTGGTGCCGCTGTCCAACCTGGTCACGCTCAGCGAAGTGGCCGAAGCGGGCAACCTCAACCGCTTCAACCGCCTGCGCGCGATCACCATCACCGCCGGCCTGGCCCCGGGCTACCCGCTCGGCGAGGCCATCGCCTGGGCCCAGCAGACCGCACGCGAAGAACTGCCGCAGCACGCGCAGATCGACTGGAAGGGCGAATCGCGCGAATACCAGAACGCCGGCAGCGCGGTGCTGCTCACCTTCGCCATGGCGCTGCTGGTGGTGTACCTGGTGCTGGCCGCGCAGTTCGAAAGCTTCATCCACCCGCTGGTGATCATGCTCACCGTGCCGCTGGGCGTGCTCGGCGCGCTGCTGGGCCTGTACGTGAGCGGGGGCACCATCAACCTGTTCAGCCAGATCGGCATCGTCATGCTGGTGGGCCTGGCGGCGAAGAACGGGATCCTGATCGTCGAATTCGCCAACCAGCTGCGCGACGAAGGGCGCGACGTGCACCGGGCCATCGTCGAATCGGCCATGGTGCGCCTGCGTCCGATCCTGATGACCTCCATTGCCACCGTGGTCGGTGCGATCCCGCTGGTGGTCGCCGGCGGCCCGGGTTCGGCAAGCCGCGGAACGATCGGCATCGTAGTGATCTTCGGTGTCACCGTCTCTACCTTCCTGTCGTTGTTCGTGGTCCCGGCGTTCTATTCGCTGCTGGCCCCGTACACGCGCTCGCCGGAAGCCGTGGCCCGCGAGCTGGAAAAGCAGGAAGCCGACACCCCGTCGGTCGGTGGCCATGCCTGACCGGCCGCTGCGGCTGGAAGGCCCCGGATTCGTGCTGCGCCCCTGGCGCAGCGACGATCTGGAGGCGCTGCTGCGGCATGCCAACGACGAGGCGGTCTCGCGCGGGCTGCGCGACCGCTTCCCGTTCCCGTACACCCGGGAAGACGGCGAGGCCTTCCTCGGCGGCCGGATCCTGGCCCCGGAGACGCTCAACCTGGCCATCGAGATCGACGGCGCCGCCTGCGGCAGCATCGGCGCCCAACCGGGCGTGGCCGAACGTGGGCACACCGCTGAGCTGGGCTACTGGCTGGGTCGCGCATACTGGGGGCAGGGCTGGATGACCCGCGTGGTAGGCCTGTTCGCCCCCTGGGTGATGGACGAGCTGCGCCTGTTCAGGCTGCAGGCCGAAGTGCTGGATTTCAACGAAGGATCGGCCCGCGTGCTGCTCGGCAACGGGTTCCAGGAAGAAGGAACGGCCCGCTGCGCCGTGTTCATGCGCGGCCAGCTGCACGACCTGCGGCGGTTTGCCAGGGTCCGCACCCCGTAAATCGGCCCTATCGGGCTGGCGCTCGATGATGGAGAATCGACCGGTCCCTTCCAGCCGACGGGACGTCCTTCATTTTCCGCCGACTGGAGAGAGCGCGTGGAAGCAGTAGTTGAATTCATCAATGGCATCATCTGGAGCAAGGCACTGATCTTCCTGTGCCTGGCGGCCGGCCTGTTCTTCAGCGTGCGCACCCGCTTCATGCAGCTGCGTGGCTTCTTCGAAATGTGCCGGCTCACCGTGCAGGGCGAAAAGTCCGACGCCGGCGTGTCCTCGTTCCAGGCCCTGGCCATGTCCATGGCCGGCCGCATGGGCATCGGCAACATCGCCGGCGTGGCCACCGCCATCGCCTTCGGCGGCCCCGGTGCGATCTTCTGGATGTGGGTGATGGGCTTCCTTGGGGCGTCCACCTCGTATGTCGAGTGCACCCTGGCGCAGATCTACAAGACCAAGGATGCCGACGGCCGCTACCGGGGTGGCCCGGCGTACTACATCGAAAAGGCCATGGGCCTGAAGTGGTACGCAATGGCCTTCGCCATGGCCACGATCGTGGCTGCCGGTTTCCTGATGCCGGGCGTCCAGGCCAATGCGATCGCCGACAGCATCATCAACTCCTGCCGTGGCGGCGCCCTGTGCGGACCGCTGGACGGCCAGTTCATGGGCATGGAATCGGTGCAGGCGCTCAAGCTGGGCATCGGCATCGTCGTGGCCCTGCTGCTGGGCGTGGTGATCTTCGGCGGCGTCAAGCGCATCGCCAACTTCGCCGAAGTGGTGGTGCCGTTCATGGCCGCCGGCTTCATCCTGATGGCCATCGTCATCATGATCCTCAACTATGAGCGCGTGCCGGACATGTTCCGTACCGTGTTCAGCAGCGCCTTCGGCGCCCACGCCGCGTTCGGCGCGATGATGGGCCTGGCGGTGGAGTGGGGCGTCAAGCGCGGCATCTACGCCAACGAAGCGGGCCAAGGTACCGGCCCGCACGCGGCTGCGGCCTCGGAGGTCTCGCACCCGGCCAAGCAGGGCTACGTGCAGGCCTTCGCCATCTACTTCGACACCATGATGGTGTGCACCGCCACCGCCTTCCTGATCCTGGCGGCCGGCACCTACAACGTGTACTCGCCCACGCCGGGCGCCGAGCCGGTGTTCGCCGGCCTGGCCGGTGTGGCCGAAGGCGCGGGCTACGCACAGGCTGCGGTGGAAACCGTGCTGCCGGGCTGGGGCTCGGGCTTCGTGGCCATCGCGATCTTCTTCTTCGCCTTCACCACGATCATGGCCTATTACTACATGGCCGAAACCAACCTCAGCTACCTCAACCACAACCGCAAGCGCCCGCTCACCGTGCTGGCGCTGCGCCTGGGCATCATCGGCATGGTGGTGTTCGGCGCCTTCCACAACGCCAAGATGGCGTGGGCGCTGGGCGACATCGGCGTGGGCCTGATGGCGTGGTTGAACATCGTCGCGATCCTGATCGTGCAGAAGCCGGCCCTGATCGCCCTGCGCGATTACGAGCGCCAGAAGAAGCTCGGCCTGGATCCGACCTTCGACCCCGATGCCCTGGGCATCAAGAACGCCGATTTCTGGCGTCACCGCAAGCTGGAGCAGTCCCGTAGTGAATGATCCCTGGAAAAATGCCCGCCGCCCCTCCTCGCGACCGCCGCGGGCCACCCCGCTGCCGCCGCGCGAAGGCGGCACCCCGCCACCACCGGGGCGCGGCAACGACGAGCTGCGCCTGTACGGCTGGAATGCCGTGCAGGCGCTGTTCGAGCGCCGCCCGCAGGCGCTGCGCAAGCTGTACCTGGCCGAGGCGCTGATCCCGCGGTTGCAGCCGCTGTTGAAGTGGTGCGTGGCCAACCGCGTCGGCTATCGCGTGGTGGAAGAGGGTGACCTCAACAAGCTCGCCGCCACCACCCACCACGAAGGCGTGGTGGCCGACGTGCTGCGCGCCCCGATGCTGGAACTGGGCGAGTGGCTGGCCGGCCTGCCGGCCGACAAGCCGGCGCTGGCGCTGTGGCTGGATGGCGTGGGCAACCCGCACAACTTCGGCGCCATCCTGCGTTCGGCGGCGCACTTCGGCGTGGCCGGGCTGCTGCTGCCGCCCGATTCCACGCTGGCGTTGTCCGGTGCGGCGGCGCGTGTTGCTGAAGGCGGCGCCGAAGCGGTGCCGCTGGTGCGCCTGCCGGCCCTGCCGCAGGCAATGGAAGCACTGCGTGCCGCCGGCTTCGGTCTGGCCGCCACGCTGGTGGAAGGCGGCGCGGACCTGTTCAAGGCCACCTTGCCGGCGCGGCTGGTGTATGTGATGGGCGCCGAAGGCGAGGGCATGGACCGTGCGTTGGCGCAGACCTGCGACCTGCAGGTATCCATTCCCGGCAGTGGTGCAGTGGAAAGCCTCAACGTGGCATCGGCCACCGCCGTGTTGCTGTCGCACTGGTATGCACAGCGGTAACTTCGGGTAACGCTTGCGCGCTGCCCTGCGTGATGTGATCGACTTCTCCAAAGGAGTCGTGCCTACGGTGGATTCGGATTTTTCGCATGGTGCGCCGCGTTCTTGCTGCGTCACAGTGCAACGCGGCGCCGTACTGTGTAGGTGAGGAGAGACACCCACCCAGTGCGGCGCCGTTGTCCGGATCACGGTCTGTTCCGTGGCGCTCACCGCGTGGGGTGTGACGAATCCCGGTAGCCCGGCCGCTTGGCCGGGCTTTTTTTATGTGCTTTCGCGGTGCGCGGGGGCGGAATGCGACATTCCGGGCCTGCGCAAAGGGGCTTGCAACGTGTGCGCGCAGTGACGCTTCGGGCCGCGCGTGATGCAAATCCGGAAGCGCGTTTCCTGCCGGGCATCCGCTGAAAAACGCCGTTGGCGTGATAGGCATTTTCGTGCGTGCGCCCGCGCACAGAACGCAAGATTCGCGTGATTTACCGATTTTTCCGAGATGACTTCCTGTGCAGATTGCCGGTGCGGCGGATTGGCCTGCCGCATCACTCTGTCACCAAGGAGGCATTCCATGACATTCGATGCGCTGCGTTCCCTGCGCCCGATTTCCTTCGCCCTGATCGCCGGCCTGCTGCCCGCTGCCGCCCAGGCTGCCGAGCACTCGCTGGACGGCGTCAATTTCATGGGGCCGCTGATCACCCCCAATCCGGCCGGCATGCCCAAAGGCAATCTCTTCATCGAGCCGTACCTGATCCGCATCGACAGCGACCGCTACTTCGACGGCGACGGCCGCCGGCATGACAGCGACGGCCGCAGCGCCGCGTGGCTGACCGTGGTGCCGATCGCCTACGGCCTGGGTCAGCGCGTGACCGCGCAGGTCAACCTCAGCGCCTCGCGCGCCGAGACCGGCAGCGAGCGCAGCCGCGGCTTCCGCGCCGGCGATACCACCGCCATGGTGCAGTACCTGCTGCAGGCGCCGAACGAAGACGGCACCCGCCCGGCCATTTCGGTGTCGCTGAGCCAGCGCTACGCCACCGGCAGCTATGACCGCATCGATGGCAACCCGCTCAATGCCCAGGGCGACGGCGTGCAGCGCACCACCTTCGGGCTCGGCATGCAGCAGGTGGTGTGGCTGCCCAACGGTCGCCCGCTGCGCTGGCGTGGCCAGCTCAGCGCCAGCCCGGCACCGGCGCGCGTGGCGATCAACGACCACAGCGTGTACGGCACCCCGGATGGCTTCCGCGGCAACATCGCGCCGGGTTCGCTGATCGGCCTTTCCGCAGCCGGTGAGTACAGCTTCAACTCGAAGTGGGTGGGCGTATTCGAGTTCGCCGTCAGCCGCCAGAGCGACCGTCACCTGAGCGGCTACGCGCCCGCTGCCGACGGCACCATGCTGCGCATCGATGAACGTCGCCCCGGCAGCCGCAACGTCACCCTCGCACCGGCGGTGCAGTACCACTTCAGTCCCAGCGTCGGGCTGATTGCCGGCGCGGAGTTCACGGTCGCGGGCCGCAATACCGGCAGCTACATCAATCCGCAGGTCGCCTTGGGCATGTTCTTCTGATGGGCCTCGATGAGATCGTCGCCCGCCTGCTGGGCATCGTCTGGAGTCCGGCGCTGGTCGGGCTGTGCCTGCTGGTGGGCCTGTACTTCAGCGTGCGCACCCGCTTCATCCAGCTGCGCGGGCTGCCGGAGATGCTCAAGCTGATGTTCCAGGGGCGCAGTTCGGCGGCGGGCGTGTCCTCGTTCCAGGCATTGAGCCTGTCGCTGTCCAGCCGCGTTGGCGTGGGCAACATCGCCGGCGTGGCGATGGCGATTGCCTACGGCGGGCCGGGTGCGATTTTCTGGATGTGGATCGTCGCCTTCCTCGGTGCCTCCAGCGCGTTCGTCGAATCCACCCTGGCGCAGATCTACAAGCAGCGCGACAGCAACGGCATGTACCGGGGGGGTCCGGCGTACTACATCGAAAAAGGCCTGGGCAAACGCTGGTACGCGGTGCTGTTCGCGCTCAGCACGGTGATCGGCTGCGGGCTGCTGCTGCCCGGTACGCAGTCCAACGCGATGGTCAGCGCGTTGGACGAGGCATGGGGCGCACCGGGCTGGGTTACCGCTGCCGGCATCGGCACGGTGGTCGCGATGGTGATCTTCGGCGGCGTGCGGCGCATCGCACAGGTGGCCCAGGTCATCGTGCCGTTCATGGCGCTGGGCTATCTGGTGGTGGCGGCCGTGGTGATGGCCCTGAACCTGGATGCGGTGCCGGAGATGTTCAGCATCATCCTGCGCAGTGCATTCGGCCAGGACGCCGCGTTCGGCGCCATGATCGGCACGGCCATCCAGTGGGGCGTGCGCCGGGGCGTGATGTCCAACGAAGCCGGCATGGGCAGCGGTGCGCATCCCGCTGCCGCAGCGGAAGTCTCGCACCCGGTGAAGCAGGGGCTGGTACAGGCCTGTTCGGTGTACATCGACACCATGGTGGTGTGCAGCGCCACCGCCTTCCTGATCCTGTCGGCCGGCACCTACAACGTGCATGACCCGGCCGCCCCGGCGCAGTGGATCGTGGCCAACGTACCGGGGCTGGAAGCGGGGCCGCGGTTCGTGCAGCAGGCGGTGGAATCGGCGTTGCCCGGGTTCGGGCGTTCGTTCATCGCCCTGGCGATCCTGCCGTTTGCCTTCACCACCATCCTGGCGCTGTACTACACGGCCGAAACCAACGTGGTCTACCTGCTGCGCAACCGCACCTCGCCGTGGATGATGGCGTTGTTCCGGCTGGGCTTCCTGGGCGCCATGCTGTATTCGGCGTTGAACAGCGCCACGGTGGCGTGGTCGCTGGGCGATATCGGCGTGGGCCTGATGACCTGGCTCAACATCATCGCGCTGCTGCTGTTGCAGAAGCCGGCCCTGGCCGCACTGCGCGATTACGAAGCCTCACGCGGTGCCGGAAAGGACCCGGTGTACCGCCCCGACAACATCACGCTGCCGGCCAGCACGGTGTGGTTGCGGTAACCCGAAACGGAAACCGGCGGCAGACACCGCCGGTTTCCCCATCATCCGCTTATTCGTTCGGCGGGGTGGTCGCCTTGGCTTCACTGCCGAAATTGCCATCGGCTTCGGCCGCCAGGTAGGCGAACACCGTGTACGCCGCCACGTTCTGCGCCAGCGCCGCCGGTTCGATCTTGTCCAGCGTGTCGTCGGCGGTGTGGTGCAGGTTGAAGTAGTCGGTTCCGTCCTGCGCCAGCCATGCCCATGCGCCGCCCTTGGCGGCCAGTGGGCCGACATCGGGGCCCGGGCCACCCTTGTCCGGGGCGTACTCGATGCCCAGCGGCTTGAGCACCTCGGCAATCTGGGCGGTCGCCTCGCGCGAACCTTCCGGGTTCGGCGAACCGGTGTTGAACGCATAGATGCGGCCGGCACCGAAGTCGCTCTCGGCGGCCAGCTGGTGCAGCACGATGTCCTTGGCATGCGCTTCGGCGTAGGCCTTGCCGCCGTACAGACCCTGTTCCTCGTTGGCGAACGCCACCACGCGGATGCTGCGCTTGGGCGCCTGCTTGAGCTGGCCGATCAGGTGGCCGGCGGCCATGGTCAGCGCCACGCCGGCGCCATCGTCGATCGCGCCGGTGCCCAGGTCCCAGGAATCGAGGTGGCCACCAATGACCACCACTTCCTTGGGCAGGCTGCGCCCGGTGATCTCACCGATCACGTTGTACGAGGTGGCGGTGCCATCCCAGCCGCAATCCAGGCTGAGCTTGAGCTTGGTCGGCCCCAGCGCGACCAGCCGCGCCAGCTGGTTGGCATCGGGCACCGACAGCGCTGCCGACGGCACCGGGGTCAGGCCGTCATCGAAGCGGGTGATGCCGGTATGCGGCACGCGGTGCGAATCGGTACCGGCCGAACGCATTACGAAGCCCACCGCACCCTTGCGGATCGCCTCGGATGGGCCTTTGCTGCGCACCGCGCCGCCCTTGCCGTAGTCGCGGCCGTCGCGATAGGCGGTCATCTGGTAATCCACGAAGGCGATCCTGCCCTTGAGCGAGCCTTCCGGCGCGGCCTGCAGCGCGGCCAGGTCGGCGAAGCGCACCACCTCGGCCTCGACCGTACCGCCCGGGCTGCCGCCCAGCGCGGTGATGCTCAGCGGCTGTGCATGCTTGCCCACCACCTGCGCGTGTTCACTGCGGCGTTCCCACTTGGGGAAGGTCACCGGCTCTTTCCACACCTTGTCAAAGCCCAGTGCCTTGAACTTGGCTTCGGCCCAGGCCACCGCGCGGGCGTCGGCCTCGCTGCCGGCAATGCGCGGGCCGATCTCGGTCGTCAGCGATTCGACCACCTTCCAGCCGGTGTCGTCCTTCAGGGCCTGCTCGCGCAGTTCAGCAGCGGTGGCCAGCGATTTCGGCGGCAGGGTGGTGGTGCCCGTCGCCGCGAACGCCGGGGCGGCCAGCAGGGCGAGGGAAGATGCGATGGCAAGGACGCGGCGACGCATGGGACGGACTCCGGGGGGAACAGGGCGGAAGCCCCCGAGCTTAGCAGCCTGCCCGCGCCGCACATGGGCGGGAGGTCATGGTTGGGCGGATGCTGTATTCCACCGGCGGGGCAGGGCGACGACCAACGGTCGTCGCCTACCGGCGCGGAGCGGTAGGTACCGACCGTTGGTCGGTACGCCATGCCAGGTAGGTACCGACCGTTGGTCGGTACGCCATGCAAAGGTAGGTACCGACCGTTGGTCGGTACGCCTTTTACCGCTTCAGGTTGTCCCGGATCTCCCGCAGCAGCACGATCTCTTCCTTCGGCGCCGCCGGTGCCGCTTCCTTCTTGCGCGCCAGGCGGTTGATCACCTTGACCACCATGAAGATCGCAAACGCCACGATCAGGAACTGCACCAGCGTATTGAGGAAATCGCCGTAGCCGATCACCACGGCAGGGATCTCCGTGCCATCGGCGGCCACGCGTGCCGGCGCCAGCGTCCACGCCAGTTCGGAGAAGTCCACCCGGCCAATGGCCCAACCCAGCGGCGGCATGATGATCTTGTCCACCAGCGCGGTGACGATCTTGCCGAACGCAGCACCGATGACCACACCGACCGCCAGGTCGATGACGTTGCCACGCATGGCAAATTCCTTGAACTCAGTCAGCATTCCCATCGGGTTCTCCTGTAGCGGGGATAGCAAAGGTCGCCGCAGCGTAACGCGGCGCGTGTCGTCATCCGGCGATGATGCCGTGGCGTTCGGCCACGTTTTCCAGGCGCGCGCTGAAACGATCGCCCGGCTTCAGCGCGGCCACGCCGGCCGGCGTACCCATGAACACCAGGTCGCCCGCACGCAGGGCCCACAGCTTGGACAGCTCGTGCAGGATCTCCGGCACGTTCCAGATCATCTGGTCCAGCAGTGACTGCTGGCGCACTTCGCCATTGATTTCCAGCGACAGGTTGAGCGCGGCAAGATCGCCCACTTCACCGGCCGGCACCAGTTCGCTGACCGGCGCGGAATGATCGAACCCCTTGGCCGAATCCCACGGGTGGCCCTTGGCCTTGGCCGCGGCCTGCAGGTCGCGGCGGGTCAGGTCCAGGCCTACGCCGTAGCCGAACACCAGCGCCTCGGCCTGGTCGAGCGGCAGCTCGCCGGCAGGCGCGTCACGACCGATCGCCACCACCAGTTCCACTTCGTGGTGAAGATCCTGGGTGGAAGGCGGGTAGGGGATCACATCGTCATGGCCAACCACGATCGCATCGGCCGGCTTGCTGAAGAACATCGGGCGGCCGCGGTCATCGGCGGCGGGCACGGCCGCGCCCATTTCCTTGGCGTGGTCGGCGAAATTGCGGCCGACACAGTAGATGCGGCGCACTGGAAACGTACCGCCACCGGCGACCGGAATGCGGGGTTGTTCGGGGGCCGGGATTACATCAGACATGCGCGCGTCCTGTGGGAAGGGGTCGCACGAGTGTATTCCGCCACGCCGCAAATCGAGTAGTGCCGACTGTTAGTCGGCAACCCAGCCAAACCCGGCAAACCGGCCAAACCCACTCAACGCGACAGCGGCAACGCCTGCTTGCGCACCACGCGGTACTCACCTTCCACCACCTGCGGATCGGCCGCACGCGCGGCCTGCTTCCGCGAAGCCAGCAGCTTCCACGCCACGCCGGCGATGATCATCGCCGCGCCCACGAACACACCCACGAACACCAGGGCGGCCAGGATCGCCAGACCCAACAGGCCCACCGCAACGCGCACCAACGGATGGCGCGGCTTGCGCGGCGCAAACAGGGAGCGGAACTGGTTGAACTGGAAGCGGTTGTACATGGCGGTTCTTTGGCTGAAGTCAGCGAGATGTCAGTATCCCGGCAGTCTTTTGTCATTGAGTGAAAAACTCGTTAAACCGGGCCTGCGTTTATTTGAAATCAATGACTTGTGTTCATCGCAGAGCCAGCCAGATGAGGGCGTGAGACAATCGCGCACCGTGCCCTGGATGCTGTTTCCATGTCTGTTTCCGATGCCTCCGCAACTGCCCTGATCGCCCTGGAACGTATTGTCGACGGGGGATTTGCCGAGGTGGAGGGATGCATTGACGGCGACCACGAGTCGCTGGTGCTGTACCGCGACGGCGACGATGTGCGCGGCTGGCTCAACATCTGCCCCCACGCCGGGCGCCGGCTGGATTGGGCGCCGGGCCAGTTCCTCAAGAGCAAGGCCGGCGAGCTGGTCTGCGCCGCGCACGGCGCATCGTTCTCGCTGACCGATGGCGAATGCGTAGCGGGCCCGTGCAAGGGCGACCGGTTGCGGAGCGTGGCGCTGGAAGTGCGGGACGGGCAGGTTTTCCTCGCGTGAGGCATGCCGACCAACGGTCGGCATCTACCCGTTCCATGCCGACCAACGGTCGGCATCTACCGGTAGGTACCGACCGTTGGTCGGTACACCACTCAGAACATCAGGTTGATCATCGCCACCACCACGATGGTGTAGATCAACGACAACGGCGCGCCCACCCGCCACAACTCGCGCGGGGTGTAGTTGGCCGGTCCGGTGATCATCGAAATCACCGGGTTTGAAGCGGTCATCAGGTTGTTGGACGCCGACAGCGCCACGATCAGCGCGAACGCGGTCGGGCTGCCTCCGGCCGCCAGCGCCAGGTTCACTGCAATGGGCACCATCACGATGGTCGCGCCTACATGGCTGATTACCAGCGAAAACACCGTGGTCAGAAGCGCCAGCGCGATCTCCAGCACCCACACCGGAATGCCGGTAGGCAGGCGGTCGATGGTGTGCCCGGCCACCCAGGCCGCCGCGCCGCTGCTGTCCATCGCCCAGCCGAGCGGAATCAGCCCGGCCATCATGAACACCGTCTTCCAGTTGATCGAGGCATATGCCTCATCCATGCGCAGCACGCCGGTGAGCAGCATGCCGGCCACGCCGGTCATCAGGGTCAATGCCACCGGCAGCTTCGAGGTCAGCGCGATCAGGATCGTGATGGCGAAGATCGACATGGCGATCTTGAACTTGTGCGGGCGCTGTTCGCCCTTTGGGTAATCGGTGACCACCACGAAGTCGCGGCTCTTGGCGGCCTGGGCCAGGTCGGTCCAGATGCTGTGGAACACCAGCATGTCGCCGGCGCGCAGCGGCACGTTGCGCACGTCCTCGCGGATCACCTGCTTGTCGCGGTTGATCGCCAGCAGGCTGATGCCGCGCTGCTTGCGCAGGCGCAGGTCCGAGGCGCTCTTGCCGATCACCTCGGAGGTGGGCGGAATCACCGCCTCGGAAATGCCCGCGCGGCTGGGGTTGAACAGGTCGCCCAGGTGCTTCAGCCGCGAGGACATGCGCAGGAACTGGTTCTGGGCGAAATCGCCTACCTGCTGGCGGCTGCCCATCACGCCCAGCACGCTGCCCACCCAGATCCGCATTTCCGCCGGCGGTGCCAGCCGGGTGTCATTGCCGGTCTTGAGCGCCAGCATCAGCGGCGCATCGTGCAGGTTCTCGGCCTCGCCCAGGGTCATGCCCACCAGCGGGCTTTCGGCGCTGACCACCAGCTCGAACACATCGCCCTCGATCCCGTAGGTCTTGGCGAAGTAGCTTTCCGTGCGGGCCGGGGTGACGCCGTCGTTGGCCAGCGTTTCTTCTTCCACCAGCTTGCGGTCGCCGAAGTAGCGGAAGTACAGAAGCGACGCGGCCAGCAGCGCCAGGCCGATTGGCAGCGGCGCGAACATGCGCAGCGGTTCGATCGTGGCCAGGCCCGAAGGAAGATTGTTGTTGGCCGAGGCCAGCAGATCGTTGAGCAGGATCAGCGGCGAATTGCCGACCATGGTCAGCGCGCCGCCCATCACGATCGCCGCGGCAATCGGCAGCAGCAGGCGCTGCAGGGTCAGCCCGGTGCGCGCCACCAGCCGCGAGGCCACCGGCAGGTACAGTGCCATCACCGATGGGTTCTGCATGAACGACGAATTCAACCCGGCAATGGCCGTGGTCATCATCAACAGCCGCGTCTCAACGCCATGCCCGCGCCGCAGCAGCCACGCCGCCAGCCGGTTCAGCGCCCCGGTGCGGTCCAGGCCGGCACCGAGGATGGTGGTGGCGATGATGCTCATCACCGCGTTACCCGAGAAGCCGCCGAAGATTTCTTCCGGCGCGATCAGGCCGGTCACGCCCAGCACCACCAGCACCACCAGCGCCACCACGTCGGCGCGGATGCGCTCGAACAGGAACATCGCCATCGTGAAGCCGACCAGCCCCAGGACGAGCTTCATGTCGGTGGTCAGCGTCAGCGTGGTGTCCATGGGGTAACGCGGTTCCTTGGATAGGGATCAGGTACGGTCGTACAACAGGTCCCACACCCCGTGACCCAGTTTCTGGCCGCGGGTTTCGAAGTGCGTCTGCGGCCGCCACTCCGGCCGCTCCACCTGCCCGCGCGGACCGGCACGGTTGACCAGCCCCGGGGTGGCGTCCAGCACCTCCCACATCTGCTCGGCATAGTCCTCCCAGTCAGTGGCGCAGTGCAGCCGGCCACCCACGCGCAGCTTGCGCACCAGCAGTTCCGCAAACGCCGGCTGGATCAGGCGGCGCTTGTTGTGGCGCTTCTTGTGCCACGGGTCCGGGAAATAGATGCGCACTTCATCCAGCGCGCCATCGGCGATTTCCTTTTCCAGCACCTCCACCGCATCGTGGTGGTACAGGCGCACGTGGTCGGCGTTGTCGTCGGCCAGTGCATTGAGCAGGCGGCCCACGCCGGGGGCGTGCACTTCCAGCCCGATGTAATCGCGGCTCGGATCCTGCTGCGCGGCAAAGCGCAGCGCGGCGCCGTTGCCGAAGCCGATCTCCAGCACCTTCAGCGCATCGCGCCCGAAGGTGGCATCCAGGTCGCGCGGCTCGCCGGTGAAGTCCAGCCCGAAACGCGGCCAGCGGTCGTCGAACGCGCGCTGCTGGGCGGGAGTGAAGCGACCCTGGCGCAGCACGAAGCTGCGCACCTCGCGACGGCCTTCGGTGACGGTGAAGGGTTTGGGCGGCGCCTTGGCGCCCGCGCTGTCGAAGGGATTGGTCATCAGCCGATCAACCCGTCCACCGGCGAAGACGCGCTCGCATAGCGCTTGCGCGGAATGCGCCCGGCCAGGAACGCCTCGCGCCCGGCTTCAACCGCCTTGCGCATCGCGCTGGCCATCAACACCGGGTTGCGCGCGCCGGCAATGGCAGTGTTCATGAGCACGCCGTCGCAGCCCAGCTCCATCGCAATGGCCGCATCCGACGCGGTGCCCACGCCGGCATCGACGATGATCGGCACCTTGGCGCTTTCGATGATTTCCAGCAGGTTGTACCTGTTCTGGATGCCCAGCCCCGAACCGATCGGTGCGGCCAGCGGCATCACCGCCACGCAGCCGATCTCTTCCAGCCGCTTGGCCAGGATCGGGTCATCGGAGGTGTAGACCATCACCTCGAAGCCGTCCTTGACCAGCGTTTCGGCGGCCTTGAGGGTCTGCACCACGTCCGGGTACAGCGTCTTCTGGTCGCCCAGCACTTCCAGCTTGGTCAGGTTGTGGCCATCGAGCAGTTCGCGCGCCAGCCGGCAGGTACGCACCGCGTCTTCGGCGGTGTAGCAGCCGGCGGTGTTGGGCAGGATGGTGTAGCGGTCTGGCGGCAGCACATCCAGCAGGTTCGGTTCGCCCGGGTTCTGCCCGATGTTCGTGCGGCGGATCGCCACGGTCACGATCTGGGCCCCGGCCGCCTCGGTGGCGATGCGGGTTTCGTCCAGGTCCTTGAACTTGCCGGTCCCGGTCAGCAGCCGGGAAGCGTAGGTCTTGCCGGCGATCACCAGCGAATCGGGGGAAGAATGAGCAGTCATAAGCGAATTATCACACAGCCCACTGCCGCACAGACCCGGTAGCGCCGGCCGTTGGCCGGCCCACGCGGACCGTGAATCGTCACCCGCCGCCCAACGCGTGCACGATCTCGACCACGTCGTCGTCCTCAAGCACGTGGGTCGCGTGCAGGCTGCGGGTAACGATTTCGGCATTCACCTCCACCGCCACCCGGCGCTCGGTGAGGTGTTCGGCCTGAAGCAGGTCCAGCACGGTGGCACTTTGCGGAAGCTGGCGGGGTTCGCCGTTGAGCGTGATGTTGACGAAGTTCATGGCGCGATTGTCCCCCAAAGTCGTCACTTCTGCGTACCCTTGCGCCCCCACCGATGCCCGTCCCGGCCCTTGGTGTCTGACGTCTGCGTGCCCTTGGCCCCGGCCATGCCGCAGCGCAGCGTGATGTCGCCGGGGTGCAGTGGAACCATGGCACCGTGCGCCGCCGTACGTCGGCCGTCATCACCCAAAAAGGAGTTTTTTCCATGCTGCTCAGCAAGCGTCCCCTGCGTTCCCTGATGGCCGTGGCCATCGCCCTGGCCGCCGTGCCGGCAATGGCGCAGTCGCCCTATTCGAAGACCATCTTCATCGGCGACAGCCTGACCGACCAGGGCTACTTCCGCCCGCTGCTGCCGGCCTCCGTGCAGCCGGTCACCGGCCAGTTCACCACCAACCCGGGTTGGGTATGGGCGCAGTACGTGGCCGACTACTACGGCACCAACGCCACTGCGCACGGCAACGGCCAGAACGGTGACAACTACGCCATCGGCGGCGCCCGCGTCGGCGTGGACACCACCCAGACGCTGGCCCCGGGCACCCCGGCCATTCCGGTCTACTCGCTCAAGACCCAGACCGCGCAGTACCTGGCCGCCAATGGCGGCAAGGCCGACGCCAACGCCCTGTACACCGTGTGGGGCGGCGCCAATGACCTGTTCGCCATCCAGGCCGGCGCACCGCTGCAGGCCACCCTCGGCGCGGCCGTGACCGACCAGGTCGGCATCGTGGGTACCCTCAAGGGCGCCGGCGCGCAGTACATCGTCGTGCCGACCCTGCCCGACATCGGCCTGACCCCGGCCGCACGCGCCGGTGGCGCGCTGGGCATGGCGCAGGGCACCGCGCTGGCCAAGGCCTACAACGATGCGCTGTTCGGTGGCCTGAAGGCTGCCGGCCTGCAGGTCATCCCGGTGGATACCTTCCACATCCTGCAGGAAATCGTCGCCAGCCCGGCCACCTACGGCTTCATCAACGTCACCAGCCCGGCCTGCACCACCGCCTCGTCGCTGACCTGCAACCCGACCGCCTACGCCAACCCGAACGCGGCCAACAACTACGTGTTCGCCGACGGCGTGCACCCCACCACCGCCACCCACCAGATGCTGGGTGAGTACACCCTGTCGATCCTGGAAGCCCCGCGCAACCAGCAGATCCTGACCCACTCGGCGCAGACCGTGGGCCGTGCGCGCGCCGACCAGGTCAGCGGGCACCTCGACGGCCGTCCGGCCGATGGCCTGAGCTGGTGGGGTGGCCTGCGCGGCGACATGCAGCGCTACGACCACGCTGACCTGTACGACGGCCTGGCCCCGGCCGGTCTGTTTGGTATCGACTGGGCCCACGACGGCATGGTCGTCGGCGGCTTCGCCGGCTATGGCCGCATGGATGCCGACTTCGGCAACAGCAAGGGCGATTTCACCCAGTCCGACACCACCCTGGGCCTGTTCGCGGGTTGGTACGGCGAGAAGACCTGGGTCACCGGCCAGATCAGCTACAGCTGGCTGGACTATGACGTGACCCGCCGCGTGCAGCTGGGCCCGGCCGAGCGCACCCACACCGGTTCGCCGGAAGGCAGCAACCTCACCGCCGCCCTGAACGCCGGTTACGAATTCGGCACCGAAGGTGGCTTCCGCCACGGCCCGGTGGCCGCGGTGATCTGGCAGCAGGTCAAGCTGGATGGCTACGTGGAATCCAACCCGAGCGCCACCGCGCTGGGCTACGGCAACCAGGACACCGACTCCACCGTGGGTCGCATCGGCTGGCAGGCCCGCTTCGACGGCGGCAGCGTCAAGCCGTACGTGCAGGTCACCTACGACCACGAGTTCGAAGACGGCAAGCAGGCCAGCGCCTGGCTGCAGACCATGCCGGACGTGGGCATGTACAAGGTGCCGGGCCTGGAGTTCGACAAGAACTACGCCACCGCCGTGCTGGGTGCGCGCATGAGCCTGTTCGGCCTGAACAGCAATGTCGGCATGAGCACCACTGCGGCACAGAAGCGGGCACGCGACATCAGCCTGTTCGCCACGGTGAGCGGCAGCTTCTAAGCCGGAAGCCGGCGGTGCACGGCCAAATTCGCCGTGCACCCACCCGGTAGGGCACGACCGTTGGTCGTGCCGAAAGCAACGGGCGGCGCATGCCGCCCGTTGCCTTTTTACCGCTCCGGCGCATAAACTTGCCCGGCACCAAGCGGGTGTAGCTCAATGGTAGAGCTGTAGCTTCCCAAGCTACTGACGAGGGTTCGATTCCCTTCACCCGCTCCATCGGTTGCTTCGCAACCCGATGAAGCGTGGCGGCATGCCACCAGATCCCCGCGGCTGTCGGCGCGGCCCCTTGACTCAAGGGGCCTGTTACTTCGATCTGTTTTTCCTGACGCGTTCTTTTGGCATCGCTATCGACAGTTGATCCGGCTGCGACCCTTCGGTCGGCGGCATCTTCTGTCGGATTTACCTCTCGATCGCCTGGTGGTAGTCGGCCACCATGTGGGCCATGGTCTGGAGAGGCGTGATGACTGTAAAAACACGTTTTGGCGCCTTCATTCGGGGCTATTGCTCTGTGATCGAGCTGCAGCCCACGTCGTCGCGCAAAGCGGCCAGAGACGCGATCATCGATGCGCAGGCAGGCAATCTGTATGACGTCTGGTCGCAGGTGGGCGACCTGCTCAGGGAGGCGCAATGTGAGTCCTCACGGCAGAAGAAGAGAGACGGGGCACCGTAGGGTCGGATCCCGATCGACCGCCGACCCTGTCGACCAGCACGACAGACGCATGACCTCTACCGCAGCCCCTGCCTTCGCGCTGACACTGCGATATCAATCTTCTTGCGCCGCATTAACCCGGTTGCGGTAACCATCCACCCGTCGGCGTCCTGCGCCATCGGTGGAGCATCCCCATGCCTGGTACCAACAAGTCCATCCTGCTGCAGGCCAACGAGGCCATCGTTGCGGGCGACCATGAAGGATTCCTTTCCCATTGCACGGACGACATCCGCTGGACGACGGTGGGCGAGGGTACGCTGGAAGGCAAAGATGCGGTTCGGCAATGGATGAAGGGCGCCTACGCCACCCCACCGCAGTTCAAGGTTGATCACCTCATTGCCGAGGACGACACGGTGGTAGCGCTCGGCACCATCGTGGCCAACGGCGACGGTGGCCAGCCAACGGACTTTGCCTACAGCGACGTGTGGCGGTTCCGGGACCGGAAGATGGCCGAACTGCGCGCGTTTGTCGTTCCAACAGGGAAGTCGCGGTAGCCCTAACTGTCTGCGCAGTTGAAGCGTTGCAGGATTCCCGGAACCTGCAGGGAAATCTCCCGGGCGAGGAAGCCCAATGGACCGACCGACCCGGCAAGCAGGCGACCGGCCTCGCCATGCGTCCACACGCCCCACAACGCAGCCTCCATTGGCGTCGCGCCACGGGCGGCGAAGCCCGTGATGAGCCCGGCGAGTGCATCACCGGAACCGGAGGTGCCGAGGCCGGGACCGCCACCTTCGTGGAGCCACGCCTCTCCATCAGGCCCGACGATCAACGTGCGCGGTCCCTTGAGCACTACCACGCTGGAGGTGTCACCCGCCATCTTGACGGCATGCTCCAGCGGGCTGCGCTCCACGTCTTCTTTGCGCCCGCCACACATGAACGCCATCTCGCCTGCGTGAGGGGTCAGGATGAACGGCGCGCCCGCACTGGCACACACGCCGCCGTTGAGCGCACCCGCGTCAAGAACCACAGTCGCCTTCATCTGATGCAGCCGCGCCGTAAACCGGGTCAGGAAGGGCGTGGCGCGCATGCCCGGCCCGACGAGGACGGCATCGCACTGCTCCAGGGCGGCCTGCAGGGCAGGACTCCCGGGCGCTATCTCGCCGGTGGCGTCCTCCGGCAGGCCGATTACCAGCGCTTCGGGAACAGCCACCCCCAGGGCAGTGGCACAGGAACGCACCGTCGCGATCTGCAGCTTGCCCGCCCCTGCGCGCAGCGCCGCCTCCGCAGCCAGCAGCGCCGCGCCGGGAACCTGCACGGAACCGCCCACGACGCACAGCCGCCCGCGGTCCTCTTTGCTGGTGCCCGGCGCCGGCAGGGGCATTGCCTGCAGCGCGGCCGGGGTCAGGTCACGAACCACAGGCCGGTCCATCTCAGCGCGCTCCGGCCGGCGTATCCGGCGCGCCGGTGCGGCCCTGCTGCGCCAGCTCGGCAGGAACGAAGTTGGTGGTCACCAGTTCCAGCGCATCACCGGCGTCAGATGCCCGGTATTCGGTCACCCCGCAGTTGGGCACATCGCCCTCGCGGTCGATATCGAGAATCGCGCGCTCATCCAGTCCTTCCAGCAGGTACCGCATGCAGTTCACGATCACCTGATGGCCCACGACCATGACGTTGGCACCCACATGGCTGCGCTGCAGGTCGCCAATCACGCCACGCAGGCGCAGGATGACGTCGCACCAGCTCTCGCCACCGGGCGGCCGGAAATAGAACTTTCCGACCAGCTTGCGCTGCTCGGCCAACTCGGGGAACGTCGCGCGGATGCCGCTGGAGGTGTATCGGTCCAGCACCCCGAATTCTTTTTCGCGCAGGCGCTCATCCACGATCAAGGCGCTGCTGGGATGCCCAAGTACCGCCGCAACGGCCTCAGCGGTCTGGCGTGCCCGCACATAGGGAGACACCAGCACGACGTTCGGGCGATCTGCTTCGGGCATCTTCGCAACCCAGTCCGCCAGCGCGGCCGACTGACGTTCCCCCAGCGCAGAGAGGGGCACATCGGCATCGCGGTGCTCCAGTTCGATCAGCGTGATGCCTTCGGCTTCGGCGTGGTCACGCGCCACGTTGCCTGCACTCTGCCCGTGGCGAACAACCCATATCCGGTCCGGCCATCGGGCCGTGACGCCCTCCATCGCGCTTTTCTGATCCACCTGAACCTCCCGGCTGCCTGCGCGATCGCATCGCATCGTTCCAACACACGCTAGAGGGGCACTTGTTAGCCATGCGCGTAGCACCGTGAAGACCGGCTACACGTGCCCGGCCCGTGCTCCCGGTACTGCCGCCTCTGCGGCAGTGCCGGGACGTCGCGATGCCGTCATCTGCATGCGCGCGCTGCACGCTATGCTTCGCGCTTTCCCCACCCTGCACCTGCCGCGATGAAACTGGCCATCCTTTCCCGCAACAGCAAGCTCTACTCGACGCGGCGGCTGGTGGACGCGGCGCGTTCGCGCGGGCATACCGTGCGGGTGCTCGACCCGTTGCGCTGTTACATGCGCATTGCCGCAGACGGTTTCACCATGCATTACAAGGGCCGGCCCATCACCGGGGTGGATGCGGTGATTCCGCGCATCGGCGCCTCGGTGACCCGCTACGGCACCGCCGTGCTGCGCCAGTTCGAAATGATGGGGGCGGTTACCCCCAACCCGTCCGATGCCATCCTGCGGGCACGCGACAAGCTGCGCGCGCACCAGATCCTGGCGTCCAAGGGCATCGACATGCCGGTCACGGTGTTTGGCGATAACCCCGATGACACCGTGGACCTGCTCTCCATGCTGGGCCCGCCGCCGCACGTGGTGAAGCTCAATGAGGGTACCCAGGGCCGCGGGGTGATCCTGACCGAAAAGGCCAGCGCCTCGCGCGGCATCGTCGAGGCCCTGCGCGGGCTGTACGCCAATTTCCTGATGCAGGAGTTCATCGGCGAGGCCCAGGGGGCCGACCTGCGCTGCCTGGTGGTGGGCGACCACGTGGTGGCCGCCATGCAGCGCCAGGCCCCGGACGGCGACTTCCGCTCCAACCTGCATGCCGGCGGCAGCGCCCGCGTGGCCAAGGCCACCCGGGCCGAGCAGCAGGTGGCGGTGCGCTCGGCCCGGGCGCTGGGGCTGGGGGTGGCCGGGGTGGACCTGATCCGCTCCAGCCGGGGCCCGCTGGTGCTGGAGGTCAACTCCACTCCCGGCCTGGAAGGGATCGAGGGGATCAGCCAGGACGACCTGGCCGGGCGCATCATCGAACACGTGGCCGGGCAGGTGGCTTCTGCGAAAAAGCCAGCAAAATCAAAGGCATGAATTTTTATTGAAGCCGCGTGGCCGGTTTTAACACCGGTTTAATCGCCCCCGGCGTAGGCTTCAACGAACCGCAGCTCTGCCCTCCTCAGCAGATAACGGTAATCGGGAATGACTTCAGGCCCAGGCGGGATCCGTCTGGGCCTTTTTCTTCCCGTGCCATCGCTCACTTGCTGAGGTGAAGGCGAGGGAGATACATTCGGCGTTCCGTTCAGTTGACTAAGGATTGGTTGAAATGAAGCGAGTGATTCTGGCCGCCGGGACCGCGGCCCTCCTGCTGGCAATGGGCACCACCCAGGCAGCGCCGCAGGCCGAAGTGTTTGCCCGTGGCAAGCCGCTGGCAGAGCAGATGCAGCGCATCGACGTCGAAATGAACGATGGCGAGACCTATTCAGAGCTCACCCTTGAAGACCGCAGCCGGGTCCGCGCGGCCTTGGGCCGCATGCGTGGCGTGCTGGACCAGTACCCTGACCAGGCCACCATCACCGACGTCGCCAAGACCGAGCTCTACAACGACCAACAACTTGTGAACACCGTTTTGACGAAAGCGCGCGAAGATAGTCGCCAGATCTGCACCCGCGAAAAGTCGACCGGCTCACACCGTGCAACTACGCAGTGCAGGACCGTGGCCCAGCGCGAGCGGGACAAGACGTCTGCCCAGCACCAGCTTGGCACCGTGCAGCGTGTGGGCCACAACGTCATCCCTTAAGAGGTCACATGCGAATTCTTGTAATTGAAGACAACAGCGACATCGCCGCCAACCTGGGCGACTACCTCGAAGACCGCGGCCACACCGTGGACTTCGCCGCCGACGGCGTGACCGGCCTGCACCTGGCGGTCGTGCACGAGTTTGACGCGATCGTGCTGGATCTCAATCTGCCGGGCATGGATGGGATCGAGGTCTGCCGCAAGCTTCGCAATGAAGCACGCAAGCAGACCCCGGTGCTCATGCTGACCGCACGGGATTCGCTGGACAACAAGCTGGCCGGGTTCGACTCCGGTGCCGACGACTACCTGATCAAGCCGTTCGCGCTGCAGGAAGTGGAAGTACGTCTGAACGCCCTGTCGCGCCGCGGCAAGGGCGTGCAGACCCGGGTGCTGGAAACCGGCGACCTGGAATACAACCTCGATACCCTCGAGGTTCGCCGCCAGGGCAAGCTGCTGCAGCTCAACCCCACCGCGCTGAAGATCCTGCAGGCGTTGATGGAAGCGGCCCCGGCCGTGGTGACCCGCCAGGAGCTGGAAACCCGCGTGTGGGGCGAAGAGCTGCCCGATTCGGATTCGCTGCGCGTGCACATCCACGGCCTGCGCGCCGTGGTGGACAAGCCGTTCGAGGTGCCGCTGATCCAGACCCGCCATGGCATCGGATACCGCATCGCCGCCCCGGAAGCCTGATCCGGTGACGGGCAGGGGGGAGCGCCGCCGGGGCCCGTACCGGCGCCGGCTGCGCAGCCGCATCATCGTCTCATTCGTGCTGTTGGGCTTCTGCCTGACAGCACTGTTTGCCTTCGCCACCAACCTGGCCCGCGCGCGCGTGGAGAACCAGCTGGTCGAAGACGTGATGAACCGCAACATCAACGAGTATGCGCGCCGCTACTTCGCTGATCCTTCGCGCAACCCCGACCTTCCCGTGCAGCAGATGCGCGCGCGCATCGTGGGGCCGGACAAGTTCGAAGCGCTGCGCCAGGAAGAGCCGGACTGGTACGAATTCCGCGATGGCATCCACGGCCTGAGCGGCGTGGACGAGCGGGGCAACCCTTTCTCCTACAAGCTGGCGGTACGCAAGACCCCCGATGCGTGGTTCTTCCTCGCCTACGACATGACCGAAAGCCTGCGCGGCGCAGAGCAGTTGAACCGCGCGCTGTTCTTCTCGGTGCTGGTGTTCAGCGCGTTATCGCTGGTGCTGGGTTGGTGGTCGGCCTCGAAGGTGATGAAGCCGGTGTCCGACCTGGCCGCGCGCCTGCGTGCCTACCGGGGCGGTACCAGCGACCCCACGCCGTTGGCGCCACGTTTCCCCGACGACGAAGTCGGGCAGCTGGCGCAGGCACTGGACGACTATTCGGCCCGGCTGACCGAAGTGGTGCAGCGCGACCGCGAATTCAACGCTGACGTCAGCCACGAGCTGCGCACCCCGCTGGCCGTCATCCGCGGTGCCACCGAGCTGCTGCTGACCCGGCCGGACCTGGACCCCAAGGTGCTGCAACGCCTGCAGCGCATCCAGCGTGCCGAACAGCAGTGCACCGACCTGATTGGCGCGCTGCTGCTGCTCTCGCGCAACGAGCGCGGGCAGGGCAGCAGCAACGTGGCGCGGGTGGCCGAACAGCTGCTCGATTCGCACCGCGCCCAGCTGGGCGGCAAGCCGCTGGAGCTGGTGCTGGAAGGCGACCGCGAACTGGTCATCGATGCCCCGGAATCGGCACTGTCGGTGGCACTGGGCAACCTGATCGGCAACGCCGTGAAGTACTCGCAGGAAGGCTCGGTGCGGGTGCTGGTCACCGGCAACCGGGTTGAAGTGATCGACAGCGGTCCCGGCCTCAGCGCCGAAGACGCGGCCAAGCTGTTCCAACGCGGCTATAGAGGCACCCACGCCGGCCACTCGCAGGGCGGTGGTATCGGCTTGTCGATCGTGAGTCGCCTGTGCGATCTGTACGGCTGGCAGGTGAATGTGCGGCCAGGCGAAACCCGGGGCGTGGTAGCCACGCTGACGTTCGCCCCAGCGTAGCGACACGCCATGCGTGTCCCAAGGACACCCGCCCGAAACCCGGAAACATGGAACGACCATGATCTACGTGGGACACACATGGCGTGTCTCTACGCGGCAAATCGCCTGTACACGGCGTCCAAACGCTCCACTTCCGCCTGTAGATGGTCCGGGTGCCCATCATTGACCACCACGTCATCCGCCAGCGCCAGCCGCTCCTCGCGGCTGGCCTGCGCGGCAATCATCCGGTCGGCCAGATCGGCCGTGGTGCCATCGCGCTGCATCAGCCGCGCATGCTGCACCGCCACCGGCGCATCCACCACCAGAATCCGGTCCAGCCATGGGTACTGCTGGCGGCCGCCGGCTTCGGCCAGCAGCGGGATGGCCGCAATCGCATAGGGGCTCCCAGCCTGCTCACAGGTCTGCCGCAGCAGCTCGCGAATGGCAGGGTGGGTAATGGCTTCCAGCGCCTGCCGTTCCTTTGCGGAGCTGAAGATGCGCTCGCGCAATGCGGCACGGTCCAGCTGGCCATCGGCCAGCAGGATTCCGGAACCAAAGTGCGCCACGATCCGGGCCAGGCCATCGCTGCCAGGGGCAACCACGGCGCGGGCGGCCACGTCGGCATCGGCGATGGTGATGCCCAGCGCCTCGAAGCGCCGGGTTACCTCGGTCTTGCCGGCGGCGACGCCGCCGGTCAATCCAATCACGAACTGGCTCATCGCTGCCTCAGCGCAGGCCGGATACCCGCAGATACGCGTTGATCAACGGCTCGCCCCACATGAACACGATCCAGCCCGCCAGGGCAAGGTAGGGCCCGAACGGAATCGGCGTGGCCCGGTCGCGGCCGCGCGAGTACAGCCAGATCGAACCGATGATCGCCCCAAGCACCGACGAGAGCAGGATGATCGGCAGGATGCCCTTCAGCCCACACCAGGCGCCCAGCGCGGCCAGCAGCTTGAAATCGCCGTGGCCAATGCCTTCCTTGCCGGTGATCTGCTTGAACAGCCACCACACCGACCACAGCAGCAGGTAGCCGGCTATCGCGCCCAGTAGGGCGGGCTTGGCCGGCATGTACAGGTTGTCGATGCTGCCTATCAGCCCCAGCCACATCAGCGGCAGGGTGAGCTGGTCGGGCAAGAGCTGGGTGCGCAGGTCAATGCCAGACAAGGCCACCAGGAAGCAGCTCAGCACGATGGCGCCAAAGCCCTGCCAGCCAAAGCCGAACTGCCAGACGCTCGCTACCACCAGCAAGCCGGTCAACAGCTCGACCAGCGGGTACTGGATGGAGATCGGCGCATGGCAGTGGCGGCACTTGCCGCCCAGGACCAGCCAGCTGAACAGCGGAATGTTCTCGTACCAGGACAGCTTGTGCTTGCAGTGCGGGCAGTGCGACGGCTCGACCACGATCCCGGGCGGGGGTGGTTCGTAGATGTCCGGAAGCTCGAGCACCTCGCGGGCGTCGCGCTTCCACTGCCACTCCAGCCGCTTGGGCAGGCGCAGGATCACCACATTGAGGAAGCTGCCAATCAGCAACCCCAGTGCGGCCGCGGCCGGATAGCCGAGGCCGGGATGCTGGTCGAGAAATGCCATGTGCCGTTAGACCACCGAAGCCAGTTTGAAGATGGGCAGGTACATGCCGATGACCATGCCGCCGACAATGGTACCAATGAATACCATGATCATCGGCTCCAGCAGGCTGCTCAGGGCGTCCACGGCATTGTTCACTTCCTGCTCGTAGTACTCGGCCACCTTGAACAGCATGGCATCCAGCGCGCCGGCCTCTTCGCCGATGGCGGTCATCTGGATGACCATGTGCGGGAACAGGTTGATCTGCTTCATCGCCATGTTGACGGGATAGCCGACCGAGACGTCGTCCCGCATCCGCAGAACACCTTCCTCGTACACCTTGTTACCAGTAGCGCCGGCCACGATACCCAGGGCTTCAACCAACGGTACGCCGGCCCGGAAGGTCACCGCCGTCGTGCGGGCGAACCGGGCAATGGAGCTGTTGTGCATGATCTGGCCGATCACCGGCACCTTCAGGATCGTACGGTCCATGGCGTGTTGCATGGAGGGAGAACGCTTGTAGGCAAAAATGAAGCCACCGATAGCGCCACCTGCAACAAGCAGCATGAGCCACCACCAAGCCACCATGAACCTGGACAGATTGACGATCATCTGGGTGAAGGCGGGCAGTTCCGCGCCGAAGCTCTTGAACACGTCTTCGAACTGCGGGACCACCCAGACGAGCAGAATGCCGCTGACCAGGATGGCTACCGCCATCACCATTGCAGGGTAGAACAGGGCCTTCTTGATCTTGCCCTTAAGGGTCTCGATGTTTTCCTTGTAGGTAGCTACCGTATCCAGCACCGTTTCCAAGACACCCGCGCCTTCACCAGCCTTGACCAGATTGCGGTACAGCTCGTCGAACTGGACTGGGTGCTTGCTGACCGCCTCGTACAAGGACGAGCCGCCCTCGATGTCGGCGCGGACACTGTCCACCATCTTTTTCATGCGCGGGTTCTTGTGCCCGCTGCCAATGATTTCCAGCGCCGAGACGATAGGCACACCCGACTTCATCATGGTCGCCATCTGGCGGCTGAAGAAGGCAATGTCCTTGGCGCTGATAGTCTTGCCGGCCGCTCCGAAAAGCGGTTTGGGCTTGGGCTTGACCACGTTGGGCGTAATGCCCTGGCGGCGCAGCTCGGCCCTGAGCAGGTTGGCGCTCTTGGAGGGCTGCTCGCCCTTCATCTTTATGCCCCGCTTGTCGGTCCCCTCCCAGACAAACGGCTGCAACTCCATGGTGCTACGCGCCACGGGCTCTTTCTTGACGGCACTACGGCTCACAGACATACAGGCTCCCCAGCCGCGCCATCCCCAGGCGGGCTTCTGCGCCGAATGGTAGCTGGTTCCGGGCCGTCATGGCATCCCTCCCGGGCGGCAATCCGTGACCGGAGTCTGAGACCGGCACCGTCAGAAGGTGACGCAACGCGTCACAATGCCGTTTGGGTCGCAAAATACCGTGAGGGGGGTTCCAATCCTGAAGATTGCTGCCATCATTGCGCCGGGGAATGCTGGGGAGCATTGCTGAGAAGTTGGCACGCAACCTGCTTTCAACCACCCGCACGGGCGATCGCCTTGCTCAGCCGGCCCGCCGGCCAGGCCCGACCCAGTGTTCACTTTTCAAACCACCTCTAGGGGATGTACTCATGAAGAAGCAGCAGGGCTTTACCCTCATTGAACTGATGATCGTCGTCGCGATCATCGCGATCCTGGCCGCCATCGCTATCCCGGCTTACCAGGACTACGTGGTCCGCTCGCAGGCTGCCTCGGCTCTGGCCGAAATCACCCCGGGCAAGGTTGGCTTCGAGCAGGCGATTAACGAAGGCAAGACCCCGTCGCTGACCGCCACCGATGCCGGCTTCATCGGCATCACCGACAAGACCTCGTACTGCGAAGTCTCCAGCGACAAGGCCACCACCATCGTCTGCAAGGCCAAGGGCGGCAACGCAACCAAGTTCAATGACAAGACCATCACCTGGACCCGCGACGCGGCGGCTGGTACCTGGACTTGCACCTCGACCTTGGATGCCAAGTACAAGCCGGGCAAGTGCGGCTGATAGCCCGCTGACCGCTTGATTGGAAAGGCCCCTGTGAAAGCAGGGGCCTTTTTTTTGTGGCTTGAACGGGTTGGCACGAAACCTGCTCGCTTTCCGGCCAAAGAGGGGAGCATCGAAATGCAGAAGATCAAAGGCTTTACGCTCATCGAGCTGATGATCGTGGTGGCCATCATCGCTGTGCTGGCAGCCATTGCCATTCCGGCATACCAGAACTACGTGGCCAAGACCCAGGTCACCGCCGCCCTGGCCGAGATCGCGCCAGGCAAGGTGGGCGTGGAATCGGCGCTGGCAACCGGCAACGCCCCGCTGGTCACTCCCACTTATGTAGGTCTTGTCAATCCCAGTAGCCACTGCTCGACCATACTGGCATCGCTGGCCGCGGACGGCACGGCCCAGATCAGCTGCGTGGTGGTAGGCAACCCACAGGTGCTAGGAACCAGCCTGACCTTGAACCGCGACCCTGATGGTCAATGGCACTGTGCTGCGCCGGCGATTGACGAGCGACACCGACCGCGCAACTGCAATTGAACGCCCGCTGTCTGGGTTAAGCTGTAGTCCCCCGGAGCAATCAGCCGTGACGCCCCTATGAATGCAGTAGTGTCCGCAAACCTCGTCGGCATCACCGGCATCGCCCGTCGCCTGGTTCAGGATGGTGCGCTGGAAGAGGCCGCCGCACGCGATGCGATGGCCAAAGCCGCTGCCGCCAAGCAGCCGCTGCCGCAATACTTCGCCGAGAAGAAACTGGTCACTGCAGCGCAGCTGGCCGCTGCGAACGCGCTGGAATTCGGCATGCCGCTGCTGGACGTTGCGGTGTTCGACGGTGCCCAGAGCGCGATCAGCCTGGTCAGCGAGGAGCTTCTTCGCAAGCACCACGTCCTGCCGCTGTTCAAGCGAGGTGGCAAGCTGTTCGTGGGTACCAGTGACCCCACCCACTCCCTGGATGAGATCAAGTTCCACACCAACCTGGTGGTAGAGCCGATCTTGGTTGACGAAGACCAGATTCGTCGGACGCTGGAACAATGGCAGTCCAAGCACGACGCACTGGGCGGGTCCTTGGGCGGCGGCGACGACGACGGCATGGGCGACCTGGACGTGTCGGCCGGAGACGACGAGGGTGGCGGCAACGCCGAGTCCGGTCACGATGCAAAGGGCGACGACACCCCGGTGGTGAAGTTCGTCAACAAGGTGCTCGTCGATGCCATCCGCAAGGGCGCATCCGACATCCACTTCGAGCCCTACGAAGATGATTACCGCGTGCGGTTCCGCATCGACGGGCTGCTCAAGAACGTAGCCAAGGCGCCGGTCAAGCTCAACCAACGCATCGCTGCACGACTGAAGGTCATGTCGCAGCTGGATATCGCCGAAAAGCGCGTCCCGCAGGATGGGCGCATCAAGCTCAACCTGTCCAAATCCAAGCAGATCGACTTCCGTGTCAGCACCCTGCCGACCCTGTTCGGCGAGAAGGTCGTGCTGCGTATCCTGGATGGTAGCGCGGCAAAACTGGGTATCGACAAGCTGGGCTACGAGCCTGAGCAACAGAAGCTGTTCCTTGATGCCATCCACAAGCCTTATGGCATGGTGCTGGTCACCGGCCCGACCGGCTCGGGCAAAACGGTGTCGCTGTATACCGCGCTGGGCATCCTCAACGATGAAACCCGCAATATCTCCACTGCCGAGGATCCGGTCGAAATCCGACTGCCTGGCGTGAACCAGGTGCAGCAGAACGTGAAGCGCGGCATGACCTTTGCCGCCGCCCTCCGTTCGTTCCTACGACAGGATCCGGATATCATCATGGTGGGCGAAATCCGCGATCTGGAAACGGCTGAAATTGCCGTCAAGGCAGCGCAGACGGGCCACATGGTGCTTTCCACTCTGCACACCAACGACGGCCCGCAGACCATCGCGCGCCTGATGAATATGGGCATCGCGCCATTCAACATCACCAGTTCGGTCACGCTGGTGATTGCCCAGCGCCTGGCACGTCGGTTGTGCAGCAACTGCAAGCGGCCGGTGGATCTGCCGCCGAACGCACTGCTGGCCGAGGGCTTCACCCAGGCTCAGCTGGATGCCGGCATCACTTTGTATGAGCCGGTCGGTTGTGACGAGTGCACCGAGGGCTATAAGGGGCGCACGGGCATCTACCAAGTCATGCCGATGAGTGAGGAGATTTCGGTCATCGTGCTAGCCGGTGGCAACGCCATCCAGATTGCCGAGGCCGCGCAGCGGGCCGGCATCAACGATCTGCGGCAGTCCGCGCTGGTCAAGGCCGCCGCCGGCACTACCAGCCTCGCCGAAATTAATCGTGTCACCAAGGACTAAGGTCCCAGTCGCACGCCGCAGTAGCCGGGTGCGTCGCGGTCGGCGATCAGCTGGTACCATCCGGAAGCAACATCGCCCGGCGGGGAGCCGGGTTCAACACTTCAACTGCTACCCGGTACCGCCAATGCGGCGCCGTGCTTGGCTACAGACATGATGACAGGCCATTTAGCCTGGCAAGACGCAACGGGGATACACGCATGGCGTTGGTGAAGAGCAGGGCAGGTACGTGGCTGTTGTGGATATTCGTGCTGTCCGGATTCTCGGGCCTTATCTACCAGTCGATCTGGACGCAGTATCTGGGGCTCTTCCTCGGGCATTCTTCCTACGCGCAGTCGCTGGTCCTGATCCTGTTCATGGGCGGGATGGCGATCGGCGCATGGCTGGTGAGCCGCTGGAGCAGTCGCGTCCGGCGACCATTGCTTGCTTACGCCATCATCGAGGTTGTCATCGGTCTGCTCGGGCTCAGCTTCGACGGGATTTATCAAGGCCTTACGGGGTGGGCGTACGATCAGTTGCTGCCCATGCTGCCAGCCAGCCAGCTTCAGCACGCTCGCTGGGTACTGGCTGCCGCAATGGTATTGCCGCAGTGTATTTTGCTGGGCGCCACCTTCCCCCTGATGAGCGCAGGCTACATCCGTTTACGGGAGCACGCGGAAGGTCGCGTCCTTGCCGGCCTCTATTTCTCCAATAGCCTCGGTGCGGCTATTGGTGCGCTTGCGTCCACCTATGTGATGTTGCCTGCCATCGGGATGCCGGGCACCGTGTTCTCTGCGGGCCTGATCAACATTCTGGTTGCGGTGATGGTGTACCCACTCAGTAAGCGGAACGTTTCTTTGCCGGCATCTGGCCGCGCGGCGTCCGAGCGTCAAGGCGAATTCACTGAATCCATTGCTCTATCGTCCGGGGGGGCGACTTCGCCGCCCCTGCTGATCCTGGCCGTGGCCGGCCTCACCGGTGCCGCCTCGTTCGTGTACGAGATCACTTGGATCCGAATGTTGTCGCTGGCCTTGGGTACGACCATCCACTCCTTCGAACTGATGCTGGCGGCGTTCATTCTCGGAATCGCCATGGGTGGGCTGTGGCTGAAGAATCGAGCCGATAGCCTGTTGTCCCCGCTGGTGACCGCGGGCTGGATTCAAGTGTGGATGGGTATTGCGGCCTTGGGCTCGATGTTCGTCTACGCCAGTGCCTTCGAATGGGTCGGCTGGCTAATGAAGGTCATCACGCATACTGCCGAAGGCTATGGCCTGTTCAATCTGGCCAGCGCTGGCATTGCATTGCTCGTCATGTTCCCGGCAGCATTCTTTGCAGGCATGACGCTTCCGCTGCTCACCCTGGCATTGCTACGGCAAGGTCATGGCGAAAAGTCAATCGGCCAGGCATACGCATACAACACGATTGGCGCAATTGTCGGCGTCCTCGCGGCTGTTCACGTGTTGATGCCGTTGCTGGGGTTGAAGTTCGCGCTGCTCAGTGCTGCCATGGTGGATATTGCGCTTGGCTTGGTGTTGCTTGCGAAATTTGCACGGTCGGAGACCGCTTCGCGCGCGCCGGTAGTGTTTCCTGCTGCCGCCATTTCTGCGCTTGCCGTGGTCGCGTCAGCTTGGCTGGTGACCTTTGATCCGCTGGTGCTCAACTCGTCGGTGTATCGTCATGGAACGACCGTGCTGGGCGGCGGTACCCGGACAATGTTCGTCAAGGACGGTAAGACGGCAACTGTGGCCGCCTTTGAAACGGGTGAGAAGGGTCAAGAAGTTCGCATGATCTCGACCAACGGCAAGGTTGATGCCGGCATGGCGGCATCCTTGGGTCAGGCGGCCACCGCCGACGAGTCCACAATGCTGCTTCTTGCGGCAGTTCCTCTGTCCATGCGAGATCACTATGATCGTATTGGTGTGATCGGATTTGGATCGGGGCTGACTACGCACACCTTGATGGGGCACGCCAAGGTTGGAAGCGTCGATACTGTTGAAATCGAACCTGCGATGGTCGAAGGGGCGCGTGCGTTTGGCTCTCGCGTATCCCGTGCCTACACTGACCCCCGTTCCAACGTAATCATCGATGACGCAAAGGCTTACTTCGCGTCAGTCCCCCAAAAGTATGACTTGATCATTTCAGAGCCGTCCAACCCCTGGGTGGGTGGAACCGCATCGCTGTTTGGTACCGAGTTCTACCAGTACATTCCCAAGCAGCTGAATGAGGATGGGCTGTTTGTCCAGTGGCTGCAGCTTTACGAGATATCCCCTGATCTGGTCAACTCCGTCCTGTCGGCAATGCTTGCCAATTTCAAGGATGTGAAAGCATATATCGCCAATGAGAACGACCTCATTCTGGTTGCCTCTCCGCATGGCGAGGTCCCCGAACTTGGCGCTTCCATTTTCGAGCAACCGCTGCTCGCTGCTGAGCTCTCTCGCATTGGCGTAACTGACCTTGCCGCCTTGCAGAGCACGCAGGTGATGAATCGAACGGGTCTGCAGGGATATCTGACGCTTTATCCGTACAGGCTCAACTCGGACATGTATCCGATCCTTAAGCTGCAGGCACCACAAGCGCGCTTCGAACGGGCCCAGGTTACCGATTTTGCCGCCCTTGGAGCCGCGCCCTGGCCTGTAAGTCGCTGGCTTGGCGGGGCTTCACCGCGATCTGGTCCCCTGCCAGAGGGGATCGCTCGATTGGGGCTGGTATCGGCACGCCAGACCGAGGCGGCTCACGAGGTCTTTGCGACGTTGGTTGAAGGTAGTAAGGCGCCAACAAAGAGCATGTCCGATCTTGATGACCTGCAGGTTGATGCCCTTCGTGGTTTTGCATCGACCTGTGAACTTGACAGCCGACCGCAACGGAGTGTCACCCTGATTTTCTCGTTGGCGGCGGAGACCACTGCCCATCTTGATCCAGCGCGGCTTGAGCGCTTGTGGGGCAAGCCTGAATGGCTGCGTTGTTCCGTTGAAGACGAGACGGTAAGGGCGGCGCTGGATCTCGTGGCCGCCGTATCGGAAGGGCGCAACGTCGATGTCATTCGAACGGGGCTCTCGCTGTTCGACGGTCCCCATGGCAAGAATCTCGTGCGAGATCCTGTCTCCGGCCCCTACATCATGGGTTCCATGCAGTACGCGGCGCTGGCAGAAGGTGATTCGACTACCGCAAAGCAGTTGTTGCAGCGCTACTGGCTGAACCTCGATAGCAAGGCGCAGGCAAATTCTTCGCTGAGGCTACTCGCTTGGTTGGCAATGCGACCGGCGGAAACGCGGGTGCAATAACCTCTTGATGGCGCCCCGCGATGCGGGGCGCCTTTTCTTGACAATGCGTCTGGTTGCCATGGTCTGAGCACTAGCGCGCAGTTGCATCGCAACGGCATGCCTCTGCTCGCCGCAGCGATCGTATATTCAAGCCTGGCACTGTTCCTGGCTGCGTACTCACTGCCGCTGAATTCATCCGAAGACGGGTCTCTTGGTGCTATGCGGAAGAGGAGAAGTACTGTGGACGATGCGGAGCAGAGTAGGCTTGAAGACTCAATGAAGGACTGTCTCTTCTACTTCGAAGACTCGGCCAGAATCGTTGCGGCTGGCCCCGACCTAGCATTGCAGCAGTCCGAAGGTCGTTTCGCTGCCGCATGGGAGCTCAGGCAGGAGCTTTTGGTTGGAGAGTCACTGCTGCACTGGAGTGGAGTGTCGGAGAGGCTGAAACAGAGAATTGCAAGTCTGGTGGAGGCTTCGGCTGCCCTACCGGAATCCGCGTTTGCAGGGAATGATGCAAGTGAACTCTTTCATCCGTCTTGGCAGCAGGTCAGGGACGCCGCGAGCCGATTTCTCGTCGCCAGAGAGATCGAGCAGGCTGGATGAAGAGGGTGCCGCGATGGTTGGGGCTCATGCCCGGGTTCCCGTGTGCCGAAATGGCCTTGCTACTATTTGTGTTTGCAGAGGGGGCTGCAGCCGGAGATCCAGGCGAAGCGGATGGTAGATGAGGACTCAAAGCAGAAGCTCGGCGCGAGTTCAACCTGTCACATCCAATCTCGCTGCAGGTTCTCAAGGGGTGATGAGATAATCCGCATGGCTAATCTTCCAACTGCAGTAACGACCGAGTACGACCGCCTCGTCAGCGCGGATGACTGGGATGGCGTGAGGGTCCTGCTCGCGCCTCTTGTGGAGTCAGGCCTTGCTGAGGCGCTTTACCTATCGGCCATGTCGAGTCAGCCGGGCGAGAGTGAAGAGGAATTCCACGCACGTCATGTCGATTCTGTAAGAGTGGCGGCGGAATCGGGATACGCGTCTGCGCTATTCATGCAAGGCATGTATCACTTGTTCGGTGACATGGCGCCATTGGACAAGGAGTCGGCTGCAGAGAATTTTGCGGCCGCAGCTCGTCAAGGCTACCCCCCAGCTCAGTATGAGTACGGACTCTCGTTGGTACATGGGGTCGGCGTTCCCGCCGATATTTTGAAAGGGAAGAGCCTGATTCACGCTGCCGCTGCTGCTGGGAATGAAGCCGCCCAGGAGTTTGTTCGAGCCGAGGGCGGAAATGCCAGGTTATAGATGGCCACGATCGGTAAGGGCGGAGGAGGCATAACACCGTCCTGATCGTGTCGGGGTATTGGTTAGGTCAAGTGAGGCTCGGACGGACGACTGAATTCGTCACCGGCCGAAGCAATCCCGGCGCTACCGTATTGATCGGTGCTTGTGCTGCAGCTCAAGCCACAGGCTCTGCGAGGTGCGACAGAATGGCCCCAGGCGCTGGGCTAGATCGAGGTCCACGTCCTGGTCGCCAGCGAGAAAGCATTCCGCGAAGTCCTGCGATACGCCGATGGCGTGGGCGAAGTCCAGGGTGGAAGCGCCCATCGGGGCAAGGATGAGCTCGCGCACCATCCAGCCGGGGTGCTCGACGATGATGCGGCTGTCCGGGGTGGTGCGGCCCAGCTTGGCGATGTGTTTCTCGAAGGCGGTGGAGGTGCTTCGGCGCGCTTCTTCGGGGTACTCAATCAGGGTCACGATCAGCTTGCCCTGGGTTGCTTCGATGCTCACGCTTGCGCCGACTTTGAAGCCGGCGCTCTCCAGCCATCGGCCGTGTATGGACAGGCATGGGACTGTGCCGCCGTCGAAGGTGTCCATCCAGGCGTAGGTGTGTGCGCGGACGGTGTAGTGGCGCGGTCGGTCGGCCGTGGGCAGCAGGAGTTCGGGGAAGAGGGGGGTATTGCGTGGCGAGCGCATGGGGAGCCTCCGAGGGAAAAATCTCCCTTGCCATTGCGGCAAGGGAGCCGGGAGGTTCGAATCCGTGGTCGATCGTACGGCGGGCGTATTTCCCCGGTTAAAGGGTCTTGTATTAGCCACCCTCCCGACATGGGACGTCCATAATTTTGATCGACCTTGGAGATTCGAAGCTCCGTCGCCACCATGCGCCGTGGTGGGGACGGTCGCCAATCGATTCTGTCTGTTGGTTTTGCCGGGTTTGATAGGCGTTGCCAACAGGTTGTCGCTAGCGGCCCGGGTGGGGGCGGTAGTGCGACGGCGGTGCGGTTTTGTTGGGGTGTTGGCGACAGGGAATCCAGCGTTACGTGGGACACGCATGGCGTGTCGCTACGCGGGTTTGCGCCTGTAGCGACACGCCGTGCGTGTCCAGCGGGATGTCTGGTGAAGCGGTCCCGTGAGCGGTTGGGTTGGTCGGCGCGTCTCAGCCACGCAGGGCGTGGCTCTACGGGTTCAATCCATTCCCAGCTTTTTCAGCTTGTACCGCAACGCGCGGAACGTGATCCCCAACTGTGCGGCTGTCCGCGTCTTGTTCCAGCGGTTCTCTTCCAGCGCCTTCTGAATCGCGGTGCGTTCCATCTGCTCGATATAAGAAGGCAGCGCGCCGCTGCCCGCCGGCAGATCCACCACCGCTTCTTCATGAGCCGCCACGGGAGCTCCACCATGCCGAGGCACACCCTGTTGCGGCAACCGAAGATCGCTCGCCCCGATGGTGTCACCCTCGGCCAACGCCAACGCACGCTCCAGGATGTTCTCCAGCTCGCGCACGTTGCCCGGGAAGTGATACGTGCCCATCGCTTCCAGCGCCGACGGCGCCAGCAACGGCGTAGGCCGCCCATGCGTACGGGCCAACCGGGCCAGGATCGAAGCTGCCAGCTGCGGCAGATCACTACGGCGCTCGCGCAGCGGCGGCACGCGCAGTTCGATCACGTTGATGCGGTAATACAGGTCGTGGCGGAAGCGCCCATCTTCCACCAGGTCGCCCAGATCCTTGTGGGTGGCAGAAAGAATGCGCACATCCACCGGCACTTCGGTGGCCGCGCCCACCGGGCGGATCGACTTTTCCTGGATCGCACGCAGCAGCTTCACCTGCATCTGCAGCGGCAGTTCGGCCACTTCATCCAGGAACAGGGTGCCGCCATGTGCGGCCTGGAACAGGCCCGGCTTGTCGGCATGGGCGCCGCTGAAGCTGCCCTTCTTGTGCCCGAAGAACTCGCTTTCCATCAGTTCCGATGGAATGGCGCCGCAGTTCACCGGCACGAACGGGCCGGCCGCACGTGCGCTCTGGCCGTGGATGGTGCGGGCCACCAGCTCCTTGCCCACGCCCGATTCGCCCAGGATGTACACCGGTGCCTGGCTGCGGGCGACCTTGGTGATGGTGGCGCGCAGGCCATCCATCGCCGCCGATTCGCCCAGCAGGCGCGCGGTGGTGTCGCTGGTCAGCGGCGGCGGGGCAGGGCGTTCGGTATTGTTGAGTTCCAGCGCATGCTTGACCAGCCCGCGCAGCACCGAGATGTCCACCGGCTTGCTGACGAAATCGAACGCGCCGGCCTTCAACGCTTCCACCGCCAAGTCCATGCTGCCGAACGCGGTGATCATCGCCACCGGGGTGCGCGGGTAGTGCTGGGCGATTTCAGTGACCAGCTCGATGCCGTTGCCGTCGGGCAGCCGCATGTCGGTGATGCACAGGTCGTAGGGGTTGCTGGCCAGCAGCTCGCGCGCTTCGGCGAGGTTGGCCGCGGTGCTGATGCGCAGGCCCATGCGGCCCAGGGTCAGTACCAGCAGTTCGCGGATGTCGCGTTCGTCGTCGACGACGAGGGCGCTGCGGTTTTCGTTCATATGGGGGAAAGATAGCCGAGTGCGGTTGAAAACGACAAACTATTGACGCCTGCAGGGTAGCGCGTCATTGCGGCCGCATGGTGTGCGGCCCGGGCAGCACCAACCGGAAGCAGGCACCGCCGGCGGGCACCGAGACGTACTCCAGGCTTGCCTGGTTGCCCTTGCACAGCTCACGGGCGATATACAGACCCAGCCCGGTGCCATGTTCGGAGGTGGTGTAGAACGGGCGGAACAGCTGGCTGGCCACCGATTCGGGAATGCCCGGGCCCCGGTCCATCACGTCGATCACCGCATTGCGGTCCTGCCGGGCCACACGCAGGCGTACGCGGGCCGGGTCCTGGCCGGTGCGGCCGTACTTCAAGGCGTTGTGGACCAGCACGGTGAGGATCTGGTGCAGGTGGCGCGGGTCCACCAGCCCATGCACGGAAGACTCGCTGATGATCGGCTCGATGCTGTCGGTTTCCAGCGTGAGGCTCTGCTTGTACTCCAGCACGAAGCGGCGCACGAAGGCGGCCAGGTCCAGGTTTTCCGGGTTGGCCCGCTCGCGCCGGGCCAGGCCCAGCACGCTTTCCACGATGCCGTTGGTGCGCTGGCACTGCTGGTGGATGATCTGCAGCAGGCGGCGGTCGGTATCGCCAATGGCGGTGGATTCCTCCAGCAGCTGGGCGGCGTAGTTGATGGCTGCCAGCGGGTTGCGGATCTCATGGGCCAGGCTGGCGGAGAACCGGCCCATGGCCGAGAGCGTGAGCGATTCGGCGCGGCGCGAGACCACGGTGGAATCGTCCAGGAACACCAGGGTCAGGTCGCTGCCGGCCAGCAGGCGGGCAAAGCGCGGCTGCACTTCAGGCTGGTCGGGCGAGAGCTGCAGGGGGGTTTCTTCGTTGGTCCAGCCATTTCGCCAGCGCTGCAGGCGGCGGCTCAGGTCGGGCGCGGCGCTGCCCAGTTCCAGCAGGCCGCTGCCGCTGTTGCCGTCGTTGTCGCCGATCAGGGTGGCGGCGGCCTCATTGGCCAGGGTGATGCGGTTGGCACCATCGACCACCAGCACGCCGGTGCGCATGCGGCGGATGATCAGTTCGTTGATCTCGAACAGGTTGGCCACTTCGGCGCCGCGCTGGTTGGCCAACTGCTGGTTGCGGCGGGCGCGGTTGCCCACCTGGTAGCTGACGAAGGCCAGCGCCAGGAAGCTGGTGATGAACATGGCCAGTTCGGCCAGGGTGCGGTTGGGCTCGCCGTTCTCGAGCAGGTTCCAGACGTATTCGCCGGCGGTGGCGGCGCTGGCGGTGAGGGCCAGGCTCAGGCCCAGCGACAACGGCAGCAGGGTGGCCGCAGCGGCGATGTTGAACAGCAGGGCCATGGAAAGGCCGGCGCTGGCGCCGGGCAGGGCGTGGGCCAGCAGCACGGTGGCGATGATGTCGATGAGCACGCTGCCCACCACGATCGGGCGCAGCCAGCGCTCGTTGCGGCCGGCCACCAGGATCAGCAGCGACAGCGCCAGGTAACTGCCGCTGACCACCGCAGCCAGCCGCGGGTGGGTGGATTCGCCCACCATCCCATTCAACGGGCTGAACAGCAGGGCGGCGATGACCGCTGCGATCAGGACCCGGTAGAGGGCGAAAAAGTACAGCTCCCGCTTCGGCATGGACTCGATGCGGTCGATCAATGAAGCACTGGGTGACACGCCGGAACTCCCCTTCTGGCTGGGCCCAGTATAGGCATAGGTTTGGGCCCCGAACCGCGCATTCTGACCATTCCCGACCCACCCCCGGGGGGGCGGCCCGGGCGCAACTGCCTGAATGAAGGTGGAAATCTCCCCCTCTTCACGCCCGGGGCCCGGTTTCTTTGCGCCGCGCCGCCGGGTCGTCCACAATAGTGGGCCCGCCGCGGTCCGTGCGTGCGGTCGTTCCTATTCCCACGGTGACGCATGAATTTCCACGAATACCAGTCAAAACAGCTGCTTGCCGAGTACGGCATTCCCGTCCCGGCCGGCAAGGTCGCGGCAACCCCCGATGAAGCCGTCGCAGCTGCCAACTCCTTGGGCCAGGGCCCCTGGATGGTGAAGGCGCAGATCCATGCGGGCGGTCGCGGCAAGGCTGGCGGCGTCAAGTTCTGCAAGACCACCGATGACGTCAAGGCCGCTGCGGCCAAGATGCTCGGCACCAAGATGGCCACCTACCAGACCGCTGGCGTTGAACTGCCGGTCAACCTGGTGCTGGTGACCACCGCCGGTGAGATCGTCAAGGAGCTGTACCTGTCGGTGCTGGTTGACCGTGGCACCAAGACCATCACCTACATCGCTTCTTCGGAAGGCGGCGTGGAGATCGAGCAGGTCGCTGCTGAAACCCCGGAGCTGATCCACTCGCTCAACGTTGATTTCGTTGAAGGCGTGCAGGGTTACCACGGCCGCGATTTCGGCTTCAAGCTCGGCCTGACCGCCAAGCAGGCCGGCCAGTTCGCCAGCATCATGGTGAACCTGTACAAGCTGTTCAACGAAAAGGACCTGGCGCTGGTTGAAATCAACCCGCTGGCCATCCTGGACGACGGCAACCTGTACGCGCTGGACGGCAAGTTCGACAGCGACGACAACGCCGCGTTCCGTCAGAAGGCCCTGGTCGCCATGCGCGACAAGACCCAGGAAGACGAAACCGAAGTGACCGCTTCGGAGCTGGACATCAACTACGTCACCATGGACGGCAACATCGGCTGCATGGTCAACGGCGCCGGCCTGGCCATGGCCACCATGGACGTCATCAAGCTCAACGGCGGCGAGCCGGCGAACTTCCTGGACGTGGGCGGCGGTGCGAACAAGCAGCGCGTCATCGAAGCGTTCAAGCTGATCCTGTCTTCGGACAAGGTCGAAGGCATCTTCGTCAACATCTTCGGCGGCATCGTCCGCTGCGACATGATTGCCGAAGGCATCATCGCCGCCGTGAAGGAAGTGGGCGTCAAGGTTCCGGTCGTGGTGCGCCTGGAAGGCACCAACGTGGAAGAAGGCAAGCAGCTGCTGCGTGACAGCGGCATGGCCATCATCCCGGCCGACAACATCAACGACGGTGCCAAGAAGGTCGTTGAAGCTGTCAAGAACGCCGCCTGATCCGACACCGAAGGAATAACAATGTCTGTTTTGATCAATAAGAACACCAAGGTGATCGTGCAGGGCTTCACCGGCCAGCAGGGTACCTTCCACGCCACTCAGATGATCGAGTACGGCACCCAGGTTGTTGGCGGCGTGACCCCGGGCAAGGGCGGCACGACCCACATCGACCTGCCGGTCTTCAACACCGTTGCCGACGCCGTGCAGGCCACTGGCGCCAACGCTTCGGTCATCTACGTGCCGCCGCCGTACGCGGCTGACGCGATCCTGGAAGCTGCGGCTGCCGGCATCAAGGTCATCGTGTGCATCACCGAAGGCATTCCGGTGCTGGACATGCTGCGCGTGAAGAACGTGCTGACCCGTTCGCATCCGGACACCGTCCTGATCGGGCCGAACTGCCCCGGCGTGATCACCCCGGGCGAGTGCAAGATCGGCATCATGCCGGGCCACATCCACAAGCCGGGCAAGATCGGCATCGTGTCGCGTTCGGGCACCCTGACCTATGAAGCGGTCAAGCAGACCACGGAAGTGGGCCTGGGCCAGTCGACCTGCATCGGTATCGGTGGCGACCCGATCAACGGCCTGAACTTCGTTGACTGCCTCAAGCTGTTCAACGAAGACCCGCAGACCGAAGGCATCATCATGGTCGGCGAAATCGGCGGCGACGCCGAGGAAGCCGGTGCGGAGTACATCAAGAACCACGTGAAGAAGCCGGTGGTCGGCTTCATCGCGGGCGCTTCGGCGCCGGCCGGCAAGCGCATGGGCCACGCCGGTGCGATCGCATCGGGCGGCAAGGGCACCGCTGAAGGCAAGTTCGCCGCCATGGAAGCTGCCGGTGTGGTCACCGTCCGCTCGCCGGGCGACCTGGGCGCTGCCATCGCCAAGCTGGTGAAATAAGCGCGCCAGCCGCTACGCGGCTGACAACGCGTAGCGCCGACTGTTAGTCGGCAAAAGAAAAGCCGCCCCAAGGGGCGGCTTTTCTGCTTTTGCAGTCCGCCGAACCACCAGCGCTACAATGGGCCATCGCAATCACAGGCTTCACCCCATGACGTCGATCCGCATCGCGATGGCCCAGTTCGATTTTCCGGTGGGCGCGGTCGCGCAGAACACCGACAACATCATCGCGATGATCGCCGAGGCGCGCGATGAGTTCGGCGCCGAGCTGGTGGTGTTCCCGGAGCTGGCCATCAGCGGCTACCCGCCCGAAGACCTGCTGCTGCGCCCGCGCTTCCTGTACGACTGCCAGGTGGCCATGGGCCGGATCGCCGAATCCACGCACGGCATCACCGCGGTGGTTGGCTGGCCCGAGGCCACCGGGGCAGTGGTCTACAACGCTGCCAGCGTGCTGCGCGACGGCGAGGTGCTGCACACCTACCGCAAGCGCGAACTGCCCAACTACGCGGTGTTCGACGAACGCCGTTACTTCGATATCGACCCCGGTGGCGGCAGCTGCGTGTTCGAGCTGAAGGGCGTACCGGTCGGCGTGCTGGTCTGCGAAGACCTGTGGTTCCCCGAACCGCTGGCCGATACCGTGCGCAGCGGTGCCGAGCTGGTGGTGATCCCCAATGCGTCCCCATACGAACGCGGCAAGCATGCCCAGCGCGATGCGCTGCTGGCCGAACGCACCCGCGAAACCGGCGCGGCGCTGCTGTACGTCAACATGGTGGGCGGGCAGGACGCGCTGACTTTCGATGGCGCCTCGGTCGTGGCCGATGGCGATGGCACCGTGCACCCGGCTGCGGCGGCGTTCACCGACCAGTGGCTGGTGGTGGACTACGACACCGAAAGCCGCCGTTTCCTGCCGCGCGAGTGGATGGACGATGGCGACGAAAGCATGGATGCGCTGGCCTGGCGCGCGGTGACCCGCGGCATCCGCGATTACTGCGGCAAGAACGGCTTCAAGAAGGTGTGGTTGGGGCTGTCCGGCGGCATCGATTCGGCGCTGGTGCTGGCGATGGCGGTGGATGCGCTGGGCGCGGACAACGTCACCGCGGTACGGCTGCCCTCGCGCTACACGGCTGACATGTCCAACGACCTGGCCGCCGAGCAGTGCCGCGCGCTGGGCGTGAAGCTCGAAGCAGTATCGATCGAGCCGGTGTTCGAAGGCCTGATGACCGCGCTGGGCCCGATGTTCGAGGGCCAGCCGGCGGATGTGACCGAGGAGAACCTGCAGTCGCGCGCGCGCGGGGTGATCCTGATGGCGCTGTCCAACAAGTTCGGCGGGCTGCTGCTCACCACCGGCAACAAGAGCGAATACGCGGTCGGCTACGCCACCATCTACGGCGACATGTGCGGTGGCTACGCGCCGCTGAAGGACCTGTACAAGACGGAGGTGTTTGGCCTGTCCAAGTGGCGCAACACCGTGGGCGGCGCGCCGGTGATCCCGCCGGCGGTGATCGCGCGGCCGCCGTCGGCCGAACTTCGTGCCAACCAGACCGACCAGGATTCGCTGCCGGCCTACGACGTGCTGGACGGCATCCTGTACCGCTACGTGGACCAGGAGCAGTCGCGCGAGGAGATCGTCGCGGCCGGTTACGCCGCCGACGTGGTGGACCGCGTGCTGCGGCTGGTGCGCACCAGCGAGTGGAAGCGCCACCAGGCCGCCCCGGGCCCGAAGGTGTCGCGCCGCGCGTTCGGCCGCGAACGCCGCTACCCGATCAGCAACGGATACAAGGGCTGAGCGAAACCCGGAAGCGCGGGCAGGGCGGGCGGGTGATGCTGGGCGATTCCCCCAGGAGCTGCCCCATGATCTGTTTACCCCCCTGCACGCGTCCGGCCGATGTCCCACGTAACGCGGTGACGACGGCATTCGCCGCACGGCCGGAGCCGTGCCAGGTCCGTAACCATCCGCCGCTGCAGGCACCGGCCGTCGTGCGGCCCGTGGACTACGACATGGGTGCCTGCCTCAGGCAGGCACCGGCCGGTACTACGCACATCACCTCGCTCTTCAACCGGCGCCAGGAAAGCCTGCCCGTTGAACAGCGCGGGCGATTCCAGGTGATGCCCACGCAGCTTCCTTCGCTGCAGGCGGGCCCGCGTTCGATCCTGAAGCCCTCGCTCCCTGCGCGCGACTACCACGGCGCATCCTCCGCGCCGTCAATACCCCGGGTGACGCTCAGTGCCTGGTCCACGGAGAAGGATTGCCATGGCCGGATAACCCCGGTGCCGACCCGCGGCGTAGCTGGGCTCTAACCGCCCAACCCCGAAAACAAAAAAGGGTCCCGCAAGGGACCCTTTTTCTGTTTCAGCACCGCGCTGGGATCAGCGGCGATTCATCGTGGCGTTGCGCTGGCCGGTGCTGGCGGACTTCTCGCCGGCGAACGGGTTCAGCTTGCGGATCATCCACGGGTACTTCGGCCAGTTGCCCTGCAGCCACGGGTGCTCGGGCTGGTTCAGCTCCAGCACGCGGCGGGCGTCGTCGGCCAGGGTCTTGTTGCCCAGGTGGGTGTAGGCCTCGCCCAGGGCGGCCACGGCGTCGTACTGGAACGCGCTCTGCGGGTAGGTATCCAGCAGGTAGTTGGCGCGGCCGGCGGCGGAGACGTAGGCCTCGCGGCGCAGGTAGTACAGCGCGTTGTCCAGCTCATGCTGGGCGAACACGTCGCGCAGCTCCAGCATCCGGCTGCGTGCATCGGCAGCGTAGCGGCTGTTGGGGTAACGCTCGACCACGATGTTGAAGTCGGCATAGGCCTGGCGCGGCGTGGACAGGTCGCGGCGGCTCGGGTCCAGCGACCACACGCGGCGCAGGAACACCGTGTTGCGGTTGCTGTTGGCCAGGCCACGCAGGTAGTACATGTAGGCGATGTTGCGGTGGGTCGGGTAGGTGCGGATGAAGCGGTCGATGCTCGACACCGCGTCATCGTGCTTGCCGGCCTTGTACTGGGCGTAGGCGGTTTCGATCATCGCCTGCTCGGTGTACGGGCCGTACGGGTACTGGGCGATCAGGCGGCGGAAGGTGGCTTCGGCGCCACTCCAGTTGCCCTTCTGCATCAGGCCGTGGCTCTTGTCGTAGATCGTTTCGACAGGCTGGCCTTCTTCCGGGTTGTCACCCTTGGCGCCACGGTGGCAGCCGGTGGAAACGAGGGCCAGGACCAGCATCAGGGCCGCGGTGCGGACGGGCGCGGACAGCAGGGAAGAGCGTCGGATCATGGGGTCAGGGCGGGACGCGGCTGGAATACGAAGGGTCGATGATAGCCTAGTGGCCTGTCCTGCGACTGAAACTGGTCGCCGGGACCCCCAATTTGTCTTCCTGCGGTGTGCTCCCCATGTCCGATAACGCTTCTGAAACCGAATCCACCCGTCAGGCCGTCGTGCCCGATACCGCCGCCGGGCGGCGCTTTGACGCCGTGCTGGCTGACCTGTTCCCCGAATTCTCCCGCTCCAAGCTGAGCGAGTGGATCAAGTCCGGGGATGTGCTGCTGGACGGCGAACCCGTGCGCGGGCGCGACCCGGTCCGCGGCGGCGAGGTGGCCAGCCTGCATGTCGTGCTCGACACCCAGACCCACGCCGAGCCCGAGGACATCCCGCTGGACATCCTGTACGAGGATGAACACGTTTATGTGATCAACAAGCCGGTCGGCCTGGTGGTCCACCCCGGTGCGGGCAACCCCACCGGCACCCTGGTCAACGCGCTGCTGTTCCGCGACCCGGGCCTGTCGGTGCTGCCGCGCGCGGGCATCGTGCACCGCCTGGACAAGGACACCAGCGGCGTGATGGTGGTGGCCCGCACCATCCAGGCGCAGACCGCGCTGGTGGAGCAGCTGGCCGCGCGCAACGTCCACCGCCAGTACCTGGCGGTGGTGGTGGGCGCGCTGGTCTCCGGCGGTACCGCCGATGCGCCGATCGACCGCCACCCGCGCGACCGCATCCGCATGGCGGTGCGCGAGGACGGCAAGGACGCGGTGACCCATTACCGCCTTCGCGAACGCTTCCGCGCCCACACCGCGCTGGAGTGCCGCCTGGAAACCGGGCGTACCCACCAGATCCGCGTGCACATGGCGCACCTCAAGCACGCCATCGTGGGCGATTCGCTGTACGGCGGCGCGCTGAAGCTGCCCAAGGGCGCCACCGACGAGCTGGTCGCGCAGCTGCGCGGCTTCAAGCGCCAGGCGCTGCATGCTGAAACGCTGGAGTTCGCCCACCCGATCACCGGTGAGCCGATCCGCAACAGCGCGCCGCTGCCGGCCGACATGGTGGCGCTGCTGGACGCGCTGCGTGAAGACACCAAGCGGTTCACCGAGCTGGAACGCGGTCGCCGCTGATGGCTGCGCCCGTGGCCCCTGATTCGCCGCACGCCGCTCTGCTGCCGGTGCTGGCCGCCGACTGGGCGGCCGCGCCCGGGGTGCATGCGCTGACCACCTTGCGCCACGGCGCAGGCGGTTCGAAGGCGCCATTTGACCAGTTCAACATGGGCAACCGCACCGCCGCCGACGGCGACGACCCGGACCAGGTGGCGCGCAACCGCGCGCTGCTGCAGGCCGGGCTGGGCCTGCCCTCGGCACCCCACTGGCTGCGCCAGGTGCATGGCACGGGGGTGCTGCGGTTTGATGCGCCGCCCGTGGAGGGCGGCATTGACGCCGAACCCACCGCCGATGCGGCGGTGACCTCGGTGCCCGGGGTGGTGCTGGCGATCCTGACCGCCGACTGCCTGCCGGTGGTGCTGGCCGCGCGCGATGGCCGCGAGATCGGGGCCGCCCATGCCGGTTGGCGTGGCTTGGCCGACGGCATGCTGGAAGCCACCGTGGCGGCGATGCATACGCCGCCGGGCGGGTTGCAGGCGTGGCTGGGGCCTGCGGCCGGGCCGGCCGAGTACGAGATCGGGGCGGACGTGTTCGCGGCGTTCGTGGACCTGGATGCGGGGGCGGCGGACGCCTTCGTGGCCACCCGCCCGGGGCATTGGAAGGTGGATCTGTACGCGCTGGCGCGGCGGCGGCTGGTGGCGGCCGGGGTGGACCCGGGCGAAATCAGTGGTGGGCAGCTGAGCACGATTGCCGAGCCGGCTCGGTTCTATTCGCATCGGCGGGATCGACGGACGGGGCGGATGGCGACGTTGGCGTGGATGGCGCCATAAGCCCCGACGCGTAACCGGTACCGGTGGCCGGCATGCGGACGCGCACGTCACCGAAGAACGCTGTATTCAATCCGACGATTGCGATCCCGCCCGCTCTCCAACCGGTTGTCCGCCACCGGATGCTCTTCGCCATAACCACGCGGCTCCAGCGCACTGGCCGGCACCCCCAGCGCCTGCAGTTCCGCCACCACCACATCCGCGCGTTGCTGGCTCAGTTGCAGGTTGGTTTCGGCAGCCCCCAGGCTGTCGGTATGCCCGCCTACTTCGAGGCGCACACCGGGCCCGGCGGCCAGGATCGCCTGCGCACTGGCCCGCAGCATGTCGCGCCCGTCGGCCCGCAGCACCGGCGACTTGTGCTCGAACCCGACCTTGCCCTGGTTCAACGCCGCCACCAGTGCGTGCGGTTCGGGCTGGGCCGGCAGCTGCGCCAGCGCGATCCGGCCCGCATCCCACAGCCCGCTCACCTGCAGGTGGCCAAACGCGCGGCGCAGGGTATTGGACACGGCGATCCGGTCCCCTTCCGGCAGCCGGGTCATGTCCACGTGCAGCGCGTCGCCGGTAAATGACAGCGAAAGCCCGGGATGGCGCAGCACCGGGGCCAATGTCACCAGCCGGTCCAGCCAGCGCGGGGCCTGTGCCTGTGGGTCACGCAGGATGTCACCGGTGACCCCGCCCTGGCCGTACTGGGCCACCAGCGCGCTCCATACCCGGCGGCGGTCGGCCTCGCCTGGCAGGCGGCCGCGTACGTCGATCACGCCGCCGCTGTTCACCAGCGACAGCCGGGGCGGGTGCTGCTGGTCGGCATAGGTCGGCGCGGCACCGGTACTCAGCCGGGTCTTCTGGTGGATCCAGCCGGTCAGGCACAGCAGCACGCCGGCAACCATCACCCACAGCAGCCCGCGCGCGGCGGTGCCGCGTACCAGGCGCAGGGTGGGGCTGCGCGGCGCCGCCTGCTTCACGGGATGGGGCGCCTGCGCGCTGCGGGCTTCCTGCTCCAGGACATCCAGCAGACCGGGCAGCAGGTCGGAGGCCACCACCGCGAACATGCCGGTGGGGAACGCGGCCCGCCGCGCCAGCACGGCCAGCTCTTCGCGGCCGATCACGCACTCCAGCTGGCTGGCCAGCAGCCGCGAAGGCCGTTCATCACCGGGAAAACGGCTGCCCAGGCCCACGGCATCGAAACGACGGCGCAGGCCATGGATGCCGCCCGGCAGGCCGCGGATGTAATCGACCAGCACGTCCACCAGGTTGCGCGCGCGGTGGCCAAGGCCCATGTGCAGGGCGGTGTCTTCGATGAAGCGATCCAGCAGTGACATCAATCCGATTCCCGGTTCCAGCCCCTGCGGCATGCACGGGCGTTGCGGGAGTCAATGTCGGACCGGCCTGTCAACGAAAAATGAAAGTTGCGCGCGCCGCAGGTTGCGAATCGGTCGCAGTTTCCGACGATTTAGGAGGCCTATCGAAATGGCACGCTTCGCTTATCGGGATTTTCACGGCGGGACGTGCAGAAAACGACACACTCCTAAAACGAGCGCATCAAAGCGGATGATGCGCATGGCGGGGGCGAGTTCAGGCCAGAAGCGACAGCTTTCTGGCCCGACAACATGTCGTAATCAGCCGTTTTCCAGTGCTTCCAGATAGCTCTGGCGCCAGTGGTTGATGTCATGGGCGCGCAGGTGATCCATCATCGCCTGCCAGCGCTCCACGCGTTTGCGCAGCGGCATGGTGGCGGCGGTGGCGATGGCATCGGCCACGCCATCCAGGTCGTGCGGATTCACCAGCAACGCCTGCTTCATTTCGTCGGCCGCGCCGGCCAGCAGCGACAGCACCAGCACACCGGGGTTTTCCGGGTCCTGCGAGGCCACGTACTCCTTGGCCACCAAGTTCATGCCATCGCGCAGCGGAGTGACCAGGCCGACGGCAGCGGCGCGATAGAAGCCGGTGAGGGTGGCGTGCGCGAAGTTCTGGTTCACGTAGCGCAGCGGGGTCCAGTCCGGTTCGGCAAAGCCGCCGTTGATGTGGCCGGCGATCTGTTCCAGCTGGCTGCGCAGCTGCCGGTACTCGGTGACATCGCCGCGCGATACCGGGGCGATCTGCAGGTAGGTGAGGCTGCCACGCTGGTCGGGGTGGCGCTGCAGGTAGCGCTCGAAACCCTGGAAGCGTTCGGGCAGGCCCTTGGAGTAGTCCAGCCGGTCCACGCCGATCGCCAGCTGGCGGTCGCGCAGGCTGTTGCGCAGGTCGCGCACGGCCGGCTTGTTGGCACCGGCCTTGGCCTGGCGTTCGATGTGCGCGGTATCGATGCCGATCGGGAACGCGGCGGCGCGGAAACGGCGCCCGCCGGGGGCTTCCAGCAGGCCATCGGGCAGCACCTTGCCGCCGGCGAACAGGCGCACGTAGGACTGGAAGCGGTCGGCGTCGCGCTGGGTCTGGAAGCCGACCAGGTCGTAGGCGTACAGGCTGGAGAACAGCCGCAGGTGGTCGGGCATGGCCTGCAGCAGGTCGGCCGAGGGCATCGGCACGTGCAGGAAGAAGCCGATGCGGCAGCCGATGCCACGTTCGCGCAGCAGCGAGGCCAGCGGGATGAGGTGGTAATCGTGGATCCACACGATGTCGTCTTCGCGCAGCAGCGGCGCCAGCTTTTCGGCGAACAGCGCGTTGACCCGGCGGTAGGTCTCGCGGGTGGCGCGGTCATAGTCCACCAGGTCCAGCCGGAAGTGCAGCAGCGGCCACAGGGTGCGGTTGGCGAAGCCGTTGTAGTAGCCGTCGACGTCGCGCTTGTTCAGGTCCATGGTGACGTAGCGGATGTCACCCTCGGTCTGCTCGTGCAGCTCGCCGCTGTCATCGCGTACGGATTTGCCGCTCCAGCCGAACCACAGCCCACCGCGTTCCTTCAGCGCGGCCAGCAGTCCCACCGCAAGCCCACCCGGGGCGGCCACGCCGGGCGCGGCCACGCGGTTGGACACCACGACAAGGCGGCTCATGAGGCCTCCTGCCAGCTGCGCGACAGCCGCATGGCGGCGGTCACCAGGCCCACGTGCGAATAGGTCTGCGGGAAGTTGCCCCAGGCCTCGCCATTGTCGAAGGCCAGGTCTTCGGAGAGCAGGCCCAGGTGGTTGCGGCGCTCGAGCAGCATTTCGAACATCTCGCGCGCTTCGTCCAGGCGGCCGATGGCAGCCAATGCGTCGATGTACCAGAACGTGCAGATGGTGAAGCTGGTTTCCGGCTCGCCGAAATCATCCGGTGCCACGTAGCGGTACAGCGCGTTGCCGTGCTTGAGGTCACGGCCGATGGCCTCGACGGTGGCGACGAAACGCGCATCGTCGGCGGCAATGAAGCCGATGTCGGCCAGCAGCAGCAGCGAGGCATCCAGGCGGTGGCCGCCATAGGTGTCGGTGAAGTGGCCCAGCTCGTCGCTCCAGGACTCGCGCAGGATGCGGGCGTGGATGGTGTTGGCGCGGTCGCGCCAATACTCGGCGCGGTGGTCAAGCTTCAGGCGCACGGCGATCTTGCACAGGCGGTCGCAGGCGGCCCAGCACATCGCGCTGGTGTAGGTATGCACTTCGGTGCGGCCGCGGAATTCCCACAGGCCGGCGTCGGGCACGTCGTGCAGGGCGAAGGCCTGTTCGCCCAGCGGTTCCAGCCGCGCGAAGGTGTGGGCGTCGCCGGGGTCCTGCAGGCGGCGGTCGAAGAACAGCTGGGTGGAGGCGAGGACCACGCTGCCGTACACATCGTGCTGGCGCTGCACCCAGGCCAGGTTGCCGCGCCGCACCGGGCCCATGCCACGGTAGCCATCGAGGGAGGCCACTTCGCTTTCTTCCAGCTTGGCCTCGAAGCCGATGCCGTACAGCGGCTGCAGGCTGCCATCGCCGGTGGCGAGATTGAAGATGTAGCCCAGGAACTGTTCCATCGTGCGGGTGGCACCGAGGCGGTTGAGCGCGCGCACCACGAAGGCGGCATCGCGCAGCCAGCAGTAGCGGTAATCCCAGTTGCGGATACTGCCGGGCGCCTCGGGAATGGAGGTGGTCATGGCGGCGATGATGGCGCCACTGTCTTCGTACTGGCACAGCTTCAGGGTGATCGCACTGCGGATCACCGCGTCCTGCCATTCCAGCGGAATGGACAGATAGCGCACCCATTCGCGCCAGTAATCGCGCGTGCGCTGGAAGGATTCCTGCACATAGCCGCTGAGCGAGCGGTTCAGCGATTCGTCCACGCCCAGCACCAGGTGCACCGGGTGGCTGAGCACGAACGGCAGCTCATCGCGCACGAAGCGCAGCGGCACGTCGGTGGTCAGGCGCAGCACGTGGTCGGGCAGCACCCAGCGGATGTGGTTGCTGCCCCAGGTGGCCTCGGGCACGCGCGCGCCCCAGTCCGCCAGCGGGCGGGCGCGCACGATGATGCGCGGGTTGCCGCCCAGCGGGCGCACCTGGCGGATCAGGCTGACCGGCCGGTAGAAACGATCGTTCTGGCGCCAGCGCGGGGCGAAGTCGATGATTTCCAGCGAGCCGCCGTGCTTGTCGTGCAGCACGGTGCGCAGGATGGCGGTGTTGGTCAGGTAGCTCTGTTCGCTGCTGACCATGTCTTCCAGTTCAATGGCGAAATCGCCACCGACCTGCTGGTTGGGCTGCAGCAGTGCGCAGAAGGTGGGGTCGCCGTCGAAGGTGGGCAGGCAGCTCCACACGACGCGCGCGTGGCGGTCGATCAGCGCGCCGAAGCTGCCGTTGCCGACCACGCCAAGGTCCAGGTTGGAATCAGTCATGGGTGGGGGTCTCTGGGTACATCAGTCAGCATTTTCCTGCAGCCAGCGGTGTACGTCGCGCACACGCGGCAGGGCGAAGACCGCGGCACTGGGCTCGCGTTCGCCCACCAGCACGCTCCAGCCATGCAGGGTGTTGGCGGCATCGAAGCCGTACTCGTCGGTCAGGTCGTCGCCCAGGAACACGGGAATGCGGCCGCGGAAGGGCTGCTGCTGCATGAGCTGGCGGATCGCGCGGCCCTTGTCGCTGCCTTCGGGAATGAATTCCACCACGTGGTCGCCGGGCTGCAGCCGGTACCCGGTGTTGCCGCTGATGTGGCGTTCGGCGAACGCACGCACTTCGTTGGCGGCATGCGGCGCGCCACGCCAATGCAGGGCCAGGCTGCGGCCTTTGTCTTCGACCAGCACACCGGGATGGCCATGCGCGAACCGCATGGCCTGCTGGTGCACGGCGTGCAGCCATTCGCTGGTGTCGCTGTCAGTGGCGCTGCCGGTGCGGCCGTCAACGGCATGGGTGTCACCGCCCATGCCACGCACCTGGTGGCCGTGGAGCCCAGCGGCGGGCAGGTGCAGTGGCGCGAACAGGCGGTCCAGCTGGGCCAGCGGTCGCCCGCTGATCAGGGCAACCGCACCGTCGAGCCGGTCGCTGATGCGGCCGATGGCCTCGCGCACCTCGGGCAGCAGGGTGACGGCCTCGGGGTCGTCGGCAAATTCAATGAGGGTGCCATCCACGTCCAGGAACAGCGCGCACGCATTGTCCAGCAGTGGTGGCGGCGGACGGAGGGGGTAGTCGTTGGCCATGCTGCCAACATGCCACCGGAAGCGTGATCGTCCAGTAGACGATCACGCTTCCATTCAAACGCGCCCGGTAGCGCCGGGCCCTGCCTGGCGGTAGCAATGATCAGAACGTGTAACGAACGCGCCCGTAATAATAGGCACCATTGCTGCCAATCGGCGACAGCACGTCATACGGCAGGTTGCCGAAGTAATAGATGTCCTCGTTGGACAGATCCGAATAATTGTCGGTCAGGTTCTGCCCACCCAGCGCCACGCTCCACTGCGGCGTGATCCGGTACTCCACCTCGGCATCCAGCTGCCACTCGGCGCCATAGGTCTGCCGCGGCACATACCCATCGCCGAAGTTGAACACCCGGGTCACGCTGCCGTAACGACTCAGGCGGCTGCTCAGCGTCCAGCGGTCGTTGGCCCAGGTCGCCGCCAGCTGCGCCCGCGTGCGCGGCGTGGCATCGGTCAGGGTGTTGGTCTCTTCCAGGCCGAACAGCACGTAGTCCGGGTCCAGCGCCAACAGGCTCGCCGGCGTGGCCAGCACGTTCTTCAACGTGGTCTTGTTGTAGGCGTAGGTGCCGGTCAGCACCAGTTCCCCATCGCCCAGCCCTTGCCGCCAATTGGTCACCAGCTCGGCGCCGCGCGTGCGGGTATCGGCGGCGTTGACGAAGAAATTGGCGCTCTGCAGTCCGGCCACGCCGAACTGCTGCTGCACGTAATCGGTGAGCGCATCGCCGGTGATGCTCTCCGACAGCGCGATGCGGTCATCGATATCGATCTGGTAGAAGTCCAGCGACAGGTCGAAGTGATCGCCGATGCGGCTGGTGAAGCCCAGGCTGGTGTTGACTGACTTTTCCGGCTTCAGGTCGGTAGCGCCCAGACCGCGCGCGATCGGGTTGTTCACCGACAGCGTGCGGCCCTGCACGAGCTGGCCGGCGGCGTTGTAACCGGTGGAGGTGGATTCATAACCGATCTGCGCCAGCGACGGCGCGCGGAAGTTGTTGGAGATCGCGCCACGCAGTGCGAACGCCGGGGTGAACTCATAGCGCAGGCCCAGCTTGCCGGTGAGCTCGCCGCCGTAATCGTCGCTGTGCTCGTAGCGTGCGGCCAGGTCGCTGGAGAAGTGTTCGCCGAATTGGCTGGACAGGCTGGCATACGCACTGGTCACGTCGCGGCTGAGCGAGGTGGCGTCCTGCGGGCTCAGCCCACCACCGGCCTGCGAGCCGGTCGGGCGATCGGTGTAGGGGCCGGCGGCGTAGCTGGCGGGGTCACCGGGGCGGGTCTGGAAGTGGTCGCGGCGCGCTTCCAGGCCCAGGCCGAGGCTGTGGGTGTTGTCGCCCTGCGTGAACACCCGGCCGAGGTCGAAGTTGCCCACGGTCAGTTCATTGCGGTAATCGCCGGTCTTGAACCGGGTCGGGCTGCCCGGGCCCAGCGAGGCGTTGAGCGAGTTGCGCAGGCGGTAGGTGAAGTCATTGAAGCCGTAATCCAGGCTGGCGTCGTAGTTCCACTCGCCCCACTGGCCCTTGGCCCCGGCCACGGCCTGCACGTCGCGGTTCTCGCCTTCGGAAACCGGGCGGTAGCCGTTGGGGTACAGCTCGGTCCAGTTGGCGTCGCTGTCGGGGTAACGGAAGTAGTTGGCGCCTTCGCTGTCGCGCTGGTTGAAGGTGCTGAAGAAGTAGAACTTCGAGGTTTCACCGAACGGCAGTTCGGTGTTGATCCAGGCGTTGAGGTCCTTGGTCTTGCCATCGCCGAGCACGTAGTTGCGCTGGCCCTGCAGGGCCAGGTTGGCATCGGTCTGGTCCCACGGCGGAATCTGGTCGAAGCCGGCGCGGTTGGTGCCTTCGCGGTTCTTCAGCTCCAGGCCCACGCGCAGGAAGCCGCCGTCTTCGCCCAGCGCGGTGCCGACCTTGGCGCTGGCGAAGCTGGTCTGGCCATCGGTGAGCGTGCGGTCGATCGGCTTGAGGTCGGTGTGGTTGGCACCGAAGCTGGCTTCGATGGCGCCGCCTTCCGGGGCGTCATCCAGGATCACGTTGATCACACCGGCCACCGCATCCGAGCCGTAGAGCGCACCGGCGCCGTCGCGCAGCACTTCGATGCGCTTGATGGCGCTGACCGGGATGGAGTTGAAGTCCACCGGGGTGGTGCCCTTGCCGATCTTGCTGTCGGTGTTCACCAGCGCGCTGGTGTGGCGGCGCTTGCCGTTCACCAGCACCAGCACCTGGTCGGGCGACAGCCCGCGCAGCTGGGCGGCGCGCACGTGGTCGGCACCGCCGGAGTTGGACTGGCGCGGAAAGTTGAACGAAGGCAGCAGCGCCTGCAGCGCGCTGCCCAGCTCGCCATTGACCACGCCGGCGCGGCGGATGTCCTCGGCGGTGAGCACGTCCACCGGCGAGGTCGATTCGAGCACGGTGCGGTCGATGGCGCGGGTACCGGTGACGATCACCGTGTCCAGCGTAGTGGCGGAGGCGGGCGCGTCCTGCGCATGGAGGTCCTGGGCCAGCAGGGGAGAGGACAGGACCAGGGCAATGGCGAGGCCAAGGCGCGACGCGGACGGACGGGACATGCGGGCTCCAGCAGCAAAACGGGGGGGGGGGGGAGGGTGGTGCCGGGCGCTGCCCAGCTGGTCCCAGATGAAACTATTGTTCCATCCGGATGAAGCGATATATTATCTTGGCGTGAACCCCACCTGTGATGCAAGTCCCAATACAGACGGCTATCAGCAGATAACCGGAGGTGATCAGCATCGACCCCGGACTCTGTCCATCACGTAGCGGCACGCCATGCGTGTCCCACGGAACCCTCGCAACACCCGGAGCCCCTGCACCATGAAGCTTTCCCCCCTCCTGCTGGCCGCCTTGCTCGCCCTCGGCGGCTGCGCCACCGCTACCCCGACCCCGCGCGCCCCCGAATCGGCCACCGCCACCCTCCAGGGCGACGCCGCCCGTCCGGACGCGGCGACCAACTGGGTGCGCAGCGAGCTGTACTTCGGCGTGGGCGAGGAGAGCGGTGCCTCTGATCGCAAGCAGACCGATGCAATCAGCGAGGCGCAGTGGCGCGACTTCCTGGACAAGCAGGTCACCCCCCGCTTCCCGGATGGCCTGACCGTGTTCGATGCCTACGGCCAGTGGCTGTTCCGCGGTGCGAAAGAGCCCAACCGCCTGCGTACCAAGGTGCTGGTGGTGCTGCACGAAAATACCCCGCAGCGCCGCGCGGACATCGAGGCGATCCGCCTGGCATGGAAGCAGGCGACGAAGCACCAGTCGGTGCTGTGGTCGCAGCAGGCGGTGGACGTGTCGTTCTGACCGCGTACCGACCAACGGTCGGTACCTACCTTGGTATGAATCGGCGTGCATTCGCACGCCGATGTCACCTGCGCGGGTCTAGGCTCGAACTTCCCCCAGAGCGTGGAAGTGCCGCCATGAGCAAGCGCGTTGCCGAAATCGTCGTCGATACCCTGCAGGCCGCCGGTGTGCGGCACTGTTACGGCATCGTCGGCGACACCCTCAACCATGTCACCGATGCGATCCATCGCAGTGACATCGACTGGGTGCACGTGCGCCATGAAGAGGCTGCCGCGTTCGCGGCCGGTGCGGATTCGCTGATCAGTGGCCAGCTCACTGCGTGCGCGGGCTCCTGCGGCCCGGGTGGGCTGCATTTCATCAACGGCATCTTCGAGGCCAACCGCAACCGCACGCCGCTGGTGCTGATCGCCAGCCAGGTGATCACCACCGAGCTGGGCATGGAGTTCCCGCAGGAAGTCGACTTCAAGGCGGTGTACGCCAGCTGCAGCGTGTTCTGCGAGCAGGTGTACACCCCGGCGCAGGCGCGGCGGATGGCGACCCTGGCCTGCCAGGCGGCGATCAGCCGGCGCGGCGTGGCGGTGCTGATCCTGCCGGCCGACATTGCTGAAGCCGAGGTCAAGGACGATCAGCCGTTTTCCGTGCACTACACCCAGCCAGTGCTGCGCCCCAACGACGACGAACTGCAGCGCATCGCGGCGCTGATCGGCGCGGGCAAGCGCATCGGCATTTATGCCGGTGCCGGCTGCGAGCACGCGCACGATCAACTTGTCGCGCTGGCCGCGCACCTGAAGGCGCCGATCGCGCACACCTCGCGGGCCAAGGATTTCGTGGAGCATGACAACCCGTACAACATGGGCATGACCGGCATCTTCGGGATCGAGTCGGGCTACCACACGCTGATGGCGTGCGACACGCTGCTGCTGCTCGGCGCCGATTTCGCCTGGGGCCAGTACTATCCGGACAAGGCGACGTTGATCCAGGTCGACCGCGATGGCAGCCACCTGGGCAGGCGCCACCCGGTGCATCTGGGCGTGGTGGGCGACATCGGCCCGACCCTGGAGGCGCTGCTGCCGCTGCTGCCGGAGCGCGAGGACCGCAGCTTCCTGGACGAATGCATCGGCCACCGCGAGAAGGCGCTGGAGACCCGCGCGAAGGAGGAGCACCCGGGCGAGGGCGAGCTGATCCATCCGCAGCATCTCACCGCGCTGCTCGACCGGCATGGCGATGACGATGCGCTGTTTACCGCCGACTGCGGTTCGCCGATGGTGTGGATCCTGCGCCATATCCGCACCAATGGTCGCCGCCGCACGCTGACCAGCCTGCTGCATGGCACGATGGCCAATGCCCTGCCGCAGGCGCTGGGCCTGCAGAAGGCGTTCCCGGGCCGACAGGTGATCGCGATGTGCGGCGATGGCGGCATCGCGATGCTGCTCGGCGAGCTGCTCACCGCCGTGCAGGAGAACCTGCCGATCAAGGTGGTGGTCTACAACAACAGCTCGTTGAACTTCGTCGAGCTGGAGCAGAAGGTGCAGGGTCTGCTGGATAACTACACCGACCTGAAGAACCCCGATTTCGGCCGCCTGGCCGAGGTGATCGGCTTCTACGGTCGCACCGTGACCCGCAGCGAAGACCTGGAGCAGGCGGTGCAGGACCTGTTGGCCCACCCCGGCCCGGCGCTGCTGGACGTGCACACCAGCCCGACCGAGCTGGTGATGCCGCCGCAGGTGGAGGTCAAGCAGGTGGCCGGTACCGCCTTGTATGCGGCCAAGGCGCTGCTGCACGGGCGGGTAGGGGACGTGCGCGACCTGTTGGCGAACAATTTCCTCAACAAGCCGTAAGGGTGTCTGACGAACGTCACGACCAACGGTCGTGACCTACCGGCCAACGGCGGTCGCCCGCCGGTAGGTACCGACCGTTGGTCGGTACGGGCACAGGGCGGTCGCCCCGCCGGTAGGTACCGACCGTTGGTCGGTACGGGCACATGGCGGTCGCCCGGCCGGTAGGTACCGACCGTTGGTCGGTACGGGGCGCGCCCCGGTGTTCCACGCATGCGTCTGTCGCCGGGCGCAATGAACGCCTACCATCGGGTACCCCCCACCCCGTGCCCGCTCGCATGCCTGCATCCGCTCCTGTCTCCGGACGCCCCCGCTGGTTCGTCGCCGGCGATCTCAACGGCTTCTTCGGCCTGGTGGTCGACAACCTGTCGATCCTGGGCTTCATCGCGATGGCGCTGGTCGGCATCTTCCAGTTCCCCGCCGACGTGGTGTTCGGGCGCATGTTCCCCGGCACCGCCTTCGGCGTGCTGGTCGGCAACGTGCTCTACACCTGGATGGCGCGGCGGCTGGCCGCGCGCACCGGGCGCGATGACGTCACCGCGATGCCGCTCGGCCTGGATGCGCCGACCAGCATCGGCATGGCGCTGCTGGTGCTGGGCCCGGCGTTCCTGGCCTTCAAGGCGCAGGGGCTGGCTCCGCACGATGCGGCCATTGCCACCTGGCAGCTGGGCATGGCCTCACTGGTGATCATGGGCGTGCTCAAGACCGTGCTGTCCTTCTTCGGCGAGGCGGTAACCCGCGCGCTGCCACGCGCTTCGCTGCTGGGCTCCATCGCCGGCATCGCGATCGTGCTGATGGGTTTCCTGCCGCTGCTGGAAACGCTGCGCTCGCCGGTGGTCGGCTTCGTCACGCTGGGCCTGCTGCTGTACGTGCTGGTGGCCAAGCGCAAGCTGCCGATCCGCGCGCCGGGCGTGCTGGTGGCGTTCGTGTTCGGCACGGTGCTGTATTACGGGCTCGGCCTGGCCGGGCTGGGTGCACCGGGCTTCAAGGTGCCCGAGTGGACCCCGCTGCAGATGGTGCTGCCGTGGCCGACGCTGGGCTTCATCGATGGCCTGCCCACGGCCATCACTTACCTGCCGCTGCTGCTGCCGTTCGGCCTGCTGATGGTGGTGGGCGGCATCAACGTCTCCGAAAGCGCACGCGCGGCCGGCGATGACTACCGCACCCGCGACATCCTTCTGGTGGAGGCGGTGGCCACGCTGGTGGCCGGCCTGTGCGGTGGCGTGGCGCAGACCACGCCGTACATCGGCCAGCCGGCGTACAAGCACATGGGCGCGCGCAGCGGCTACACGCTGCTGACCGGCCTGTTCGTGGGCATCGGCGGCATGCTGGGGGTGATTTCCGGGTTGGTGCAGTGGCTGCCGCTGGCGGTGCTGGCGCCGATCATCGTGTACGTGGCCATCGACATCACCACCCAGGCGTTCCAGGCCACCCCGCGCGAGCATGCCGGTGCGATGGTGCTGGGGTTCCTGCCGTCGGTGGCCTACCTGCTGGCGATCAAGGCGCCGGGCTGGATCCCGCCGGCGCAGCTGGTGGCGATGACCACCACGCTCGACGGGCATGGGCTGCCGGAGCTGGCGGTGATCTTCACCCTGGGCAATGGCTTCATCATCACCTCGATGCTGTGGATTGCCGCGGTGGTGGCGATGATCGACGGGCGGCTGCTGCGCTCGTCGGGGATCCTGCTGGTGGCCGCGGCGCTTACCCTGTTCGGGCTGATCCATTCGGTGGACCCGCGCGGTGGGATCTACCTGCCGTGGACGTTGGAAGGCTTGCCGGAACAGATCATGTGGCAGTTCGCGGGCGCGTATGTGGCGCTGGCGGCGCTGCTGGGCCTGTTGTCGCTGCAGAAAGGCAATCACGACCAACGGTCGTGATCTACCGGCGGGTCACCACCCGTCGAGCCCCGGTAGGTCACGACCGTTGGTCGTGACACAGATGCCGGTAGGTCACGACCGTTGGTCGTGACCGGACCTCAATCCTCGCCATCCAACTCCGGGTAATGCCGGAAAATGCCGTTGGTGTTGAACGCCAACCGGCGTTCCGAGGCCAGGTATGCGGCGATGTTCGGTCGCCGTTCCACCCGGTCCTTCAGTGCATGCAACAGCGGCAGCGACGGCCGCAGTGCCTGCATGCGGCGTGGAAACATGTAGTCCAGCCCGCTCAGCAGCTGGAACAGCGACAGGTCCACGTAGGAATGCTCGCGCAGCGGGTGCAGGCCGCCATTGGCCTCCAGCACGCTTTCGAACCAGCCGAGGAACTTCGGCAGCCGCTCGCCGCGCATCGACGCCGCGCGGGCCTTCGCTTCCTTTTTCTGATCCTCGTAATACTGCGAGGCCGCAATCGGGTGGTGGGTGTCGTGGATCTCCGCGACCAGGTCGGCGATGGTCAGCTGCAGCTGCAATGCCTGCACCCGGCGTGAGGCGGCTTCGGGTACCAGCCCCAGCTCCGGCCCCAGATGATCGAGGATCGTGCCCACCTGCGCGATCACCTGCCGCCCACTGACCAGGAACGGCGGCGCGAACGGGCGCAACCCCTCGGCCTTGCCGTCCAGGAACGGCTGCATCACCTCGTCGCCGTGCACCCGCGCCATGTCTGTATAGGAGGCGCCAGCATCTTCCAGCGCCAGCCGGATGAACTCGCCCCGGCCCTGGATGCCGGTCCAGTAGTACAGCTCGTAATGCATGCGCACGCTCCGCGACAGGAGCGCCCAGCCTCCGGCCTGCGCTGCCAAGCAGGCGTGATGGCGATGTCGCTGCCACGTCGTCCGGCCCCTGAATGCGTTCTCATCCCCCCTTGAAACACGCCTGCATAACCGCATCTGTCAGATAGTGCTGGCTCGGCCAGCGGCAACATATCGAGGACACCCCCATGCGGATGGACAAGCTCACCTCGCGTTTCCAGCAGGCGCTGGCGGACGCACAGTCGCTGGCCGTGGGCCGCGACCACAACATCATCGAACCGGTGCACGTGCTCACTGCGCTGCTCGACCAGCAGGGCGGCAGCACGCGCCCGCTGCTGGCCCAGGCCGGGGTCAACGTGCCGGTGCTGCGCGAGCGCCTGAGCGAGGCGCTGGACGCCCTGCCGAAGGTCTCCGGGCAGGAAGGCAACCTGTCGATCGGCAATGACCTGAACCGGCTGCTCAACAAGACCGACAAACTGGCCCAGGAGCATGGCGATGCGTTCATCGCCAGCGAGTGGTTCGTGCTGGCCGCGCTCGACGATGGCGGCACGCTGGGCATGGCGCTGCGCGCTGCCGGTGCCGACAAAAACAAGATCGACGCGGCCATCGACAAGATTCGTGGCGGCGAAAGCGTGCAGTCGGAAAATGCCGAAGAACAGCGCCAGGCGCTGGAGAAGTACACCATCGACCTGACCGCGCGTGCCGAAAGCGGCAAGCTGGACCCGGTGATCGGGCGCGACGAGGAAATCCGCCGCACCATCCAGGTCCTGCAGCGCCGCACCAAGAACAACCCGGTGCTGATCGGCGAGCCGGGCGTGGGCAAGACCGCCATCGTGGAAGGGCTGGCCCAGCGCATCATCAACGACGAAGTGCCCGAGGGCCTGCGCGGCAAGCGCGTGCTGTCGCTGGACATGGGCGCGCTGATCGCCGGTGCCAAGTTCCGCGGTGAGTTCGAAGAGCGCCTGAAGGGCGTGCTGAATGACCTGGCCAAGAGTGAAGGCCAGATCATTTTGTTCATCGACGAACTGCACACCATGGTCGGCGCGGGCAAGGCCGATGGCGCGATGGACGCGGGCAACATGCTCAAGCCGGCGCTGGCGCGTGGCGAGCTGCACTGCGTGGGTGCCACCACCCTGGACGAGTACCGCAAGTACATCGAGAAGGATGCCGCGCTGGAGCGCCGCTTCCAGAAGGTGTTCGTGGGCGAGCCGAGCGTGGAAGACACCATCGCGATCCTGCGCGGGCTGAAGGAAAAGTACGCGGTACACCACGGGGTGGAGATCACCGACCCGGCGATCGTGGCTGCGGCCACGCTGTCGCACCGCTACATCGCCGACCGCCAGCTGCCGGACAAGGCCATCGACCTGATGGACGAGGCGGCCTCGCGCATCCGCATGGAGATCGACTCCAAGCCGGAAGAACTGGATCGCCTGGAACGGCGACTGATCCAGCTGAAAATCCAGCGCGAGATGCTGAAGAAGGAAAAGGACGACGCCTCGCGCCAGCGCCTGGCCGACCTGGAAACCGAGATCGATGCGCTGGAGCGCGAGTTCTCCGACCTGGACGAGATCTGGAAGTCGGAGAAGGCGGCGCTGCAGGGCACCACCAAGATCAAGGAGCAGATCGAACAGGTGAAGCTGGAACTGGAAGCGGCGCAGCGGCGCCAGGACTTCGGTCGCATGAGCGAACTGCAGTACGGCCAACTGCCGCAGCTGGAAAAGCAGCTGCACGCGGCGCAGGAAGCGGAAAACACCGAGTTCAAGCTGGTCCAGGACCGGGTCACCGCCGAAGAAATCGCCGAAGTCGTGTCGCGTTGGACCGGGATTCCGGTCAACCGCATGCTGGAAGGCGAGCGCGACAAGCTGCTGCGCATGGAGGACGTGCTGCATGAGCGGGTGGTGGGCCAGGAAGAGGCGATCAAGGTCGTCTCCGACGCGGTGCGCCGTTCGCGTGCCGGCCTGTCCGACCCGAACCGGCCGAGCGGCTCTTTCCTGTTCCTGGGCCCGACCGGCGTGGGCAAGACCGAGCTGTGCAAGTCGCTTGCCGAGTTCCTGTTCGACAGCAGCGACGCCATGATCCGCATCGACATGAGCGAGTTCATGGAAAAGCACAGCGTGGCGCGGCTGATCGGTGCGCCCCCGGGTTACGTGGGCTACGAAGAGGGCGGTTACCTTACCGAGGCCGTGCGTCGCCGCCCGTACTCGCTGATCCTGCTCGACGAAGTGGAAAAGGCGCACACCGATGTGTTCAACATCCTGCTGCAGGTGCTGGACGATGGCCGCCTCACCGATGGCCAGGGCCGCACCGTGGACTTCCGCAACACCGTCATCGTGATGACCTCCAACCTGGGCTCGCACCAGATCCAGGACATGTCCAGCGATGACAGCCCGGAGGCCTACACGCAGATGAAGGCGGCGGTGATGGGGGTGGTGCAGGCGCACTTCCGCCCGGAGTTCATCAACCGGCTGGACGACATCGTGGTGTTCCACCCGCTGGACAAGGTGCAGATCAAGCAGATCGCCCGCATCCAGATGCAGGGCCTGGAAAAGCGGCTGGCCGAACGTGGCCTGCGCATCGAGGTCAGCGATGCGGCGTTCGAGCTGCTGGGCAACGTCGGCTTCGATCCGATCTACGGTGCCCGCCCGCTCAAGCGCGCGATCCAGGCGCAGCTGGAGAACCCCTTGGCACAGAAGATCCTGTCCGGCGACTTCGTCGGCGGCGATGTGATCCAGGTGGATGCGGCCGAAGGCCGGCTGGCATTCGCCAAGGGTTGAGTGGCGATGTGATCCAAACAGAAGGCCCCGGTTTCCCGGGGCCTTTTTTTCGTTACTTGGCGACGAACTTCAGCGGCCCCTTGTAATCGGGCCACGAGATGGAGCGCTCGTCGCGCACGTTGAGCGCGACCGGCTCGGCGGGCGCTGCCGTGGTGTCAGCGCTGCCTTCCACCGCCACGGTGGTGAACAGCGTGGGAGTGAAGAAGGTGGCGAACAGCGTGCGCTCTTCGTCGACGATCAGCGGCTCCATGGTCATCGTGGTGGTCTTGCCGGCCTCCACCGTGAATGACAGGACGTCCGGGTTCACGTAGGCACCCTTGGCCAGCACTTTCTCCACGCTGAAACCGGTGTGCGGTTCGAACCCGACCGTGGTGAGGCGGTAGGTGCCGGCGGGCAGCTGCAGCGTCTGGGTGCTGCCGTAACGGGTCATGTAGTTCACATCGAAATCGACGAAGCGCTTGTTGAGCAGGGTGACCACCATCTGCCCATCACGCAGCCCCCACTCGATGCCGCCGGTCTTGAGCTGCGATTCGATCTTGGGCTTGAGTGCCACTTCGGAACGGAACGGCTTGAGATCCAGTACCAGCGTACCGGTACCGGTTTCGGATTCGGCCGAGCTGGTGAAGCTGCCCAGCAGCAGCACCGAAGCCAATGGAAAACGGATGGCAAAACGCATATGTCGTCCTTGGTCAGCGTGGAATGAACTTGATGGGGCCGCGGTAATCCGGCCAGGCGGTGGAACTGTTGTCGCGCAGGGTGACTGCTTTACGCCGGGGCGCTGCGCCGCCCGGTGCGTCGCCGTCCGCGCTGGACACGCTGGCGAACAGGGTGGGGATGAATACCGCCGGGTTGAGGGCGTCCTCATCCATGATCACGGGCCCCACCCGCACGGTGACGGTCTTGCCGGCTTCGATCGTGAAAGACGCCACGTTGCGGTTCACGAAGGTCGCCCGGTCCAGCAGCCGCTGTTCGCTGTAGCTGCGGCGGGGTTCCCGGCTCACGGCGGTGATCCGGTAGGTACCCACCGGCAGCTGCAACGCGTGCCGGTACCCATAGCGGGTGGTGAAGCCGTAGTCGAAGTCGAGGTACCGGGTATCGACGACGGTGAGCACCAGTTCGTTGCCCTTGATGCCCCAGTCCACGCCGCCGGTGCGGATCAGTTCCTGCAGTTCCTTGCTGAGCGGTACTTCCGATTGCAGCTTGTCCACTTCCATGACCAGCGTGCCGGTGGCCGTCTGGGCCAGGCAGGCGAAGCTGCCCGACAGCAGCGCAGCCGCCAGCAGTGTGCGTAAGGCAAAGCGCATGTTCCGTCCCTTGGTGACAATCGCAGGGACCCCGCCCCTGCTGCGACGTCGCCGGAAGCTTCCCGGGCGACCGTCGCGGAGTATGCACGTTCAGCTGGCAGTTTGTAATGTGAGTTGGAGCTAGAGGTAGGCGACCCGCTCCGAGGCGTTGCGGGTCATGGGGGCTCCGGGCGGGCACTGGAACGCGTGTGCGTAGGCGGGCATGTTGGCCGGGCCGACGTCCGCGCGTGGGGGGCCGAAGGCGTGCACGTCCGTTTCCACGTCCCTCTGCAGGCGTTCGCGGGTCCGCATCTCCCGGTACAGCATGCCCCAGCTGAGGAAGAAGCGCTGTTCGCGGCTGAGCCCGTCGATCATGGGATCTGTCTCGTTGCGGTGGGCGAATTCCAGTGCGTCCAAGGCGATCGCCAGGCCGCTCAGGTCGGCCAGGTTCTCATTGGCGGTCAGCCGCCCATTGAGCGGCAGTCCGTCCACCTGCTGCTGGTCGAACTGCGCAGCAAGCTGCGCGGAGATCGCGGCAGCGCGCTGCCGGTCGGCATCGCTCCACCAGCCCTGCAGGCTGCCATCGAGCCCGAACTGGCTGGATTCGGCCGAGAACGCATGTGAAATCTCATGCCCTATGACCGCGGCGATCGCGCCGTAGTTGAGCGCGTCGTCTGCTTCCACGTCGAAGTAGGGCGGCTGCAGGAGCGCCGCGGAGAAGGCGATGTCGTTGTTCATCACGTCGTGGTACGCGTCCACGGTCTGCGCGGTCATGCGCCAGCGCGCGCTGTCCACCGGCGCGCCCAGGCGGGCCAGTTCGTTGCGCTGGGCGAACGCGGTGGCCGCGCGCAGGTTGCGCAGGTAGCCGCAGGACTCGGTGTGCAGCCCGGACCAGTCCGGCCAGCGTTCGGGGCGGCCGATGCGCGGCCGGAACGTATCGGCCTTGAGCAGCGCGGTGGCGCGCGTTTCGGGGTCCATCCACGGCACCACCGCCAGCCGTCGCTTCAGCGCAGCCATGATCTGCTCGATCAGGGCGATCGCCCGTGCCCGGGTTTCCGCCGGCAGCGCGACCGGAACGTACAGCTCGCTCAGCGCTTCACCGGCCACGCGTTCGATGGCGGCCAGGACCTGCTTCCAGCGTGGCGGCATCGCATCCTGGCCCTGCAGGGTCCTGGCGTGGAAGGCATGGTGGGCGCGGACGAAGTCGTCGCCCAGGAACGGGCTGGCCGAATCGAGGGTATGGAAGCGCAGGTAGGCGCGCCATGTGGCCGGTTCTTCGTTGGTCAACGCGCGCCCCACCGCCTGGTGGAAGGCGGGCGTGGCCAGCGAAAAGCGGTCCGGCGGGGCCACCCCCAATGCCTGGAACAACGCACTCCAGCGGAACCCGGGGGTGAGCGCATCCGCCTCCGGCACCGTCAGCGGATGATAGAAGTGGGTGACGTTCTCGTTGAGCTCGTCCCACGGCGCTGATGCGTCGGCAAGGCGTCGTTCCAGCGAGAGAACCGCATCGGCCTGGCGCTCGGCCTCGGCCGGCGCATCACCGGCCAGCCGCAGCACGTGCGCGACATGCGAGCGATAGGCGAGAGCGGCCTGCGCGTGTTCGGTGTCCAGATAGTAGTTGCGGTCCGGCAGCCCAAGGCCGCCCTGGAAGGCGTAGGGGATCTGGCTGTCGCGCGCGTCCATATCCAGGTCGACGCCGAACCCGAACACGGGATTGAGACCGACCGCCGTGAGCGCGTGCAGATGCGCCTCGATGGCCTCAGGCGTCTGCAAAGCGTCGATTGCCGCAAGCTCGGCCCGCAACGGTGCGATGCCGTCGGCATTGATCTGGCGCTGGTTCATGCCGGTGCGCCAGAGATCGGCCACGATCTTCTCCACGTGGGTTGGCGTGTCCAGGTTGGCGGCCTGTTCCACCACCCGCCGCTGCAACGCCAGCGAACGTTCCTGCAACATCGTCGGCATGTTCCACAGCGACTGGTCGGGTGGCCGCTGCTCCGTCGCATGCCAGCGGGAATTGATGTGTGCGTACAGCGACTGGCAGGGCGGGTGGTCCGGGTCGATGTCAGCCGGGTTGAAGCGCAGCGGCGCCGGCAGGCCATCGGCGGTCTCCGGCGTCTGGACCTGCGAGTCGGCGGCAGGGAGACCCGCGAAGCGGGTAGTGCACTCGTCCCGGGCTGCGCGGTGGCCAGCCTGGTAGCCCAACCACCCGCCGACGAGCGCACCGCCCAGCGCGGTGACGGCGGCACCGGCGAGGAGTTGCGGACACTGGCGGGGTCGCGACAGGCAGCCCGCAGCGGTCGCTGAAGCAATCCCGTTCAATGGCTCCTGCGCCGGCACGGCCAGGTACGCCTCGCCCCGCGACGCGCCCGCACCAGGCAGCAGCGCCGGCCGTACCGGCGGCGCCGAATCCGCGCGCGCCGTGGCCGACGCGGACGCCGGTACGATCAGGCTGGAGAGCGCGGCGAGGGTGAGCACTCCCGCGTTGCCCACGCGCAGCAGCGGTGGATGGGCGCTACCGAACCGCTGGTGCCGGGCGTGATCCTGCGCGGGCTGTTGGCCGCGCAGCGACCGATGAAATTCGCCCACGCTGCGGCGGTGTTGTTGTACGGCATCGGCACGCATGGCGTGACCTCCACTATCAGTCGTGCGGGAGCCTGCCGTCGCAGGCGGAGCGCGATCATGACCACGGGCGCGCAGAACGCACATAGGAGTGGTACGAAACGCACCCTGCACATCACCACAGCGACGGTACTCATGAGCAACCGGCATGACAGGGCGCGGCGGGGCTCGGCTATGGTGCGTTTTCGCACGCACCGTGCGCGGAGACCTCACGATGTCGGAACCGGACACCTCGCTGCCGCCGTGGAAAGCGGAAACCATCGCCGTGCATGGCGGGTATCGCCCGGACCCGACCACGCGCGCGGTGGCGGTGCCGATCTACCAGACCGTGGCCTACGCGTTCGACGATACCCAGCACGCGGCGGACCTGTTCGACCTCAAGGTGCCAGGCAACATCTACACGCGCATCATGAACCCGACCACCGACGTGCTGGAGCAGCGCCTGGCGGCGCTGGAAGGCGGCATCGGCGCACTGGCGCTGGCGTCGGGGCAGGCGGCCATCACCTATGCGATCCAGACCATCGCCGAGGCGGGGGACAACATCGTGGCGTCGAGCGCGTTGTATGGCGGCACCTACAACCTGTTCGCGCACACCCTGCCGCAGTTCGGCATCCAGACCCGGTTCGCCGATTACCGCGATCCGGATGCGTTCGCCGGCCTCATCGATGACCGCACCAAGGCGGTGTTCGTCGAATCCATCGGCAACCCGCGCGGCAACATCACCGACATCCAGGCGGTGGCCGACATCGCGCACGCGCACGGGGTGCCGCTGATCGTCGACAACACGGTGGCCACCCCGTACCTGCAGCGCTCGTTCGATTTCGGCGCGGACATCGTGGTGCACTCGCTGACCAAATACCTGGGCGGGCACGGCACCAGCGTCGGCGGGGCTATCGTGGATTCGGGCCGGTTCCCGTGGGCCGAACACAAGCAGCGCTTCCGCCGCCTCAACGAGCCGGACGTGAGCTACCACGGCGTGGTCTATACCGAGGCGCTGGGTCCTGCGGCCTACATCGGGCGTGCCCGGGTGGTGCCGCTGCGCAATACCGGCGCGGCGCTGTCGCCGTTCAATGCCTTCCTGATCCTGCAGGGCATCGAAACGCTGGCGCTGCGGCTGGACCGGATCAATGCCAACGCGCTGGCGATTGCCGGTTTCCTGCGCGACCACGCCAAGGTGGCGTGGGTGAACTACGCAGCGCTGCCTGACCACCCTGAGCACGCGCTGGTGCAGCGTTACCTGCGCGGGCATGGCTCGGGCGTGCTGACCTTCGGCCTGCCGGGCGGCCGCGCGGCGGGTGCGCGCTTCCTGGATGCCCTGCAGCTGTTTACCCGGTTGGTGAACCTGGGAGATGCGAAGTCGCTGGCCACCCATCCGGCATCGACCACGCACCGCCAGCTGGACGCGACGGAACTGGAACGCGCCGGGGTGAGCGAAGACACCGTGCGGCTGTCGATCGGCATCGAACACGTGGACGACCTGCTGGCCGATCTGGAGCAGGCGCTGGCCAAGGCGTGAGGCGGGACCACCCCGGCCGGTGCGGGCCGGCCGGGGTGGGTTTTCATCAGGGCGCCGGCGCGTGCAGCCACGCGTCGAGGGCGTTCTCGATCACGGCGAGCGCGGCCATGGCGCGACGCGGGTCGACCTGGTCGAGCTGGTCGTGGCGGTTGTGGATGTTGGCCATCGCGCGTGACAGCGGCAACGCCTTGTAGGTGTGCATGGCGTGTTCCATGGCGTCCATCCGCGTTTCCATCGACTGGGTCTCATCCGGTCCCAGGGTGCCATTGAGGTAGTGCTCGAACCGGCTCCAGTCCACGTCCGCATTGGCCAGCCACAACCGTGTACGCGCCTGCTGCATGTCGCGTTCAAGGGTGATGTCGGCCGCATCGGCCAGGTTCATTCCCAGCGCCGGCACGCCGTCGCGCTGGAAGGGAATATGGTCGGACTGCATTACCCAGCCCGTGCTGTCATGCACGGTCAGCCCGACCTCGCCGGCAGCCGCTTCGAGCAGCCCACGCAGCTGCGCTTCGGCGGCGGTGACCGGAGCCGGCGGTGGCTGCAGCGCACGCGAATCTCCGTCCATGTAGAAGTGGTGGCGGTCCGAGCCGGACAAGGTCATGCCGTCGCCGCGCCCGGTCATGTCCAGGTTGAGCGCCACATCGGGGCAGCTGGCCTGCGCCAGGCAGTGTTCGACGAAGGCTTTGGCGCCGAGCATGCCGTGCTCCTCCAGATCCGACACCAGCAGCTGGACGCGAACGCCGTCCGGCAGCGTTGCCGCGCCCAGCTTCCGCGCCAGCGCCAGCAGTGTGGCCAGCCCGGTGCCGTTGTCGCTGGCACCGCTGGAGCCTTCGCGCGCACCGGTCATGTCGCCATGGGCGAGCACCATCAACGTGCGTCGTGGGGTGCCGGCGCCGGCAAACTCCAGCATCAGATTGCAGCCGTTATAGGTCCGGTCGAAGCCGAAGGAGTCGCGGGTGCTGCCGGAGAACGGCAGCTGCTGCAGCGTGTGCCCGTCGCGCCGGAACAGCGCACGAAGCGTGTCGAAACGCGCGATGTTGGCGGCCACCTCGCGCTGTGCACCGGTCATGCCCGGCTGTTGTGCCTCCAGCGTGGCCTGTGCGATCTGCTCCAGATCCAGCTGGAAGCACGCCTGCGCCGGGCTCACCACGCTGCCCAGCAGGTCCGCCGCCCAATCCACCCACGACAGCACGGGCGCCAGTGCGGCCGCGTCGGCACCGGCGGGCCAGCCGCCGTGCGTGTGCGTTTCAGCATGGCGGGCCACGCCCAGCGTCACCATGATCTGCCGACGGGTGGCTTCCGGTAGTTCCTGCAGCAGCGACCGGATCGCCGGGGCGGTACAGGCCGCCGCATCGGTGCCGCAGTCGCGGACGATCTGCAGCAGCTGCATGCGCTGCTCGTCCGGCAGCAGCGCATACAGCGACTGCGGCAGGGACGGGGATGACTCTCGCGACGCTTCGGTGCCGGCTGCGGGCGCAGTGGAACGCCCCAGTGCGTAGCCCAACACACCGCTTCCTATCGTGCTGGCCGTCAGCGCTCCGTAGGTCAGCAGGCTGGCGGCCAGCGTCTGCGGACAGTGCCGGGGGGACGCGATGCAGCCGAGCGTGGCGCCATTGGCGATATGTTCGAGTGCGACCACGGGCGCCGTTGGCGCATCGCCGAGCATCGGCACGGCCTGGTGGTCGATGCCCCCCTGCGCACCCGCGCCCGGCAACGGTGCCGGGTTACCGGAAGGCAGGCGGGCACTGCGCGCGGGCACCTGCCCCATGCTCATCGCCGAAGACAGGGCCAGTGCGGCGAGCACCCAGTGCTGGCGGTTGCCGATGGTCAACGGTTCGAGACCTCGCCGCAACGACGGTGGCGGCTGCAGTCCGCGCGGCTGCAGGTGACGGGCGACCTCATTGGCGAAGCGACCCTGGGCGTGGCGTGCGAACGGGATGTCGAGCGGCATATCTACCTCCTCGTTGAGGGACGCGGTAGCCGCTGCGGTGCAGGTGGCGGGGCGCCGGTGCGATGCACAGTGCACGCGCGCGCCGGACTTGCCCATGGGAGTAGTTGCGTTTGTCAGAACCGCACCGGCTTCCGCAACGCGGTGCTCAGTACAGACCGGATCGCCATCACACTGGATGGCGGCGAACCGCTACGATCCGCCCTCAGGTGCGCAAGATCCGACACGCGCTGCGGCGCGCGGCGAGTCACGCTGCAGTCCTGTCCCGCAAGGAGCCCGCCATGAGCCGCCTCGTCCAGGTCCGTCAACGCCACGGTATCGACCGCGTCATCGCCCACCTGCAGGCCTGCCTGCGCGCGGGCGATCCTCTGCCCGAACTGGAGGGACTGGCGACGATAGCGCACCAGTCGCCCTATCACTTCCATCGGCTGTACCGCGCGCTGACCGGCGAAACCCCTGGGCGCACCGTGCTGCGTCTGCGCCTGGCGCAGGCCCTGCACCTGCTGGGCAAGCCCGGCAGCCGGGTGACCGACGTGGCCCTGCAGTCGGGCTACGAGAGCCCGCAGGCGCTGGCACGCATCTGCAGGCAGATGCTGGATGCGACGCCCAGCGCGCTGCGCGACGATCCACAGCTGCGCGCGCAGTGCCAGCAGCGCCTGGTGCTGCCGGCCGCGGACAATGCGCAGGCCGAGCCTGCCCTGCAGGTACGGGTGCTCACCCTGGAACCGTTCGACGTGGTGGCGCTGCGCACCCGCAGTGCGTTCGACGATCTGGACCAGGCATTCGGCCGCGTGTTCGCCTGGGCAGCGGGCGCAGGGCTGGCCGACCAGCTTCAGCAATTGATCGGAATCGCCCTCAACGATCATCGCGACGTGCCGGCGCAAGCCTGCGAATTCGACTGCGCGATGGGCTTTGGGACGGGTGTGGCGGCACCGCCGCCGCCGCTGCGGGTGCTGCGGCTTGGCGGCGGCGACCATGCGGTGCTGCGCCACGTGGGCAGCTACGCCGGTCTTGAAGCCGCCACCGACGCGCTGCTGCGGCAGTGGCTGCCCGACAGCGGGCGCGTGCTGCGCGACGCGCCGTTGTACTACCACTATCTGGACGACCCGGAGGACGTCCCCGAGGCGATCCTGCGCGCCGATATCTGCGTGCCGCTGGCGGCCCGTTAAACCACCGGAATGGTGTGCTTGCCGATGTTGCGGTAGGGCGGGGTGGCCATGACCATTTCGGCCAGCGAGTACGCCAGTTCGCGTTCGGCCATCACCGTGCCGTCGGCGCCGTGTTCGAGCAGGTGCTTGACCTCGGCGTCGCTGTGTGCGCGCGCCAGCAGGGTCAGGCCCGGGTTGAGCGCGCGCAGCTTGGCCAGGGTTTCGCCCGCCTCCAGCGGCTGCGGAATGGCCAGCACCGCGATCTTGGCGCGTTCGGGATGGGCTTCGGCCAGCACGCGGTCGGAGGCGGCACTGCCACGGATCGCCGGCAGCCCGGCGGCGTGTGCTTCGGCCACATGCTCCTTGTTGTCATCGATCACCAGCACCGGCACGCCGCGGTCACGCAGCACCTGCGCCAGCGCGCTGCCGACCCGGCCGTAGCCGATCACGATGGCGTGGTCGTGCAGGTCCAGCGAGGGGCCGGGCGGCAACTCGGTTTCCACGGCGGCAGCGGGGGTTTCCTGGTGCTTCACCAGCCAGCGGTCGAGCAGGCCGAACACCAGCGGGTTGAGCATGATCGAGATCAGCGCACCGGCCAGCACCAGGGCCTGGCCGGTGGGCGGCAGGATCTTCAGGCTCACGCCCAGGCCGGCGATGATGAAGGCGAACTCGCCGATCTGCGCCAGGCTGGCCGAAATGGTCAGCGCGGTGCCGTTGGGGTGGCCGAACGCACGCACGATGAAGAATGCGGCGGCGGACTTGCCGAACATGATGATGGCGGCGGTGGCCAGCACCTGCCACGGGTGTTCGACCAGGATGGCCGGGTTGAACAGCATGCCCACCGAGACGAAGAACAGCACCGCGAAGGCATCGCGCAGCGGCAGTGAATCGTTGGCGGCCTTGTGGCTGAGCTCGGATTCGTTGAGCAGCATGCCGGCGAAGAACGCGCCCAGCGCGAACGACACGCCGAACAGCATGGCCGAGCCGAACGCCACGCCCAGTGCGATGGCCAGCACCGCCAGGGTGAACAGTTCGCGCGAGCCGGTGCCGGCGATGCGCTCCAGGATCCACGGAATGACCCGGCGGCCGACCACCAGCATCACCGCCACGAACAGGCCGAGCTGCACGAAGGTCCAGCCGATGCTGGCCAGCACGCTGCCGACGGTGTGGGTTTCATTGGCCGCATCCGGGCCGAACACGCCGGCCAGCACCGGCATCATCACCAGGGCCAGCACGCAGGCCAGGTCTTCGACGATCAGCCAGCCGACCGCGATCTTGCCGCGCTGGGTTTCCAGCAGGCGGCGTTCTTCCATTGCGCGCAGCAGCACTACGGTACTGGCGGTGGCCAACGCGAAGCCGAACACCACGCCGTGGATCACCGGCCAGCCCATCAGCCAGGCCAGGCCCCAGCCCAGCAGGGTGGCGACCAGGATCTGGCCGACCGCGCCGGGAATGGCGATCGCCTTGACCGCCATCAGGTCTTTCAATGAGAAGTGCAGGCCGACACCGAACATCAGCAGCATCACGCCGATTTCGGCCAGCTGGTTGGCCAGCGCCTGGTCGGCGACGAAGCCGGGAGTGAACGGTCCTACGCAGATGCCCGCAACCAGGTAACCGACCAGCGGAGACAAACGCAGCTTGTTGGCCAGCGCACCCAGGATGAAGGCGAGCCCAAGGCCAACGGCGACGATGTTGATCAGGTCGGTGTCATGGTGCATCGGGGCTCGCAACTTGGGGGATGCCCCGATTTTCACCGATGCGGCCCGATCCGGCAAACCGCGCTGCGGCCTGCCGGATCCGGTGTCAGCCGATCATCACCACTTGTAGGTCACGCGACCGTAGACGTAAGCGCCGTTGAAGCCGTACGGCGAGTAGTTGCTGTACGGGAGCATGCCCCAGGTGGAGTTCTGCAGGTCCACGGTGCGGTCGGGGTACTCGTCCAGCAGGTTGTCCGCACCCAGGGTCAGGGTCCAGTTCTCGCTGGGCTTGTAGGCCACCGAGGCATCGAGCACCCACGAGGCATCGTAGGTCTGGTCGCGGGTCGGGGTGGCCGAATTGCGCACGGTGAACGAGCCGTAGCGGGTGGCGGCCAGGTTCAGGTCCCAGTGGTCCGAACGCCAGGTGCCGCTCAGGATGGTCTTGTCACGCGGGTAGCTGTCTTCGATGCGGCCCACTTCATCGCGGCCGATCAGCGACTGGGTCAGGCCCAGCGAGCCGAACACGGCCGGGGAGGCGATGAACTTCTTCACCTCGGTGTCGTTGTAGCTGTAGGCCGCGGTCAGTTCCAGCGAGCTGGCACTGAACGGGATGGTGTAGCTGGACACCGCGTCCACGCCGCGGGTGCGGGTATCCACGCCGTTGGTGAAGTAGGAGAACGCGGTGACCTGCGGCAGGCCCAGGTCGGCCAGCAGCGCATTGGTGGCAGCGTTGGTGGTGATGTTGGTGGACAGGATGATGCGATCGTCGATGTCGATCTGGTACGCATCCACGGTCAGGTAGAGGCGGTCGATCGGCTGCAGCACCAGGCCCACGCTGTAGGAGGTGGAGCTTTCGGCCTTCAGCGGGCTGGCACCCAGCGCCTGCGCGGCAGTGCTGGTGGTGGGGAAGGTGCCGCGTTCGACGAACACGCCGTTGACGATGGTGCTGGTCACCGCCTGGTAGCTCTGCTGGGCCAGCGAGGGCGCGCGGAAGCCGGACGAGGCGGTGGCACGCAGCGCGACCTTGTCGGTGAAGGCGTAGCGGGCCGACAGCTTACCGGAGAACTTGTCGCCGAAGTCCGAGTAATCCTCATAGCGGCCGGTGACGCCGGCCGAGAACTTGTCGGTCAGGTCTGCTTCCAGGCCGGCGTAGACGGCGTAGTTGTCGCGGTCGGCATCGACGGCGTTGAGCGGGGTGAAGCCGCCGAAGCCCTGCGCACCGGTGCCGAAGTAGGAATTGGGCTCGCCCGCGCTCTGTTCCCACTTCTCGCGGCGGTACTCACCGCCGAAGGACAACGTGACCGGGTAGGCCAGGCCCCAGTCCAGCTGCTTGGTGATGTCCACGTTGCCGATGTCCTGGGTGTATTCCAGCGCACCGGCGTAGAACGAACGCGGGCTGTCCACGCCCAACGCGTAGTTGATGCTGTTGCGGGTGTGGAAGTCGATCTTGTTGGTGCCGTGGTTGTAGCTCACGTCCCAGGTCCAGCCGCTTTCGGTGTCGCCCTTCAGGCCGGCCACCAGCGAACGGTCCTTGGAATACTGGTTGATTTCCGGCACGAAGCCGTCCGGGTAGGTCTGCGCCAGCAGCGCGCCCTGGCCGCCGTTGGTGCGCGAGCGGTAGAACGCGAACGAGGTGATGTCGCGGTTGCTGGCCAGCGCGGTGGCGTAGGCCGAGACGTGGTCGCTGAACTGGAAGCTGGCATTGGCCGAGGCGGCGGTGGCATCCACCTGCGGGTCGCCGACCACGAAGGTGGTCTGGCCCACGCTGGGGAAGTTGCCGGTGTTCGGCGTGGTGCCCTGGTAGGGCCCAGCGCGGTTGCTTTCGTCCTGCTGGGTGATCTGGCCGGCCACGTGCACGCTGCCGCGGCCGTCGGCGAAGCCGATGCCGGTATCGCCGGAGAGCTGGTACTTGTTGCCGTCGCCGGCCGAGTACTGGCCGGCATCCAGGGCCAGGCTGCCGCCCGCGCTGGAGCCCTTGAGCACGATGTTGATCACGCCGGCGATGGCGTCCGAGCCGTACTGCGCCGAGGCGCCGTCGCGCAGCACTTCGACGCGCTCGATGGAGGCGATCGGAATGGCGTTGATGTCCACCGCCGACGAGCCGCGGCCAATGCTGCCATTGACGTTGATCTGGGCCGAGGTGTGGCGGCGCTTGCCGTTGACCAGCACCAGTACCTGGTCCGGGGACAGGCCGCGCAGCTGCGCCGGGCGGATGCCACTGGTGCCATCGGTCAGCGCCGGGCGCGGGAAGTTCAGCGAGGGCAGGGCACGCGCCAGCGCGGTGGCCAGTTCGGTGGTGCCGGTGGACTGCAGCGCCTCGGGGGTGATGATGTCGATCGGCGACTGCGACTCGGCCACGGTACGGTCGGCCACACGGGTGCCGGTCACGATGACCGTATCCAGGGTGTTGGCGGTGGCGCGGGCAGGGGCGTCCTGGGCGGCGACACTGAAGGCGGAGGCCCCGAGGGCGACGGCGACAGCGGCGGCAAGCGTACGGGTCTTGCGGTTCATCAGGATGTGGCTCCGGTTGGGACGAGGCGGCACCGGGCGACATCACGACTGCGGGAAAGCGGGTCAGCGAGGGCGGGTGTTGCGGTGCGCAATTAACGGATTAACGGTATTTTTATTGGCTGTCAAATTGAAAAAACGTTGCAAAAGCAACGGTTTAGCAACATTCGGTCAATCAGGCGGGGAAGGGTCCCGGGGAAAGCGCAGACAGGTTCGTGGGAGAGAGACGAGGCCTGCCGCGCATCCCGGGGCGCGTCAAGTATTCGTTAACGCTAGAATTGCGTCGCAGGAAAGGTGCTCACCAGCACATTCCATTCCGTTATATGGACCCCCCAGATGATTTCCCTTCGTAACTTCGCCTTGCGCCGCGGCGAGCGGCTGCTGTTGTCCAATGTCGACCTGACCCTGCATGCGGGCTACCGCGTGGGCGTGGTCGGCCGCAACGGAGCCGGCAAGTCCAGCCTGTTCGCGGCCGTGCAGGGCGAGCTGGAGGCCGACAAGGGCGATGTGGACCTGCCCGGCAAGATCCGCATCGCCAGCGTGGCCCAGGAAACCCCGGCGCTGCAGGACCCGGCGCTGCAGTTCGTGCTGGAAGGCGACACCGAAGTGGCGGCCGTGCTGCGCGAGGAAGCCGAGGCGACCGCGCGCGAGGACTGGGAGGCCGTGGCCAATGCGCACCAGAAGATGGCCGAGATCGGTGCGTACGATGCCGAATCTCGTGCGGGCAAGCTGCTGCATGGCCTGGGCTTCCCGTCCGACACCCATTCACGGCCGGTGGCGACGTTCTCCGGCGGCTGGCGCGCGCGACTGAACCTGGCGCGCGCGCTGATGATGCCCAGCGACCTGCTGCTGCTCGACGAACCGACCAACCACCTCGACCTGGACGCGGTGTTCTGGCTGGAACAGTGGCTGCTCAAGTACCCGGGCACGCTGCTGCTGATCTCGCATGACCGCGAGTTCCTCGACAACGTGGCCACCCACACCCTGCACCTGCATGGCGGCGGCGCCAAGCTGTACCCGGGCGGCTACACCGACTTCGAGCGCCAGCGCGCCGAACAGCTGCGCCAGCAGCAGATCGCGCACGAGAAGGAACAGGCCGAGCGTGCCCACCTGCAGAGCTTCATCGACCGGTTCAAGGCGCTGGCCAGCAAGGCAACGCAGGCACAGAGCCGCATGAAGCGCCTGGCCAAACTGACCGGCACCGAAGCGGTGCGTGCCGAGCGCGAGTTCCGCATCGAGTTCGCGCCGCCGGCCAAGCTGCCGTTCTCGCTGATCCGCCTCAACGATGTGGAGGCCGGTTACAGCCCGGACGCGGTGATCCTGCACAACGTGGGCTTCGGCCTGGAGGCGGGGCAGCGTATCGGCCTGCTGGGACCCAACGGCGCGGGCAAGACCACGCTGGTGCGGACCCTGGTCGGTGAGCTGGACCCGGTGGCCGGCGATCGCTCGGCGCACCCGGACCTGCGCATCGGCTACTTCGCCCAGCACACGGTGGAGTCGCTGCATGAAGGACAGTCGCCGATGGACCACTTCCGGGACATCTCCCCGGATGGCAGCAACCAGTCCTTCCGCGATTTCCTCGGCAAGTGGAACTTCGCCGGCGACCGTGCCTTCGAGCCGGTGGACGGTTTCTCCGGTGGCGAGCGCGCGCGCCTGGCGCTGGCGATGATCGCCTGGCAGCAGCCCAACGTGCTGCTGCTCGACGAACCGACCAACCACCTTGACCTGGAAATGCGCGAAGCGCTGGCCGAAGCGCTGGCGACCTTCGAAGGGGCGATCGTGATGGTTTCGCACGACCGCCACCTGATCGGCCTGGTCTGTGACACCTTCTGGCGCGTGGCCGACGGGGTGGTGGAGCCGTTCGACGGCGACCTTGACGAGTACGCAGCGTGGCTGCGTTCGCGCCCGGCCGCGCAGGGCACCAAGCAAAAGATGGCGGCTGCCGCGCCGGAGCCGGTGCCGCCGACCCCGCCGCTGCCGCCGAAGAAGACCGTCAACCCGGTCAAGCTGGCCAGCGCCGAAGCCAAGGTCAACGAGCTGGAAGCCCGCTTGGCCGAGCTGGACCGCCAGCTGGCCGACCCGGTCAACTACGCCGACGCCACCCGCATGGCGGTGCTCGGCCGCGACCGCGAAACCACCGCGCAGCAGCTGGAAAAAGCCGAAGCCGCGTGGATGGAACTGATGGCCTGAAGGCCCGTGTAGCGACACGCCATGCGTGTCCACGGAATGCCCGAACGAAACCCGGACACGCATGGCGTATCCCTACGCCTGCGCTTCCAACCAGGTCCTGAAACGCTTCCCCGCCTCGCTTTCCGCCCGCGAACGCAACCGCGTCAGCCAATAACTCCCCAGCTCCAGCGTCTGCGCGAACGGCTGCACCAACCGTCCCTGCGCCAGGTCCTGTTCGAACATTCGCAATGGCAGCAACGCCACGCCGGCACCGGCGGCGGCCGCGCTGGCCAGCGTCAATGACGAATCAAACACCGGCCCGCGCGCCTCCAGCTCGCCCACGCCAGCGGCCAGCAGCCACTGCGGCCATTCATCGCTGCGGTAGGAACGCAGCAGTGCCACGCTGGCCAGGTCGCGCGGTTGCCGCAGCGTCCGCGCCAGTGCCGGCGCGCACACCGGTGCAAAGGGCGCCGCCAGCACCGGGGTGCACACCTGGCCCTGCCAGTCGCCATCGCCGAAGCGGATCGCCAGGTCCAGCCCTTCGCCGGCCAGGTCGATGCGGTTGTTGTGGGTCTGCAGGCGCAGCTCGATATCCGGGTGCCGCGCGTTGAAATCGGCCAGCCGCGGCAGCAGCCAACCGGTGGCGAACGTGCCCACTACGCCGACCCCGAGCACCTCGCGGAAATGCCCGCCGACGAACCGGTCCAGGCTCACCGCGATGCGGTCGAAGGCCTCGTTGAGCACCGGGTAGAGGCGCGCCCCTTCATCGGTCAGGGCCACTCCACGCGGCAGGCGATGGAACAACACCGCCCCCAGTCGCTCCTCCAACCCCCGGATCTGATGGCTCAAGGCAGCCTGGCTGACGCACAGCTCCAGCGCGGCGCGGGTGAAATTCTGATGGCGCGCGGCGGCCTCGAAGGCACGCAAGGCGTTGAGCGGAAGCTGGGGACGAAGCATGGGCGAGTCGTGAGGAATCTTGATGGGTAATGGTAACGCCGGCGGGGCCTGCGGTCGGCGCCACCAAGGGTGGCCCGCCGTGCGAGGGTAGCGTCGACCGTTGGTCGACCCAGGCGGTGCTGGAAGCATCTCGGGCCGTGACCCTCCGTGGTCGATGCAGCACTCCGTGGGCCGACCAACGGTCGGCGCTACCACGGGCGGACGCCATGCGAGGTAACCCTGCCCTTACCACCATGCCATCAATCCTGCTCATGTCTCCTGCTGAGAATACTCGCTGGTGGCATGTGGCCCGAAATGCTTCCATGGCCACTTCACAGCCCCGGAGACGCCCCATGCTCGCCCGCCGCCAGTTCCTCCAGATGACCGGTGCCGCCGCAGCTTCCGCCTTGGCCGCCACCGTGTTGGCCAAGACCCCGCCGACCGCGCTGGCGGGTGACAAGCCGCAGGCAGCCGATTTCGCCGCCCTGGAAAAAGCCAGTGGCGGGCGTCTTGGCGTGACCCTGCTCGACACGGCCAGCGGCCGCCGCATCGGCCATCGCCAGGACGAGCGCTTCCCGATGTGCAGCACCTTCAAGTTCGCGCTCTCGGCGGCGGTGCTGCATCTGGCCGACCAGGGCACCCTGTCGCTGGACCGGCGGCTGCCGGTGCGCCAGCAGGACATGCTCTCCCACGCACCGGTGACCAAACGCCACGTGGGCAAGGACCTGACCGTGCGCGACCTGTGCCGCGCGACCATGGTCACCAGCGACAACCCGGCGGCGAACCTGCTGTTGGGGGTGGTCGGCGGGCCGGCCGGGGTGACTGCGTTCCTGCGCGCCAATGGCGATGCGGTGACCCGCAACGATCGCCTGGAGCCGGACATGAACCGGTTCGCGCCCGACGATCCGCGCGATACCACCAGCCCCGCCGCGATGGCCGCCAGCCTGCAGCGGTTCGTGCTGGGGGAGGTGCTCACGCCAGCGTCGCGACTGCAGCTGGCCGACTGGCTGATCGACAACGAAACCGGTGATTCGCGGCTGCGTGCCGGACTGTCGCCGGCGTGGCGGGTGGGCGACAAGACCGGCAGCAATGGCGAGGACACCACCAACGACATCGCCATCCTGTGGCCGCTGGCCGGTGGGGCGCCCTGGGTGCTGACCAGCTACCTGCAGGGTGCCACGGTGGATGATGCCGGGCGCAACGACACGCTGCGCCAGGTGGCGGTTATCGCCGAGAAAATGATCAGCGCGCACGCGCGCTGATCACTGTGGCGTCAGGCGTTGCCGGTTTCCTTGACCGCATCAAGGAACTCGCGCCCCCAGCGATCCACATCGTGGTACTCCACGGTGCCGAACAGCTGGCGCATGCGGCCGTTGGCTTCTTCGTCGGGCATTGACAGCGCCTGCAACAGGCCGGCGCTGAGATCGGCCGGATCATGCGGGTTGGTCAGCACCGCGCCCTTCAACTCGGCCGCCGCGCCAGCGAATTCACTCAACACCAGCACGCCATTGCTGCCTTCGATGCCATGGGTGGCCACGAACTCCTTGGCCACCAGGTTCAGACCATCGCGCAGCGGGGTGATCCACATCACCTGCGCGGCCGCGTAATGCGCCACCACCTCTTCGAACGGCAATGCCTGTGCGAAGAAGCGCACGGGGGTCCAGTCCAGCCGCGAGAAGCGCCCGTTGATACGGCCCACCGCTTGTTCGATCTGGTTCTGCAGCGTGCGGTACACGGTCATCTCGCGCGCGGCCGGCACGCACACCATCAGCAGGGTGACCTTGCCCTGGCGGTCCGGATGCTGCTCCAGCAAGCGCTCGAACGCTTCCAGCTTGGCCAGCGTACCCTTGGTGTAATCCAGCCGCTCCACCGACAGCACCAGCTTGCGCGCACCAATCTCACGGCGCAGCTTGAAGATGTCGTTGCGCACGCTGGGCCGGGCCAGCACATCGTGGATGCGGCGCAGATCCGTGCCGACCGGGTGCGCTCCCAGCGCCACCTCACGGTCACCGACCCGGATGCGCGTGGTCATGGTATCCAGCCCCACCGCGCAGCCGTAGGTCAGGAAGCGTGGCGCGCAACTTTCCCAGGACAGCCGTTCCGCGGGCATCGCACCGCGCACCACATCCACGAAGTTCTCGACCTGGCGCGGGATGTGGAAGCCGATGTAATCGCAGCAGAGCAGGCTGCCGATGATCTCGCGGCGCCACGGCACCACGTTGAACACATCAGCCGATGGGAAGTAGGTGTGGTGGAAGAAGGCGATCTTCAGGTCAGGGCGCAGCTCGCGCAGGGTGGCCGGCACCATCCACAGGTTGTAGTCGTGGATCCACACGGTGGCGCCATGCGCAGCTTCGGCGGCGGTGGCTTCGGCGAAGCGCCGGTTGACCTTCAGGAAGACCTGCCAGTCATCCTCGCGGAAGCGCGCGCGTTCCCAGAACACATGCAGCATCGGCCAGAACGCTTCCTTGGAGAAGCGCTTGTAGAAGATGTCCACTTCCTGCCGGGTCAGTGGCACGCGCGCGGCCGTCAGCGTGGGGTAGCGCTCGGCGTCCACCGCCATATGGGTCTGGAACGGGCCGCGCTTGGGGTCGTCGATGCCCCAGGCCACCCACGAGCCGGTCTGGCCGCCCTGGAAGAAGCTCAGCAGCGAGGGAATGATGCCGTTGGGCGAGCGCGGTGGGCGCTGCACCAGCACGCCGTCTTCCATCACTTCGTCGAAGGGCATGCGGTGGTAGAGCATCACCAGGTCGGCGCCTTCGGCGCGCTTGGCCGCTGGCGGCTTCAGCCACGCATCATCGGCCGGCAGCAGGGCGAAGTGCTCGATCGCCTCAAGGATGCCGCCGCAGCCCGGTGCCTGCGCATGGTAGGTGTGCGCCAGCCCGGTGGTGGCGGCGGTGAGCGCCGGTTCTGAATCGCCCACACACACGCCGCGGAAGCCGGCGGTGTACATCGACAGGTCGTTGAGCGTATCGCCAGCCACCAGGATGCGGTCACGCGGCAGGTCCAGCATGCGCGCCAGCGCAGCCAGGGTGCGGCCCTTGTCGGTGTCCGGCGGCAGGATGTCCAGGTAGCGGTCGGCCGAATACAGCACATCGCAGCCCAGCGCCTGCGCGGCCGCCTGGATCTGCGCGCGCAGCGGCGCCAGCGTGGCCGGGTCGCAGAAGTAGGAGCAGCGCCGCTCCTGCGGCACGTCCTGGCGCTGGAGCGCGGTGAACGGCCGCATCGCGGCGGCCACCACCTGTTCGCCGGGCCAGTGCGCGTCGATCATCGATTGCAGGGGCTGCAGCGGCTGCAGGGTGTGGCCATCGACCACGGTCGCGCCGACATCGCAGACAACGTAATCGGGGCGCGGAATGGCGGGATCGGAGAGCAGCGGCATCACCGCTTCCAGGCCGCGGCCGGTGATGAAGATCAGGCGGATACCGGGGTGCTGGTCGACCAGCCGGTACAGACGGTGGCGCGCGGCGGCATCGCCGGCGAGAAAGGTGCCATCCAGGTCGGTGGCGAGAATCAGTTGCTGGGCCGGGGGAGCCGCCGGCGTGCGGGATGAGGTGGACGGGGTGGGTGTCAAAACAGTCAATGCACTTCCTTATCGGTGTCGTTGGGTGAGGGAGAAGGGGTGTCCGGCGGCGGGGCGACGTCCGTTTCCGGCATCAGTTCCAATGCCGCCGGCGTGGTGCGCAGCATCAGCCGGAACACCACCGGGTGCGTGCGCAGCCGGTCGAAGCTGAGCAGGCGCGCGGTGGTGAACAGGGCCAGCACGCCGAGCACCACGGCGAAGTACAGGGGCAGGGCGGCCGGGCCGAACTGCTGCATGGCCGCGCCGGCCAGCGCCGGGCCGAGCGCCGCGCCCACGCCGTGCACCAACAGCAGGCTGGAGCAGCCCGACAGCAGGTCCTGGCGCGGCAGGTAATCGAGCATGTGCGCCACCGCGAAGGGATACAGCGCGAACGCCAGGCCGCCATAGAAGAAGAACAGCCCGAACAACAGCCAGGTCTGCTGTTGGATCATCGGCATCGCGGCCACCAGCGCGATGCCGGCGGCGGCCAGGCACAGCGCCACCAGCCCGACGCGCCGGTCATGGCCGTCGCTGATGTGCCCCAGCGGCCACTGCAGCAGCGCGCCGCCGGCAATGGCGGTGAGCATGAAGCGGGCCACGCCGTCATTGTCGAGGCCCACCTCGCCGGCATACACCGGGAGCAGGCCCCAGAACGCGCCCATGGCCAGGCCCGACAGCCCGGCGGCGACCGTGGCCACCGGCGCCATCGCATACAGGCGCGACAGCGTCAGGCGCGGCACCGACGGCACCTCCGGTGGGGTGAGCCGGGTGGCGGTGATCGGCAGCACCGCGGCGCAGACCAGCATGGCGATCAGCATGAACATCGACATGGCCGGCGCGTTGCTGACCATCAGCAGGATCTGGCCCAGTGCCAGCGCGGAAAGATTGACCACCATGTACAGCGAGAACGCACGGCTGCGCTGGCGCGGATCCGGCTCGGCGTTGAGCCAGCTTTCGATCACCGTGTACAGGCCCACCAGCGCGATGCCGGTGATGATGCGCAGCAGCCCCCACAGCCAGGCATTGAGCCACAGCGGATGCAGCAGCACCGCGATGGCGGCGAGGGCGGCAAAGAAGGCGAACGCACGGATATGCCCGATACGGCCGATCAGCGACGGGGCGAAGAAGGTGCCCATGAAGAAGCCGGCGAAATAACCGGACATCACCAGGCCCAACGTACCGGCACCAAAGCCGGCTTCACCGCCGCTTACCGCCAGCAAGGTGCCCAGAAGCCCGCTGCCGGTCAACAGCAGCGCTACTCCCGTCAGCAGGGCGGTCAGCCGCAACACGCGTGCGACCTTCGTGGGGAAGGCGAACCGGTCACGACAACGACCCTAACACAGACGTGATTAATCCTTTGTCGCGGTTGGCGCGGATTTGCGCATTACGCCCACGCGGGCTACGGTGTCCGCATGACTGTGTACAAGTTCCTGCCGCTCGCGGCTGCGTCGTTGCTCGCCGCGTGTGGTGGCCAGCGTGACAGCGTGGCCCACGATGTTGCGATGGCCCCGGCCGACGCGTTTCTCGCTGCTGTTGCCGCGCATTGCGGCAAGGCGTTTGAAGGCCATATCGCCGTCAACGAGCCGAAGGGCGCCGGGCCTGACCCGTTCGACGGCAAGCGCCTTGTGATGCATGTGCGCGGCTGCGATGACGCCTCGCATACGCTGCGCATTCCCTTCCATGTGGGTGACGATCATTCGCGCACCTGGGTGCTGGGCCGTACCGATACCGGCCTGCGCCTCAAGCACGATCACCGCCATGCAGATGGCAGTCCGGACGCGGTCACGATGTACGGTGGCGACAGTGCGCCGCCCGGCACCGCGCAGCGCCAGTCGTTCCCGGTGGATGCCGATTCGGTGGCGATGTTCCGCAAGGCCGGCATGGAGGCGTCGGTGACCAATACGTGGGCGATGGAAATCGAGCCGGACAAGACGTTCGTGTACGAGCTCACCCGTCCGGGTGGCCGCCGGTTCCAGGTGGTGTTCGACCTCGCGCACCCCGTCGCGTTGCCGCCCGCGCCCTGGGGCGCGGACACCGAACCGACCAACAAATAGCCGCGCCGGTAGGGCCCGACCGTTGGTCGGGCCGCCTTCCCGTCAGCGTGCGCCGAACCTCGCCCGGCACCCGTTGCTGACCCACACCATGCTCGGCCGATAGCCCCAGCTGCGGTTCTCGACACAGCTGCTGCCAGACAGCTGCTCCAGCAGCACCGGCCGGCCCTGGCGTGAATCCCACGCGCAGGTCTGCTGGCGGTTGCCGTTGCTGCTGCAGGTCACGCTGTAGTTGCTGCCGCCTCCGCCGCCACCCCAGTTGCCACGCGATTCGGCGAATTCTCCGCGGCAGCCGCGGGTGACCCAGATGGCGTTGCCGCGCATGCCCCAGGTCTGGTTCTGCACGCAGGCCGAGCCGGAGATCTGCCGGACCAGCGCGGCATTGCGCCACGGGGTAGGGCAGCTGCGCTCGCGGTTGTCGTTGCTTTCGCAGCGGATGGTGGTGCCGGGGCCGCCGGTACCCGGCCCCCAGCCGCCCCCACGGCCTTCGACGAATTCGGCCCGGCAGCCGTCGCTGACCCAGACCTGGCCATTGCGGGAGCCCCAGTTGTTGCCTTCCACGCAGCGGGTGCCGGAGATCTGCCGGGACAGGCGCGCGCTGCGCCAGCCGGTGGTGCAGACCCGCTGGCGGTTGTCGTTGCTTTCGCAGCGGACCACCCCGTTGTTGCCGCCGCCGGGGTTCCAGCCGCCGCCGGAGCCACCCAGCGAGGTGGCGATGTCCTGTTTGATGCGGGAAAAGCCCCAGGACGAGCGGTTCACCTGGTCCAGGTAGAAGCGCATCTGGTCGTCGGGGATGCGCCGCCCCCCGGACTGTTCGGCGTATTCTTGGGCAATGACCCGCTGCTGGTCCTGGACCGACAGGGTGCGGAGGTTCTCCGGGGCGTAGGCCCGGGCATTGACCTGGGCCTGGGCCGGCAGCGACGGGGCGCCGCAGGCCAGCAGGGCGGTGAAACAAGCGACAGCGAGGCGGTTCATGGCAAATCCCCTTGCGCATGGTGGTGCGCGGACTATAGGTACGGGCCGTATTAAGCCCGTGTGACCGTCCGGATTTGCCCGATCGGGTCGCCGGCCGCAGAATAACGGGCTGACCGGTGCCGCCTGGCGCCGGCAATCTCCTGCGGAGCTTTACCCCCATGCGTACCCACTTCTGTGGCCTGGTCGACGAGACCCTGATTGGCCAGACTGTCACCCTCGCCGGCTGGACCGACGTTGCCCGCAACCTGGGCGGCGTGTGCTTCATCGATCTTCGCGATCATGAGGGCATCGTGCAGGTGACGGTGGAGCCTGAGAACGCGGACGTGTTCAAGGTCGCCGCCAGCCTCGGCTACGAGGACGTGCTGCAGGTGGAAGGCGTGGTACGCAGGCGCCATGCGGTGAACGACAAGATCCGTACCGGCCAGGTCGAGATCGTCGCCACCCGCATCACCGTGCTCAACAAGGCCGAGCCGCTGCCGTTCCACGCCCACGAGAACCCGGGCGAAGAAACCCGCCTGAAGTACCGTTACCTGGACCTGCGCCGCCCGGAAATGCAGCGCATGCAGCGCACCCGCATCAAGCTGGTGCAGGCGCTGCGCCGCCACCTCGATGGCGACGGCTTCCAGGACATCGAAACCCCGATCCTGACCAAGGCCACCCCGGAAGGCGCACGCGACTTCCTGGTGCCGGCGCGCATGCACCCGGGCGAGTTCTACGCCCTGCCGCAGTCGCCGCAGCTGTTCAAGCAGATCCTGATGGTGGCCGGCTTCGACCGCTACTATCAGATCGCGCGCTGCTTCCGCGACGAAGCCCTGCGCGCCGACCGCCAACTGGAATTCACCCAGCTGGACATGGAATTCGCCTTCGTGCGCGAGCGCGACGTGCAGGACTACGTGGAAGGCATGATCCGCGCGATCTTCAAGGAAGTGGTCGACGTGGAGCTGGCTGCCAGCTTCCCGCGCATGACCTGGGCCGAGGCGATGCGTCGCTATGGCTCGGACAAGCCGGACCTGCGCATCGCGCTGGAGCTGGTGGACGTGGCCGAGCTGGTCAAAGCCAGCGAATTCCCGGTGTTCACCGCCGCCGCCAATGATGCCGACGGCCGCGTCGCCGCGCTGCGCATCCCGGGCGGTGCCAGCCTGTCGCGCAAGCAGATCGATGAGTACGCCGCGCACGCCGCCAAGTACGGCGCCAAGGGCCTGGCCTACATCAAGATCGCCGAGAACGGCGAAGTCAGCTCGCCCATCGCCAAGTTCTTCAGCGAAGAGGCCTTCGCCGCGCTGGTTGCCCACGTCGGCGCCGGTAACGGCGACATCGTCTTCTTCGGTGCCGGCGGCTACAACAAGGTGTCCGACTTCATGGGCGCGCTGCGCCTGAAGGCCGGCAAGGACTTCAACCTGGTCGCCGACGGCTGGGCGCCGCTGTGGGTCACCGACTTCCCGATGTTCGAGTACGACGACGAAGCCCAGCGCTACGTCGCCCTGCATCACCCCTTCACCGCCCCGGCGGTGGATGACATCGCCGACCTGCGCGCCAATGCGAAAACGGCCGTGTCGCGCGGCTACGACATGGTGCTCAACGGCAACGAGATCGGCGGCGGTTCGATCCGTATCCACCGCTCGGACATGCAGAGCACGGTGTTCGAATTGCTGGGCATCGGCGCGGAAGAGGCTGAGGCGAAGTTCGGCTTCCTGCTCGACGCGCTGCGCTTCGGCGCGCCGCCGCACGGTGGCATCGCCTTCGGCATCGACCGCATCGCCGCGCTGATGGCCGGCACCGAATCGATCCGCGACGTGATCCCGTTCCCGAAGACCACCGGCGCGCAGTGCCTGATGACCGGCGCCCCGTCGCCGATCCCGGACGAGCAGCTGGCCGAAGTGCACATCCAGGTCCGCCCGCGCAAAAACTGATTCCGCGATCGTCAGATCGCACCCTCCCGGTAGCGCCGGCCGTTGGCCGGCCCCCCCTCACCGTCACATCGCTCAGGAGATCCAGGTAATGACCGAGTTCGCGTTCGTATTGGAATGGGAAAGGCTGGGCAACGTAGGCACCGATGCCAACCTGGTGACCGAACGCGCCCGCGTGTTCGGCGGCTGGCTGGTGCGCGTGGGCACCAACCCGGCCGCGATGGCGCTGACCTTCGTCGCCGATGGCGAAGGCCGCTGGGACGGTGAGGACTTCGGCGTCGAGGATTACGAGGACGACGAAGAGGAAGAAGACGAAGAGTACGAAGAGGGCGAGGAAGAGGACGAGGAGGACGAGGAGTACGAGGACGAGGAAGACGAGGACGGCGAAGAGGAAGACGCCGCCAAGGGAACGCAGGCCTGAGGCCTGCCCCGTACCCGTCCATGTACACCATCCGCCGCGCCGGCCCCGAGGACGCACCGACCCTGTCGGTGCTGGCCACCCGCACCTTCGTGGAAACCTTCGGCCACCTGTACCCGGCCCAGGACCTGCAGGACTTCCTGGACGAGGCCTACGCCGAAGACCGCCAGCGCGTGATCCTGTCCCACCCCGATTACGCGGTGTGGCTGCTCGAGCTGGACGGCGTGGCGGTCGGCCATGCCGCCGCCGGCCCCTGTGGCCTGCCGCACCCGGAGGTGCAGCCCGGCGACGGTGAACTCAAGCGCCTGTACCTCATCAAGGACCAGCAGAGCTGTGGTTGGGGCAGCCGTCTGCTGGAAACCGCGCTGACCTGGCTGGAACGCGACGGCCCGCGCACGCTGTGGCTGGGGGTGTGGTCGGAGAACTTTGGCGCGCAGCGCTTCTACGCCCGCTATGGGTTCAGCAAGGTGGGTACCTACGAATTCCCGGTCGGCCAGGTGCGCGACCTGGAATTCATCCTGCGCCGCCCGCCTCAGGCGGCCTGAATGGCGGCGGGTTTCACCCGCCGTTCCTTCGTCCATTTGTCTAATGGCACCGTTTGCTACCTCTGGAACGGTTTCGCACCGGCTACGCTGAGCACATGACTCCCCCCGTTTTACTGCTGCACGGCATCTGGAATGCCCGCGCCTGGGTCGGCCCGTTGGCCTGGCGCCTGCGCGCGCGCGGCTTCAGCGTGGATACCTTCGGCTACGCCAGCGTGTTCGGCGGCCCCGATGTGGCCGTGCCGCAGCTGCTGAAGCGGCTGCAGGACAGCGGCCCGGTAGCGCTGGTCGGGCACAGCCTGGGGGGGCTGGTGGCGCTGGAGGCCCTGCGCCGCCAGCCGGACCTGCCGGTGTCGCGGGTGGTCTGCCTTGGCTCGCCGCTGCGCGGCAGCGGCACCGCCCGTTCGCTGGCCGAGCATGGCTGGTCGCTGGCACTGGGCCGCAGCAGCGAACTGCTGCTCGATGGCCTGCCGGCGTGGGAGGGCAGGGCGCAGGTCGGCCTGATCGCCGGTTCCGTGCCGCATGGGCTGGGCAGCCTGCTGGGTGCCTGTGGCGACGCCTCCGACGGCACCGTGGCGCTGGACGAGACCCGCCTGCCGGGCCTGGCCGACCACTGCGTGGTGGCCGCCAGCCACAGCGGGCTGGTGTTTTCCCCGGACGCCGCACGCCAGACCGCCGCGTTCCTGCGCGATGGCTGCTTCCGCCCGGACCGGGCCGCGCACGCCGCCTGAGCCCCGGCTAACACGGTGAGGGCGGCCGATCAGGTAGAATCCGCGCCCTGTTCCTGACGCAAGCACGGAAACACCCATGGGTAGAGGCCCTTCCATCGAAAACCGCAAAAACGCGTCTGACGCGAAGCGCGGCAAGATTTTCACCAAGATCATCCGTGAGATCGGCGTAGCCGCGCGCGGCGGTGGAGGCGACCCCAACAACAACCCGCGCCTGCGGGTGGCCATGGACAAGGGCCTGGCCTCGAACATGTCCAAGGACGTGATCGAACGGGCCATCAAGAAGGCCACCGGCGAGCTGGAAGGCGTTGAATACGAAGAGATCCGCTACGAGGGCTATGCCCCCGGTGGCGTGGCCGTGATCGTGGACTGCCTGACCGACAACCGCGTGCGCACCGTGGCCGATGTCCGCCACGCGTTCAGCAAGTGCGGCGGCAACATGGGCACCGAAGGCTCGGTGTCTTTCATGTTCAAGCGCATGGGCGTGCTGCACTTCGCGGGCGGCGCCAACGAGGACGCGGTGACCGAGGCGGCCATCGAGGCCGGCGCCGATGACATCGTGGTGTACCCGGAGGACGGCGCCATCGACGTGCTGACCGCGGCGGACATGTACCACGCGGTCAAGGATGCGCTGGAGGCCGGTGGGCTGAAGCCGGACCACGCCGAGCTGACCTTCCGCGCCGACAACGACATCAAGGTCGAGGGCGACACCGCCCTGCAGGTCAAGAAGCTGCTGGACATGCTGGAAGACCTGGACGATGTGCAGGACGTGTTCTCCAACGCCGACCTCGGCGCGGACGCCTACGCCTGACGTCCATGCCCCCGTCTCGCCAAGTGCGACGTCGGGGGCGGACAATGCGGACCATGATGACTCCCGACGTTCCACGCATGATCCGCATCCTCGGCATCGACCCCGGTTCGCAACGCACCGGGGTGGGCATCATTGATGTGGACCCCACCGGCAAAGTGCTGCACGTGCACCACCTGCCGCTGGTGCTGCTGGGCGCCGACGACTTCCCCAACCGCATGAAGCTGCTGGTGCTGGGGCTCAACGCGCTGGTGGAGGAATACCGCCCGCACGAAGTGGCCATCGAGAAGGTGTTCATGGCGCGCAACCCGGATTCGGCCCTGAAGCTGGGCCAGGCCCGCGGCGCGGCGATCTCGGCGGTGGTCATGCGCGACCTGCCGGTGCACGAATACGCGGCCAGCGAGATCAAACTGGCGGTGGTGGGCCGGGGCGGGGCGGAGAAGCAACAGGTCCAACACATGGTCGGGCTTATGCTCAACCTGAAAACCAGGCTGCAGGCCGACGCCGCCGATGCGTTGGCCGTGGCGATCACCCACGCCCACGTCAGGGCAACCGCGCAGCGCCTGGGCGTCAATGCCCGCCAGGCCTGGAGCCGGAAATGAGGACATCTGCATGATTGGTCGTCTGCGTGGGATCGTGGCGTACAAGGCGCCACCGTGGCTGCTGATCGACGTCAACGGCGTCGGCTACGAACTGGAGGCGCCGATGAGCACCTTCTACGACCTGCCCGAACTGGGCCGCGAGGTCACCCTGTTCACCCACTACGCGCAGAAGGAAGACAGCGTGTCGCTGTATGGCTTCCTGCGCGAGGGCGAGCGCCGGTTGTTCCGCGACGTGCAGAAGGTCAGCGGCATCGGCGCCAAGATCGCGCTGGCGGTGCTGTCCGGGGTGAGCGTGGATGAGTTCGCGAAGATGGTGCAGGCCGGTGACATCACCGCGCTGACCCGCATTCCGGGCATCGGCAAGAAGACCGCCGAGCGCATGGTGCTGGAACTGCGCGACCGCGCGGCCAATTTTGGCGGCGGCGGCGCGCCCATTGCCGGCGCAGCGCCGGCCACCGACCCGGTCTCCGAAGCCACCGTGGCCCTGCAGCAGCTGGGCTACAAGCCGACCGAGGCCGCGCGCATGGCGCGCGATGCCAACGCCGAGGGCGATGATGTCGCCACCGTGATCCGCAAGGCCCTGCAGGCCGCGCTGCGCTGAGCGCGCCGGCCTTTTTCCCTACCGACCGACGCCCTCCCGGAGTCCCATGTCCACCTCTTCCACCCAGCACGACAGCGGCCAGCACGGGCACGGCCATGCGCCGGCCGCCAGCGGCCTGGCCCTGATCGTCGGCGCCATCGGCGTGGTGTTCGGCGACATCGGCACCAGCCCGCTGTATACCCTGAAGGAAGCGTTCTCGCCGCATTACGGCCTCAACAGCGACCACGACACCGTGCTGGGCGTGCTGTCGCTTGCGTTCTGGGCGCTGAACATCGTGGTGACGCTGAAGTACGTCACCATCATCATGCGCGCCGACAACGACGGCGAGGGCGGCATCATGGCGTTGATGGCGCTGACCCAGCGCACCCTGCGCCACGGGTCGCGCTCGGCCTACGTGGTGGGCATCCTGGGCATCTTCGGTGCCTCGCTGTTCTTCGGTGACGGCGTGATCACCCCCGCCATTTCCGTGCTGGGCGCGGTCGAAGGCCTGGAAGTGGCAGCCCCCGGCCTGCATGCCTTCATCGTGCCGATCACCGTGGTGGTGCTGTTGGCGGTGTTTGCCGTGCAGCGCTTCGGCACCGAGAAGATCGGCAAGCTGTTCGGGCCGATCACCTCGATCTGGTTCATTTCGCTGGCCGCGATCGGCATCTGGAACATCGTGGATTCGCCCGAAGTGCTCAAGGCCTTCAACCCGATGTGGGCGCTGCGCTTCTTCATGGAGCACGGCTGGCACGGCATCTTCATCCTCGGTGCGGTGGTGCTGGCGGTCACCGGTGGCGAGGCGCTGTATGCGGACATGGGCCACTTCGGGGCCAAGCCGATCCGCCACGCCTGGTACTTCTTCGTGCTGCCGTGCCTGGTGCTGAACTACCTGGGGCAGGGCGCGCTGGTGCTCAACAACCCCGAGGCGGTGAAGAACCCGTTCTTCGAGGCGGTGCCGGAGTGGGCGCTGTACCCGATGATCATCCTGGCCACCATGGCCGCGGTGATCGCCTCGCAGTCGGTCATCACCGGCGCGTTCTCGGTCTCGCGCCAGGCCATGCAGCTGGGCTACATCCCGCGCATGCGCATCACCCATACCTCGCACGACACCATCGGCCAGATCTACATCCCGGGCATCAACTGGGGTATCGCGGTGATGGTGATCGGGCTGGTGCTGGCCTTCCGCAGCTCCTCCAACCTGGCGGTGGCCTACGGCATCTCGGTGTCGGCCACGATGCTCATCGATACCCTGCTGCTGGCACTGGTGGCCCGCGCGCTGTGGCCAACCTCGCGTTACTGGATCATCCCGCTGTGCGTGGTGTTCTTCATCATCGACCTGGGCTTTGTGATCGCCAACGGCGCCAAGCTGCTGCAGGGCGCCTGGTTCCCGGTGGTGCTGGGCATCGTGCTGTTCACCATGATGCGCACCTGGCGGCGTGGCCGCGAGCTGCTGCGCGATGAGATCCGCAAGGACGGCATCCGGCTGGATACCTTCCTGCCCGGGCTGATGCTGGCCCCGCCGGTACGGGTGCCGGGCACGGCGGTGTTCCTCACCGCCGACCCCTCGGTGGCCCCGCACGCGCTGATGCACAACCTCAAGCACAACAAGGTGCTGCACGAGCGCAACGTGTTCCTGCACGTGGAAACCCTGCCCATTCCGTATGCGATGGAAGGCAAGCGCCTGAAGATCGAATCGGTGGGCGATGAGTTCTACCGCGTGTTCGTGCGCTTCGGATTCATGGAAACCCCGGACGTGCCGCTGGCGCTGATGCGCTCGTGCGACCACGGCGGGATCTACTTCGACCCGATGGACACCACCTTCTTCGCCAGCCGCGAAACCATCGTGGCCACCGCCAACCGCGGCATGCCGATCTGGCGCGACAAGCTGTTCGCGCTGATGCACCGGAACGCGGCGCCGGCGACCGGGTTCTTCCGGATCCCAGGAAATCGCCTCGTAGAGCTGGGCGCGCAGGTCGAGATCTGACTGCGTCAGACCTCGACCTGCGGCCCAAGGTTTGCTTTGCAAACCTCGGGTCCCGGGGCATTCCACCTTATCCCCGCGCCGTTGGCGCGCCCCCTTCAACAACAAGGGGGCTCTCCCCCAGACACGTCGTCGGTAGCGCCGGCCGTTGGCCGGCCCGCAGGAAGCCCCGAAACATGCGTCATTGCTTCATAATCGGGCAATGACCGACGACCGCATCATCGGCGCCGGTGCCACCCGCGAGGATGACACCACCGACGCCAGCATCCGCCCCAAGCGCATGGCCGATTACCTTGGCCAGGCGCCCGTGCGCGAGCAGCTGTCGATCTACATCGAAGCGGCCAAGGCCCGCGGCGATGCGCTGGACCATGTGCTGATCTTCGGGCCGCCGGGCCTGGGCAAGACCACCCTGAGCCACGTCATCGCCAACGAGCTGGGCGTGGCGCTGCGGGTGACCTCCGGGCCGGTGATCGAAAAAGCCGGCGACCTGGCCGCGCTGCTCACCAACCTGCAGCCGCACGACGTGCTGTTCATCGATGAAATCCACCGCCTGTCGCCGGTGGTGGAAGAAGTGCTGTACCCGGCGATGGAAGATTTCCAGATCGACATCATGATCGGCGAGGGGCCTGCGGCCCGCTCGATCAAGATCGACCTGCCGCCGTTCACCCTGATCGGCGCCACCACCCGGGCCGGCCTGCTGACCGCGCCGCTGCGCGACCGCTTCGGCATCGTGCACCGGCTGGAGTTCTACACCCCCGAAGAGCTGACCAGGATCGTCCGGCGTTCGGCAGCCATCCTCGGCATCGACTGCACCGCCGATGGCGCGGCGGAAATCGCGCGGCGTTCGCGCGGCACCCCGCGTATCGCCAACCGGCTGCTGCGCCGGGTGCGCGACTACGCCCAGGTCAAGGCCGCCGGCCATATCGACCAGGACGTGGCGCAGGCCGCCATGCAGATGCTGAAAGTGGACCCGGAAGGCTTCGACGACCTCGACCGGCGCATGCTGCGCACGCTGATCGATTACTTCGACGGCGGCCCGGTAGGCGTGGAATCCATGGCCGCGGCCCTGTCCGAAGAGCGCGGCACCCTGGAAGATGTGGTCGAACCCTACCTGATCCAGCAGGGCTTCCTGGTGCGCACCGCGCGCGGCCGCATGGCTACCCAGAAGGCCTACCGCCACCTGGGCCTGAAGCCGAAGAATCCGCCGGCCGACCTGTTCGCGGAGGTGCCGGATGTCGGTTGACCTGCGGTTCAGTTGGCCGACACGCATATATTGGGAAGATACCGACGCTGGCGGGGTGGTCTACCACGCCCGCTACGTGGCCTTCATGGAGCGGGCGCGCACCGAATGGATGCGGGCCCTGGGCTACGGCCAGGAACGCACCCGCACCGAGCATGGCCTGGTGTTCGCGGTCCGGTCGATGACCATGGAGTTCCTCAAGCCGGCGCGGCTGGACGACGCGCTGGCGGTGACCGCCACGCTGGTGCAGTGCAAGCGCGCCAGCATGGTGTTCGACCAGGCGGTGTGTCGCGGCGATGAAACGCTGCTGACCGCGCAGGTGAAAATCGCGGCACTGGACGCTGCCACATTCAAGCCGCGCGGCATGGACGATGCTCTCCACGCCGCGCTGAAACCCCACGTAATTCAAATAGCCGCATATTGAGGAACAACGGATGATCGGAATGCTCCTGGCCCTGCAGGCCACGGTGGTCGAAGCGCTGCCGCAGGAGGTCACCAGCGCCGCGTCGCAGACCGTCGCCCAAGCCGCGCACGGCGGTGGCATCAATTACCTGGACCTGATGATCAAGGCCAGCCTGCCGGTGAAGATCATCGTGCTGCTGCTGCTGGCCGGCTCGTTCATCAGCTGGGTGATCATCTTCCGCAAGGCGCGCGTGTTCAACGCCGCCAACCGCGAAGCCGATGAGTTCGAAAGCCGCTTCTGGTCCGGTGCCGACCTGGGCAAGCTGTACAGCGCTGCCACCGACCGCAATCGCAAGGTGGGCGGCCTGGAGGCGATCTTCGAGGCCGGTTTCCGCGAATTCACCCGCCTGCGCGACAAGCGCCGGCTGGATGGCCGCGCCCAGCTCGAAGGCGCCCAGCGCGCCATGCGCACCACCTTCACCCGTGAAGTGGACCAGATGGAGCGCAGCCTGGAACTGCTGGCCAACATCGGTTCCACCGCCCCCTACGTGGGCCTGGTCGGCACCGTGTTCGGCATCATGGTGACCATGCACGACATGATCAACAGCGGTGAGCAGGCCGGTATCGCGTCGGTTGCGCCGGGTATTTCCGAAGCCCTGTTCGCTACCGCCATCGGCCTGTTCGTGGCCATCCCGGCGGTGTGGGCCTACAACCGCTTCACCACCCGCGTCGAGCGCCTGTCGGTCCGCTTCGAGACCTTCGCCGAAGAGTTCAGCTCGATCCTGCAGCGCCAGTCCGCGGGCGACGAGTAAGCGCCCAGCACAAGGATCACGCCATGACCGCTGCCATCGGCCGCCGCAAGCGCCGCAAGCTCAAATCCGAAATCAACGTCGTGCCGTACATCGACGTCATGCTGGTGCTGTTGATCATCTTCATGGTCACCGCGCCGCTGCTCACCCTGAGCTTTGAAGTGGACCTGCCCAGTTCGCAGGCCAAGGCGCTGGAGAGCAAGCAGGACCCGGTGATCGTCTCGGTGCGCCTGGACGGCCAGCTCAGCCTGAAGCTGCCGGAAGCCAAGGAGCCGGCGCCGATGGACGCCGGCCAGCTGCAGGCCCAGCTCGGCGCGCTCGCCGCACAGGACAAGAACCTGCGCGTGATCGTGGCCGCCGACAAGGCCGTGGCCTATGAAAAGGTGGTCGCGGCGATGGACGTGATCAAGCGCGCCAACGTGGAAAAGGTGGGCCTGGCGACCGATGCACGCTGAAGCCCTGCCATCGCAGCGCCAGCCGGAAGGCGAGTGGGGCCTGCCGATCGCCCTGGCGATCCTGGTCCACGTGCTGCTCGCGCTGGTGTTCATCGCCGCCTGGCTGTGGTCACCCCAGCGCAGCACCGAAGCGGCCGCCGGCGATCCGGCCATTGAAGCCAGCCTGCAGCTGTCGGCCTCGGAAGCCGCTGCGGCACGCCAGGCGCTGCGCGCCTCGGAAAAACTGCCTGACCTGCCCGAGCCGGTGGCCGAGCCGATTCCGGTGGAAGAAGACACCGTGCCGCCGCCGCAGCCGCTGCCCGAGCCGCGCCCGCAGGACGCGCCCACCCCGCAACAGCAGAACGCCCAGGAACGCATCGCCCAGCCCGACACGGTCGACCAGACCGCGGTCAACGCGATGTCGATCTCGGCCGAGAAGGCCAAGCAGGAGCAGGAAGCCAAGCGCCGCCAGGAGCAGATCGACCTCACCGAGCGCAAGCGCGTGGAAGAGGCCGAGCAGAAACTGCGCTTGGCCAAGCAGCAGGAAGAGGCCGCGCAGAAGAAGAAGCTGGCCGAGCAGGAGCAGAAGGCCAACGACGTCAAGGCAGAAGCCGAGCGCCAGAAGAAGATCGCCGAGATCCGCAGCCGCCGAGAGGCCGCCGAGAAGGAAGCGAAGCTTGCCGAGCAGAAGCTGCACCAGCTGGCTGCCGCGCGTGCCGCCGCAGGGCAGTCCACCGCCGGTTCCAGCGGCGCCGCCCAGCCGGCCGCCGGCGGCGGCGGTACCAGCGACGACCTGCGTGCCAAATACGCGGCAGCGATCCAGCAGAAGGTGCTGGCGGCATGGACCCGCCCGGACAACGTGCCGTTCGGCCAGCGCTGCAAGATCGTGATCGTGCAGCTGCCCGGCGGCAACGTGAACTCGGCCAAGGTCAGCCCGGATTGCCCGTTCGACGAAGCCGGCCGCCGTTCGATCGAAGCGGCCGTGCTCAACGCCCAGCCGCTGCCGTACCGCGGCTTCGAAGAGGTGTTCTCGCGCCAGCTCAACTTCACCTTTACCGCCCAGGACAACTGATCCCGGGCGGGCAGGCCGTGCCCGGTTTCGTTAATGACACGTGATTTTTCGTGGCATGACCACTCGGATTTCACACCCGGTTGGTTCATGATTGCGAAACCGTTCACCGCACTGCTGTTATCCCTCGTTCTGGTTTTCCCCCTATAGAGCGCCCATGAAGAAGATGCCTCGCTGGTTTGCCGTGTTCGCGGCTTTGTTGTTCCTGCCACTTGCCGCCGCTGCGCAGCAGAGGGGCCTGGACATCGACATCATCGGCGGCAACGCCTCCGCGCTGCCCATCACCGTGGTGCCCATGCCCTACCAGGGCTCGGCCGCCGCCCCGCAGACCGACGTGGCGCAGGTGGTCCGCGCTGACCTGGAGCGTTCCGGCCAGTTCCGCACCCTGCCCGAAGCGCAGATCGTCGAAAAGCCCACCCGTGGCGGCGAGATCCAGTTCGCCACCTGGCGCGCGCTGAAGCAGAACTACATCGTGGTCGGCCGGGTCATGGACGCCGGTGCCGGCGCCTACCGCGTCGAATACGAGCTGTATGACGTGCCCAAGGGCGAGCGCCTGCTGGGCCTGGCGATGACCGCCCGTGGCAATGCCATGCGCGACGTCGCCCACCAGATGGCCGACGCCATCTACGAAAAGATCACCGGTGTGCGCGGCGCCTTCTGGACCCGCATCGCCTATGTCACCGCCAGCGGCAAGGGCGATGCCATGCGCTACGCGCTGATGGTGGCCGATTCGGACGGCTTCAACCCGCAGACCATCGTGCGTTCGGCCGAGCCGCTGCTGTCGCCCTCGTGGAGCCCGGACGGCAACCGCCTGGCCTACGTCAGCTTCGAGCGTGGCAATTCGGCGATCTACATCCAGAACATCGCCACCGGCGCACGTGAGCTGGTCACCAGCTTCCGCGGCATCAACAGCGCCCCGTCGTTCTCCCCGGACGGTCGTCGCCTGGCCCTGTCGCTGTCGCGCAGCGGCAACCCGGAAATCTACGTGATGGACCTGGGCAGCAAGCAGCTCACCCAGCTCACCAACCACTTCGCCATCGACACCGAGCCGACCTGGAGCGCAGACGGTTCCAGCGTCTACTTCACCTCCGACCGTGGCGGCCGCCCGCAGATCTACCAGGTCTCCTCCAGCGGTGGCAGCGCCTCGCGCGTGACCTTCCAGGGCAACTACAACGCGACCCCGAGCATGTCCTACGACGGCAAGAAGCTGGTCGTGGCGCAGGGCAGCGGCAATACCTACAAGATCGCGATGATGGACAGCAGCCTGGGCTCGCCGCGCTGGAGCACGCTGTCGCCGGGTTCGCTTGACGAGTCCCCCACGTTTGCGCCCAACGCAAGCATGGTGCTGTATGCCGCCCGCGAGGGTGGTCGTGGAGTGTTGTATGCCGTGTCGGCTGATGCGCGCGTGCGCCAGCGGCTGGTACTGGCCGACGGTGATGTCCGCGAACCTTCTTGGTCGCCATACCGTACAAAGCGCTAACAGAGTGTTAAGATCCGCACGTATTCATCCCTACATCCGGCTTTAGGAGCCTCAAAGGTAACTACATGAACAAGACCACCCGCGTTTTGCTTGTCTCCCTGCTGTCCGTGGCCGCTCTGGCCGGTTGCTCCAAGAAGGTCAAGGAACAGCCTGCTGCTCCGGTCGACACCGGCAGCACCTCGCAGCCGACCGGCCCGTCGACCTCCGGCCTGTACGGCCCGGGCGACCTGGACACCGACGCCTGCCTGCGCCAGCGCGTTGTGTTCTTCGATCTGGACCAGGATGCAATCAAGCCGGAATTCCAGGCCCAGATGGCTTGCCACGCCAAGTACCTGCGTGACCGTCCGTCGGCCCGCATGACCCTGCAGGGTCACACCGACGAGCGCGGTTCGCGCGCCTACAACCAGGCCCTGGGTGAGCGTCGTGCCAACGCCGTGTCCTCGGCGCTGCAGGCCAACGGTGGTTCGGCCAGCCAGATCACCGTCGTGTCCTACGGTGAAGAGCGTCCGACCTGCACCGAGTCGAACGAAGGTTGCTGGTCGCAGAACCGTCGCGTCGAAATCGTCTACACCGCGCAGTAATCCATGCGCATCGGCATCAAAACCCTGATGCTGGTCGTTGCGGCAGCCCTTGTGGCTGCCGCACCGGCGCAGGCCCAGCGGCAGAGCCTGGCCGACCGCGTTGGCGCGCTCGAGCAGCAGGCCTACAACAACAGCTCCAACCAGGACCTGTTGAACCAGGTCAACCAGCTTCGGCAGCAGATCCAGCAGCTGCAGAGCACGGTTGAGCAGCTCCAGAACGAAAACGCCCAGCTCAAGCAGACCTCGCAGGACCAGTACCTGGACCTGGACGGGCGTCTGAACCGTATTGAAGGTGGCTCGGCCCCGATCCTTCCGGCCGCTCCGGCCGCGAACGCCCCGGCCGTTGCCCCCAAGCCCGCCGCACCGGCAGTGGCCGCCACCGAGCGGCCGCCTTCCGTGCACGGCGACCCGGGCAGCCTTGCCGCCAGTGGCGACGAGCGCACCGCGTACAACGTGGCCTTTGATTCGCTCAAGGCCGGCAAGTACGACGACTCGGCCCAGCTGTTCCTGAGCTTCCTGGAGCTCTATCCCAATGGCGTCTACACCCCCAACGCGCTGTACTGGCTGGGTGAAAGCTACTACGCCACCCGCAATTTCCCGCTCGCCGAGGCGCAGTTCCGCGACCTCATCGCGCGTTACCCGACCCACGACAAGGCCTCTGGTGGCCTGTTGAAGATCGGCCTTTCCCAGTACGGCGAAGGCAGGATCGATGAAGCCCAGGCCACCCTGGAGCAGGTCGTCAACACCTACCCCGGTTCGGACGCCGCGCGCACCGCGCAGGACCGTCTGCAGGCCATCCGCCTCGGCCAGCAGATCCGCTGAGGCCCCGACCGGCCAAGGCCGGTATAATCAAAGGTTGGCCCGACTGTTTCGGGCACCGTAGAGCCAGGCCCTGCCTGGCTGCTCTCGTTTCCGTAACCGCACACCAGACGCCCACGATGACCACCCCCCTGTCCGCCGCCGCCGCGCTCCCCAGCGAGATCGTGCAGTCGCCCCTGCCACGGCTGAAGATCACCGAGATCTTCACCTCCCTGCAGGGCGAAGCCGATACCGCCGGCTGGCCGACCGTGTTCGTGCGCCTGACCGGCTGCCCGCTGCGCTGCACCTACTGCGATACCGCCTACGCCTTCCACGGCGGCACATGGTGGGATATCGACGAGATCGTGCGCGAAGTGCTGGCCCAGGGCGTCCACCACGTGTGCGTGACCGGTGGCGAGCCGCTGGCGCAGAAGCGCTGCCTGGTGCTGCTGGAAAAGCTCTGCGAGGCCGGCCTGGACGTCTCGCTGGAAACCTCCGGCGCGCTGGATGTGAGCGGCGTGGACCCGCGGGTGTCGCGCGTGGTCGACCTCAAGACCCCCGGTTCGGGCGAAATGGCACGCAACCGCCTGGAAAACCTGCCGCTGCTGACCCGCCGCGACCAGATCAAGTTCGTGCTGTGCAGCCGCGAGGACTACGACTGGGCGCGGGGCATGGTCCGCGAGCACCGCTTGAACGAGCGCTCGATGGTGCTGTTCTCGCCCAGCAAGGGCCAGGTCAGCCCGCGCGAGCTGGCCGACTGGATCGTGGAAGATCGCCTGCCGGTCCGCTTCCAGATGCAGCTGCACAAGATTCTGTGGGACGACGAACCGGGCCGCTGAGCCCGTTCGTTGCCCCTTGATGTACCGGCGCGGGACAGCGTGCTGGCTTTCCCGCAACCCACCGGAAACACCCTCATGAAGAACGCAGTTGTCCTCCTGTCCGGCGGCATGGATTCCGCCGCCGTCGTCGCCATGGCCCGCGAGCAGGGCTTCGCCGTGCATGCGCTGAGCGTGCGCTACGGCCAGCGCCACACCTCCGAACTGGACGCCGCCGCGGCCGTGGCCAAGGCGCTGGGCGTGGTCGCGCACAAGACCGTCAACGTGGATCTGCGCAGCATCGGCGGCTCGGCGCTGACCGACGACATCGACGTGCCCGAAGCGGGCGGCGAGGGCATTCCGGTCACCTACGTGCCGGCACGCAACACCATCATGCTCTCGGTCGCGCTGGGCTGGGCCGAAGTGCTGGGCGCCAACGACATCTTCTGCGGCGTCAACGCCGTGGACTATTCCGGCTACCCGGACTGCCGCCCCGAGTTCATCAGCGCCTTCCAGACCCTGGCCAACCTGGCTACCAAGGCGGGCGTGGAAGGGGCGGGTATCCAGGTGCACGCGCCGCTGCAGTTCCTGAGCAAGGCCGACATCGTGCGTGAAGGCGTGCGCCTGGGCGTGGATTTTGGCCTGACCGTGTCCTGCTACAACGCCGACGACAGCGGCGCGGCCTGCGGCCACTGTGACGCCTGCCGCCTGCGCGCGCAGGGCTTCGCCGACGCCGGCGTGGCCGACCCGACCCGCTACGCCTGATCGCCGGGCTACGCCTGCGCCGCAAGATGGGTTAGAATGCGCACCCCCGGCGCGAAGTCGGGGCATGCAATGGGCCGTTAGCTCAGTCGGTAGAGCAGAAGACTTTTAATCTTTTGGTCGATGGTTCGAATCCATCACGGCCCACCAATTGCATCAACGACTTAGGCGCCCTATGGGCGCCTTTTTTGTGGTCGTGGAAAAATTGGCGGAAATATTGGGGTGTTTCACGCCTTCAACCTGCCGTCTGGCTCAGCGCCTTAAGCGCACGAAGGCGCGCTTGGCCAGGTACAGTAGGTTGCCCCCCAAACCGGCGTCCTGGGCCTTCCGCAGCGATGTGTTCTCGGCGTAGAGCGACATGATGTGCGCATCTCGTTGCCAGATCAGATCGCGAATCTCGGCCACGTCCGCGCCGGCAAGCGTGTGCCCTTCGACGATGCGTTCGGGCAGCTGGCGCTTCACGTACAGGGTCGTGTGGCGGTCGACGATCTCGGCCTGCGGCCTCTCCCTGGTGTAGAAGTAGAGCGCAATGGAGCGGCGCGTCTTGCCGGCATGTTCGGTGGGCAGCTGGATGGCGTTGAAGCCATGCCAGGAGCGCTCGGAGGTCTCAAACAGGACGCCACGATTGAACGTGGGCGCGATGGACAGGTCCGGGCGTGCGGAGGCATGGGGATCCCGGAACAGTTCAAAGCACCCGCCCCAGTGCGGTTCCCATGTGGGATTGAGGTAGACGAGCAGGTTCAGGCGCCGATGCCAGCGCTCGCTCGGGTGGTAGTTGAAATCTACGTGAGGGTCGAGGCTCATCCCGCTGTGGTTCTCGTGGGTGCCGCCGCCCAGATACCACGGGTCGTACAGAAGGCCTTCGATGCCGGTGATGCGCGATAGCAGCTTGAGGAACTGCGGGGTCTGGATCGCCGCATCCAGTGCGCGGAACGCCGGGCCCAAGCCGCGGATCTTTTCCATGGTGGATTTGCCACCGAGCTGGCCGTTGTCGCCCATCCGGTTCCCTTGTTCGAAGGAGGGGAACTCGACGTACAACCGATTCACGAAGTCGCGTTGAAAGAAGTCGTCGATCACCAGGTTTGGAAACGGCGGCGCGGATCTGAAGCGCGCGGCGATACGACTTGCATCGGCAAGGATCTTTGGATTCAGGATGGAACCAAGGTCATGACTATCCATACTTCACGGGTGCGGTGTTGCGCACCAGCCTCCACGAGTTGCGTTGGCCGCAATGGTACGGAGCGCTTCGCCGCGGGTCGTTTCAATGCAAATTGCCGCCCGGAAAAATTCAACAACGCGCTGAGATCATCTCGATCACGGTCGGCTTCACGACGCTAAAAGCAAACTAGGTGGATGTTGTCGCGCTTGTCGTAGCTGGCTGTGCGCGGTAGCCCAAGGCTCATCTCTTGAAGAAACCGGGCGCTCATCAAGCGCCGGTTTCCAGTTGGTGCTCGAGCGTGTCAGCGCACCTTTCGTGGTGGCTTCACAAGCGGGACTTCGTGGTCGTACCGCTGCCGCATGGCTTCGGTCCGGTGGCCGCCGGCAGCCTTGTTTTCGCTGTCGGTGATACCCCGGTGCTTGAGGCCATGGAGCGAGAACCGCTCGCTCTCGTCGATGACGCCGGCACTGATCGCTTCGGTGATGAGACGCTGCCACGCTGTGTCCAGGGCGGACTTGCGGATCGGGTTGCCGCCGCGCTCCACCAAGAGGTAGCGATCGATGGCCCGCAACGGCACCGGCCGCACGCGGCCCTTGCGGTTCCAGATGCGGTGCCGGCGTTCGACCAGGTCATTCCAGGCCTGCAGCATTTCGTCGTCCCACTCGGTGATGTTGTCGCGCGAGCCTTTACGCCGATTGCTGTGGATTCCTTCTTCCTGGCGATGAGCATCGGTCAGCGTGCACACCTCGATACCGCGCAGGCGCACGCTGTAGGCGAGGACCATCACCGGCGCCAGGTAGTCCGACACGCGACCCAGCGCATTGGTGGGCAGAGCAGCACGCTCGCGCGCAAACGCCAGTACCGCGCGGTAGGCCTCCGGCGTGGGCATGCGGAACCGGCGCTGCTCCTTGGCCTGACGCACCCCCTTCGCCGGATTGTTGCTGCAATAGCCCATGCGCACGCCCCAGGACAGGGTGAGCCGCAGATAGCGGTGCAGGTGGTTCGCCTTGGTGGGGGTTGCCGGCAGCGCTGGCTGGGTGCGGTTGGCGGGTCGACCCGCCGCGAACGTTTCCACCAGGCGCTGCCCCACAGGCGTGGTGATGCGGCTGAACTGCATCGCGCCGAGCAACGTGCCGTCTTTGCGCACGTAGTTGGCCAGCACCTCGGCGTAGCTGAGGTAGTTCTTGCGCGTGCCGGTGGCCAGCTCCTTGAAGGCGCTGGACGCGTGGTAACGGTCGAACAGGAAGCGCAGGGTGCCGCGTGCCACGCCCGATGACCGCTCTTCGACCATCGCGTGCAGATCCGATAGCCGCGCGGCTGCGTGGGCGATGGTGCGCTTCACCCTGCGGCCGCCCTCGGGGTGATCGTCATAGACAAACCAGCGCTGATCGGCCCAGTACACACCCTTTGGCAACGAGTCCTGGTCGATGTGCCCCGGGATGGCGGGATTGAACTTCCTTTTCCTGCCACGTGCCATCAAATGAGGTCCTCTTCCCTGGTGTTGTCGTGGGGTCGATCAATCAGTCCCAGCGCAGCGTTCACGGCGTCGACCGTTGTCCAGATGCCGCCATGGCGGTCGTACTTGTAGCGGATGCCCTCGCGGTCGGCCCACCGCCGCACGGTGGCGGCGCGCGGCGGAGGGCCCTCGGGCGAGCAGATACGCTGCAGGGCGGAGAAACGCACGATACGGTCGGTCACGGCTTGCAACTCCTGGGCTGCATATGTGCCCAATCGCCGAGGGACAGGCCGAGTTGAACCACATTGCGGGCTGTGCCCTGCTCGGTGGCCGGGCGTCGGGCATACAGCCGCGCCCATTCCAGGACAGCACGTTCCGAGCTGGCGTGCCGACGGGTGTGGCAGCAGCGGCACTCGACGAAGTGCCCGCCGCCAGCCTCCAGGCGCCTGCCGTCCTCCATGAGCCGGGCGTTGTGCCCGGCGTGGCAGGCCTGCAGGGGACCCGGGGATGCGATCTGGCGAATCGTCATTGCGCCCTTTTCTGGCCCTCTCCTGCTTGACGCGGTGGGCACGCAGCAAGGGCGGCCAAGGCAGCATCCACGCGATGCCCCGCAACCCTGAGGTCGCAGCCGAATACGGTAGTGGCGGAGTGCACCAGTGCGCGCTGATGCGTGACAGCAGCGACGAGGTCGCGAACGAGGGCTTCCCGCTCGCTCGCTGGCGCGGTGGATTGCAGGCGGGCGATCAGGGCAGTGGCGAGGAGCTCCCGTGCGTGATGCAGGCCAACGACCTCCTCGTAGGGAGGCAGCGTGGAAGCGTACTCAGCCCTGGAGGTGAGTTCGGATAGCAACGATGCGGGTTCGACACTCTTCGCACTTTGATAGATGTCCTGAAGCGCTGACCTGCGACGGTCCATCTCAGCGTCAGATAGTGTGGTGATAGCCTCTGTTTCGGGTCCGGTGTCGATCTCCCGCGATCGTGCGGCGGCGGCTGGGTTCAACTCAGCTTGCTGTTTCATGGCTCTCTCCGAGCTTCGTGTTGGGATGGCCCAGCTCGCAACAGTGCAGGTTGGCGAGGACTAGAGGCGGGACATGGGACACCAGTTCCGCCCTCCATCAACCGGCTTGAGATGGATACTCAGCCGGCTGTGGTTTCGCGATTCCGTCTCTACAGGAACACGTAGCCAATGAGAAAGTCCAAGGAACCGGTCGGGACATTTTCACAATTCGGATAGAACGTGTCGAAGTGGCGCAGCTTCCTGTCAAATACGTACTTGCATCGATAGATGGGCTTCGTATCAGGAAGCGGGACATCGCTGATGTACCCGATCATGCCGAAGGTGGTGAGGAACTGCCCTTCGCAGTTCGGGTCCGGTGACGTGAAGTACGCCTCGGTGTGCCCCCAGAGCGCGCAGGCGTAGAGGGGTTTTGAGTTGGAGAAGGGCGTGCCTGAAATGAAACCCAGAGAGCCTTCGGCTCGCCAGCCAAACTGGTCCCAGTTGTCCGGGAAAAAGTGAAGCGTCGCATGTCGCTCCGCCCGGCCGTTGTAAAGCCTGGTGATCTCCCTCAGGCTTGCCCCGTCAGGCAGGGAAAGGGTGCTTGCCCTAATTCCCGCAGCGGGCACGTGTAAACCCTGGTTGTTGGGAGCCTGGAGATCCTCTCCTTGACTGGCCGATGCGGTCGTAGATGTGATGCCGACACCGGCGAGCAGAGTTGCGAGCGCCAAAATGGACCTTGTCATGAATCATCCTGTTTGTTTGCGGGATCCGTTCCCGCGCCAGAATCGTAGGTAGTCGATTTCGTGCTCGGAATGACCGAGTTCGCAGATTCGTCTCGGACGTCATCAAATATGTCGCCGATGTACAAAAACGGAAGCGGGCGCACGGTGCGGAAGTGAGCTTCAACACTGTTTGGGGTGAAGCACCAGAAGCGAAATAATGCTGGTCGCGACATCTTGCGCAAGGTCATCGAACATTCTCCGGAAGCGATGCGGTCCAGGCATCAGCGGAATGTTCCAGCAGCCTTCCATCGATAGCGAAGATCGAGAAGTGGTCGCTCAATTCGTTTGTGGATCAGGTTGCCGGAGAGGCACGCAACGAAGACGGTGAAGAGCAGGAAAAAACCATGATTGAGCCAATGCGCCGAAGGTAGGAAGTGGCCCCACATTCGACCGATGGCGGATATAACGAAGATGTGGGACAGGTACAGGGAATAGGAGGCATCTCCCAACTCGATGAGCAGTCGGTTCGGGCGGTGGCCAGACGTCTCGAGCAATGCCGATCCAGCGATCAGCAATGCACTTCCCAGGCCTAGATGGATCACGCGCCGCAATGGGGCGTTGAACTCGGAATCCGATGGGGGCAACAGCGCAGCCGCCAACAACAACACGCCGAGACCGGTAATGAACAATAGAGATCCGAATCGAGGCGGAATGCGGCGCCAGTGCAGCCCCGTCAGAACACCTGCCAGGAACTCAAACGTCAGAGGGCTGAAGACGACCGATGCCGTTGGCGCTCCTTCATCAAATCCCTTCCAATAGCCGAATCCGACGAGACTTCCCCATGCCATGGTGAAGAGGCTGAGTCGTTGCCGGGTTCCATAGGCGAGCGCCAGCGCAAGCGAGAAGACCAAGTAGAAGTAGGCTTCATGGACAAGCGTCCACCCCACCGCCAGCACCGGCAGCTGTTGGTGTGGAATCAAGAGATACGAAGCAGCGATGCTCTGGTCGGCGTAGGAGCTGTTCACCATGGCGGGGGCGACCGACATCAGCAACACCACCAGGGTGGTGAACATCCAGTACAGGGGGACTACGCGCCACGCCCGCTGCGTCAGGAAGTCGCGCGCCGCGCCTGGGCCGGACCCTTTGCCCCGGGAGATGCTGGCCATCACGAATCCGGAGAGCACGAAGAAGAGATCGACGCCCGCGTCGGCGTTTCGGCCCAGCCAGTCGAGCAGCGCATGACCTTCCAGGTAGCGGAGTTCCACGAAGCGAAGATGAAAGATGAGTACTGCCACCGCGGCGATGGCACGCAACGCCTGCAGCGATTCGAAGCGCTCGCCCGCAAGGTTGACAGTTTGGCTCATTGACTTCACGTGCGTGCCTGAGCCGGTAATGAGACGCAGGCGGCGGGGCGGGCCGGTTCTGATCGGAAGCAGTTCAAAAGCATGTTCCCTGGTATCGCGTCAGCACATCGCTAGGACGCGATTTTCTGCGGTCGATTCGGACGCTGGAAACAGACCCTGACGCTTCCGACGTGGCCACGCGCTCGAAAAGCGACGGCGAGCACGTTATCGAACGTCAGTGGACGCATCTGGGAGTTATCCAGTTTAGTTGTTGCGCGACGCCGCTCTTGATTCGAATGTCGCTTCCGGTTCTGACGCTGGGGTAGGTGTGATGATGAGGTCTGCCGCCGAGGGCGGTTGGGCTGGTTGCGGCATGAATCCAGCCACGCAGGGCGTGGCTCTACTACACTGGTTGCATCCCGGTAGCTCCCGGGCGCTGACATGTGCTCTCCAGTGAAGATTCTCCTGACAGGAAGTTCAGGCCGGGTAGGTCGCGCCATCTTTGGCGCCCTGGCCGCCCGCCACGAGGTGGTGGGCATTGACCGGAGCCCCTTTGCGACCACGCGTCACGTGGCCGATTTCACCGATACCCGGATGCTGGCCAAGGTGCTGCAGGGCGTGGATGCGGTCATCCATGCCGCTGCGCTGCACGCGCCGCATGTGGGCCTTTTCAGCGACAGCGAATTCCAGCGCATCAACGTGGAAGGCACCCGCACGCTGGCGATGCTGGCGCGCGAGGCGGGCGTGCGGCGGCTGGTGTTCACCAGCACCACCGCGCTGTATGGGCACGCCATCGTGCCGGGGCGCTGCACCTGGGTGGATGAGCAGACCACGCCCCAGCCGCGCACCGTTTACCACCGCTCCAAGCTGGCCGCCGAACAGTGGCTGGAAGAGGTTGCTGGACCGGACCTGGATGTGCGCGTGATCCGGATGTCGCGCTGCTTTCCGGAGCCGCCGGAACGCATGATGCTGTACCGGTTGCATCGCGGCATCGATGTCCGCGACGTGGCGGATGCGCATGTGGCTGCGCTGACCAATCACGGCCCGGCGTTCCAGCGTTACCTGGTCAGTGGCTGGACGCCGTTCCAGCGGGAGGATTGCGAGGCGCTGGTGACGCACCCGCGTGACGTTCTGGCCCAGCGGTGCCCGCAATGGTTGGCCGAGTACGACCGTCGCGGATGGTCACTGCCGGTGGTGGATCGCATCCACGACGCGCGCGCCGCCAGTGTCGGCCTGCAATGGCGCAGCTGGCGCGGGCCGGAAACGATCCTGGAGCAGCTGGCGGTGGGCAGTATCGAAGTCCTGCCCGATACCGCCCGCGTCGATGATTGCACCGTTGAATAGCGCGCTTACACGCCGCCTGAGCGCGGCATGGCGCAGACTAGGTAAATTGAGTAGCAGGCGCTGTGGAGGTGCCATGAACCGTTTTGTCCTGATCGGCCTGGGCGCGCTGGCGCTGGCCGCCTGCAAACCCACGCCGACCGATACGGCCGCAGCTCCCCCCGCACCCGCCACGAGCGAAGCTGCGTCCGAATCGCCGAAGCCGGCACCCGCGCCAGCCGCGCTGCCGGCGGCGGGTTCCGAGGGCCCGTCGTTCGATTGCGCCAAGGCCGGCTCGGATGCGGAGAAGACCGTATGCGGTGACGCACGGTTGTCCGCATTGGATCGGGAGCTGGCCGCGCTGTACAAGGCAGCGCAGGCCGGTCCGGGTGAGCTTGACGTGGCCGCTGAACAGCGCGGCTGGATCAAGGGCCGCGATGCCTGCTGGCAGGCGGTGGACGCCAACCGCTGCCTGCTCGAGTCGTACCAGACCCGCATCGTCGAGCTCCGCCTGGCCGCGGCCACTGGGCCGGGACCGGCCGCGACGCAGTATCAATGCGATGACGCCAGCAAGCCGCTTTCGGTGGTGTTCTACAACGAGCTTGACCCGCAGGTTGCGGTCATTCGGTTGGGTCGCGACCAGGCCATCGCGTTTGCCGCACCGTCAGCCAGTGGCAGCCGCTACACCCGCGAGGGCGTGGAGTTCTGGGAGCACCAGGGTGAGGCCACACTGGAGTTCTACGGCACGCGTCTGAGTTGCAAGGTGGCAGGCAAGTAAAGTGAAGTGGGTGCCGGCACAGGCCGGCACCGACTCACCTCAGCGTACGCGGCGGTAGCGGACTTCGTTCTGACGATCGCCCACTTCGGTGGTGACAAAGCCATCGCGGCTCTGGTTGATGTCGAACACGCTGCTGCCCACGTTGAGCTGGCCGCCATTGACCCAGCCCGACAGGTTCTGTCCGCTGGCCTGGGCCGACATTCGGCCATCGGCTTCGATGCGCATGCGGATGTCGGTGTTGTACATCGGGTTGTAGCCCTCGAACTCGCCCACCATCCACTGCGGCACGTACGAGGTATGACGCGCGCCCTGGTAGTTGCCATCGTCGTAGCGCTCGTCCTGCTTGTTGGCGTTGTGCACCAGCGCGCCCAGGATTGCCGCACCGACCAGCACGCCGGCCGCCACCTTCGCATCATGGTTGTCGTCGTCGCGGTCATGGTGGCGATCATCGCCGCGCACCCGGAACGAGGCGCGGCAGCCGTCGTCGACCCACACATTGCGTCGGTCATAATCCCAGCTGCGTCCTTGGCGGCAGTCGGCACCGGACAGCTTGCGGTCCAGCGTGACATAGCCGGCGTAGGGCAATGCACAGGACTGGTAGCGGTTGTCGCGGCTTTCGCAGGTGACAAAGTCATCCGCGCGCACGTCGGTCAGCGTGGCCAGGAGTAGCAGGGGCGTGCCAAGCAGCAATCGGGTCTGCATGATCAGGATTCCGGCAAGGGAGGTTCACTTGCCGAACGATGCGCAGGGCTTGATGAAATCCTGATGAAAGCAGGGCGCGGCCAGCGCGCCCTGTCGGCTTCCGGGCTCAGGCCGCCCGATCCACATCCTGGTCGCCGAAGCAGGCGCGGATCGCATCCAGCAGCTCGGTCATCGAATAAGGCTTGGGCAGGAAATGAATGCCCGGCGCCAGTTGCGGGGTGACCCGGTCCGGCTGCAGGCCGGAGGTGACCAGTACCGGCAGGCTGGGCTGGTGGTGGCGGATGCGGTGGGCAGCTTCAATGCCGCTCAGCCCGCCGAGGCAGACGTCGGTGAATACGAGGTCGAAGCGCTCGCCGGCCTGCAGCAGGCCCAAGGCGGCTTCGGCCGAGCTGACGGCGGCCACGTCGCAGGCCTGGCTTTCCAGCGCCATGCGGCTCAGTTCACGGGTGTCTTCGGTGTCTTCGATCAACAGCACGCGCGGTGCAACATGGCGCTTGGACAACAGCATGACGCGGGTTCCCCTGCAGGGTTTGGGTGGAAAGGCGCGGCAGTATGGGCAGCAGAAGGTGAGGGCATCGTGCAAAAACCGTCAGCCGAGCGTTGTTCTGTTGTGCGCGGGTCAGGTAGGCCACGGTACAGTCGGGATCTGACCCCGAATGGAGCCAAATCGATGCAATGCCCCGTATGTACGACCCAGGCGCTGGTGATGTCCGAGCGCCAGGGCATCGAAATCGATTACTGCCCGCAATGCCGGGGCGTGTGGCTGGACCGTGGTGAGCTGGACAAGATCATCGAGCGCTCGGCCGGTGCGGCCGCGCCCGCCCCGGTGCGTGCCGCCGCGCCGCCTCCGCCGCCGCAGCAGGTCCACCCGCAGGTGCAGCACCGCGACACGCGCCACCTTGGCCAGCAGCACTATGGCGATGGCCAGGGCTACCGCAGGAAGAAGAAAGAAAACTTCCTGTCCGACCTGTTCGATTTCTGATCGCCCACGCGGTCCGCGCGCCGGTCCTGCTCAGGGCCGGCGCAGGATGAATTCCAGGTCGCGGCTTTCGCCCACCGGGAATTCATAGGTGCCTACCTGCACACAGCCGTAGCGCGCGTAGAAGCGCTGCGCGCCGAAGTTCTCCGACCACACGCCCACCCACAGCGTGCGGCGCCGGGGCTGGTCCAGCCAGTCCAGCAACGCGTCCATCAGCCGTGCGCCGTGGCCGCCACCTTGGTGGCTGGCGTGCACGTACAGCCGCTTCAGTTCGATATCGCCTTCCGTCGCCAAGGCATGGGCCAGGCTGTTCGGCCCGGCTGCAAGGTAGCCGATGGCCTGCTCGCCATCGAACAGCAGCCATGCGGCGCTGAGCGGATTTTCCAGCTCACGACGCTGGGGTGCGGGTGAGTAGTGCGCGTCGAGGAAGTCGCGCAGGTCCTGCGGCGGATACGAGTCGCCGAAGGTCTCTGTGTAGGTGGCCATGGCCAATGCAGAGAGCAGCTCTGCATCGGCAGGCGTTGCACGGCGGATCTGCAGTGCCATCAGAACCAGACCCGCACCCCGGCCACCCAGCGGGTGTCACGGGTGTGCTCGCCCGCTGCCTGGTGGTAATCGGCCGTGTCACCGAACAGGCGCTCGTGGCTGACACCGATGTACGGGGCGAAGCGGCGGCTGAACTCGTAGCGCAGGCGCAACCCGGCCTCGACCTTGTTCAGGCCCGCACCCATGCCGTGCTCGGGTTCGTCCCTGGCGGCGAGCGTGGCCTCCACCAGTGGCTGCAGGATCAGGCGGTTGGTGAGCAGCAGCTCGTACTCGACCTCCATCGTGGCAGCCAGTTGTCCGCCTTCGCCGACGTACGCCGTCGCCGAGGTTTCGAACTTGTACGGGGCCAGGCCCTGGATGCCGAACGCGGCCCAGGTGCGCGAGTCCGCCGGGCGGAAGTCCTGCTTCACGCCCACCAGCACGTCCCACCACGGTGACACGCTGCGCCCGTACAGCACTTCGAGATCGGACGACTCCGTGCGCCCGCCGCTGCGTTCGCCTTCGCTGCGTACCCACAGGCGGTTGATGTTGCCGCCGACCCAGCCGCTGGCTTCCCAGGCCTGGCCGGTGCCGTGCTGGCCATCCCAGTGTTCCAGCCGGTTGATCAGCAGCAGGCTGTGCACATTCGGTGCGTGCTCCATCGCATCATGGTTGATGGGCGGGAAGGCGGCCGCTCGGTCGGCGTCGGTGACTTCGGGAATGGGTTCGCGCGGAGCAACCGGCGCGGTGCCATGGCCCATGGCGGCGTGATCCATCGTCGAGTGATCCATCTGCGCGTGGTTGGCGCTGCCGTGATCCATGGTCGAGTGGTCCATCGTTGAATGATCCATCGTTGAATGGTCCATTTTCGAGTGGTCCATCTTCGAATGGTCGACCGCGGCCGGTGCAGCCGCGGGTGCTGCATCGGTGTGTGCGTGCGCATGCGACTGCGCCCACGCCGGCCCGGCGATGGCGCTTAGAAGGGCAACGGTGAGCATCTTCATTCTTCGATCCTCACTTCGCGCATCATCCCAGCTTCCATGTGGTACAGCAGGTGGCAGTGGTACGCCCAGCGGCCCAGCGCGTCGGCGCGCACGCGGTAGCTGCGGCGGGTGCCGGGCGGCATGTCGATGGTGTGCTTGCGTACCTGGAATTCGCCGTCTGCGTTTTCCAGGTCGCTCCACACCCCGTGCAGGTGGATGGGGTGCTGCATCATGGTGTCGTTGACCAGCACGATGCGCATGCGCTCGCCGTAGTTCAGGCGCAGCGGTTCGGCGCTGGCAAACGGAATGCCATCGAACGACCAGCTGAATTTTTCCATGTGGCCGGTGAGGTGAAGTTCGACCTCGCGCGACGGCTCGCGCCCATCGGGATCCTCGAACAGACTGCGCATCGCGCCATAGGTGAGGACCTGGCGGCCGTTGTCGCGCAGGCCGATGCCCGGGTCGTCGAGCTTGGGTCCGGTGGCCGCGCTCTGCATGTCGACCAGCGGGTTGCCGTTCTCGCTCGGTGCGTGGCGCGGTGCCTTGCCAGCGCTGCCATGGCCGGCGTGGCCCATGTTGGCGCCGCAGCCGCCTTCCATGCCCTTCATGTCGTGGCCCATGCCGCCCATGTCATGCCCCATGTCGCCCATCGTCAGCAGCGGGCGCGGGTCGCGCGCGGGAATCGGTGCCTGCAGCCCGTGGCGCACGGCCAGGGTGCCGGCGGCGTAGCCGGTACGGCCCATGTCCTGGCAGAAGATGGTGAACGCATCCTGGCCAGTGGGCTCGACGATCACATCGAACGTTTCCGCCGGCGCGATGCGGAATTCATCGATGCTCACCGGGTGGATGTACTGCCCGTCGGCGGCGACCACGGTCATCTTCAGGCCGGGAATGCGCACGTCGAAGTAGGTCATCGAACCGCCGTTGATGAAGCGCAGCAGCACCTTTTCGCCGCTGCGGAACAGCCCGGTCCAGTTGCCGGCCGGGGCGGTGCCGTTGAGCAGGTAGGTGTAGGTGTCGGCATTGATGTCGGAGATGTCGGTGGGGGTCATCCGCATCCTTCCCCACATGCCGCGGTCGGCCGTGGCCGCGCTCCAGCCATCGCGGCGCACGTCGCGCAGGAAATCGGGCAGCGTGCGCTTGTAGTAGTTGTCGTGCTCGGCGAGCTTCTTCATGCGCCGGAACAGCGCGCCGGGGTCCATGTCGGTCCAGTCCGACAGCAGGATCACGTGCTCGCGGTCGAACCGGTAAGGGGCCGGCTGCAGCGGGTCGATGATCAGCGCGCCGTACAGGCCGGCCTGTTCCTGGAACATGGAATGGCTGTGGTACCAGTAGGTGCCGGACTGCTTGAGGGTGAACCGGTACTGGTAGGCCTCGCCCGGGGCGATGCCGTTGAAGCTCAGGCCGGGCACGCCGTCCATGTTGGCCGGCAGCAGGATGCCGTGCCAGTGGATCGAGGTGGGGTGGCCCTGCAGGGCGTTGGCCACGCGCACGTTGACGGTGTCGCCTTCGCGCCAGCGCAGGATCGGCGCGGGCAGGCTGCCGTTGACGGTGATCGCCGGGCGGGTGCGGCCGGTGAAGTTGGCCAGTGATTCGCCGATGCTCAGCTGGAACTGCTGGCCGCTGAGCACCTGCGGGGCGGTGGCCACGCGGGGGGCGGCGTTGGCCAGGGCGCGCGCGGGCACGGCGCCTGCCAGGCCGGCAACCACGCCGCCGGCGGCCAGGCCCTGCACGAACAGGCGTCGCGACGGTACGGGCGGGGTTTCCGCGCCGGGGGAAGAGGGGTGTGACATTGCAACTCCGAATCGGATCCGAGGGGCACGCGCAGGTGCCGGCAGGACGCGCGTGCGTCAGCACGGCATCGCGTTACGCAGGCGTTCGTGGCGAACGCGCGCTCAGGCGATGGGAGGGCGGGTGATGCGGTCCAGCGGCGGGCTGGGCAGGGACGGGGGGACAACCTGCAGCAGCACCGGCGACGGCGGTGGCGGTACCGGGATCCAGGCGATCTGCACGGTCAGGCTGGGCTGCTGGGCGCAGTTGCGCAGGCAGTCCTTGATCCTGCAGTGCTCGCCGTCGTCCGGTGCCTGGGCCGGCGGTTCGGCCGGGGCACCGTGCATGGCGGCATGCTCCTGGCCATGGCAGGGCGGCGCGGGTGCGTCTTCGGCAGCGGCGGGCGTGGCCATCGCAAGCATCATGGGGCCGGCCATGGCCGCGTTCAGCCCGTTGAGCAACAGGCTGAGCATCAATACCACTCGCAGGAGCAGGCCACCGGCGGACATGGGCGCCACCTTAGCGCCAAAGCGCGCACCACGCACCTGTGCCTGAACGGCAGGTTCAACGTTGGACGTGGGTCTGGCTGGGCGCGCGCGCATCAGCCTTCTTCGCGGACGATCTCGACCAGCCGCTCGCCGTAGCGGGACAGCTTGGTGCCACCGATGCCGCCCACGCGGCCCAGCGCATCGATGCTGGTGGGGCGCTGTTCGGCGATGTTGCGCAGGGTGCTGTCGTGGAAGATCACGAAGGCCGGCACGTTCTGCTCGCGCGCCAGCTCGGCACGCAGGCCGCGCAGGGCGTTGAACAGGGCCAGGTCCTGCGGCAGCACAGACAGGCCGGTGCGCTGGCCGCCGCGCTCGCGTTCGCGGGTCCTGGGGCTTTCGCGGCGCATCATCACCTTGCGCTCGCCCTTGAGCACCTGGCGGCTGCCGTCGGTCAGGCGCAGGCCGCCGTAGGCGTCGCTGTCCACTTCCAGCAGGCCGGCGGCCACCAGCTGGCGGAACACGCTGCGCCAGGTGCGGGCATCAAGATCCTTGCCGATGCCGTAGGTGCTCAGTTCGGTATGGCCGAACTGGCGGATCTTGTCGTTCTCGCCGCCGCGCAGGATGTCGATCAGGTGGCCCACGCCGAACCGCTGGCCACTGCGGTACACGCAGCTCAGCGCCTTCTGCGCGGCCACGCTGGCATCCCAGGCATCGGGTGGCTGCAGGCAGTTGTCGCAGTTGCCGCACGGCTGCGGATAGGTTTCGCCGAACCCGGCCAGCAGCACCTGGCGGCGGCACTGCATGGATTCGCAGTAGCCCAGCAGGTGGTCGAGCTTGGAGCGTTCCAGCGCCTTGCGCTCTTCGCCCGCCTCGGACTGCTCGATCATCTGCTTGAGCAGCACCACGTCGCCCAGGCCGTAGCAGAGCCAGGCTTCGGCCGGTTCGCTGTCGCGGCCGGCACGGCCGGTTTCCTGGTAATAGCCTTCCATCGACTTGGGCAGGTCGGTATGCGCCACGAAGCGCACGTCGGGCTTGTCGATGCCCATGCCGAAGGCGATGGTGGCGCACATCACGATGCCGTCTTCGCGCAGGAAGCGGCGCTGGTTGGCCGCGCGCACCTCGGCCGGCAGGCCGGCGTGGTAGGGCAGGGCGTTCATGCCCTCCTTGCACAGGAACTCGGCGGTTTCCTCGACCTTGCGTCGCGACATGCAGTAGACGATGCCCGCCTCATCACGGTGGCCGCGCAGGAAATCCAGCAGCTGGCGCTTGGCGTTGTCCTTCTGCACCACGGTGTAGCGGATGTTGGGCCGGTCGAAGGAGCTGACGAAGTGCTGGGCATTGGCCAGGTCCAGCCGCTCGGCGATCTCGCGCTGGGTGGGCGGGTCGGCGGTAGCGGTCAGCGCGATGCGCGGCACGTCCGGCCAGCGCTCGTGCAGAACGGTGAGCTGGCGGTATTCAGGGCGGAAATCGTGGCCCCACTGCGAGACGCAATGGGCTTCGTCGATGGCGAACAGGGCAATGCGGCTGCGCGCCAGCAGGGACAGGAAACGGCCGGTGAGCAGCCGCTCGGGCGCGACGTACAGCAGTTCCAGCTCGCCGGCGGCCAGCTCGCGCTCTACCCGGGCGGCGGTTTCGCCATCCAGGGTCGAATTCAGGTATTCGGCGCGCACGCCCAGCTGGCGCAGGGCTTCCACCTGATCCTGCATCAGCGCGATCAGCGGTGAGATGACGATGCCGGTGCCCTCGCGCAGCAGGGAAGGCACCTGGTAGCACAGCGACTTGCCGCCGCCGGTGGGCATCAGCACAAGCGCGTCATTACCGGCCGCGACATGCTCGACGATCGCCTGCTGCGGACCGCGGAAATCGTCGTAACCAAAGATGCGGTGCAGCAGTTCGTGCGCGGGGCGGGAAGACATCGCCGTAGTTTACAGGGCTGAGCGACCCAAGGCGGGTCATCCAATTCCGGATCTGAACGTAGGCGAGAGACCATCCGGCCAAGGAGCCCCCCTTGAGTCAAGGGGGGCGCGCCGACAGGCGCGGGGGCTGTGGCCGGCGACTTGTGCAGGGTCCAAGGTTTCGCGAAGCGGAACCTTGGAAATCCCGCAGGGGCAAAGCCCCAGAGGGATTACTGCAGGAGCGAGCGGAGCATCCAGGCGTACTTCTCGTGGGTCTGCAGGCGCTGGGTCATCAGGTCTTCGGTCGGGGCATCGTCGGCGTCGTCGGCCACGTCCAGCACCTTGCGGGCGGTCCGGCACACGGCCTCGTTGGCGGCAACCAACTGGCGTACCATTTCACGCCAGTCCGCGCTGTCGGTCAGGCCCGGTTCCTCGGCGATCGAGGTCAGGGCGGCGAACTCGCGGTAGGAGCCCGGCGCGTTGAAGCCCAGGGCGCGGATGCGTTCGGCCACGTCGTCCAGGGCCGCCCACTGTTCGGTGTACTGGGTCTCGAACATCAGGTGCAGCGAGTTGAACATCGAGCCCGTCACATTCCAATGGAAGTTGTGGGTCTTCAGGTAGAGCGTGAACGCGTCTGCCTGGAAGGCCGACAGGCCCTCGGCAATCTTCTTGCGATCCGCTTCCTTGATCCCGATATCAATGTTCGGGGCCGAGGGCGCCGCTGCTGAGAGCTTCAGTTTGGCGCCCTGGGGCTTGGTGGCCTTGGGTTTGGCCGGGATCTTGGTCTTCGCCATGGGGGAAATCCTCGTGTTGGATGGGATGGCCTTCACAATAAGTCAGACTAACCTTCAGTTGTACTCATAAGTTCTAAACGATCCGATTGATGACCGCTATCAAACAACCCGATGCTTCGTCCCTGGCTTCGCAGCAGGCCGCCATTGACGGGGCCATGAGCCGTGATCGCGGTCGTCTGCTCGGCATGCTCTCGCGCTGGCGGGCCAAACCGGCCGATGCCGGCGCGGCGGCGGCATTCCAGCAGGCCCTGCACGCGTCGGTGCAGCGGCGCCAGGCGCGGGCGCTCAACCAGCCGTCGATCAGTCTGGACGACAGCCTGCCGATCGCGCGTGAAGCCGAGCGCATCACCGCGCTGATCCGCGAACACCAGGTCGTGGTCATCGCGGGCGAAACCGGCTCGGGCAAGACCACCCAGCTGCCCAAGCTGTGCCTGGCCGCCGGCCGCGGCCAGGCCGGGATGATCGGCTGCACCCAGCCGCGACGGATTGCCGCACGTGCGGTGGCCACCCGCGTGGCGCAGGAGCTGCACTCCGAGCTGGGCACTACGGTCGGCTACCAGGTGCGCTTCACTGACCGGGTCGGCGACGATACCCGCATCAAGTTCATGACCGATGGCATCCTGCTGGCTGAAATCAGCAGCGACCGCTGGCTGTCGCAGTACGACACGATCATCGTCGACGAAGCGCACGAACGCAGCCTCAACATCGATTTCCTGCTCGGCTACCTCAAGCAGCTGCTGCGCAAGCGCCCGGACCTCAAGCTGATCGTCACCTCGGCGACGATCGATACCTCGCGCTTCGCCCAGCACTTCGACGATGCGCCGGTGATCAGCGTGGAAGGCCGTACGTTCCCGGTGGAAGTACGCTACCGCCCGCTGGAAGGCGAGGGCGGTGGCGATGAGGACGGCGGCCGCGATGGCGAGCGCACCGTCAACGATGCGGTGGTGGCGGCGGTGGATGAGATCACCCGGCTCGACCCGCGCGGTGACATCCTGCTGTTCTTCCCCGGTGAACGCGAAATCCGCGACGCGCACCAGGCGCTGGAACGGCGTAAATACCGCGAAACCGAAGTGCTGCCGCTGTACGCGCGGCTGTCGGTGAAGGACCAGGACGCGGTGTTCAACCCGGGCAGCAAACGCCGCATCGTGCTGGCCACCAACGTGGCCGAAACCTCGCTCACGGTGCCGCGCATCCGCTACGTGATCGATCCGGGTTTGGCCCGGGTCAAGCGCTACAGCCCGCGCCAGAAGCTGGACCGGCTGCATATCGAGGCGGTTTCGCAGGCCAGCGCCAACCAGCGCAAGGGCCGTTGCGGTCGCGTCTCGGCAGGCATCTGCTACCGGCTGTACTCGGAAGCGGATTTCCAGTCGCGCGCCGAGTTCACCGATCCGGAAATCCGCCGCTCCAGCCTGTCCGGGGTGATCCTGCGCATGCTGCAGCTGGGCCTGGGCCGGATCGAGGATTTCCCGTTCCTGGAAGCCCCCGACGAGCGCGCCATTGCCGATGGCTGGCAGCAGCTCGGCGAGTTGGGCGCGATCGACAACGACCGCCGGCTCACCCCGATCGGCCGCCAGATGGCGCGCCTGCCGGTGGATGTGAAGCTGGCCCGCATGCTGGTCGCCGCGCAGGCGCAGGGCTGCCTGCGCCCGATGCTGGTCATTGCCTCGTTCCTGGGCATCCAGGATCCGCGCGAACGCCCACCCGAAGCGCGTGCCGCGGCTGACAACGCACACGCGCTGTTTGCCGATGGGCGCTCTGAATTCGTCGGCGTGCTGCGCCTGTGGGAAGGCTATCGCCAGGCCCACGAAGACCTGACCCAATCCAAGCTGCGCGGCTGGTGCGATCGCCATTTCCTCGGCTTCCTGCGCATGCGCGAATGGCGCGAGCTGCACCGCCAGCTGCGGGTGCTGTGCGAAGAGCTGGGCTGGAGCGAAGAGCCGGTGGACAGTGCGATGGCGCCGTTGCTGGCCGGTTCGTCGGCCCCTGCGCCCGTGCGCGATGATGCCGAGAGGGCCAAGGCCACCCGTGGCCAGCAGCATCGTGCCGCCCGCCTGGCCCGCGAGGGCAAGACCGAACCGCCGGCTGCCACGGTTGCGCCTGCCGCCCCCGCAGCGGCCGTAGAGGCCCGCAATGCCTTCAGCGAGCGTGTGCGTGCCGCGGCCTACCAGACCTTGCACCGTGCTCTGATCGCCGGTCTGCCAACCCAGATCGGCCACCGCAGCGACAAGGGCGATTTCCTGGCCCCGCGCCAGCGCCGCTTCCTGCCCTTCCCCGGCTCGGTGATGGCCAAGCGGCCGCCGCCATGGTTGCTGGCCGCCACCCTGCTGGATACGCAGAAGGTATGGGGCCTGACCAATGCGGCGATCGAACCGGACTGGGTGATCGCCGAACTGCCGCACCTGCTGCTGCGCAAGCACTTCGATCCGCACTGGTCGCGTGCGCAGGGCCAGGTGCTGGCCTCGGAGCAGATCAGCCTGTTCGGGCTGGTGCTGGCACCGAAGAAGCCGGTGCACTACGGCCGCATCGCCCCGGGCGAGGCGCACGACATCTTCGTGCGCCAGGCGCTGGTCACCGGCGAGATCAACACCCGCGCCAGCGTCATCGCCGACAACCTCAAGGTGCTGGAGCAGGCGCGCGAAGAAGAAGCCAAGCTGCGCCGCGCCGGCATCGTGGCCGATGAAGGCTGGCAGGCGCGCTGGTACCTGGACCGGATTCCGGCCGAGATCCACTCGGCCACCGGGCTGGATACCTGGTGGAAGGCGCTGGCCCCGGAGAAGAAGCGCGCGCTGGCGTGGACGCTGGCCGACCTGCTGCCGGGCGAAGGCAGCGATGCCGAGCGCTACCCGACGTACCTGCCGCTGGGCGATGCGCGGCTGGCGCTGCACTACCGCTTCGAACCCGGAAGCGACGAGGACGGCGTCAGCCTGGATGTGCCGTTGCACCTGCTCAACGCGTTGGACCCGGCACGTCTGTCGTGGCTGGCGCCGGGCTTCGTGGCCGACAAGGCTTCCGCGCTGATCCGCAGCCTGCCCAAGGCCATGCGCCGCAACTACGTGCCGGCGCCGGACTTCGGGCGTGCCTTCGCCGAGGCGTTCCCCGCGCCCAGCGCCGACGACCTGCGTGGCGAACTGGCCCGGTTCCTGTCGCGCGCGACGGGGGCGCAGGTGGCGGCCATCGATTTCGATGAAAGCGCGCTTGACCCGCACCTGCGCATGAACCTGCGCCTGCACGATGCGCAGGGCAGGTTGCTGGCCGCCTCGCGCGATCTCGAGGCGCTGCGCGCCCGCTTCGGCGCGCAGGCTGGCGATGCATTCGCCGCACGCGCTGGCCGTGCGTTGGCAGCCGAAGGACTGCGTGATTTCCCGGCGGCGCCGATTCCGCTGCAGGTACCCGGTGAAGCCGGCGTGCCGGCGTATCCGGCGCTGGTGGATGCCGGTGAGTCCGCCTCACTGCGCATTTTCGCCGACCGCAACGAAGCGTTGGAGCAGCATCCGCGTGGCGTACGCCGGCTGATGGATATCGCGCTGGCTGACAAGGCCAAGCAGGCGCGCAAGCAGCTGCCGGTGCCGCCCAAGACCGGCCTGCTGTATGCCTCGATCGAATCGCAGGAACGCCTGCGCGGTGACCTGGTGGATGCGGCGATGAATGCCGTGCTGGCCGACGGCCTGGGCGAGATCCGCGACCCGGCGGCCTTTGCCAAGCGGCGCGATGCCGCCGGCCGCGACCTGTTCGGCGAGGCGATGGCGCGGCTGAAGCTGGCGGAAAACATCCTGGCGCACGTGGCCGAACTCAAGCCGCTGCTGGAAGCACCGCTGATGGGCTGGGCGCGCGGCAACCTGGATGACCTGGAACAGCAGCTGGCGGCGCTGGTCCATCCCGGGTTCCTGCGTGAGACGCCTGCTGAAGCACTGGCGCAGTATCCGCGCTACCTGCGCGCGATGATCCTGCGCAGCGAACGGGCCAAGCGGGATCCGCCGCGTGACCAGGCGCGGATGCTGGAACTGCGTCCGTTCCTGGATGCCCTGGAAGACGCGCGGGCGCGCGGCCTGCGCGACCGCACGCAGTGGCAGGCGCTGCGCTGGGACCTGGAAGAGCTGCGGGTATCGCTGTTCGCGCAGGAACTGGGGGCCAGGACCGGCATTTCGGCCAAGAAACTGGCCCAGCGGGTGGCCGCCCTGCGCCAGGCATGAGCCTGCAACGCCCCGCGCGGCAACCGCGCGGGGCGTGCTCGATCACTTGACCCGGCGGACCTTCGCGCGGGTGTTCACGCCCTTGATCTGCAGGTACCACGCGCCGATCATGCCCGGCGCGATGGACACTTCCGGATCGGTGCGGCGCACGCCGGCCAGCGTGGTCTCGTCGGTCTGTTCCCATTCCTGCTTGTTGGCGAGCACGTAACGGCGGCCCTTGCCGAAGCCGCGGAATTCGCCCTGCAGCGTGCTCACGATCGGCTCCTTGCTGCCGAAGTCGAAGAAGCCGCGGTTCTTCACGATCACTTCCTGGCGGCCTTCCTCGCGTGCTTCTTCGCGCACCTGTTCGCGCACCTGCTCACGCACGTCAGCGCTGACCGCGGCCACCTTGCCCTGCAGCCAGCCGTTGAGGGCGGCCAGTTCGGCGGGGCTCAACTTGTCCAGGCCCGCTGCCTTGAACTCGGCCGGGGACATCTGCTGCTGCAGGTCGCCTTCGACCACGCGCTGCGCGAGGGCGGGCCCGGCCATGGCCAGCAGGACGGCCGCAGCGGCCAACACTCTAAGACGGGAAAAACGCATGGCAGCTCTCCAGGAATGCACGATGGAACCGGTTCTGATTGTCCGGCAACGATACCAGCGCTAGTGTAGGGCTCTCTATCTTGTCTGCATGATGCTGTGAACCGCGCTTCTGTCCCCGGCCTGGATGGCTTGTTGAACCGACCCTCGGCGGCCTCGCTGTCCCCCGCAGTGCGCGAGGCGCTGCTGCAGCGCTGGCAGGCCAACGATGCCGACCACGCCCAGTCCGCCCCCTGGCCGGTGCTGGCCGATACCCTGGATGCGCTGGCCCTGCTGTCGGCCGACGACAGCGCCCTGCTGGCGGCCCTGTTGTTCGACCTGCCCTGGCTGCGTGCCGGGCTGGACGTACTTCCGCTGGGGAGCCACAAAACGGCGGTGGTCGGCCTGCTCGAGGGCCTGGACGCGGCCGACCAGGTCTGGGCGCTGCACGCCGGGCGCGATGCCGGGCGCAACAGCGAAGGCCTGCGCCGGCTGCTGCTGTCGATCATCCAGGACCTGCGGGTGGTGCCGATCCTGCTGGCCCGGCAGCTGGCGCGGATGCGCGCGGCTGACCGCCTGCCCGAGGAAGAGCGTCGGGCGCTGGCCCAGCTGACCCGCGATATCCATGCGCCGCTGGCCAACCGGCTCGGCATCTGGCAGCTGAAATGGGAACTGGAAGATCTGGCGTTCCGGCACCTGGAGCCGGAGACCTACCGCCGCATTGCACGTGAAGTGGACGAAACACGGCTGGCGCGCGAACGCTATGTCGAGTCGGTCAAGAAGGTGCTGTCACGCGAGCTGCTGGCGCAGGGCATCGAGGCCGAGGTCAGCGGGCGCCCGAAGCACATCTACAGCATCTGGCGGAAGATGCAGAAGAAGCGGCTCGCGTATGAGCAGCTCTACGACATCCGTGCGGTGCGGGTGATGGTCAAGGACGTGGCGGCCTGCTACGCCGCGCTGGGCGTGGTGCACTCGCTGTGGGCACCGGTGCCGAGCGAGTTCGATGACTACATCGCCCGGCCCAAGGCCAATGACTACCGCTCCCTGCACACCGCCGTGGTGGGGCCGGAAGGGCGCACCATCGAAGTACAGATCCGCAGCCACGACATGCACGCCCAGGCCGAGCTTGGCGTGGCCGCACACTGGCGCTACAAGGAAGGCAGCAAGGGCGCGGAAAAGGCGTTCGACCGCAAGATCACCTGGATGCGCCAGCTGCTGGAGCAGTCGCAGGAAGGTCATGGCGGGGAGCTGGCAGGTGCGCTGGACGCCGAGCTGACCGAGGACCGGGTCTATGCGCTGAGTCCGAAGGACGAGGTGATGGACCTGCCGCAGGGCGCCACGCCGCTGGATTTCGCGTACCACGTGCACACCATGGTCGGCCACCGCTGCCGTGGTGCGAAGGTCAACGGGCGCATCGTGCCGCTCACCTACCGTCTTCGCAGCGGTGACCGGGTCGAGATCCTCACCGGCAAGGAAGCCGACCCGCGCCGTGACTGGCTGCTGGCCTCCAACGGTTACCTCGCAAGCAACCGTTCGCGCGAGAAGGTGCGCGGTTGGTTCCACAAGCTCGACCGGGCCCGCAACGTGCAGGCCGGGCGCGATCTGCTCGACCGCGAACTGAAGCGGCTGGGGCTGGCGCAGGCGGATCTGGCCGTGGCGGCGAAGAAGTTCCATGCCGACAGCGTCGATGACCTGTACATCCAGGTGGCGCTGGGCGACACCGGCCCGCACCAGGTCAGCCGGGCATTGCTCGAAGCCGAACGTGCCGCCACGCAGCCGGTGGTGCCCGCGCTGCCACGGCCCACCGCGCGCCGCGACAGCCTGGGCAAGTCCAAGTTCACCGTACAGGGCGTGGGCAATCTCCTGGTGCAGCTGGCGCGCTGCTGCCAGCCGGTGGCCGGCGAGCCCATCGTCGGTTACCTGACCCGTACCCGCGGAGTCACCGTGCACCGCACCGACTGCGCCGCATTGGCGCGGCTGTCCGCCGCCAGCCCGCAGCGCATCCTGCCGGTCGAATGGGGCCAGGCAGGCGGAGGCTACGAGGTGGACGTGGTGGTCGACGCGGTGGATCGCCGCTGGCTGCTCAAGGACATCACCAACCTGATCGCGCAGGAGGATGCGTACGTGCTGGACATCCACAGCGACAACGTCCGCAACAGCGGCCGTGCGCACCTGCGCCTGCGCCTGAAAGTGAGCGATTACGGACAGCTTTCGACGCTGTTGGGGAAACTGGATGCCTTGCCCGGCGTCAGCGACGCGCGGCGTCTGGGCTGACCTCACGTGACCCACGCTACGCTCACGGAATGAGCCGCCATCCCGACCATGAGGACGCCGCGCATGCCGCCCTGCGCCGCGTGCGCCGCGAAGGCCGCTGGTGGTGGGTGCAGGCCTGGCAGTCGCGGCGCATCTGGCGCTGGGCGCTGCTGGTGGCGGTGGTGGTGTTCGTACTGCTGGTCGCGTTCGGGCGCCCCCTGGCCAACTGGTTCTGGAATGAGCCGCAGGTGGAGCAGCTGCTGGACAGGGGCGACCGTGCGCTGGCGGCGGGCCGCCTGACCGCAGCCGATGGCAGCGGCGCGCGTGAGTGGTACCAGGCGGCGCTGGCGCTGGACAGCGATCGTCCGCAGGCCCGCGCCGGCCTGGCGCGCACCGCGCGCGCGGCGCTGCGGCAGGCAGGTGCGGCGCTGGATGCCGGTGACCTGGCGACCGCACAACGGGCGCTGGCCCTGGCCCGCGAACTGCAGGTGCCGCAGCGCGACTACGATGCGGTGGCGCGTCGCCTGCGCGAGCACCAGCAGGATGGCGCCGGGATCGGTGCGTTGCTGGGCCGTGCCGAATCCGCGCTGCAGGCGCAGCGCCTGGATGGCACTGATGACAGTGCGTTGCCCTTGTTCCAGCAGGTGCTGGCGCGCGCGCCCAACCACCTGCGCGCGCTGGAAGGGCGCGAGGATGCGCTTTCAGACCTGCTGCAGCAGGCGCGGGACGCGGCGGCGCGCGGCGATGTGGCCGCAGCGGCGGAACAGGTGCGCAGAGCGCGCGGCTTCGACCCCGGTCATGTCGATCTACCGGCCAGCGAAGCGGCGCTGAACGCTGCGCTTGAAGCCCGCTTGAACGAAGCACAGCGGTTGCTGCGCAGGCAGCGCTGGCAGGCGGCAGGCGAGGCGTTCCAGAGTGTGCTGGCGACGCGGCCGGACGATACCGCAGCGCAGCAGGGACAGCAGCGGGCGATCGAGGCGCTGCTGGCCTCGGCCGCCCGCTTGGCGGCGGACTTCCGCTTTGATCTGGCGGGGCAGGCGCTGGCGTCGGCAGAGGCATTGGGAGCCAATGGACGCCAACTGGACACCGCCCGCCAGGCCATCACCCAAGCCCGCCAGGCCGAACGCGCCCTGACCTCGCCCCCTGCGCCGAATGCCCGAGGCAAACGGGAGGTGGTTGCGTTGCTGCGGCGCTTTGATGAAGCCCAGGCCCGCGGCGATTTCCTCTCGCCTCCTGGGCGAAGCGCTTACGATGCATTGCGCGAAGCGCAGGCCATGGCACCGCGGGACCCGCGCGTGCGCGCTGCCGCGCAACGCCTGATCCCCGATACGGGCGCCTGTTTCGAGGACCATCTGCGCGGCAACCGGGTACAGGCCGCCAGCGCCTGCCTGGAAGCGTGGCAGACCCTGTCGCCCGGCGATGCGGCGCTGACCCCGGCACGCCAGCGGCTGGCACAGCGCTGGCTGGCGATCGGCAGTGAACGGCTGGGCCAGGGAGATGTCGAATTCGCGACGCTGGCGCTGCAGATGGCGTCACGCTGGGGCGCAGGCTCCAGCGCCGCCGAGTTCCAGTCACTGCAGGCGCGGCTGCGGGACATCGGCGTCCAGCGCTGAGAGCCGCCAACGGGCTCGGCTATAGTATTGGTCCTTCATTCCTGGGGCCGGCATGACCGTCCTTGTCTCCGGGGCGACCAGTCAGATCGGCCGCTTCCTGATTGCCCGCCTTGCACTGACCGGCGTACCGGTGGTGGCCATCAGCCGACGGCCACAACCGCCGCAGGCGGGCGTGCAATGGCGGACCGGTGACCTGAAGACCGTGCTGGCCGCAGACCTGAACGAGCGCTGGCGTGCCATCGTCAGTTTCAGTCCGATGGACGCCTGGGCGGACTGGCTGGCAGCGCAGGCGGTGGCGCCCGCACCGCGGATCATCGCCACCAGTTCAATGAGCGTGGTGACCAAGCAGGGCTCGGCGCAGAGCGACGAACAGCAGGTGGTTACCCGACTTCAGTACGGCGAGGACGAACTGGCGCGGCAGGCGGCACGGCTGGGCATGGCGTACACCCTGTTCCGGCCGACCTTGATCTACGGCGCGGGAGTGGACCGCAGCCTGTCGCCGATCGTCGCGCGCGCGCGCCGCCTGCGCCTGTTCCCGATCCCCATGGCCAACGGCATGCGCCAGCCCGTGCATGCCGACGATATCGCCCAGGCCGTGCTGGCGGCGCTGGAGAGCGACGCGGTGGACGGCAAGGTGCTGGAGATCGGCGGTGGCGAGCGGCTGGACTACATGCAGATGTTCCGCCGGGTGCATGCCAGCCTGGGCGGCGGCGCGCTGCCCCTGTACCTTCCATTGACGGCGTTGCGTCTGCTTGCCGCCTTGCTGCCGCGGGCGCGCGGCCCGGTGTCCCGGCTGCAGCAGGACCTGATCGCCGACAACCGTGCGCTGGTGTCATTGCTGGGGGTCCGCCCAAGGGCGTTCCAGCCGGACGCCAGTACGTGGACGCCGATGACGCCCGAGCAGGCCCGGGCCCGGCTCGGCGGTGGCGCACGCTGATGTCGATCGTGCCCCCCCGCATCGGTGTGGCGTTATGCACCTACAACGGCGCGCGTTACCTGCAGGCGCAGCTGGACAGCGTGCTGGCCCAGAGCATGCCGGTGGATGAAGTGGTGATTGGCGATGATGGCTCTTCCGATGCAACGCTGAGCATCGTGGCGTCATTCGCCACGCGCGCGCGGTCCATGGGAATCGGAGTCACCGTTGTCCAGCATCAGCGCAACCTCGGCTACGTACTGAATTTTTCCGACGCCATGCAGCGCTGTCGGGCAGACATCATCTTCCTCTGCGACCAGGACGACGTATGGCACCCCGACCGGGTGGAGGCGGCGGTGCGCCGGTTCCACGCAGACCCGGCGCTGCTGCTCCTGCACAGTGACGCCCGATTGGTGGATGGCCATGGCGACGCGCTGGGCGGCACCCTGCTGGAGGTGCTCCGCGTCCATCCGGCCGAGATCGCCCTGGAGCGCTCCGGCCAAGCCTTGGATGCGATTCTGCTGCGCAACTTCGTCACCGGTGCAACCTGTGCGCTGCGCCGTTCGCTGCTGGCGCAAGGGCTGCCCATCGCCGCGCGCTGGAGCCACGATGAGTGGTTGGCGGTGATTGCTTCACTGCAGGGTGGCCTGGACCTGCTACCGCGTCCGACCATCGATTATCGCCAGCACGGCAGCAATCAGATCGGGGCGTCCCGGCGTTCGTTCCTGCAACGGCTGCGCGGGCTGGATCTGCTGGATGCGGTGGCACGGCGGCGCACGGCCGAACGCCTGCAGGCCCTGCAGGCTGTGTTGGACCAGCGCGATGTGAACATCGCGCCGCCGCGCGTGCAGGGCCTGGCGGCGATCGCCTGGCGTATGGCATGGTCGCGCGTGCAGCTTTACCGCAGGCCGGATGTCGGCTGGGCCTGGATCGGTCACGACGCGCCCCGTCTGCTGGCCCGCCTGGCAAACGTCTGCCTGGCCGGCGGCGGCTGGCAGGGCGTAGCAGCCGCCTGCACAGGAGCATGGGCGGGATGGCGGCTGCGCGGCCTGACCTGATTTGAACTGGGGTGAAACGAGGACGCGGCGGTCAGCTGCGGCTGCGGTGCCTGCGTTAGACTCGACAGATTCAACTCTGCCCGATTCCCGTGCCCCCACGCTACGATTCCGACGACAACGACGCGTTCGAGGACGACACCGACAGCCGCTGGCCGCAGTGGCGTCGTCGCCTGATCACCTGGGGCATGGCCGCCGTTGCGCTTGCGCTGGGTTTCCTCATTCCCTATACGGTGTACCTGAACACCCAGGTCACCCAGCGCTTCGGCGAACTGCGCTGGCAGATTCCCACCCGCGTCTACGCACGGCCGCTGGCATTGGCGCCGGGCGTGGCCATGGATGCGCAGACGCTCAAGACCGAGCTTGCGGCATCGGCCTACCGCGATGACGGCACCGGCAAGGCGCCGGCCACCTTCAGCCAGGACGGCGGCCGCTTCGTCGTGTCCAGCCGCGGCTACAACGACGTCGACGGCAAGGTCGCGCCGCGCCGGATCGAGCTGAGTCTGTCCGGTGGCCAGATCGCCTCGCTGCGCGACGCAGACAGCCGCAAGGCGCTCAAGGCCGCGCGGCTGGACCCGGCGCGTATCGCCACCCTGTACGGCCAGAAGCAGGAAGAGCGCCGCCTGGTCCGGCTCGAAGACACCCCCGAGCTGCTGGTCACCGGCCTGCAGGCGGTGGAGGACAAGGATTTCAACCGGCACCATGGCATCGACCTGAGCGGCATCGCGCGCGCGGTCTGGGTGACCGTGCGCTCCGGCGGCCAGAGCCGCCAGGGCGCCTCCACGCTGACCCAGCAGCTGGCCCGCAGCGGCCTGCTCGGGATCGGCAAGGAACAGACCGTCACCCGCAAGTTCAACGAGGTGCTGTACGCGCTGATCATGGAGGCGCGCTACGACAAGCGCACCATCCTGGAGGCCTACCTCAACCAGGTGTACCTGGGCCAGCGCGGCAGCCAGGCGATCCACGGCATGTCCTCCGGCGCCGAATTCTGGTTCGGTCGTGACCTGTCCTCGCTCAACACCGAACACATCGCGCTGCTGATCGGGCTGGTCAAGGGGCCGTCCTACTACGACCCGCGCCGCAACCCCGAGCGCGCGCTGGACCGGCGCAACTTCGTGCTCGGCAAGCTGCGCGAAAACGGCCTGATCGACGACGCCGAGCTGCAGCGTGCGTTGAAGGCGCCGCTGGGCGTGCCGAAGAACCCCGGCCTGATCGCCGCCAACCGGTTCCCGGCCTATGTCGACCTGGTGCGCCGCCAGCTGGGCCATGATTACCCCGAAGCCGTGCTGCAGGGCGCTGGCCTGAGCGTGATGACCGGCATGGCGCCCTCGGCCCAGGCCTATGCCGAAGGTGCGGTGACCAAAACGCTGAAGTCGCTGGAAAACAAGCGCCGCCCCGAACTGCAGGCCGGCCTGGTGCTGACCGACGTGCACAACGGCGACGTGCTGGCCGTGGTCGGCAGCCGCGATGTGTCCGAACCGGGCTTCAACCGCGCCATCGAAGCGCAGCGGCAGGTCGGCTCACTGCTCAAGCCGTTCGTGTACCTGCTGGCGCTGGCCCAGCCGGACAAGTATTCGCTGGCCACCTTCGTCGATGATTCGCCGGTGACCGTGCAGCTCAGCCGCGGCAAGCGCTGGACCCCGGGCAATGCGGACAACCGCAGCCACGGCACCGTGCGCCTGGTCGATGCGCTGGCCAATTCCTACAACCAGGCCACCGTGCGGGTGGGTATGCAGGTGGGGCCGGAGCGGGTCACCCAGCTGATCCACGTGCTGGCCGGGTTGAAGGCCGAGAGCAATCCGTCGGTGATCCTGGGCGCGACCGACCAGAGCCCCTATGCGATGGCGCAGCTTTACCAGTTCCTGGCGTCCGGTGGCGAGATCCAGCCGCTGCACGCCGTGCGCGGCGTGCTCGATCCGCAGGGCAAGCTGCTCAAGCGCTATGACAAGACCCCGGCGCCGGCCCAGGAAGGCGACTCCATCGCCGCCAACCTGATCAGCATCGGCCTGCAGCAGGTGGTGTCCAGCGGCACCGCCGCGCGCCTCAACGCCGATGGCCTGTCGCGCCTGCAGGCGGCCGGCAAGACCGGTACCTCCAACGATGGTCGTGACAGCTGGTATGCCGGCTACACCGGCGACCACCTGGCGGTGGTCTGGATGGGCAACGACCAGAACGAGCAGACCGGCCTGTTCGGCGCCACCGGCGCCATGCGGGTCTGGTCGGGGATCTTCAGCCGCCTGCCGAGCGCGCCGTTGAAGGTCAGCAGCAAGGGCCTGGACTGGCAGCCGGTGGAAGCCGGCGGCACCGCCGCCACCGACGAGTCCTGCCCGGGCGCGCGCCGCTTCCCGTTCGTGGTCGGCTACGCGCCGGCCTACACTGCCTGCGTGGCCCCCACCGCATTGCCGGAAGGCGAAGGCGGCGAGGGTGGCGAAGGCGGTGGCTGGCGCAGCTGGTTCGGCCTGGACAAGAAGCCCGAACCGGCCGCCGAGCCGGCCCAGGCCGCCCCCGCGGCCACTCCCCCCGCTCGATGAAGCGCAACGCAAGGCAGCTCCGCATGACGACTTCCCGCACCGTGATCCGTACCGCTTCCGTGCTCGCGCTCGGCCTGGCGTTGGCCGCCTGCGTGTCCACCGCGCCGCCGGTGAAGCCGCCAGTCGACACCACCACGCCGGCCCAGCGCATGGCGGCCGTGGATGCCAGCGCCGGCAAGGACGACAAGGAGCTGGATGTGCAGCCGCTGCGCGATGCCGGCATCGAGGACCTGCGCGTGGTGGCCAAGGCCAAGCGCCAGGCCAACGACCTGGCCGGTGCGGCCGAAGCGCTGGACCAGGCGCTGCTGATCAACGAAGGTGATCCGTCGATCGTGCAGGAACGCGCGGAGATCGCGCTGCTGCAGGGCGACTGGGCCCGCGCCGAAACGCTGGCCCGCAAGGCGGTGGAGCTGGGCTCGAAGACCGGCCCGTTGTGCCGCCGCCACTGGGCGACCATCGAACAGGCGCGCCTGGCGCGCGGCGAGAAGGAAAACGCGGCATCGGCGCACGCCCAGCTGGAAGGCTGCACGGTGCCGGGCATCAAGCGCTATTGAAACGGTGCCGGCCAGCGGCCGGCACTACAATGACGGCATGTCCCGCCTTGCCCACGCCAGCAGTGAAGCCCTCAGCGAGGGCGGCACGCTCGCCAGCCAACTTGATGCCTTCGTCGCCCGTCCGGCGCAGCTGCGCCTGACCACGGCCATCGCCGAAGCCTTCGACCAGCGCGAGGTGCTGCTGGCCGAGGCCGGCACCGGCACCGGCAAGACCTTTGCCTACCTGGTGCCGGCGCTGCTGTCAGGCCTGAAGACCATCATTTCCACCGGTACCCGCGCGCTGCAGGACCAGTTGTACCACCGCGACCTGCCGCGCGTGCGTGCCGCGCTCGGGGTGGGGCACAGCAGCGCGCTGCTCAAGGGGCGGTCCAATTACCTGTGCCGGTACCGGCTGCAGCAGGCGCGCGGCGAGCCGCGCTTCACTTCGCCGCAGGAAGTGGCGCAGTTCCAGCGCATCCTGGCCTGGTCGGGGCGTACGAAATTCGGCGATATGGCCGAACTGGAAGCGCTGCCCGATGATTCGCCGCTGTACCCGATGGTCACCTCCACGGTGGACAACTGCCTGGGTACCGAGTGCCCGTTCTGGGATGACTGCTTCGTAGTGCAGGCGCGCCAGCGTGCACAGGCGGCCGACGTGGTGGTGGTCAACCACCACCTGCTGCTGGCCGACCTGGCGCTCAAGCAGGAGGGCTTCGGCGAAATCCTGCCCGGCGCGCAGGCGTTCGTGATCGACGAAGCGCATCAGTTGCCGGAGCTGGCCGCCAATTTCTTCGGCGAAGGATTCGGCATGCGGCCGTGGCAGGAGCTGGCGCGCGACTGCCTGGCCGAGAGCCGCAGCGTGGCCGGTGCGCAGGCCGCGCTGCACGCGCATGCCGGCGCGCTGGAGCAGACCCTGCGCGAGCTGCGCACGGCGATGGACGGCCTGCCCGCGCGCGGTACCCAGTGGCGCGCCCTGGCGGTGCCGCAGGTGCGCGATGGCTTCGATGCCGCGATGAGTGCGCTCGTGGCGCTGCGCGACGTATTGGATGGCGTGCGCGCGTCGTCGCCCGGCCTGGATGCCTGCCACGCGCGGGCGATGGAGGCGGTGTCGCGGTTGTCGCGCTGGTTGGGCGATGACGCGCCGCTGCTGGACTTCGATACCGAGCCGGAGCAGGTTCCAGCACCGGCCGAGGTGCTCTGGTATGAGCTCACCCCGCGTGGCTTCCGCTGCCAGCGCACGCCGATGGATGTGTCCGGGCCGCTGCGCGAGCACCGCCAGCGTTCGATGGCGGCGTGGATATTCACCTCGGCCACGCTGACGGTGGACGGCAGGTTCGAGCACATCGCCCAGCGGCTGGGCCTGGACGACCCGATCACGTTGCTGCAGCCCAGTCCGTTCGACTGGGCCCGGCAGGCGCTGTGCTATCTGCCGACCGACCTGCCGGATCCGGCCGCGCGTGGCTTTGGTACCGCGCTGATCCGCGCGCTGACCCCGGTGCTGGAAGCATCGGGCGGGCGCGCATTCCTGTTGTTTGCCTCGCATCGCGCATTGCGCGAAGCCGCCGAAGCGCTGCGCGACGCGCCGTGGCCGTTGTTCGTGCAGGGTGAGGCGCCGCGCGCCACGCTGCTGCAGCGCTTCCGCGAATCCGGCAACGGCGTGCTGCTGGGCTCGGCCAGCTTCCGCGAGGGCGTGGACGTGGTGGGCGATGCGTTGAGCGTGGTGGTGATCGACAAGCTGCCGTTCGCCGCGCCCGATGACCCGGTGTTCGAGGCACGGCTGGATGCCATCCGCCGCGATGGCGGCAACCCGTTCCGCGACGAGCAGCTGCCGCAGGCGGTGATCGCGCTCAAGCAGGGCGTGGGGCGGCTGATCCGCAGCGAGACCGACCGGGGCGTGCTGGTGCTGTGCGACCCGCGCCTGGTCAGCCGCAGCTACGGCCGCACCTTCCTGGATTCGCTGCCGCCGTTCCGGCGCACGCGATCGCTGGGCGATGTGCAGACCTTCTTTGCGCCACAATGGCCTGCCACTGCTGCCGACACCGGGACTGCCAGTCCCGCCGCGGTTGCCGATGCCTTTCCTACTTCCCTGTTCTGATCCCCATGAAACTGCTCGCCTTTGAAACCGCCACCGAAGCCTGTTCCGTTGCCCTGTACGTGGATGGGCAGGTGCGTGAGCGCTTCGAGATCGCCCCGCGCCGCCATGCCGAACTGAGCCTGCCCTGGGCCGAGGAACTGCTGGCCGAGGCCGGGCTGGCGCGCTCGCAGCTGGATGCGATTGCCCTGGGGAGGGGGCCGGGCGCGTTCACCGGCGTGCGGCTGGCGATTGCCATCGCACAAGGCATCGCGCTGGCGCTGGATCGCCCGTTGATCCCGGTCTCCACCCTGCAGCTGCTGGCGCTGCGCGCGCCGGCTGAAGCCACCCACGTGCTGAGCAGCATCGATGCGCGCATGGGCGAGGTCTATGCGGCGCGCCACGTGTGCGTGGATGGCCAGTGGCACCTGCAGGGCGAGGAAGTGGTGTGCGCGCCGGAGGCCGTGGAACTGCCCGATGGCAGCCGCTGGTTCGGTGTCGGTACGGGCTTCGGTGCGGCCGAGGGCGTGCTGGCCACGCGGCTTGCCGATCAGCTGGACGGTGTCGACGCGCAGGCATTGCCGCGTGCCTCCGACCTGCTGGCGCTGGCGGTACCGATGCTCGAGCGCGGCGAGGCGATGGCCCCGGAGCTGGTCGAACCGGCTTACCTGCGCAACAACGTCGCCTTGACCCTGGTCGAACAGCAGGCTGCGCGGGCGGCGAAACAGCGCTGATCAATCAGAGCGCCCGGAGCCGGCCTTACCGGTCGTCGCGCAGCTCGCCGCCGGGCAGGAACACCCAGGTCCGGGTGACCTGCAGGATATCCACGCCGTCATCGGTCTTGGGCAGCGGCGGGAACGGCTGGGCCAGGCGGATCACCCGCAGCGCGGTTTCATCCAGCAGCGGCGTGCCGCTGCTGCGCAGGATCCGGCTGCTTTCCACGCTGCCATCGCGGCGCACGCCCACGGTGATCACCACCTGGCCGCCCAGCCGGCGCTGGCGCGCCTCATCGGGGTAGTTGAGGTTGCCCACGCGTTCGGCGCGGTCCACCCACGCGCGCAGGTAATTGGCGTAGGCGTATTCGCGGGTGCTGGCCGACACGAACTTGCGGTTCGGGCGCTTGGCGTACTGCGCCGAACGCAGGTGCACCTCGGCGGCCAGCCGGGCCATTTCGGCATCGCGCTGTTCGCGCGCGGTCATCGCCGCGTCCGGCTGCGGATGCTCCGGCAGTGGCTGTGGCTGCGCTTCGGCGATCGGGTCGGGGCTGTTGCGGCTGGCCACCACCCGCGCCTGCGGCGGTGGCGGGCGCGCGGCATCCTGGCGCTGCTGCGGCACCGGCGACAGCCCGGCCTGGGGCTGCGGCACGATCCCGGTCTGGTTGTCACGCGGGCGCTGCGCCTTGTCGTGGTCGCCGCCGCCCTGCTGGTTGGCCTGGGCCAGGAAGTCGGCCTGCCTGGGGGTCAGCGGGGTCTGGGTCTGGCTGAAGATCACGTCCAGGGTCGGCACCAGCGCGGCATTGTCGCTGACCGCGAAGCCCACCCCCAGGATCAGCAGCGCATGCACCAGCGCCGACAGCGCCAGGGTCGCGCCCAGGCGCTGCGATTCGCGGGCCTGCAGGGGCACCATCGGAGCGACCGCCGTACTCATTGCGCCAAGCTGGCCTCGATCGCGTCGAACAGGGTGCCGGCGATGTTCAGCCCGAACTGCGCATCCAGTTCGCGCACGCAGGTGGGGCTGGTGACGTTGACCTCGGTGAGGTAATCACCGATCACGTCCAACCCCACGAAGCGCATGCCACGGCGCTTCATCTCCGGCCCGACCTGGGCGGCAATCCAGCGGTCGCGCTCGCTCAGCGGGCGGCCTTCGCCGCGACCACCGGCGGCCAGGTTGCCGCGGAACTCGTCGCCCTGCGGAATCCGCGCCAGGCAGTAGTCCACCGGCTCTCCGTCGACCAGCAGGATGCGCTTGTCGCCAGCGGTGATGTCGGGGATGAATTTCTGCGCCAGGGTCAGCCTGCGCTCGCCATCGGTCAGGGTTTCCAGGATCACGTTGAGGTTCGGATCACCAGTGCCGCTGCGGAAGATCGAGCGCCCGCCCATGCCGTCCAGCGGCTTGAGCACGGCCTGGCCATGTTCCAGCACGAACGCCTTCAGGTCGGCGTGGCGGCGGCTGACCAGGGTCGGCGGGCAGCACTGCGGGAAGAGCAGGGCGGCCAGCTTCTCGTTGTAGTCGCGCAGGCCCTGCGGGTCGTTCACCACCAGCGCCCCCGCCTGCTGGGCCACACCCAGCACCTGGGTGTCGTAGATGAATTCGGCATCCACCGGCGGATCCTTGCGCATCAGCACCACCTGGCCGGGGCCGAAGGTGGTCTGGCCGAATTCGCCCAGCGTGAACCAGTCATGCTTGTCGTCGCGCACCTGCAGCGGCGCGGTACGGGCCACCGCCACCCCGTCGCGCAGCGCCAGCCCGCCGGGGCTGACGTAGTGCAGGGCGTGGCCACGGCGCTGGGCTTCCAGCAGCATGGCGAAGGTGGTGTCCTTGGCGATCTTGATATGGGCGATGGCATCCATCACCACGATGACGTTCAACGGCATGGTCGCAACCTGGCGGGCAGGCGCTGATGGTAGCGGCAATGCGCCCGTATTGCCTGCCCGGAGCGGCGGAACGCAGCGTCCGGCGGTCTTCACGCTTTGCGCAGTTCCGGGCCGGGCCGGTTCGCGGGGGTCGCTCCCGGCTTGGCTTGGGAAGCACACCCTTGATGACGGCCGCGTGGTGGGATATAGATACGCTTTCGCAGCGGCGCCGGACCAAAGCAGAAGCGTCGCGCGCTCGGGGAAAGGTAATGACTGAAAACATGGCTGCGGGTGGGGAACTCGCAGGGCTCAGGGTGATGGTCATCGATGATTCGAAGACCATCCGCAGAACGGCCGAAACGCTGCTCAAGCGTGAAGGCTGCGAAGTAGTGACCGCGACCGATGGTTTCGAGGCGTTGGCGAAGATCGCCGACACACAGCCGCAGATCATCTTCGTGGACATCATGATGCCCCGTCTCGACGGGTATCAGACCTGCGCGCTGATCAAGAACAACCAGCTGTTCAAGGCCACGCCAGTGATCATGCTGTCGTCCAAGGACGGCCTGTTCGACAAGGCGCGCGGTCGCATCGTGGGCTCGGAGCAGTACCTGACCAAGCCTTTCACGCGTGAAGAACTGCTGGGTGCCATCCGCACATACGTAAACGCCTGACCAGGGGGGAAAGGCACAATGGCTCGAATCGTTCTGATCGAGGACTCACCGACCGACCGGGCGGTGTTCATCCAATGGTTGACCAAGGCCGGGCACGAAGTGCTCGAGGCCGGCAACGCCGAGGACGGGATCAAGCTCGTCCAGGAACACCAGCCGCAGCTCGTGCTGATGGACGTGGTGCTGCCGGGCATGAGCGGCTTCCAGGCGACCCGCGCGCTGAACCGCGATGAGAAGACCAAGGCCATCCCGGTGATCATCGTGAGTACCAAGGCGATGGAAACCGACAAGGCCTGGGGGCTGCGCCAGGGCGCGGCCGCCTATGTGGTCAAGCCACCGCGCGAAGAAGACCTGATCGCGCAGATCAATGAACTGCTGGTGTCCTGATGCGTTCTCCCTTCGACATCCTTGAAGCCTACGAACGGCGCAGCCTGGCCCATGCGGTGCAGCTGCCCGAGCGGCAGTTCGCCCAGGACCTGTGGCGCGGCGTCGGCTACCGGGTCGGCAAGCGCCACCTGGTCTCGGACTTCCGCGAGGTGGTCGAAATCGTGCCGATGCCGCCGATCACCCCGGTGCCTGGCGCGCAGCCGTGGCTGCTGGGCGTGGGCAACCTGCGCGGCAACCTGTTCCCGGTGGTCGACCTGAAGTACTTCATGGAAGGCGAGCGCACCGTGCAGCAGGAAGGCCAGCGGGTGCTGATCATGCGCCAGGCCGGCGGCGACGTTGCCCTGACCATCGATGAACTGTTCGGCCAGCGCAGCTTCCAGCTGGACCAGGACATCGAGAGCGGCGACCTGGCCAGCGGCCGTTACGCCCATTTCATCGACCGCGCGTTCCATGGCGACGGCCACGACTGGGGCGTGTTCTCGCTCTCGCTGTTGTCCCGTACCCCCGAATTCAGGCAGGCCGCGGCGTGAACGCTGCAGCCTGCCTCACTGCATTGAAGATCGAGGTTGAACGATGAGTACTTCTTCGGAAACCGCCAAGGCCGGCAAGCTGGGCACGGTAGGAACCAATTTCTGGCTGGGTCTGCTGGCCCTGTCGATGATCGTGTTCGGCGTCAACACCGGTGTGGCCACCTGGCAGGGCAGCCGCCTGGCCGGTGCCAGTACCGGCGCGGCCGATCTCCAGGTGCTGTCCCAGCAGTTGGCCAACCAGGGCCGTGAAGCGGTCTCGGGCAACGCCCAGGCCTTCACCGCCTTCAAGGACACCAAGGCGCGCATCGAAAGCACGGTGAGCAGCCTGCAGGGCCGCTACGGCAGCGAAGCCAACGTGTCCGGTCCGCTCAACCAGCTGACCCAGACCTGGGAGCCGCTCGGCAAGAGCGCGGCGCAGCTGGTGGCGAGTGAACCGGCGGTGCTGGCCCTGGCCGGCAACGCCAACAACTTCGTCAACGGCGTGCCTGCCCTGCAGGCCCAGCTGAATGAAGTGGTGCGCGCCATGTCGGCCAGCGGCGCCCCGGCCTCGCAGGTGTACAACGCCCTGCAGCAGGTCGTGGTGGTGGGCTCGATGGCTCGCCGGGTGACCGAAATGCGCGCCGGTGGCGGCAACGCGGCCGCTGCGGGCGATGCGCTGGCCCGCGACTCGGTGGTGTTCACCCAGGTGCTGGATGCGCTGCGCAACGGCAATGACGAACTGGGCATCGCCCCGGTCCGCAACGCCGCCGCGCTGGGCGCGCTGGAGCAGTCGCAGAAGCAGTGGGACACGATGAAGCAGGACGCCGATGCGATCCTGGCCAGCTCGCGCCAGCTGTTCTCGGCGCAGTCCTCGGCCGCGGCGCTGACCGCCGGCTCCAACAAGATGCTGGATGACAGCAAGAAGCTGTTCGAGGCGTTCTCCTCGTTCGGCTCGGTGCGCGACACGCGCCTGTTCCCGAACTTCTGGCTGGGCGTGATCTCCGGTGCACTGTCGCTGATCGCCATCATCGGCTTCGTCAGCAGCACCGTGCGCAGCCGTTCGCGCGAGCAGGAACTGCGTTACCAGACCCAGGTGGAATTCAACAGCCGCAACCAGCAGGCGATCATGCGGCTGCTGGACGAAATCAGCTCGCTGGGTGAAGGCGACCTCACCGTAAAGGCCTCGGTGACCGAGGACATGACCGGCGCCATTGCCGACGCAATCAACTACGCCGTGGACGAACTGCGCCACCTGGTGACCACCATCAACGACACGTCGGCCAAGGTCGCCGTGTCCACCCAGGAAACCCAGGCCACGGCCATGCAGCTGGCCGAAGCGGCGGGCCACCAGGCCAACCAGATCACCTCGGCATCGGACCGCATTGGCGAAATCGCGTCGAGTATTGAACAGGTGTCGCGCAACTCCGCCGAGTCGGCCGACGTGGCACAGCGCTCGGTGGTCATCGCCGCCGAAGGTGCCGGCGTGGTGCGTGAAACGATCCAGGGCATGGACCAGATCCGCGACCAGATCCAGGAAACCTCCAAGCGCATCAAGCGCCTGGGCGAGTCCTCGCAGGAAATCGGCTCGATCGTGGAACTGATCAACGACATTTCCGAGCAGACCAACATCCTGGCGTTGAACGCCGCGGTGCAGGCGGCCTCGGCCGGTGAAGCCGGCCGTGGTTTCGCGGTCGTGGCCGACGAAGTGCAGCGCCTGGCAGAACGCACCTCCGGTGCGACCCGCCGAATCGAGAACCTGGTCCAGGCCATTCAGGCCGATACCAACGAAGCGGTCAGCTCGATGGAGCAGACCACCGCCGAAGTGGTGTCCGGTGCACGCCTGGCCGAGGATGCCGGCACGGCGCTGACCGAAATCGAACGCGTGTCCAACGCGCTCAACAACCTCATCAAGAACATCTCGATCGCCGCCCAGCAGCAGTCGTCGGCCGCGTCGGACATCACCCGCACCATGGGCGTGATCCGTCAGATTACCGGCCAGACCTCGCAGGGCGCGGGACAGACCGCCGAGTCGATCGGTCATTTGGCACAGCTGGCGGCCGACCTGCGCCGCTCGGTTGCCGACTTCAAGCTGCCGGCGTGAGCCGCGGGCAGGGCGGAGAGGGAAGGAATCAGCAGATGATGCATCGCGATAAAGCACAGCACGACATGCGCGCCCACCTGCCGGGAGACCTGGCATGAGCACGCTGCGCGATGCCATGAGCCACGCCGCCCTGGGCTGGGTGAAGCCGGAGCTGGACGAGACCCTGCGCCAGGTGCGCAACGAGCTCGAGTACTACGCCGAAGACCCTGCCGATGGCAGCCGCATGCGCTTCTGCGCCGGCTACCTGCACCAGGTGCAGGGCACCCTGCGCATGGTCGAGCTGTATGCCCCGGCGATGGTGGCCGAGGAGATGGAACAGCTGGCCAATGCCATCGGTGCCGGGGAAGTGCCCGACCGCGACGAAGCCTGCGCCACCCTGATGCGCGGCAGCGTGCTGCTGCCCGATTACCTGGAGCGCCTGCAGAACGGTCACCGCGACATTCCGATCGTGCTGCTGCCGCTGCTGAATGACATCCGCCTGGCGCGCGCCGCGCCGGTGATCAATGAAAGCGTGCTGTTCGCGTTCGCGCCGGACAGTGCCAGCGCCACCGAGGCCGAACTGGACCACGCACGTGGCAGCCTGAGCGGACGCAACCGCGAGCTGCTCGACACCGTGGGCAACGCGGTCAAGGAAGAGCTGCTGCGCATCAAGGACGCACTGGACCTGCACCTGCGTACCGGCGGCGAGCCGGCCCAGCTGCAGACCCAGGTCAACGAACTGGGCGCGGTCGCCGACACCCTGGGCATGATGGGCCTGGGCGTGGCCCGCGGCGTGGTCGTGCAGCAGCGCGATGCGCTGCGTGGCGTGGTCGACGGCCAGCAGCAGATCGATGAAACCCTGCTGCTGGATATCGCCGGTGCGCTGCTGTACGTGGATGCCTCGCTGGACGACCAGGTCGCCCACCTCGGCGCCGGCGGCAGTGGTGAAGACGATCCGAGCGCGGCCGAAGGCCGGCGTACCGTTGAAGTGCTTGCCCACGAGGCGATCGCCAACTTCTCGGCCGCGCGCGAGCATTTCGTCGCGTTCATTGAAACCAACTGGAACCACGAGCAGCTGCACGAAGTGCCACGCCTGCTGGGCGAGGTCGCCGGCGCGCTGCGCATGCTCGACCTGTCCACGCCGGCCGATTACCTGCAGGGCGTGCGCCAGTACATCGCGGTCGAGCTGATCGGCCGCCAGCGCGTACCCAGCGGCCGCCAGCTGGACACCCTGGCCGACGCCATGGCCAGCCTGGAGTATTACCTCGAAGCCCTGCGCGAACGCCGCCAGGGTCGCGACGACATTCTCGACATCACCCGCACCAGCCTGGAAACGCTGCGCTACTGGCCACTGCCGGACGAAAATGCCGCCCCGGTCGATGCCAGCGCCGAGGCGCTGCCGGTTGCCCCGGAACACGTGGAGCTGACCGGATGGGATGCCCCCGTGGTGGCCCCGGTGGAAACGGCGGTCACGCCGGCCGCCCCGGCACCGGGCGACGTTCCTTCGCCGCCGCTGCCGGACTTCACCTTCGAGCCGCTGCCTGAGGTCGCTGCCGCCGCGCCCGCCGCGCCCGTCGCGCCGGCCAGCAAGCCCGCGCCGACGCTGGTGTTCGAAGCGTCGACGGCCCCGGTCGCTGCGGACGCGCCGCAGTGGACGCTGCACAGCGAACCGGTGCGTACCGATGACGCTCCCACCTTCGCCCACTTCGATCCGGTGCTGGCGGAAGAGGCCAGTGTCGGCACGTCGTGGCAGGCCGCACCGGCAACCGACATCGCACCGATCGCCCTCGATGGCGTGGACGCAACACCGTCCGACACCGGAGCACCGATCGCCACCGGGTTCGACCCGGTCGCCGCCGAACACGATGCACTGGAACTGAGCGACGAGCCGATCGAATTCACCTTCGACGAGCCGCTGCACAATGCGGGCGACGTGCTCTCGCTGCAGATCGACGACGCGCCGGCCACCGACAGCAGCGAGCTGGATGTGCAGGCACTGCCGGCGTTCCTGCAGGAGCAGGCCGAGCCGGTTGAAGACGAACCGGTTGAAGCGGTCGCCGTACCGGCCGACGACCTGATCGAGGCCCGCCAGGACGAGGCTCGCGAAGACGAAGCTGCCATCGAAGCAACGGGCGTAGGCTCCCTCGCTGGCGTGCAGGAAGCGGTGATCAGCAAGATCGAGCTGGACGACGAATCCGCGCGCTTCCTTGCCGAGCTGGATGCCGCCGCCGCGCAGTTCTCCACCGCGCCGGCTGTCGAGGCGCCTGCCGTGGTCGACGCGCCGGTTGCCGCTGACGAGCCGGGCACCATCGACGCCGGCTTCGAGGACGATGGCGAGAACATCGACCAGGACATCCGCGACGTCTTCATCGAAGAGTTCGACGAGGAACTGGTCAACCTGGGCAACCTGCTGCCGGTGTGGCGCATGGCCCCGGACAACATGGACCGCCTGCGTCCGATCCGCCGCGTGTTCCACACCCTGAAGGGCAGTGGCCGCCTGGTTGGCGCGCGCACCCTGGGCGAGTTCAGCTGGAAGATCGAAGGCATGCTCAACCGCGTGCTGGACGGCAGCCGCCCGGCATCGCCGGCGGTGGTGGCAATGGTCACCCAGGCCTATGAAGTGTTGCCGCAGCTCAACGCTGCGCTGCGCGATGGCAGCCGCGTGAGCGCGGACCTGCAGGCCATGCAGGGCATTGCCGACCGCGTTGCCGCGGGCGAGGAAACCTTCCATGTGCCGCTGCAGCGGCCGACTCCGGCCGCCGCGCCGGTGGAGCCGACCGACGTGGCCGTGGCTGACGTCGCGCAGGAAGCCGCCGACGTCGAGGCCGTCGAGGCCGTCGAGGAAACCGGCGGAACCCCGGCCAACATCGACGAGGTGCTGCGCGAAATCCTGGAGGCCGAAGTCGAGGCCCACCACGCCACGCTGCAGGCCTGGCTGGAAGAAGCTCAGGCGGCGCCGCAACCGGTCACCGATACCCTGCTGCGCGCGGTGCACACCATGAATGGTGCGTTCGCGATGACCGACGTGCCGGAAATCACCGCAGTCACCGGTAACGCCGAGAGCTTCATCAAGCGCTCGCTGGCGGCCGATGCGGTGCCGGGCACCGAAGGCGTCGAGGCACTGGCCGCTGCCGCCGTTGCGATCCGTACCACGATGGTGGCGCTGCAGGCCGACGCCCCGCGCATTCCGTCGCAGGCTGCGCTGGCCGAACGCCTGCAGGCGCTGGCCGAAACGCTGCCCGAAGCACGTTGGCCGGCACTGGTTGCCGACGATGGCATGGACCTGGACGGTGATGACGCCGACGAACGGGATGCCGTTGCCGATGCCGACAACGACGCGGAGGCCGATGCATCCCAGGCCGCGCACGATGTCACCGCGCATGAGCTGGCCGCGTTCTCCGCACAGTTCGATGAGCGCAATGGCTACGCCGTTGCCGACGACGGCACCGACGCCGGGCTGCAGCAGGCCATCGTCGAGGCCGACGCGCTGTCGCTGGTCGACGCCGGCGAAACGGCCGACGATGCCCTGGTGGTCGATGAGCTGACGGGCAGCGACGATCTTTCGGCCTACTTCAACGCCGAACTGGTGACTCCGTTCGACGCGCCGTCCAGCGCGCCGGTCGATACCACGCCGGAAACCGTGGAAGCGCCCATCGTCGAGCACGGCCTGGAAACCGTGGAGCTGACGGGTGCGGACGATCTGTCGCGCTTCTACGAGCACACCCTGCCGGACACGGTGGAGGTTGCGGACGCAGCTGCCGCGGAACCGTCGCAGCCGCTCGAGATCGTCGCCGAAGAGATCGTGGCCGAAGAGATCGTGGCCGAAGAGATCCAGGCCATCGAACTGGAGGCCGTGGAAGTCGAGGCGCTGCACGACGCGATCGAATCGGAGGCCGACGCACCGGTCACCGCTGATGACAGCGCCGGGTACAGCCTGGATGCCATCGAAGAAAACGAAGACGCTGCGGTGCTGGAAGACGTCATCCCGTCGACCCCCGCGTTCGGCGAATCGGTTGAGCTGCAGCAGGCGCTGGACGATGGCCTGACCATCGTCGACGGTCCCGATGCGGAGGCAACTGCCGACGACGCTCCGGTGCTGGGCCTGGATGCGCGCCACGAAGCTCTGGACGAGCGCGATGCATTCGCCGAGGCCGAAGCAGGCCTGTCCGACGTCGAAGCATCGTCGCCGTCGGCACCCCTGTTCGAACTGGAAGACGCCCCGCTCTCCGCCGCCATTGCGGCGGACGAAGCGGCCGCCGAAGAAGAGGAAATCGACGACGCCGGTTCGCTGGACTTCAGCGTGCTGGACCGCGAGCTGGTCGACATCTTCGTCGAGGAAGGCAAGGACCTGCTCGACCATTGCGATGGCCTGATCAGCGAACTGCGCGCCGCGCCCCAGGATCGCGAAGCGATCGCCGGGCTGCAGCGTGATCTGCACACCCTCAAGGGTGGCGCACGCATGGCCGGCATCAACGCCATCGGCGACCTGGGCCACGGCATCGAATCGCTGCTGGAGGCGGTCGCCGCCAACCGTACCGATATCGACCGCAGCGACGTCCACCTGCTGGAACGCGGCTTCGACCGCCTGCACCAGATGCTGACCCGCACCGGTCGCCACCGCGACGTGGCCATGCCGGACGACCTGATCGCCGCGTTCGAGGCGCGCACGCTCGGCCGCGTCGAGGCAGAAGACGCGCCCGCCGCGCCTGCTGCTGCGGTCGAGGTCCCGGCGGTGGTCGATACGGCCGTTGCGTCGGCACCGTTGTCCGCACCGGTGCCGCTGGAAGCGTCCACTGACGAAGACACCCTGGCGCGTCCGCAGCAGGAGCAGGTGCGCGTGCGCGCCGACCTGCTGGACCGCCTGGTCAACCACGCCGGTGAAGTGGCGATCTACCGTTCGCGCCTGGAACAGCAGCTGGGTGCCTTCCGCGGTGCCATGGGCGAACTGGACCGCACCAATGCGCGCCTGCGCGACCAGTTGCGCCGCCTGGACCTGGAAACCGAAGCCCAGATCGTGGCCCGTTACCAGCGCGAGCAGGAACAGGTCGACCACAAATTCGACCCGCTGGAACTGGACCGCTTCTCCACGCTGCAGCAGCTCAGCCGTGCGCTGAACGAATCCGCAGCCGACCTTGGCGGCCTTCAGGGCGTGCTGGACGATCTGTCGCGCCAGTACGACGTCCTGCTGCAGCAGCAGTCGCGGGTCAGCTCGGAACTGCAGGATGGCCTGATGCGCGCGCGCATGGTGCCGTTCGACGGCCTGGTGCCGCGCCTGCGCCGCGTGGTCCGCCAGGCCGGCCAGGACACCGGCAAGCAGGTCCACGTCACCCTGGACGGTACCCACGGCGAACTGGACCGCAACGTGCTCGACCGCATGGTCGCGCCGCTGGAACACATGCTGCGCAACTCCGTGGCCCATGGCCTGGAGACCCCGGAGCAGCGTCGCGCCGCCGGCAAGCCGGAGGAAGGCGAGATCGCCATCCGCCTGCGCCGCGAAGGCTCGGAAATCGTGCTGGAAGTAGCCGATGACGGCGCTGGGCTGAACCGCGAGGCGATCCGTCGCCGCGCCGAACAGCGCGGCCTGGTCGAGGCCGACGCCGTGCTCAGCGATGCCGAACTGGACGCGATGATCTTCTCGCCCGGGTTCAGCACCGCCGACCAGGTCAGCCAGCTGGCAGGCCGCGGCGTGGGCATGGACGTGGTGCACAACGAAGTGCGCCAGCTCGGCGGCTCGGTGGACATCCACTCGGTGCCGGGCAAGGGCGTCACCTTCACCCTGCGCCTGCCGCAGACCCTGGCGGTCACCCAGGCGGTGTTCGTGCAGATCGGCGAGACCACCTTCGCGGTGCCGGTCGCCTCGGTCAGCGGTATCGGCCGGATCTCGCGCGAGCGCTTCGAATCGGCCAACGGCGGTTACCACTACGGCGGCGAAGAATTCGCGCTGCACGACCTGGGTACGCTGGTCGGCCAGGGCCAGGCCCGTGCCGAAGGGCAGGACCAGGTGCCGCTGCTGCTGGTGCGCGCCGGTGAACTGCGTGCGGCCGTGGCGATCGACCAGGTGCTGGGCAACCGCGAAATCGTGGTCAAGCCGGTCGGCCTGCAGATCGCCTCGGTACCGGGCATCTACGGTGCCACCATCACCGGCGATGGCCGCGTGGTGGTGATCCTGGACGTCGCCCCGCTGGTGCGCCGTTACCAGGCCAACCCGCTCAAGCCGATCGCACCGGCCGCGCAGGCAACCGACCGCCAGGCCCCGTTGGTGATGGTGGTCGACGACTCGCTGACCATGCGCAAGGTCACCGGCCGCATCCTGGAGCGCCACAACTTCGAAGTGGCCGTCGCCCGCGACGGTATCGAAGCGCTGGAGCGCCTGGAAGAGCGGGTGCCCGACCTGATGCTGCTGGACATTGAAATGCCGCGCATGGATGGCTATGAACTGGCCACCGCCATGCGCGCCGATCCACGCTACAAGGGCGTGCCGATCGTGATGATCACCTCGCGCAGCGGCGACAAGCACCGTCAACGCGCCTTTGAAATCGGTGTCCAGCGTTACCTGGGCAAGCCGTACCAGGAGCTGGACCTGATGCGAAACGTGTATGACCTGCTGGGGATCGCCCGTGCCCGTGAATGACCTGAACCCGCTGCCGTCGGTGGCGTTGCTGGCACGGGTCGGCCCGGCGCGTGAGCGCCTGCGCGAAGCGCTGGCCCAGGCCGGTGCGACCGTGGTGCTGGAAGAGGATCCCAACAGCGTGGATCTGGAAACCCTGGGCGGCGCGGACGCCGGCGCGGTGCTGATCGCGCTGGAACCAGCCATCGAGGATGCGCTTGAACGCCTCGACCCGGTGCTGGCCTCGCCGTCGCTGACGGTCATCTTCGACGAAGCCGAACTGGCTGCGCGCCGCGAGGGCTGGGAAGCCCAGCGCTGGGCGCGCCACCTGGTGGCCAAGCTGCACGGGCACCAGGACGTGCTGCCGCCGGGCGCCGAGCAGGAAGGCCTGCTGCAGCCCGAGCCCGGCCTGCCGCAGACACCTGCCGAACTGCATGCCGACGCGCCGCTGGAATTCCATGTGCGCGAAGCGTTCGACGCCGCCGGCGACGTGCCGCCTGACGGCCTGTACCAGGCGCCGGAAGGCTACAGCGAGCCGATCTCGCTGGAGGAAGCACTGGCCGCCATGCAGGCGCCGGTCGCCGCACCGTCGGCCAGCGTGCCGCCGCCGGTCCCGGCCTCGGCCCCGCCTGTCCCGCGCGCGCCGCTGGGCGACCACAGCAGCTGGTCGCTGGTGGATGAAGACAGCGCGGTACCCGTTGCCACGCCGGCTGCGTCGGTCAGCGCGCCAATCGAATCCAACGCGTTCGACATCGAGCGCCTGTCGCTGGTCGAGCTGGAAGCTGACGCCGACCCCAGCGGCGCCGCACCCGGCGCCGTGCTGGTGCTGGCCGGCATCGGTGGCCCCGACGCGCTGCGCCGGCTGCTGGCCGCGCTGCCGGCCGGGCTGGCGGTGCCGATCCTGGTCTACATGCGCCTGGACGGGGGCCGTTACGGCAACCTGGTCAAGCAGATGGCCCGTGTGTCGGCGTTGCCGGTGGTGCTGGCCGAATCCGACCAGCCGGTGCTGGCCGGCAATGCCTACATCCTGCCCGATGACGTGGGCGTGGCCGTGCACAACCGCGGCCTGCATTTCACCGCTGACGCCAAGGGCATCCAGGTGGCCGCGTTGCCGCCGGCGCACAGCGCCGTGGTGATGCTCAGCGGCAGTGACGTGGCGCTGCTGGACGACGTGCTGTCGCTGGCCGTGGCCGGCGGCTGGGTCGCGGGCCAGACCGGTGAAGGCTGTTACGACCCGATCGCCGCCAACGCGGTGGTTGCCGCCGGCATGGCCGCCGGTGATCCGCCGCAGCTGGCCGCCGCCATCGCCGAACGCTGGGGCGTGAGCGAGTAATCGCCACGCCGTATCACTTTCAGGAAGCAGACGCATGAGCTACGCCAGCAACGACGAAATCCGTGGGGTACTGATCCAGGCCGGGAGCGAGCGCGTGCTGCTGCCCAATGCGACGGTGGCCGAAATGATGTCCAAGGTGCCGGTCACCCCGGTGGACAACGCGCCCGCGTGGCTGATCGGCGAAATCCGCTGGCAGGGCTGGGACGTGCCGCTGATGTCGTTCGCGCGCCTGTCCGGCCAGGGCGAGGACGCGGTGGTGAGCAACAACAAGGTAGTGGTGCTCAAAGCGCTGGGTGGCAACCCCAATCGCCCCTACCTTGCGCTGCTGACCCATACCTTCCCGCAGCTGATCGCGGTGCCGCGCGACGGCCTGCTGGCCGACGCCTCCGAAGAAACCCTGCCGCAGGGCGTGCACATGCGCGTGCTGCTGGGCGAACAGAGCGCGTTGTTGCCTGATCTTGACGCGCTGGAAGCGGCCCTGGATGAGGCCCTTCCGGTGAATTGACCGGGGATTCGACACCCCGGAGATGCGGTAGGTCACGACCGTTGGTCGTGACGACGCGTCAGCCCAGATCCCCCAACCGCGCCTGCAAGGCCGCGATCGCGGCCAACCCGGCGGTTTCGGTGCGCAGGATCCGCGGCCCCAGCTGCAATCCCTGGAACCCGGCCGCCGCCAGCGCCTGCCGATCGCGCGGCGACCAGCCGCCCTCCGGCCCGATCGCAATCACCACGCCACCGGGCGCGGCCTCCAGCGTGGACAAGCGGTGCTCGCCCAGCGGGTCCAGCGTCAGCTTGAGCGCTTCGGCAGGCATTCCCTTGGCCGCCTCCTGCACGCCCAGCGGCGCGGCTACCTCCGGCACCCGGGCGCGCCCGGACTGCCCGCAGGCCGACACCACCACGCTGCGCCAGTGCGCCAGGCGCTTTTCCGCCCGCGCCGCGTCCAGCTTGACTTCGGTGCGCTCGGCATTGACCGGCACGATCGCCTGCACCCCCAGTTCGGTGGCCTTCTGCAGGATCAGGTCCATCTTCTCGCCGCGCGCGATGCCCTGCAGCAGGGTGATCGACAGCGTGGACTCGTTGTCCAGCGCCTGCGCGGCCTCGATCCGCACGCGGGCGTCGCGCTTGCCCGATTCCACCAGCGTGGCGCTGTAGTCGTGGCCATCGCCATTGAACAGCACGCAGCCTTCGCCCTCGCGCAGACGCATCACGCGGACAAGATGATTGGCCACCTCTTCGGGCAGCGACAGGGTCTGGCCCACGGCCAGCGGAGCATCCACATAAGAACGGGTCACACGCATGCAACAGCTTCCTCGATCGCGGCCAGGGTGGTCTGGGCCAGCAGGTCCAGGTGTTCGTCCTCCACGCAGTAGGGAGGCATCCAGTACAGCACGTTGCCCAGCGGGCGCAGCACCACGCCGCGCCGCAACGCGGCGTTGTAGGCATGCAGTCCCACCCGCGCCCCGGCGGGGAAGGGCGTGCGCTTGTCGCCGTTGCGGGTCAGCTCGAACGCGACCACCATGCCGGCCTGGCGCACATCGGCCACATGGGCGTGGTCGGTGAAGGGCGCGGCCAGGGTGCGCATGACCTCGGCGGTGCTGCGGTTGCGCGCGATCACATCCTCGCTGGCGAAGATGTCCAGCGTGGCCAGCGCGGCGGCGCAGGCCAGCGGGTTGCCCGTGTAGCTGTGCGAATGCAGGAAGGCACGCTCGCGGCTGTCGTCCAGGAACGCGTCGTACAGTGCCTGGGTAGCCAGCACCGCCGCCAGCGGCAGGAAGCCGCCGGTCAGGCCCTTGGACAGGCACAGCAGGTCGGGCATCACCCCGGCCTGTTCGCAGGCGAACAGGGTGCCGGTACGGCCAAAGCCGGTGGCGATCTCATCGGCGATCAGGAACGCGCCATTGGCATCGCACAGTTCGCGCGCCCGCTTCAGATAGACCGGGTCGTGCATGCGCATGCCGCCAGCACACTGCAGGCGCGGCTCCAGGATCACCGCGCAGATCTCGCCCGGGTGCTGGTCGAACAGGTCGGCGAGGCGATCAGCCGCCTCATGGGCGCGCTCAGCGGCGCTCTGCCCCGGTTCGGCCAGGTAGGCGTCCGGCGAGGGCGCGAACAGTGCCTCGGTCAGCAGTGGCGCGTACACGCGGCGGTACAGCGGAATATCCCCGACCGACAGCGCGCCCAGGGTTTCACCGTGGTAGCCGTTCTCCAGCGCCACGAAGCGGGTGCGGTGCTCCTCGCCGCGGTTGCGGAAGTAATGGAACGCCATCTTCAATGCGACCTCGACCCCGGCCGAGCCGTTGTCGGCGTAGAACACCTTGGACAACGGCGCGCGCCCGGCCTGGCGCGGTGCGATCGCCAGCAACCGTTCGGCCAGTTCCACCGCCGGTTCGTGGCTGAAGCCGGCCAGCATCACCTGCTCCAGCTGGGTGGCCTGGCGGGCGATGGCCGCGCCGATGCGCGGCTCGGCATGGCCGAACAGGTTGGTCCACCAGCTGCTCACCGCATCCAGGTAGCGGTGGCCGTCGTGATCGACCAGCCACGGGCCTTCACCGCGCGCAATCGGCACCAGCGGCAAGGTGTCCGGGTGCTCACGCATCTGCGTGCACGGGTGCCACAGCACGGCCAGGTCGCGTTGCCGCCACCGGTCGGCCAACGTAAGGGGGGCTGGGTCTGCTAGCATTTCGAGCTCATGGCCACGTTTTCACCTGCCTGCATTCTATCGATCTCAAAGAGCCAGTTCGCATGACCCGTCCGCTGCCCACCATCCACCAGATCACGGACGAGGAAAGCGGCCCGTTCCAGCGGCAGCACCTGGACCTGGAGTTCTCCAACGGCGAACGCCGCCGCTTCGAGCGCCTGGTCAGCCGTGGCCACGGCGCGGTGGTGGTGGTGCCGATGCTGGATGACCAGACCGTGCTGCTGGTGCGTGAATACGCGGCCGGCGTGCACCGCTACGAACTGGGGCTGGTGAAGGGCCGCATCGATGCCGGCGAAACCCCCGAACAGGCCGCCGACCGCGAGCTGAAGGAAGAAGCCGGTTACGGCGCGCGCCGCCTGGACGTGCTGCGCGCCATGACCCTGGCCCCGACCTACATGAGCCACCTGTCGCACCTGGTGGTGGCCCGTGACCTCTACCCCGAACGGCTGGTTGGCGATGAGCCCGAAGAGCTGGAAGTGGTGCCGTGGAAAATCGCCGAGCTCGACCGGCTGATGCTGCGCGAGGACTTTTCAGAAGGGCGTTCGCTGGCGGCGTTGTTCATTGCCCGCCAGTGGCTGGAACGCGGGGAATGATCAAACTCACCACCGATCTGCGCGAAACGGTCATTGCCATTGCCCAGGACGCCGCCGCCGCCATCATGGCGGTGTATGCCACGCCGTTCGACGTGGAGATCAAGTCCGACCGCAGCCCGGTCACCGCCGCCGACCTGGCCGCCAACCAGGTGATCCTGCGCGGGCTGGGCCAGCTGACCCCGGACCTGCCGATCCTGTCCGAGGAATCGGCGCAGGTGCCGTGGGAGGTGCGCCGGCATTGGGGCGCCTACTGGCTGGTGGACCCGCTCGATGGCACCCGTGAGTTCGTCAAGCGCAACGACGAATTCAGCGTCAACATTGCCCTGATCTACCAGGGCGCGCCGGCGTTCGGCGTGGTGCTGGCGCCGGTCAGCGGGGTGGCCTGGCACGCCATGCGCGGCGAGTTGGCCTATCGCCGTGACGGCATGCATGACTCGGTGCTGCGCACCCGCACCCCGGCGCTGCCGCCGCTGCAGGTGGCCGCCAGCCGATCGCACCGCAGCCCGGAAACCCAGGCACTGCTGGATCGCATGGGGGAGATCGAGGTCGTCGCACAGGGCTCGTCGCTGAAATTCTGCCGGCTGGCGGAAGGCACACTGGACGTGTACCCGCGTCTGGGGCCAACCGCCGAATGGGATACCGCCGCCGGCCAGTGCGTGCTGCATGCCGCAGGCGGCGCGGTGCTGTCGGCCGCCACCGGCAAACCATTCCGCTACAACCGCCGCGAAACGCTGTTGAACGGCGATTTCATCGCGCTGGGCGACACCCGCCTGCCGTGGCGTACCTGGATTCCCGCCTGACCGGAGCACCGATGTCCGCACCCGCCGAACTGGAACGCCTGCTGGGCATCATGGCGCGCCTTCGCGATCCGCTGCAGGGTTGCCCGTGGGACCTGCAGCAGGATTTCGCGAGTATTGCCCCGTACACCATCGAAGAAGCCTACGAGGTCGCCGACGCGATCGACCGTGGCGACCTGGACGACCTCTGCGACGAACTGGGCGACCTGCTGCTGCAGGTGGTGTTCCATGCGCAGATGGCCAGCGAGCAGGGCGCGTTCGGCTTTGCCGATGTCGCCCGCGCGATCAGCGACAAGATGCAGCGCCGCCACCCGCACGTGTTCGCGCAGGTGCAGGTCGATGGGGCTGAAGACGTCAACAGCAACTGGGAAGCGATCAAGCGCGCCGAGCGCGCCGCCAAGGGCGACGCCGACACGTCCGCGCTGGCCGGCATCTCGCGCGGGCTGCCCGAGTGGCAGCGGGCGGTGAAGCTGCAGTCGCGTGCGGCGCGGGTGGGCTTCGATTGGCCCGGCCCGGCGCCGGTGCTGGACAAGGTGCGTGAGGAACTGGACGAGGTAGCGGCGGAATTCGCGCGCGGTCCGGTACAGGACAACCAGGCGCGGCTGGAGGAGGAGCTGGGCGACCTGCTGTTCGTCTGCGCCAACCTGGCGCGGCACGCCAAGGTCGACGTCGGTGCCGCGCTGCGCCACGCCAACCACAAGTTCGAACGGCGCTTCCGCGCCATGGAAGCGCAGGCGGCGGCCGCAGGCGCATCGATGACCGGGTTGGACCTGGAGGCGCAGGAGCGCCTGTGGGAACAGGCCAAGGCCGCCGAAGCCAAGCCGTGAAAACGTTGCTGCTGTTCGTGCTGACCGCCGTTGCCGAGATTGTCGGCTGCTACCTGCCGTGGTTGTGGCTGCGCCGCGATGGCAGCGCCTGGCTGCTGTTGCCGGCCGCCGCCAGCCTGGCCCTGTTCGCCTGGCTGCTGACCCTGCACCCGGCTGCCAGCGGGCGTGTCTACGCTGCGTACGGCGGGGTATACATCGGCACCGCGCTGGCGTGGCTGTGGGTGGTGGATGGCATCCGTCCCGGCCGCTGGGACCTGCTGGGCGTGGCCCTGTGCCTGGCCGGCATGGCGGTGATCATGTTCGCACCGCGCGCGGGCTAGGCGGGACCGACCGTGGCGCACCGCCGCAGGCGTTGACGGAGCGGTTCTGGGATAATGACGACCTGCATTTTCATCCCCCGGATTGTGGTCATGACCCAGAAGACGCTACTCAACGATACCCACCGCGCGCTCGGCGCCAAGATGGTCGATTTCGGCGGTTGGGACATGCCCATCCACTATGGTTCGCAGCTGGACGAGCACCACCTGGTCCGCGCCGATGCGGGCATGTTCGATGTGAGCCACATGACCGTGGTCGACCTGCGCGGCGCGCAGGTGCGCCCGTTCCTGCGCCGCCTGCTGGCCAACTCGGTGGACAAGCTGAAGGTGCCGGGCAAGGCGCTGTACTCGTGCATGCTCAATGCGCAGGGCGGGGTGATCGACGACCTGATCGTCTATTACCTGGCCGACGACTTCTTCCGCATGGTGGTCAACGCCTCCACCCGTGAGAAGGACCTGGCCTGGATCCGCGAGCAGGCCGCCGCCTTCGATGTGCAGGTGACCGAGCGCGAAGACCTGGCGATCATCGCCGTGCAGGGTCCGACCGCACGCGAGCGCGTCACCGGCCTGGTGGCCGAGGCCGACCGCGCCGCGCTGCAGAAGCTGGGTCGCTTCGCCGCCGTGGACGTCACCGCTGCCAGCGGCGCACCGCTGTTCGTTGCCCGCACCGGTTACACCGGTGAGGATGGCTTCGAAATCCTGGTGGCCCAGGACCAGGTCATCGCCTTCTGGAATGCACTGGCGGCCGCCGGCGTGCGCCCGGCCGGCCTCGGCGCGCGTGACACGCTGCGCCTGGAAGCGGGCATGAACCTGTATGGCCAGGACATGGACGAAGCGATCAGCCCGCTGGAAGCGGCGCTGGCCTGGACGGTGGCGCTGGACGAAGGCCGCGACTTCATCGGCCGCGACGTGCTGGAGGCGCAGAAGGCTGCCGGCGACGCGCGCCAGATGATCGGCCTGGTGATGGACGAGAAGGGCGTGCTGCGCCATGGCCAGGCGGTGACCACCGCCGGCGGCACCGGCGAGATCCTGTCGGGCACGTTCTCGCCGACGCTGGGCAAGGGCATCGCCTTCGCCCGCGTGCCGGGTGGCGAGCTCGGCCAGGTGCACGTGGACATCCGCGGCCGGCAGGTGCCGGTGCGCGTGGTGAAGTTCCCGTTCGTGCGCGAAGGCCAGGCGCAGCCCGGCGTGCTGGGCGAAAGCTGAGCACCGGTTGTTTTACACTACCCCCGTTTTTTGACCCCCCTGAAATTCTTCGGAGCAGTCCCATGAGCGAGATCCCCGGCGACCTCAAATTCCTCAAGTCCCACGAATGGGCGCGCGTTGAAGGCAACGGCCGCGTCACCATCGGCATTTCCGACCACGCCCAAGGCCTGCTTGGCGACCTGGTCTACGTCGAGCTGCCCGAAGTTGGCGCCGAAGCAAAATCGGGCGAGGCGATCGCGGTGGTCGAGTCGGTCAAGGCGGCTTCCGACGTGTACAGCCCGGTCTCCGGCACGGTGGTCGAGGTCAATTCGGCGCTGGCCGACAAGCCGGAAACCATCAACGAAGACGCCTACGGCGACGGCTGGCTCTGCGTGATCGAGCTGTCCAACAAGGAGGAGGTCAACGACCTGCTGGACCCGGACGACTACGCCGAACTGCTCGAGGAAGAGGACAACTGATCCTCGCCTGCCTGGAAAGACGGCCGCCCTGTGCGGCCGTTTTTTTTTGCCTGCGCGCGGCATCGTCCGGTTGCCGACGTCCAACGCGTTATCCGTGCGTGATGGATGGCGACGCCGTCGATGGTCGCATCGACGTGCATCCACCCCCATCGCGCGGGTCATGGATGCACGCAACCGGCACGAACCTGGCGTCCACCACCGCCCAAAAGTTTGCGCAGTTCTGCAAATCCGGACGCAAAAAGCGTTCGCGGATGTGAAAAGTTTTTGCCCCTGTTTTGTTCCCGTGCGGGAAGCCGTTGCGATGCCGTCAGCGCAATCGCCGGTTGCGGGCTGCAGCGCGGGTGCATCTGCAGTGCAGTTTGCGAAAGTGCTTCTTTTAAGTGTTTTTCTTTCTACGCATCGCCGTTCGGATGGATGCGTGCACGCAAACAACGACCGTCGAAGGGGTGTCGCCGAGCGCTTGCGGAGGGTCCAGGCGAGGTGCGCCGGAGGGCATCCATGTGAAATTTTTTCGCGGGGGTTGTTGACAGTGAAAAAAAGCGTGATTAGGTTTCGCCCAGCAGACCTTGCCTGCCAAACGAGTGAGCCGAATCGACATCCAGTCGCGAAGCACAACCAGAACATCCGCCGCGCGTCCCAAGACGGTGGAGTCGGCTTCGCTACCTCCGGTGAAATGCAAGGGCACCCCGCATTCGATACCTGCCTGGCATCCTGTGGCAGGTATCTCCGTATCCGTCACGACGCGCTGGACGCGACGGCGGTCCCCGCACGGCAGTAACGGCGGGTTTGCTTTACCTGGGCGTTTCAACTCCATAGATCACTGACGAGGAGCCAATCCCATGGCAACCAAGAAAGCTGCGAAGAAAAAGCCGGCCGCCAAGAAGGCCGTGAAGAAGGTCGCCAAGAAGGCGGCTGCCAAGAAGGCCGTGAAGAAGGTAGCCAAGAAGGCGGCTGCCAAGAAGACGGTAAAGAAGGCAGCCAAGAAGGCGACTGCCCGCAAGGCAGTGAAGAAGACGGCAAAGAAGGCGGTCCGCAAGGTCGCCAAGAAGGCCGCCGCCAAGAAGACCGCAAAGAAGGCAGTGAAGAAGACTGCCAAGAAGGCCGTCCGCAAGGTAGCCAAGAAAGCGGCCGCCAAGAAGACCGCCAAGAAGGCCGTCCGCAAGGTAGCCAAGAAGGCGGCTGCCAAGAAGACTGCCAAGAAGGCCGTCCGCAAGGTCGCCAAGAAAGCCACTGCCAAGAAGGCCACCGGGCGCAAGCCGGCCGCCAAGAAGGCATCGGCCAAGAAGGCAGTGAAGAAGGTCGCCAAGCGCAAGCCGGCGGTCCGCAAGAAGAAGGCTGCACCGGTCGCCCTGCCGGCAACCCCGGCACCGCTGATCTGATCCATTCCCGATAGCCGTACCTGAAACCCCCTTCCCGGCAGCCCAGCGGGAGGGGGTTTTTTTTGCTGCGCAAAAAAAATCCCCTCCCGCGAGGGATCGACGAACGTTGATCCCGACGGTAGCGCCGACTGTCAGTCGGCCCAGGCGGTATCGGGAGCCGGCCAGCGGCCGGCCCTACAAAAAAAGAGGCGACCCAAAGGCCGCCTCTCTTCGCCACGATGAACCTGCCGGGCAGTTACCTCGGCGACGCCACCGCCCGATCCGACGACACGCCCTTGCGCTTGGCCGGCGTGCTGTCTTCGGTCATCAGGTTGTCGCTGCCGAAGTCGGTGTCCACGTCCAGCCAGCGCTGCGCGGGCAGGCCCATGGCCGCGTCGAGCACGGTCGGCAGCAGGCCGCTGGGCAGGCTGCTTTCGCCGTTCCACATGATGGCGATGCCCAGGTCGCGTTCGGGTACCAGCGCCACCAGGCCGCGATACCCCTGCACGGCACCGGCATGGAAGATCACTTCATGCCCGGCGTAATCGAAGTTGCGCCAGCCCAGCGCGTAGCCGGCCGAGTGCAGGCGCTCGCGACGCCAGCCCGAGCGCATCTCGCCCGGGGTGTTGATCAGGGTCGAGTGCAGCGTGGCCAGCAGCGGCGCCGGCAGCACGTCGGGGCGGTGCCCGGTGTGGGCCAGCAGCCACTGCGCCATGTCGCTGGCACTGGCGTTGACGCCTGCAGCGGGAGCGAGGCGGTAGTAGGTCGGCTTCGGGCTCAGCGACACCCAGCCGTTGCGGCTGCGCACGTGCGGGCGCGCCCAGCGCGAGCTGGCCTGGATGCCGGCCAGGCCCAGGCTGGCATCGTCCATGCCCAGCGGCTTGAACAGGCGGCGTTCCACCGATTGCTCGTAGAAGCTGCCCGAGGCGGCGTACACCACGTCGCCGATCAGGCTGAAGGCCACGTTCTGGTACGCGTAGCAGTCGCCCGGCTGGCACTTGAGCGAGGTCGAGGCCAGCTTGTGGGTGAGCGTGTAGTACTCGGCGTTTGCTTCCACGTCGCGGTCGTAGGCGTTGTACGGCAGGCCGACACGGTGGCTGAGCAGATCGGCCACGGTCAGGCGCTCGGTCGCCTCGGGCGTGCTGAGCTGGAAGCCGGGCACGTAGTCGGTGACCTTGCTGTCCCAGCGCAGCGTGCCGTCGTTGACCAGCAGGCCGGCCATGGTGCCGGCGAACGCCTTGGACAGCGATGCAAGCCGGAACACGGTGTGCGCATCGACCATCTGCGGGTTGTTGACGTCGGTGACGCCATAGCCGCGCGCGCTGAGCACGCGGCCGCCCTGCACGATGGCCACGGCCATGCCCGGTACGCGCTCGCCATAGGTGAGCTGCTGGGCCATCGATTCAATGTTGGCCACGTTGAACCCGGCGGCCGGCGGCAGCACCTTCGGATTGGTCGTGGTGGCCCGGTACGCCGCAGGCTGGGTGTGCGGAATGGCGGAGGCGGCGCTGTTCTCGATGTTGACGGGGAACGCGGCCGGTGTCGCACTGGGTGTCTGTGCGGTGGACGACATGGCGATGGGCATGAGCATGCCCAGCAACCCGGTTGCCGCCGAACGGATCGGTCGGCGCCTGCTGTTCTCTTTCATCGTTTGGGGCCCGTGCGCAACTGCTGGCACCGATTCTAGCGCTGCTTTTCGTGATTGCACAAACGAAGCGAAGATGAATGCGTATCGCATTGAAAAGGCCCGGTTTTTGCATCGAATGGGAGGGTCGTCGTCGACGCCCTGTTCAGGTGGCCGGGACCGGGGCCCCCAGCCAGCGCGCGGCGCGTTCGGCGATCATCATCGTGGGGGCGTTGGTGTTGCCGCTGACCAGGCTGGGCATGACCGAGGCGTCCACCACGCGCAGGCCCTGCACGCCCCGCACGCGTAGCTGCGGGTCGACCACGGCGTCGGCATGCTGGCCCATCGCGCAGGTACCCACCGGGTGATAGATGGTCTCGGCCTTGGCGCGGATGAAGGCTTCCAGGGCGGCATCGTCCAGGTCGTCGCGGGCCGGGAATATCGGCGCACCGCGCCAGCGGTCAAACGCCGGCTGGGCCAGGATCTGCTGCGACATGCGCACGCAGGCCTTCATCATGGCCAGGTCGTGCCCCTCCGGATCACCCAGGTAGTTGGCCTCGATCCGCGGCGCGGAGGCGGGGTCGGCATCGCGCAGCAGGATCCGCCCCCGGCTGCGCGGGTGCAGCGCGCAGGCATGCAGGGTGTAACCGTCGCCCGGCAGGCGGTGGCGCCCATGGTCGTCCAGCATGGCCGGCACGAAGTGGAACTGCACGTCTGCACCGTCGCCCGGCGCCAGCGGCGAGCGGGCGAAGCCGCCGGCCTCGGCGATGTTGCTGGTGCCGGCGCCACGACGTCCGCGCAGGAAGTAGTCGAAGGCGATGCGCGCCTGGTTGCTGCGGTCGTAGCTGACGCCCGGCCGGGTGTGCACCAGCGTGCAGATGTCCAGGTGGTCCTGCAGGTTGCCGCCCACCCCGGGCAGGTCGACCCGGGTACTGATGCCGTGCGCGCGCAGCTGCCGGTGCGGGCCGATGCCGGAGAGCATCAGCAGGTGCGGGGAGTGGATCGCGCCGGCGCTGAGGACCACCTCGGCGGCCGCATGCGCATGACGGTGCGCACCCCGGTGGCGGAAGTACACGCCGTTGGCGGTGTCGCCCTGGAAGCTCAGGGCGCGGGCACGGGCACCGGTGAGCACGGTGAGGTTGCGCCGGCCGCGCGCGGGGCGCAGGTAGGCGGTGGCGCTGGAGCAGCGCACGCCGTCGCGCTGGGTGACCTGGTACAGGCCAACGCCGAGCTGGTGCGCACCGTTGAAGTCGTCGTTGCGTGCGTGCCCGGCCTGCACGGCGGCCTCCAGGAACGCATCGGAGAGCGGGTTGTGGTGGCGCAGGTCGGACACCGACAGTAGGCCGGCATCGCCGTGCCAAGGCCCGGCGCCGCGGCTGTTGGCCTCGCCGTGCAGGAACCAGGGCAGCACGTGCGACCAGTCCCAACCGGTGGCGCCGGCGGCGGCCCAGCCGTCGTAGTCGGCCGCCACGCCACGCACGTAGCACATGGCGTTGATGGCGCTGGAGCCACCCAGCACCTTGCCGCGCGGCCACCACAGCCGCCGGCCATCGAGTGCCGGCTCCGGTTCGGTGTAGAGGCTCCAGTTGATGCGGCGGTTGTTGACCAGCCGCGCCAATCCGGCCGGCATGTGGATGAACGGGTTGCGGTCGCGTGGGCCGGCTTCAAGCAGCAGCACGCGACAGTGCGGGTCGGCGCTGAGCCGGTTGGCCAGCACGCAGCCGGCCGAGCCGGCGCCGACGATGATGTAGTCGTACATATCCGTTCCCCAACGGTGATGGTACGAGCATAAGCCAGTCGCCCCCTAGCGATGTTGCGGTGCATCGTTTACCGTGCGCGCTTTGCTGCCCGGAATCGCCACGATGCTGCCGCTGCCACGCCGCCTGTGCGGGACCTGCGCGCCATGAATGCCCCGGACCCGAGCGCGCCCGCGCAGCCCGGCCTGCGCGCGGCGCTGCGCCAGTCGCCGCCGCTGTTCTGGGCCTGCGTCTATTTCTTCTGCCTGCTCAGCGGCTATTACGTGCTGCGCCCGGTGCGCGAGGCGATGGCGGCATCGGCCGACCTGCAGACGGTGTTCCCGCCGGCGCTGATCGCGTGGTTCGATGGCCATGGCATCGCGCTGCAGGACTTCGTGCTGCAGGTACTGTTCACCTGCGTGTTCGTGATCATGGTGGTGCTGCAGCCGCTGTACGGGGCGCTGGTGAGCCGCTACCCGCGCCGGGTGTTCCTGCCGGCGGTGTACGGCTTCTTCATCGTGACGCTGCTGGGCTTCTACCTGCTGTTCGACAGCGGGGTGCCGGGGCGGGGCATGTTGTTCTTCTTCTGGACGACGGTGTTCAACCTGTTCGCGGTGGCGGTGTTCTGGAGCTTCATGGCCGATGTGTTCTCGAACGTGCAGGCGCGGGCGTTCTACGGCTACATCGGGGCGGCCGGCACGATCGGCGCGTTCCTGGGCCCGACGCTGACCTCGACGCTGGTGCAGCGGGTGGGTATCGCGAACCTGATGCTGGTCTCGGCCGGCTTCCTCAGCGTGTGCCTGTTCTGCATCTGGCGGCTGCGCTTGTGGGCGGTGGCACGCGAGCAGGAGCTGCAGCTGGCCTCGGGCGAGGCGCCGATGGGCGGCGGGGTGCTGGACGGCCTGAAACTGATCGCGCGCGAGCCGCTGCTGCGCTGGCTGGCAGTGATGGTGGTCTTCGGGGTGGGCATCGGCACGCTGCTGTACAACGAGCAGGCCTCGATCGTGCGCCGGCTGTACACGGACCCGGCGGCGAGCACGGCGTTCTATTCGCGGGTGGACCTGGCGATCAACGCGCTGACGCTGATCCTGCAGCTGGGGCTGACGCGCTGGCTGCTGTCGCGCTTCGGCATCGCGCCGGCGCTGCTGATCCCGGGGTTTGCGATCATCATCGGCTTCTCGGTTCTGGCCGCCTCGCCGCTGCCGATACTGGTGGCGGTGGTGCAGGTGATGACGCGGGCCAGCGAGTTCTCGCTGGCCAAGCCGGCCCGCGAGACGATCTTCACCCGGGTGGACCGGCAGTGGCGCTACAAGGCGGGCGCGGCCATCGACACGGTGGTGTACCGCGGTGGCGACCTGACCTTCGCATGGGTGCACAAGGGGCTGTCGCTGTTCGGCTCGCATGCGGTGTTCGCCGGCGGGCTGGTGGTGGCGGGCATCATGACGGCGGCGGCGTTCGGGCTGCTGCGCGAAGAAAAGAAGCTGCCGGTCGAGCGGCCGGAGTAAGCTGTTTCCAATTCGTTCGAGGTTTGCGCATGTACTGGACCGCACTGATCCTGACCCTGGTGGTCGCGCTGTTGCACGTGTACTTCCTGGTCCTGGAAATGTTCCTTTGGACGCGCCCGCTGGGCCTGAAGACGTTCCGCAACACGCCGGAGAAGGCGGAGCTCACCCGCGTCTTGGCGGCCAACCAGGGCCTCTACAACGGCTTCCTGGCCGCAGGCCTGTTCTGGGGCCTGTTCGACCACCTGCCGATGCTGGTGAACTTCATGCTGGGCTGCGTGATCGTAGCCGGGTGCTATGGCGCCTACAGCGTCAACAAGCGGATCTTTTTCATCCAGGCCCTGCCTGCGATTCTGGCGGTGATTGCCTGGCAGTTTGTGCCGGCCTGACTCGCCCTGCGGTAGGTACCGACCGTTGGTCGGTGCGATGTTCGCGGAGAGCCAACAGCCGAGGCCTGCGAACGTGCTCGCGCTGGGCCGGCGGGTGTGGGTTTGCGGGACACGCCGCAAGTACGTCCACGTAGGCTCGTTCGCGCCATCCATGGCGCTCTACGGTCCCGCAAACCCACCCCCGCCGACCCTCGACAGTGGATTGGTGGCCAAGGAAGATCAACGGCCGCGCAGATCATTCTTCATGCGTTACCGGGCGTTGGTGCGTTCCGTGCATTTGTTCGGGAACCTGACCTGCCAGCGGCACCATGTAGAGCCACGCCCTGCGTGGCTGATTTTTGCTTCCGCACGCGACCCACTGTCGGGGGCGGCCGGCGGGTTGCCCCCGGAGGGACGCTAGAAAACATGGATGTTTTCTAGCAGCCTACAAGGACGTACTTGCGGCGTGTCCCGGAGCGGGGCTGCCCGACGGCCGCCCCAGCTCGTAAGAACTGAAACGCTGCTCTTCGCGAGATACAGAATCAACTGCGCTTGACCGGCGACACCCACATATCGATCCGCGCTTCGAACACCATCGTTCCGGCGGTATCACGCACCTGCACGTTCACCGGCAGCGCACAGCCCGCTTCGGCACTGACAATCGCCTGCGCAGGCGTGGCGACTGCATGCTGCGTACCGGTCGCCTTGGCCAGGTACTTCACCTCCATGCCCTTGGGGATCCAGCGCATGCCCTTGGGCAGCGAGGCATCCACCATCAGCCCGGCGGTGAGCTCGGCCAGGTTACACAGCGCGATGGCGTGGACGGTGCCGATGTGGTTGGTCACCCGGCGCCGATGCGCGATGTGGCCTTCGCAGCGGCCCGGTTCGAGCACGGTGATGCGCGGGGCGATGCTGGCGAAGTAGGGGGCCTTGAAGCAGATCGCGCGCGAGAACAGCCATTGGCCCGCCGGCCAGCGCTGCATGCGGCGGTAGAGGGTCAAGAGGGGGGCGGACATCAGCGGGTCTCCCGGAAAGCGGCTGCGAGGAAGGCAATGAAAAACGGCGGACCGAAGTCCGCCGTTCTGGGGTGTGTCGAGGCTGGCGTTATGCCGCTTCCTGCGACTGCGCGTCCTTGCGTTCGCGGTCGTAGTAGCTGGCCGAACGCAGTTCGTGCGGCTCGAAGTCGTCCACCGTGATGGTGTCCATGGTCAGCGTGCGCAGCTCTTCCAGCAGCGTGCGCTCGTCCTGGGTGATCACCCCTTCGGACACCGCTTCGTCGAGCTGTGCGTTGAAGTCCAGTGCTTCGATGCCCTTGGTCTTGAGCGCCTTGATGAACTTGCGCTCCACCGGCTCGGCCATGATCGCCTTGGACAGGTAGCTGTTGATGCGGCCGCCCGGGTTGTTCTCGCACGGGGTCAGGAACACGCCACTGGCGAGGCGGTCGCGCGCTTCGTTCGGCGCCATCAGCAGCGCCGCCACGCGGTGGCCCAGACGGTCGCCCGGGGCTTCGGCACGGCGGCCGAACGGGAAGATCAGCAGCCACATCAGCCAGCCGATCGGGCGGATCGGGAAGTTGCGCAGCGCGGCGGAGAGCGATTCCTCGATCTTGTGCACGCTGTCATGGAACGCCCAGGCGAGCAGCGGCTGGTCAGCCACCGGCGCGCCTTCGTCGTGGTAGCGTTTGAGCATGGCGCTGGTCATGTACACGTGGCTCAGCACGTCGCCCAGGCGACCCGACAGCGATTCCTTGAACTTCAGCTTGCCGCCGAGGGTCATCATCGAGATGTCGGCCATCAGCGCCAGGTTGGCCGAATAGCGGTCCAGCTTGCGGAAGTAGCGGCGGGTGTAGGCATCGCCCGGGGCGGCGCCGAAACGCGCGCCGGTCAGGCCCAGCCAGAACGAACGCACCGCGTTGGAGATGCCGAAGCGGATGTGCCCGAACAGGCTGCGGTCGAAGGACTGCAGGCCGGCCTTGGTGTCCGGATCCTGCGCCGCCTTCATTTCCTGCAGCACCCACGGGTGGCAGAGGATCGCACCCTGGCCGAAGATCAGCAGGCTGCGGGTCATGATGTTGGCGCCTTCCACCGTGATCGCGATCGGCGCGGCCTGCCAGCTGCGGCCGGCGAAGTTGCGCGGGCCCAGGATGATGCCCTTGCCGCCGATCACGTCCATCACGTCCGAGATCACTTCACGGCTCATGGTGGTGCAGTGGTACTTGGCGATGGCCGACGGCACCGACGGCACGTCGCCGCGATCCACCGCCGCAGCGGTGGCCTGGCACAGCGCGCTGATCGCATAGGCCTTGCCACCGATCCGGGCCAGCGCCTCTTCCACGCCTTCGAAGCGGCCGACCGACAGGCCGAACTGCTTGCGGATGCGCGCATAGGCACCGGTGACCACCGCACCGGCCTTGGCACCGCCACTGGCGGTGGAGGGCAGGGTGATCGAGCGGCCCACGGCCAGGCACTCGTTGAGCATGTTCCAGCCCTTGCCGGCCTTCTCGGCACCGCCGATCAGCTGGGTGAGCGGAATAAAGACGTCCTTGCCGCGGATCGGACCGTTCTGGAAGGTCGAGTTCAACGGGAAGTGGCGACGGCCGATCTCGACGCCGGCGGTGTCGCGCGGCAGCAGGCCCAGGGTGATGCCGATGTCGCGGGTCGGGCCGATCAGGCCGTCCGGGTCGTACATGCGGAACGCCATGCCGATCAGCGTCGCGACCGGGGCCAGGGTGATGTAGCGCTTGTCGAAGGTGAGCTTGACGCCGAGCACCTGCTCGCCGTTCCACTCGCCCTTGCAGACGATGCCGTAATCGGGAATCGAGGTTGCATCCGAACCGGCGAACGGACCGGTCAGGCCGAAGCACGGTACTTCGCGGCCATCGGCCAGGCGCGGCAGGTACTGGTCCTTCTGTTCCTGGGTGCCGTAGTGCACCAGCAGTTCGCCCGGGCCCAGTGAGTTGGGCACGCCGACGGTGGAGCTGACCACGCTCGACACCGACGCCAGCTTCTGGATCACCTTGTGGTGGGCCAGCGCGCTGAAGCCCAGGCCGCCGTACTCCTTCGGGATGATCATGCCGAAGAACTTGTTCTTCTTGATGAACGCCCACAGCTCCGGCGGCAGGTCGGCGTAGACGTGGGTGATCTCCCAGTCGTTGACCATCGCGCACAGTTCTTCCACCGGGCCGTCCAGGAAGGCCTGTTCTTCAGCGGTGAGCTGCGGCTTGGGGTAGTTGAGCAGCTTGTTCCAGTCCGGGTCGCCGGTGAACAGCTCACCTTCGAAACCGACCGAACCGGTTTCCAGCGCGATGCGCTCGGTCTGCGACAGCGGCGGCAGCACCTTGCGGAACACCTTCATCATCGGCGCGGTCAGCAGCGGCTTGCGGATGAACGGCAGCAGCAGCGGCACGGCGATGACGGCGACGATCGCCGCAGCCACGATCGTGGCGGTCTGGTTGACATAGGGGACGAACCAGCAGGCCGCCAGCAGCACCAGGCTGACGAGCGTCCAGGTGATCAGCCGCATCCGGTGGTAGGCGACGATGGCGCCTGCCAGCAGGATGGCAAGGAAGGGAACGACAATGCTCATGAGCGTGCTCCGGTGACGTGCTCGGTTGTGGCGGACTGTGCCACGGCGGAGGCCGAGGGCAACACGTCCAGATAGTCCAACACAGTAGCGGTAAAGGCGTTGTTGTCGTCGCCGGCGACCATATGCGTGGCCTCCGGCAGCTGCACGTGGCGCGCGTGCGGCACCAACGCCAGGAATTCGGCCACCGTTTGCGGGGTGACCAACGTGCTGCGCCCGCCGCTGACCAGCAGCACCGGACACTTCACCTGGCGCGCTGCGTCTGCAAGCGCGTCCTGATGCTGTTCGCTGTCGCGCGCCAGTTCGGCGACCAGCCGCGGGTCCCAATGCCAGCGCCAGCGCCCGTGGCCATCCTCGCGCAGCAGGGCGCGCAGCGACTCTTCCGACTTGCGCGGGCGGTGCGGCAGGTAGGCCGAGATCACATCGGCCGCCTGTTCCAGTGAAGCGAATCCTTCCGGATGCGCGGTCATGAACATCAGGATTTTCTCGACCCCGGCGGTGTCCCAGCGCGGGGTGATGTCCACCAGCACCATCGCCGAGAACAGGCCCGGCCAGCGCGCTTCGGCGAGCAGGCCGAACAGCCCGCCCATCGACGCGGCGACCAGAATCGGCGGCTGCGGTTGTTCGCCGGCCAGCACGATCAGGTCGTCGGCAAACTGTTCGCCGTGATAGGCGAGGGTGGCCGGGTTCCAGTCCGAGTCGCCATGGCCGCGTGCATCGTAGGCGAGCGTCTGATAGCCGGCGGCGGCCAGCGACTGCGCGGTGGCAGTCCAGGCGTGCCGGGTCTGGCCGAAACCATGGGCGAACAGCACGGTGCCGCGGCGCCCTGGGGCCGAGCGGGTTGCCGCCAGCACGGCGTCGTGTGCGGCGGTGAGGCGCTCGTCGGTGGGGACGGATGGGCGGGAGGCGGGAGTTACCATACTTGCTAGTATGGACCTGGCTTCTGGCATGTCAATACTCTCTAGTATGGTTGGTATTCCCAAGCAGCCACGCAGGGCGTGGCACTACCCGGTGCGGCCCGACAGCGCAGGGGTTTCCGGCCGCGGTTTCGGGCAATTCCACACAAACCGACCCCGGCGTATGGTTAAATCAGCGCATGAATGAACCTGAAGCTTCCGCCGGCGAGCCCCGAGCCGGCCGCAACAGCCGCCTGAGCGCGGAAGACTGGGCGCAGGCCGCCTTGGATCTCATCGCTGAACAGGGTGTCGGCGCGGTCGCGGTGGAGCCGCTGGCCAGGCGCCTGGGAGTGACCAAGGGCAGCTTCTATTGGCATTTCCCTTCGCGCGATGCGCTGCTGCAGGCCGCCTTGGAGCGCTGGGAGCTGTTCGAACAGGAGCAGGTGTTCGGCAGCCTGGAAGATGTGCCGGATCCGCGTGCGCGCCTGCGCCAGCTGTTCCAGGTGGTGGCGCACGAAGTGCAGCCGCACATCATCTACAGCGAACTGCTCAAGGCACTGGACCATCCGATGGTGCGGCCGGTGATCGACCGCGTGTCGCACCGTCGCCTGGAGTACCTGGTGGCTTCGTTCCGCCAGGCCGGATTGAGCCGTACCGATGCGCAGCATCGTGCGCGTCTGGCGTACGCGGCGTACGTGGGCTTCCTGCAGTTGTCGCTGCAGCTGCAGCAGCCCAAGCCCGCGCGCGAGGATTTCGAAGCGTATGTGGAGCATGTGATCGAGACGCTGATCCCGATCGGTTGAGCGCACTGCGCAGGTAAGGAAAAGGCCGCGGTATGCGGCCTTCTTCATGCCTGGAAAATGACGCCGGAGGCAACGCCGGCACAAAAAACAACGGCCCCTTTCGGGGCCGTTGCTGCATCAGGTACCGATCAGTGGATCGATCAGAACTTCTGCTTGTACTGCATGTAGTAGTAGCGGCCCGGCAGGTCGTACTGCGGGTCGAACATGTTGTACGACACCGAGTAGGACACCGGCGGCTGCTTGTCCCACACGTTGTTCAGACCCAGCATGACGGTGCCGTTCCACGGGGTGTTGTAGCGGAACTGGACGTCGTGGTAGGTGGTCGCACCGATGTGGTTCTTCTGGCCGTCCGGATCCGAGCAGTAACCGCGGGTAGCGGCGCCCAGCAGGCAGTCTTCGGTCATGCCGGACTTGTAGCGCAGGCCGTAGTTGACGCCGAAGTCGCTGAAGGACCAGTCGACGTACAGGTTGGAACGGATGCGCCAGTACGGATCCTGGTTCAGGTAGTCACCCTGGCGGCCGTCGACTGCGGAGTCGGCGGTGGCCTTGGTTTCCCACTTGCTCAGGTAGGTGCTGTCCCAGCTGACCGTGAACTGGCCGAACGAGGTTTCCGGCAGACGGTACGCCACGCCCAGGTCCCAGCCTTCCACGTTGTACGAGGACAGGTTGAGCAGCGGCATGTCGACGTTGACGATCGCGTAGTTCTCGTCGGCTGCGCCGTAGTTCGGGTCACGCGTGATCAGCGGGCAGTACTGGGCCTGCTCCTGCGGCGTACCGCCGTAGCAGCGGCTCATGATGTCGTCGATCGACGGACGGGTGATCGAGTCTTCGATTTCGATCTGCCACCAGTCCAGCGTGACGTTCAGGCCGGTCACGAAGCTCGGGCTCCACACCAGGCCCAGCGTCTTGCTGGTCGAGGTTTCCGGCTTCAGGTTCGGGTTGGACTGCCAGGTGAACGGTTCGACAGTCTGCAGCGGACCCGGCTCGCCGTCGGTGTTCGGCTGGACCAGGCCAGCCGGCACGCCCTGGGCCTGGCACTGGGCCAGCACGCCACCGGTCGGGTTGTTGGCCGCGGCGCAGGGATCAGCGTAGGTTTCGAACGAATCGGTGTCGCCGCGGTACAGATCGTTGATGCTCGGCGCGCGGAAGCCTTCCGAGTAGTTACCGCGGATCATCAGGTCGTCGATCGGCTTCCAGCGGAACCCGAACTTGTTGTTGGTGGTGTTGCCGAAGTTGCTGTACTTCGAGTAGCGGGTCGCCACGCTGAAGTCGAGCAGCTGGGCACCTGGCAGGTCAGCCAGCACCGGGATCGACAGTTCGAGGTAGAACTCGTCCAGGTCGTAGCCACCCTTGGTCGGGCTGGCGCCGTTACCGGTGCTCAGGCCGGCCGCAATGAAGGCATCCGGATCGAACTGGCCGGTTTCCTTGCGGTACTCGTAACCGGCTGCGAAGGCCAGGTCACCGGCCGGCAGCGGAACGATCGTGCCGGAGATGTTGGCGTAGTAGCCCTTGGAAACCTGCGACGCCGAGTCATGCGCGGTGAACGAGGTGTAGTCCAGCGCAGCCTGCGAGATCGAGCCTTCCGGACCCAGCGGGTTGATCGGCGAGCAGCCCGGGATGATCGCGCCACCAGCGCCGAAGCAGACGGCCTGGCCGGTCACCGGGTCGATACCCGACGGGCCGTAGGCCGCGTCCAGGTTCTGCACGTTGAACAGGCCGTAGGTCAGGTCGTTCTGGTCGGTCTTGTCGTAACGGTAGCCGACATCCCAGTCGAAGGTGCGGTCAGCCACTTCGAAGAAGCCTTCGAAGCCACCGTAGAAGTGCCAGTTCTTGACGTTCTGGTTGAACGAACGGCCGCCGGTTTCATTGAAACGACGGTTCACGCCGGTCAGGTCAACGCCGTACGGGTTGTACATGCTGGCGGCGTCGAGGGTCAGGCCAGTCACTGGCATTGCGGCCAGCAGCTGCTCGGACTTACGCTCGTTGTACATCGCTTCCGTACGGAAGGTGATGTTGTCGGTCACGTTGTACGAGCCCGAGGCGAACAGCGAGGTGCGCTCGTTCGGGGTCAGCAGGTAGTTGTCCGGGGCGGTGTTGTAGCCGTGCACGTTGGACACGAACGGGGTCTGCACGCCGTTGATGTCGACGTAGCGACGGCCGTTGAACAGGTACGAACCCGGGATGCCGGTGCCGCTCTGGCCGCTGAAGAACGGGGGGCCACCGGCGGAGATCTTGCGATCACCGGCCATGACTTCGCGTTCGTTGACGTAGGCGGCGCCGATCATCACCGACGCGCGGTCGGTGGTGGTGCCCAGCACGAAGTCGGCGGCTTCACGCTCGCCGTCGCCCGCGCTGTACTGGCCCTTGTAGAAGTTCGCTTCTGCGCCGTCGAAGTCCCTCTTGGTGACGATGTTCACCACGCCGGCGATGGCGTCGGAACCGTAGATCGTCGAGGCGCCGTCCTTCAGCACGTCGATGCGCTCGACCATGGCCACCGGAATGGTGTTCAGGTCGACGCTGCCGTCCAGGCCGGTGGTCCAGCGGCGGCCGTTGACCAGCACCAGGGTACGCTGGCTGCCCAGGTTGCGCAGGCTGATGCCCGACGAACCATCGCCACCGTTGTTGAAGGTGCGGTTCAGTGCGGCGCCGTTGGCGGCGACGCGCTGCAGGATGTCGGCGACCGAGGTCACGCCCTGCTTGTCGATGTCCGCGCGGGTCAGGCTCAGCACCGGCTGCGAGGTCTCGATGTCGGTGCTCTTGATGCGCGAACCGGTGACCGAGATGCGGTCCAGGTTGGTCGTATTGGCAGCTTCCTGCGCCTGCGCGGTGGCGGTGCCGGCCGCGACGACCAGTGCAACGACCACTGCATCACGCAGCTTGTTGGACTTAAAGTTCATTGCTCTCTCTCTCCAAGGGAATCTTGGGTATTCACTGGGGTGTTTGCCTCAGGCGGTGCCAATAGAGAGCACCAAAGACCACAAGGCTGACTCGATAGTAACTGCCGCTTCGAAAGAATTAAAGTAGCGTTAATGAAGTCTGTGATCTGTGTGAAATTCGGCAAAGTGCTTGTGGATCAAGGCCCTTGAGAGGGTTGTAAGCGTCAAATGACTCATTTGTTAACAAATTGTTAGCAAAATAGTTGCAGTTGTTTTGTCACGCTCTGTATCAGGTTGGCGTGTTCAGTGACCTCAACCGGGGCGCTGGAACGACAAAGGCGCGCCAATGGCGCGCCTTTTCTGGTCTTCCCGGGTTATCGAAACCTGGACTCAGAGGTCCTGCTCGTACCGCACGTAGGGCACGGTGCCCTCATCGGTGCTCTCGTTGCGTGGGGCGAACGGGTTCTTGCCGCGGGTGATCACGTTTTCGGCACCCACGGTGAGCTGGCCGCTCCACGGGGTACGCCAGGTCAGGCCCACGCCCAGGCCTTCCCACTTGCCGGGCTGGCCGGGCACGTCGACCACGCGGCCGATGATGTTGCCGCTGAAGTTGCCGTAGCCGGCACCCAGGGTAAGGCTCTTGCTGTCCCAGCGGTCCACCAAAGCCGGGGACACGTCGGACAACGGCACCAGGCGTGCCTTGGCGTAGGTGCCGCCAATGGAGACGAAGCCTTCGCGGCCGATGTTCTTCTGGCCGAACACGGTCAGGTCGTTCTGCTCGGCGCGCAGCGCCGGCGATTTGTTCGGGCCGGCCAGCCAGGCGGGCAGGGTGTCCTTGCCAGTGCCGGCGGTGATGCCGACGCGACCGCCCGGGCGGTTGAACGCGGCGGTGCCGGTGACGCGGCGGCTCAGCGCGTTGTCGTCCTCGTCACCCAGGCTGGCCAGCATGCAGTGGCTGGCCAGCCCGCTGATGCTGGTGCCGCGGCTGCTGTTGCAGAGCAGGCCAAGCGAATCGCCCGAGGACAGCCCGAAAGCGGCATCCAGCGAACTGCGCCCGAAGTGCCAGCGGGCGCCGGCAGCCTGTTCCCCGGTGGGTTCCAGGTAAAGCAGGGCTTCGACCTTGCCGCTGCCCTTGTTCCAGACCGGAATCACCGTGCTGTCCTGGCGGGCCTTGGACTGCGCATAGGCGCCCGGGATCGCGGCGAGGGCGATCATCAGGGCCAGCGGTAGACGCAGAAGGGCGCGCATGGGAATTCTCAGACAGCGGTAATGAGCACAAGTTCCCGCCGAAGCGGGACACTGATCCTAGGGCGTTTATGAATTCTTAACAAGTCTTGGTTCTCCCCAGAACAAAACTCGCGCGGCGATTACTGAAGCCGTTCAGGTGCCGGTGAGGAAACAACGGCGTCGCGGAACAGTATGTCGAATTCCGTCAACGGAAAGTGATACTCCCGTCCGCAGAATTCGCAACGGATGTCCACGGACCCCGTGGGTTCGGCGGCCGCCCGGGCTTCCACTTCGCCCAGCGACTGCAGCATGCCCTCCACCCGTTCGCGCGAGCAGGAGCACGCAAAGCGGAGCGGGCGCTCGCCCAGCAGCTCGGGGGCCTGTTCATGGAACAACCGGTGCAGCAGCTCATTGCCGGCCACGTCCAGCAGTTCCTGCTTGCCCAGCGTCTCGAACAGCGCACTGGCCCGGGACCAGCCGTCGGTATCGCCCTCGTCGCCGGGCAGCTTCTGCAGCAGCAGGCCGGCGGCCCGGTCGCCATCGGCGGCCAGCAGCAGGCGCGTGGGAAGCTGTTCGGACTGGCGGAAGTAGTCTTCGAAGGCCTCGTCCAGTCCGGATGCGCCCAGGCCGACCAGGCTCTGGTAGCGCTGTGGCTCGCGCGGGTCCAGCCCGGGGTTTTCAATGGTGATGGCCAGCAGCGCGTCCTCGCCCAGTGCGGTCAGGTCGCGCGGGGCATCGCCTTCGCCGGACAGCTGGACGATGCCGCGCAGGGTGCCGGCGGCGGTGCATTCGGCAAACAGCGTGCGCATGGCGGTGTTGCTGCGCAGCTGGATCGACAGCCGGCCGTCCACCTTGGTGTGGCCGGTGAACAGCGCCGAGGCCACGGTGGCTTCACCCAGCAGCTCGGCCGCGGCCGGCGGGTAGGTGCCGTGGGAGAGGATCTGCTGCCAGCTGGCGTCAAGGTGCACGTGCACGCCGCGCACGCCGGCATCGGGAAGCAGGAAACGGGTGAGGGAATCGGTCTGGGCGGTCATCGGGTCGGTGGCTGCGCTTAAGTAATGAGGGCGTGTTGCCGGATAATGCGCCGACAACCGTGCAAGCAGAGGATGCACCACTAATGGGGGCAGAGCGCAGCAACCACAAGGCCGAACCGGGCCTGGAACCGACCCGCCGGCGCCGCTGGCGCTGGAAACACCTGCTGTGGCTTCCGGTGCTGTTCGTGGCCGGCAGCGTGCTGCAGGTGGCCGTGCTGCGCTTCATCGACCCGCCGCTGTCGACGGTGATGCTGTGGCGCTATGGCGAGGCGCTGGGCCAGGGCGACTGGAGCTACCGGCTGCATTACCAGTGGCGCGACCTGGACCAGATGGCCCCGAGCCTGCCCATTTCGCTGGTAGCGGCAGAAGACCAGCGCTTTCCCGAACACAATGGCTTCGACCTGCAGGCCATTGAAAAGGCGCGCGACCACAATGCCCGCGGCGGGCGCCTGCGCGGCGCCAGCACCATCAGCCAGCAGGTCGCCAAGAACCTGTTCCTGTGGCAGGGCCGCAGCTGGATCCGCAAGGGGCTGGAGGCCTGGTACACGCTGCTGATCGAAACACTGTGGCCGAAGTCGCGGATCCTGGAGATGTACGCCAACATCGCCGAGTTCGGTGATGGCATCTACGGTGCGCAGGCGGCATCCAGGCAGTTCTGGAACAAGGATGCGGCGCGGCTGTCGCCGGCCGAAAGCGCAAAGCTGGCGGCCGTGTTGCCGGCTCCGCGCCGGTACAACGCCGCACGCCCCGGCCCGTACGTGCAGCGACGCGCCGCCTGGATCCAACGACAGGCGCGGCAGCTCGGCGGCGGCGCCTACCTGAAGGATGAGTGAGCCATGACAACTGAACGCCTTACCCTGGTCATCGCGGCCCACAACGAAGCGCTGGCGCTGCCCCTGCTGCAGCCGCGCCTGCGCGCGGTCCTGGATGGACTGGAGGGCGTCGAGGGGCGGATCGTGTACGTCGACGATGGCAGCACCGATGCCACCTGGCAGGTGATGCAGGAACTGGCCTCAGCCGACAGCTGTGTGGGCGTGCTGCGCCTGTCGCGCAACTTCGGCAAGGAGGCGGCATTGACGGCCGGACTGGATTTCGTGGACACCGGCGCGGTGATGATCCTCGATGCCGATGGCCAGGACCCGCCCGAGCTCATTCCGGAGTTCGTGGCGCTGTGGCGGCAGGGCTATGACAACGTGTACGGCACCCGCCAGGTGCGCGACGGCGAAAGCTGGCTCAAGCGCAGTACGGCGGCGGCGTTCTACCGGGTGATCGGGCGGCTGTCGAGGATCCCGATTCCAGCCGATACCGGCGATTTCCGCCTGCTGTCACCGCGCGCGCTGCAGGCGCTGGGTCAGCTGCGTGAACGCCACCGGTTCATGAAAGGATTGTTCGGCTGGGTCGGCTTCCGCCGCGTTGCGTTGCCGTATCACCGGCATGCGCGGATGGTGGGCGACAGCAAGTTCGGGTTGTGGAAGCTGTGGAACTTCGCACTGGAAGGCATCACCAGCTTTTCCACGGTACCGCTGCGGGCGGCGACCTACCTGGGAATGGCCACGGCAGGCGTGGCATTCCTGTTCGGCGGATGGGTGGTGCTGAAGGCAGCGCTGTACGGCGACCGGGTAGCCGGCTACCCCACGATGATGGCGGTGATCCTGTTCCTGGGCGGGGTGCAGCTGATCGCGCTGGGCCTGATCGGGGAGTACCTGGGCCGGCTGTACGAGGAATCCAAGCAGCGGCCGTTGTACGTGGTTGACACCTGGCATGCGCCGTTCGTGGCAGACTCGGGCGTGCATCCCATCGGTGGAGAGCAGCGAGATGACCACGGTACGACAGCTGTTGGAAGGCAAGTCCCCTGAGGTGTTCGCGGTAGGCCCGGAATCGGCGGTGATCGACGCGATCCGGTTGATGGCCGACAAGGGCATCGGCGCGGTTCTGGTGATGGACGGCCGCAGCCTGGTCGGCATCCTGTCCGAACGCGATTACGCACGCAAGATCGTGCTGCATGACCGCTCTTCGAGGTCGACGAAGGTCAGCGACATCATGACCGCCAAGGTGGTGACGGTGGCGCCGTCCGAGCAGGTGGAGCACTGCCTGCAACTGGTCACCGACTACCGCATCCGCCACCTGCCGGTGGTGGACAGCGGCGGCGTGATCGGCGTGATCTCCATCGGCGACCTGGTGAAATCGGTGATCGACGAACAGGCCCAGAAGCTGGACCAGCTGCAGCAGTACATCGTCGCGGGCTGAGCTGGCTGCGGGTATTTTCAATCGAAGAGCAGCGCTTTTATTTTCCCGAGCAGGGCGGCCGACGGGCAGCCCTCTACGGGACACGCCGTGAACCCCTCCATGGGGGCTTGGCAAAAACATCCATGTTTTTGACAGTCCCTACGAGGGCTGCCCGCCGGCCGCCCCCGATGGTTGGTCGTGCGCGGAAACGAGGAGCAGCCACGCAGGGCGTGGCTCTTTACTTCGCGTACCGGCCGCCGCAATTCGAATCCTCACCTGGCCCGGTTTCAATCGTGGCCAGCAGCGCGGCAGGCGGGGCAATGCTGCCGAGCGTAAGCGCGATGGCACCACGCAGCCCGAGCGCCTTGAAGTCCGGCCGGAACGACGGATCCTTGAACGTGCCGCCGATGCGCAGCGGCGAACGCAGTGCCAGGATGCTGATGTCCTTCGGACGGGGGCGCAGCAGCAGGTCGAGCTTTTCCTGCTTCAGGTCTACCGTGCCTTCTCCAAGGATCAGCGTATCGGTGGTATCAAACGCCAGCTGCTGCGAGGTCATCAGGCCCTGCTTCACGCCGAAATCGCCCCACGCGCAGCGCAGCGGAATCTGCTTGTCGCCGGTGAACAGGAACTTCAGCGATTCGGCCACGTCCAGGCCGGCCAGTTCCATGATCAGGTTGCCGACATGGCCGCGGCCGATGCCCACCGCAACAGCGCCATCGGAGCTTCCCAGCATGGATGCGATCGAGTTGCCGTTGCCGCTGAGGTTGATCTCACCACTGATGCCACCGGAGGCCTGCTCGGCCAGTTTCGCGTCGGGGAACAGCCCGCCCAGCTGCACCTTGCGGATGCTGGCCTTGAGCTGGGTGGCAATGGTCGGCTTGCGTGCATCCATGCGGATGGTGCTGCGGATGTCGCCGCCGGCGACGCCGAAGTTGAGCGGCTCCAGGCGCAGCAGGCCGTCGTCCAGCTTCAGGTGCGCATCCATGTCGTCCAGCGGCAGCGCGGGGGAGTTGATGCGCTGCGCCTTCCAGTGCACATCGGCATCCATCGCGCGGAGCTTGCTGAGGTCGTAGGGCGTATCCGGAAGCACGCGCGCCTTCACTGCGAGTGCGGCCGCCTTGGCCTTCTGTTCGGCATTGGCCGATTCGCCGGCGCCGGTCTTGGGCGGGGCGCCGACGAAGCCGGCAAGGTCATCGAAGTCCAGGCGCTTGGAAACAAGCTCGGCCTTGAGGAAGGGGCGGTCGCCACTGACGTCGATCTGCGCGGTACCGCCCAGGTCGCTGTCGCCGGCGACACCGGTAAAGTTCTCGTACCGCCAGACATCGTTGTTGCGCTTGAGGCGGCCTTTCAGGCGATACGGCGGGGTGGAGGGGATGGCCAGGCCGATCAGTGGATACAGGTCTTCCATGTCCTGGCCGCTGAGCGCGAAATCAAGATCGAAGGTGCGCAGGGCGAACGGGTTGGTCAGGGTGCCGCTGGCAATGGCGTGGGTACTGCCGGCACGCCCATCCAGATGGATGCGGAACGGATGCTCGCTGTTGGTCAGTTCCAACGGCGATTCGGTGTTGCCCGCCAGGGTGAACGGATTGCCCTGCCAGCGGCCTTTGCCGCTGACCAGCAGCGGCGGTGCGCTGTCGGCATTGCGTGGTTTGCCGCTGGTGATGGCGACCAGGATGTCGGTCTTTCCAGCGGCATCAAGGAACTTCAAGCGGCCATCGTCGACCAGCAGGCGTTGCAGCACGGGCGGCTCGCCATCGCTGGGGCCAAGAAAATCCCAGTTGCCGGGCTGGTCCTTGCCGGGCGCGGTTTCCAGCAGCAGGTCGGGGCGGGTGATGCGGATTTCCGGAATGCGGATATCGCCACGCAGCAGGGGCCAGGCGCGCAGGTCGATCTCGGCGCGGTCGGCGCTGGCCATCCGTGGGGTCTTGGACCATTCGGCATTGGCGAAGGTCAGGCCATCGGCGCGCACGGTAAGGGTGCGCCCGAGATCGACATCCAGATTGCCGCCAATATGGAATTCCCGGCCGGTCTTGGCCTGCACGGCGCGCTCGACGGGGCCTTTGAACCAGTTCCAGTCCCACAGCGCGATCACCAGCAGGATCAGCGCGAAAAGGAAAACCAGCACCGCCAGCCAGCGCTGCCCGCGCTTGCCCGGTCGGCGAAAACGCCAGCGTGAGCGGGAGGATGGCGCAACAGGCGTAGGAGCGGGAACGGTATTCACCCGCCCATCCTTGCCCGTTCATCGTGCAGGCAACGCGAAGCATTGGTAAGGATCGCGTCAGTGTGGCGCCAAAAGCAAAGCCAGAGCCACAGCCAAGGCCAAAGCGCGTGCTGTTCACTTTTCCGAGCTGGGGCGGGCGGAGGTATGCCATTGCGGGACACGCCGTAAACCCATCCATGGGGGCTCGTTCGCGCCATCCATGGCGCTCTACGGTCCCGCAATGGCATACCCCCGCCCGCCCCCTCAGCATTGCGTCGGCGGACAATGGAGCGGATTTCTGCTCTTGATCTTCGTTGGTGGCCGACCAACTGTCGAAGGGGCGGTGTGGGTGGGTTGACGGGACCGTAGAGCGCCATGGATGGCGCGAACGAGCCTACAAGGACGTACTTGCGGCGTGTCCCGGCGACCCACCCACACCGACCCTAAACAGCAAGCAAACGGCAACCTGCTGTTGTTGTTGCTGTTGCGGTTGCCGTTGCTTCAAAGAATCTGCGCAGTAACCGCAACGAAGTGACAGACACTTCCGCCGATCACGAACAGGTGCCAGATCGCGTGGGAGTAGGGGATGGATTCGCGGTGGTAGAAGTAGGTGCCCAGCGTGTAGGACAGGCCACCGGCAAACAGCCAGCCCAGGGTCCAGCCGTCGATGTGGGACCACATCGGCTTGATCGCCACCAGCACCATCCAGCCCATCGCGATGTAGATGATCGTGGAGAGCAGCTTGAAGCGGCCGGTGAAGAACAGCTTGAAGATCACCCCCGCCAGTGCCAGCGCCCAGATCGCGGTGAACATGCCCCAGCCCCACGGGCCGCGAAGGCCGATCAGGGTGAATGGGGTGTAGGTGCCGGCGATCAGCAGGTAGATCGCGCAGTGGTCGAATACTTTCAGTCGGCCCTTGGCGATCGGGTGCTGGATGGCGTGGTAGAGCGTGGAGGCCGTGTAAAGCAGCAGCAGTGCCACGCCGAACACGATGGCGCTGGCCAGCTGCCAGGCGTCGCCGTAGATGGCGGCCAGGGTGATCAATACCGCGCTGCCGGCAAGCGCGGCGACCGCGCCCAGCCCGTGGGTCAGGGCGCTGGCGATTTCTTCACGTACGGAAGCAACAGAGGTCATGGCGATGATCGTCGCGCGGGGAGGGGGAGCCCGCTCCCCCCTATCATCGCCGGTTTCGCCAGGTCAGGCGACCGACATGCTGTGCGCCGCTTCGCGGGTTGCCGCGAAGCGCACGTCCGGCGCGCGTTCCTGCGCCAGCTGCAGGTTGACCCGGGTCGGCGCCAGGTAGACCAGCTGGCCCGCCGCGTCGATGCTGAGGTTGCCCGCATTCTTCTCGCGGAACTCTTCCAGCTTCTTCGCATCGTTGCAGGTCACCCAGCGTGCCGTGGTCACGCTCACCGGCTCGAAGGTCGCTTCCACGCCGTACTCGTCCTTCAGCCGGTAGGCGGCCACGTCGAACTGCAGCACGCCCACCGCGCCCAGGATCAGGTCGTTGCTCATCAGCGGGCGGAAGAACTGGGTGGCCCCTTCTTCGGACAGCTGCGCAAGGCCCTTCTGCAGCTGCTTGAGCTTGAGCGGATCGCGCAGGCGCGCGCGACGGAACAGTTCCGGCGCGAAGTTCGGGATGCCGGTGAAGCTCACCGCTTCGCCTTCGGTGAACGTGTCGCCGATGGAAATGGTGCCGTGGTTGTGGATGCCGATGACATCGCCCGGCCATGCTTCAGCGGCGATTTCGCGGTCGCTGGCCATGAAGGTCAGCGCGTTGGCCAGCTTCATTTCCTTGCCGGTGCGCACGTGGAAGGTCTTCATTCCCGCTACGAAGCGCCCCGAACAGACCCGCATGAACGCCACGCGGTCACGGTGCTGCGGGTCCATGTTGGCCTGGATCTTGAACACGAAGCCGGTCAGCTTGTTTTCCTGTGGGGCGATCACCCGACCAGTGGTGGCGCGTGCCTGCGGCGACGGCGCGTGCTCGACGAAGAAGTCCAGCAGCGGCTGCACGCCGAAGTTGTTCACGCCCGAACCGAAGAACACCGGCGTCTGCCTGCCGGCCAGGTAGGCGTCAAGATCGAACGCGTGGCTGGCGCCCTGCACCAGTTCCAGCTCGTCGCGCAGCTCGGCCAGCATGCCCGCGCCGATCTTTTCGGCCAGGCCCGGTGAATCGATCGACGGGAAAATGGTCGAATCCTGCCGGGTGAAGTTGCGGCCCTGTTCGTACAGGTGCACTTCGCCGCTGATCAGGTGGACCACGCCCTTCAGGCGCTGGCCCATGCCGATCGGCCAGGTCACCGGCGCGCACTGGATACCCAGCACGCTTTCCACCTCGTCCAGCAGGTCGATCGGCTCCTTGCCCTCGCGGTCGAGCTTGTTGATGAAGGTCATGATCGGGGTGTCGCGCAGGCGGCACACCTCCATCAGCTTGATCGTGCGCTCTTCCACGCCCTTGGCCACGTCGATCACCATCAGCGCCGAGTCCACCGCGGTAAGCACGCGATAGGTATCCTCGCCGAAGTCGGCGTGGCCGGGGGTGTCGAGCAGGTTGACGATCTTGCCTTCGTACGGGAACTGCATCACCGATGAAGTGACCGAGATGCCGCGCTCCTTTTCCAGCGCCATCCAGTCCGAGGTGGCATGGCGCGCGGCCTTGCGGCCCTTGACCGAGCCGGCCATCTGGATCGCACCGCCGAACAGCAGCAGCTTCTCGGTCAGCGTGGTCTTGCCGGCGTCAGGGTGGGAAATGATGGCGAAGGTGCGGCGGCGCGCAGCTTCGGTAGCGACTTCGGACATGGCGTGACGCGCCCGCCCGGGGCGCTTCTCATTGAGATAAGCCCGCCAGTATACCGGGCCGCCCCGCCCGGCGGGTCAGTGGCTGGCCGCGTCGCCGCCGTCACCCTCTTCACGCGCGAAGTGCAGCTCGCCCTGGGGGGCCACGATGCGTACCGGAATCGAGCGCAGCTGCATGCCGGCATTGGCCTGGACCACGAAATGCAGGTGTGGGGCGGTGCTGTAGCCGGTGTTGCCGGAAACACCGATGCGCTGGCCGGCCTCGACCCGCTGGCCGCTGCGCACCAGTACCCCGTTTTCGCGCAGGTGGGCGTACACGGCCATGCTGCCGTCTTCATGCAGGACCCGGATGAAGTTGGCGCGGTCGCGGTCGCGCGCGGGATCCTGCCCGTTGCCGCTGAAGTTGCCCTGCACCTGCATCACCTTGCCCGCGCGGGCAGCAAGCACGGGGGTGCCTTCGGGCAGCGCGAAGTCCACCGCGTCGCGGTTTTCAGCATCGTTGTGGCTGAAACGCCCCTGCGGCGCCTGGCTGACCTGGAACCGGCGCGCATCGAAGGGCAGCTGGTAGGCCACGTCCTGCGGCCGCGCCGCCGGGTCGCCGGGAACCGCGTCCAGCAGCAGGTTCAGGCGTTCGGTATCCGGTGGCAGCTGCAGCCGCGCCACCACCACGCTGGCCGAGCCGGGCAGCACGGTTTGCAGGGGCAGCCCCGGCAGCAGCGCGGCACCCGCGTCCTGGCGCAGGGCGATCTGCACCGGACCGGTGAGGTGGTTGTCGACCCGCGCCTGCCAGTACGCGGCACCCCCTTCGAGCTTCACCGAGGCCAGCGTGCCGCTCCGCGCCCCCTGCGGCGCCTGGTCGGCCGGGCGCACCAATCCCCAGCCGCCGCGCCAGTCCGCTCCACCGTTGGATTCAGCGGCCGGTGCCAGCAACGGGCACGCCAGCAGGGTGAGCAGCAGGATCCGGCGCATCAGCGAGCTTCCAGTGAGGGTGCGCGGACTCTACGCAACCGCGTTCGTTCAGGAAAGAGGGGCGGCTGCGGGCTGATGAGAAAAAACTATATCGCTTCATCCAGATGGAAGGATTGACATGCCCGGAATGTGCTGGCATCGTGGCTCCACCATCGAGACCGGCAGAGGGACAGGCCCTTTGAAGCCGGGGCAGCCCGCAGGCGCGAAAGCGACCTGCGTAGGTGCCAAATCCTGCGGGGACCGTGGTGTCTTCCGAAAGATGGTTCGAACCGTGCACCGTGCGTGCGCTTCGAACGCGAGCTCCGCGAAAGCTCGATGGCCGTTTTCCTCTTCGGGATATCGCCATGAGCTTCGCCACCGCCGCCGTTGCTTCCGACTCCTTCGCCCCCTTGAGCGTTCCGGTTGATGCCGGGCGCAGCGCCGTTCGTGGCGAGATCGCCGCGATTCTGTCGATGCGCCACGGGGGAGCACGCCCGGTGCGGCTGCGCTACGAACTGGTGGGCCGTGAAAAGGCGCCCGTGGTGGTGCTGGCCGGTGGCATTTCCGCACATCGGCATGTGGCCGCCAATGCCGAGTTCCCCGAGAAGGGCTGGGCGGAGGGCCTGGTAGCACCCGGTCGCGCACTGGATCCGGCCTCGCGCCGCATCCTGGCCTTCGATTTCATCGGTGCCGACGGCGCACTGGACCTGCCGATCGACACCGCCGACCAGGCCGATGCGCTCGCCCTGCTGCTCGATCACCTCGGCATTACCCAGCTGCAGTGCTTCGTGGGCTACTCCTACGGTGCGCTGGTGGGCCAGCAGTTCGCAGTGCGCCACCCGCAGCGGTTGGCCAAGCTGGTCGCGGTCAGCGGCGCGCATCGCCCGCATCCCTATGCCGCCGCCTGGCGCGCGCTGCAGCGCCGCGCGGTTGCGCTGGGCCAGCTGCAGTGCGGCGAAAGCCACGGCCTGGCGCTGGCCCGGCAGTTCGCCATGCTCAGCTACCGCACCCCGGAAGAATTTGGCGAGCGCTTCGATGCACCGCCGGAAGTGGTCAACGGGCGTGTCCGCGTGGCGGCCGAAGATTACCTGGATGCCGCCGGCGCGCAGTACGTCGCGCGCACCCCGGTGGAGGCCTACCTGCGCCTGTCCGAATCGATCGACCTGCACCGCATCGATCCCGCCGAGATCAGCGTACCCACCGTGGTGGTGGCCGTAGAAGGCGACCGCCTGGTGCCGCTGGCCGACCTGGTCGGCCTGGTTGAAGGGCTGGGCCCGCGCGGCAGCCTGCGCGTGCTGCGCTCGCCCTATGGCCATGACGCCTTCCTCAAAGAAACCGATCGCATCGACGCGATCCTCGCCACCGCATTCCGTACCCCGGGAGAAAACGCATGAGCCAGTCCGCCGGTTCCGAGCCGACCTGTAGCCGAGTCACCGCCGCCGTGCGCGCCGGTATCGATCGCGATACCGCGCACGGGGCGGTGACCCCGCCGATCGTGCTGTCGTCGAACTTCAGCTTCGATGGCTTCGGCAACAAGCGCCAGTACGACTACACCCGCAGCGGCAACCCCACCCGTGACCTGCTCGGCGAGGCGCTGGCCGAACTCGAAGGCGGTGCTGGCGGGGTGATCACTTCCACCGGCATGGGCGCGATCAACCTGGTGCTCAATGCGCTGCTGGAACCGGGCGATATCCTGGTGGTGCCACACGACGCATACGGCGGCAGCTGGCGCCTGTTCAACGCGCTGGCCAAGAAGGGCCACTTCCAGCTGGTCACCGCGGACCTGACCGACCCGCGTTCGCTGGCCGACGCGCTGGCGCAGTCGCCCACGCTGGTGTTGATCGAGACCCCGTCCAACCCGCTGCTGCGCATCACCGACCTGCGCTTCGTCATCGATGCCGCGCACCGCGCCGGTGCGAAGGTGGTGGTCGACAACACCTTCCTGTCACCGGCGCTGCAGCAGCCGATCGCCTTCGGCGCCGATGTGGTGCTGCATTCGACCACCAAGTACATCAACGGCCACAGCGATGTGGTCGGTGGCGCCGTGGTGGCGCGCGATCCGGCGTTGCACGAGCAGCTGGTGTGGTGGGCCAACGCGCTGGGCCTGACCGGTTCGCCGTTCGATGCCTTCCTGACCCTGCGCGGCCTGCGGACGCTCGGTGCGCGGCTGCGCGTGCACCAGGAAAACACCGCCGACATCGTGAAGCTGCTGGCCGCCAGCGACGCGGTGGCCAACGTCTACTATCCCGGCCTGGAATCTCATCCCGGCCACGCGATTGCCGCGCGCCAGCAGAGCGGGTTCGGCGCGATGCTGTCGTTTGAACTGGCCTCGTGCCCGGGCGATGACCCGCACGCGGCGGTGCGCGCCTTCGTCGATGGCCTGCGCTGCTTCACCCTGGCCGAATCGCTGGGTGGGGTGGAGAGCCTGGTCGCGCACCCGGCCACCATGACCCACGCGGCGATGACCGCAGAGGCCCGCGCCCATGCGGGAATCAGTGAAGGCCTGCTGCGCCTGTCGGTGGGTATCGAAGCGGCTGAAGATCTGGTCGCGGACCTGCAGGCCGGCCTGGAGCGGGCCCAGGCGGTGATCGACCGCCAGGCGCAGCTGGCTCAGCGCAGGCTGGTGGACGCATGAGCGCGGTACTGCCTTTTGCGCGACCGGCGCCACGTCGCTTGGCGTTGCTGGGTACGGGCACCGTTGGAACCGCGTTCGTGCAGCGCTATCAGGCGCTCGAAGCACGAGGCGTCGAGTTGCCCCAGTTCTCGTGGCTGGCCAACTCGCGCACGGCACGCGCCTGCGAACAGCAGCCGGCGCAGGCCCTGGAGCGCGCCAACGATGCCGCGCGCACGGCGCCCGCGCTGCAACCCTGGGCCGAAGCCGAAGGTCTGCAACGCGGCGACGTGGTGGTGGACGCCACCGCCAGCGACGATGTGGCCAACTGGCATGAGCAGTGGCTGGCGCGCGGCGTGCACGTGGTGACCGCCAACAAGCTGGGGCAGGGTGCACAGCTGGCGCGTGCACAGGCCATCGTCGGCAGCGGGCTGGACGGTGGTGCGCGTTACGGCGACAGCGCCACGGTTGGCGCAGGGCTGCCGCTGTTGAGCAGCCTGCGCGGGCTGGTGGCCGGCGGCGACCGCATCCACCGGGTGGAAGGCGTGCTGTCGGGGTCGTTGGCGTGGCTGTTCCACCACTACGACGGTCAGCGCCCCTTCTCGGCGTGGGTGCGCGAGGCGGCGGGCGCCGGATACACCGAGCCGGACCCGCGCGTGGACCTGTCCGGTGAGGACGTGCGCCGCAAACTCCTGATCCTTGCCCGCGCCAGCGGCATCGCGCTGCGCGCCGAACAGGTGGCCGTGAACTCGCTGGTGCCCGATGCACTGGCGGCGCTGCCGACCACCGCGGCGATCGAACAGCTGGCCTTGCTGGACGCGCCGCTGCAGCGGCACTGGGAGCAGGCACGCGCGCAGGGCGGCTGCCTGCGCTTCATCGGCGGCTTCGACCACGACGGCGCCTCGGTCGGGCTGCGGATCGTGCCGCTGGACCATCCGCTGGCCGGCGGTGCGCAGACCGACAACCGCGTGGCGATCCACAGCGACCGCTACAACGTGCAGCCGTTGTTGATCCAGGGGCCGGGCGCGGGGGCCGGGATCACCGCCGCCGCCTTGTTGGACGACGTGTTGTCGATCACTCGCCCTTCAACGCCTTCAACAACGCCGCGTTGAACCGCGACGGGTCCTGCACCTGCGGCGAATGTCCCAGGTCGTCGAAGCTCACCAGCGTCGCGCCGGGGATCGCGGCGGCGGCAGCCTTGCCCAGGGCAGGGTAGTCGCCCAGCGCAGCTTTCAATGCCGGCGGGGCCAGGTCACGCCCGATCGCGGTGCGGTCCTTCTGGCCGATGAACAGCGTGGTCGGCACGCGGATGTTGGCCAGCTCATGCACGACCGGCTGGTTGAACACCATGTCCGAGGTCAGCGCCTGGCTCCAGGCCACGGCCTGCTTGCCGGGGCCGGCATACATCCCGGCCTGCATGCGTGCCCAGTGTTCGAACTCCGGCGTCCACTGGCCGCTGTAGTAGACCTCAAGCTGGTACTTCTTGATGCTGTCGAAACTGGTGTTCAGTTCGTTGGCATACCACGCATCCACGCTGCGCCAGGGCACGCCCTTGGCCTTCCAGTCTTCCAGCCCGATCGGATTGACCAGCGCCAGCTGGCGCAGCTGCTGCGGATACATCAGCGCGAACCGCGCGGCCAGCATGCCGCCCATCGAATGGCCGACCAGGTCGACTTTGGTGGTGTCCAGTTTGAGATGCGCCAACAGCGCCTGCGTGTTGGCGGCCAGCTGGCCGAAGGAGTACTGGTAGCGCAGTGGCTTGCTCGATTTGCAGAAGCCGATCTGGTCCGGCGCAATCACCCGGTAGCCGGCGCTGCTCAACGCGGTGATGGCATCACGCCAGGTGCCCGCGCAGAAATTCTTGCCGTGCAACAGCACCACCGTGCCTACCTGGCGGCCGGCAGGCGCCACGTCCAGGTAGGCCATTTCCAGCGGCTGGCGCTGCGAATCGAAGCTGAAGGTCTTGACCGGCCAACCGTAGTCGAAGGCCTGCAGGCGCGCGTCGTAGGTGTCGGCGGCGAACGAGGTCAGGGGCAGGCAGGCAAGCAGGGCGGCGGCCAGGATGCGCATGGCGGTCTCCAGTGGGGGAACCCCGAGGATAACCGCCCGCGCGTCTCCGATCAGCACTCGATGACGTTGACCGCGAGCCCGCCGCGGCTGGTTTCCTTGTATTTGTCCTGCATGTCGCGGCCGGTATCGCGCATGGTCTTGATCACCTTGTCCAGCGACACCTTGTGCTTGCCGTCGCCGCGCATGGCCATGCGCGAGGCGTTGATCGCCTTCACCGCGCCCATCGCATTGCGCTCGATGCAGGGAATCTGCACCAGCCCGCCGATCGGGTCGCAGGTCAGGCCCAGGTTGTGTTCCATGCCGATTTCGGCGGCGTTCTCGATCTGGCTGGGATTGCCGCCCAGCGCGGCGACCAGGCCGCCGGCGGCCATCGAGCAGGCCACGCCCACTTCGCCCTGGCAGCCGACTTCGGCACCGGAAATCGAGGCGTTTTCCTTGTACAGGATGCCGATCGCGGCCGAGGTGAGCAGGAAATCGAACACGCGCTGTTCGTTGGCGCCGGGGCAGAAGCGGTCGAAGTAATGCAGCACCGCTGGCAGCACGCCGGCCGCACCATTGGTCGGCGCGGTGACAACGCGGCCACCGGCCGCGTTCTCTTCGTTGACCGCCAGTGCGTACAGGTTGACCCAGTCCAGCGTGGTGAGCGGGTCGCGCATGGCCGCTTCCGGCTTGGATGAAAGCTCGCGGTACAGCGCCGGGGCGCGGCGCGACACATGCAGGCCACCGGGAAGCGTGCCTTCCTGGCGGATGCCCCGGGCGCAGCATTGCTGCATCGCGTCCCAGATCTCGCGCAGCTGGTCGCGGATCTCGTCTTCGCTGCGCCAGCACTTCTCGTTCTCGAACATCAGCTGGGCAATGCTCAGCCCACTACGTGCGGTCTGCGCCAGCAGCTCGTCGCCGCTCTTGAACGGGAAGGGCAGCGGGGTTTCATCGGGCACGATGCGGTCATCGGCCGCGTCGTCCTGGTTGACCACGAAGCCACCGCCCACCGAGTAGTAATCGCGCGTGGCGATCACCTGGTCCTGCGCGTCGTACGCGGTGAAGCGCATGCCATTGGTGTGGTAGGGCAGCTTCTGGCGCTTGTTCAGGCCCAGGTCGCGCTTCTCGTCGAAGGCGATCTCATGGGTGCCCATCAACCGGATGCGCCTGCTGCTGCGGATCCGCTCGAGCGTGCCGGGAATGATGTCCGGATCGATCTGGTTCGGTCGCTGGCCTTCCAGGCCCAGCAGCACGGCCTTGTCAGTGCCATGGCCGCGGCCGGTCAACGCCAGCGAGCCATACACGTCGGCGCGGATGCGCACCACGTCCTGCAGGCAGCCCGGGTCCAGCAGCCAGCGGTGCACGAAGCGTTCGGCGGCCTTCATCGGTCCTACGGTGTGCGAGGAGCTCGGGCCAATGCCGATCTTGAAAACGTCGAACGTGCTGACAGCCATGATTGCCAAACTGCGGGTATCGGATGGAGCACTATTCTATGCTGTCCGGGCCCGCCACCCTGGCTGCAACGCAACATATCGACCTTATGTTCATCCTGTACCAGCGCGACGACTGCCACCTCTGCGACCTGGCCCTCGCGGTCCTGGCCCAGGCCCGGGTCCCCGGGCTGGACAGTGTCTTCATCGATGATGACGCGGCCCTGGAGGCCCGCTATGGCAGCCGGGTGCCGGTGCTGTGCGATGGGCAGGGGCGTGAACTGGAATGGCCCTTCGATGCGTCCACCCTGTCGGCGTGGATGAGCGGGCACCGGTAGCGGCGGCCGTTGGCCGGCGCCATGGGAGGGGTTACTTCGCCTGCAGCTTGACCACGGTGCTGATCGCGGTGTCGTCCGGGATGTTCCTGGTGTCTTTCCAGTCGTCACCGCCGCCCACGCCGAAGTCCAGGCGCTTGACCGTGGCCTTGCCGGTCAGCACCGGGTTGGGACCGGGCTTCCATTCGAAAGTGAAGGTAACCGGCTTGCTCACCCCGCGCAGTTCCAGCGTGCCATTGGCCACGTACTTGTCACCGCTCCTGGTGAAGCCTTTGGCGGTGTATCGGGCTGTGGCGAACTTGGCCACATTGAAGAATTCCGCACCCTGCAGCGTCGAATCGCGGTCGCTGTTGCCCGACGTTGCGCCGGCCAGTGGAATGGTCACGTCCAGCGTGCCGGCGGCGGGGTCGACCGGATCGAAGCTGACCTTGGTCGAGAAGCCGGGGAAGCTTCCAGTGAACACTTCACCGTCATATTTGGTGGCAAAAACCAACGTGGAGCCGTTGTTGGCGGCCTGCACGTAGTCGGCGGCCAGCACCGGGGCGGTGGCCATCAGGCCGGCCAGCGCGGCAGCCACGGCGGCGGGGGAGGTGAGCTTGATGTTCATCGTCAGTCCTTCTGGGGGGAGGCGAGCCAGCCCTGCGGCAGCATGCGCGCAAGCGTGGCATCGCGTTGGAAAAGGTGGTGGTACAAGGCAGCGCCGGCATGGGCGACCACCACGGCGATCAGCACCCAGAAGCCCCACTCATGGATGGCATGGGAAATATCGCGCGCGCCCGGGTTGGGCGCGACCAGCTTCGGCACGTCGACCAGCCCGAACCAGCGGAACGGCCGCAGGCCACTGGCCGAATCGTAGACCCAGCCCGACAACGGCAGCGCGAACATCAGCACGTACAGCAACCAGTGGGTGGCCGAGGCGATGCGTTCCTGCCAGGTCGGGGTGCCGGGTACCGGTTCGGGCGCGCCGGCATACAGGCGCCAGCCCAGGCGCAGCGCCACCAGGGCCAGCACGGTGATGCCCAGCGATTTGTGCGCGGTGTAGACCCAGAAATACTTCGGGGTGCGTGGCAGTTCGCCCATGGTCAGGCCGACGATGCCGAGCAGGAGGATGAGCAGGGCGATCAGCCAGTGCAGTCCCTGGCTGACACTGCCCCAGCGGTCACGGGTGTTTCGGGTCGTCATGGCGAGCGCTTCCGGGCTGGCGAAGTAGAGGGAGTGTCGGAGTCGTCGATCGGTTCCGGAGTTGCCGGCGGGTCGACGGACGGTATGTCCTGCGGATCGGTGGCACTGCGGTCGCGAATGGCTTCGGCTTCGATGCGCAGCTGGACCTGGTCGCCGATCATCGACGGCCACGCATCCACCCCGAACGCGCTTCGGCTCAGGGTGGCGGTGGCTGAAAACCCGGCAGTACGGCGGAATGGCGGCATCGGGTGGCGCTTGACGGCGTTGAGCGTGACATCAAGCGCGACCTCGTGGCTGACCCCGCGCAGGGTCAGCTCACCGATCACCCGCGCATGGGTGGCATCGACCGGTTCGATGCGGGTGGATACGAACCGGGCCTCGGGATGGCGCTCGGCATTGAGCAGGTTGCGCGCCAGCGCGGCCTTGTTCCATTTGTCATCGCCAAGATCCAGGCGTTGCAGCGGCACGCTGACCGTGAGCGTGGCGCTGCTCCAGTCGTCGGGATCGAAGGCAAGCACGCCTTCGCTGCCCGAGACGGTGCCCAGTGCCTGCGAGAAACCGGCGTGCTCCACCGCGAACAGCACCCGTGTATGCACCGGGTCGAGGCGGTAGGTATCGGGCGCGGCGCTCGCCGCCCAGGGGGCGGTACACAACAGCAGGGCAAGGGTCAGGCGCTTGGTCACGGCCGGCTCCGTTCAGGGCTGGGCCGATCATACGCGCTGCTCCGTGATGCCTGGCAGCACCATGGCTGCAACAGATCGTGGTGCGCCCCGCAGCGCGCGACCGGGGCGTTGTGCAGCGCACTGTGTGACAATCCCGGGCAACAGGGAGAACTCGATGGCGTTGAGCGCGCGCGGTTGGCGGGCAGGCATCGTGCTGCTGGCACTGGCGTTGTATGCGGTGCCGTCGGCGTTGTGGGCCGCAGGGACATCGGCAGAGACACCGCGCATGCGCCGCCTCGGCGCCGCCGAAGGCATGCCCTCGCGCATGGTGCTTGCCCTGGCGCAGGACCGTCAGGGCTACATCTGGGCCGCCACCGATGATGGTCTGGCCCGCATCGACGGCGTTGGCCTGCGGGTCTGGCGCAATGAACCCGACGATCCCGGCTCGCTGCCGGGCAACGAGATCGAGACGCTGCTGGTCGACCCGCTGGATCGGGTCTGGGTGGGCAGCAACGGCGTTGGCCTGAGCATGCTCGGGCCTGGCCGCGAACGCTTCGAGCGGTTCCCAGACATCGACCAGCATTGCGAGGGGCAGTTCTGGTCGCTGGCGTATGCGGGCAAGGCCTTGTGGATCGGCACCAACCGCCATGGCATCTGCCGGCGGGAAGAGGACGGGACGCTGGTCCGCTACCAGGCCAACGCGGCCGATCCGGCAGCGCTTCCCGACGACACCATCTACAGCCTGCTGTCCGATCCTGCAGGCCATGTCTGGGTGGGTACCGGCAGCGGCGTGGCGCGCTGGGACGGCCGCGGCTTCACCCGGATCGCCCCGGCGGTGCTGGGCGGCAAAAGCGTGTTCCGGTTGACCCGCGACCCCGATGGCACGGTGTGGGCCGGTACCGAGGGCGGGCTGTTCCGGATCAGTCCCGACGGCGACGCGCGCCCGGCACCGTGGAAGGTGGGCGCCGATGTGCGTGCCGCCTCGGTCCTGCATGATCGCAATGGCGGCTACTGGCTGGGCACGGCCGACGGCCTGTATCGCGGCGATGATGCCCAGCTGCGCCTGCTGGCCGGCGATGGCGGCAGCGGATTCCTGACCGAACGCAGCGGCGTGCTGGACATGCTGCAGGACCACGAGGGGGGACTGTGGGTGGCCATGCTGACCCAGGGTCTGGCCTACCTCCCTCCGGACTGGAAGCGTTTCTCCACCTGGTACCAGCTCGATGGAAAACCCCTGGACAGTGCGTACCTGCTCGGGGCCGCTGCGGCAGGCAACGACTATTACGTCGCCGGGGCGCATGGGGTGTACCGGTTGGATGCGGGCGGAAGCCTGCACCAGATAGCCACTGAGAAGCAGATCGGCGTGGGAGCGGTCAGGTCGGTGTTGCCGCGCGCCGATGGTGCGCTCTGGCTCGGTCGGGCCGGAAGGCTGGGGCTGTTCCAGCCAAAGACCGGACAGCTGCGCGAGTGGAAGATCGGAGGCGGCGCTGATGTGCGCCAACGCATTGAGCTGATCCGCGAAGCGCCCAACGGTGATCTGTGGATGTCGATCACCAACTACGGCGTGCAGCGCCGCGACGCGCAGGGCAAGCTGCTCGACGACATCCGCATCGGTGACGGCCGCGGCCTGGTCGATGTGCCGGTGGAGCAGATGCTGTTCGATCCGCGCGGCGGGCTGTGGATCATGGGCGACATGGGCGAAACGGGCGAGATGGGGCTGCTGCGGTGGCAGAAGGACCGCTTTGAACGCGTGCCCGGCATTGCGCCCGGCAACCTCTTCGACATGGCCTGGGTCAGTGCCGATGAGGTCTGGACGGCGCGCAGTGGCGCACTGGAGCGCTACCGGTGGGACGGGCTCAGCATGACGCTGCGGGAACGGGTCGGGGCCGCGCAGGGAATGCCGCCGGTGTCGATGGGGGGTATCGCGCTTGGCCGTAACGGGCAGGTGTGGGCCACCACCACGCGTGGGCTGGTGTGCTGGCATTCCCGCGAACGTCGGCTGCGGCTGTACGGCGAGAAGGACGGGCTGCCGGATCGGGAATTCAGCGGACGCCCACCCGTGGCCGGTGCCGACGGCCGGGTGCTGGCCGTCACCGCGACCGGGTTGGTGGGTTTCGACCCGGATGCAGCAGACACGCCGCTGCCGCCTTCGCAGCTGGTCATCGACAACATCCAGGTACGCCGCGACGATGCCGAAGGCCAGCAGTCGCTGCCGGTCAACGCGCCGCTGGTGCTGGGCCCGGGCGATCGCGATCTGATCATCTCGGCGCGCCTGCTGTCCTATGCCAGCCCGATGGGCAACCGCTACCGCTACCGCGTGTCCGGCTATGACCAGAACTGGGTGATGCAGAACGCAGATGGCGAACGCCTGCTGTCGCGGTTGCCGCCAGGCCAGTACGCCATCGACGTGCAGGCCGCTCCCCCGCATGGGGAATGGACCCCGTCACGCACGATCACCGTGCAGGTACAGCCACCGTGGTGGCGCAGCAGCTGGGCCGTGCTGGGCTACGTGGTGCTGTGGCTGCTGCTGGTGGCCGCCGTGGCGGCGTTTGCCCGCGCCCGTCTGCGCCGCCGCCAGCAATGGCATCTGACCGTGCACAAGCAGCAGATCGCCGAACAGGCGTCGCAGGCCAAGAGCCGGTTCCTTGCCACGCTCGGCCATGAGGTGCGTACCCCCATGACCGGTGTGCTGGGCATGAGCGAACTGCTGCTGGCCACGCCACTGGACGAGCTGCAGCGCGGCTACGCCTCGTCCATCCAGCACGCCGGTACCCATCTGCTGCGGCTGGTCAATGACGCGCTGGATCTGGCCCGGATCGAAGCGGGGCGGCTGGAACTGGACATCCGGCCGTTTGACCTGATGTCGATGCTGGCCCAGGTCGAAACGCTCATGGAACCGATGGCACATCATCGCGGGCTGGCCTTCGAGCGCAGCTTCAACCTGCCCGGCCCGGTGCAGGTCAGTGGCGACGAGATGCGCGTGCGCCAGATCCTGATGAACCTGCTGGGCAATGCGATCAAGTTCACCGAACACGGCCATGTCGGTCTGGGCATCGAGCTGGTGCCGGGCGGGAGCGGTATCGAGCTGGAGGTCACCGACACCGGGCCAGGCATCAACCAGGACCAGCAGCAGCGCCTGTTCCACCGTTTCGAACAGGCGGACGGCCCGCGCACGGCGTCCCGCTATGGGGGCAGTGGCCTGGGCCTGGCGATCTGCCAGGAACTGGCCGTGGCGATGGGCGGACGCATCGCCATCGACTCCGCGCCTGGACAGGGTGCCCGCTTCACCGTGCACCTGCCGTTGCCGTGGACCGTGCGCCAGCGGCCCGCTGCGGATGCGCCGCTGCATGGCGCGCCGATTGCCCTGCCACCGTTGCGGATCCTGCTGGTGGAAGACGATGCCACCGTAGCCGACGTCATTGCCGGGCTTCTGCAGGCCCGCGGACACACGGTGGTGCATGCCCTGCACGGGTTGGCGGCGTTGTCGGAAGTGGCTGCCGGACGTTTCGACATCGGCCTGCTTGACCTGGACCTGCCCGCGCTGGATGGCATCGCCATCGCCGGGCAGCTGCGCGCCATGGGCTACGCGCTGCCGCTGATCGCGGTGACGGCGCGCTCGGATGCCTATGCCGAACAGCAGGTCCTCGCGGCCGGGTTCGATGGCTTCCTGCGCAAGCCGGTGACCGGCGACCTGCTGGTGGCCGCGATCGCGCAGGCGTGTGCCACCCGCCGCAGCCCGCCCGGGATGGTGACCTCTCCATAGGCTGCGTATCAGAAATCGGCAAATTCAATTCAAAAATTGATTCACTGCTTTGTGACGTTTTTACGGGAACGCGGATGCGCGCTGGCCGTGATCGCCCTACCGTGGCCGCAATGAGAACGATGATGGTGCGGTAGACGGTGACGCCTCCGCGAGAGGCCCTGCGCGGGCAGCCCGTAGCCTTGCTCCTGGCCCTGCTGCTGATGTGGCCGGCAGCAGGCCACGCGGGTGTCGTACATGTGCCATCGCCGCGCCTGCTCGGCATGGCCGACGGCCTGCACGACCCCAACGTTCGCGAAATCGCTGAAGACGCTTCCGGCTACCTGTGGCTGGCGGGCAGCGACGGCCTGATGCGCTTCGACGGCCAGCGGTACCGGCTGTGGCGCCTCGAGGATGGCTTGCCGGATGTCGACCTGCGCACGCTCCACGTGGATGCCCTCGACCGGCTCTGGGTGGGAACGGCCAGTGCGGGGCTGGTCATGATGGGCGCTGATCGTGGTGGGTTCCAGCGGCTGCCCGCATCGGCCCCGTCAGCGCTGCGCCAGGGGCTGCTGCGCCAGGTGCACAGCAGCGGCGACGGCCGGATCTGGGCCATTGGAAGCGACCATCGGCTCTATCGGCGGGCACCACGCGACCCGCAGTGGGCGTTGCAGCCGCTGCCGCAGGAGGGGGGCCCGGTCATGGCACTCGCGCGCGACAGCGCAGGTGCGTTGTGGGTGGCCCAGGCCGCATCGCTTTGGCGATGGGATGGCACACGGCTGGCCCGGATGGCGTTGCCGGCCGGATCCGCAGCGCCGATCCGTTCGCTCTGGGCCGATCCACGCGGGGGAATTGAAGTCACCTCGGCGCATGGCACCTGGGCAACGGATAGCGCAGCAGGTGCCTACATTCGGCCGCTCCGCGCACGCAGCGTGCTGCGCAGTGCGGACGGCGTGCTCTGGCAGCAACAGGGCGCGGCGCTGCTGCGGCAGGAAGCCGGCGCCAGCCTGCCGTGGACGCTGCAACCCGCGCCAGGCGCCGCGCCGGGGCCGGTGGTGATCCGCCAGGCGCTGGAAGACCGCAACGGTGACCTGTGGTGGGTAAGTGAGCAGCACGGCGTATGGTGGTTGTCGGCCCGCTGGCGGCAGTTCACGGCCTTGCCCGCCACCGCCGACAGCGGGTCGGGAAACGGCAGTCACTACGCACTGGGCCTGGCCGCATCGGGAACGCACCACGCGTGGGTTGCGGGCAGTCGCGGGCACCTGCAGCGCCTTGACCTGCGTACCGGACGCGGCCGTGACGTGCTCCGGTTCCCACATGCCGGCGTCAGCGCGCTCCCGGTGGGCGTGGCCGAAGATGCCCAGGGACGGGTCTGGGTCGCCAGTGCCGACCGGTTGCTGCGCCATGACCCGCAGCGGCGCAGCCAACGCGACTGGGGGCTCGGATTGGGCCCGGACCAAGGGCCCATCCACCTGCAGATATGCGCGAACGGCGATGTCTGGCTCGCGCACCCTGGAGCGATCCAACGGTGGTCGACGGACGGCAAGCGGCTGCACAGTGCGGCACCGCAGCAGGTGGGGCTTAGGCAGGACGTTCTGCTACGGCAGCTGTTGTGCACGCGTGATGGCGAGGTATGGGCCACCGATCCGCAAGGCGTGATGCGCTGGTCTGTTGCACGCGAGCGCTTCGAGCCGGTCCCGGGCGATGGCGACGGGCCCGTGTCGGCCATCGCCGAAGCCGACGATGGCACGCTGTGGGTCAGCCGCCTGGGCTCCCTGGAGCAGTACCGTCTGGCGCAGGGACGGTTGCATCGAGAACGTCGCGTTGGCGCCGCCGAGGGCTACCCGCAACTGCGTGCCAACGCGCTGGTGGTGGGCGCCGATGGCGTGGCGTGGGCCGGGGCCGCGCGCGGCGTGCTGCGGGTGGATCCGCACGCGGGTGAGGTGGGGGTGCTGGACACCGCACAGGGCCTTCCCGTGCAGGAGGTGCTTCCGCAGCGGCTGCTTCGGTTGGGCTCGGGCGCGTTGGTGGCAGGCGTGCGCGAAGGCGGACTGCTGGCGTTCGACCCGCGCGCGCTTCGCGCCCCGGCGACGGTGCCGGTCCTGGTGCTCGATGCAATGAGCCGTCGTCGGCATGGACGGGTGATCCAGGTGCCGATCGCCGCACCGCCGGTGATCCTGGGCACCGGGGACCGCCATGTGCGGGTCGCGGTGAACCTGCTCGGTCGTGGCGATCCTGATCGCATCCAGTACCACTTCCGCCTGCTGGGACACGACCCGGGATGGGTCGACACCGGCCCCGTGGCGCAGCGCCTTTTCACCCGCCTGCCGGCCGGTGAGCACTCCCTGCTGGTGAAGGCGCGGCACGCCGGGGGGCCGTGGTCGGCGGTGCGTCAGCTGCCGTTGCGCGTGGTGCCCCGGTGGTGGGAAACAACAACCGGTCGTGTCGCCTTGGCTGCCGCGATCTGCGCAGCGCTGATGGGGGGAGCGCGGCTGCACTACCGCCGGCAGCGGCGACGCACGCAGCGGCGCCAGGCGCGTGCGCACCGCCTGCGGGCGGAGCAGGATTCGATGCAGCGCACCCGCTTCCTGGCCGAACTGGGCCGCCAGGTGCGTGCGCCGTTGACGCCGGTACTCGGCTGGAGCGAGCTGCTGCTGCAGTCGCCGTTGTCGCGCGTGCAGCGCGAGCAGGTCGGCAGCCTGCAGCAGGCGGGGCACCACCTGCTGCAGTTGATGGACGATGCGCTGGACCTGGCCGGTATCGAATCAGGCCGCCTGCGGCTGCACCCAGCGCCCTTCGTGCTGGTGGAGGTCATGCGTGAGCTGCATGCGCTGCTGCTGCCGGTGGCGCGGCGCAAGGCATTGCTGCTGCATTGGACCAGCACGTTGCCGGCGGGCGCCTGCTTCCACGGCGACGTGCAGCGCCTGCGCCAGATTCTGCTGAACCTGCTGGGCAACGCCCTCAAGTTCACCGCGCATGGGCAGGTCAGCCTGAGCGCACGCACCGGGCCGGAGGATCGCGGGCTGGTGCTGTGTGTGTCCGACACCGGCCCGGGGATGAGCCCGGCGCAGGTGCGGGGGCTGTTCCAGCGCTTCAGCCAGGTCGAAACGGCAGACACCGCCGCCCACCTTGGCGGCAGCGGGCTGGGACTGGCCATCAGCCGGGACCTGGCACATGCCATGGGCGGGCGCCTGGACGTCGACAGCCAGCGCGGGCGTGGCACCCAGTTCGAGTTGACACTGCCGTGGCCGGCGCTTGCACCCGCCGCGGCGCCCGCCGCGCCGCGCCGCACCGCGTGCGCTGCCGTGCCATCGCGCGCCTTGCGTGTGATGGTGCTGCTGCCGGCGACCGAACCGGACGCTGTCGAGGTGGTGTGTGCGCTGCTGCGTTCCCAGGGCCACCGGGTGGTGGCGGTCGAGAATGCAGACGCGTGGGTACGCGACGTCGATCCCGGGCCCTGGGATCTCATCGCGGCTGATCCGGACATGCTGGTGGCGGGCGGGCGGCTGAGTGCACGCCTGCCCTGGTTGTGGCCGGGGGTGCGGCGCGTGGCGCTCACGCCACGCGCCGATGCCTGCGCCGAGCGCGATGCACGCGCGGGCGGGTTCGATGGTTTCCTGCGCCTGCCGGTGACCGGGGCGCGGTTGGCTGCCGCCGTGGCGGGCGCATGATCGGCCCCTTGCAGGGCCTGCTGCTGGCGCTGCTGCTGCTTGCGTCATCGGTACGCGCGGCGCCCCCCATGGCGCTGCGCTTCACCACCGCCGACGGGTTGCCGTCCAACGCGGTGCACCAGGTGGTGGAAGACCGCGACGGCTACCTGTGGTTCGCCACCGATGATGGCCTGGCCCGCTTCGATGGCCAGCGCTTCCGGATCTGGCGGATGGAGCAGGGGCTGGCCGACAACCAGTTGCTGTCGATGGCGGCGGATGCGCAGGACCGGTTGTGGATCGGGACGGGGCAGGGCCACCTCATGCGCATGTCGGCCGACCGCAGCCACATCGAGCGCTTCGACAGCGCGCGTTTTCCGGCCCTGGCAGGCGTGGCGATCGGTGTCGTGCTGCCAACGCCGGAGGGCGTGGTGTGGTTCGGTACGCGCGACGCGGGTCTATTCCGGCTGGACACGGGCCACCGGCTGCGTCAATTCCTGCCCACCCTGAACGCGGACGGCCTGCCGGACCGTCGCGTCGACCACCTGGCGTTGGCGGCGGACGGCACGCTCTGGGTGGGAACACCGCGCGGCCTGGCCCGCTGGAGGAACGGTCGCTTCCTGCCGCCGCCCACGATGCTGGCCACTGCGCCGGTCAGCGCGCTGCTGGTGGATGCCGGGCAGCGGCTGTGGGTAGCCGGCGCGGCAGGCCCGTGGCGCGCCTCGGACGAGGGTCGGCTGGAACCGGTGGATGCACCGGCGGGAACGCGCGCGCTGGGCGCGTCGCGCAGCGGCGGACCGTGGCTGGGCGAGGACGCCCGGGTGTGGAAGAGCGGAGGCGGTCAGCTGCCCGGGGTGGGCATCGCACCGTTGGGCAGCGCCGATGTGCCCCGGTTCCGCACGGCCCTGGAAGATCGCCACGGCAGCCTCTGGTTGCTGGGGCGACATATGGGGGTGTGGCGGCTGCCCCCGCACTGGCAGCACTTCATGTCGCTTGATGCGGCGCCGCAGGAAATGCCGGCGGTCAGCGGGGTGCAGCTGGATCCTGACGCGGCGCCGCTGGCGTTGGCCTGCGCTGATGGCAGCCGCTGGCGTCTGGACGGCAAGGGGATCCAGCTGCAGCCGCCTGGTGGCATCGGCACCCGGCAGTGGCGCTGGGGTGCGGCCGACCAGGCGCCTCCGCCCGGTCCGTTGGCCCTGCATTGCGATACAGGCAACGGCATCTGGTGGGGAGGTCGTCATGGCCTGACGCGGTGGGCGGACGGCCGCTTCCATCCCGTTGTCGGTGTCGACGGCGAGGTCAGCGCGCTGCACCTGGCCGAGGACGGCGCCTTGTGGGTGGCCAGTGCGGGTACGGTGCGGCGCTATCTCATCCAGGACGGCGTGGCCCGGCCCGGCGTGCAGATTGATGCACGCCAGGGACTGCCGTCGCTGCGGTTGGCGTCGCTGGCCAGCGACGCACAGGGCGCGTTGTGGGCCAGCAGCGCGCGTGGCCTGCTGCGTCTTCGCCCCCGCGAGGGCCAGGTGCGGCTGTACACGCGAAGCGAAGGGGTACCCGATGCCGTGTTCAATGCACAGCTGCAGGCCGATGGATCGACCATGCTGGCCGTGGATGCACACGGCCGCAGGGTGCGGTTCGACCCGGTGGGCCTGGCCGCGTGCAGGGGGGAGCCGGCGCTGGTGGTGGAGCGTGTGCAACTGCACCGCGGTGGCCTGCTGCAGGTGCTGTCTTCCAAGGCGGTGCTCCACCTGCAGCCGGACGATCGGGATATCCAGGTCAGCGTCCGCTTGCTCGGCGCTGGGATGCACGCGCGCCAGCAGTACCGGTTCCGGCTGTGCGGCCTGGACCGGGAATGGATCCGGGTGGGCCGCAGCGGGACCCGCGGCTTCCCGCGACTGCCACCCGGCGAGCACCGACTGGAGTTCCAGGCACGTTTGCCCGACGGCAGCTGGTCGTCAACCCGGTCATTGCTGCTGCAGGTGGAGCGCAGCGGCTGGCACCACCCGGCGCTGGTGGGCGCCCGGATATCGGCGGGCGCGCTGCTGCTCGGCGGCGGGGCATGGGCGGCGGTACGCCGTGTCGCGCGCGGGCGGCGGGCGCAGGTCTCCGCACAGGGCCTGTCGCTGGCGCTGCGCTCGGCGCAGGCCAAATCGCACTACCTGGCCAACCTCGGCCATGAGGTGCGCACACCGCTCACGGGTATCCTGGGCATGGCCGAACTGTTGCTGTCATCGCCCCTGCATGCGGCCCAGCGGCAGCCGTTGGAACGGATCCTGCGGAGCGGACACGCGCTGCTGGAGCGGGTCAACCACGCATTGGACGAGGCCCGCCTGGAGGCCGGAAGTACCCCCCTGCAGGCGGCCGACTTCGAGGTGGGCGCCGTCCACCGGCAGTGGTTGGCGCGCCAGCTGCTGCCATCCTGCCGGCGTGGCACCGCGCTGGCCTTGTGCCTGCAGGTGGCGGGCGACGCACGCGCGCACGGCGATGCGCTGCGACTGGGGCAACTGCTCGATGCGGTCACGCGCGTGCTGGGGCGGCACACCGGCGCGGGGCACGTGGTGCTGGAGGTCGCCTGGCGACCCGGGCGCGAGGGGCTGCTGTGGCGGTTCACCGCCGGCGGGCGCGCTGCGTTCCCGCCGGGCCGCGGCGCCGGGAGCGCCGCGCCGACGCCGTCGCTCGCGTCCCTGCGCCTGGCGTTGGCCACTGCCGAACGCCTGGCCGGCGCTCTCGGCGGCACCCTGCGCGTGCATGCGACGGCCGGCAGGCAATGGCACGTGCAGGTGGGGATACCCATGCCGGCGGTGTCGCCGCTGCACCGTGGCCGGGTGCTGCTGGTGGACGAGGACGCCGCCGCTGCCCTTGCAGTCAGTGCACTGCTGACCGCGCAGGGCTGGGAGCCGGTGCATGCGGCGCACGCGCTGGCAGGGTTGACCGAACTGGCGGCGTGCCGGTTCGACCTGGTGCTGGTGGACCTGGACCTGTCCGGCATCGATGGGTTGACCCTGATCGGCCTTCTGCCCGGGCGGAACGTGTCCGCTCCGGTGCTGGCGATGAGCCGGCAACCCTCCGCCGGCTTGGCCGGGCGGGTGCGGGCTGCCGGTGGCGCGGGGCTCCTGCCCAAGCCGGTCACGGCCGCGTCGCTGCGCCGGGCACTGCAGCAGGCGGGCGTGGCCTGATGGTTCGTTCCCATCCGGCGAACCGTTTACCATCCACCCCGTGACTTGGGCTTTCTGCGACAAGTCCGGCCCCATCTGCACGTCATCGGTTGATCCCGACCCGCTCCAGGAGATTGCTTGGTGTTGCCTACGCGTTGGCTGCTCCTGTTCGGGATGCTGTACATGTGGCCGTGGCTGGTGGCAGCGCAGCCGGTTCCGCCAACGCCGCGCCAGCTGACCGTGTTCGATGGTCTGCCGTCCAATACCGTCAACCGCATGGCCGAAGACGGGTACGGCTACCTGTGGTTGGCCACCAACGATGGCCTGGCCCGGTTCGACGGCCGCAATTACCGGGTCTGGCGCGCCGAGGATGGTCTTCGCGACAACATGGTGTGGAGCGTGCACGTGGATGCGCGCAACCAGTTGTGGATCGGTACCGAGAATGCCGGGCTGGCGATGATGTCGGCCGACCGCCGCGAACTTCGCTTCTTCGACCGTGCCAGCAACCCGGTGATCGGCAGCAATACGATCTGGAGCCTGGCCTCCACCGGTGACGGGGCGCTGTGGTTCGGCACCTACGAAGGCGGCCTGCACCGGCTCGACCGCAATGGCGTGATCACCCGCTTCATGCCGGAACCCGGCAACCGGCGCAGCCTGCCGGCCGCGTCGGTCACGCATATGGCTACCACCCGTGACGGCAGCCTGTGGGTCGGTACCAAGGCGGGACTGGCGCGCTGGACCGGGCGCGACTTCGAGCGGGTGCCCGCGTCGAAGCTGCCCACGCCCCTGGTCAACGGGCTGACCGCCGAGCTGGATGGCAGCCTGTGGATCAGTACCAATGCCGGTACGGTGGTTCGCCGGGCAGACGGCAGCTTCGCCCCGGCGCCCTGGAAGGTGGATGCCGGCGACCAGGTACTGGGCATGATGCTGCGCGACGAGCAGGGCGGCTATTGGCTCGACACCCGGTCGGGTCTCGGGCGTGCCTACCAGGGCCGCTTCCAGCAGGTGCCCCTGTACAGCGCGGTGGCCCGTGGCCAGGTGCGGCCCAACTGGACCGGCGCGTACGAAGACCGCGAAGGCGGAATCTGGCTGGCCAGTACCAACAGTGGCCTGTGGCATCTGCTGCCGCGCTGGTGGCAGTTCTCGGTGCTGTCGCGGCTGGAGGATGACCCGGCCTCGCTTCGCAACGGCTACGTGCTGGGCATGGCCGCATCGGCCAATGGCGGTGTGTGGGCCGTGGGCACCCATGGCGCACTGGACCGCTTCGATCCGGTCACTGGCAAGGTGGACCAGCACCGGACCTGGGTGGATGGTCCCCAGTGGCTGTTGTCGGTGCTGGAAGACCCGCGTGGCCATGTCTGGATCGGATCGCACGAAGCGCTCCTGCGCTACGACCCGGGTACCGGCTCCCTGCAACGCTGGAGCAGCGATGCCGGTGCCGATGCCGCCATGGAAGGCGACGTGGATGCGCTGGCGCTCTGCGACGGTGGCGGGGTCTGGAGCGCTGCGTCCGGCGGGCTGCAGCAGCGCGCCCTGGACGGCGGCGTGCGGCAGCGGATCGCGGCCGGCACGGGCGGGTTTGCGCCCGGACAGCTGGTCCTGGATCTCATGTGCGGTCCGCAGGACCACCTCTGGGTGGCCACCAACCAGGGCCTGCTGCAGTGGGTGCCGGCGCGTGCGCGTTTCGAGGCGGTGCCCGGCGCGGCAGCTGTCGCCAGTCATGCCCTGGCGTCGGCCGACGACGGCTCCATGTGGGTATCGGAAGAAGGCCGCCTGATCCGCTACCGCTGGAACGGGAAGCGGCTCGAGCGCGAGGCCCAGGTCGGGCCGGAAGAAGGCTTCCCGCAGCTGTCGGCGACGGGATTGGTGGTGGACGCCCAGGACATCGTGTGGGCCGCCAGCTCGCGTGGCCTGATCCGCGTCGATCCCAACCAGGGCAGCGTGCGCCAGTACGGCGTGCGCGATGGGCTGCCCAGCCAGGAGTTCCGCCGCGGCACGCTGGTGCGCACGGCCAGCAACCACATCGTCGGCGGCACGCCGGCCGGGGTGGTGCTGTTCGATCCGGACCAGGTGCGCCCGGCGACCCGGCGCGCACCGCTGGTGATTGAACGTGTCGAGGTGCGCCGTGGCGAGCGGGTGCTGGACCTGACCCACCTGGCGCCGCTGGAAATCGCCGACGCCGACCGCGACCTTCGCATCGTGGCGCGGCTGCTGTCCTTCGCCGACTCATCGTCCAACAGCTATCGCTATCGCCTGGCCGGCTACGATCCGGATTGGGTGGAAGTGGGGCCGGGCGGCGAACGTGTGTTCTCGCGACTGCCGCCCGGGCGCTATCGACTGGAGGTGCAGGCGCGCTCGGCCGACCTGGTCTGGTCGCGGGTGCAGGTACTGGAGTTCCGCGTGATGCCGCCCTGGTGGCGCAGCGTATCGGGGCTGCTGGTGATGGCCTCGATCGCCTTGCTGCTCATGAGCCTGTTCGCCTGGTTGTACCGGCGCCGCGTGCAACGCCGCCACGCTTACCAGCTGGCCCTGCACAAGCAGGAACTGGCCGAACAGGCATCGGCCGCCAAGACGCGCTTCCTGGCCAACCTGGGACATGAAGTGCGCACGCCGATGACCGGTGTGCTGGGCATGAGCGAGCTGCTGCTGGGCTCGCCGTTGAACCCGCAGCAGCGCAGCTACACCGAATCGATCCGGCATGCCGGCGAGCACCTGCTGCACCTGGTGAACGACGCGCTGGACCTGGCGCGGATCGAATCGGGGCGGCTGCAGTTGCAGGCGCAGCCGTTCGCGCTGCAGGGTGTCATTGATGATGCATGCACCCTGATGGCTGCGCTGGCCGAGCAGAAGGGGCTGCGCTTCGTCGTCGACAACGAACTGGCCGCTGGCCTGTGCAGCGTGGGTGATGCGGTGCGGGTCCGGCAGATCCTGCTCAACCTGCTGGGCAACGCGGTGAAGTTCACCAGCAACGGCGAAGTGCGGTTGAAGGTGCGCGCGCTGGCGCCGTCGCGCGGGCTTTACTTCGAAGTTTCCGACACCGGGCCCGGCATCAGCAGCGACCAGCAGCAGCGTCTGTTCCGGCGCTTCGAGCAGGCCGATGGTGCGCGCACCGCTGCGCAATACGGTGGCAGCGGCCTGGGCCTGGCGATCTGCCGCGAGCTGGCGCTGGCCATGCAGGGCCAGATCGGGGTGGAAAGCCAGCTGGGCGTGGGCACGCGCTTCAGCGTGACCCTGCCGCTGCCGCTGCAGAAGGCCGACGCCACGGTCGGGAGTGCCGGCGTTGCCGAGGGGCACCCCCTGCCGCCACTGCGCCTGCTGCTGGTCGAGGACGACGACACCGTGGCCAGCGTGATCATCGGCCTGCTGAGCGCGCGCGGGCACGAGGTGGTGCACGCCGCGCACGCGTTGGCAGCGCTGCGCGAAGTGAGCGACGCGTCCTTCGACGTGGTGCTGCTGGATCTTGACCTGCCCGGCCTGGGCGGCATGGAACTGGCCGGGCACCTGCGCAACCAGGGTTATGCGATGCCGTTGCTGGCGGTGACGGCGCGGACCGACCCGGGCATCGAACAGCGGGTGCGCGAGGCGGGCTTCCAGGGCTTCCTGCGCAAGCCGGTGACCGGTGACCTGCTGGAGCAGGCGATCGCGCGGGTGGTGGTGGAGGGGCGTGGGTAACAGCAATGGCCGGTGTTGCCGGCCACAAAATGTCATCGGACCAACGGTCCGCTGCGACCGGGGTCGCCTATTCGGCGACCTCTTCCACATCCCGGGGAGAGGGGCGGGCGTCGGGCAGCTGCCAGAAGATGACGGTGGAGGTGAGCGTGATCGCGCCCACGCACACGAACGTGGCGTGCAGTGCAGCGGTGGCGCCATGCAGGGTGTCCAGGTGCTCGAACGCGGCCAGCAGGCTGCCCGCGGCCGCGGCGCCGAAGCCGGTGGCCAGCATCATCACCATCGACAGCAGGCTGTTGCCCGAGCTGGCGAAATCACGGTCCAGGTCACGCAGGGTCACGGTGTTCATCACGGTGAACTGCAGCGAATTGACCGCGCCGAACACCGCCAGCTGCACCACGCGCAGCCACATCGGCTGGCCGGGCACCATGAAGATGAAACTGGCCATGGCCAACCCGACCAGCACGGTGTTGACCATCAACACCCGGCGATAGCCGAAACGTTCCACCAGTTTGACCGCGTAGCGCTTGGACAGCATGCCGGCGGCCGCTACGGGAATCATCAACAGCCCGGCGTTCATCGGGCTCATGCCCATGCCCACCTGCAGCAGCAGGGGGATCAGCAACGGCATGGCGCTGCTGCCGATCCGCGAGAACAGGTTGCCGAGGATGCCGATGCGGTAACTGGGCACGTGGAACAACGCCAGCGAAAACAGCGGCGCGGTGGAGTTGGCCGCGTGCAGCCAGTAGCCCACCAGCGCAGCCAGCCCGGCCACGGTCATCAACATCACCAGCGCGTGCGGGGTGGCCATGCCGGAGATGCCATCCAGCGCCAGTGACAGCACCACCATGCCGAACGCCAGCATCAGGTAGCCAGCGATATCGAAGCGGGTACGGTGCTCGGCGTAGTGGTCGGGCATGATCTTCAGCGCGGCCGCGTAGCCGATCACGCCGATGGGCAGGTTGATCAGGAACACCCAGTGCCAGGACGCCACTTCCACCAGCCAGCCGCCCAAAGTGGGGCCGATCAGGGGCCCCACCAACGCAGGGATGGCGATGAAACTCATGGCGCGCAGGAACTGTTCGCGGGATACCGAGCGCATCACCGCCAGGCGCCCGACCGGCAGCAGCATCGCGCCGCCCACGCCCTGCAGCACGCGGGCGGCAACCAGCTGGTGCAGGGTTTGCGCCAACGCGCAGGCGAGCGAACCGAGCGTGAACAGGATGATCGCCGTCAGGAACGTGCGGCGGGTACCGAAGCGGTCGGCGATCCAGCCGGAGGCGGGAATGAAGGTCGCCACCGCCAGCGCGTAACTGAACACCACCGACTGCATCTGCAGCGGGCTTTCACCCAGGCTGCGGGCCATGGCGGGCAGGGCGGTGTTGACGATGGTCGAATCCAGCATCTGCATGAAGATCGCCAGCGACACCAGCCACAACAGGGGCCGGAACGAGGCGTAGCTGGGGGTCGTCATCGTGTGCACCTTCATCAACGAGGTGCACATGATCGCACGGGGGGTGTGTATGCCGGGCCGTCAGCGCGCGCTCAACCGGTGCACCGCCTCGACAAGTACCTGCACGTGTTCGGGATTCATGTCCGGCGACATGCCATGGCCGAGGTTGAACACGTGGCCCTCGCGCGAGCCGCCGTTGCCGCGCGCGTAGCTGTCCAGCACCTGCCCGGCGGCACGTTCGATCGCCTCCGGGTTGCCGTACAACGTGGCCGGATCCAGATTGCCCTGCAGCGCCACGCGGCCGCCGGTGCGCGCTGCCGCGTCGGCCAGGTCCAGGGTCCAGTCCACGCCCAGCGCATCGGCGCCGGTGTCGGCCAGGTCGGCCAGGTGCAGGCCGGTACCCTTGCCGAACAGGATCAACGGGGTGCGCTGGTCGCCGTCGCCGCGCTCCAGTTCACGCGCGATGCGGGTCAGGTAGCGCAGTGAGAACTCGCGGTACATGGACGGGCTGAGCACGCCGCCCCAGGTATCGAACACCTGCAGCACCTGCGCGCCGGCCGCGCGCTGGGCAGCCAGGTACGCAACCACCGCATCGGTCACCACCGACAGCAGCTGGTGCAGTGCGGCCGGCTCGTTCAGGGCCATGGCCTTGATGCGTGCGAAATCCTTGCTGCCGCCGCCTTCGACCATGTAGCAGGCCAGCGTCCACGGGCTGCCGGAGAAACCGATCAGCGGCACGCGGCCGTCCAGCTCACGGCGGATCACGCGCACCGCATCCATCACGTAGCGCAGCTCGGTTTCCATGTCCGGCACCGCCAGCCTGGCGATGGCGGCAGTATCGCGGACCGGGTGGCGGAACTTCGGGCCCTCGCCTTCGACGAAGTACAGCTCCAGGCCCATCGCATCGGGAATGGTCAGGATGTCCGAGAACAGGATCGCCGCGTCCAGGTCGAACCGGCGCAGCGGCTGCAGGGTGACTTCGCACGCGATTTCCGGGTTCTTGGCCATGGCCAGGAAGCTGCCAGCCTTGGCGCGGGTGGCGCGGTATTCGGGCAGGTAGCGGCCAGCCTGGCGCATCAGCCAGACGGGGGTGCAATCCACCGGTTCGCGGCGCAGGGCGCGCAGCAGGCGATCGTGGCGGGAGGGGCTGGTCACGGGTTGCTTCCTTGGAATCGGGTGGCGCAGGGCCAGGGGGAGGCGGGCCGCTCAGCGCGGCGGCACACCGCTGGTATAGGTGATCTGGTAACCGCGCTTGAGCTCGGTGTCGCGCGCCTTTTCAAACGCGGCTTCTGCCTGGGCCTGTTCCGCGAAGTACTGGCGGTGCAGCTTGGCGTGCCTGCCGACCTGGCCCGACTCGCGCAGCAGCTCCCAGCCGCCGAACAGGTCCGGTTGCAGGATGAGCTGGAGGTAGCCGGTCGGATCGGTGCCGTTGACAGGTTGCTGCAGGAAGATGCGCATGGCCGCGATTGTAGCCGCGAACCGGCAACGCGGCCGTCACCGGCCCGCGGGGCGGGCGCGACAGACGGTCGCGGCTCAGCCGGTGGCCAGCACGCGCAGCACGTCGGCCTCGTCCACGTCGGCCACTACCTCGGCGCGGCCGATGCCCCGCCACAGCACCAGGCGCAGGCGCCCGGCCACGTTCTTCTTGTCCAGCCGCATGCGCGCCAGCAGTGCCTCGGGCGCCAGGCCGGCCGGAATGGCAACCGGCAGCTCGTAGCGCAGCAGCAGCTCGCGCAGGCGGGTGGTGTCGTCCTCGTGGCTCATGCCCAGCTGGGCCGACAGCCGCGCAGCCAGCACCATGCCCACCGCCACCGCTTCGCCATGGTTGAGGTTGTCGTTGCCTGGCGCGCCGTAGCCCTGCTCGGTCTCGATCGCATGGCCAAAGGTGTGGCCCAGGTTCAGCAGCGCGCGCTCGCCGCGCTCGAGCGGATCGCGCGCGACGATCTCTGCCTTGTGTTCGCAGCTGCGCGCGATGGCCTGGGCCAGCGCCGCATCGTCGCCGGCCAGCAGCGCGGCGTGTTCGGCCTGCAGCCACTGGAAGAACAGCGGGTCGCGGATCGCGCCGTACTTGATCACCTCGGCCAGGCCGGCGCGCAGTTCACGCGACGGCAGGGTACGCAGCGCGGCGGTATCGGCGATCACCGCGCGCGGCGGGTGGAAGGCGCCCACCAGGTTCTTGCCTTCGGGAATGTCCACCGCGGTCTTGCCGCCGACCGACGAGTCGACCATCGCCAGCAGCGAGGTCGGCAGCTGCACGCAGTCCACCCCCCGCATCCAGCAGGCCGCGGCAAACCCGGCCAGGTCGCCGGCCACGCCGCCGCCCAGGGCCATCACGCACGCATCGCGGGTGGCGCCCAGCGATGCCAGCGCGGTGATCGCCGCGCCGAAGTTGGCCAGCGTCTTGGAGGCTTCGCCAGCCGGCAGCACCAGTTCGCCGATCAGCAGTCCGTGGCGTGCATCCAGCAGCGCCTGCTTGACCCCGGCCAGATACAGCGGGGCGACGGACGAATCGCTGAGCAGCAGCACGTGGCGGCCGCGCACGTGGCGCGCCAGCAGTTCGCCCTGGCCAAGCAGGCCCGGGCCGATATGGATGGTGTAGGGGGTGTCGCCGCCAACGGCGACGGTGCGGGGGGACGCGGTCATGCGGAAGGTTCCAGTCGCTGCCATTGCGAGGCCAGGCGCAGCACCAGCTGCGCGGTTGCCTCGCTGGGCGTGTACAGATCGGTATCGAGGGTGAGGTCGGCCAGGCCCTGGTACAGCGGGTCGCGCAGGCTCGCCATCTCGTGCAGCACCTGCTCGCGGTCGGGCCGCTGCAGCAGGGGCCGGGCGCGGTCGCGCGCCAGCCGCTCCAGCTGCGCCGGCACGCTCACCCGCAGGTAGACCACGAAGCCGCGCCGTGCGATCGCCTCGCGGTTGCCGGCATCGAGCACGGCGCCACCGCCGGTGGAGATCAGCTGTCCCTTCCCGGCCAGCAGCTGCTGCAGCACCTGGCGCTCGTGCTGGCGGAAGCCGGCTTCGCCCGAGTGCTCGAAGATGGTCGGAATACTGGCCCCGGCCGCGTCGACGATGGCCTGGTCGGCATCGACGAAGTCCAGCGTGAAGCGCTCGGCCAAGCGGCGGCCGATGCAGGTCTTGCCGGCGCCCATCGGGCCAATCAGGATCAGGTTCGGAGCGGGATTCATTACCCGGAATGCTAACACCTCCGTGTCGCCGCCTTTACGTCCGGGACCCCATGGTGGGCGGTGCGGAATGTCCCGCGCGCAGCCGGAGTACGCCCATGTCAGTGGCCAAAATCATCGAGATCAATGCCTCCTCGCCCACCAGCGTCGAAGACGCAGTCCGCAGCGGCCTCAAGAAAGTGTCCGAAACGGTCAAGGGCATCCAAGGGGCGTGGATCAACGAGACCAAGGTGGTCACTGACGGCCAAGGCAACATCACCGAGTGGCGGGTCAACCTGCGCGTGACCTTCCTGGTCAGCTGACGATCCGGCGCTGTTCATCCAGCACCACCACGCGGTCGGCCAGCGCCGGCAGCGTGCGCAGTGCCTGCCGGCTGATCCGCTCGTAGTACTGCACGAACCGCTCCAGCTGGGCGCGGCTCATGCTGCTGCGCTCGGGCTGGGCGGCCTGCAGGTTCTGCTCCTGCTGCCAGCGCCAGCGCGGCACTACCGCGAAATCCGGCGGCTGCAGGAACCACAGCCGGTCACAGCACTGCCACAGCGCCGGATACTGTCCGGCAAGGGCCTGGTTGCACCAGCGGCGCCAGCGGCCATCGGCGTCGGCCTCACGTTCGAGCGCATTGAGCGCGGTGTCCAGTTCGCTGTCGGCCTGCGCCGGCGTGCCCAGGAACCAGCCTTCGAACACCAGCAGGTCCAGTGGTTCGTGACACTGCGGCCATTGCGCTTCCGGCACGCGTTCGTCGGCAAGCTTGTCAAAGCGCGGCAGCGCCACCGGCTGTCGCGCGGTGATCGCCTCCAGCGTGGCATGGGCAAGCGGCAGGTCATGCGTGCCGGGTGGTCCACGGGTCAGCAGCAGCGGGTGTACCTGGCGGGCCAGGCGTTGGCGTTGGGCACGGGTGAGGTAGAAGTCATCGATGGACACTGCCGCCGCGCGCAGCCCGCGTTGCTGGGCCAGGCCCACCACCTGGGCGGCCAGCGTCGATTTGCCGCTGCCCTGCAGGCCGCTGATCGCCAATACTGGCACCGTGGCCGTCACGGCCAACGCATCATCCAGCGCCTGCGCGACCAGTGCATCGGGGAAACCCTTGTTCCGGGGAATGTACGCAGCAACGGACATGCGGTGACAATAAACCCAAACCGAGCCGCAAAGAAGCCGACCATGACCGATCTCTACGCTGAAGCCCTGTCCACCTTCGCCGCGTTGTACGACGAAGCCAAAGGCAGCGCTGAAATCGAACCCAACGCAATGACCGTGGCCACCGCCACCGCCACGGGCGTCCCCTCGGCGCGAACGGTACTGCTGAAAGCCTTCGATGACCGCGGTTTCGTGTTCTACACGCATCTGGACAGCCACAAGGGCCGCGAGCTGCAGGCCAACCCGCACGCCGCGCTGCTGTTCCTGTGGCGCAGCCTGCGCGAGGCCGGCATCCAGGTGCGCATCGAAGGCACCGTGGAACAGGTCAGCAACGAAGAAGCCGACGCGTACTTTGCCTCGCGTCCGCGCCTGAGCCAGATCGGCGCGTGGGCGTCGCTGCAGTCACGCACGCTGGCCTCGCGCGAGGAATTCGATACGCGCGTGGCCACTGCCGAAGCCAGCTTCGCCGGCCGCGATGTTCCGCGGCCGGACGGCTGGAGCGGGCTGCGGGTGGTGCCGCGCCGGATCGAGTTCTGGTACGGCGCGCAGTTCCGCCTGCACGAGCGCTGGTGCTACGAGATCGATGCCAACGGGCAGTGGTGCAAGCGCCTGCTGTACCCGTAAGCGGCGCTCAACCGACCACCGGCAGGGTCAATGCGCCGATCAGCGACGACATCGCCTTCTGCCGGGTGGTGATGGCCCCGACCGCTTCGAACAGCGCATACAGCTGGGCGCGCCGGGTTTCGGCATCGGCTGCCTGCGTGAACGCGTCCAGCGTGCTGGTATCGGGATTTTCGCGGCGCGTGGTGGCACCACCGATAGTGGTGGTGGGCTCGCGCTGCAGCCAGTAGCGCGCTTCCAGCGAAGGTACGGAACCGGGGTCGGTGAGCGCTTCGGCCAGCCGGTCCAGGTCGGCACCATGCGAATCCAGCAGCGCGGCCCACGTCTCAGCACGGGGCTGCGTGGCCGAACACAGGGACAGGTAGCGCATCAGCGGGCTGGTCAGCGTGCCTTCGCCCAGCCGGTCGTACCGGGTGAATTGGGTTGCGCGGTTGTGCTCCACCCGGATCGTCGGTGCCAGCCCCGGCAGCACCGGCACGGGTACCGTCACGCCCAGCGACTGTGCGGTGCCGGTGGCCAGACGCACCGCATGCAGGTGGTTGCCGCGCGCGGACGGCGAGAAGTCTGGATCGGTCTGGAAGGAAGGCCGGAAGAAGCGCACCAGCAGCTGGCTGGTGCCGCTGACCCCAAGGTCGGCCGACAGCGGGGCGACCAATGCTTCTGCTTCGTGCAGGGGTAGCGCCCCCCACTCCGGCAACTGCCGCTCCACCTCGGACAGGATGGTGCCCAACGCGGGCGCGAGATGGGCAGCAACGGTCAGCTCCAGATAGTCACCATTGCGCAGCGGATCCGGATCCTGGCGCACATGGCGTGCCACGCCGATCTCTCCGGTGGCGGTCAGCAACGGCAGCGATGCAGAGAGCGACAAGCTGCCGCGGGTGGTGGCGATGCGCTGGATCTGCTCGCGGAACGCATGCGTCGCCCGGTACACCCACGCGCGGTCGTGCGGCAGCGTGGTGTCATGGATGCGCCGCGCTTCAGACTGCACGCTGCGCTGCAGGCGGGCCCAACCTGCATGTTCTGCCGCTGCCCGGGTGTCCGGTGCCGGCACCGCCTGCAGCCAGGCGAGCGTGTCGAGCAGGGCGATCATCACCGGTTCGGGCGCTGCGGTGCTGCTGCCCCAGTCGCGTGCCAGCGAGGCCAGCGGCGCGCGTGCCTGGGCCGGCGCACGCAACGACAGGTCGGTCAGCGCCTGCAGGTGATCGAACGCGGCGCCGACATGTGCCACGGCCTTCTGTCGTTTCTCAATGGTGTCCGGGTCCCGCGGCGACGCCATGACCTGCTGGACGATCTGGAGCGCGTGCGAACGGGGCTGGTTGCCCACCAGATGCGCCACGCGCGCTTCCAGAACGGAGCGGATGCCGGGATCCTTGCTGGCAGGCAGGCCGTCTTCGCCGAGTTCGGTCAGCCGGGTCGGCAGCGCCGCCCGCAGTACCGTGCGGTTGGCCGCAGCGGTGGCGCCGAGCTGGCCCAGCCCATAGCCGGCAGTGGCGTCCAGCGCGCCGCCATGGGTGGTCATGCCTGCGGTGATCAACAGGCCGCGCTTGCCGAATGCCAGAGGCTGCGCCACGGCCTGTTTGCCGAGCAGGACTGGCAGCGTCGACTGCAAGGCCATCGCGCGGCTGGTGCGCTCGTCGTAGCGGTCGCGACGTGGCTCGGTCACGCGCTTGAACGCGCGCTGCAGGACGTTGCCGCCCAACCGGTGGGCGACCGATGCATGCGCCAGGCGCAGCACGCGGGTGCGCATCGACATGGAGATGTCCGCATCGCCTTCGGTCGAGTAGCCGCTCAGTCTGCCTTCCACGCCTACCCCGGGACCGACGGTGGCCTGGACACTGGCTTCAGCACTTACCGTCGCGCTGCGGATGGTGGCGACCGTCAGGTCGTCGAAGGTGGCCACGCTGGATTCCTGGCGTGCACCGGCCGCCGCGCCGGCATGCACGCCGCTGGGCAACCCGAAGCGCACGCCCAGCATGCCGCCGGTGCCGGCGCTGCGCTGCGAACCCGGCAGCGCGTTGATGCGTTCTCGCTCGGTGTGGCGTGCGATCTGCTCGTGCAGCATCGCCTCGGCGCGTGCTGCGCGGGTCAGGTCGTACAGCGCCGCCCGCAGTGCCTTCTGCCGTTCGGGGACATGGCGGCCGTTGGGCAGGCGCTTGATCGCACGCAGCAGCGCGCTGCTCTGCTTGCGGGCCAACGGCTCGCGTGGGTCCAGGTCCAGCGCGTCCAGTGCGTTGGCAACATCCGCAGGCGCTTCGGCGCGGCACTGCGCCAGCAGGGCATGGATCTGGCCGCTGAGCACCACCAGTGCATCCTCGGTGGGGCCGGGGGCGCTGGGTGCATCGTCCCGCTCGGGGTCGGTGTTGGACGCTGACGCGGGCATCCGCGATACGCGGGCGGGTGCGGGCTGCGGCCGGTTCGCGTGGTTGCTGATACCGGTCAGCGGGATGGCCCGGGTCGGGCCCGCCGCGGCATCGCGCGGCCTGCGCAGGGCCAGCGCGGTGGTGCGGGCGACGAGGGTGGAAAGGGGCCTGGCGTGAGTGGCTGGGAACATGCAGTGTCCTTGGTGGTGGGCGGATCCTCGCTCTGGAACCTAGCCGTGCGGCGGGCCGTTGGACATTGCAGTATTCGCAGACAGTTCACCCGGGGTTTCCGTTGATGAACCTCCTGCGCGGCCATCGAACTTTCTTCCTCTTGACGTCATCGATGGCGTGTATCGGTCCGCGTGCGGCGGAATCGGGCGGCAAGGCCTGGTATGGCGGGAAATCCGGGCATCAAACCGCCCGATGCGCCCGGCGCGCTGATGTCGCGGCAGGACGCATGCGATCCACCGCCATGTCCCGCGCTGTCAGTTCCTGCCCATGCAGCAGACGAAATGATGAACATGTCGCACAACCGGATATCCGCATTTGGCTTTAGGAGTTTCCCTAATGCGTTGTCGGTTGAAGCCTGCTCTGCGTATCAGGGATGTCGTTGCAGGCGCGGGATGCGCAAAACGCGGTCACCGGCGCTCGTCAAACGGGGTGCCGCAGCCAACGCCACAGCGTCGTGCGCGATACGCCCAGCTGTGCGGCCAGCTGCTCCCGGTTGCCCTGATGTTCGATCAGCCACTGGTGCAGGGTTGCTGGCGAGGGGCGTGCGGGCGCAGGCCCGGCATGCAACGTGGCGCTGTCGGGCACGACAGTGCCGCCCGTGGCCGGCAGCAGTTCGGGCAGCCACGACTGCAGCTGTGCCAGGCCCAATGCCCCCTGGTCGATCCGCCAATGGATGCGCAGGCGGTCAACCAGGTTGCGCAGTTCGCGCACGTTGCCCGGCCAGGCATACCCGCACAGGCGCTCGGTGGCGGCCGCATCCAGCGGCGACGGGCGCTGGCCCAACTGCTGGAAGAAGTGCTCCAGCAGCATCGGCACGTCCTGCGGGCGCTCGCGCAGGGTAGGCAGTGCGATCCGCAGCGCGGCCAGGCGGTAGTAGAGGTCGCGCCGGAAGCGCTGCGCCTCTACCAGCGATTCCAGCGTCTGCAGGGTGGCCGCCACTACGCGCACATCCACCGGGGTGGGTTCGGTCGCACCGACCCTCAGCACTTCGCGCTCTTCCAGGACCCGCAACAGACGCGTCTGCAGCGGCAACGGCAGCTCGCCGATTTCGTCCAGGAACAACGTGCCGCCATCGGCAGCTTCTACCAGGCCGACCCGTCCACCACGCCGCGCGCCAGTGAAGGCGCCTTCGGTGTAGCCGAACAGTTCCGCTTCCAGCAGCGATTCACTGATTGCCCCGCAGTTGAGCGCCACGAAGCGGCCGCTGCGGCCACTGGCGGCGTGCAGCTGCCGGGCGACCAGTTCCTTTCCGGTGCCGGTGGCGCCGGTAACCAGCACGGTGCTGTCGTGCGGGGCATACAAGGCAATGCGCTCGCGCACCTGCTGCATCGAAGGGCTTTCGCCGAGCAGGCGCTGCTCGGTGGGGCGCGAGCGGGCAGGGGCACGCCGGCGCGGTGCGGCCACGCCGGAGCGGGCCAGGGTCTGGGTCAGTTCCAGCGCGTGTTCGAAGGCCTGGCGCACCGAATCGGCCGAGTACAGCAGCACGCCGGGCAGGCCCACGCGTTCGGCGTGGTCGATGGCCATGCCGGTGCCGACGATCACCTCGATGCCGTTGGCACGCATGTCGGCGATGCAGTCGCGCGCATCTTCGCGGGTGACGAAGCGGCGGTGTTCGATATCCAGCCCGAAGCTGTGCTGGAAGCTGCCGAAACTGGGCACGTCGGTGGCGTGGGTGACCAGCCCGATCCTGGGGGCGATCCGCCGCGCCCGCGCCAGTGCTTCCATCAGGTCGAAGCCGTTGGCCTGGATCGGTACCAGTGGTACCTCCAGGCGGCTGCGCAGGTAGGCGGCGTTGGAGCCGCCTGCAATGACCACATCGCAATGCTCGCGGCGCAGGCGCTGGCCGATCACGTCCACCGCCTCTTCAAAGCCGAGGTTGATGGGGACGATCCGCGCGCGGCGGTCGAACTCCGGGATGACGTCGCCGAGCAGGCCGGTCAGGCGCGACACGCTCACCGTCCAGATCACCGGCAGGGCGCCGGGATCCAGATCGGGCAGGCGGGGGCGGGGCAGGCGGATGGACATCGTCGGGTACCGTGTTTCAGTTCCATCCATGTTACATCCGTTTCAATGTTTCAAAGTGAAACAAGCCGGGGCGGCGGCCAAGCCAGTGGAATCAATCACTTGCGAGTTGGCACGCGCCTTGCGCCTGTTACCCGACAACCACGATGGAATGTTGCCCATGAGCACCCCTGTTTCCTCCGCCGGCGCCCGTTTCCGCGCCGCGCTGGCCGCCGAATCGCCGCTGCAGGTGATCGGGGCGATCAACGCCAACCACGCCCTGCTGGCGCAGCGCGCCGGCTACCGTGCCATCTACCTGTCGGGTGGCGGCGTCGCGGCCGGCTCGCTGGGCCTGCCCGACCTGGGCATCAACACCCTGGAAGATGTGCTGATCGACGTGCGCCGCATCACCGACGTGTGCGACCTGCCGCTGATGGTCGACATCGACACCGGCTTTGGCCCCAGCGCGTTCAACATCGCGCGCACGGTCAAATCGCTGATCAAGGCCGGCGCAGCAGCCTGCCATATCGAAGACCAGGTCGGCGCCAAGCGCTGCGGGCATCGGCCGGGCAAGGAAATCGTCACCCAGGGCGAGATGGTGGACCGGGTCAAGGCGGCCGCCGATGCGAAGACCGATCCGGATTTCTTCCTGATCGCGCGCACCGACGCCATCCAGGTGGACGGCGTGGATGCCGCGATCGAGCGCGCCATCGCCTGCGTGGAGGCCGGTGCCGACGGCATCTTCGCCGAGGCCGCCTACGACCTGGCCACCTACCGCCGCTTCGTGGACGCAGTGAAGGTGCCGGTACTGGCCAACATCACCGAATTCGGCAAGACCCCGCTGTTCAGCCGCGATGAACTGGCCTCGGCCGGCGTGGCCATCCAGCTGTTCCCGCTGTCGGCGTTCCGTGCGGCCAACAAGGCTGCCGAGAACGTGTATGAGACCATTCGCCGCGACGGCCACCAGAAGAACGTGGTGGACAGCATGCAGACGCGCGAGGAACTGTACGACCGTATCGGCTACCACGCCTTCGAGCAGCAGCTCGATGCGCTGTTCGCCGCCAAGAAGTAACGTCGCACCATTGTTTTCTGGAGGGATCATGAGCGAAGCAACCACCGCCCCCGGCTTCAAGCCGAAGAAGTCCGTCGCCCTGTCGGGCACCGCCGCCGGCAACACCGCCCTGTGCACCGTCGGCCGCAGCGGCAACGACCTGCATTACCGCGGCTATGACATCCTGGACCTGGCCAACACCAGCGAGTTCGAGGAAATCGCCCACCTGCTGGTGCACGGCAAGCTGCCCACCCGCGCCGAGCTGGTCGCCTACAAGGCCAAGCTGAAGTCGCTGCGCGGCATCCCGGCCGCGGTCAAGGCCGCGCTGGAAGAGCTGCCGCCGTCGGCGCACCCGATGGACGTGATGCGCACCGGCGTTTCCGTGCTGGGCTGCGTGTCGCCGGAAAAAGACGACCACAACCACCCCGGTGCCCGCGACATCGCCGACAAGCTGATGGCCTGCCTGGGCTCGATGCTGCTGTACTGGTACCACTGGAGCCACAACGGCCGCGCGATCGACGTGGAGACCGACGACGATTCCATCGGTGGCCACTTCCTGCACCTGCTGCACGGCGAGAAGCCGCAGGATTCGTGGGTGAAGGCGATGCACACGTCGCTGATCCTGTACGCCGAGCACGAGTTCAACGCCTCGACGTTCACCTGCCGCGTCATCGCCGGCACCGGCAGCGACATGTACAGCTGCATCACCGGCGGCATCGGTGCGCTGCGCGGGCCGAAGCACGGCGGCGCCAATGAAGTGGCGTTCGAAGTGCAGAAGCGCTACGACTCGCCGGACGAAGCCGAGGCCGACATCAAGGCCCGCGTCGAGCGCAAGGAAGTGGTGATCGGCTTCGGCCATCCGGTCTACACCGTCAGTGATCCGCGCAACAGCGTGATCAAGGACGTGGCCCGCGAGCTGTCCAGCGAGCAGCAGAACCTGAAGATGTACGACATCGCCGAGCGCCTGGAATCGGTGATGTGGGACATCAAGAAGATGTTCCCGAACCTGGACTGGTTCAGCGCTGTCAGCTATCACATGATGGGCGTGCCGACCGCGATGTTCACCCCGTTGTTCGTGATCGCCCGCACCTCGGGCTGGAGCGCGCACGTGATCGAACAGCGCATCGACGGCAAGATCATCCGCCCCAGCGCCAACTACACCGGCCCGGAAGACCAGGCCTTCGTGCCGATCGACCAGCGCCGCTGAACGAAGGGCCGGCCCACCGGCCGGCCTTTCCGCATTTCACGCACGGCCCGCCAAACAGAAGCAGCTACCGCCAGCCATGAACACTGATTACCGCAAGACCCTGCCCGGCACCGCGCTGGACTATTTCGATACCCGCGCCGCAGTCGATGCGATTGCCCCGGGTGCCTATGCCACGCTGCCGTACACCTCGCGCGTGCTGGCCGAAAACCTGGTGCGTCGCTGTGACCCGACCACCCTGGAGGCCTCGCTGCGGCAGCTGATCGAGCGCCGCCAGGACCTGGATTTCCCGTGGTACCCGGCCCGCGTGGTGTGCCACGACATCCTTGGCCAGACCGCGCTGGTCGACCTGGCCGGCCTGCGCGACGCCATTGCCGATGCCGGTGGCGACCCGGCCCAGATCAACCCGGTGGTACCCACCCAGCTGATCGTGGATCACTCGCTGGCGGTGGAATACCCGGGCTTCGACAGGGCCGCGTTCGAGAAGAACCGCGCCGTTGAAGACCGCCGCAACGAAGACCGCTTCCACTTCATCAACTGGACCAAGAAGGCGTTCAAGAACGTAGATGTGATTCCGCCAGGCAACGGGATCATGCACCAGATCAACCTGGAGAAGATGTCGCCGGTGATCCAGGTGCGCGATGGCGTGGCCTTCCCCGATACCTGCGTGGGCACCGACAGCCACACCCCGCACGTCGACGCGCTGGGCGTGATCGCCATCGGCGTCGGCGGCCTGGAAGCGGAGAACGTCATGCTCGGCCGCGCCTCGTGGATGCGCCTGCCGGACATCATTGGTGTCGAGCTGACCGGTCGCCCGCAGCCGGGCATCACCTGTACCGACCTGGTGCTGGCGCTGACCGAGTTCCTGCGCAAGGAGCGCGTGGTGGGGGCGTGGATCGAGTTCTACGGTGAAGGCGCCACCGCGCTGACCATCGGCGACCGCGCCACCATTTCCAACATGACCCCCGAGTTCGGCGCCACGGCGGCGATGTTCTCGATTGACCAGCAGACCCTGGACTACCTGCGCCTGACCGGCCGCGAAGAGACCCAGGTGAAGCTGGTGGAAACTTACGCCAAGGTGACCGGCCTGTGGTCGGACGACCTGGGCCAGGTGCGCTACGAGCGCGTGCTGAAGTTCGACCTGTCCAGCGTGGTGCGCAACATGGCCGGCCCGTCCAACCCGCACAAGCGCGTGGCCACCAGCGAACTGGCCGCGCGCGGCATTGCCGACGAAGCCAAGCTGGCCTCCGGCAAGCTCGAGCAGGAGCAGGGGCTGATGCCTGACGGCGCGGTGATCATCGCGGCCATTACCAGCTGCACCAACACCAGCAACCCGCGCAACGTGATTGCCGCCGCGTTGCTGGCGCGCAACGCCAACCGTGCCGGGCTGAGCCGCAAGCCGTGGGTGAAGAGCTCGCTGGCGCCTGGTTCCAAGGCCGTCCAGCTGTACCTGGAAGAGGCCGGCCTGATCGGCGACCTCGAACAGATGGGCTTCGGCATCGTCGGGTTTGCCTGCACCACCTGCAACGGCATGAGCGGTGCGCTGGATCCGAAGATCCAGCAGGAAGTGATCGACCGCGACCTGTACGCCACCGCCGTGCTGTCGGGCAACCGCAACTTCGACGGACGCATCCATCCGTATGCCAAGCAGGCGTTCCTGGCCTCGCCGCCGCTGGTGGTGGCCTACGCCATTGCCGGCACGGTGCGCTTCGATATCGAGAAGGATGCGCTGGGCTTCCGCGCCGATGGCAGCGCGATCACCCTGAAGGACCTGTGGCCGAGCGATGCCGAGATCGACGCGGTGGTGGCTGCCAGCGTCAAGCCGGAACAGTTCCGCCAGGTCTATGAGCCGATGTTCACCTTCAAGGTCGAACACGGTGCGCCGATCAGCCCGCTGTACGACTGGCGCCCGCAGAGCACCTACATCCGCCGCCCGCCGTACTGGGAGGGCGCGTTGGCCGGCGAGCGCGGGCTGACCGGGATGCGCGCGCTGGCGGTGCTGGGCGACAACATCACCACCGACCACCTGTCGCCGTCCAACGCGATCCTGGCCAGCAGCGCCGCCGGTGAGTACCTGGCGAAGATGGGCCTGCCCGAGGAGGACTTCAATTCCTACGCCACCCATCGCGGCGACCACCTCACCGCGCAGCGTGCCACCTTCGCCAACCCCAAGCTGATCAATGAAATGGCCGTGGTCGATGGCCAGGTCAAGCAGGGTTCGCTGGCGCGCATCGAACCGGAAGGCAAGGTCACCCGCATGTGGGAGGCGATCGAAACCTACATGGAGCGCAAGCAGCCGTTGATCATCATTGCCGGCGCCGATTACGGCCAGGGCAGCTCGCGCGACTGGGCGGCCAAGGGCGTGCGCCTGGCCGGCGTGGAAGCCATCGCCGCCGAGGGCTTCGAACGCATCCACCGCACCAACCTGATCGGCATGGGCGTACTCCCGCTGGAGTTCAAGCCGGGCGTGAACCGCCTGTCGCTGGGCATCGACGGTACCGAAACCTTCGACGTGGTCGGTGAGCGCGTGCCGCGCGCCGAGCTGACCCTGGTGATCAACCGCCGCGACGGCGAACAGCTGCGGGTGCCGGTCACCTGCCGCCTGGACACCGCGGAAGAAGTCTCGATCTACGAAGCGGGCGGGGTATTGCAGCGTTTTGCGCAGGACTTCCTCGAATCCTCGCAGGTGGCGTGAAATCCTGTCTGTCCTACTGAATATGAAGGATGAATGGGGGTGCGCTTGCAGCCATGTGGCTGTAGGCGCACCATTCATGGCAAGAATTGCCATAGGAGGCCCCCATGGCCACGATGAACATCTCGCTCAGTGACCCGCTCAAGCAGTTTGTCGACGAAGAAGTCAGCGAAGGCGGCTACTCCAGTACCTCCGACTACGTGCGTGACCTGATCCGCCAGCGTCAGCGGAGCAAATCGGAAGACCTGCTCCGCAAGCTGGTTGCAGAGGGCCTTGCCTCAGGAACCGCAGAGCCGCTGGAAGCCGATCATTTCAATCGCATGCGTGAACGGGCCAAGGAGCGCAGCGGGAAATGAAGCCCTCCCGTTGGTATCCACGCGCGCTCCAGGACGCCGACGAGGCGGCCCAGTGGTTCGCCGGCGCAGGCGGAACGGCGCTGGAACTGGCTTTCATCGATGCCCTTCAGGCAGCCGTTGAACTGTTGGAGCGGCACCCGGAAGCAGGCTCGACCCGACACGATGGTGTCCTGGACCTTCCTGAAGGATCGCTGCGCTTCCTTCCCATTCGTCGTTTTGATGATGACCTCATCTACTACATAGCGTTGGCCGACCACATCCGTGTCGTCAGGATCTGGATTGCACGTCGTGGCCTTGATGCCCTATTGGATACGCAATGACCTATCTTCCCCAACTCCGCATTCCCGCCACCTACATGCGCGGTGGCACCAGCAAGGGTGTGTTCTTCCGCCAGCAGGACCTGCCGTTTGCCGCGCAGGTCCCAGGTCCGGCGCGTGATGCGCTGCTGATGCGCGTGATCGGTTCGCCCGATCCCTATGGCAAGCACACCGACGGCATGGGCGGGGCGACGTCCAGCACCAGCAAATGCGTGATCATTTCGGCGCCATCGGTGCCCGACCATGATGTGGATTACCTCTACGGGCAGGTCTCCATCGACACCGCGTTCGTGGATTGGAGCGGCAACTGCGGCAACCTCAGCACCGCCGTAGGCCCCTTCGCGATCAGCAACGGTTTCATCGATCCGACCCGCGTTCCACGCAATGGCATCTGCACGGTGCGGATCTGGCAGGCCAACATCGGCAAGACCATCCTGGCCCACGTGCCGGTGGTGGACGGGCAGGTGCAGGAGATCGGCGACTTCGAACTGGATGGGGTGACCTTCCCGGCCGCTGAGATCGCGCTGGAGTTCCTCGATCCGTCCGACGACGAAGGCGAGGGCGGTTCGATGTTTCCCACCGGCAACCTGGTCGACACGCTGGACGTGCCCGGCGTGGGCAGCTTCCAGGTGACGATGATCACTGCTGGCATTCCCACCATCTTCCTCAACGCGGCGGACCTGGGCTACACCGGTACCGAGCTGCAGCCGGCGATCAACGAGGACAAGGCCGCGCTGGCCCGGTTCGAGGCGATCCGCGCGCACGGCGCGGTGCGCATGGGCCTGATCGACAGCATCGACCAGGCTGCCACCCGCCAGCACACGCCCAAGGTTGCGTTCGTCGCCCCGGCGCAGGACTACGTGTCCTCCAGTGGCAGGCAGATCGCGGCGGGCGACATCGACCTGCATGCCCGCGCGCTGTCGATGGGCAAGCTGCACCACGCCATGATGGGCACCGCGGCGGTGGCCATCGGCACGGCTGCCGCCATTCCGGGCACGCTGGTGAACCTCGCGGCCGGCGGCGGCGAGCGCGGCGCGGTCACCTTTGGACATCCGTCGGGAACCCTGCGTGTGGGCGCGGAGGCGGCGCAGGTCGATGGCCAGTGGACCGTGACCAAGGCGATCATGAGTCGCAGCGCACGGGTGCTGATGGAAGGCGCGGTAAGGGTCCCGGCCGGGACCGTCTGACCGCCCGGTACGCGCCACCTGGGACACGCATGGCGTGTCGCTACGCCGATCCGCGCACTGCGTGCATGCCCTGGGTCGCGTAGGGACACGCCATGCGTGTCCAGGCAGCCCGTAACGCCCGGGTGCATAATGAAGCCCTTGTTCAAGGAGCGACATATGGCAACGGTCGGGCGGTGGGGCTGGAAAGGAATCCTGGGGATGGCGCTGGTCGCCGGCCTGGCACTGGGGATCGGCGGCTGCAAGCGCAACGACAGCGGCCAGCTGCCGACGCCGTCGGGCGCGCCGATTGCCGCCAAGGCCGAAGCCGTCAGCGAGTTCACCCTGGTACGCGCCTTCCCCGACCAGAAGAGTGATGGTCTGTCGCTGGCCCTCGAGTTCTCGCGGCCGCTGGTCGGCACGCAGGACTTCGACAAACTGGTCCGCTTCGGCGAAAAGGTCGGCACCGAGGACAGCAGCTGGACCCTGTCCGACGACGGCAAGACCCTGCGCTACCCGTTCGTCGAGGCGGCCAAGGAGTACACCCTGATCGTCTCGCCGGACCTGCTGGCCGCCGACGGCAGCCGGATCGGCAAGGAGCTGCGCCAGAAGGTCTTCAGTGGCGAGCTCAAGCCGGTGGCCGGCTTCGCCTCGCAGGGCAGCGTGCTGCCAGCGCGCGAAAGCCGCGGCCTGCCGGTGGTGTCGGTCAACGTGAAGGAAGTGGACGTGGAGTTCCTGCGCGTGCGCGACAAGGAACTGTCCAGCTTCTTCAGCCAGTACCAGCGCGGCGGCCGCCGTGGCAGCTGGGAGCTGGACAGCGAATACGGCGACAAGACCCCGATGTCGCAGCTGGCCGAGCCGGTCTACGTTAACCGCTTCGTGCTGGGCGGCAAGCAGAACGAGCGCGTGCTGACCTACCTCCCCACCCAGGACATCAAGGAACTGCAGGAGCCGGGCCTGTACTTCGCGGTGATGAAGCGCAGCGGCTCGTTCGACAGCGAGTTCGACACCGCCTTCTTCACCGTCAGCGACATCGGCCTGCACACCCGCGCCTACAAGGACACCCTGTTCGTGCACACCGCCTCGCTGCAGAGCGGCGCGGCGCTGAAGAAGATCGACCTGCGCATCATCGACGCCAAGGGCGAGGTGGTGCTCAAGGGCAGCACCGACGGCAACGGCAACGCGCTGCTCAACTACACCCTGGATGCGGGCCATGTGCTGATTGCCAGCAGTGGTGCGGATACCTCGATGCTGCCGTTCAACCAGCCGGCGCTGGACCTGAGCGAGTTTGCCGTGGCCGGGCGCGACAACGCGTGGTTCGACGTGTTCGCCTGGTCCGGCCGCGACCTGTACCGCCCCGGCGAAACCGTGCGCATTTCCGCGCTGCTGCGCGACAACGACGGTAAGCCGGTCAGCGGCCCTGGCAAGGGCGGGCAGCCGGTGTTCCTGCGCCTGAAGCAGCCTGACGGCAAGACCTTCCGCGAAACCCGCCTGCAACCGGGCGAGCAGGGCTACCTGAGCTTCGAACAGACCATCCCGGTGGAAGCGCCGACCGGGCGCTGGCAGGTCGAGTTCCGCACCAACCCGGCCAGCAAGGAGGCGATCCAGGGCATGACCCTGCGGATCGAGGAGTTCCTGCCCGAGCGCATGAAGCTGGACCTGGACAGTCCGCAGAAGACCCTCAAGCCGGGCGAGCCGCTCAAGCTGCAGGCCGATGCGGCCTACCTGTACGGTGCGCCGGCCGATGGCAACCGCTTCACCGCGCGCCTGGCGGTGGCGGCCGAGCAGTCGCCGGTGGAATCGCTGCCGGGCTACTTCTTCGGCGACCCGACCCTGGAGCTGCCGCGCGAAGCGCGCGATGTGATCGATACCGAGTTCCCCGCCGACGGCACGCTGCGCCAGGACGTGGAGCTGCCGGCCGAGGTCAAGGCCAGCGCGCCGGTGGCGGTGGTGCTGTCGGGCAGCGTGTATGAAACCGGCGGCCGCACGGTCAGCCGCACCCTGAAGCGGGTGCTGTGGCCGGCTCCGGTGCTGGTCGGCGTGCGCCCGCTGTTCAACCCCGAAGACGGCGCCGATGCGAACAGCAACGCGCGCTTTGAAGTCCTGCGCGTGGATGCGGCCGGCAAGCCGCAGCCCGGCAAGGGCCTGAAGGTCACCCTGGTGCGCGAGCTCCGTGACTACCACTGGACCTTCAACGACAACCGTTGGGATTACGACTTCAGCCGCCGCTTCGAAAACAAGGAAAGCCGCACCCTGGACGCCGGCAGCGCGGCGGTGGGCGTGGACTTCCCGGTGGAATGGGGCGAGTACCGCCTGGATGTGTTCGACCCGGCCACCGGGCTGACCAGCCGTTACCCGTTCCACGCCGGCTGGAGCTGGAACGACGAAAACCGCGGCCTGGATGCACGCCCGGACAAGATCAAGCTGGGCCTGGACAAGACCGGCTACAAGGCCGGCGACAAGGTCCGCGTCACCGTCACCCCGCCGCACGCCGGCAAGGGCGTGCTGATGGTTGAAAGCGACAAGATGCTGTACGTGCAGGAGATCGACGCCAAGCCGGGCAGCACCTTCGACATTCCGGTCACCGCCGAGTGGGAGCGCCACGATGTCTACATCACCGCGCTGGTGTTCCGCGGTGGCAGTGCGCCGAGCAAGATCACTCCGGCCCGCGCGGTCGGCGTGGTGCACGTGCCGATGGACCGCAAGGCACGCCAGATCGCGGTCGGCCTGTCCGCGCCCAAGCAGATGCGGCCGGAGCAGACCCTGCCGGTGACGGTGAGCGCGCCGCAGCTGGCGGGCAAGCTGGCGCATGTCACGGTGTCGGCGGTGGACGTGGGCATCCTCAACATCACGCGCTTCCCGGTGCCCGACGCGGCCGGCCACTTCTTCGCCCAGCGTCGCCTTGGCGTGGATGCCTACGACATCTACAGCCGGGTGATCGAAAGCTTCGATGGCAGCAGCGGCAAACTGAAGTTCGGTGGTGACATGGCCTTGGCCGCGTTGCCGCAGGCCAAGCGCCCCACCGCGCGCGTGCAGACCGTGGACCTGTTCTCCGGCCCGGTAAAACTGGATGCCAAGGGCATTGCCCGGATCGCGTTGAAGGTGCCGGATTTCAACGGCACCCTGCGCGTCTCCGCGCTGGTCTACGCCGATGACCAGTACGGCAAGCGCGACGTGGAAACCGTGGTGCGTGCACCGATCCTGGCCGAAGCCAGCATGCCGCGCGTGCTGGCCCCGGGCGACCGCAGCACGGTCACCCTGGATGTGCAGAACTTCACCGGCAAACCGGGCGAGTTCAACGTGCAGGTCGATGGGATCGGCCCGCTGACCCTCGGCGAGTCCAGCCGGACGCTCAAGCTCAACGCCGATGCCAAGAGCACGCTCAGCTTCCCGCTGGTGGCGCGCGAGGGCTACACGGTGGCCAAGGTGCGGGTGCGGGTGGAAGGCAACGGCTTCAAGGTCGACCGCCGCTATGACCTGCCGGTACGCGCGGCGTGGCCGCAGGTGCTGCGCGCGCAGACCCGTACGCTGGACCCGCTGGCCGACGTGGAGCTGGGCGCCGGCCTGGCCGATGGCCTGATGAGCGATTCGGTCACCGCGCGCATGCTGGTCAGCGCGCTGCCGCCGATTCCCTTCGCCAGTGCGCTCGACGGTGCGCTGAAGTATCCGTATGGCTGCGCCGAGCAGACCACCAGCAAGGGCTACGCCGCACTGATGCTGGATGAAGCCACCTCGGCCATGCTCGGTGCCGATGGGCTGGATGCCAGGACCCGCCGCGAACGCATGGAAGGCGCGTTCGGCCGCCTGGCGTCGATGCAGGTAGCCAACGGCAACTTCTCGATGTGGGGAGACGACGGCTACGTCAATCCGTGGCTGACCCCGTACATCGCCGAGTTCCTGCTCGATGCCAAGGACGCCGGCTTCGCCGTGCCCGACGGCGTGCTGCAGAAGGCGCTCAACCGGCTCAGCGAGGACCTGCTGTCCGGCGGCAACCAGTTCTACGGCGAGGACCGCCGCGAGAACCTGAAATTCGCCAACCAGGCGTATTCGGGCTACGTGCTGGCGCGGGTCAACCGGGCCCCGCTGGGTACCCTGCGCGCGCTGTACGACAACGAACGCAGCAAGTCGCTCACCGGCCTGTCGCTGGTCCACCTGGGTATCGCGCTGTCGCTGCAGGGTGACCACAAGCGGGGCGATGCGGCCATTGCGGCCGGTTTCGCCAAGCCCAGCAGCGAGCGCCCGCAGTACTTCGGCGATTACGGCAGCGCGGTGCGCGACGATGCGTTGATGATCGCGCTGCTGCACGAGCGCAAGCTGTCCAAGCCGGCCTACGACGCACGCGCGGTGGAACTGGGCCGCGCGCTGGATGCCCGCCGCAACAACGGCTGGATGTGGCTGAGCACGCAGGAACAGGTGGCCATCGCGCGCCTGGGCAAGGCGCTGGCGGCCAACCAGACCAGGCAGGTGTCCGGCGAGCTGGCCGTCGGGAGCGAAGTGGAAGCGATCGCCGCGCGCCGCATGTTCGGCCGCAGTTTCGACTACGCCGCACTGGCCAAGGGCGTGCGGTTCAGCCCCAAGGGCGAGCCGCCGATGTTCGCCAGCCTGGAAGTGGCCGGCATTCCGCGCACCGCGCCGGAACCGGACAGCCGCACCTTGGGCGTGGAACGCAGCTGGTTCACCACCGACGGCAAGCCGTGGACCCCGCGTGCGTTGAAGGAAGGCGAAGCACTGATCGTGCGGGTCAGCGTCACCCCGAACGTGGACATGCCCGATGCGCTGCTGACCGACCTGCTGCCGGCCGGGCTGGAGATCGAGAACTTCAACCTGGGCGATGCCAAGCAGTGGGCCGACGTGGTGGTCGATGGACTGCGCGTGGAAGACCGTGGCGAGGCGGCCACGCTGCGCCATGAGGAGTTCCGCGACGACCGCTACGTGGCCGCGCTCAAGCTCTCGCGTGGCAGCACCGCCAAGGTGTTCTACCTGGTGCGTGCGGTCACCCCCGGCACCTACACGGTGCCCCCGCCGCTGGTCGAGGACATGTACCGGCCCGACCTGCGCGGGGTGGGGCGCAGTAACCCGACCACGCTGACGGTGGTCCAGCCGTGACCCAGGGCGGGCCCCGGCCGACGCCGGGGCCCGCGATGCCGGCCGTACCGCAATGACGACCCTTCGCTCCCGACTGCACTGGAACCGCTGGCGTCCCTGGCTGTGGCCGGTGCTGCGCTGGGGCACGGCCGCGCTGCTGGCTCTGCTGCTGGTGCTGGACCTGGCGTTCCCGCCGCCGTTGCCCCGGCAGCGCGATACCAGCACGCTGGTGGTGGCCGGCGACGGCACGCCGCTGCGCGCGTTCGCCGACGCCGATGGCGTGTGGCGTTACCCGGCCTCCGCCAGCAGCGTGTCGCCGCTGTACCTGCAGGCCCTGCTGAACTACGAAGACCGCTGGTTCTGGCGGCACCCCGGGGTCAACCCGTGGGCGTTGCTGCGCGCCGGCAAGCAGTGGTTGCTGGAACGGCGGATCGTGTCCGGCGGCTCCACCCTGACCATGCAGGTGGCCCGCATCCTTGACCCGCACACCCGCACCCCGTGGGGCAAGGCCAAGCAGCTGCTGCGGGCGGTGCAGCTGGAACTGCACCTGGACAAGGCGCAGATCCTGGCGCTGTACCTGGAGCGCGCACCCTACGGCGGCACCATCGAAGGCGTGGAAGCGGCCAGCTGGGCGTACCTGGGCAAGCCGGCAGCACAGCTGTCGCATGCCGAAGCCGCGCTGCTGGCGGTGTTGCCGCAGTCCCCCAGCCGGCTGCGCCCGGACCGCCACCCGGAGGCGGCACAGGTTGCGCGCGACAAGGTGCTTGAGCGCATGGTGGCGCTCGGGGTATGGACACGCGAGGAAGTGGACGACGCCCGTATCGAAGCGGTGGTGACCCGCGCGCTGCAGCCGCCGCTGCATGCGGCGCTGCTGGCGCAGCGCCTGCATGCCGCGCAGCCGCGCGCCGCGCGCATCCAGAGCACGCTGGACAGCGGGCTGCAGCGCACCCTGGAAGAGCGCGTGGCGTCGTATTTCTCGCAGCTGCCCGAACGCACCTCGGCGGCCCTGCTGGTGGTGGACAACCGCACGCTGGAGGCGCGTGCCTACGTCGGGTCGGTGGCGTTCGGTGACAGACAGCGGCTGGGTCACGTGGACATGGTCCAGGCCTGGCGTTCGCCGGGCTCCACGCTCAAGCCGTTCCTGTATGGCATGGCCATCGACGATGGCCTGATCCATTCCGAAAGCCTGATGGTCGATGCGCCGCAGAGTTTTGCCGGGTATCGCCCCGGCAACTTCGATGCAGCGTTCAATGGCCCGGTGAGCGCCGCTACCGCGTTGCGGTTGTCGCTCAACGTACCGGCGGTGGACCTGCTGGACCGGGTCGGGTCGGCACGTTTCGCCGCACGCCTGTCGCATGCCGGCATCACCCTGCGCTTCCCGCACGGCAGCGCGCCGAACCTGTCGCTGATCCTGGGCGGCACCGGTGCGCGGCTGGAGGATCTGGTTGGCACGTTCGCAGCGTTCAACCGCAACGGCATCGCCGGCCGCGTGCGCTACACGCCCGATGATGCCGTGATCGAACGGCGGCTGATGTCACCGGGCGCCGCATGGATCACCCGCGAAGTACTTGAATCCAACCCGCGCCCGGGCTATGGCGCCGGGACGTTCGACGTGACCGGGCGCCCGCGCGTGGCGTGGAAAACCGGCACCAGCTACGGCTATCGCGATGCCTGGGCGATCGGCACCACCCGCCACTACACCGTGGGCGTGTGGGTGGGGCGACCGGACGGCACGCCGTTGCCGGGCCAGTACGGCGCCGTGACCGCATTGCCGCTGATGTTCGAAGTGGTGGACAGCCTGCCACGCCAGCGCGGTGACGCCGCCGCCGCGCCACTGCCCGCCAACGTCAGCCAGGCCGAGGTATGCTGGCCGACAGGCGAACGCGCCGAGGCCACGCCGCCGGCACTGTGCCAGCGACGCCTGCAGGCCTACCTGCTCGATGATGTGGTGCCGCCCACCTTCGCAGAACGCGATGCGCGGCTGTGGCAGGCGGGGCGGCAGGCATTCAACGTGGATGCCCGCACCGGCCTGCGGCTGTCACCGGAATGCAGCGAACCGCACGAGGCCCAGCGCCGTGAAATAGCGCGGTGGCCGGCGCTGGTGTCGCCGTGGCTGCCACTGGCCCAGCGCCAGGCCGCGCAGCTGCCGGCGCTGTCGCCGGATTGCCGCGATGATGGCCGCAGCAGTGCGGGCAGCCTGCATATCGAGGGCCTCAACGACCGCGCAACGCTCGCACGCGCGCCCAATGCCGAACACGGCGTGCGCCTGCAGCTGCGTGCGCTGGGCAGTGAGCACGCGGTGGACTGGTTGCTGGATGACCGCTGGATCGCGCGCAGCGAAGGCGCGCGCAGCTTCCAGCGGGATTTCGACGAAGCCGGCGAGCACACCCTCACCGCGCTCGCCGCCGATGGTGCCTGGACCCAGGTGCGGTTCCGGATCCTCCGGTAACCGTCATTCGCGGGGGTAGACGGCCAATACCGAACAGCCGGGGCGGGCGAAGCGTGGGGTGTGGGCGCGTTGATCGCCGCCCTCGCCATCGTTGACCAGGCCATTGTCGGCCATGACGATGCGGTCGCCCGGGTTGCCGCAGATCAACCCGTTCTGGAAACCGGACTGGAAGTCCACGGCGGTGGCGCCCTCCAGGATGCTGCAGCTGCTGCCCAGCTCCAGGTGGTAGTAGCGATGACCGCCGTTCTTCTTCGGATTGGTTTCCACCACCACGCCCTTGGGATCTTCGCTCCAGCCGCGCACGTTGCGGGTGGCGAAGCAGAACTCGGGCGAACCCTGGAAGGCCTGGGCCCGGTTGCTGCGCGCTGATCTGGCCGTCACACTGACTGTCGGCAGGGTCGCCGCGTACTGGCGGCTGCTCTCGCGGGCGGCTTCGGCGAAGCTGCGGTTGTCCATCAGCCCGACCGCCGCCACCGCGCAGGTGCGGCCGTCGACCACCAGTCGCTCACCGGGGCTGCCACAGGCCCAGCCATCGGGTGCGTCCAGCCGGACCTGTTCGGCCTCGTTGACACCGGGGCAGGCATCGGTGAACTCCAGCCGATAGGGCTGGCCATTGGCGCCCAGCACGGCGATGGCCGCAGGGGTGGCCTGCTCGACCTGGCGCACACCGCGTGCATCCAGGCAGTGCGGGGAAGGCGGCGAGCGCTCGCCTGCCGCGGGGGCAGGCTGAGCGAAGGCCCCGGCAGAAGCCAGCAGGGCAAGCACAAGCGGGGCAGAACGGCGGGCAATGGTCACGATGCATTCCATGCAAGGAGGACGTGGGCGACCTTACCACCGTGCCATGGCCAACGCATTGCCGTTTCATTGCACGGTACCGACCACCGGTCGGCACCTACCGATCATGCATGCGTATCTGGTAGGTACGGACCGTTGGTCGGTACCGCGCTCACTCGCCGATCCAGCCCTCGAGCAGATCGGCAAACTCATCAGCGTGCTCTTCTTCCTGCGCCAGGATCTCTTCAAGGATCCGCTTGGTGGTGGTGTCCTTGTCGCCCACGAAGTTGATCATTTCCCGATAGCTGTCGATCGCGATGCGTTCGGCGATCAGGTTCTCGCGGACCATGTCGCGAAGGTCCTTGCCTTCCTTGTACTCGGCATGGGAGCGTCGGGTCAGCGTGTCGGGGTTGAGATCGGGTTCACCGCCCAGCTGCACGATGCGTTCGGCCAGCTTGCCGGCATGCGCCTGTTCCTGCTGCGCGTGCTCGAGGAACTCGCCCTTGACCGCGTCGGCCAGCATGCCCTTGGCCATGAAGTAATGGCGGTAGTAGCGCAGCACGCACACGTATTCGGTGGCCAGCGCATCGTTGAGCAGCTTGATCACCGCTTCGCGGTCGGCGGTGTAGCTGTCGGTGATGGCGCCATCTTCGATGTCCTTGCGGGCCTTGGCGCGCAGGGTTGCGGTGTCGCTGATGCCCGGCGGACGGCTGGCGGGCTGGGGCGTGCTTTCATTGGAGGAGGGGTTCGGGTGCTGCTTGGCTGGCTTTGACATGGCTGGCCGGGTTCCTTTGTTGCGGGAGGGGGATCAGCTGGGCAGGTGCTCCAGCACGTACTGCGCCGAAGAGACCTCGAACTTGCCGGGCTCTTCGATGAAGGTGTTGCGGACCACACCGTCTTCCACGTACAGCGCGAAGCGGCGCGAGCGCATGCCCATGCCGGAACTGCTGGCGTCCAGTTCCAGGCCGAGCGCGCGGGTCAAGTCGCCGTTGCCATCGGACAGCAGCTGCAGCCCGTCGGGGACCTGCTGGCTTTCGCCCCAGGCCTTCATCACGAACGGGTCGTTGACCGCCATGCAGAACACGTCGATGCCGCGGTGGCGGAAATCGGCGAAATGCTCGACATAGCCGGGCAGGTGGCGGGCCGAGCAGGTCGGGGTAAACGCGCCAGGCACCGCGAACAGCACCGCCTTGCGGCCATCGAACAGGGCATGGGTGTCCAGCGTCTCCATGCCCTCGCGGATGCGCTTGAGGGTGACTTCGGGAATGCGGTCGCCAACGTGGATGGTCATGGAAAGCTCCTGGGTCAAGGGCAGGGTAGTGAGGGGCGTGGGAGCGCGGCGTCAAAACGTTGAAACAAGCCTGTTCATTCCCATATCGACCGTAGCCGACCCCCGTGGCGACTGCATTGCGCAGGATCATTCGTTCGATCACGGCAGCGGGGCGGCCAGCCGCTAGAATTGCCGGCATGGCCCCGCCGGCGCGAGCGGCCGAACTTATTCGAGGTGTATGGATGGAATTCAAGGATTACTACGCCACGCTGGGTGTGGAACCCAGCGCGGGCGATGCCGAAATCAAGACCGCCTACCGCCGGCTGGCGCGCAAGTACCACCCGGACGTGAGCAAGGAAACCGGCGCGGAAGAGAAGTTCAAGGCGGTCAACGAGGCCTATGAAGCGCTGCGCGACCCGCAGAAGCGCGCGGCCTATGACCAGCTCAAGGCCCAGGGCTACCGGCCGGGCGAGGAGTTCCATGCACCGCCGAACTATGGCGGAGCGCAGGGCTTCGATTTCGAGGAAGTGTTCGGCGGCGGCGCCGGTGGCGGTGGCTTCAGCGACTTCTTCGAAAGCCTGTTTGCCCGCCAGCGCGGCGGCGGCGGGGCTGGCCGCGCCAGTGGCTTTGGCGGCGCCGGCGCCGGCCCGCAGCCGGTCCGCGACACCCGCGCCAAGCTGTCGGTACCGCTGGAAGCGGCCTACGGCGGTGACAGCCTGCGCATCACCGTCAACGGCAAGCAGCTGGACGTGCGCGTGCCCAAGGGCATCCGTCCGGGCCAGGTGATCCGGCTGACCGGGCAGGGCACCAACGGCGGCAACCTGCTGCTGGAAGTGGAATATGCCGCGCATCCCCAGTTCGAGGTCGACGGCCGCAACATCCTCTACACGCTGGATGTCACCCCGTGGCAGGCGGCATTGGGGACCTCGATCAGCGTCCCCACCCTGGGCGGTGCGGTCGAGCTGAAGGTGCCGGCCGGCTCGGATGCCGGGCGCAAGCTGCGCCTGCGTGGCCGCGGCCTGCCGGGCAACCCGGACGGCGACCAGATCGTGGAAATCGAGATCATCGCCCCGGTGCCGACCGATGAGGCGCAGAAGAAGGCCTACAAGGCGCTGGCCAAGGCGTTCGGCGAAAAGATCTAGTCGGCATACCGACCAGCGGTCGGTATCCACAACGGGTAGGTACCGACCGTTGGTCGGTACGCACTCACATCACGCCGAAGGCGGCTGCTGCCCGCTGAAGACCCGTTCCAGCACTTCGGACAGCTCGTCTTCGGAGAACGGCTTGGTGATGTAGGCCTTGGCACCCTGTCGCATGCCCCACATGCGGTCGGTGTCCTGGTCCTTGGTGGTCACCAGGATCACGGGGATGTGCTTGGTGGTGGCATCGCGCGCAAGGGTGCGGGTGGCCTGGAACCCATTGAGGTTGGGCATCACCACATCCATCAGGACCAGGTCGGGCAGCTCGGCCTTGGCCACTTCCACCCCGTCGGCGCCATCCACGGCGGTCAACGTCTCGTGACCCAGCTTCTCGACGATGCGTTTGATTGCGACCTGCTGCAACTGTGAATCGTCGACGATCAGAATGCGTGCCATGTTGTTCCCCATGTGATGCCCGCAGTGTAGGGCCGCGCCCGTGTCAGAGAGAAGCGTCCGCCGCGCCGTCCGTCGCCCAGCTGCAACGCTCAGTCGATCCGCACCACGGTGCGGCCCAGCGCGCCGCCGGCCAGCATCCGCTCGAACGCGGCCGGCAATGCCTCCAGGCCGATCTCGCCGGTGCAGATCGCGTCCAGGTGGCGCGGCTTCCAGTCGCCGCCCAGTCGCTCCCAGACCTGCTCGCGCAGCGCACGCGGGGCCGAAGACGACGACACGCCCAGCAGCGACACGCCGCGGATGATGAAGGGCATCACCGTCACGTCCAGCGCCGGACTGGCGGCCAGGCCCGCGCTGACCACGCTGCCGTAGGGCACGGTCTGGGCCAGCAGGCCGGCCAGCATCGGCCCGCCGGCATTGTCCAGGCCACCCCCGAAGCGGGCGGACGCCATCGGCTTGTCCGTGGCCAGGCTGTCGCGCGGCAGCACCTCGCGCGCGCCCAGCCCCCGCAGGTAATCGGCCTGCTCGGCCTTGCCGCTGATCGCGTGCACCTCGAACCCGGCCCGGCTGAAGATATCCACCGCGAGCGAACCGACCCCGCCGGTCGCACCGGTCACCGCCAGCGGGCCGTGGGCCGGGGTGAGCCGGTTGTCGAGCATCCGCAGCAGGGCCAGCGCCGCGGTGAAACCGGCGGTGCCGATCACCATTGCTTCGCGCGCGCCCAGGCCGGCGGGGCGTGCGATGACCGCGCTGGACTCCAGCCGGACATACTGGCTGTAACCGCCATCGCGGGTCTCGCTGAGCCCGCAGCCGGTGGCCAGCACCGCATCGCCCTCGCGCCAGGCCGGGTCGGCCGAGGCCACCACCGTGCCGGCCACGTCGATCCCGCCCACCAGCGGGAAGCGGCGCAGGATGCGCCCCTTGCCGGTGCCGGCCAGGGCATCCTTGTAGTTCACCGACGACCATTCGGCGCGCACCACCACCTCGCCCGGGTTGAGCTGGGCCAGGCCGATCGGCTCCAGGCCGCTGTGGTGGCCCTGCTCGTCCTGGTGGATGCGGAAGGCGGTGAACCGCTCGGGGATCGCCATGGGGGTGGCCCTGCAGAATGGGGGGCTCCACCTTACCGTGATGAATCGCGACCTGCGCCGGGTTGCCCCTTCCAATCCTGTCGGTCAGCCCCATCTAGTAGAATCGGACAGGATTGAACGGTTGACGGTGCGGGACTGGCCCGCAGGCAACCTTTACTGATGGAGCGTGCATGGCCTGGAATACACCCGGCGGCAACAAGGGCGGACAGGGTTCCGACGAGAATCGACGAGGGCCGTTCGGCCCGCGCGGTGGCGGCGGTGGTGGTGGTTGGGGCGGGTTGCCCGGACCGCTCAAGGACCTGTTCGATGGCGGCATCCTGCGTTGGGTGGCGGTGGCGGTGGTCCTGCTGCTGTTGTTCTCCAGCTTCCAGCTGATCGGCGAACAGCAACGCGGCGTGGTGCTGCGCTTCGGCCAGTTCTCGCGCATCCTGCAGCCCGGCCCGAACTTCAAGCTGCCCTGGCCGATCGAGTCGGTGACCAAGGTCAACGCGACCCAGATCAAAACCTTCAGCAGCGAAGTGCCGGTGCTGACCCGCGACGAGAATATCGTGCGCGTGTCGCTCAACGTGCAGTACCGCATCGACGATCCGCGCCTGTACCTGTTCGGCTCGGTGTCGGCCGACCAGGTGCTGGAGCAGTCCGCGCAGAGCGCGGTGCGCGAGCAGGTCGGCCGTGCCGACCTCAACGCCGTCCTCAACAACCGTGGCCCGTTGGCCGTGGTCGCGCAGGAACGCCTGCAGGCCGCGCTCAAGGCCTACCGTACCGGCCTGGTCGTGACCGGCCTGACCCTGCCCGATGCCCGTCCGCCGGAAGAGGTCAAGCCGGCCTTCGACGAGGTCAACGGTGCCCAGCAGGTCAAGGAACGCCTGATCAACGAAGCCCAGGCCTACGCGGCCAAGGTCGTGCCCGAAGCCCGCGGCCAGGCCTCGCGCGCCCGCACCACCGCCGAAGGCTTCAAGCAGGCCGTGGTGGCCCGCGCGCAGGGTGACGCCGAGCGCTTCAGCCTGCTGCAGGCCCAGTACAAGGACGCCCCGGAAGTCACCCGCAAGCGCCTGTGGCTGGAAACCGTGGAGAAGGTGTTGGCCGAGAACCGCAAGGTCATCGGTGGCGATGGCCGCCAGCTGATCTACGTGCCCATGCCCGACAACCGTGCCGGCGCTGCCGCCGGCACCAGTGGCACCCCGCTGGTGACCCCGGAAGTGATGATGCCGTCGCTGCCGGCCAGCACTCCGGTTGACGGCGTGCGCAACGCCGAGCGCCCGACCACGCGCCCGACCACCCGACCGACCGGTAGCGAAGGAGCCATCCGATGAAGAGTCCGCTTTGGATTGGCCTGGCCGTTGCTGTCCTGCTGGGCCTGCTGGGTTCGGTGTTCGTGGTCCGTGAGGACCAGACCGCCATGGTGCTGAACCTGGGCAAGGTGGTCCGTGCCGACATCAAGCCCGGCCTGCACTTCAAGCTGCCGCTGGTGGAAACGGTGCGCGTGTTCGACCGCCGCTTCCAGGTGCTGGCCACCGCCCCGGCGCGTTACTTCACCGCCGAGCAGAAAGACGTCAGCGTCGACTTCTTCGCCATTGGCTACATCTCCGACGTGCGCGCCTACTACCGCGCCACCGGCGGCGATGCCAGCGTGGCCGATGCCCGGCTGGCGCCGATCATCACCGACTCGCTGCGCAACCAGATCAACTCGCGTTCGTTGCAGCAGCTGGTCTCCGGCGATCGCAGCGAACTGATTGCCGGCCAGCTGACCGGCATCAACGAGGCGGTCAAGGGCCTGGGCATGCAGATCATCGACCTGCGCATCAAGCAGATCGACCTGCCGACCGACAGCCAGGTGATCAACGACGTGTACGAGCGCATGCGCGCCCAGCGCAAGCAGGAAGCGGCCAAGCTGCGGGCAGAGGGTGAAGAGCAGTCGCTCACCATCCGTGCCCAGGCCGACCGCGAAAGCACCGTGATCGTGGCCGAAGCCGAGCGCGACGCCCAGCGCCTGCGTGGTGCCGGCGACGCCGAAGCGGCCCGGATCTACGGCCAGGCCGGCTCGGCCGATCCGTCGTTCTTCTCGTTCTACCGCAGCCTGGAGGCCTACCGCAACTCCATGACCGATGGTAATGGGGTGATCGTGCTGGACAAGAACGACCCGTTCCTGCAGTACATGAAGAACGACCGCTGACCGCCGGTTGAATCCGCCCCCCTTCGGGGTGGCGGTCGACCCCGGAAACCCGGATAATGCACAAAAGCCGGACGGGCCTCCCCGTTCGGCTTTTTCCGTGTCTGGGCCTGCCTTCGCCGACCGCTCCCCGATTGGAGCCGTCACTTCCGCGCCGGCCGGCCCTGCTACGGTTTACCCGTCCGCGGCCCCGATGGCCGCAACAATTCGAGGAGCCCGTCATGGGTCAGTCTGTCGTAGTGCTTGGTGCCCAGTGGGGCGATGAAGGCAAGGGCAAGATCGTCGATCTGCTCACCGAGGAAATCGGTGCCGTAGTGCGTTTCCAGGGCGGCCACAATGCCGGCCACACCCTTGTCATCAATGGCAAGAAGACCGTGCTGCACCTGATCCCGTCGGGCATCCTGCGTGAAGACGCGCTGTGCCTGATCGGCAACGGCGTGGTGATCTCGCCGGCTGCGCTGCAGAAGGAAATCGCCGAGCTGGAAACCTCCGGCGTGGAAGTGCGTTCGCGCCTGAAGATCTCCCCGGCCGCGCCGCTGATCATGCCGTACCACATCGCCCTGGACCAGGCGCGCGAACGCGCCGCCGGCGGCAAGGCGATCGGCACCACCGGCCGTGGCATCGGCCCGGCCTATGAAGACAAGGTAGCGCGTCGCGGCATCCGCATCGCCGACCTGCATTACCCGGCCCAGCTCGAAGAGCTCCTGCGCACCGCGCTGGATTACCACAACTTCGTGCTGACCAATTACCTCAAGACCGACGCGGTCGACTTCCAGAAGACCTACGACGAAGCACTGGCCTTCGGCGAGTACGTCCAGCCGATGAAGTCCGACGTTGCCGGCATCCTGCACGACCTGCGCAAGCAGGGTAAGCGCGTGCTGTTCGAAGGTGCGCAGGGCGCGCTGCTGGACATCGACCACGGCACCTACCCGTACGTCACCAGTTCCAACACCACCGTGGGCGGTGCGCTGGCCGGTGCCGGCGTCGGCGCCGATGCGATCGACTACGTGCTGGGCATCGCCAAGGCGTATGCCACCCGCGTCGGCGGCGGCCCGTTCCCGACCGAGCTGGACGACGAGATCGGCCAGGGCATCCGCGACCGCGGTGCCGAATACGGCGCCTCGACCGGCCGTCCGCGTCGTTGCGGCTGGATGGACATCGTCGCGCTAAAGCGCGCCGTGGCCATCAACGGCATCAGCGGCCTGTGCATCACCAAGCTGGACGTGCTGGACGGCATGGAAAAGCTGAAGGTCTGCATTGCCTACGAATACCGTGGCAAGCGCACCGAATACGCACCGCTGGACGCGCAGGGCTGGGAAGAGTGCACCCCGGTGTACCTGGAATTCCCGGGCTGGAACGAGAACACCCACGGCATCACCGAGTGGGACAAGCTGCCCGCGGCCGCGCGTGCCTACCTGCGTGCCCTGGAAGAGCTGGCCGGTTGCCCGATCAGCATCGTCTCCACCGGCCCGGACCGCGACCACACCATGGTCCTGCAGGACCCGTTCGCCTGATCCAGGTGCCGGGCCACGCCCGACACCATCCGGCGTAGTGCCAGGCCCTGTCTGGCAACCAGAAGCCCCGCGAAAGCGGGGCTTCTGCGTTTTACTTGGCGCGCTTGAACATACCCATATTGGGCATTAATATGCCCAATATGGGTAACAAGGCCACCTCCGTCACAGCTCCACCGCCACGCTCCGGCTTGGCCGATGCCCTTTTCACCCAAACCCAGCAACGAATCCTGGGCTTGATTTTCGGTCAACCCAATCGGGACTTTGCCGTCTCGGAACTGATTACAGCTACCGGAGGTGGCTCCGGCGCCGTCCAGCGTGAACTCGCAAAGCTCACCGCTGCAGGTCTGCTGACCGTCCGTCGCTCGGGAAATCAGAAGCGCTATCAGGCCAACCCTGACGCGCCCATCTACCACGAGCTCGTCTCGATGATCCGCAAGACCGTCGGATTGGCTGGTCCACTTATAGACGCGTTGCTTCCCATCGCAGACGACATCCTCGTTGCTTTCGTATACGGTTCCGTCGCCAAGCAGAGCGACACTGCACGAAGCGATATCGATCTGATGATCGTTTCCGACACAGTGGGCTACGCGGATGTCATGCAGCACCTGGAGACACCGCAGCAAGCGCTCGGGCGCCCGATCAATCCGACCATCTATTCACGCCATGAATGGAATGCACGCATTCACGAAGAAAATTCGTTCTTGATGCGCGTGCTGGCGCAGCCGAAAATCTGGGTGATTGGAGGCGAGCATGAACTCAGCGCTGCACAACCTGGCGGGGCCAGGTAAATCACTCAGCATCGAACCGCCAGACACGCGCGAAATTGACGGACTGCTGCGGTCTGGCAAAGCGCGTCTTCTGGATGCGCGCCGCACGGAACTCTCCTTGGAGAGTCGTTTCGATCTAGCCTACAACGCAGCGCACGCGCTATGCCTGGCAGCGTTGCGTCGGCAAGGTTTTCGCCCGGCACACCGTTATCTCGTGTTCCAGCTCCTTCCGCACACGCTTGGAATGGGAGCCGGGGTCTGGCGCGTTCTCGACAAATGCCACCAGCAGCGGAACATTGCAGAGTACGAGGGTCACCTCGATGTGACCGAACGGTTGGTACTCGATTTGATCGAGGCATGTGACGCGGTGCGATCCGCTTTGGAATGAAGAAGGGGCCGGTACAAGCGCGACCCAATTCCAAGCGCGCCCACCGATGCGGTCAGCGCATCTCGAACGAAGACTGCAGTGGAATAGTTACGTTGCGCAGCGTGTCGCGCACGTTGATCGCCACTGTCCAAGTCCCTTTGGGGTCGCCCGCTTCAGCAGTGAACTTCATTCCTACCGAAGACAGATAGACACTGTTGGGATCGGTATCGAGCTGGGTGACGAAGCAGGGCAAGTCGTGCTCGTCGCCGCTCAGGCTGCCGTCGGGACGGGTGATGCGCAGGTCGCAGCGCACCTGCGCCATGCCGGCGGCGTCCAGCTTCGGGTTGGTCAGGAAGGACAGGATGTACAGCGAGCTGCCTTCCTTGACCTCGGTGGCCAGCTCGAAGCGCGGCACCCCGTTAACCGGGTTTTCCCACTTCTGCTGCCATTCCGGGTCTGCGGTGACCACCATCGACGCGGAGAAGCCTTCGCTGGATTTCGCCGACGACGTGTCGGGCAGCGCGTTGCCTTGGCCATCGTGCAGGGCCGTCTGCGCCAGTGCGGACAACGGCATCAGCAGGGCCAATAAGGCCAGCGTACGTGCAGTTTTCATGTAAGTGGTTCCCCTGTCCGCGTCCTGCGGTGATGAGCGAGTATCGCCCATCCACCGCGCAGGCCGTCAAGGCGGTGCGGGGCCAAACCCTGCATCGGGCCAGGGCGGCTGCTTACCCAGCCGCCGTGGTGGCCCGCTGGCGTACAGGTTGGTGATGCGGAAACCTGTTTCAATTTCAGGTCCATGCGTCAATGTGCGTGGCACCTGTACCGGCGGTTGTTTGGGAACCAACCCTACCGGGCTGCCTTGGAGGCCTTCTTCGTTGCCGCCTTGCGGGGTGCGGCCTTCTTGGCTGCAGCCTTCTTCACCGCTGCTTTCTTGGTGGCAGGCTTCCTGGCAGTGGTCTTCTTCGCTGCGGTCTTTTTGGCAGCCTTCTTCGTGGCCTTTTCAGCGGTCTTTTTTGCTGCCTTCTTGGCCGGTCGTTTCTTTCCGCCGCCGTCCTGCTTGTTCACTGTCGCCCAAGCGATGCGTTCGGCGGCTTCGTCGCTGCGGCCTTCGGCTTTTTCGCTTTCCTCGATGTGCTCGGCCTGGCGCTTCTGCTTGTCGGTGTAACTGGATTTGTCTCCGCGGGGCATGGGAATCGTCCTCTCTTCAGGGAGCAGCGGACCAGCGGTCCGCTCTACACGTTGCCCGGCAGGAGCGGATCCACTGTCCGCTCCTGCCGGCACGGGTCAGGCGAGGGTGCGCACCTTGGGTTCGCGCGCCCACTGGCGGGTGGCGGCGGCGGCAATGAAGCCCTTGGCATCTTCGGCTTCCACCACGCCATTGTCTTTGCCAACGCGCGCCGTCTTGAGCAGCTGCTGGGCGCCGTCATCGGCGGCGATGGCCTTCAGGTGGGCCCAGGCGTCCGCGGCGAAATCGATCGCGGCCGATTCCTTGCTCAGGCGCTTGGCGGCGTCGGCGCTCAGTACGATCGCCACTGCGTCGAACACCACCGAGGGCGTTCCGGCCAGCTGGCCATCCGCAGGCTGCAGTCTGCCGTCGCTCAGCTTGCCGCCGCCGACCTTGGGCGCGACCAGCTTCACCTTCGCGCCGGCTTTCTCGGCTGCTTTGCGCAGGTTTGCGATCAACCCCGCGTCGGAGCCCTCGTCGAACAGGATGCCGATGCAGCGGCCCTTGAGCAGGTCCTTGGTGCGGCCGATGATGCGCACTTCCGGCGCCTTGGGCTGGTCCTTGGCCGGAGTGGCGGTAGGGGCCGGGGCGGGCAGGGCGGGCATCGCCAGGCCGTCGGCAACGCGTTTTGCCAACGAATCGTCGATGTTGCGCAGGTGGCTCACCGTGCGCTCGCGCACGGGCACCGTTTCGACCTTGGACAATTCAAACACCAGCGCAGAGGCCAGGTGCGCCTGCTCCGCCGCCTCCAGGCTGCGGAAGAACATGCGCGCCTGGCTGTAGTGATCGGCGAAGCTGGCAGCACGCACGCGCCCCTTGCGACCATCATCGGCCGGCGTGGCATGGCTGGGGAAGCCATCAGCGGTCTCGCGCGGGCTGTCGCCCTGCAGCGAGCTGGGGTCATATGCCACCCGGCCCTTGGGGATGTTCATCTGCATATGGCCGTCACGTTGATGGTTGGCGAACGGGCACTTGGGTGCGTTGACTGGAATCTGGTGGAAGTTCGGCCCACCCAGGCGGCTGAGCTGGGTGTCCAGGTACGAGAACAGCCGTCCCTGCAGCAGCGGGTCGTTGCTGAAATCGATGCCGGGCGGCACGTTGGCCGGGCAGTAGGCGACCTGCTCGGTTTCGGCGAAGAAGTTGTCCGGCCAGCGATCCAGCACCATCCGGCCGATCACGGTCAGCGGCACCAGCGATTCGGGAATGATCTTGGTCGAATCCAGGTGGTCGAACGGGAACGCCTCGGCTTCTTCTTCGGTGAACAGCTGCACCGCCAGCTCCCATTCGGGGAAGTCACCGGCAGTGATCGCCTCGAACAGGTCGCGGCGGTGGAAATCGTTGTCCGCCCCCTGCAGCTTCACCGCCTCGTCCCACACGGTGGACTGCACCCCAAGCTTGGGCCGCCAGTGGAACTTCACGAAGGTGGATTCGCCGGCATCGTTCAACAGCCGGAAGCTGTGGATGCCGAAGCCTTCGATGGTGCGAAGCGAACGCGGAATGGTGCGGTCGCTCATCGCCCACATGATCATGTGCATCGATTCGGGCATCAGCGAAACGAAATCCCAGAACGTGTCATGGGCGCTGGCGGCCTGCGGGAACGCGCGGTCCGGTTCCATCTTGACCGCGTGGATCAGGTCGGGGAACTTGATCGCGTCCTGGATGAAGAACACCGGGATGTTGTTGCCCACCAGGTCCCAGTTACCCTCGGGCGTGTAGAACTTCACCGCGAAGCCGCGCACATCGCGCGGGGTGTCCACGGAACCGGCACCACCGGCGACGGTGGAGAAACGGGTGAACACGGGCGTGCGGACGCCTACTTCGGTGAGCACGCGCGCACGGGTGAATTCCTCCAGCGAACGGGTAAGTTCGAAATAGCCGTGCGCAGCGCTGCCGCGCGCGTGCACGATGCGCTCGGGAATGCGCTCATGGTCGAAGTGGGTGATCTTTTCGCGCAGGATGAAATCTTCCAGCAACGTCGGCCCGCGCGGGGTATCGCGCAGCGAGTTCTGGTTGTCCGCCACCGGGATGCCCTGGTTGGTGGTCAGTGCCGGATGGCCACCGCCGGCCTGCTGGTGAAGTTCGTCGCCTTCGCCACGGCGATCGGCGGGCGGGGCGGATTTGGTGCGGGGCTTGCTGGTGGCCATCAGGCGACTCCGGGCTGGCAGGGGGGATGCAACGCCTCACAGTGGCGGGCGGGGCGTTAATCGCCGGTCGGAGAACCCGGTCGCGCATGCACCTGCGCTTCACGCCGCCAACCAGGCAGGTATCCTTGGCGGCGTGTCCATCCTCCTGCCGCCCCCGCATGCGCGTTGAACCTGCCGACATCGAAGCCCTGTTCGATGCGATTCCCGATGTGCTGTTCTTCATGAAGGACCGCGACGGGCGTTACACGCACATCAACCAGACCATGCTGCGCCGGTTGGGGCTGAAGTCGCGCAAGGAAGTGATCGGGCGCACCGCTGCCGAGATCTACCCCACGGGGCTGGGCGCGGACTACGCCACCCAGGATGCGCAGGTGCTGGCCGGCAAAGTGATCGAGAACCTGATGGAGCTGCACCTGTTCGCCAACCGCGAGCCGGGCTGGTGCCTGACCTGCAAGCGGCCGCTGCTGGTGGACGGGCAGATCCGAGGGCTGATCGGCATCTCCCGCGACCTGGGGCAGAAAGACAGCCTGGGCACCCAATACGAACAGCTGCGGCTGGCGCTGGCCCACCTGAACGCGCATTACGCCGAGAACGTGCGCATGCAGACCCTGCTGGATATCACCGGGTTTTCGCTGTCCAAGCTGGAGCGCACCTTCCGCAGGGTATTCCAGATGACCCCGCAGCAGGTACTGACCCGGCTGCGCATCCAGATGGCGGTGCATCTGCTGCATGGCAGCGACACCATCGCCAGCATCGGCCAGGCCTGCGGGTTTACCGACCAGAGCGCGTTCACCCGCAAGTTCAAGGCCGAGGTCGGGGTGTCGCCGCGGGCCTATCGCGCCCAGATCGCGGAGCGCGCAGAGCCCTGACTACAGGGGCAGGGACGCCGCCCCTATCCCGTCCGCCGGCCGGACAAGGTATGGTGTCGCACCTGTTGCCCGCCAATCGATTCCGATGCCCGCATCCCAGACTCCGGCCTCCGCCGCCGCACCCGCCGACACCCGCCTCGGGAGCTCGCTCAAACCCCGCCAGCTGATCATGATGGGCCTGGGCAGCGCCATCGGCGCCGGCCTGTTTCTGGGTTCCGGGGTGGGCGTACAGGCGGCCGGGCCGGCCGTGCTGCTGTCCTACCTGGTGGCCGGTGCGCTGGTGATCATCGTGATGAACGCGCTGGGCGAGATGGCCGCGGCCAAGCCGACCAGTGGCGCGTTCTCGGTGTACGCCGCCGACGCCATGGGCGCCACCGCCGGCGCCACGGTGGGGTGGCTGTGGTGGGTGCAGCTGGTGATCGTGATCGCTGCCGAAGCGGTCGGCGCGGCGGGCCTGCTGGCCACGGTGTGGCCGGTGATCCCGGTACCGATGGCGGCGCTGGCATTCATGCTGTTCTTCACCGCGATCAACCTGCTGGGAGTGAAGAACTTCGGTGAATTCGAGTTCTGGTTCGCCATCCTCAAGGTGGCCGCCATCATCGGGTTCATCCTGATCGGCGTGGCGCTGCTGATGGGCTGGCTGCCGGACGTGGTCTCGCCGGGCCTGAGCAACTTCACCCAGCACGGCGGTTTCGCCCCCAACGGGCTGGCCGGGATCGGTGCGGCGCTGCTGGTGGTGGTGTTCGCCTTCGGCGGTACTGAAATCGTGGCCGTGGCCGCGGCCGAAACCGAAGACCCCGAGCGCAGCATTGCCCGTGCCATCCGCACCGTGGCCTGGCGCATCCTGGTGTTCTACATCGGCTCGCTGAGCGTGATCATCGCCGTGGTGCCGTGGACCAGCGAAGCGCTGAAGTCGCCGTTCGCCGCCGTGCTGCAGGTGGCCAACATTCCGGGGGCGGCCACGGCCATCACCCTGATCGCGGTGATCGCACTGTTGTCGGCGCTCAACGCCAACCTGTATGGCGCCTCGCGCATGATGTATTCGCTGGCGCGTCGCCGCGAAGCCCCGGCGGTGCTGGGCTGGACCGACCCGCGCCACGTGCCGATCATCGCGGTGCTGGCCAGCGTGTTGTTCGGCTTCGCCGCCACGGTGATGGAGCTGGTGTTCCCGGACAAGGTGCTGCCGGTGCTGCTGAACATCGTGGGCTCCACCTGTCTGCTGGTGTGGACGATCTCGCTGCTGTCGCAGCTGATCCTGCGCCACCGCGCCAACCGCGACGGCACCCGCCTGCCGTTCCGCATGGCCGGCTACCCGTACCTGACCGTGCTCGGCCTGTGCGTGCTGGCACTGATCTTCGGCCTGCTGCTCTCCGAAGCGCACACCCGCGTGCAGTTCCTGTCCATGGCCGCGCTGACCGCGATCATCGCCATTACCAGCGAAGTCACCCGCCGCGTGCGCCGCAACCGCCAGCGCGACTGATTCCTGCCAGGTGTTCAATGACATGGCCCGCGAATGCGGGCCAGGTCATTGGTGGGGCGCGCACGAAAAGGTAGGGTCGGTCCCCAGACGACCGCCGATAGGGCTGATCAGCGCTGGGACGCATGACCTTCGCCGGAGAGAAGCCTTCGTTCCGGGTCCGTGCCTTACCGGGTGTAGCGGGTCCATCGGCGGTCGATAGGGATGCGACCCTACCGGGTCCCGTCCTGCGCACGCAACGGTGCGTAGTGACACGCCATGCGTGTCAACCGCGCACAGCGCGGCTCCAGCGTCCGCAGCCGTGACAACGCGGTGCATGGGCCCATTGCAGTCGTAACACGTGGCGCAGCCGACGCACGATCCAAAAAAAGACGGCCCGCATCTGCGGGCCTTTCGCATTTGCCGCCGTGACGTACATCGTCAAATCGCCTGACCTTCGCCGTCAGTAACGACCGTTCAGATGATCGCTGGCAAAGTGCGCGTAAACGCCTTGGTTCAGGTCGCGCAGCGGTCTGTTCGCGATCTGGTCGCTTGACTGGGACTGGGTCCTGAACAAGGGGGCATCACCGACGAGCCGCTCGAGGTACGCGGGGTCCACAGTGACCGCGGGTGACCCGTACGACGCGTTGTAGATCGTGGCCGGGGGCGGTATCGCTGGCACCATCGGTGATCCGTGCGGCCTTTGAACGCGGATTACCTGCGGCGGATGGGTCCAGCCAACGCAGGGGGAAGAAAGGTCCTTCGGAACCATCAGTGCTCCACGCTTCATTCCAGATGAGGACGAGCAGGTTGGCTGAGGCGTGCTGATGCCGCTTCCAGAATACGATCACAGGAAACGAGAACGGCCCGCTTTCGCGGGCCGTCTTCGTTTCACGCAGGCAGGAGGATCAGACCTCCACGCCCTCGTCTTCCTTGTAGGCGTCGACCGGGATGCAGGCGCACATCACGTTCTTGTCGCCCATGCACGCAACCAGCGGGTGGCAAGATCAGAACCTGCCGGATAGATGAGCCCTTTGAATCAATGCCCTGATATCGGCGGAGGCCGGGTGGCCCAGCGTGGGAGCTGCTTGACTATCGGCGCTCCTGTCCGTCTGTCGGCCCGCTTCAATCTCACGTACATATTCCTTCAGCTTGAACGCGGCGCAGCCGGACCAGATTCCCAGCTTGCTGATTATTTCTTCGGGCTGAAGACCTTGCTCCAGTAGCGGTAGGCCCAGTTCTCTGACAACGTCCAGCTCGAATGCGACGAATGAAGGCCCATCGAGAATACCCAGTCGCGTGCCTATTGCTCGGCATGTGAGGCCGGACTGCGCCAGCGGGAAGCCAATGTCTTCGAGGATGCGCGACTCCATGATGGATACGTCGGGTCCATGTGAGATGCCGAGGTGTTTCAGCGATTCATTACAGCGCGCGCCGCCTTTGACCAGCTCCACGACAAGGCTCAGCTTGGTTGCCTCATCCATTGCGGGAAGGTCTCGAAGTGCCACCGCCGCGCCGCGCGCAATATCGGCGGCGGGCAGGGCCAGTGCACCCAGATGGTCTGCAAGCTCGTTGAAGTCGTGGGCCGTCGCCAGTGCGCTGAAGGCGGCCGCGCTGGCCGTCACGGACAGCGTCGCAACCGGTCCGCTGTTGCGGCTGGTTCCGATGACGCCTGTTGCCGGCAAGGACCTGAGAAAGTCTTGCGCCGATACGCTGAGGTCGGAGCTGACACCTGCGTTACGTGCGGTGGTGAGCGGAAGCGCTGGCCGCGAGGCGGATGTGCGGTGCGCTTCTGGTGCGGTGAGTCGCGCGGCTTGCATGGCAATCAGGCTGCTGTGCAAACGGGCGCAAGCCTCGGGGATGAGGTTGGAAACGCTGTGCAGATGCGCGGATGCGACGGGCGGAACGGCTTCGGAGGCACGAACTTCGTTTGCAGACGCGGCTACCTGAAGGCTAGGGCGCGCCAGCAGAGGGGCATTGATCTGGGCCATTGGGGGAAGAAAAGGGAAAACATCATTGTGGGTGGTAATCGCGCACAAGATCTTTCAGATTGCTTGCATCGGAGCGAGGCGCATTGGCGGATAGGGCAGGACGGCCCCCGGCTCATTGCCGCCTGGGCAGGCCAACGGCCGGCGCTACCGGATCCGTGGTCACGATCAGCGCACCGATCGAAATTGCTCCCTCATGGAGGTGCTATTCGCCGGATCTGGCACTTGTCTGCCCACGAAAGAAAGAAACGGCCCGCTTTCGCGGGCCGTCTTCGTTTCACGCAGGCAGGAGGATCAGACCTCCACGCCCTCGTCTTCCTTGTACGCGTCGACCGGGATGCAGGCGCACATCACGTTCTTGTCGCCGTACACGTTGTCCACGCGTGCCACCGGCGGCCAGTACTTCTGCTGGCGCAGGCTGGACAGCGGGAATGCGGCCAGTTCACGCGGGTAGGCGTGCGACCACTCGCTGGCCGACACCGCCGTGGCGGTGTGCGGGGCGTGCTTGAGCGGGTTGTCCTCGCGGTCCAGGCGGCCGTCTTCGATCGCGGCGATTTCCTCGCGGATCTGGATCATCGCGTTGATGAAACGGTCCAGCTCGTGCAGCGATTCGCTTTCGGTCGGCTCCACCATCAGCGTGCCGGCGACCGGGAAGCTCAGGGTCGGGGCGTGGAAGCCGAAGTCGATCAGGCGCTTGGCCACGTCTTCAGCCCCCACGCCGGAGGTCTTCTCCAGCGGCCGCACGTCCAGGATGCACTCGTGCGCCACCAGCCCGTTGCGGCCGGTGTACAGCGTCTTGAAGTGCGGGGCCAGGCGCTTGGCGATGTAGTTGGCGTTGAGCAGCGCCACCTGGGTGGCCTTGCGCAGGCCTTCGGTACCCATCAGCGTGATGTACATCCAGCTGATCGGCAGGATCGAGGCGCTGCCGAAGCTGGCCGCGCTGACCATGCCCACCGGGCCGTTGTCGCCGAGCTTGCCCGGCAGGAACGGGGCAAGGTGCGACTTGACCGCGCACGGGCCCACGCCCGGGCCGCCGCCGCCGTGCGGAATGCAGAAGGTCTTGTGCAGGTTCAGGTGCGACACGTCCGAGCCCCACTTGCCCGGCTTGGCCACGCCGACCAGGGCGTTCATGTTGGCGCCGTCGGTGTATACCTGGCCGCCATGCTTGTGGATGATCTCGCAGATCTCGACCACTTCTTCCTCGAACACGCCATGCGTGGAGGGGTAGGTCATCATGATCGCGGCCAGGCGGTCGCTGTACTTCTCGGCGTTGATGCGGATGTCTTCCACATCCACGTTGCCATTGCCGTCGGTCTTGGTCACCACCACCTTCATGCCGCACATCTGCGCGGAGGCCGGGTTGGTGCCGTGGGCCGAATCGGGAATCAGGCAGACGTCGCGATGGCCTTCGCCACGCGAGCGGTGGTAGGCGCGGATCGCCAGCAGGCCGGCGTACTCGCCCTGCGCGCCGGAGTTCGGCTGCAGGCTCACCGCGTCATAGCCGGTGCACTCGACCAGCATCGCTTCCAGCCCGTCGATCAGTTCCTTGTAACCAAGGGCCTGGTCGGCCGGGGCCAGCGGGTGGATGTTGGCGAACTCCGGCCAGGTCACCGGGATCATCTCGGCGGTGGCATTGAGCTTCATGGTGCAGCTGCCCAGCGGGATCATGGTGCGATCCATCGCCAGGTCCTTGTCGGCCAGCGAGCGCAGGTAGCGCAGCAGCTCGTGTTCGCTGTGGTGGGTGTTGAACACCGGGTGGGTCAGGAACGCGCTGGTGCGCACCAGGCCGGCCGGCAGGGCATCGGCGGTGGCCGCGTCCAGTGCGTCCACATCCACGCTGGCACCGAACAGCTGGCCCAGCGCGACGATGTCGGCGCGGGTGGTGGTTTCGTCCAGGCTGATGCCGACCGCTTCGCTGTCGATCGTGCGCAGGTTGATGCGCGCGGCGGCGGCCTTGGCATGGATCGCGGTCGCGTCGATGTCCTTGACGTGCAGGGTGTCGAAGAACTGCTCGCCGACGTTGATGCCGGCCGTGCGCAGCGCGGCAGCCAGGATCGCGGCCAGGCGGTGGGTGCGGCGGGCGATGCGGGTCAGGCCCTCCGGGCCGTGGTACACCGCATACATCGAGGCCATCACCGCCAGCAGCACCTGCGCGGTGCAGATGTTGGAAGTCGCCTTCTCGCGGCGGATGTGCTGTTCGCGGGTCTGCAGGGTGAGGCGGTAGGCCGCATTGCCCTGCGCATCGACCGACACGCCGATCAGGCGGCCGGGCATCGAACGCTTGTAGGCATCACGGCAGGCCATGAAGGCCGCGTGCGGGCCGCCGAAGCCGAACGGCACGCCGAAGCGCTGCGAATTGCCCACCACGATGTCCGCGCCCCATTCGCCGGGGGCGGCGATCAGGGTCAGCGCCAGCAGGTCGGTGGCCACGGCCACCAGGCCACCACGGGCGTGCACGGCATCGGCCAGCGCCTTGTAGTCGCCGATGTGGCCGAAGGTATCCGGGTACTGCAGCAGCACGCCGTAGGCGTCGGCTTCCATGGCTTCGGCCGGGGTGCCCACGCGCAGCACGATGCCCATCGGCTCGGCGCGGGTGCGCAGCAGTTCCAGCGTCTGCGGGTGCACGGCGTCGTGCACGAAGAAGGTGTCGGACCTGGACTTGGCCGAACGCTTGGCCAGGGTCATCGCTTCGGCCGCGGCGGTGGCTTCATCCAGCAGCGAGGCGTTGGCGATCTCCATGCCGGTCAGGTCGGCGCACAGGGTCTGGAAGTTGATCAGCGCTTCCATGCGGCCCTGCGAGATCTCGGCCTGGTACGGGGTGTAGGCGGTGTACCACGCCGGGTTTTCCAGCACGTTGCGCAGGATGACGTTCGGGGTGAGGGTGCCGTAGTACCCCTGGCCGATGAAGGTGCGGAACACCTGGTTCCTGTCGGCGATGGCGCGGATCTTGGCCAGTGCTTCCACTTCGGTCAGCGAGCTGGGCAGCGCCAGTGCGGCCGGCGACTTGATGCCTGACGGCACGATGGCGTCGGTCAGTGCGTCCAGCGAGGCGTGGCCGACCACGTCGAGCATCTGCGCGATTTCGGCGTCGTTGGGGCCGATGTGGCGTTCAACGAACGCGTGGTGGTGTTCAAGCTCGCGCAGGGTAGGGGTGTTCTGGGACATGGCTGGCATCCAAAAGAGTGGGCACGCACGTTCGGAAGCGCGGACGGGGCGTGTCATGGGCGACAACGATCCACCGGACCCTGCGGTCTTCCTGGGTGCCCCTCTGTCCTTTTGCCTGAGAGTTTAAAAGCGCGCGGCTGCGTGCTTCGTGCCCCTTCGGCGCCGGCACTGGCCGGTCTCTCCAGAGTTTTGGTGCGGGTGGTATCGGGCCTGAGCGATTACGGGCGTTGCGCCTTCGGCAGCGGGTGCTTCAACACAAAGCGCCGCTTCTCCCACCATGTAGCCCGGCAATTATAGCCCAGCGGCCCGGTCGGCAACGCCCGTCCGGCACATGAACAGGGGGCGCCGACCGCGCCATAACCGGGCGCCGGGCATGGTGCCAGGCAGGCGGACGGCCTATCATGGCTGCATCCTCGTATTCATCAGGCGCCACCGCAGGCTGCGGCCGGCGCCTTCCGTGCGTTCGCACGGCCGCTGACGGAAGACCCGATGACACCCGCTCCGCCCTCCAACCGCCGCCTGGCCCTGCTGCTTGCCGGCCTGGCCATGTTCGGCCCGTTCTCGATCGACACCATCTTCCCGGCGTTCCTGCTGCTGGGCGAGCGGATGCAGGTCGACCAGGTGGCGGTGCAGCAGACGGTGAGCGTATACCTGCTGTTCTACGGCCTGATGAGCCTGGCGCACGGCCCGCTGTCGGACGCGTTCGGCCGCCGCCGCGTGATCCTGGGCGGGCTGGTGCTGTTCATCGCCGCCTCGATCGGCTGCGCGCTGTCGCGCGACCTGACCACGCTGCTGGTGTTCCGCGCGCTGCAGGGCGTCACCGCCGGCGTAGGCGTGATCGTCGGCCGCGCGGTGATCCGCGACCTCTACCATGGCGCCGATGCGCAGCGGCTGATGAGCCAGGTCTCGATGATCTTCGGCATCGCCCCGGCGATCGCGCCGATCATCGGCGGCTGGATCCTGCTCGGCGGCGGCGATTGGCCGCTGATTTTCTGGTTCCTGGTGGTGTTCGCGCTGGTCTTGCTCGCCGCCACCGGCAAGTGGCTGCCGGAGACCCACCCGGTGGAAGCCCGCACCCCGCTGTCCACCCGCGCGCTGCTGCGCAGCTACCTGCAGATGGGTACCCATCCGCGCCTGCTGCGCCTGGCGGCAGCTGGTGCGTTCAATTTCTCCGGCATCTTCCTGTACATCGCCTCGGCACCGGTGTTCGTGATGCAGCACCTGCAGCTGGGCGAGGGCGGTTTTGCCTGGCTGTTCATTCCCACCATCGGCGGCATGACCACGGGCTCGTTCCTGTCCGGGCGCATGGCCGGGCGGATGACCGCCGCCCGCCAGGTCGGGATCGGCTTCAGCCTGTGCGCGGTATCGGCGCTGGTCAATCTGGCCTATGTGCTGGCGGCGGACCAGATCGCGCTGCCGTGGGCGGTGCTGCCGATCTTCATTGGTGGCGTGGGCATGGCGCTGATCTTCCCGATCCTGGCGCTTGCCGTACTGGATATGTACCCGCACCAGCGCGGGCTTGCCTCGTCGATGCAGATGTTCCTGCAGCTGATGATCAACACCGTGGTGGCCGGGGTGGTGTCGCCGATGCTCAGCCACACCCCGCTGCACCTGGCGCTGGGCTATGCCGGCTTCTTCGCCATCGGCGCCAGCTTCTGGTTCTGGGAGCGTCGCTGCGAACGCCGCCGCGAGGCTGCGGCGGCCCTGGCCTGAGCCCCCGTGCGGTATTCTTTCACCATTGTTGCGGTACGGAAGTCCCCCTGATGTCGACCACCTCCAAACTGCGTCGTGACCTGCGCCGGCGCCGCGAAATCGAAGAAGCCAACCGCGAAAAGGCCCATGCCTCGCCCGTGGAGCCGCATGCCGAGCTGCGCGACCAGCAGCGCACGCTGCTGGCCGGGGTGGTGCGCCGCGACGGAGAATGGGTGCTGGGCATGGATGGCCGTATCGCCGGGCAGACCCCCAGCGCCGCCCGCGTGCTGGCGCTGATCATGCAGGCCGCCGAACTGCACGAGCGGCAGGGCACCCCGGTGCGCCTGGTGTATTCGGATGCGCTGAAAGACGCCGCGCACGCCGAAGCCAAGGGCGAGGGCAAGGATTTCGAGCAGTTCAAGACCGAGTTGGCCGCGTCGTTGAAACCCAAATCCTGACAACCGACAGCGCAAAAAAAACCGGCCATTGGCCGGTTTTTTTGTTTACGGGGCCTTCGGCGCTGCCGCCGCGCCAGGCGGCTGCCAGCCGCACATCTGGCCCTGGTTCTGCTGCTTGAGCCACTCGTTGACCGGGGTGAAGTACTCGATCATCGGGCCGGCATCGAGCTTGTCGCCGCCGGTGATTTCCTTCAGCGTGGCCTGCCACGGCTGGCTGGCACCCTTGCTAAGCATCGCCCAGAACTTCTGGCCGGCTTCCTTGTTGCCGTAGAAGCTGCACTGGTGCAGCGGGCCCTTGTAGCCGGCCGCATCGCACAGGCCCTTGTAGAACTGGAACTGCAGGATGCGCGCCAGGAAGTAGCGCGTGTACGGGGTATTGCCCGGCACGTGGTACTTGGCGCCCGGATCGAAGAACTCCTCGCCGCGCGCCGAGGCCGGGGCCACGCCCTGGTACTTGGCCTTCAGGTCCCACCACGCCTTGTTGTACTGGTCCGGGGTGATCGAGCCATCGAACACGCCCCAGCGCCAGCGGTCGATCATCAGGCCGAACGGCAGGAACGACACGCCGCTCAGGGCCATGCGCATCTGCGCGTTGATGGTGGCCTCGCGGCTTTCCTGCGGCTTGTCGACCAGCCCGATCGAGTTCAGGTACTGCGGGGTCATCGCCAGCACGATGGTGTCGCCGATCGCTTCGTGGAAGCCATCGTTGGCACCGCCCTGGAACAGCGGCGGCAGCGGGTTGTAGGCCAGGTCGTAATAGATGTGGCCCAGCTCGTGGTAGATGGTGGTGAAGTTTTCCTCGGTCGGCTTGATGCACATCTTGGTGCGCACGTCGCCTTCCATGTTCATGTCCCACGCGCTGGCGTGGCAGACCACGTCACGGTCCAGCGGCTTGATGAACTGGGTCTTGTCCCAGTACGACTTCGGCAGCGCCGGCATGCCCAGCGACACGTAGAAGTCCTGCGCGCGTTCGGTCATCTGCTTGGCGGTACGCAGTTCGGCCTCACGCTGCGCCTTGTACAGCGCTTCCACGTTCGCGTTGCTGCCGCCGGCCTTGGCCAGCGCACCGCTCAGGTTGGCCTGGTACTGCTTTTCCAGCGCGGCGGTGATGTCCAGGCTGCCTGCGCCCGGGTAGGGCTCAAGCTGGTCCCACAGGTTGGACCAGTCCTGCTGCCACATGTTGCCCAGCAGGTGCGCGGCGATCAGGCCGCCTTCGGTTTCGGCCTTGTCCTTGCCGTAGGTGCCGTCCAGCTTGGTACGGGCGTAGCAGTGCAGCTGCTCGTACATCGGCTTGACCTGTTCCCACAGGCGGTCGGTTTCCGGGCCGATCTGCTCGGGCGGCATGTCGTAGCCGCTGCGCCACATCTGCCCGGCATCGGCGAAGCCCATTTCCTTGGCGCCTTCGTTGACCAGGCCGACGAAGCGCTGGTAGTCGGCGCGCATCGGCTTGGTGGTGGCGTGCCAACCCTGCCAGGCGTCCAGCTGCTTGTCGTAGTCGCGGCTGCTGGCCAGCACTTCTTCCAGGTCGCCCAGCTGGCGGCAGGTGGCCGGGTTGGCCTCGTCGGTGCAGTACTTGCCCGAGCCGTACGCGCCTTCCATGCGGCTGGCGATGCGGGTCAGCTCGCCCAGCTTGGCCGGGTCGCGCGGGGCCGGCATCGCGGTCATCAGCTTGAGCAGGTGGATCTGGCGCTTGGTGTCCTCGCTCATCGGCTGGCCGTCGTACTTGCCGGCCTGGGCGATCCAGCCATTGAGGATGGTCAGCCAGCGTTCGTTGGCCTTGGCCGCCACGCGCTCGGAATCGTCATTGATGTAGGTCGAGGACAGCCACTGGGCCGAGGTCATTTCCGGGTACAGGGCCTTGTACTCGGCGTTGACGCGGGCGATGAACTGGTCCGCGGTTTCGGTCGGCGCGGTGGTGCCTGCGGCCGGTGCGGTGGTGGGGGACGATTCCTTCTGGCAGGCCGCCAGCGTCAGTGCGGCAGCACCGACAGCCAGGGCCAGCAGGAGCGGGCGGTGGTTCACGGGGACATCCTTGGGTGGTGACAGACCGGCGAAGGCTAGTGGGGCCGCCGCCGCACCGCAAGGGCCACAGGTCCCGTCAGCGCGCGCAGCCGGCGAACAGGTCGCGGTCGCGCTCGTACAGCGCGGTCTTCACCTGCATCAGGCCCAGTACCGACGGGAACACGTTGTCATGGTCCGTGTACTGGGTGGCGCGCCGGCGCACGCAGGCCAGGTCCAGCCCACGGCTGGCGGCGAAGCCGGGCGAGAACCACATGGTCATCGGCACCCGGGTCTGTTCCTGCGGGGCGATCGCGTACGGCACCCCGTGCAGGTACAGGCCCTTCTCGCCGAGCGATTCGCCATGGTCGGACAGGTAGATCATCGCCGTGTCGTAATCCTGCATGCCCTGCAGCGTGCCGATGGTGTGGGCCAGCAGCTGGTCGGTGTACAGCAGCGCGTTGTCGTAGCTGTTGGTGATTTCCTCGCGGCTGCACTTGCCCAGGTCCGGGGTGTCGCAGGTCGGGGTGAAGTGGCGGAAGCGGGCGGGGTAGCGCTCGAAGTAGCTTGGGCCGTGGTTGCCCAGCTGGTGCAGCACCACCACCCGGTCGCCCGGCGTTGCACGGACCTGTTCGGCGAGGTTGTCGATCAGGATCTCGTCCCTGCAACGGCCGTTGGCGCACAGGGTGGGATGCGTTGCATCGTCCAGTGCCTGCATCGGCAGCCCTTCGCACACGCCCTTGCAGCCGGACTGGTTGTCGCGCCACAGCGTGCCGATGCCGGCGTGGTCGAGCACGTGCAGCAGCGACTGGTGCGCGCGGATTTTCTTCTCATCGTAATCGTGGCGGCCATAGGGCGAGAACAGGCAGGGCAGCGACACTTCGGTGCTGGTGCCGCACGAATGCATGTCCGGGAAGTTGATCGCGCTGGTCTGCGCCAGCTGCGGCGTGGTCTGCCGGGCGTAGCCGTTCAAGCCCCAGTTCCGTGCACGCGCGGTTTCGCCCATCACGATCACCAGCAGCCGCGGCTTGCTGTCGGCCGCGCGCGGGGTGGCCTTGGCATCCAGCCCGATCGGCAGCTTCGGTGCGCGCTGGATCGGGTTGTCGCCGCGCAGCGCCTTGGGCAGGCCCAGCAGGTAGTTGCCCGGCGTGGCCAGGTAGCGCACCTCGCGCTGGTTGCGCATCAGCGCCGACATTTCCTGGAACGACAGCAGCGAACCGCCCAGTGCCACGGCGGCCGACAGCAGCAGGAAGCCGCCACGCCACAGCAGTGCCTTGCCCCAGCTGCGGCGCAGCAGCTGCACGCGCCACAGCACGACCATCGGCAGCGCCGCCAGCAGCACCAGCGGGGCGATCAGGCTGGGAGTGATGAGCTCGCGGCTTTCCTTGTGGTCGGTCGCCAGCACGTTGCGCAGCATGTCCGCATCCAGGTAGATGTGGTAGCTGCTCATGTAATGGGCGGCCATCGCCGTGCCCAGCAGCAGCACGCCGATCATCACCTTTGCGTTCCAGCGCCACACCAGCAGGCCCATCAGCAGGCTGTGCGCGCCGACCAGCAGCAACAGCAGCGAAAGGCCGAAGCGCAGGCTGCCCGGATGGGTGGCCATCGCGCTGTGCCAGAACAGGCCGTTGCAGGCCAGCGCGAAGAACATGCTGGTGAGCGCGATGAGGGTTTCGGTGGACCAGGTGGGGCGCCAGTGGCGCAGGGCTGACAGCGAAGCAAGGCGCGGCATGCGCGAGGCGATGGCATTCACGCGCGTGCTCCTGCCATGCGGCGTACCAGCAGGAACAACAGCAGCGACACCGTCCAGCAGGTCGCCAGCGTCCACAGGTCATGCGACAGGAAATGCGCGCCGCGCAGCTGCTGCGCGGCACCGAACACGCCGCCGGCGACCAGCCCCACGGCAAGGCCACGCCATCGCCATGCCGGGCGCACCAGCAGCGCGAAGAAGTACAGGCTCACCCAGGCAAACCCGGCGCTGGAATGCCCGGCCGGGAAGCACACCCCGCGCGGCATGCCGTGCGGGCGGGTGGCGAACAGGCCCACGTATTCGCGCAGGCCGCCGTAGCGCGCCAGGTCCCACGGGCAATCCATGTTGGTGAGGGACTTCAGCAGCGACACCACGCCGGTGCCCAGCGCTACGGCCATTACCAGGTACAGCAGCGGCCAGCGCCATGCGGCCGCGCGTTCGTGGCGCCAGGCGTGGAAGCACAGCACGAGGGTCAGCAGCGTTGCCGCTGCGCTCAGCCACTTGCCACCCTTGTGGATCAACTGGCTCGTCGCCCATGCGTTCTGCAGGAGCCAGTGATGGCCTTCCACGCGGTACAGCTGGTCCGCAAGCCACTGGTCACCCCCGCCCGCCATCAGTGCGGCACTGGCGGCCAGCACGGCCAGCAGCGGCCAACCGAGATGGCGGCGCAGGAACCCGGACGCCTGCGCGGGCGCATCGGAAGCGAGCGGGACAAGTGCAGGGGAAGCAGGAAGCATCAGGCAGGGCCGGCGGGGAAACCGGCGCCATGGTCGTCAGCGGCGTGTCGGAGACCGGTCGGAGCGATGTTCCCCGCGCGTTAATCGGCCGCGCCGTGCATCCGCGATTCAGTCACCGTCGTCCACGCCGGCGGCTGCATCCTTGGACAGCTCAGCGTGACAGGCTGCATTCCATGCCGTGCCGGGTACCAGCCACCAGCGGTTGCGGTTGGCACTGCCGATCATCTCCGCCTGCGCGCGATCCACGCACGGGCTGATTGCCTGCTCCAGCACCAGCAGCCAGCGCTTGTGCGGCCCCTGCGCCAGCCACGGGCCAGCGTCATGCCACTGTTCGTCCCAGGGGCGCTTGAAGCCGAAGTCGGTCACCGGCCGGTCGGCCTGCAGCAGGTTCTGCTCGCGCCAGGCCAGCGCGCCCAGCTCGGCCGACGGGCCGATCCGCTCGCCGACCTGCTGCATCAATGCCGACGAAGAACTGTACGGACCCAATGCAGGCATCAGGCCCCAGCCGTGCAGGTTCCACAACAGCACCGCAGTCAATACAGCAAGCATGCCGGCACGCCGCTGGCGAAGCCAGGCGGCCAGCAGCAGCACCACAATGCCGAAGCCAAGCAGCCACGCCCCGAGTACCGGCAGCAGGGTTTCCGGCATGCCGCGCTTGGCCAGCTGCGCATGCGCCCAGGCACCGTCGCCCAGCAACTGCGCGCCGATCCCCAGAGCCGCCGCGCTCAGCACCAGCACGTAGGCCAGCAGCAGCCAGCGCGGACCAGGCCGGCGCAGCAGGCCGGGCAGCAGCGGGGCGGCGGCCACGCACAGCGCCGGCAGCATCGGGAAGATGTAGACCTCGCGCTTGCCGGGGCTGGCACTGAAGAACAGCAGCACCAGCAGCGCCCAGCCGAGCAGCAGCCAGTAGCGCCCATCCAGGCGCTTGAGGCGCTTCCACCACGCCGGAACCAGCGCGGGCAGCAGCAGGCTGCCGGGCAGCCACAGCGTGGCGATCACCTGCAGGTAGTACCAGGCCGGCTGCACGTGGTGCCAGGCATTGGCATAGCGGGTGCCGGTCTGCTTGAACAGCAGTTCGCGCGCATAGCCCTGCAGCTCCGGCGAGGGGTCATTGAGCAGCGCGATCCCAAGTGGGCCCAGCCACACGGCGGTGCCGAGCAGGAATGCCGGTATCAGCCACAGCAGTGAACGCGCGCGGGGCAGGGCAGCGCCAGGCCGCGGCTGGCCTTTCCAGCGCCACAGCGCCCACGGCAGCAGCACCAGCAGCGGCAGGAAGCCCACGCCCTTGGTCACCGTGCCGAGACCCGCGGCGAACCCGGCCACCCACAGCAACCGCGTGTTCGGCCGTTCCAGCAGGTGGCGCAGCAGCGCCCACAACGACAGGGTGGTAAGCGCGACCAGCACCATGTCGATCTGCGCACGCTTGGCCATCAGCCCGAACTGCAGGCAGCTGGCCAGCGCCAGCAGCGCCCACCAGGCGATGCGCCGGTTCCAAAGACGCCGCGCCAGGTCCCAGCTCAGCCACAACGTGGCCAGCGCGGCCAGCAGCGAGGGCAGCAGGAAGGCCAGGTTCCAGTTCCCGATGACCTGGTAGGTCGCCGCCTGGATCCACATGAACACCGGCGGCTTTTCGGCGTACAGTTCGCTGCCCCGGTGGGGCAGCAGCCACTGGCCGGTCTCGACCATGGCCCGGGCGGCCAGCACGAAACGGGGCTCATCCGGCGGGGTAGGGGCGCGCAGTCCGATCCCTGCGGCAAGGGCCAACAGCAGGGCGAGGCAGGTCAGCAGTCGCCACCGATGGCGGGTCAGGATCGTCTGCAAGGGCAAGGGATCGGTTGGAAAGCCCGCACTGTCGCCCAGCCGATGTAAGAAAGGCGTCGAATCGGGGCGATTGCGACCGGATTCCGACATTCCAGCGGCTACCATGGCGGTATCACTCCCGAGTTCCCGACGCATGCGGCTCCTGGTCATTGAAGACAACCGCCAACTGGTCGCCAACCTGTTCGAGTACTTCGAAGCGCGTGGCCATGTCCTCGACGTCGCCCCCGATGGCGTCACCGGCCTGCACCTGGCCGCCACCCAGAGCTACGACGCGCTGATCCTGGACTGGATGCTGCCGCGCATGGAAGGCCCCGACGTGCTGCGCCGCCTGCGAATCGAGCACGGGTCGGAAGTGCCGGTGATCATGCTCACCGCGCGCGATGAACTGCCCGACAAGATCGCCGGCTTCCGCGCCGGCGCCGACGACTACCTGACCAAGCCGTTCGCCCTGCCGGAACTGGAAGTCCGGCTGGAAGCGCTGCGCGTGCGCGCGCAGGGGCGCAACCCGCGCAAGGTGCTGGAAGTAGCCGATCTCACCCTGGACCTGGCCACGCTGGAGGCGCAGCGCGACGGCCAGGCCCTGCACCTGTACCCGGCCTGCCGCAAGCTGCTGGAAGTGCTGATGCGCGCCAGCCCGGCGGCGGTCACCCGCCAGCAGCTGGAGTTCGCGCTGTGGGGCGATGAGCTGCCCGACGGCGACCTGCTGCGTTCCCACATCTACGAACTGCGCCGCAGCGTGGACGGTCCGTTCCAGCACAAGCTCATCCATACCCTGCCGCGCGTGGGGTATCGCCTGGGTGCGCCGGCCACCGAAGGCCACGATGAAACTGCGTAAGCCCGCGCCGCTGCACCGGCGGCTGGTCTGGTGGCTGCTGGGCTACCTGGCGTTGATCTCGCTGGCGGTGTTCAGCGTGGGCAACTACGTGCACGAGCATGCCGAGCATTCGGCGTGGCGCGCACTGCTGAACTCCGAACTGGACAGCATCGTCAACCACATCGAACACGAACCGCACTACCGCTGGCAGGACTCGGACACGTTGCGCCTGTTCACCGTCGATGACAGTCCCGGTGTTCCGCCGATCCTGCGCACCCTGCATCCGGGCCTGCACGACGGCGTGGAAATCGCCGGCCGCGCCAGCGCGGTGATGGTGCGCGACACCGCCGGGCAGGGGCGGCTTGCACTGGTGCTGGACATCAACGACTTTCACGACCTGGAAGAATTCGCCACCCGCTGGGTGATGCTGGCCAGCGTGGTGATGATCGTAGTGACGGTGGTGATGGCCTCGTTCGGCGTCAGCCGCCTGGTCAGCCCGCTGCGCTCACTGGCCCGGCATATCGACGGCCTCAAGCCCGGCGTGGCTGGCCAGCGCGTCGAAGTCGACCCGCGCGGCAGTTCCGAGCTGTACGTCATCGCCGCCGCACTCAACGACTACCTGGCCCGCAACGAACAGTTCGTGGAACGCGAACGGGTGTTCATCAGCACCGCCAGCCACGAACTGCGCACCCCCATCGCGGTGATCACCGGCGCCGCCGAACTGGCGCTGGAGCAGCCCGCGCTGCCCGACCGTGCGCGCCAGCAGATGCAGCGCGTGCACCGCACCGCCCAGGGCGTGGAGCAGCTGATCCAGCTGCTGCTGGTACTCGCGCGCGAACCGGCGCGGCTGGCCGCGTTGAAGGAACGCATCCCGCTGGACCAGCTGGTGCCGGACATCATCGAAGACCATCGCCACCTGATGGGCGACAAGGACCTGCAGATCGCGGTGCAGGGCCTGGCCAACGTGGACATCATCGCGCCGCTCGGCGTGGTTCAGGCCGCGATCGGCAACCTGCTGCGCAACGCCATCGAAAACAGTGGCCGCGGCACCATCACCATCAACGTATCCGACCGCGCCGTGGTCACCCTGCAGGATCCTGGCGAAGGCATGAGCCCTGAAGAAATTGCCGCGGTCTACGCGCGCATGGCGCGCGGTGATCGCAACGGACAGAGCGGCATCGGCCTCGAACTGATCGCCCGCCTGTGCGAACACCTCGGCTGGGCACTCACCATCGAGCAGAGCGAACCGCGCGGTACCCGTGTCATCCTCGACCTGAGCGCATCGCTGCCGGGGTAGGCGTGGCAGTGCGCGGCAGCGCAACGTGGCATGTGGTGAAGACAGTGTTAAGCTCAAAAAGGCGTCGCATCATGCGGCGCTTTTTTTTGCCCTTTCGATCGACAGAGGATCGCATGCCGACCGAACCCAGTACTGCCCTCATCACCAACGATATCGTTGGCCTTGGCCTGATCGCCGCCACCCTGGCCCTGATTTTCTGGGCCGCCAGCGGCCCGACCCCCCTGCTGAAGAAAATCTTCGCTTGGGTGCCCGCCCTGCTGCTGTGCTACTTCATCCCGGCCATCTACAACACCGCTGGCCTTATCGACGGCCACGACACCGCCCTCTACAACCCCATCGCCCGCGACGTGCTGCTGCCCGCCGCCCTGGTGCTGCTCACCCTTTCCATCGACCTCAAGGGCATCCTCAAGCTCGGCCCCAAGCTGCTCATCGTGTTCTGCGCCGGCACCTTCGGCATCATGCTCGGCGCCGTGGTGTCGTTCCAGCTGATGTCCTGGATCCACCCGGAAACCGTCGCCGGCGATACCTGGGCCGGCATGGCCGCACTGGCCGGCAGCTGGATCGGTGGCGGCGCCAACATGGTCGCCATGCGCGAAGTATTCGGCACCGACGCCACCACCTTCGGCCAGTTCGCCGTCGTCGACGTCGCCTGCGCGAGCCTGTGGATGGCCGTTCTGCTGTTCCTGGCCAACCGCGCCACCCAGATCGACACCCGCAAAGGCGCCGACACCCGCGCCATCGACGAAATGAAAGCGCGCATCAGTGCCTATGAGGCCCAGAATGCCCGCATTCCCAGCCTCACCGACCTCATGCTGATCGTCGGCGTCGCCCTCGGCGGCGTCGGCCTGGCCCACGCCATCGCCGCCCCCCTGAGCGCCTGGTTCAAAGCCCACATCAGCTGGGCCAGCCAGTTCAGCCTCGACAGCGCCTTCGTCTGGGTGGTCCTGCTCTCCACGTTGCTCGGCCTCGGCCTGAGCTTCACCCGCGCACGCCGGCTCGAATCGGCAGGCGCATCCCGCCTGGGCACCGTGTTCCTGTACTTCCTGATTGCCTGCATCGGCATGCAGATGGACCTGCTGTCCCTGCTGGATCGCCCATGGCTGTTCCTGCTCGGCGTGATCTGGATGCTCACCCACATCCTCGTCCTGTGGACCGTCGCCAAGCTGGTCAAGGCGCCGCTGTTCTTCTTCGGCATCGGCTCGATGGGCAACATCGGCGCAGCGGCATCGGCACCGGTGGTGGCAGCGGCATTCCATCCCAGCCTGGCGCCGGTGGGTGTGCTCCTCGGAACAGTCGGATACGCCACGGGAACCGGTCTGGCATACGTAACCGGCTTGATCCTCAAATGGATGGCCGGAGCATAACGACGCCATCAGCATCGGGAAGGCCGGCCAACGGCCGGCGCTACCGCGTTTTCGTTCCGTCATCTGCCATCTGTGGATGGCGGGGCGGCGGTGGGGGTGCGGGACTGTAGAAAACATGGATGTTTTCTACAAGCCCCCAAGGGTGAAGCTGCACTGCTTGCGAGGCACTGCCTCGCGTGCGGCTGAACGCACAACCGCTGGCGGTTGGGCCGGGGCCCGGAGGGCGGTTCACGGCGTGTCCCGCACCCCCACCGCCGCCCCGCCATGGCCGATATCAAATCAGAGCCAAGAGAAAAGGCGGCGCAGGTGCGCCGCCTTTTCGTTTCTAGAAGCCGTCTCGACCAACGGTCGAGACCTACCGTTCAACAGCGCGATAGCGCCAATGTCAGCAGCAGCGACCCCCATTGCGGCCGCCGTAACGCGCTTCCTGGCGCTCGCGGAAGAACGTCTTGTAGTCCATCGGCGTGCGGTCCGGATGCTTTTCCAGCACGTGCCGCACGTAGTTGTCGTAATCGGGAATCCCGCAGCACAGACGTGCCGTCTGCACCAGGCGCCGCCAGATGCGGCGGTGCGCCTGGTACTGCCCGACCGGAACCAGACCCGTGCTCATCACAGGTCCGCCATCTGGTGCGGCTGCAGCGCCACGTATTCCGTCTCACGGTCCGTGCGCTGCGGCGTACGGCGTGCCACCACGATCGTCTTGATCGCATAGGCCAGGATCGCGAACACCACGAACAGGAACAGCACCGTCAGCCCCGTGTTGACGTACGCGTTCACCACGATCTGCTGCATCTGCCCCACCGTCTTGGCCGGTGCCGTGATCGTCCCGCTCGCAATCGCATCCTGGAACTTGTGCGCCTGCGCCAGGAAGCCCTGCGCCGGATTGCTGTCGAAGATCTTGATCAGCCCCGCATACGTCGTGCAGATCAGCAGCCATACCGCCGGCACCGCCGTCACCCACGCATAGCGGTCACGCTTCATCTTGAACAGCACCACCGTACCCAGCATCAGCGCGATACCCGCCAGCATCTGGTTCGAGATGCCGAACAGCGGCCACAACGTCTGGATGCCGCCGAACGGATCCACCACGCCCGTGTACAGCAGATAGCCCCACAGCGCCACGCAGCCCGCCGTCGCGATGATGTTCGCCGTCCACGACTCGGTCTTCTTCAGCGCCGGGATGAAGTTGCCCAACAGGTCCTGCAGCATGAAGCGGCCCGCACGCGTACCCGCATCCACCGCCGTCAGGATGAACAGTGCCTCGAACAGGATCGCGAAGTGGTACCAGAACGCCATCATCGCGTTGCTGCCACTTGGGATCGCCTGGTGCAGGATCTGCGCGATACCCACCGCCAGCGTCGGCGCGCCACCCGCGCGGTGCAGGATCGTCGGCTCGCCAATCGCCGCCGCCGTCGCCTCCAGCTGCTCCGGCGTGATCGTGAAGCCCCACGTCGTGGTGATGTAGTGTGCCGCCGAGACCGCATCGGCACCGATCACCGCCGCCGGGCTGTTCATCGCGAAGTAGATGCCCGGATCGATGATCGATGCCGCCACCAGCGCCATCACCGCCACGAACGATTCCATCAGCATGCCGCCGTAACCGATGTAGCGCATGTGGCGCTCATTGGCCAGCAGCTTCGGCGTCGTACCCGACGCGATCAGCGCATGGAAGCCCGACACCGCACCGCACGCAATGGTGATGAACAGGAACGGGAACATGCCGCCCTTCCACACCGGACCATCACCGCTGGCCGCGAACTGCGTCAGCGCCGGCATCTTCAGCTCCGGCATCACGATCAGGATGCCGATGGCCAGCGCCACGATCGTGCCGATCTTCAGGAACGTCGACAGGTAATCGCGCGGGGCCAGCAGCAGCCACACCGGCAGCACCGATGCCACGAAGCCGTAACCGATCAGCATCCAGGTGATCTGGATCCCGGTGAAGGTGAAGGCCGGGCCCCAGACCGGGTCCGCCGCCACCTTGCCGCCGTACCAGATCGCCAGCAGCAGCAGGATCAACCCCACCACCGAAATTTCGCCGATCTTGCCCGGGCGGATGTAGCGCATGTAGATGCCCATCAGGATCGCGATGGGCATCGTCGCAATCACCGTGAACATGCCCCACGGGCTTTCCGCCAGTGCCTTCACCACCACCATCGCCAGCACCGCCAGGATGATGATCATGATCAGGAACGCGCCGAACAACGCGATGGTGCCAGGCACCTGGCCCATTTCCTCGCGCACCAGGTCACCCAGTGAACGCCCGTTGCGGCGGCTGGAAATGAACAGGATCATGAAGTCCTGCACCGCGCCGGCCAGCACCACGCCCACCACCAGCCACAGCAGGCCGGGCAGGTAGCCCATCTGCGCCGCCAGCACCGGGCCCACCAGCGGCCCCGCACCGGCGATGGCCGCGAAGTGGTGGCCGAACAGCACGTGCTTGTTGGTGGGCACGTAATCCAGGCCATCGTTGTTGATCACCGCGGGCGTGGCCCGGGTGGGATCCAGCTGCATCACCTTGTCGGCGATGAACAGGCTGTAGAAGCGATAGGCAATGAGATAGATGGAGACTGCGGCGACCACGATCCACAGCGCGTTGATGTGTTCGCCCCGCCGCAATGCAACGGTGCCAAGACAGAATGCGCCGAGCAGCGCGAGCGCCGCCCAACCCAGCTTGGAAAAACCTTTCATGAGATTGCGTCTCCCTGAAGAACTCCGTAAGGGTCCGCCCTGGCAGTGACCGGGTCAATGCGCCTGCGGAGGCTTGCCGCTAGTACTTTGGTCGTACACGGGTACAGAACACCACGCTTGGAACAATCGGTTGCGGGCATGACGGTTGGCGCCTCCGGGGGCTGCGCCCATCTTGTATCCATCTTCCTTTCGCCGGAGTCAACATGAGCAGCCCAACCCCGGTGCGCGTGCAGCGCACCATCCGTGGCATGGCCACCTCCGACGGGGCCGGCGTGCGCCTGACCCGGGTCATCGGTGGTCCCTCGCTGCCGGACCTTGACCCGTTCCTGCTGCTGGATGAATTCGGCACCGATCGCGCCGAGGACTACATCGCCGGCTTCCCCAGCCACCCGCATCGTGGCTTCGAGACCGTGACCTACATGCTCGACGGGCGCATGCGGCACAAGGACAACCACGGCAACGAGGGCCTGCTCACCCCGGGCAGCGTGCAGTGGATGACCGCCGGCCGCGGCCTGGTGCATTCGGAAATGCCCGAGCAGGAATCGGGGCAGATGCGCGGCTTCCAGTTGTGGGTGAACCTGCCGGCGCGCGACAAGATGACCGATCCCAAGTACCAGGAGTTCGCGCCGGACCGCATTCCGCTGGCGCAGCCGGCGCCGGGCGTGCAGGTCAAGGTGATCGCCGGGCAGGTGGGCGACACGGTCGGCCCGATCGTGCAGCCGGCCACCGATCCGTTGTACCTGGATGTGCAGCTGGATGCAGGCACGGCCTGGGATTACGTGCTGCCTGAAGGGCATAACGCGTTCGCCTATGTGTTCGAAGGCGGGCTGACGATTGGCGACGGCGATGACGCGCGTCCGGTCGACCGGCAGGAAATGGCGGTGCTCGATGGCGGCGAACTGCTGCAGCTGCGCGCGGGCGCCGGTGGAGCGCGATTGATCCTGGTCGCCGGGCGGCCGTTGCGGGAGCCGGTGATGCGCCATGGCCCGTTCGTGATGAACACCAGGCAGGAACTGATGCAGGCCTTCGTGGATTTCCAGGAAGGCCGCTTCTGAAACAAGCCAGCGCCGGCCATTGGCCGGCCCGGGCGATCCGGGTGCCGGCCAACGGCCGGCGCTACCGGGTGTCACCGCTCCGCGGCGACCGCCGACGGATTGAGGTTCATGCCCTGCGACAACGTCTGCAGCGCGCGCAGCTCGCTGGCGTCGCTGGGATACAGCGAAATCTGCGCGTAGCGGTTCTTGTCGAACTTGACCACGGTCATGCGGCGGGTGGCATACCCCGGCGGCTGCTGTCCGCCCAGGTCAGGCTGGTACCAGTACAGCGACTCACCGGCGAAGTTGCCCTTTTCCTGGCGCAGCGGGCGGGGCAGCGGAATATCCGGGTCGCGCCCGGTGAGCATCATGGTCATGACTTCGCGCCCGTCTGCCGCAGTGGCCTTGCAGAGCACGTAGGTGGCCGCAGACTGTTCCTGCCATTGCAGGCCGCTGGATTCGGGCAGTGCCGGGCATTTGGCGGCCGATTGCGCCGTGGCGATGCCGGCCGTCAGTGAAAGGCCAAGGAATATCAAGGCGTGCAGGATCTTCATGCGTTCCCCCAAGTGTGCAAGTAGCCGTGCCGTCCCCTGCGGGCGCTTCCGGTGGCCAAGCGTTCCCTGGCCGATGTGCTGCGCATGCCCCATGCGCGTACCGGAAGGACCCGTCAGGTGACGGTCTGGTGATTTCGACCTTAACGGAATGTGACCGGTTCTTCAAATAACCGTTTCAAATGATTCTGAACCCGGTTAGCGGGGTGGGCCATCGGCACCGATCCATTTGTAGGCGATGCCGCCGATCAGGCCGCCCAGCAGCGGGGCCAGCCAGAACAGCCACAGCTGGCCAAGCGCGCCGCTGCCGGCGAACACCGCCACGGCGGTGGAGCGGGCCGGGTTCACGGAGGTGTTGGTGACCGGGATGCTGATCAGGTGGATCAGGGTCAGGGCCAGGCCGATGGCGATCGGGGCGAAGCCCGCCGGGGCACGGCCGTGGGTGGCACCCATGATGACCACCAGGAACAGGGCGGTGAGCACCACTTCGCAGAGGAAGGCGGCGGCGACGCTGTAGCCACCGGGCGAGAGTGCGCCGTAACCGTTGCTGGCGAAGGCGCCGGCCTGGCTGCCGTCGATCTGGAAGCCGGGTGCGCCGGAGGCGATCTGCAGCAGGATGAAGCCGGCCAGCAGGCCGCCCAGCACCTGGGCGACGATGTAGGGCAGCAGGTCGCGCGCCGGGAAGCGCCCGCCGACCCACAGGCCGACGCTGACAGCGGGGTTGAAGTGGGCGCCGGAGATGTGGCCGAACGCGTAGGCGCCGGTCAGGACGGTGAGGCCGAAGGCCAGTGCGACGCCGAGGAAGCCGATGCCCAGCGGGTTGCCGTCACCGCCGAATTTCGCTGCGAGGACGGCGCTGCCACAGCCGCCGAGAACCAGCCAGAAGGTGCCGAGGAATTCGGCGGCCAGACGCTTGCCCATGCTCATTGAAGATCTCCACGGATGCCCAGGGGGAATCACGTCGGAAATCGGATGATGCAACGCGCGCGCATTACGCCGGCAGTGGAATGAATTCCTTGTCGTCGCCGGGAATGTTGCCGAAAGCCCCCGATTCCCAATCGTGCTTGGCCTGCTCGATGCGTTCCTTGGAACTGGAGACGAAGTTCCACCAGAGGTGGCGCGGTCCGTCCAGCGGTTCACCACCAAGCAGCATGGCCTTCAACGGGGTCTTGGCGCGCAACCGGCCACGGGCGCCGGCTTCGGGAATGATGAGATGTTGGGCGGGCAGATCGACGCCGTCGAGCTGGGCCTCGCCTTCCAGGATGTAGAGCGCGCGTTCGACGTGGCCGGTATCGAGGTCGAGTTCGGCACCGGGGTCCAGGTCGATGGCGACGTTGAGGGTGTCGGCAAAGACGTTCACGGGGGATTCTTCGCCGTAGGCGCGACCGGCGATGACGCGCAGCCAGGCGCCATTGCGGCGCTGCTCGGGCAGGGTGGCGGCGGCGTGGTGGTAGAAGGCGGGCGCGGTTTCTTCATACGCCTTCGGCAGTGCGACCCAGGTCTGCATGCCGTGGATGGGGTGGTCGTGTTCGCGTTCGACCGGCGGGGTGCGTTCGGAGTGGGCGATGCCGCGGCCGGCGGTCATCCAGTTGACGTCGCCGGGGCGGATCACCTGGTCGGAGCCGAGGGTATCGCGGTGGCCGATGGCGCCGGACCAGAGGAAGGTGACGGTGGCCAGGCCGATGTGCGGGTGGGGGCGGACGTCGATGCCGGCACCGGCGCCCATGACGGCGGGGCCCATCTGGTCGACGAACACGAACGGGCCGACGCTGCGCGCCTGGATGCTGGGCACGGCGCGGCGGACTTCGAGGCCGCCGATGTCATGGACACGCGGGGCGATGATGGTCGTCATGCGGGCTTTCTCGCTGGCGGGGACAGGCGGAAAGGATGGCACGCGGGTCGGGCGGCTGCATGGCCCGTTCGGGTAACAGGCTGTTTCGTTTGCGGCCGACGAAAAAGCGGTAGGTACCGACCGTTGGTCGGTACTGCAGGTGCACAAAAAAAACGCCACCTTCCGGTGGCGTTTCTGCTTCGATCAATCGATTCTTTAAATCACCGGCTCACGCAACACCGCCGCGTCCCAACCCGGGCGCGGGGCAAAACGGTCGCCGTGGCGCTGCTGCAGTACCTTCAGGCGCTCCACCAGCGCATCGGCGCCGGTGGCGCGGATGTACTGGATCGGGCCGCCGCGGAACGGGGCGAAGCCGGTGCCGAAGATGACGCCGGCGTCGAGCAGGTCGGCGTCAGCCACCACGCCGTCGTGCAGGCAGGCGACCGCTTCGTTGAGCAGCGGCAGGATCAGGCGGTCCTCCAGGTCCTCCGGCGCCTGGTAATTGGCCGGTACGTCCGGCTTCTGGGCGCGGCCGTTGTCCCACTTGTAGATGCCCTGGCCATCCTTCTTGCCGCGCTTGCCCGGTTCGACGGTCTGCAGGGCAGCGGGGATCTGCAGGCCCAGGAACGGGGCCAGTTCCTTGCCGACGCCGGCGGCGACGTCCAGGCCGACGGTGTCGAGCAGTTCGATCGGGCCCATGGGCATGCCGAACTTGACGGCGGCCTTGTCGATGACCGGGCCGGGCACGCCTTCGGCGTAAGCGGTGGCCGCTTCGAGCATGTAGGGGAACAGGACGCGGTTGACCAGGAAGCCGGGGGTGCCGGCGACGGGCACGGGGAACTTGCCCAGGGCCTTGCAGAACGAGGCCAGGCGGCGTTCGGTTTCCGGGGCCATGCCGTCGTGGTGGATGATTTCCACCAGCGGCATCTGGGCGACGGGATTGAAGTAGTGCAGGCCGGCGAACTGGGCCGGGCGCTGGATGTGGTCGCGCAGTTCCACCAGCGGGATGGAGGAGGTGTTGGTGGTCAGCAGGGCGTCGGCCTTCATCTTCGGCTCGAGCGTCTGGTACAGGCCACGCTTGGCCTCGGCATCCTCGATGATGGCTTCGATCACCAGGTCGGCCAGGGCAACGCCGTCGCCGGCGAGGTCGGCCTTGAGGCGGGCGGCGACGGCGGGGCGCTTGCTCTCGTCACGCACCTTCTTGGCGAACAGGGCCTGGGCGCGTTCGATGGCCGGGTCGATGAAACGCTGTTCGCGGTCCTGCAGGGTGACCTCGAAGCCCTTGTAGGCAGACCATGCGGCGATGTCGCCGCCCATCACGCCGGCGCCGACCACGTGCACGTGGCGGATGCCGTGGTCCTTTCCGCCCAGTGCCTTGAGGCGCTCGGTCAGGAAGAAGATGCGGATCAGGTTGCGCGCGGTCGGGGTGCCGGCCAGCTTGACCACGGCGCGGCGTTCGGCGTCCAGGCGGGCCTGGATGCCGCTGCCACCGGTGCGTGCCCAGGTGTTGATCAGGGCATACGGGGCGGGGTAGTGGTCTTTCCTGGCCTTGCGCGCGACCTGCTTGGCCATCTGCGGGGCGAGCAGCCTGCGCGCCAGCCAGGTGTTGGTGGCCCAGGCGGTCAGGCGCTGTTTGAACGGGCGGGTGGTGCCGGACAGGCCCAGTGCGACGGCGGTGTCGAGCAGCACCGCCGGGGCGACGACCTTGTCGACCAGGCCGATGTTGCGGGCGGTCGATGCCGACAGGTTGCGGCCGGTCAGCATCATGTCCATGGCGGCGGGGGCGCCGACCAGCTGCGGCAGCCGCGCGCTGCCACCCCAACCGGGGAAGATGCCGAGCTGGGTTTCGGGCAGGCCGATCCGGGTGGAGGGATCGTTGGAGGCCACGCGGTAGCGGCAGGCCAGCGCCAGCTCGGTGCCGCCGCCCAAGCAGTGGCCATGGATGGCGGCCACGGTCGGGCAGGGCAGCTCGGACAGCTTCTGGTAGGTGGTCTGGCCACGGCGGATGGCGTCGTTGACGGTGCCGCGGCGATCGAATTCCTGGAATTCCTTCAGGTCCGCACCGGCGATGAAGCCGGCCGGCTTGATCGATTGCACCACCACCGCCTTGGGCGGGTCCAGCGCCAGGCGTTCGACCAGGTCGCCCAGTTCCAGCAGCACGTCCTGCGACATCGCATTGACGCTGCTGTCGTGGCGGTCGAGGCTGAGTACCACGACACCATCGTCACGGATCTCGGGGTGCCAATGTGAGAAGCGGAGCCCATCGAAGCCTGAGAGCATGGAGGCGTTCCATCCGGTTGTGTATGGAGAAGGGGGCTATGATCCAGAGGTTGTTTCCTCCCCGTCAAATCCCTATAGCTGGGGGGAGGAGCACCGGGTTCATGGCGGTGATCTGGAACCTTAACGGAACGGTGGTTAAAAGCTGGTACGGCGCGCGGTGATCGGCGCTGAACTTTTCCCGGGATTGGCAGTCTCATTGCCCGACGTCGGTTGGGCTGACAGGAGTGCGGCCCCCCATGGCCGAGGTTGAAACACCACAGGAGCTGGACCTGGAGCTGGTCCGGCGCGTGCAGCGCGGCGAAAGTGCGGCGTTCGATGTGCTGGTGCGCAAGTACCAGCATCGGATCGTCGCCCTGATCGGGCGCTACATCGCCGACTGGAGTGAATGTCAGGACGTTGCCCAGGATACGTTCGTCCGCGCTTACCGCGCGATCGGCAGTTTCCGCGGCGACGCCCAGTTCTATACCTGGTTGCACCGGATCGCCGTGAATACTGCCAAAAACCATCTAGCCGCCCACAACCGCCGCCCGCCCACCGATGACATCGAAATCGGGGACGCCGAACAGTTCGACAGCGGCACCCGCCTGCGCGATACCGACACGCCCGAACGCGAGTTGATGCGCCAGGAGCTGGAGCAGACGGTGATGAAGGCGGTATCGGCGTTACCGGAAGAGTTGAGATCGGCCATCACCCTGCGCGAGGTTGAGGGCCTGAGTTACGAAGAAATCGCGCAGAAGATGGGGTGCCCGATCGGCACCGTGCGGTCGCGGATTTTCCGTGCCCGCGAGGCGATCGACACTGAACTTCGGCCGCTGCTGGATGTCGGCAGCGCCACCCGCGAGAAGAGCCGCGTATGAGCCACCAGATGCCTGACAAATTCGATGCCCACCACCGCCAGCAGCTTTCTGCACTGGTGGACGGAGAGCTGCCGCTGGAAGAGGCGCGGTTCCTGCTGCGCCGCCTGGAACACGATGAAGACCTGTCGCGCTGCCAGGAACGCTGGCAGCTGCTGGGCGATGTGCTGCGCGGGCAGGCCTGTGCGCCGGCGCCGCAGGGCTTTGCCGACCGGATCCAGGCCGCTGTTGCGGCCGAGCCGGTCACGGTGGTCGCCGCAACGCCGGCCCCGCGCCAGCGCCGCGGCGGTCTGCTGCGCTGGGGTGGCGGTGCCGCGCTGGCCGCCTCGGTGGCCGCCATCGCACTGTTCATGAGCCGCGAGCAGTTGCCCGGGCAGGCCCCGCCGGAGCAGCCGACCACGATCATCGCCAGCCAGGCGCAGCTGCCGCCGGCACCACCGCGCGCGCCGCTCAATGCCGCCGTGGTGGCCGATGCCGCCCTGGCCGTGGCCGCCGTGCCGGCCGCAGCCGTCAATGCCCGCCGTAGCAGTGCCACCCGCACCCAGCAGGCCGCCGCGCGCAGCGTGGCCGGCCGCAGCGCCGAACCGATGCGTGCGGTGGCCAGCCAGCCGGCGCCGGCCCCGTCGGTGCCAGCCACCGATGCCCGGGCCCTGCCGTTCGGTGAGGTCGGCAACCTGCAGGCCCGGCCGTGGCCGCGCTCGACGGTGGGCAGCAGCGGGGCGCTCAATGCCAGCTTCTCCACGCAGGAGCCCCAGGCGGCGTTCTATCCGTTCGAGCCGCGCCTGCAGGATGACGCGTCCGGCGCGCCGCCGGTGCGTCGCCAGCGCGACTGACCTTTGCCTCCATTCCCGACATCCAGGCGCTGCACGCGACGTGCAGCGCCACCCCTTCCCCTGAACATCCCTGACCCGGAGGCTCGAGTCTGATGACCGCCCGTATCCGCACGCACGCCATGGCCCTGCTGGCCATCACCCTTCCGCTGGTGGCCTGTGCCCAGTCGCCCAGCCCGACCGCGCCTGCAGCGCAGGTGGCCGCCGCCCCGCGTGCGCCGGCCGCGCCGCTGGTCAGTGGCCTGCCGGACTTCACCAACCTGGTGGAGCAGGTCGGTCCGGGCGTGGTCAACATTGAAACCACCATCGTGCGCAGCAACCGCCAGGCGCGCGGCGCCGGCCCCGGTCCGGGCGATGACGAGATGCCGGAGTTCTTCCGCCGCTTCTTCGGCCCGGACTTCCAGATGCCGGGCCAGCCCGGTGGCGACGATGAAGGTCCCAGCATCCGCGGCCGCGGCATGGGCTCGGGCTTCATCATCTCGCCCGACGGCTACGTGCTGACCAACCACCATGTGGTGGCCGACGCCGGCGAAGTGAAGGTCAAGCTGGGCGACCGCCGCGAGTTCACCGCCAAGGTGATCGGCAGCGACCAGCAGTACGACGTGGCTCTGCTCAAGATCGATGCGAAGAACCTGCCGACCGTGCGCGTGGGCGATTCCAACACGCTCAAGCCCGGCCAGTGGGTGGTCGCGATCGGCTCGCCGTTCGGCCTGGACCACTCGGTCACCGCCGGCGTGGTCAGTGCGGTCGGGCGCAGCACCGGCGGCCAGGACCAGCGCTACGTGCCGTTCATCCAGACCGACGTGGCGATCAACCAGGGCAACTCGGGCGGCCCGCTGCTCAATACCCGCGGTGAAGTGGTCGGCATCAACTCGCAGATCTTCTCCGCTTCGGGCGGCTACATGGGCATCAGCTTCGCGATCCCGATCGACCTGGCCATGGGTGCGGTCGAGCAGATCAAGAAGAACGGGCGCGTGAGCCGTGGCCAGCTGGGCGCGATCGTGGGCGCCATCACCGGCGACGTGGCGCAGGGCTTCAACCTGCCCGACAGCCGTGGCGCGCTGGTCAACGAACTGGTACCGGGCAGTGCCGCGGCCAGGTCCGGGCTGGAAGTCGGCGATGTGATCCGCTCGGTCAACGGCACCCCGATCAACACCTTCAGCGATCTGCCGCCGCTGATCGGCGCCCAGGCGCCGGGCAGCAAGGTCCGCCTGGGCGTGCTGCGCGAAGGGAAGGAGCGTGAGATCACCGCGACCCTGACCGAGCTGGCCGAGGATGCCGCCCGCGGCACCGCCGGTCCGGCTGCCGCCGACGCGGCGCCGCAGGTGGGTGCCAACGCCCTGCTGGGCCTGGACGTGGCCGACCTGACCGCCCCGCAGCGCCAGCAGCTGGGGCTGGACGCGGGCGAAGGCGTGCGCATCACCAACGTCAAGGGCCAGGCTGCCCGCGATGCCCGGTTGTCGCCGGGCATGGTGATCCTGCAGGTCGGGCGCACCCCGGTCGGCAGCGTGGCTGCGCTGAACAAGGCGCTGGGCGGCTACAAGAAGGGCGATGTGGTGATGCTGCTGGTGCGCGCGGGCAGCAACAGCGCCTTCGTGGCGGTCAAAACCGGGCAGTAAACCCCGTCCCTGCTGCGTTTCCGGGCCCGCTTCGGCGGGCCCGGTCGTATTTGGCCCCCCGGCACGCGGGGAGGGGTCGGCCATGCGATAATGTACCGTTATCCTGACGACGCGCCGCGCCGCCGCCACCTATGTCCTCTGATTCGATGCGGAACATCCGCAACTTCTCCATCATCGCCCACGTCGACCACGGCAAGTCCACGCTGGCCGACCGCATCATCCAGCTTTGCGGCGGCCTCCAGGCCCGCGAGATGGAGGCGCAGGTGCTCGACTCCAATCCGATCGAGCGCGAGCGTGGCATCACCATCAAGGCCCAGTCGGTGTCGCTGCCGTACGTGGCCAAAGATGGGCAGACCTACCACCTGAATTTCATCGACACCCCCGGGCACGTCGACTTCTCCTATGAGGTCAGCCGCTCGCTGGCCGCCTGCGAAGGCGCGCTGCTGGTGGTGGATGCGGCCCAGGGCGTGGAAGCGCAGTCGGTCGCCAACTGCTATACCGCCGTTGAGCAGGGCCTGGAAGTGGTGCCGGTGATCAACAAGATCGACCTGCCCACCGCCGACATCGAGCGCGCCAAGGCCGAAATCGAAGCCGTGATCGGCATCGATGCCAGCGACGCGGTGCCGGTCAGTGCCAAGACCGGCCTGAACGTGGTGGACGTGCTGGAAGCCATCGTGCATCGCATCCCTGCCCCGCAGCCGCGCGATACCGACAAGCTGCAGGCGCTGATCATCGACTCCTGGTTCGACAACTACCTGGGCGTGGTCTCGCTGGTGCGCGTGATGCAGGGCCAGATCAAGGCCGGTGACAAGCTTCAGGTGATGTCCACCGGCCGCAACCACCAGGTCGACAACGTCGGCGTGTTCACCCCCAAGCGCAAGGTGCTGCCGGCCCTGCGCGCGGGCGAGGTGGGCTGGGTCACGGCCAGCATCAAGGACGTGCATGGTGCCCCGGTGGGCGACACCCTGACCCTGGCCGCCGACCCGGCGCCGTCGGCATTGCCCGGCTTCCAGGAAATGCAGCCGCGCGTGTTCGCCGGCCTGTTCCCGGTCGATGCCGAAGACTACCCGGACCTGCGCGAAGCGCTGGACAAACTGCGCCTGAACGATGCGGCGCTGCGCTTCGAGCCGGAAAGCTCCGAAGCGATGGGCTTCGGCTTCCGCTGCGGCTTCCTGGGCATGCTGCACATGGAAATCGTGCAGGAGCGGCTGGAGCGCGAGTACAACCTCGACCTGATCAGCACCGCGCCGACCGTCATCTATGAAGTCCTGAAGACCGACGGCACGATCATCAACATGGACAACCCGGCCAAGCTGCCGCCGGTGAACATGGTGAGCGAGATCCGCGAGCCGATCATCCGTGCCAACGTGCTTACCCCCGAGGAGTACATCGGCAACATCATCAAGCTGTGCGAGGAAAAGCGCGGCAGCCAGATCGGCATCAACTACCTGGGCAGCCAGGTGCAGATCAGCTACGAGCTGCCGATGGCCGAGGTGGTGCTGGACTTCTTCGACAAGCTCAAGTCGGTCAGCCGCGGCTACGCCTCGCTGGATTATCAGTTCGTGCGGTTCGACGCCGGTCCGTTCGTCCGCGTGGACGTGCTGATCAACGGCGACAAGGTCGATGCGCTGTCGCTGATCGTGCACCGCAGCCATGCCGACCGGCGCGGCCGCGAGCTGTGCGAAAAGATGAAGGAGCTGATCCCGCGGCAGATGTTCGACGTGGCGATCCAGGCCGCCGTCGGCTCGCAGATCATCTCCCGCACCACGGTCAAGGCCATGCGCAAGAACGTGCTGGCCAAGTGCTATGGTGGCGACGTTTCGCGCAAGAAGAAGCTGCTGGAGAAGCAGAAGGAAGGCAAGAAGCGCATGAAGCAGGTCGGCCGCGTGGAGATTCCGCAGGAAGCCTTCCTCGCCGTGCTGCAGATGGACAAGTAAGGCTCCCGTTCCCAAGGACACTGCATGAAACTGTTTGAAATCCTGCTGGTCGTACTGACGCTGGCCTCGGGCCTGATCCTGCTGGCCGACAAGCTGTACTTCGCCAAGCGCCGCGCTGCGCGGGCCGGCCTGCTGGACAGCGAGCCGGTACTGGTGGATTACTCCCGGGCGTTCTTCCCGGTGCTGGCCATCGTGCTGGTGGTGCGCAGCTTCATTGCAGAGCCTTACAAGATCCCGTCCAGTTCAATGATGCCGAACCTGCTGATCGGCGATTTCATCCTGGTCAACAAGTTCGCCTATGGCCTGCGCCTGCCGCTGAACAACGCCAAGGTCGTCCCGATCGGCGAGCCGGCGCGCGGTGACGTGGTGGTGTTCCACTTCCCGGGCCATTCGGACAATGACCCGAACAAGGGCGAGAACTTCATCAAGCGCGTGATCGGCGTCCCGGGCGACGAAATCGCCTTCCAGGGCGATGGGGTCATCCTCAACGGCACACCGCTCAAGTACGACAGCAAGGGGTTGTATGCTGGGCACCGTGGCCAGGGGGAGGGCGCCTCACTGCTGGTGGAGCACCTGCCGGGCCGCACCCATACCGTGCTGGAGACCGATTATCCGCGTGGCGAAGGCCAGTGGACCGTGCCGCCGGGCAAGTACCTGGTCATGGGCGACAACCGCGACAACAGCGATGACGGCCGTTTCTGGGGCCTGCTGCCGGAAGAGAACCTCCGCGGCAAGGCGTTCCTGATCTGGCTGAACTGCTCGGGCTGGTTCTGCAAGGATGGTTTTGAACCGTCCCGCATCGGCACCGGCATCAACTGATTCCAACCGCGTATCTGGGGAGAACGCAATGAAGACGATGAAGACGCAGCGTGGCATGACCCTGACCTCGTTCCTGGTCGTGCTGTGCATCGTGGGGTTCGGCCTGTACATCGGCATGAAGCTGTTCCCGATGTATTCCGAGTTCTACGCAGTGAAGACCGCGCTCAAGGGCGTGGCCAAGGAACCGGGCGTGGCCAACATGGAACCGGGCAAGGTGCAGGAAATGTTCTTCCGCCGGCTGGACATCAGCTATTCGGAGAGCGTCAAGCCGGCCAACGTCAAGTTCGAACGCGTCAGTGGCGGTTGGAACATGAAGGTCAACTACGAAGTGCGTCGCCCGCTGGTGGGCAACCTCGACGTGGTTGGAAAATTTGATGCACACCAGGAATTGACCCTCAGCGGTGCCGACTAAAACCTATCAACGTGGTGACCAGATCGGTCACGCCTTCCAGGATCCGGGCCTGCTCCAGCAGGCCCTGACGCATCGCAGTGCCGGCACGCCGAACAACGAGCGGCTGGAATTCCTCGGCGACAGCATCGTCAACATGATGGTGGCCCAGGCGCTCTACCAGCGCTGGCCGAAGGCCGACGAGGGCGCCTTGACCCGGGCGCGGGCCGAGCTGGTGCGCGAAGGCGCGCTGGCGGTCATTGCCCGCACCCTGCATCTGGGCGAGCGGCTCACGCTCGGGCCGGGCGAAATGAAATCCGGGGGCCACCGGCGGGACTCGATCCTGGCCGACGCGCTGGAGGCCGTGGTGGCCGCCATCTACCTGGACGCCGGCTTCGCCGCCTGCCAGGCCGTGGTGCTGCCCTGGTTTGGCCCCTCCATGGAGGCGCTGCCGGCTACCGGCAAGCCTGAAAAAGACCCCAAGACCCGGCTCCAGGAATGGCTGCAGGGCCGACAGAAGGCATTGCCGCTGTACGAATTGGTGTCAGAATCAGGCGACGATCACGCCAAGACCTTCCGGGTACGCTGCGGCGTAGCCGATCCTGCTGTCAGCACCGAAGGCGAAGGTGCCTCGCGACGGCTGGCCGAACAACAGGCGGCAGCTGCCGCCCTCGAGCAACTGGATTCCAAGTGAGCGAAGCAACTCCCCATCATTGCGGCAGCGTGGCCGTCATCGGCCGCCCCAACGTCGGCAAGTCGACCCTGACCAACGCCCTGGTGGGCGCCAAGGTCAGCATCGTCTCCAACCGGCCGCAGACCACCCGCCACCGGCTGCTGGGCATTGCCAGCTATCCGGAAGGCCAGCTGGTCCTGGTCGACACCCCCGGCCTGCACCGCGTGCAGAAGCGGGCCATGAACCGGGTGATGAACCGCGCCGCGCGCGGCTCGCTCGAGGGCGTGGATGCCGGCATGCTGGTGATCGAAGCCGGCCGCTGGGACGAAGAAGACACCCTGGCGTTCAACGTGCTCAGCGACGCCGGCATTCCGGTGGTGCTGGTGGTGAACAAGGTCGATCGACTGAAGGACAAGGCGGCCCTGCTGCCGTTCCTGCAGCAGGTCACCGAAGGCCGTACGTTCGCGTCCGTGCACCCCATCTCCGCGCAGAAGCGCAACGGCCTGGAAGCGCTGGTGCGCGACCTCCTGAAGCTGCTGCCCGAAGCCCCGCCGATGTTCGGCGAAGATGAAATCACCGACCGCAGCCAGCGCTTCCTGGCCGGCGAACTGGTTCGTGAGCAGCTGATGCGCCAGCTCGGTGAAGAGCTGCCGTACGCCACCACGGTGGAAATCGAGCGCTTCGTCGAAGACGGCAACCTGCTGCGCATCGGTGCGGTGATCTGGGTTGAACGCGAAGGCCAGAAGGCCATCGTGATCGGCAAGGGCGGCAGCCGCCTGAAGGACATCGGCGCGAAGTCGCGCATGCAGATGGAGCGCCTGTTCGACGCCAAGGTCTTCCTGGAAACCTGGGTGCGCGTGCGCGAAGGCTGGTCGGACGACGAAGCTGCGCTGAAGGCCTTCGGCTACGAGTAAACCCGGCAGGGTTGCCGCTCACCGCCCCCGGCCATGCGCATCGACGACGAACCGGCCTTCGTGCTGCATGCCCGCCCCTGGCGGGAGACCAGCCTGCTGGTCGAGGTCCTGACCGAGCAGCACGGCCGGATCGGGCTGCTGGCGCGCGGCGTGAGCAGCCCGCGCAGCCAGGCGCTGCGCGCCGCCCTCCAGCCCCTGCAATGGATCCGCCTGGCCGCCGTGCAGCGCGGCGAGCTGGCCCAGCTGCGTGGGGCCGAGGCCCTGGATGCCGCGCCGCGGCTGAGCGGCGATGCCATGCTGGCCGGCTTCTATGTCAATGAACTGGTGATGCGGCTGGCGCCCCGCCAGGACCCGCTGCCCGACCTCTACGACCACTACGGGCAGGTGCGCCAGCGGCTGGCAGCCGCCGAGCCGTTGGCCTGGACCCTGCGGCGGTTCGAGCGCGACCTGCTGGAGGCACTGGGGTTTGGCTTCGACCTGACCCATGGCAGCGATGGCGAGCCGGTCGACCCGGCCGCGCGTTATGAGCTGGACCCGCTGGAAGGGCCGCGACGGTTGCTCAGCGAGCGCGGGGTGGACCCGCGGCGGGGGACGGCGACTGGGAGTGCGCTGCTGGCCCTGGCCAACGATGCGCTGCCCGGGCTGGATGACCTGGCCAGCCTGCGGCGAGGGATGCGTGCGGTGCTGCTGCACCACCTGGGTGGGCGTGGTCTGAAATCGTGGGAGATGCTTGAGGATCTGGCGCGCAGGCGGTGATGTGCGTGCTCGGGGAGGCTTGGCTGGTGCGGAGGGCGGTGTACGTGCGCAGGGGCATGGCTTTGACACGCATGGCGGTTTACGTGCGCAGGGGCATGGCTTTGACACGCATGGCGGTTTACGTGCGCAGGGGCATGGCTTTGACACGCATGGCGGTTTACGTGCGCAGGGGCATGGCTTTGACACGCATGGCGTGTCACTACGACCCTTGGTCGCGTGGGTTTGGGGTCGAACGTTTCGGGCATTCGTAGGGACACGCCATGCGTGTCTGCGGGGTGCCTAATGCAACAGGGACTCTACGGCCGCCTTGAACTGGGTGTGGGCGCCGTTGGATTCCGGGGCCTGGTGCAGCTGGCGTACCGCGCGCGCGAGGCGCGCGGCGCCGACGAAGCCGCAGCTGGCCTGCAGCCGGTGCAGCTGACCCTTCAAGGTGCCTACATCGTGTTGCTGTACCGCCTGGGCCACCGCGTCGCGGACCCCGGGCAGCTCGGCCAGGAACAGTTCGCGCAGGGCGATCAGGTGATGGCGCTGCCCATTCAGGGCCGCCAGCGCGGTGATTTCGTCCCAGTCCTCGCGTTCGACCTCGCTGCCGCCAGCGGCGACGGCCCGGGCGGCGCTGCCGGGGCTGTTGACCAGCGCACGGCGCACGGCCTGCAGCAGCTGCTCACGGCTCAACGGTTTGACCAGGGTTTCGCTGAACCCGTCATCCCGCAGACGGGCATGGATGCTGGTGTCGCCATCGGCCGTGTGGGCCAGGGCGGGCGTGTCCGGACGCGTCAGCCGCAAGGCGCTCAGCAGCTGGCTGCCATTGCCGTCGGGCAGGTTCACATCGATCAGCCACAGATCGTGCTCGCCGTTGCGGCCCCGTTCCAGGGCAGTGACCAGCGAATCGGCGGTTTCCACCTGCGCGGGCAGGGTTTCCAGCGCGGCCCGGAAAAAGCCGCGACTGATGGTGTCGTCCTCGACGAGCAGGAGTCGGGGCACGGGAGCCCTCGGGGTCATCTGCATTGGGGCTGCCTCCATGTCAGCTATGCCCATATTAAACACGATATGGCGTCCTGCAAGCCTCCCGATGGGGTCACCCGGCAGCTCGCGGCGCGTATCTGCGACAATACGCACCCTTTTTGCCCGCAGCCTGTTGCCACGTGGCCCGATCCCGTTCCCGCCTCGACAAGACGCCGTTCCAGACCGACATCCTCGACCTCAGCCATGATGGCCGGGGCGTCGCCCGCCGTGACGGCGAGGGCGGCAAGGTCACCTTCATTTCCGGCGCCCTGCCGGGCGAAGTGGTGCGCGCCGAGCCCACTGCCCGCAACCGCCATTTCGACGAGGCGCGGACCGTGGAGGTCCTGCAGCCCTCGCCGCAGCGGGTCACCCCGCGCTGCCCGCACTTCGGCGTGTGTGCCGGTTGCGTGCTGCAGCACCTGGAAGAAGGTCAGCAGATCGTGGCCAAGCAGCGCGTGCTGCTCGACAACCTGACCCGGATCGGCCATGTCAGCCCCGGAACCGTGCTGCCGCCGCTGGTCGGCGAAAGCTGGGGCTACCGCCGCAAGGGGCGTTTCTCCGTGCGCCGGGTGGAAAAGAAGGACAAGACCCTGGTCGGCTTCCGTGAACAGGACCCGCGCTTCGTGGCGGACCTGAGCCAGTGCCTGACCGTGATCCCGGAAATCGGCCTGAAGGTGGCGGCACTGTCGGCGTTCATCGAATCCCTGGATGGCAAGCGCGACATCCCCCAGGTGGAGTTCATTGCCGGCGACGATGCGATCGTGCTGACCATCCGCCACATGCTGCCGCTCAGCGATGCGGACAAGGCGGCCTGGGCCGCGTTCGGGGCTGAGCACGGGTTTGCGATCTTCCTGCAGCCCGGCGGTGTTGAATCCGTGCACCCGCTGCTGCCTGGCGAGGTGCCGCTGTCGTTCCGGCTGGCGCCGTGGAACGTGGAGCTGGCGTTCCGCCCGCTGGATTTCATCCAGGTCAACGCCAAGCTCAATGAAAAGATGATCGCGCTGGCGCTCGAGCTGCTCGACGCCGGCCCGGACGAGCGCGTGCTCGATCTGTTCTGTGGCCTGGGCAACTTCACCCTGCCGCTGGCGCGCACCGTCCGCGAAGTGGTGGGCGTGGAAGGCGAAGCCGGGCTGGTGGCGCGGGCCAGGGAAAACGCCGCGCGCAACGGCCTGGACAACGCGCAGTTCTTCGCCGCCGACCTGACCCAGGACCAGCGCCAGACCCCGTGGATGCGCCAGGGCTTCGACAAGCTGCTGCTGGACCCGCCGCGCTCGGGCGCGATCGAAGTCCTCCAGCAGTTGCCGCTCAAGCAGTTCAAGCGCATCGTCTACGTCAGCTGCCACCCCGGCTCGCTGGCGCGCGACGCCGGCTATCTGGTCAACGAGCAGGGCTTCACCCTGGTGTCGGCCGGTGCGATGGACATGTTCCCGCACACCGCGCACGTGGAAAGCATCGCCGTCTTCGAGAAGCGTTGAGATGGGCATCGAGATCGAGCGCAAGTTCCTGGTCACCGGCGATGACTGGCGCGCCGCCGCGCACGCGGTCATTCCGATGGCACAGGGCTACCTCAACGACACCGCCTCGATCGACAGCGGCGCCCAGAAGGCCTCGGTGCGGGTGCGCATCCAGGGCGATGAGGCATTTCTCAACATGAAGTCGCGCGAGGTCGGGCACACCCGCCAGGAATTCGATTACCCGATCCCGGTGGAGGACGCCCGCGCGCTGCTGGCGCTGTGCGTGGGCGGCCTGATCGACAAGCGCCGGCACCTGGTCCACCACGGCGGGCTGCTGTGGGAAGTGGACGAGTTCCTGGGCGACAACGCCGGGCTGGTGGTGGCCGAGGTCGAACTGGAGCAGGCCGACCAGGCCATCGACCTGCCGTCCTGGGTCGGGGAGGAAGTGACCGACCAGGTCCGGTATTACAACCTCGCCCTGGCCGCGAACCCGTACAGCCGCTGGCCCTGAATACGCCCGCCGCGCCCGTGGCCTCGGGGACACGCCTTCTGCGACAATGCGGCAGTGCGCCATCACGGTGCCCCGCTATGGAGATCGACCCATGCTCGTGATCGGCGTTGCCGGGACCGAACTTACCGCCCAGGAACGCGATTGGCTGCAGCACGACGCCGTGTCCGGCGTCATCCTGTTCAAGCGCAATTTCGCCTCGCGCCAGCAGATCGCCGAGCTGTCGGCCGCGATCCGCGCCGCCGCGCCGCGCCCGCTGCTGATCTGCGTGGACCAGGAAGGCGGCCGCGTGCAGCGCTTCCGCGACGGGTTCAGCGCGCTGCCGCCGCTGCAGGGCTTCGACTCCCTGTACGCACAGGATCCCGAGGCAGCCCTGGCCCTTGCCGAACAGCACGCCTGGCTGATGGCCAGCGAAGTGCGCGCCAGCGGCGTGGACCTCAGTTTCGCCCCGGTGGTCGACCTGGGCCGCGGCAACCGCGCCATCGGCGACCGTGCCTTCAGTGCCGACCCGGAGGTCGTGGCCGCCTTCACCCGCGCCTACGTGCGCGGCATGCACAGCGTCGGCATGGCCGCGACCCTCAAGCATTTCCCCGGCCACGGCAGCGTGCTGGAAGACACCCACGTGGCGGCCGCCAGCGATCCGCGTGATCTCGACGCGCTGCGTGCGCTGGACCTGGTGCCGTTCGTCGCCGGCATCGATGCCGGTGCCGACGCGGTGATGATGGCCCACGTGGTCTACCCACAGGTCGCACCGGAACCGGCCGGTTACTCGTCGCGCTGGATCCAGCAGATCCTGCGCGGGGAAATGGGCTTCCGTGGCGTGGTGTTCTCCGACGACATCGGCATGGCCGCCTCGTTCTCCGCCGGGGGCGTGCAGGCGCGCGTGCATGCGCACCTGGATGCCGGCTGCGACGTGGTGCTGGTCTGCCACCCGGAACTGGTCGACGAGGCGCTGCGCGCGGTCGACGGCCGCCCCCTCAATACTGCTGCGCTGCTCGGCCTGATCGGCCGGGGCGCGCTTGGCTGGGACGGCCTGCTGGCCGATGCCCGCCATGGCACCTCCCAATCCCGTTTGCTCGACACCCTTGGAAGAAACGTCTGATGCCCAACCTCACCATTTCCCAGGCCCTGGCCCAGGCCGACCTGCTGGTCGACCGCCCCACCATCGATGCGGCCATCGCGGCCATCGCCGATGCCATCGCGGCGGATTACAAGGGCGAGGTCCCGCTGTTCCTGTCGATCATGCACGGCGCGCTGCCGTTCGCCGGCCAGCTGGCGCTGGAGCTGGGCGCGCGTGGCCAGGACCTGCAGTTCGATTACCTGCACGCCACCCGCTACCGCGGTGAAACCACCGGCGGCGAGCTGGTCTGGAAGCACAAGCCGGCCACCTCGCTGTTCGGCCGCCGCGTGCTGCTGGTCGACGATATCCTGGACGAAGGCTTCACCCTGCAGGGCGTGCGCACCTGGTGCCTGGAGCAGGGCGCCACCGATGTGCGCATCGCCGCGATGACGGTGAAGAAGCACGACCGCGCGCTGCCCGACGTCAAGGCGGACTACGCCGGTGTCGAACTGCCGGACCGTTACGTGTTCGGCTTCGGCATGGACGTCAACGAAGCGCTGCGCGGCGTGCCGGCCATCTACGCGATGAAGGAATAATCAGCGCCCATGGACCCTATTGCCCTGGCCGTCATCGGCGGCACCGGTGTGTACAAGCTGGCCCAGCTCGATGACGTGAACAGCCACGTGGTCGAAACCCGTTACGGCACGCCGTCCGGCCCGATCCGGGTCGGCACGCTGCTCGGCCAGCGCGTGGCGTTCCTGGCCCGGCATGGCGAAGGCCATTCACTGCCGCCCCACAAGATCAATTACCGCGCAAATCTTGCTGCATTGCAGCAGATCGGTGCCACCCGCGTGCTCGCGCTCAACACCGTCGGCGGCATCACCGAGCAGTTCGGTCCGCGCGTGCTGGCCTGTCCGGACCAGCTGATCGATTACACGTGGGGCCGCATCTCCACGCTCAGCGAGGAGCCGGGCACCGAGGTGCTGCATGTGGACTTCGGCCACCCGTACACGCCGATGCTGCGCAGCAAGGTGCTGGCGGCGGCCAAGGTCACCGGGGTGCGCCTGCAGGACGGCGGCTGCTACGGCGCCACGCAGGGGCCGCGGCTGGAGACCAATGCGGAAATCGCGCGCATGCGCCGTGATGGCTGCGACCTGGTCGGCATGACCGGCATGCCCGAAGCCGGCCTGGCCCGCGAGCTGGGCCTGGACTACGCCTGCCTGGCGATCGTGGCCAACTGGGCGGCCGGCTGTGGCGATGGCGACGAGATCACGATGGCCGAAGTACTGGCCAATGTTGACGCGGCTTCGGCCGGATTGCCGGAACTGATTGGCGAATTGGCACGCGGATGATTGTCATTGCATGACAAGCTTTGCATACTCCGCCAGTGCGCTGGTTGAGCGTACACCACCCATTCATTGAAGAAGGTCTCGCATTACCATGCCGAACGGTACCGTCAAGTGGTTCAACGACGCCAAGGGATTTGGCTTTATCTCGCCGGATGACGGCAGCGCTGATGTCTTCGCGCACTTCTCCGCGATCAACTCCAAGGGCTTCCGCAGCCTGCAGGAAGGCCAGAAGGTCACTTATGAAGTGAGCCAGGGTCCGAAGGGCGCCCAGGCTTCGAACATCGCGCCGGCGGAGTAACTCCACCGCAGCGCAAGGAAAACCCCGCTTCGGCGGGGTTTTTTTTGATGCCGGACAGGACGTCAGATGAAAAAACGTACGATTGCCATCGTTGGCTACGGAACGGCGGGCCAGGCGCTCTCGATTCTCCTTTCACGCGACCATCACGATGTGCACGTGTTCGAGCGCGCGCCCAAGCCGGGTCCGGTAGGCGCGGGGTTCCTGCTGCAGCCGAGCGGTCTGGACGTGCTGTGGCAGATGGACCTGCTGCCACGGGTGCTGCAGCACGGCGCGCCGGTGCGCCGGCTGTACGGTGAAACGCCGTGCGGGCGCGCGGTGATGGACATGCGCTATGCGGCGCTGCATGCGCACCTGCACGGCATCGGCATGCAGCGCGGCGCGCTGTTCTCGCTGCTGGCCCAGGCCTGGGAGCACCCGGGCAACCTGCAGGCCGACACCGCCATCGTCGATGTGGATACCGAGAATGGCCGCGTGCGCGACGCGCGCGGGCACTGGCACGGCCCGTATGACCTGGTGATCGCCGCCGATGGGTCGGCCTCGTCGCTGCGCACGCTGGTGCAGGGCACGCGGCTTGACCGCGAATACCCGTGGGGTGCGCTGTGGTGCCTGTTGCCGCGCGGCGACTGGCCGCACCATGACGAGCTGCGGCAGCGCTACGTGGCGGCGCGCAAGATGATCGGGCTGTTGCCGGTCGGCACCCGCCCCGATGATGCGCAGCCGCGCCTGAGCTTCTTCTGGAGCCTGCCGCGCGCGCAGTTCGAGCAGTGGGAACGGGATGGCATGCAGCGCTGGCTGGAGGAGATCGCCGCGCTGTGGCCGCAGGCGCACCTGCGCCTGCAGGATGTGCGCGATGGCGCGCAGCTGGCGAGTGCCGGTTACCGGGATGCCGTGATGAGCCGCTGGCACCGCGACCGGCTGGTGCTGGCCGGGGATTCGGCGCATGCCATGAGCCCGCAGCTGGGGCAGGGCGTGAACATGGCGCTGATGGACGCGCTGGCGCTGCGCGATGCGCTGCGCGCGCACGACGCTGCCGATGCCGCGCTCCAGGCCTACCAGGCGCAGCGCAGTGCACACGTGGGCATCTACCAGTTCTGGAGCCGGTGGCTGACCCCGGTGTTCCAGTCCGAGCGCGACCTGCTCGCGCACGCACGCGATGTGCTGTTCCAGCCGATGGGTCGGCTGCCGGGTGGTCGCGGCCACATGCTGCGCGTGCTCAGCGGCACCCAGCGCGGCTGGTGGGGCACGCTGGGATTGTCGCCGGGTTTCGTCGAGGCGATGAGCACATGAATGGCGGCCGTTGACGGCAGGGTCACTTGCCTTGTGGCACAAGAACAATGCTGTGTTGTTGCCCCCAAGGAGAAAGACATGCTGTTTCCGGCCGACGTTCTCGATTCTGAAATCCGCAAACTGCGCGGGTTGCTGCAGATGCTCCACGAGGATCAGCCGGATGTGATGGAAGATGTTTTCGACTTCCATGTCACCAGTCTGATCACCCATGCCGCCCCCGAACACCACGCCCGCATCCGCGCCGCAGCGCGTTCCATGCTGGCCGAGGTGCAGCGCTGTCCCGTGCGGCGCAATCCCGATGCCCCGCAGATCCTGTTGATGGAAGCGCTGCCTTCGGCAGCGTGAGCCGCTGTATCCGCGCGTGCCGGCGTCAACGTGCCGGCAGCGCGATCGCGTCGTCGTCGACGCACGCGACCAGCTGCTCGCCGGCGGCCACGACCGGTGCGATGCCGGCGGTGAAGCGCGAGTAAGCCGGCAGCACGGTCAAGCGTTCGCGCAGCCAGAAGGCCGGCCAGCGGCGTTGCATGCCCGGCAGCCGGGCCAGTGGATGCAGGTGGCCACACAGGACATGCCGGCTCGGATGCGGTTGTGGATCATGGCGCAGCAGGAACGGCCCCTCCTGGACGCGTTCGCCGAGCAGGGTGATGCCCAGGTCGGCCTTGGGCAGCACGCGGTCATGGTTGCCGGCCACTGCGCCGATCTCCAGTCGCGGATGCTGCTCCCGCCATGCCTGCCATTGCCGGTACCACGCGGCCCGATGCGCAGGGCCATGCAGCACGTCGCCCAGGATCCAAACCGTGCGGACGGGGTGGTCGACCACCAGTGCCGACAGCCGCGCCAGATCGTCACCGGTGCCGCCGCTGGGCAACCCGATGCCCGCGCGCCGGAACACATCGGCCTTGCCAAGGTGGAGGTCGGCAATCAGCAGCGCTTCGCGCGCCGGCCAGTACAGCGCGCGCGCGCCAAGCAGGCGGACCTGCTCGCCCGCGATCTCGGTCACGACGTCAGTCGGCATGGCGTTTCTCCAGTTGGCCCACGGCGCGCAGCACGCGCGTCTTCCAGTCTTCATTGCTGAGCTGCCCGCGCAGGCGCTCGGCCCACAGCGGGAAGGACAAGGGCCCCAGCGTTGCCGGGTGCTGCACGCACAACGTGCGGCCCTGGCAGCGGCGCAGCGTTTCGGCCAGGCAGGTCAGGTCGAGCTGCTCATGCAGTACCTCACGTTCGGCCAGGCCGAGCAGGATGTGCCCGGGATCATGCTGGCGCAGCACGTCATACAGCAGTCCGGCCGACGCCTGCAGCTGGCGCAGGCTGCGTGGCGTGCGGCCCGGCAATGCGGGAATCAACAGCCCGGACACGCGCGCGATATCGCGGAACTGGCGGCGTGCCAGCTCGCCCAGGTTGAGGCTGTCGCGCAGGTCCTCGAACAGACCGTCCGGCTGCAGCAATGCCGACACCTGCGCCGCATCCACCTCCACCGCGCGCGCCGGTGCCAGCACGAAGCCGTAATCGTTGGCGGCGTAGCCGAAGGTATTGGCCTGCAGGCGCGTCCAGCGCATCGCCATCAGCGCCGCCAGCCCCTCGTTGACCTGGCGCCCGGCGAACGGATACACGAACACGAACTGTCCTTCGCGGCGGCGCACGCTTTCCACCAGCAGCAGTGACGGGCCGGGCAGCGCGGATACGCGTGCCTGCAGGCGCAGCAGCGGTGCAAGCCAGTGCATTTCAGGGCTGTCCGGCGCGGACGCGAGCACGCTTTCCATTTCGTGGCCCAGCGCCTCGGACAGCGGCAGGCGGCCCCCCTGCCAGCGCGGCACCACGCCATCGCCGCCACGCGCCATCTTGACGTAAGCAGTGAGGTTCTCCAGCCGTACCAGCTCCAGCAGCCGGCCGGCGAACTGGAAGCGGTCGCCGGGGCGCAGGCGACCGACGAACTGTTCTTCCACGCTGCCGAGTCGGCCGCCGCGCAGGAACTGCACCATGACGCTGCCATCGCTGGTGATGGTGCCGATCGACAGCCGGTGGCGCAGCGCCACGCGGCGGTCGTTCACGCGGTAGATCCCGTCGTCGTCGCGCACCACCTTGTGGAAGTCCGGGTACTGCGCAAGCGCCTGGCCGCCCTGCACGATGAAGTCCAGGACGCCCTGCCACTGCGCCAGCTCCAGCGATGCGAACGCGTGCGTGCGCCGGACCTGGGCCAGCAGCTCGTCGGCGCGGAAGCCGCCGCCCAGCGCGCAGCTCACGCAGTGCTGGGCCAGCACATCCAGCGACAACCGCAGCGGGCGTCGCGCTTCGATCACGCCAGCGGCCAGTGCACGCCGCGCGGCGGCGTATTCCACCAGCTCCAGCGCGTGCGACGGCACGCAGACGATGTGGCCCGATTCCCCCGGGCGATGCCGCGCGCGCCCGGCGCGCTGCACCAGCCGCGCGATGCCTTTCGGGCTGCCGATCTGCAGGACCTGGTCGACGGCCGGGAAATCCACCCCCAGGTCGAGGCTGGAGGTGGCCACCACGCAGCGCAGTGCCCCGTCGCGCAGGCCCTGCTCGACGATGCGGCGCTGCACCTGGTCCAGCGAGCCGTGGTGCAGGCCCAGCGTGGCCGGGTCTTCGGGCCACACCGCCGACAGCGCCTGGTGCCACAGTTCGGCTTGCGCGCGGGTATTGGTGAACAGCAGGCTGGTGCCGACCGCGAACAGCTTCTGCTGCACCCGCTGCAGCTGCGACAGGCCGAGGTGGCCCGCCCATGGAAAGCGCTCGCCGTGCGCGGGCAACAGCGTTTCCACCTTCACCGGGCGTGGCCGCGCCCCCGACACCAGCGGCGCGTCGGGCACATCGGGCAGCAATACCTCGCGCGCTTCGTCCAGGTTGCCGAGCGTGGCCGACAGGCCCCACACCTGCAGCGCCGGCAGCGCATCGCGCAGGCGGCGCAGATTCAACTGCAGCAGCACGCCGCGCTTGTTGCCCAGCAGCTCATGCCACTCATCCACCACCACGCAGCGCAGCCGGCGCATGCGCTCCTGCGTATCGGGGTAGCTCAGCAGCAGCGCCAGCGATTCGGGCGTGGTCACCAGCACATCCACCCGGCCTTCGCGGGCCAGGCGTTTATCGCGCGCGCTGGCATCGCCGGTGCGCAGCCCCACCTGCCAGTCCAGTCCAAGCGCCGCCAGCGGTTCACGCAGTGCGCGTGCGGTATCGCTGGCCAGCGCGCGCAATGGGGTGATCCACAGCACCTGCAGCGCCGGCACGGTCTTGCCGGCGCGCGCACCCGGTGCGCGCGGCAGCGGATCGACCAGCGCCTGCAGCAGCGGCCCGCCGAACATCGCCAGCGTCTTGCCGCTGCCGGTAGGCGTGTGCAGCAGCCCGGATTCGCCGGCCAGGTAGTGCCGCCACATCGTCTTCTGGAACGCCAGCGGCGACCAGCCACGGCTGGCGAACCACGCGGTCAGCCGCGCCATCGCGTCGCGTCGGGTCACCGCGCCAGCGCCTGCAGCTGGGCCAGCGTGTCGGCTTCGCCGGCCGGCTTGTCATGGCGCCAGCGCAGGATGCGCGGGAAGCGCACTGCGATGCCCGACTTGTGCCGGCTGCTGCGGTTGACCGCTTCAAAGCCGAGTTCGAACACCTGCTCACCGCGTACGCTGCGCACCGGCCCGAAGCGTTCGATCGTGTTGGCCCGGATCCAGCGGTCCAGGGCCAGGATTTCCTTGTCGTCCAGCCCCGAATACGCCTTGGCCACCGGCACCAGCCGCTCGCCGTCCCACACCCCGAAGGTGTAGTCGGTGTACAGCGTGCTGCGCCGGCCATGCCCGGCCTGCGCGTAGATCATCACCGCATCGATGGTCAGCGGTTCTATCTTCCACTTCCACCAGTCGCCACGGCGGCGCCCGCCCTGGTAGACCGACGTGCTGCGCTTGAGCATCAGCCCTTCCACGCCGCGTTCGCGGGCCAATGCCCGCTGAGCGGCGGCGTCCTGCCAGTCCGTGGCATCGAGCGTGGGCGACAGCACCATGCGCGTATCGCCGAGGGTGGCAAGCAATCCGGCGAGCAGGGTGCGCCGTTCGGCCAGCGGCTGCTGGCGCAGATCGTTACCGTCCAGTTCGAGCAGGTCGTAGGCAAGCACGCGCACCGGCGTATCGCGCAATGTCTTCGGGCCGGGTCTGCGCCGTTGGATCCGGGTCTGCAGGGCGGTGAAAGGCAGCGGCTGTGCCTCGTCATCGCGCCAGGCGAGAAGCTCGCCATCGATCACGGTGCCATCCGGCAACGCCATCGCGGCTGCTTCGATTTCCGGAAAGCGCCCATCCAGCCGCTCTTCGCCGCGCGACCACAGGGCGACTTCGCCTTTGCGACGCAGCACCTGCAGGCGGATGCCATCCCACTTCCATTCCAGCGTCCACTCGTCGATCGGGCCCAGGCTGTCGGCCTCGGCTTCCAATGGCGAGGCCAGGAAGAACGGATACGGCTGCTGGCGGTCTTCAGGCCGTTCTTCGGCGCTGAGCAGGTTGGCGAGCAGCCCCGGCGAGGGCACCCACTCGCCCAGCATGCGCTGCGCGATGCGGGCGATGTCGATTCCCGACAGTTCCGCCAGCGCCTGCTGGACCAGCCGCTGGGAGACGCCTACGCGCAACGCCCCGGTCAGCAGCTTGTTGAATACCAGCCGTTCGGCGGCAGGCAGCTGCCTCCAGCCTGCCTCCACCGCAGCACGACGTACCGGTTCCGGCTGGTTCGCCACGGCCAGCAGGTGGCCTTCGATCCAGTCGGCAAGGGGGCGGTCCTGCGCGCCTTCCGCAGGATCATCCAACAGCAGGGTCAGGGTTTCGGCCAGGTCGCCGACCTGGTCGTAGCTGTCGGCCACCAGCCACGCGGGCAGGCCCGATGCGTCGGCGATCCACGCGCGCAGCTCGCCGCTGGCCGCGATCTTGCGGCGTGCGCCACCGACCTTGCCGCCGCTGAGCAGGTACAGCGCCCACGCTGCGTCATGCGGGCGCGCGTCGCGGAAGTACGCCACCAGCGCGGCGCGTTTGTCCAACGTGGCGGTGCTGCGGTCCAGGCGCTGGTACAGCGCGGCAAACGCCCTCATTCTTCGCTCCCGAAATCGGTGCGGAAGGCTTCGGCGGCAACACCACGTTCGCGCAGGAACGGAATCAGCGCATCGGTGTTGCCGTGGGTGGCGATCACCCGGCGCGCGCCGGTCTGTTCAATGGTCTGCAGCAACGCCGGCCAGTCGGCATGGTCGGAGACCACGAAGCCACGGTCGTAATTGCGTCGGCGCCGGTTGCCGCGCAGCCGCATCCAACCGGAGGCGAAGCCCAGTTGGTGCCTGCCGAAGCGGCGCAGCCAGGTGGTGCCCGCGGCAGAAGGCGGCGCCAGGATCAACTTGCCGGCCGCGTCGGGTTCGCGGCCCTGTTCGGCCACCGTGTGGGTTTCCAACATGGCGATGCCGGCCTCGCGATACACCGCCACCCCATTGGCGATGGCGCCGTGCAGCCAGGCCGGTTGATCATCCAGCGGCAGCAGTTCGGCCAGCACCCGCTGCGCCTTGCCCAGCGCGTAACACAGCAGGATCGCCGCTTCGCCGCGCTGTTCGCATTCGCGCCGCCACGCCACGATCTCGGCGGCGACCTCGCGCGTGTCCTGCCAGCGGTAGATCGGCAATGCGAACGTCGCCTCGGTGATGAACACATCGCAGGGCACCACCTCGAACGGTGCGCAGGTCGGGTCCGGTTGGCGCTTGTAGTCGCCCGACGCCACCCACACCTGCTGGCCGTCATCGATGCGCACCTGCGCCGACCCCAGCACATGCCCGGCCGAATGCAGCGACACCTGCACGCCGCCCAACGTGAAGCGTTCACCGTAGTCATGTGCTTCCAGGGCCACATCACCCAGCCGCCAGCGCAGGATCGGCACGCTGCCGGTACTGCAGTAGTAGCGGCCCATGCCGCTGCGCGCATGGTCGCCGTGGCCGTGGGTGATGACCGCGCGCGGCACCGGTCGCCACGGGTCGATATGGAAATCGCCTGCTGGGCAGTACAGGCCCTCGGGGCGCAGTACTACCAGGTCGCTGTTTGCCGCGTGCGTCGTCATGCCTGCACTGTGCCGACGGGTTCGTGCACGAGGTGAGAATCCGCCTGAACAGCAGCCCGCATGCGGATGCGGCAGAATCATCGGGTCCGCCAGGAGGCCCGCACGATGACGTCCGTATTGCCTGTATTCGAGACCCATGAAGTGGCCAACCAGCCGCCCCCGTTCGGCGGCCGCAACCTGTGGGCCGACGACGTGGCATTGAGCGAGGCAGTGCGTCGCGAGGGTGGTGCCGCGTTCATCGATACGCTGCAGGCCTACGGCGCCATTGCGGGCGACACCCTCTACCGGCTCGGTTTCGACGCCAACCGCGACCGCCCGCGGCTGCGAACGCACGACCCGCAGGGGCACCGCATCGACACCGTGGAGTTCCATCCGGCCTACCACCAGCTGATGGAGCTGGCCAAGCGCCACGGGGTGGCGGGACTGTCGTGGCACGAGGGCGGCCCCGGCGCGCACGTGGCCCGCGCCGCACTGAGTTTCCTGCACCACCAGGCCGATGCCGGTACCAGTTGCCCGCTGACCATGACCCACGCCGCGGTGGCGGTGCTGCGCCAGGACCCGTTGCTGGCCGAGTGGGCCGAAAAAGCCGCCGCACCGGTCTACGATCCGCGCGACGTGCCGATGGCCGACAAGGCCGGCATCACCCTGGGCATGGGCATGACCGAGAAGCAGGGCGGCTCTGACGTGCGCAGCAACACCACCCGCGCCGAACGTCGCGACGATGGCAGCTACGCGCTGGTGGGGCACAAGTGGTTCTTCTCCGCACCGATGTCCGATGCATTCCTGGTGCTGGCGCAGGCGGCGGGAGGACTGACCTGCTTCCTGATGCCACGCCGGCTGGCTGATGGCAACCGCAACGCGTTCCGCCTGATGCGGCTGAAGGAAAAGCTGGGCGACTGGTCCAATGCCTCCAGCGAGATCGAGCTGTGCGGCGCCTGGGCGCGCCGGGTCGGCGCCGAAGGGCGTGGCGTGGCAACCATCATCGGCATGGTGATGATGACCCGGCTGGACTGCATGCTGGGCGCGGCGGCGGAAATGCGCATGGCCCTGGCGCAGGCGCTGCACCACACCCGTCACCGCAGCAGCTTCGGACGCCGCCTGTGCGACCACCCGCTGATGGCCAACGTGCTGGCCGACCTCGCCATCGAATCCGAAGCGGCCACCACCTTCGCCATGCGCGTGGCACGCGCGGTGGACCAGGCGCCGCAGGATGCGCAGGAGGCCGCGTTCGCACGCATTGCAACGGCGGTGGGCAAGTACTGGGTGTGCAAGCGCGCGGCGGTGTTCGTCAACGAAGCGCAGGAATGCCTGGGCGGCGCGGGCTACGTGGAGGAGTCGATCCTGCCGCGGCTGTACCGGCAGGCACCGCTGAATTCCATCTGGGAAGGCAGCGGCAACATCCAGTGCCTGGATGTGCTGCGTGCGTTGGCGCGCGAGCCGCAGGTGCTGCCGGTGCTGGATGCGGAGCTGGACGCGGTGGCCGGGCGCGATGCGGACTATGACCACGCGTTGGCGTCGTTGCGGGAGCTGTTGGCCGCTACGCCATCGGAAGCGCAGGCACGGGTGGTGACCGAACGGCTGGCGCTGCTGCTGCAGGCCGCCGTACTGCTGCGTGCGGGCAGCCCGATGGCCCCTGCGTTCGTGCGCTCGCGGTTGGGCGGGGCGCATGGAGCGGCATTCGGGACGCTGCCTGATGAGGTGGACGTCGGCGCGGTGATGGCGCGGGCGTTGCCTTGATCGATTGCCAGGCCGGACCTGGCACTACCGCTGGAGGTCACGCCGGCCGGTGGCCGGCGTGACAGGTCGCATCAGCGTTTGGCGGCGTCTGCGTTCTGCTTGGCGTCTTCGGCCACGTCACGCGCCTTGTCGGCCACCTTCTCGGCGGCATCGGCGGTCGCCTCGCTGGCATGCGCCGCTGCATCGCGCGCGGCAACCTTGGCATCGGCAGCCGCCGCTGCACTGGCGTCGGCGGCACGGTCCAAGGCCGGCTGTACATCGGCCGCGGCGCGTTCGGAGGCGGCAGCCGCTTCATCGGCGGCATTGCGGGTGGATGCCGCAGCCTTGTCCACGGCGACACGTGCCGCTTCGCCGGTGCTGTCGGCCGCCTGCGCGGCATCGGCACGCGCCTGTTCGGCTTCCGGGCCCTTGCAGGCCACCAGGGCCAGCAGCAGGGAGGCCGCCATCAGCGGTGTGGTGATCGAACGAATCTTCATGGCGTTCTCCGTCAGGTTTCAGGGACGCTGATCCTATTCACCCTGCCGTGAAGCCAAAGAAAAAGCCGCTGGCGAACCAGCGGCTTCTTCAGACTTGCTTGAAGAAAGAAGTTATTACTTCTTGGCTTCTTCAGCAGCGTCCTTGGCCTGCTCGGCGGTGGCTTCACCGGCCTTGGCAGCGTCGGCAGCAGCGTCGGCAGCAGCGTCGGTGGCAGCAGCGCCAGCCTGGGCAGCGGCATCAGCCGAAGCGTCAGCAGCGGTGGTGGCGGTGTCGGCGGCAGCCTGGGCAGCGTCGGCGGTCTGGGCGCCAGCAGCAGCGGCCTGGTCGGCAGCGACCTGGGCGTCGGCAGCAGCTTCGTTGGCCGAAGCGGCGGCGTCAGCAGCCTGCTCCTGCTTCGAGCAGGCGGTCAGAGCCAGGCCCAGGGCCATTGCGATCAGCAGCTTGTTGATGCTCATTTGTGTGAATCCTCGTCGTTAGATTAGGCAACGCGCTATTGCGCGCCCGGCAACATGATGACAAGCCACGTTGGGCTGTCAAGCGATCCCGCATTCAGTTTTGCGAAACGGGTGTTAAAACCAATCAAATCAATTCGATGGCGATGGCGGTTGCTTCCCCGCCACCAATGCACAGTGTAGCAATTCCGCGCTTTGCATCACGCTTGCGCAAGGCATTGACCAACGTCACCACCAGCCGGGCGCCCGAGGCACCAATCGGGTGGCCCAGTGCGCAGGCGCCGCCGTTGACGTTGACCTTCGCCGGGTCGATGCCCAGTTCGCGGATGGGCGCCATGGCCACCACGGCGAACGCCTCGTTGATCTCGAACAGGTCCACCTGGTCCAGGCGCCAGCCGGCCTTTTCAAGCACTTTGTGGATGGCGCCGATCGGCGCGGTGGTGAACCACTCCGGTTCCTGCGAGTGGGTGGCGTGGGCCACGATCCGGGCCAGCGTCTGCACGCCGCGGGCGGCCGCATCGTCTTCGGACAGCAGTACGACGGCGGCAGCGCCGTCGGAAATGCTCGACGAGCTGGCGGCGGTCACCGTGCCGTCCTTCTTGAACGCCGGGCGCAGGGTCGGGATCTTGGCGATATCCGAACGGCCGGGCTGTTCGTCCTGGCTGTACTCCACCTCGCCCTTGCGACCCGCGACCTTCACGGCCACGATTTCATCATCGAACGCGCCGGCAGCCTGCGCGGCCTGCGCGCGGCGCACCGATTCGATCGCATACGCGTCCTGTTCCTCGCGGCTGAACTGGAACTTGTCCACCGCGCATTCGGCGAATTCGCCCATGGCCTTGCCGTCGTACGCATTGACCAGGCCGTCGTGGGCCATGTGGTCGACCGCCTGGAAGTTGCCGAAGCGGTTGCCGGTGCGCGAATTGGGCAGCAGGTGCGGCGCGTTGGACATCGATTCCATGCCGCCGGCGACCACGATGCTGGCCGAGCCGGCCTTGATCAGGTCGTGGCCCAGCATGATGGCCTTCATGCCCGACCCGCAGACCTTGTTCAGGGTGGTCGCGCCGGTGGCGTAGGGGATGCCAGCGGCCACGGCGGCCTGGCGGGCCGGGGCCTGGCCCAGGTTGGCCGGCAGCACGCAGCCCATGATCACTTCGGAGACATCCGCCGCTGGCACGCCGGACTGTTCCAGGGCGGCGGCGATGGCAGTGGCGCCCAGGGTGGGGGTGGGCACGCCGTTGAACTGGCCGAGGAAGGAACCGATGGCGGTCCGCTTGGCAGCGGCGATGACAATGTTGGGCATGGCAATCTCGTTATTGCGTGAGCGATTTACGAAAAGGGAACGCAGGGCATGGTATGGCGGCGCGTTTCCCGGCAGACTGCGTGGGGGTGGCCCAGTATAGAGGGTCAGCATTTACCACCGGTGTCGGCCGGACAGGCGGGACGCCACGCGTGGTTTCAATTACGTTTTGGGGAGCAGGGATGAATCAGGTAGTTTTCAGCAGGAACGTGCTGGCCGGCGCGCTGGCCGTGGCCTTGAGCGCGTGCGGTGGCGGCAGCGGCAACAGCAAGGGGGACCTGCCGGTAGCGCCGGTGGTGCCGCCGGTCACGCCACCGGTCGTGGTGGTGCCGCCGGTGACGCCGCCGCCGGTCAAGCCGACCCAGCCGGCCATCGACGCGCACCTTGCCATCATCAACGGCAAGGACCAGGACTGGAGTGGCGAGGGGATCCGGATCGGCGTGGTCGATTCCGGAGTAAACCGGGCCCATCCGACCCTGGCGGGCCGGGTGGTGGCCAGCCACAGCTATGTCGATCCGACCAAGAACAACCTGGCGGTGGACGATGTGGTCGGCCATGGTACGACCGTGGCATCGCTGGCCGCTGGCGCCGCATTCGGCGACTGGCCTGGCGGGGTGGCCACCAGGGCGCAGATCGTGTCGGCGCGCATCATCGCCGACAAGGCGCCGGTCGATGACGGCACCGGCAACGGCAACCAGGTCGATGGCGCGCTGGGGCTGGCCACCGTGCACCAGGATCTGATCGCCGACGGCGTGAAGATCATGAACAACTCCTGGGGCGGGCTGTACTGGACCAACCCGGCCGCGACCGCTGCCATTGCGGCCGAGTATCGGCCCTTCATCACCACCAACAACGGCCTGGTGGTGTTTGCCACCGGCAACGAAAGCAAGGCGGACCCGTCCAACATGGCCGCACTGCCGAGCCAGGCCGGCCCGAACAATACCCGCCCGGCCGCGGACCTGGAGCGTGGCTGGCTGGCAGTCACCGCGGTCAATTCCAACCAGCCCGACACCCTGGCGTCCTACGCCAACGCCTGTGGCGTGGCGGCCAATTACTGCCTGGCCGCGCCGGGCGAAGCGGTGTTTGTCGACCCCGCAAGCACCACGGGCAGTACCCCCAGCTACCTCTGGGGCGGCGGTACCTCCTACGCGGCACCGCTGGTCTCGGGTACGGCGGCGCTGGTCTGGCAGAGGTACCCGTACTTCAGCAATGACCAGGTGCGGCAGACCCTGCTCGGCACCGCCACCGACCTCGGCGCGGCCGGCGTGGACAGCGTGTTCGGGTACGGCCTGCTCAACGTGGGCAAGGCGGTCAACGGCCCTGGCCGGTTCGACTGGGGCACCATGGTGGTCGACCTGCCGGGTTCGTCCAACTTCAGCACCTGGAGCAACAACATCGGCGGTGCCGGCGGACTGGACAAGTCCGGCGCGGGAACGCTGATCCTCGGTGGCAAGAACACCTACACCGGCGGCACCACCGTCCGTTCGGGCGCGCTCTCGCTGGCCGACGGCGCGTCGCTGGGTTCCGATGTCCAGGTCCTGCAGGCCGGCGGCCTGCAGTTCCGCGCCGGTACCACCGGGGTCACCGGCAACGTGGTCAACGGCGGCACGCTGTACCTGTTCGAGGCCGGCGTTACCGCCGTGATCCAGGGCAACTACACCCACGAGGCCACCGGCGTGTTCTCGACCGCGCTGGGTGCGCAGGCGTTGAAGGTGACCGGCACCGCCCAGCTCAACGGCGGTACGGTACTGATCGACCGCGCGGTGGAAGGCTATGTGCCGCGGACGGGTGTCCGGCAGGAGCTGATTACCGCCGCCCAGGGCCTGACCGGCACGTTCGATCGCTACACCGCGCTCGGCAACGTCGTGCTGCTGGATGCGACGTTCACCTATGACCACTACTCGGCCGGGTTGAACATCAACCGCGTTAGCGTTTCCGGCGCTGCGGCGTCGGCCGGATTGGGTGCCATTTCGGCCGCCTCGGCCCTGCGCGTGGAACAGGCGTTCGACCTGCTCGATACCGGCACCGGTCCGGGCACGCCGGGCTTTGCCGATGCGGCCGGCGAGCTGCAGCGGGTGCAGGGCGCGGCCGGCCTGGAGGCCAGCCTGGAAAGCCTGTCGGGCAAGGCGCACAGCCTGGCCAACGGCATGACCTTCGACAACCTCGACATGAATCGCCGCGCCTTGTCGACGCGCTTCGATGCGGTGTCCGCCGCACCGCGCCTGCGCGGCGCCTGGCAGAGTGCATTGGGCGAGGCCGGGCAGGGCAGCTTCGCCGGCAGCGGCTTCCAGACCCAGGGCTGGATGATGGGCCAGGACATGGCGCTGGGCAGCAACGGCGTGATGGGCTTTGCCTTTGGCGAAACGCGCAGCAACAGCAGCCGCGAGTGGGGCGGCGACAGCGGTCGTGACCGCCAGTCGCAGGCCCAGCTGTACGCGGGTTGGAACAGTGGTGCGGCCTACACCCTGGCGCAGCTGGGCGCCGGCCAGTTCACCCGCGAGATCGACCGCCAGCTGTTGCTGGGCGCGGGGCAGTACGGGGTCAATGCCCGTTACGGCGGCAATTTCAGCACCGCCAGCGTGGAATCGGGCTACCGCTTCGGCGGCGCCGGGGCATCGTTGACCCCGTACCTCGGCGCGGATTACGCGCGCCTGGACAGCGACAGCTTCAGCGAAGACGGCGGCTTCGGTTTTGGCCTGCGTGCGGACAGCCGCGCGTCAAGCCGCAGCCAGGCGCTGGCCGGCCTGCGCGCGGAAACGCGCCTGCGTGGCTGGTCGCTGCGCGGTTATGCCGAATGGCAGCAGACCCTGTCCAGCGATGGCCTGGCATTCGATGCCAGCTTCGTTGGCGTGGATGCCTGGGCGCCGGTGGCCGGCCTGCAGCCGGCGCGCTCCGGCGGCCTGTTCGGCCTGTCGGTGCAGTCCTGGCTGACGCGCAACTCGCAGCTCTCGTTCGGCTACGACCAGCGCTTCGGCCCGCGAGGCGACCTCAGCCAGGTCGCGCTGCGGTACTCCGCCGCGTTCTGATCCAGGCGCGACAGGCAACAAAAAAGGGCGCGAGTTGATCGCGCCCTTTTTTTTCATCTGCCCGCTGGAATCAGCCGCCGCGCAGCGTGCCCAGTCGCGGGCGCGCACGTCCCAGCGGCATCTTCAGCTTGCCGATCGACTGGATGCGGGTTTCGGCGATGCGGTCGGCGGCGCGCTGCGGCGCAATGCCTTCCTGCTGGGACAGCGCGAAGATGCGGCCCAGGTTGTGGTAGATGCTGCGGATCAGGCGCATCGCGCGTTCGCGGTTGTAGCCGTCGATTTCCAGCGACACATTCATCACCCCGCCCGCATTCACCGCATAGTCCGGGGCATACAGGATGCCGCGGGCATGCAGCTCATCGCCGATCTCGGGCGTGGAGAGCTGGTTGTTGGCGGTGCCGCAGACGATCTTGCACTTCAGGCGCGGCAGGGTCTGCGCATTGATCGCCCCTTCCAGCGCGCACGGCGCGAACACATCGGCGTTGACGTCGTAGATGTCATCGGGCTTGACCGCCTCGGCGCCGTACTCGGTCACCGCGCGCTCCACCAGCGCAGGGTCCAGATCGGTGACGAACAGCTTGGCGCCGCGATCCCGCAGCAGCTTCACCAGTTCCATGCCGATATGGCCCAGGCCCTGCACCGCGATGCTGACCTTGCCCACTTCCTCGTGGCCGAGCTTGTGCTGCATGGCCGCCATCAGCGCCTGCAGCGCGCCGTAGGCGGTGAACGGGGCCGGGTCGCCCGAGCCGCCGTGTACCTGGTGCACGCCGGTGACGTACTCGCTTTCCAGGTAGATGTTTTCCATGTCATTGACGTCGGTACCGACGTCCTCGGCGGTGATGTAGCGCCCGCCGAGCGAATCCACGTAGCGGCCGAACGCGCGGAACAGCACCTCGGTCTTGTCCTTGCGCGGGTCGCCGATGATCACCGCTTTGCCACCCCCGACATTCAAGCCCGCCAGCGCGTTCTTGTAGGTCATCGTGCGGCTGAGCCGCAGCGCGTCGGCCAGCGCGTCGTCCGTGCTGGCGTAGGGGCGCATGCGCACACCGCCCAGCGCCGGACCCAGCGTGGTGTTGTGGATGGCGATGATGGCCCTCAGACCGGCATCGCGGCTGTGGCAGAACACCACCTGTTCATGGCCGGACGTTTCGAGGGTTTCAAATAACATGGCGACTCCGATGCTGCGAACGACGGCAAACGCCGGCGAACGCACCAGCAAAAGGTGGGTGTAAAACAAAAAAAGCGACGTCGTCGGTTGGTCAGGACGGGTCGCGCGGCGCCATTCTAGTGCATTCCGCCGGACGGTGTTGTCAGGGCCGGGTGACCATTGCCCGCTAAAGTTGCCCCGTTCCGGGCCGATGCCGTGGCAACGGTGCGCAGTACCGGCAAGCCAGGACGGATCACGTGGGTGCAGTGGCGACAATTCGGGTGCGGTGCCGCACCGGCAGGGGCGCGGCCCGATGATGGTGATCCTGGCGGGGGCCGGCGTGCTGGTCGTGGCATTTCTGGGGTGGGGCTGGTATCGCCGCCCGGCGGAGGCGGGACCGGCGCCGGGTAGTACCGGCGGCCGGGCCCGTACGCAGCCGCAGCCGCCGACCCCGCCTCAGCCCTGCAGTGGCGATGCGGACCAGGTGCTGCAGGCCGGCCTGCACGCACTGGCGTTGCAGCCGGGTAGCGGCAGCGCGCCGGCCACCGTCGCGCAGGACGCGGCCCTGCTGGCGGCGGTGGCGGCAGCGCTGGAGGCGCAGGACTGGTCGGCCCGGCACCTGCCGCGCCGGCCGCAGCTGCTGCCGCAGCTGATCCAGACCGTGAACGACAGCGACGCCTCGGCGCGCAGCATGGCCTCGATCATCAGCCAGGATGCGGTGCTGACCGGCAACCTGCTGCGCATCGCCAACAGCCCGGTCTACCGGCTGCAGGCCAAGCCGGTAGACAGCCTGCAGCGCGCGGTCACGCTGGTCGGTACCGAGGGCATCCGCCAGATCATCAGCGCGGTGCTGGTGCAACCGGTGATGCAACTGCACAGCGACGCCTTTCCGCAGTTCGGAACCGTGGTCTGGGAGCACGCGCTGCTGGCCTCGCGGGCCGCAGCCGATCACGCCCGCCTGGTGACCCATGAAGACGGTTTCGCCGCGCAGTGGATGGGGCTGACCCAAGGCCTTGGCGCGGCCCTGGTGATGCGACACCTGCTGGACGTTGCCCGTGAACAGGCTGTGCTGCCGTCACCGCAGCTGGCCGGCACCCTGCTGGATGCCTGGACCCTGCCGGTAGCCAGCCGCATCGCGGCGGCCTGGGAACTGCCGCCCTCGGTGCACCAGGCGCTGCTGCGCGACGCCGATGCGACAGGCGGTGGGCTGGCGGCCAGCCTGCACTTCGCGCGTGCCGGGGCATCGGCCAGCCTGCTGTGCCGGCATGGCCGGATCAGCCAGGCCCAGGCGCTGGCGCTGCTGGAGCAGCTGCATGACACCCCGGCGCATGCATTGCAGTGGATCTGGCGCCGCCTGCATGGTCGCGCGGTGGAAACGCTGGAGGCGGACGAGTCGGCCGACGCGTAGCGCCACGCCCCGCGTGGCTGCTCCTAAAGTTGGGATTCCAAGGGCAACCAGCTGATGGCGCGGGCGCTGGCGCGCTGCCAGAACGAGGTGTCCGGCTCTCGATCCAGCAATTGCGGGGGCTGTTCGGCCCGATCCAGCCAACGCACCTGGTCATCGGCACCCAGCGTCACCCAATAGCTCTGCTTCGGATCGGCCAGGCGCAGGTATTCCGCGCGCAACTGCGCGGCCAGTTCCCGATCATCAAACAGCACCCCCATCTCCGTGTTGAGGTAGGCAGAACGCGGGTCCAGGTTGAACGAGCCGACGAAGCCACGCTGGTCATCGATCATGAAGGCCTTGGTATGCAGGCTGGCGCCGCTGCTGCCGAACAGGCCGCCGCTGCCGCCACCCGCGCCGCGCGATCGCAGTTCGTACAGGTGCACGCCATCGCGCAGCAGCGGTGCGCGGTAATGCATGTAGCCGCTGTGCACGGCCGCCACGTCATTGGCGGCCAGTGAGTTGGTGACCACGCCCACGTAGGCGCCGCGCCGCACCATCGCGGCCATCCCGCGCGTGCCTTCCTCGCCCGGCACGAAGTAGGGCGAGATCAACAGCGCCTTGTGGCGGGTGGTCTCAAGTTCGCGCACCAGCCGGGTGACCAGCCAGTTGGCGGGGTCGTCGCGGCGGTGCTTCATCGCCGGATCGGACACGATCTCCACGCCCGGCGACCAGTGCAGGTCTACCGCATCGGTGTAGAACGAACGCGCTGCCGGCGAACGCTCGACGCGCTCAAGATAGGGTCGGGCGGCCGCCAGCTTGGCCTCGTGTGCCGATTCAAGCATCAGCAGGCGCAGCTGGGCCGGGGTGTGGAAGGCGAGGGCGGCCACGGGGACCGCCGCGTCGCTGTTCCAGTACGCATCGAAGATCGTATTGGCCTGCTGCACCGCCTTGCCGGCCACGATCAGGTCCAGGTCGCGGAAGTTCACATCGCTGCGCGCGCTGAAGTATTCCTCGCCGATGTTGCGCCCGCCGACGATGGCGACCCGGCCATCGGCGATCCACTGTTTGTTGTGCATGCGGTGGTTGACGCTGAAGAAGCGCTGCACCATCTCCACCAGCCGCCACAGTCCATCGCGGTTGCGGAACGGGTTGTAGAGGCGGATCTCGATGTTGGGGTGCTCATCGAGCGCCATCATCAATGCATCCTTGTCCTGCGCGTTCATGTCATCCAGCAGCAGGCGCACGCGCACGCCACGTTCGGCGGCCTGGTACAGCTCCTGCGCCATCAGGTGGCCGATCAGGTCGTCCTTCCAGATGTAGTACTGCAGGTCCAGGCTGCGGGCGGCATGGCGGGTGATCACCGCGCGCGCGGCGTACGCATCCAGCCCTTCGGACAGGAACGCCACGCCGGACTGGTCCGGGTGCTCGGCCTGCAGGCGCACCACCTCGCGATCGATCGCGCTCTGTGCCGGCTGCAGCGGCAGCACGCTGCTGCGCGGTCCCATCGCCTTGGGCGTGAGGTGGTCGCCCAGCAGCAGCCCGCTGAGCACCAGCAGGGTCACGATCGCCAGCAGGATGCCCGCGCCGCGCAGCACGCGGCGCCACAGTGGCTTCTGCGGGTTGCGTGCGCGGCTCAGAAGCGTTCGTCCGGCGCCAGGTAGCGCCACTGGCCCGGGGCCAGCTTGCCCATCGCCACCCGGCCGATGCGCAGGCGACGCACGCTGATGACCTCCAGCCCGACCTGCCGGCACATGTCGCGCAGCTGGCCGGGGGCCACCGGCTTGATCGCAAAGCGCAGACGGGTTTCGTTCTGCCAGCTGACCTTGCACGGCGGCAACGGCCAGTTGCGGAAGCTCAGGCCGTGCGCAAGCCGCTTCACGCCGTAGGGCACCAGCTCGCCGCTGACCTCGACCAGGTATTCCTGCTCCAGCGTCGCGCCGCGGTCCTTCAGATGCGACACCACGCGGCCGTCCTGGCTGACCACCACCAGGCCGCTGTCCTCATCGGCCAGCGGCATCACCAACTGCAGCGCGTGGAAGTGCCGCTGCAGCAGGGCCACGCCGGTGGCGTCCAGTTCGCTGCGGGTCTCCGGCGTGACCAGTGCGCACAGTTCATCAGCGCGCATCCCGGCTGGTTTGTGCAGCAGCATGCTGACCGTCTCGGCGCGGGTCGCCTCGGCGTTCTCGCGCAGCACCACCACTTCATCGGCGACCATCGCCTGCGGTTGTTCGACCACCACACCGTTGACGGTCACCCAGCCTCCCTCGATGAAGCGCTGGGCGTCGCCCCGCGAGCAGCCGATCAGGCGGGTCAGGTGTTTGTCGAGTCGGATCGGATCGGTCATCAGGCAGGCAGCACAAAGCGGGACGCGGGCGGGGAGTGTACTGGCTCGGGGCCGGGGCTGCGCGTGACAGGGCTGCGGCCCCGCGCCGCTGCTGGCATGATCCGATGATGAACTGGCGCGCGTCCCCTGCCGTGAAAGTCGGCCTTTCCATTGCCGTGGCTACCGGCCTGTATGGCATTTCCTTTGGTGCGCTGGCGGTGGCGGCCGGGCTGAGCCCGTGGCAGGCGCAGGCGCTGAGCCTGTTGATGTTCACCGGCGGCTCGCAGTTTGCGTTCATCGGCGTGATCGCGGGCGGCGGTGCCGGTTCCGCCGCGTTCACCGCCGCCACGCTGCTCGGCGTGCGCAACGCGGTATACGGCATGCAGATGAACCGGATGCTCGGGCTGCGCGGCTGGCGGCGCGGGGTGGGTGCGCAGATCACCATCGACGAATCGGCCGCCACCGCGTCCAGCCAGACCGTGGCGCTGGAGCAGCGGCGCGGGTTCTGGACCGCCGGCGTCGGCGTGTTCCTGCTCTGGAACCTGTTCACCGCCGTCGGCGCCATCGCCGGCGACGCGCTGGGTGATCCGCGCCGGTGGGGCCTGGACGGTGCCGCAGTGGCGGCGTTCCTGGCGTTGCTGTGGCCCCGGCTGCGCCAGCGTGATGCGGTGGCCATCGCCATCGTGGCCGCGCTGGTCACGGTGCTGGCGTTGCCGTGGGTGCCCCCGGGCATTCCGATCCTGCTGGCGGCCACGGTGGCGGCAGCGTGGGGCGCGTTCGTGCCCGGTCCACGCGATGAAGGGCTGGAGCCGGACGTGGAGCCGCGTTCGTCCGGGGAGCACGCATGAGCCTGTGGGCATGGTTGCTGCTGGGCTGCGTGGCGGCCTATGTGATCAAGCTGGCCGGGTGGCTGGTGCCGGCGCGCTGGCTGGAGTCACCGCGCATGACCCGGGTGGCCGGCACGCTCACGATCGGCCTGCTGGCGTCGCTGACCGCCATGAATGCGGTGGCTGCCGGTGCGTCGGTGGCGCTGGATGCCCGCCTGGCCGCGCTGGCCGTGGCGGCCGTGGCGTTGCTGCTGCGGCTGCCGTTCCTGGCGGTGGTGGTGTTGGGTGCGGCGGCCGCCGCCGCGCTGCGCTGGGCCGGTATCGGCTGAGCGTCAGCTGCTGGCGCGCTCCAGGTGGGTCAGGTACAGGCGCAGGTCGAACTCCAGCTGGTGGTAGTCCGCTTCCATGTGGGTGCACAGCTGGTAGAACGCCTTGTTGTGGTCCGATTCCTTCAGGTGCGCCAGTTCGTGCACCACGATCATCTTCAGGAACGGGGCAGGTGCCTCGCGGAACACGCTGGCGATGCGGATCTCGCGGCTGGCCTTGAGCCGGCTGCCCTGCACCCGCGAGACGGTGGTATGGGTGCCCAGTGCATGCTTGAGCACCTGCAGGCGGCTGTCGTAGATCACCTTGGACAACGGCACCGACTGGCGCAGGTAGCGCTCCTTCAGGGCCTGGGTGTAGTCATACAGCTGACGGTCGTTGCGCACCGTGTGCAGCTCGGCATAGCGGCGCTCCAGCCAGGGGCCCAGCCGATCGGCCGCGATCAGCTCGCGCACCTGCTGCTGCAGGGCGTCGGGGTAGCCGGCAAGGTACTTCAGGGCGGTCATGCCGCTATGATGACGCCTGGAATCCCGCACCAACAGATGCAAAGGCAATGGCGAAGGCAAATCCCCTGCAGGAACAGCTGCTCAAGGCCGGGCTGGTCAAGAAATCCCAGGTGTCCCAGGCCGCACGCGAGCAGGTGAAGGCCCGCCACGGCAAGGCCCCGGTGGCGCCCACCGACAGCCAGCGCGAGGCCGAGCGCCTGCGGGCGGAAAAAGCCGAGCGCGACCGCGCGCTGGAAGCCGAGCGCAAGGAAAAGAACCGCCTGCAGGAGCTGCAGGCCCAGGTGCGCCAGATCATCGAAAGCAACCGGGTCAAGCGCGAAGGCGAAAGCGAGTACCGCTTCAACGACGGCACCCTGATCCGCACGATGCTGGTCAACGAGATGCTGCGCCGCCAGCTGGCCGCGGGCAGCCTGGTGATCGTGCGGCTGGGTGAGGGCTTTGAGCTGGTGCCGCGTGCGGCCGCCGACAAGATCCGCGAACGCGATCCGGCCGTGATCGTGCTCGACAACGGCAAGGATCGCGCCGCGCCCGCCGAGCCCAGCACCGGCAATGCCGAGGACGATGCCTACTACGCGCAGTTCCAGGTGCCCGACGACCTGATCTGGTGATGCCGGGCTGAACGGTTCACTGGAAGCGGGGCATGTTCAGCCGGCCGTAAACCGACGGCGCCCGGCCGGATCTATGCTGGCGCTCCGGCAACGGTATGGGAGATGCGGCATGGCCACAGGGTGGGCAGGCGACGGCGCCGTCCAGGACCAGATCGACGCGACCGTGGATGACGCGATCCAGCGCGCCCGCGCGCAGCTGCGCCACGGCCCCGGGTTGACCCATTGCGAGGAATGCGAAGCGCCCATACCCGAAGCGCGGCGCCGTGCCGTGCCCGGCGTGCGCCTGTGCGTGCGCTGCCAGGAGGCCGAGGATGCCGCGCAGCACGATGCAGGCATGTACAACCGGCGGGGCAGCAAGGACAGCCAGCTGCGCTGACGCCGGATCACCCGTCGCCCTGGATGCCGCCCGGCGCCTGCGACGGATCACGCCAGCGGCGCACCGTGCGCTGGAAGAACATGTTGTTGGGAATCTGCAGCACCGTGCCTTCGTGGCCGCCGCTGTTCTCCTCCAGGGTGGTGTAGATCAGGTTGACGTCGATGACGCGGCCCTTCAGGCCGGGCTTCTCGCCGTTCTCCAGCACCTCGATGTAGTCGTGCAGCCGGAACGGGCGGGTGGTGAAGATGAGCAGGGTGCAGAAGATGTTGGAGAGCACGCTCCACGCGGCGAAGAATGCCACCGCGCCCACTGCGGCAAAGCCGGTGAACGCGGTCCACAGCACGCTGGCCTGCACGCCGATGATCTGCAGCACCACCAGCAGCACGGTGAAATACACCACGAACGTGAACACCCGGCGCGCGCCCATCACCATCTCCGGTGGCAGCGTGTAGTGCTCGCCCACGCGGCGCAGCAGCCGGCGCGCGATCAGCCGCAGCAGCCACGCCACCAGCAGGGTCAGCAGGATTTTCAGGGCAGGCGCCCCGTACTGCAGCCACTCATGGGTCCAGGTGGGCAGGTGTTCTTTCATGGAAACCGGGGTTCGACGTGGGTGCGTCAGTTTACCCCGCGCGCTAGCGCCGGGCCCTGCGCGGCTGCGAGAGCACACCGACCAGCCTTGAAACGCAGAGCGGTGCATGGTCCTGGTACTGCACGCACAGGTCCGGTTGCGGCGGCAGTGCCACCCGCAGCGTCACCGGGCTTCCCGGCAGGGTGCACGCGCTGGCCAGCGACAGCAGAAGGGCAAGGCAACTGGGGGACATGGGCAACTCCTGGGACCACGCCCGGCGTGGTGACAGGAGATTGGATGCCGCGGGTGCCGGAAAGGTTTAAACCTTTTCGATCGACCCCGCATCCAAGGGATATGCTCGATACGACCATGCCCGCCCTCCGCGCTGCCAACGACGCCGATTCCACCGACGAGTGCGCGTGGGTGCGGGCGGCGGTGGCCGGCGACACCGCCGCCTACGAGCGCATCTACCATCGGCACGCGCCGCGCCTGTATGCGGTGTTGTGGCGGCTGTGCGGCGGTCATGCCGCGCGTGCCGAGGATGCGCTCCAGGAGGCGTTCCTGCAGGCCTGGCGCGCACTGCCGGGGTTCCGCTTCGACAGCAGCCTGGGTACCTGGCTGCACCGGCTCGGGGTAAACGCGGCGCTGATGGAGCTTCGCGCCAATGCTGCCCGCGACGCGGGCGACAGTGGCGAAGAAGGCTGGGACCTGCTGGCGGCAGTGCCGGCAGTGGATCGCTGCGCGGGGACCAGCCTGGACCTGGAGCGCGCGCTGGAGACCCTGCCGCCGCGCGCCCGGGCGGTGCTGGTACTGCACGACATCGAAGGATGGAAACACCAGGAGATTGCCGACCAGCTGCAGATGGCGGTGGGCAGTTCCAAGGCACAGTTGCACCGCGCGCGCGGCCTGTTGCGCGCGCGTCTGGGAGAACCGGCATGAACGACAACCACGACCTCGATTCCGATCTGCAGGCGCGCCTGCGCGCGCTGCCCGCCGAACGATTGCCGCCGGCGGATGCCTGGCAGCGCATCGCTGCGCAGCTTCCGCCGCGCGTGGCTGCGCTGCCAGCCGCTGCGCCGGCACCGCGTGCGCGCCGTTGGTCGCTGCGGGTCGGCCTGGGCCTCGCCGCGGCGCTGGCGGTGCTGGTGGTGGCACCCACCTCCACGCCGCCCACGCCGCGCCCGTCGCCCCTGCAACGGCAGGCCGACGTGATCGCCGCCGAGTACCAGCAGGCGATGGCCACGCTGCCGGCCGCCCCGATCGGCGCGGACTGGCAGCCGGCGCTGCACGAACTGGATACCAGTGCCGTGTACATCCGCGCGGCCATCGCCGAAAACCCGCGCTCGGGTTACCTGCTTACCCAGCTGCAGCGCACCTACGCGCTGCGCCTTGAACTTACCCAGCAGGCCGTCAACGCCGCTGGCCTGCCATCCTGAAGGAGAGTCCCATGCGAAACACCCTGCGTTTCACCGCAGCCCTGGCCGTGCTGCTGCCCCTGGCCGCGCAGGCCGCCACCCGCGTCGACGAGCGCCATCCGCTGGCCGCGGGCGGGCGCGTGGAAGTGAGCAACATCGCCGGCAAGGTCACCGTGCGGGGCTGGGACCGCAATGAAGTGGCGTTGACCGGCAGCATGGCCGATGGCCTGCGCCTGCAGCAGGACAAGAGCACCAACCGGGTGCGCTGGGAAGTGATCTACCCGCGCAACGGCAACAATGGCGGCGCCACGCTGGAGCTGCGGGTGCCGCGCTCTGTGGAAGTGCAGCTGGGCACGGTAAGTGCCGACATCGACGTGGCCGAGGTCGACCTGCGCCGCCTGCAGGCCAATGCGGTAAGTGGCGATGTCTCGGCCGCCGGGCGCACGGCCGAAGCCAGCCTGAGTACCGTCAGCGGCGATATCCGCGCGCAGGTACAGAGCCAGCGCATGGCACTGCGTGCGGTCAGCGGTTCGATCCAGGCCGGCGGCGGCATGGGCGGTGAGGTCTCGGCGGAAACGGTATCGGGCAGCATCCGCCTGGACACGGCGCAGGTGCAGCGCCTGGCCGCCGAAGCGGTCTCCGGCAACCTCACCGTGGCAGCGTCCGGCCTGGCGCCGGGTGGCAAGGTGACGTTGCAGACGGTGAGCGGGTCGATCGCCCTCCGCCTGCCGGCCAGGGTCTCGGCGCAGCTGGCCGTGAAGACCTTCAGTGGCGACATCCAGTCCGATGCCGGCCAGGTGGAACGGCCGCGTTATGGCCCGGGTCGCAGCCTGGACACGCGCCTGGGCGGCGGTGACGGCGATATTTCGATCAATGCCCATTCGGGCAACGTGCGGGTCTCGCTGGGCGGCCGCTGAGTGCGGCCCCCGCACCGGCCGGGGGCCGGTGCGGACGGCAGCGGCGTCAGCCGGCCTTTTTCAGCGCCAGGGTGTTGCCCAGTACTTCGATCTTGCCGCCGCTCTTGCGGAACGCAGCCAGATCGGCAGCGATGCTGGCGCTGCTCAGTGCGGTGTTGGAACCCTGCTTGCGGTCAACGCGAACGGTGTTGCCTGCCTTGGGGGAGGTCTTTGGCGAACGGGCCATGGATGCTCCTGTCATGGGTGTAGCGTGGAAAAAATCGTCGACGCATCGTGCTGTTGTCGACGGTAGTCCTGCCGCACGAGGCGGCAGTCATCGCCGCCCATCGCAAACTGGCGGCAGATCGCGGGACGCTGCGAATAAATGGTGCAGCGCAGGTGATAGGGGTCGATCGCGGCGCACCAACCTTCGTCGTTGCGCGCCATCACGGTGCGGCCCGCTTCGTCGGTATCCAGCAGGTAGCCGGGTACCGCGTCGTCAGGCATGACGGTGACCGACAGCCGGCAACAGACTGCGTCGCAGCGGCGGCAGTCGATGGGGTCGGCCTTGGCGATTTCGCCCAATCGAATCTCTCTTGGCGGCTCAGGGGGTGCTGCATGCTGGGAACGAGCCGGATCACAGCGATAGACGATCCCAGCGCCGCGGACGGATCCGGACGGCGGCGGTATCGGCGAGGATGGTGGCCTCTTCGAGGCTGGGTACGACATGCGCATTGCGCATCGAAGCCGAAAGATGATAGCGCTTTCGGCGTAACGTTTTGTTAATGCGAGGGTTTCACGGCCGGAAACCCTTGTCCCACGGGGGCTTCGCGCCCTCAGGCTCAGCCTGCGGCGGCCCACGCCAGGCCGTGCACCACGCCGAACGAGGGGTTGCCGCGCACCAGCGTCGAGCCGGGGAAGGCTGCGGCCACCGCCGCCTGCAGATAGCCCGCGCGTGACATGCCGCCGGTCAGGAAGATCGCCGCCGGGTCGTGCCCGATATCGGCCCGGACCTGTTCCAGCAACCCGGTCAGTTCGCCCAGGTAGCTGCCGGCCGCCGCTTCCAGCCGGGACGGGTCGACATCCACCCCCAGGCCGCGTTCGATGAAGTCCAGCGCACTGGTGTGCTCTGGCGCGCTGCTCAGGGCGATCTTGCAGCGCTCCACCTCGCGGTACAGGCGTGCGGTGTTGCCGGTGTCCTGCAGCGCCTGCAGGCGCGCGCCCCACGGCGCCTCGGCCTCGCGGTAGTTGTGCTGGCGGAAATCGCGCTGGCGGGTCATGTCCTGCACCATCGCGGCCTCCACGTAGTGGTGCGCCGGCACGCGGCTGTGGCCGCGGCCGAACAGCGGCATGTAGGCGCCGAGGCTCAAGGCCAGGTCGATATCGGTACCACCGCGCGCGATACCCCATGCGCGATGGATCTTCGGGGCCTGTACGCCGCCCACCCGCGCATGCGCCACATCGGTGGTGCCGCCGCCGATGTCGACCACCACCGCGTCATGTTCCTGCGCGCTTTCGGCGTGGTAATGCATGGCTGCGGCAGCCGGTTCCTCCAGGAAATCGACGCTGTCGAAACCCGCGGCGATCGCGGCGGTGTGCAGGATGTCCAGCGCCTGGTCGTTGCCGGCCGCGCCGATCGAGCTGCGGAACTGCACCGGGCGGCCCAGCGTGGCGGTGCGCACCGGCGCGTCGAGCTGGCGCGACGCGGTCAGCCGGATGTGCTCGAGGATGTGCGTGGCGATGCCGGTGATGGTCTGGCGCGCGCGCGGGTGCAGGTTGTAGCCCAGCATCGATTTCGGGCTCTGCACCAGGTTGCCTTCGTTCTCCTCGAAGTAGGCTTCCAGCGCCTCGTCCCCGTACACCGCGTTCTGCAGCAGCTTGGTCGAGCTCAGCGGCGCGCGCATCTGCTCTTCCATCCACTGCCGGCGCACCACGCGCAGGGCCTCCCGGCGCAGCGCATCCGGCGCGCGTTCCTGGCCGGCGGCGCGGGCGTCGCGCGCGGCCGCGTCGATCAATCGGGCCAGTTCGTGCTCCAGCGCCGGGGTCAGTTCGAAGTCGTTCGGATCGCGCATCACCTCGGGGAAATACACCGTGGTGCGGAACTGTTCGGCCTCGCCAAACCGGATCGGCACGACCCGGCCGTCCACCACGGCGGCGGCGGCGGAGTTGCTGGTGCCAAAGTCGATGCCGATTTTCATGCGGGGCCGGGCCGGAGGTCAGGGGGCGCGCACTGTGCGGCAAGCGGGCCGCCGGTGCAAGGCCTGCCCGGGCCGGGCGGTTACAATGGGGGTTGTTTCGAACCTCAAGGCTTCATCATGTCCGCCGCACCCGCCTGCCCGCAATGCACCCTGGAAAACACCTATGCCGATGGCGCGCTGTGGATCTGCGCCGACTGCGGCCATGAGTGGGCGGCCGGCGATGAAGGCGGCCAGGGCCTGGTCGTGCGTGACAGCAACGGCAACACGCTGGCCAGCGGCGACACCGTCACCGTGATCAAGGACCTGAAGGTCAAGGGCTCGTCGATCCCGCTCAAGCAGGGCACCGTGATCCGCAACATCCGCCTGGTCGAAGACGATGCCGAGCACATCGAAGGCAACTCGGACAAGATCAAGGGCCTGGTCCTGAAGACCTGTTTTTTGAAAAAGGCGTAGGTAACGACCGTTGGTCGTTACGCATCAGCGGCGGCACGCCGCCATTCAATTGCTGGCCGTGCGTTCCCGCCATTTCTGCAGGCTGTCCAGCTTGGCCTGGTAGGTCGCCCGCAGCACGTCGGCATCTTCGCCGGCCAGGTCGCGGGCGCGCAGCATTTCAAGTGACGCGCGGCGGGTGTTGCCGGCCAGGAAGTAGGCGCGTGCCAGCCCGAAATGGAACTGGTGCGCACTGCTGTACAGGCGCACCGCCTGCTGGTAGTACGCGATGGCCTGCGCATAGTCGTGGCGCTGTTCGGCTTCGTTGCCGAACCGGAACTGCGCGAAGGGATCGCTTTTCTGCACCTGTTCCAGCCGCTTGGCCAGCACGTCAGCGCGGCGCGCGTCGCCCAGCCTGCGATACAAGGCGCTGGCATTGGTCAGCGCCGCCGCATGCCGCGGTTGCAGCTGCAGGGCCTGCTCGTAATCCTTCCGGGCCTGGTCCAGGCGGCCTTCGCGGGTATCAAGCACGCCCAGGTTGTTCCAGCCGGCAGGGAAGGCCGGTGCCATCGCCAGCGCGGCGTCCAGGTACGCGCGCGCCTGCGCGGTGTCTCCCTCGGCCATGTGTTCGGCGCCGCGGTTGTTGTAGAAGTGCGCCAGGGCGCGCTGCTCGGTGATCGGGCGCGGCCCGTAGCGGTCATACAGCACGTTGCGGTCCAGGTCGACCACGGCGGTGCGACCGTTGAGGTTGAGCCCCACGTTGACGTGGCCCACGTTGTAGATCACGCCCTGGTCCTGGTGCCAGGTGACCACCTGCGCCACCTCCTGTACCCGGGCATCGATGCCCGCCGCGCGCGCCAGGGTGACGAACATCAGGGTGAAGGACAGGCAGTTGGCGCGGTGCGTCTTCCACGTTTCGGCCAGGGTGTGGGTGGCATACGGGTCGTACTCCAGGTGCATCGCGTCTTCGTCGAAGATCAGGTGCACCAAGCGCACCAGCCGTTGTTCGCGCGAACTGACCGGGGCGATCACCCGTTCCTGCAGCAACGCGCGAAGATCCGGCGGAATGGCCAGGATCTGCTGGGGAGAGGGAATGGGTTCGACCGCCGGGGCCTGCGTGGCAGCGGTATCCACGGGCGCGGCCAGCACCGGCGTCGGTGCGGCGGCCAACAGGGCCAACAGGGCAAGGGATTTCCAGCCGTTCATCGCGGTCACCTCGCGGGCATGACGAAGCCTTCGTTGCTGCAGTCTAGGCCGACGCCTGGCAGCCGGCGCACCGCTTGTCGGCCTGTTGCACCAGCCACCGCCCTTGCCATTCACCGCAGGGCCGGCCAATGATGCCGCCATGACCTTCTCCCCGCTTTCATTGCCGGCGGCCATGCAGGCCGACCTGGAAGCCGCCTACGCCACGCCCCCGCGGGCCTATCACGGCTACCCCCACGTGCGCGCGGTGCTGCTGCACTGCCAGGCGGTGGCCGACGGCCCTGGCTGGGCGCACCCGCGCGAAGTGCAGCTGGCCGCGCTGTACCACGATGCGATCTACGAAGCCGGGCGCAACGACAACGAAGCCCGCTCGGCCGCGCTGGCACGCGCGCAGGTGGAGCGCTGGCTGCCGGGCGCCGGCGTGGATGTGGCCCGGCTCGAACAGCTGATCCTGCTGACCGCGCGCCATGGCACCCTGGGCGCCGCCGACGTTGACCCCGAAGCGGCCTTGTTCCTGGACTGCGACATGGCCATCCTGGGCGCGCCGCCCGACGTGTTCGATGCCTACGACCGTGGCATCGCGGAGGAATACGCCGGGCATGTGCCCGGCTTCCTGTTCCGGCTCAACCGGCGGCGGTTCCTCAAGCACCTGCTGCGCAGCCCGCGCATCTTCCTCAGCGACTTCTTCCACCAGCGCCTGGATGCGCCGGCGCGGGCCAACCTGCGCCGGCGACTCGGGCACTGACAGCGGTCGATTACACTGCACCGGTTGAAGGCCGTCGCTCACGCCATGCCCGTTCCCCTCCCATCTGCCACGCCCGATCCAGATCCGCGCCCGCAACCGCCGGAAGAACCCGGCCCCAACGAGTGCTGCGGCAGCGGCTGCCCGCTGTGCGTGCTGGACCTGTACAGCGATGAGCTGCAGCGCTATCGCGCCGCCCTCGCGGCCTGGCGGCTGCGCCACCCCGATGCCGCGCCCTGAGCACTGCCTGCGATGAAGCTTCCTGCCCACGCCCATGTGGCCGGCCTGGCGCTGCTGGCGCTGGCCGGGTTCGTGCTGACCGCCTTGTGGACCCAATGGGCACGCCACGACCTTGACTGGGTGCAGGCCACGTTGAGCCTGTACCTGCACGGCCCGTGGGGCCTTGCGCTGCGGACCGCCTACTGCGTACTGGCCGTAGCGATCATGCTGCTGGCCTGGTCGCTGCACGCCGCCAGCCGCTCGCCGCGGCGCAGCGCGGCGGCGCCGCTGCTGTTCTGTGTGGCGGGACTGGGGCTGATGGGCGTGGCCATCGGCGACAGCTGGCTGCCCGGGCAGGCGCCGCTGCTGGCCCCGTTGGTCCATGGCCTGGCGGCCAACACCGCGTTCCTGTGCGTGAGCGTGGCGATGCTGCTGCAGAGCTGGTACCTGCGTGCCGACCCGCAGTGGGCGCGCTGGGCCAGCGCCGCGTGGTGGTGGGCCTGGCTGTGTTTCGCGCTGCTGTGGCTGCACGTGCTGTGGCGGGGTCCACCGCGCGGTGCCGGGCAGAAGCTGGTGATTGCCGCGGTGGTGCTGTGGTTGTTCGTGGCCGCGCTGCAGCTGTGGCGGCAGGCGCGACGTGAAGAGGCTGCAGGAAATTAAAAAGGCGTATCGTGGGTCGACTTTTCCGGGATGCGTGACGATGCGGCGAGCCAGTGTGGGCAGGGGACTGGGAGTGGTGCTGGGCCTGGTGTCGATGATGATGGGGGCCGCAGCGGCCCCGGCGGCGCCGCAGCAGGTCAGCCATGGGCGCTTCAACGACGTCCCGATCCACGCGCCGGAAGGCCACCCGCAACGCGTGGTGGTCTGGTTCGATGGTGGCAGCGAACCCGAGCGCACGCGCGAGCGCATCGAGGCCCTGCGCGCGCAGGGCGCCCTGGTGGCCCAGGTCGATGTCGCCCGGCTGCGCACCGGTCTGGCCCACGAAGGGGGCGGCAAGTGCAGCTTTGGCGCAGGCGACGTGGAGAATTTCTCGCGCTGGTTCCAGGCGTACCTGCACGTGTCCGGTTACCACCTGCCGCTGATCGGCGGCGATGGCAGCGGCGCCGAGCTGGCCTATGCAGTGGCGGCGCAGGCCGATACGCAGGTCTTCGCCGGCTTGATCACCACCGGGTTCTGCCCCGACCAGGCGCGCGAGCGCGCGGTGTGCGGCGCCGGTGTCAGCCATGGCCGCCTGCAGCCGGCGGAGTTGGCGTTTCCGTGGCTGAACGCCGCCGGTGACCGCAAGTGCGCGGCAGGTGACGCCACAGCGTTCGTGCACAAGGTGGAGATGGGGCGGCAGTTCCAACGCACCGCGCGGGGCGATGACCTGCCCGGACTGCTGGCAGCCGCGAACGTGATCGGTGCGCAGAAGGGTGTCAGCCTGGCGCCGCCGCCGGATGGCCTCAACGGCTTGCCGGTGGTGGAAGTGCCCGCGCAGAAGGGCGGCGACACCCTGGCCATCTTCGTTTCCGGCGACGGCGGCTGGGCGGGGCTGGACAAGGATGTTGCCGCCGCGCTCAGCGAAAACGGTATTTCGGTGGTCGGCCTGGATTCGCTGCGCTATTTCTGGACGGCGCGAACGCCCGAAGGATTCGCCCGCGACCTGGAACGCATCGCACGCCATTACGGCAGCCAGTGGCAACGCAAGCGGCTGCTGCTGGTGGGCTTCTCGCAGGGCGCGGATGTCCTGCCGGCGGCCATCAACCAGCTCGACCCGGCCACGCGCGGGTCGATCGCATTGATCGGCCTGATGTCGGTAGGGCGCAAGGCGGATTACGAATTCCATGTCAGCAACTGGCTGGGCGGCGGCGCGGATGGCCTGCCCATTGCGCCTGAGATCGCCCGGTTGCCGGCGGACCGGACGGTGTGCCTGTACGGCGAGGACGATGGCGATGCACTGTGCCCGGAGCTGCCGAAGGGCGGCGCCACGGTGATTGCGCTGCCGGGCGATCACCATTTCAAGGGCGACTACGACCGCTTGGCGAAGACGCTGCTTGAGCACCTGCCGGCGCGTTGATGGTGCGGTCGAACCCCTGCAGGCGCCGGCGATGATCCCCAATGCGCCCATCGAACGGCGCTTGTACGCGCTGATGGCCGATGACCGCTCCGCGCCCCGGGCGGGGGATGGGTCTTCCGCGCAGAAGATGGCCGACGCCCTGTCGCTCTGGCGCGCGGGAGACCGTAATGCCTCCACCCGCGAGCAGTTCTGCGCAGGCTTGAAGGAAACGCTGGATCGGTTGGTCAGGGACAATGACGTCGACCTGCGCAAGGCGATCCTGCAGCATCGCTTTCCCAAGGTGAAGGACTATCGCCTGCTGGTCGCTTCCCCGAAATGCGAGGCCGCGCTGCAGGCCGCGAAGAAGTTGAGGGACCTCGCGCATCCTGCGCGCATCGAGCGCGAACCGGATCCAGCCAGGAAGTCGCACCTGCAAGCGCTCGCCGCCGCCGTGGACGATGCCCGGGCAGGCAGGGGCGAGTGGGCCAGCGTGACGGCAGGCGCCTGCGCGCTGGGCGAAAAAATCGCGGCCGACTTCGCGCCGCATGCGGACGTGCTGGCCGAAAAGCAGGAACTGGAACGGAACGCCAGCGTGATCGAATATCTGGCGCAGCGGGCGCCGCATCAGTCCCGAAGCGGTGGCGGCGCGCGCGGGCGGGACGTGGAAGATCGCGTCGGCACCGCACTGACACAGCTCTGCAACGCAATGAACGAGGCGACCGCTTCCAGCGATGATCCGGGCTATCGCATCGTCCGTGGTGCCAACGTCCCGCCTGCGCTGCGCCCGGCGGAGAGCAGGCACGTCAAGGGAGAGCTCGATTTCCTGCTGATGCACGGCAACGACGTGGTGCTGGTGGGTGAAACCAAGGCCGGTGGCGCGACCGCGATCGGCGCGGATTGCCTGAAGCTCCGCAACGCGGTGGTGGAAATGGCCGCCCGCGCGCAGCAGGACAAGGCCTATGCGTTCACCCTGGGCAGCGACAAGCGTTCGGCGGCGGCCGGCGAAAAGGGCAAGCCGCAGGTGCTGCAGGTCAGCGGTGAGTCGCTCAAGCGGCTGGCGGCACCGCCAGGGGATGCGTCGGACGCGCAGCCCACCTGGCCTGCCAGCGCGCGTTATTTCCTGCCCGACGCGGTTACCGGCATCCCGCTGTCACAGCGTGCAGTGGCCTACCTCACCTGGCGCCCGGCGAGCCTGGATTACGCGCAGGCTTTGTTCGACGGCGCGCAACCCTCCGTCGAAGGACTCGAGTCGGTGTGGCGCGAGTTGGGGGAAGACCCAAAGCTCGCGTGGATATGGGAGGAGCGTGCCTTGGCCGAGCAGGCGCTGAGTGCCGTACACGGCAGCGAGAGCATTGCCGGCTTCACTGCGGCGTTTGCGCAGATGAAGCGCGGGTCCTGACCGCCGCGTTACGTCTTTCGCGGTGCCAGTGAAATCAACCGTGTCGCATCCAGCAGCGCCGCCGGCAGGTGCATGCCGCCCGGCGCCGCCAGATAACGTGCGCGCCACTGCGGCGCGAACTTGGATTTGAAGCGGCGCAGCCCGCTGAAGCCGTAGAAGCGCTCGCCGTGCCGTGCGACCACGTTGGCAAAGCGGTTCCAGCGCCCGGCCAGGCGGTGCTGGGCAAGCCCCGACAAGGGCGCCATGCCCAGCGAAAAACGGTGGAAGCCCTGCGCACGCCCCCACAGGAACAGCTCGATGAACAGGAAATCCATCGTGCCTTTCGGTGCATCGTCGACGTGCCGCATCAGGTCCACCGACAGCTCGTGCCCGGCCGGTGCCTGCCACAGGTTGGCGAAGGCGACGATGCGGCCCTCGGCCTCGACCACGGCCACCGGGAAGCGCACCAGGTAATCCGGATCGAAACTGCCCAGTGAGAAGCCTTTCTCGTCGCCGGCCTTGTCGTCCAGCCACTGCTGCGATACCGCGGCCAGCGCGGGAATCAACGCGGCAACCTCGCCGGGCGGTGCAACGCGGAAGCTGAGGCCGCCGCGCTTGCCCCGGTTCCAGGCCTGGCGCAGGTCGGCGCGTTCGCGTCCCTCCAGCCCGAAGTCCTGCAGCGGCACCATCGCTTCCTCGCCCAGTTTCACCAGGGTCAGCCCAAGGTCCAGATAGGTCTGCCAGTACGCTTCGCCGACCTGATAGAACACCGGGCGCAGGCCAAGGCGATCCGCCTCCTCGCGGAAGCGCCAGATCAAGGCGCGTGCGACGTCGGGGGGGCCGACCGGATCGCCCATCGCGATCAGCGAACCGCCGTAGCGCTGCATCATCACGAAGCCGCGCCCGGCATCGTCGCGCAGTACGGCCTTGTCGGCGGTGAGCACCAGGCAGGCCTGGGTGTCCTGCGCCGCCTGCAGGATCGGCGCCAGCGCGTCGAGCGTGGCCGGGTCGGCTGCCGGCAGGGGCGTGCGGGTGCTGTGCAGCAGCCGCGCCAGGCCGAAGATGGCCAACGCGATCGCCACCACCAGCAGTGCGCGCAACGCACGCGGTGCGTTGCCCTGCGCGGCGAATTGCCACCACAGCTCGTTCTGGTATTCGACATGGCTGTAGACGAAGAACAGCAGCCAGATCACCGCCACCAGCACAAGCCCCAGGTTGCGGATCCACGGCCACGACCACGCTTCGTCGAGCAGCGCGCCCTGCCGGTAGAATTCGCGACGCGACGCCCACAGCGCCATCGCCACCAGCACCGAGGCCAGCGCGATCAGCACCTGCCCGCCGCGCAGCCAGATCGGCAGCGGCGCGATCACGCAGATCGCCAATGCCAGCATCCAGGCCGCATGGCTGCGCCGCTGCAGGCCCTGGCCGATCAGCAGCAGCACCACGCCGGCCAGGCTGCCGAGCAGGTGCGAGGTTTCCAGGATCGGCAGCGAGGTATGCAGAAGGTGCCGGCGCGGCGTTGGCAGGGTGCCGTCGATCACCAGCGCGGCGCCCACGCTGAACACTGCCAGCGCGATGATCTGCGGCAGCCACGGGCGCAACGCGGTCCAGCCGGCGCGGGTGGCCCCTGCACCCACCCGCAGCGGGCGGCGCATGGCCGGCGCTACAGCGAGCACGGTGGCCAGCAGCAACGGCAGCACGTAGTAGGTGACCCGATAGATCAGGGCCGCTGCAAGCACCGCAGCTGGCGCCACCTGCGGCAGCAGCTTGAGCAGGCTCCACTCGAACACGCCCAACCCGGCCGGCACGCTGGAAATCAGTCCGGCCAGCACGGCCACCAGATACAGGCCGACAAACCCGGGCAGCCCGGTCGGGGTATCCATCGGCAGCAGCACGTAGAACGCCGCGCTGGCCAGCACCAGCTCCACCACGCTGAGCGCGGTCACGCCCAGCATCGTGCGGCGATCGGGCAGCCACAGCGCGTGCCCGCGGATCTGGAAGCTGCGGCCCTCCCGCCCGACCAGCAGCACCGTGCCCCCGTAGGCGAGCAGGCCTGCCGCGCCGAGCACGCGTACGGCCTGCGCCGACACGGGCAATGCGAGTGCGGCGGCGCCCGGTTCCAGCAGGAAGGCCAGCGCCAACAGCAGCCAGGCGCCGAACACGAAGCCCAGCGTGCTCATCAGTACCACCTGGCCGATCTCGGCCAGGCTCAGCCCGGCGCCGCCATAGCCGCGCAGGCGCACGGCACCGCCGGTCAGTGCCGCAAAGCCCAGCGTCTGCCCCAGGGTGTGGGCGAGGAAGGCGGTGATGCCCACCCGCGCCGGATGCAGGCGCTTGCCGCTGCGGCGCAGGCCGATCGCATCAAATCCGATCAGGCAGGCATAGCTCGCCAGACCCAGGATGACGGTCAGTGCGATCTGGCCAGCGCCCAGCTGGTGGAAGGCCTCACGGATGGCGCGATAGCCGTGGTCGTCGAATTCGTTGGCCAGGCCACGCAGGGCCAGCGCCAGGATGCCCAGGCTGAAGACGACGGTCGCCGCGCGGCGCCAGCCGACGCGGGGCGAGGGGGCAGGTGCAGGATCGGTCATCGGTACAGCGTGCTCCGGGGCAGGCGATGAAGAGGTCAAAGCACGCCAGCGTGCCTCGCCGGCGCATCGTGCGCTTCCGCCGGGGACTTGCCAAGCCGGGTGGCTGTGCGCGCTGTGGCCGCTGGGATCGGCCGCAACGACAGCGTTACCCCGCTTCGGCGACAATGCCCGGACCATCACAGAGGAGCCATCGCCATGTTGGAACGTTTCGACGTCGGTCCGCGCATGTCCGAAATGACCGTGCACAACAAGGTTGCTTACCTGTCCGGGCAGATCCCCGAAGACACCAGCCAGGACATCACCGGCCAGACCCGCCAGGTGCTGGCCGAGATCGACAAGCTGCTGGCGCTGGTGGCCAGCGACAAGCAGCACGTGCTGCGCGCGGAGGTCTACCTGGCCGACATCGGCGATTTCGCCGGCATGAACGCGGCGTGGGACGAGTGGGTGGTGGCGGGCATGACCCCGGCGCGTGCGACGGTGGAAGCCAAGCTGGCCGACCCGAGCTGGAAAGTGGAGATCGTGATTACGGCCGCGTTGCCGTAAGCACCAGTTCAATGCAGTCCACCGGACACGGTGGAATGCACAATTCGCAACCGGTACACAGATCGGCGATGACGGCGTGCATGTACTTGGCGCCGCCCACGATCGCATCCACCGGGCACGCCTGGATGCACTTGGTGCAGCCGATGCAGTCGGCTTCGACTACCCGCGCGACCTGCGCGGGCTTGTGCTCGCCGCGGCTGCGGTCGAACGGCAGCGCCGGCACTTCCAGCACGCGTGCCAGCGCGCGCGCGCCTTCATCACCTCCCGGCGGGCAGTGGTCCACGCCTGCCTCGCCACGCGCCATCGCCTCGGCGTACGGGCGGCAGCCGTCGTAGCCGCACTGACCGCATTGGGTCTGCGGCAGCAGGCGGTCAAGGCGTTCGACCAGGGGCAGGGAAGGCGATGTCATGCGTGGCGTCGGCTGCGCGGGAGCTTCATTTCAGGGGTTTTCCGCGGTACCAGCGTTCCTGCGCCAATGCGAGCATCGGCCGGTCTTCGCGGCTGTCGCCGTACGCATGGATGCGCACGTAACGTGACAGGTCATAACGCGCACGGATGCGGTCGGCCTTGTGCGGCGCGCAGTCGCCCTCCGCATAGCGCCCGGTCAGGCGGCCATCCTGGCTTTCCAGCCGGTTGCAGATCAGGTCCAGCCCCAGTGCCTCGCACCACGGGCGCAGGTACAGGTCCAGCGAACCGGACACGATCACCACCGTATGCCGCTGCTGCAGGTGCCAGCGGATCTGCTCCAGCATCTGCGGGCGCACCACCTCGGGCAGCACCTCGCGGGAGAACCCGGCTGCCAGGGTGGCGATATCGTCGGCGTGGCGGTCGCGCAGGGTCAACCGGGTCACGCGCGCACGGATGCGCTCGGCGGAAATCAACTTCAACCGATAGGCCAACAGCCACGGACCCACCTTCCACCACGCCTGGGCCAACTGCTCCGGCGTGGCCACCCGGCGCAGGAAACGCGCGTACGTATCGCAGTCGGTGACGGTGTGATCGAAGTCGACAAGGGCCAATTCCATCTACGCCCTCCCGGCAGGCATCAGCGAACCGGCATGCCTGGCAGCGCGCTGCTGTCGGCATCGAGCAGCGCCAACGCGCCACCGTCGAAGCCGGCCGACAGGATCATGCCTTCGCTCACGCCGAAGCGCATCTTGCGCGGGGCCAGGTTGGCGATGAACACCACGCTGCGGCCGACCAGCGCTTGGGGTTCGCCATAGCTGGCACGGATACCGGAGAAGATCTGGCGCTTGCCCAGCTCGCCGGCGTCCAGCTCGAAGCGCAGCAGCTTGTCCGAGCCTTCAACGAACTCGCAGGCCAGTACCTTGCCGATGCGCAGGTCCAGCTTGGCGAAATCGTCGATCCCGATATACGCCGGGCCTTCCGCCGTAGCAGCGGGAGCGGCGGCAGGCGCGGCAGCAGGCGCCGCCGGCTTGGCGGGCTTGGCCGGGGCCGCAGGTGCGGGGGCGGCGAGGGTGTCTTTGGAAGCGTCGGTCATGGCGTCAATCATTTTCGGGTCGATACGGGTGAACAGCGGGCTGTACACGGCGATGGTGTGGGCCAGCAGCGGGGAGGCGATGTCGGTCCAGCGCTGCACCGGCGCGGCCAGGAAGGCGTCGGCCTGCGCGGCAGTAGCCGGCAGCACCGGCTTGAGCGCGGTGACCAGCACGCGGAACAGGTTCAGGCCCTGGGTGCACACCGACTGCAGCTGGGCGTCGGCGCCCTCCTGCTTGGCGATCACCCACGGCTTCTGTTCGTCGATGTAACGGTTGGCCTCGTCGGCCAGCGCCATGGTCAGGCGCAGCGCGGCAGCCGGATCATTGCGCTCGTACGCCTCGCGCACCGGCGCCAGCGCGGCCACGAAGCGGTCGTACTGCGCGGCATCGGGCAGCGCGTCGGCCAGGCGGCCGTCGAAGCGCTTGCTGATGAAGCCGGCGCAGCGGCTGGCCAGGTTGACGAACTTGCCGACCAGGTCGGCGTTCACGCGCGCGATGAAGTCGCCCAGGTTCAGGTCGAGATCGTCGACACCGCCGGAGGACTTGGCCGCGAAGTAATAACGCAGTGCCTCCGGCTCCAGCCCGGCATCCAGGAAGGTGCGGGCCATGACGAACGTACCGCGCGACTTGGACATCTTCGCGCCATCCACGGTGAGGTAGCCGTTGACGTGCAGGCGGGTCGGCGCGCGGTGGCCGGTGCCGTGCAGCACCGCCGGCCAGAACAGGCCGTGGAAATTGACGATGTCCTTGCCGATGAAGTGGTGCAGTTCGGTGCTGGTGCCGGCGCGCAGGTGCGCGTCGAAATCCTCGCCGTTCTTCGCGCACAGCGCCTGGAAGCTGGACAGGTAACCGATCGGCGCATCCAGCCACACATAGAAGTACTTGCCCGGGTGGCCCGGGATCTGGAAGCCGAAATAGGGCGCATCGCGGGAAATGTCCCACGCGCGCAGGCCGCCTTCGGCATTGAGCCACTCACCCAGCTTGGCCTTCACCCCGGGCAGGGCGACATCGCCGGCCAGCCATTCGCGCAGGAAGCTTTCGAACCGACCGACCTCGAAGAAGAAGTGCTCCGAATCGCGGATTTCCGGCGTGGCGCCGGAAATGACCGAGCGCGGGTCCTTCAGGTCGGTGGGGGCGTAGGTGGCGCCGCACACTTCGCAGTTGTCGCCGTACTGGTCAGGCGTGCCGCAGTTGGGGCAGATGCCCTTGATGTAGCGGTCGGGCAGGAACATGCCCTTGGCCGGGTCGTAGAACTGGGCCACCGAACGGCGCGTGATGTGGCCTTCCGCCTCGAGCTTGAGGTAGAACGCCTCGGTCAGGGCCTTGTTGCCGGCCGAGTTGGTCGAGTCGTAATGATCGAACGCAACGCCGAAGGCGGCGAAATCGCGCTCGTGGCTGGCCTGGATGTTGGCGATGAACGCTTCCGGGGTCACCCCGGCCTTTTCGGCCGCCAGCATGATCGGGGTGCCGTGGGTGTCGTCGGCGCATACGAACCAGGTCTTGCCGCCGCTCATTCGCCGCGCGCGCACCCAGATATCAGCCTGGATGTAGCCAACCAGATGGCCCAGGTGCAGCGGGCCGTTGGCGTAGGGCAGTGCGGTGGTGACAAGAGCGGTGCGGGTCATGATCTGCGCGGGTGCGGGGGGAACGCGGGATTATCGCATGCTCCCCGGAAAGACGAAGGGCCGGCGCGGTCATCCCTCGCCAGCCCCATGTCGTTGATCTGCCAGCGCTTTACGCGGCGGGATTTACTCGCGTACCCAGGTCTGGGCGCGGCAGATGAACGACACGCAGCCGGACATGTCCAGCTTCTTGCCACCCGGCTGCAGCTCCAGCTTGGACTTGTAGGTCTTGCCGTTGGCCGGATCCAGCACGGTGCCGCCGGACCACTTGGTGGTGCTGCCCTTGTCCTGCTTCAGGTTCCACAGGATGGTCATGCCCTTTACCGGCTTGCCCTTGTTGGCGCCGCTGCAGTCGTCACAGACCGGGTTCGGGCCCTTGTCCGAGTGCAGCACTTCCACCACCTTCCCGCTCAACGTGCCATTGGCGGCCTGGGTGATCTCCACGATGGACTTCACCTTGCCGGTCTTGTCATCGATGGTCTTCCAGCGGCCAACCGCGCCGTCGGCCGCCGAAGCCGACATCGCGGCCATCACCAGCGGCAGTGCCAGCAGCAGGGTCTTGAAGGTCTTGCGCATGTTCCCCTCCCAGGGATGTACGTGAATGCCGGCGCGGGGCCGGGACAGCTGGACTGTATACCCATTCGCTCTGGTACGGAACGCATCCCGGCGGTCAGCCACAACGCATTCAGGTGGTTTCGTACAGCTCCAGCGGCAGCCCGTCGGGGTCAGCGAAGAAGGTGAAGCGCTGGCCGGTGTACTCGTCAACGCGGATCGGCTCGCAGGGCACGCCTTCGGCCGCGAGGCGTTCAATCATTGGCTCCAGTGCAGCCACCCGGAAGGCCAGGTGACGCAGGCCCTGCGCCTCCGGGCGACTGGGCCGCGGCGGCGGCGACGGGAAGGAAAACAGCTCGAGCTGGCCACCGTCAGGCAGGGCCAGGTCCAGCTTCCACGAATCGCGCGCGGCGCGGTGGTGTTCGGCCTTGACCGTGAGGCCGAGCACGCGGACGTAGAAGTCGCGTGAACGGTCGTAATCGGCACAGATCAGAGCGACATGGTGGATGCCGAGCAGCGGTGTCATGGGATCGATTCCTGGTGGCGCATCGGCGCAACCGTCTGGGTGGGGTCGCTACAAATACCGCAACTCGCGCCGGCTTTCTAACTTCTTGTAGAGCCTTGCCCCCCGGCCGTCTCCAACATGCAGCCCTCATCGAGAAGGGCCGCAGACCGCGTCCCGCCTCGGCAAATGCCTGAACGGGAGTGGTCGGATGCACGTCATCGTCAATGCAGGGCAGGACCCTATCGACCTCACCGTCGCTGGGCAGGTCATTCAGCTTGCGCCCGGTGACCGCCTGCTGTTGGCCGGCGTGCCGCTGCCGCGCAACAGCGCGCTGAACGCCGTCGCGCTGGCCGGCAGTGGCATGGCACGGGCGCTGGCCCACTTCGACCATGCCAGCAACGTGCTGCGCCCGGCCGGTGAGCCGCAGCCGGTGTGCTGGGTGGCGCAGGCCGCGCTGGAAGACCCTGATGTGGCAGCCGCCTGGCTGATTGACCAGCTCGCCCGCGGTGCCGGCCAGCCCGACGACGGCCAGGCCGCCCAGCTGCTGCGCCACCTGGCGCGCAGCGAAAGCTACGGCCTGATGCGTTTCCTGCTGGACGAAGGCGGCGAAAACTCCGTGGCCGCCCTGGCCCAGCGCTATGGCCTGTCCTCGGCGCAGTTCCACCGGCGCTGCCGGCAGGTACTGGGCCGCCCGCTCAAGCGCGAGCTGCGCATCCAGCGCGCCGCGCGCGCGCTGCTGGCCTATCCCGGCCGCGCGCGCTCGTTCACCTACCTCGCCGCCGATCACGGCTACGCGTCGCTGTCGCACTTCTGCACCGACGTGAAATCGCTGATCGGTTGTTCGCCCCTTTCCGTCTACCGGGCCGTCTCGACGCCCAACGAGTGATCCATGCGTTCCCTGACGTTGTACTTGTTGTTGCTGACCGTTCCTTCCTTGGCCTTCGCACAGACCCCGCTGGAAGGCACCGCGATCCAGGATCGCGCCGACCTGCCGCATGCCTCCGGCTTCGTTTCCCGCGCCGACAGCGCCAGCCACCTGCTCAATGCCATCGGCGCGCGTGCTCGCCAGGCCGTGGTGATCAGCCCCAAGGCACTGAAGAAAAAGGTGAGCGGCAGCTTCGATCTGGCCCGCCCGCTCGACGTGCTGGCCAAGGTCTCCGCCGAACTGGGCCTGGTCTGGTACAGCGACGTCCAGTCCATCTACGTGTATGACGCCGACGAGCAGAAAAACGCCGTGGGTCGCCTGCGGCACACCTCCATCGCCACGTTGTCGGACTTTCTGCGCAAGGCGCGGTTGTCTGATACCCGCTACCCGGTGCGCGGCGGCGGCGCCGATGGCACCTTCTACGTGGCCGGCCCGCCGGTGTACGTGGACATCGTGATGAACGCGGCGCGCTATCTGGACGACCTGTATGAAGGTGCCGACGCCAGCCCGCACCATGTGGAAGTGATCAAGCTGGAGCACAGCTTCGTCAATGGTCGCCGATATGGCCTGCGCAGCGCGGAAATCGCGCTGCCGGGCGTGGCCGAGGTGCTGGCCGGCGTGCTGAAACTGGGCGATTTCGGTGCAGTGGTCAAGCAGCCGGCGGCCCCGCTTGACCCGGCCGCCATCGCCGAAGAGATCCTGCCTGCCACCGCGCCATTGGCGCAGCCTGGCCAGGTGTCCCCGTCGGTGCCGACCGGCCCCGCGCCGGCCGTGGTGATGGCGTATGCGGAAACCAACAGCCTGATCGTGCGCGGCACGCTGGCGCAGATCGAACAGGTCAAGCGACTGGTCGGCGAACTGGACGTTCCCCGCAAGCAGATCGAACTGTCATTGTGGATCATCGACATCAAGAAGACCGAGCTCGACCGCCTGGGCGTGAACTGGAGCGGTGGCATCAACATCGGCAACCGCCTGTCCATCGGCATCAACCAGGGCAAGTCGGTCAGCACGCTGGATGGCACGCGGTTCCTGGCCTCGGTACAGGCACTGGCCAGCAAGGGGGATGCACACATCATCTCGCGCCCGGTACTGCTGACCCAGGAGAACATCCCGGCCTATTTCGACAGCAACCAGACCTTTTATGCACAGCTGGTGGGCGACCGGGCCGTGTCGCTGGAGCAGGTGACCTACGGCACCCTGATCAGCGTGCTGCCGCGCATCTCAAGCAGTCATGACGTGGAAATGCAGCTGAAGATCGAGGATGGCGCCGCCGACGCCACCCGCACGGTGGATGCGCTGCCGCTGGTAAACCGCACGGTCATCGACACCGTTGCACGGGTGCCGCAGCAGCTCAGCCTGCTGGTTGGCGGTTACACCCGTTCCTCGGCCGACGACGGCTACAGCGGCATTCCCGGCCTGCGCCGCATCCCGGGCGTGGGCCGGCTGTTCGGACAGGACAGCCGCTCGGCCGAAAGCCACGTGCGGGTGTTCCTGATCCAGCCGCGCCTGCTCACCGGCAGTGACCCGGTCGACCCGTACCGCATGCCCGAGGTATATGGCGCCGGCGTGGGCGACTCGGTGCGCGATTCGCTGCGTGCGGTGCATCCGCAGTTCAACTCCGCGGAGGGCGCGCATGGCACTGCCGGCCATTAATCGACCCGTCTCCGCGCCGCTGCCGGTGACCCCTCGTCAGGCAAGCACGCAGGGCGACCGTGACGACACCGCCAAGGACCTGCTGTCCGGTCTGGGCAAGCCGTCCAGGCCCGGTTCGCTGGCCACGGCCATGTCCATGCAGGACGACCTGGCCGCGCTGGTAGCCTCGCTGCGCAATCGCCGCGACGGCCAGCAGACCGGTGCCAGCATGGAATCGCAGGCGTGGATCGACCATGTTCTGGACGATGAGGTGCACGCCAAGGTCACGGACCTGCGCGCACTGCTCGACGGCATGCGCAGCCCCGTGCAGTTGCTGGCCCTGCTCCGGCAGCTGTTCCCCGATCCCAGCGACATGCTGGCGGTGCTGCGCTCGCTGATCGCCGATGACGAACTGGAGGAATTGCGCGAGCTGTTGCAGCAGTCGCTGGAGCAGCTGCTCGCCGAAGAGACCGCGCAGGGCAATGGCGCGGCTACGCGCGGTGGCCTGAACGTGGCGATCAAGGCGCGGCTGGCCGCGCGCGGCAGCCAGTTCTCGGCCCGCGCGCTGCGCCAGAGCTACCGCGACTTCATCGGCAACCACCAGGACTGCGTGGGCGAATACGCCGGCTGGATCGCGCTGTACGGATTCGAGCGGCGCGCGCAGGTGGTCGACTTCATGGAGCAGGCGCTCGGCGCGGACATGTACTCACTCGACCCCAGTGCCTCGCACCTGGAGTTCGGCCGGCTGCTGCGCCAGGTGCGCAACCTGGCCGTGCTGCGCTCGACCGACCACCTGCTGGTCCAGGAAGCCACCCGCGACCGGCTGCTGGCGCGGCTTTCCACCACCGCCGAAGCGGTGGTCGGCGGGTTGCTGGATGTGGTGCGCGGACTGCAGGACTGGGCCGGGCTGTTTGCCGGCCCCCTGGCCGATGCGCGGGTGGCGCTGTCGGCGCCCGAACGTGCGCGCCTGGTGCAGGCGCTGCGGCGCGCGCTGGGCGGTCTGCCTGATGCGGTATGGAGCGATGACCTCGCGCGTGAACGCGCGGCGCAGTCCCTGGAGAGGGTGGTGGTGGAAAGCATGAAACGCGAACGCTGGAGCGCCGGCCACGCCGGTGGGGTGGCCGTATGAACACGGTGACCCACAACCCCGCAGGCGGCTGGGGCCAGCGTGCCCGCGGCATCCTGCGCCCGGAGCTGGCCCTGGTGGTGCTGATGGCCGTGATCGTGGCCATGCTGATCATCCCGCTGCCGACGATCCTGGTCGACCTGCTGATCGGCCTGAACATGGCCGTGGCCATCGTGATTTTCCTGAGCTCGTTCTACGTCGAGCGCATCCTCAACTTCTCCACGTTCCCCTCGGTACTGCTGTTCACCACGCTGATGCGGCTGGCGCTGTCGGTCAGCACCAGCCGGCTGATCCTGCTCGACGCCGATGCCGGCCACATCATCAGTGCCTTCGGCGATTTCGTGGTGGGCGACAACCTGGTGGTGGGCGCGGTGATCTTCGCCATCATCACCCTGGTCCAGTTCATCGTGATCACCAAGGGTTCCGAGCGTATCGGTGAAGTGGTGGCGCGCTTCTCGCTCGACGGCATGCCCGGCAAGCAGATGAGCATCGACGCGGACCTGCGCGCCGAGGCCATCACCTCGGAAGAAGCACAGCGCCGCCGCCGCGACGTGGAACGCGAAAGCCAGCTGTACGGCTCCTACGACGGTGCCATGAAGTTCGTGAAGGGCGATGCCATCGCCGGCATCGTGATCGTGTTCGTCAACCTGTTCGGCGGTATCGCCGTGGGCATGCTGCAGCATGGCATGGCGTTCTCGCAGGCGCTCAACACCTTCACCCTGCTGACCATCGGCGATGGCCTGGTCGCACAGATTCCCGCACTGTTGATCTGCATCAGCGCCGGTTTCATCGTCACAAGGGTGAGCGGCGAGAGCAACAACCTGGGCGCCAACATCCTGGGCGAATTGTTCAACAGCAACGTGGTACTCGGCACCGGCGCAGTGCTGGTGCTGCTGCTGGGCCTGCTGCCCGGCTTCCCGCTGCCGGTGTTCGCCGGCCTGGCCGTGGGCCTGGCGGCCATGCTGGTGTGGCGCCTGCGCCGTGCCAAGACCGCCGATGCCGGCGGCACCCCGGGGACAGGGCAGGGCGGCGCTGCGCCGCCGGCCGCCAAGGGCGACACCGGCAACGCCCGCCTCACCAGCGAAACCCTGCCGCTGATCCTGTTGATGCCGCCGTCGCTGCATGAGGCGGGCGTTGCCGGCCAATGGGAAGAGCAGCTGCGTCACGACGCCTTCGTCAACACTGGCATGCAGCTCGCACCGCTGGTCCTGCGCAGCCACACCCCGGCCAAGGACCACGAGGTCAAGGTGCTGATCAACGAGATTCCGGCAGCGTCCTCGCACGTGGTCAGCGGGCACGTGCGGGTCTGGGGCCGGCAGGACGAACTGGAGGCACTCGACATGGGCCTGGTGGTACCGCACGACGGCGGCACCGCGCGCTGGGTGCTGGCCGACGCGCACGAAGACGTCCGCGCACTGGGGTGCGATGTCTCCAGCGACTACGAGGAACTGCGCCGGCTGGTGCACGGCGCGGTACAGCGCAACATCGGTGAGCTGTTCGGCATCCAGGAAGCCAAGCATGTCCTGGACGCGTTGGAGAAGCGCTTCCCCGAACTGGTCAAGGAAACCTACCGGCACATGCCGATCCAGCGCGTGGCCGAAGTGCTTCAGCGCCTGCTCCGCGAGGACGTTTCCATCCGCAACATGAAGGTGGTGCTGGAAACCCTGGCCCAGTGGGGCCAGCGCGAAAAGGACGTGATCCTGCTGGTGGAGCACGTGCGTGGCGCACTGGCCCGCTACATCTCCGCGCGCTTCGCCCGCGATGGGCGCATTCCCGCGATCCTGGTGTCCAGCCCGGTTGAAGACCAGATCCGCGCCGGCATCCGCCAGAGCCAGGGTGCGGCCTACCTCAACCTGGAGCCGGCCGAAGCCGGTGAGCTGATGGATCGCTTCGCCCTGCATGTCGGCGAAGTCGCCGCGCACCGCCCCGACGTGGTGCTGATGGTCGCGCCGGACATCCGCCGCTTCGTCAAGCGCTTCATTGAAACCCGCCTCCCCTCGACCGCGGTGCTCTCGTTCGCCGAGATCTCCGACACGGTCACCCTTGATGTGATGAGAAGCTTATGACCTCCCTGCTGGATACCCTCAACTCCGCCCTCAAGGAACTGGGCTGCGACCCATCGCGGTTCCAGTTCGACACCCACTCCTCGGTGGTGATGGGCTTTGCCGACGTGGGCGAGCTTCTGCTCGATCCGGTGGACGACATGGTGTACCTGTGGGGCCGCCTGGATACCTCGCCGGCCGAGCGCTTCAGCAACCGTGCCGATGAGCTGCTCACCGCGCTGTCGGCACCGGCCGCACACTTCGCCAATGGTTGCCTGGCGCTTCGCCAGCTTGAAGACGGTTGCCTGGTCGGCGGCGCGCTGCAGCCGGATTGTCGCCACGAGTCGAGCCTGCTGGCCGCTGCCATCGAAGGGTTCCACGCGCGCGTGATCGAACTCCAGGCCCTGCTGCGGTGACAGCGGCCACGCCCTGCTGGCGCCCTTGTGCCACGCCGGTCGCGATGCGTGCCGGCGAGCTGCGGGTACCCCTGCCGGATGTCGCGGTGGGCGAGCACTGCCACGTGCGCCATTCGGCGGGCGACGACCGTGTGCTCACCCATGGCGTGGTGACCCGGGTCGACCATGGCGTGGCCACGCTGGCGCTGATTGGTGCCCCGGTGCGGCTGGCAGCCGACGTGGTGGTGGCTGCCACCGGTCGCCCGCTGCAGGTGGCACTGGGCACGCATCTGCTCGGGTGCGTGCTGGACGGGTTCGGTGAAGTGGTGGAGTGGCTGCGCGATGGCGAAGACGTGACCGTAGCCGGTGTATCGGCACCGGTGCAGGCTGCGCCGCTGGACTATCGCCAGCGCCGTGCCATCCAGACCCCGTTCGCCACCGGCATCCGTGCCCTGGACGCGTTGCTCACCGTAGGCGAAGGCCAGCGCATGGGGGTTTTTGCCGCAGCCGGGTGCGGCAAAACCACCCTGGTGGAGATGCTGCTGGCCAACGCCGACTGCGATGTGCGCGTGGTGGCGCTGGTGGGCGAGCGGGGCCGTGAAGTGGCCTCCTTCGTCGATGCCATCCGCCATGGTCCGGCAGCCACGCGCACCATCATCGTGCAGGCCACCTCCGATACCTCGCCGGCCACCCGCGTCAACGCGGCGATGGTGGCCACCCGGATTGCCGAATACTTCCGCGACCAGGGCAGCCGGGTGCTGCTGGTCATGGACTCGGCCACCCGCTACGCGCGCGCGCTGCGTGACGTCGCATTGTCGGCCGGCGAACCGCCGGCACGCCGTGGTTTCCCCGCGTCGGTGTTCGAAGCACTGCCACGCCTGGTGGAGCGCCCGGGCAACGCACAGTCCGGCAGCATCACCGCGTTCTACACCGTGCTGCTGGAAGACGATGCCGACCCCGACCCGGTCGGCGAGGAAGTCAAATCGTTGCTGGACGGCCACGTGTACCTCAGCCCGCGCCTGGCCCAGCGCGGCCACTTCCCGGCCATCGACGTGCTGCGCAGCGCCAGCCGGCTGTACCCGCAGCTGGCCAGCGAGCGCCAGGCCGCCGCGGCCACCCGCGTGCGCGCGGTGATGGGCCGGCTGGATGACCTGCAGCTGCTGCGCGACATCGGCGAGTACCGCCCCGGTGCGCAGCCCGAGCAGGACGATGCGGTGGCGCGCGAACCGCGCCTGCTGGCATTCCTGCGCCAGCCGCTGCACGAACCGGTCACCTTTGATGCGGCGGTGGAGGCACTTGATGCGCTCGCCCGCTGACCCCGCGCGGCTGGCCACGCTGCTGGAGCATCGCGCCCACCGCCTGCGCCGCGACGCCCGCGCGCAGGCAGAGCAGGCTGCGCAACGGGACCGCGAAGCGCAGACCCTGCGCAGCGCGGCAGACGAGCGCCTGCAGGCCGCGCAGCTTGGCGAGGAACACGGGCTGGACCGCCAGCGCCTGTTCGAGCGCCTGCGCGGCGTCGCCATTGCCCGGGCGCATGTCCTGGAATGCGAACTGCGCGCCGGCCACCTGCAGGAGCAGGCCGGCGACGCCCGCGAGCAGGAGCTGGAACTGCGCCATGCCGCCGCCGGCAACCACTCACGCGCGCGCCGGCTGCAGGCCGTCGGCGCGCATATCGACCAGAAGCACCGGCAGGCGCGCCTGCGCCGCCAGGAGCGCCAGATCCAAGAGGAATACACATGTCGTTGAAGATCCAAGAACCGCAGGCTGCCGTCATGGCGGCCAGCCCCGTCGATGCGGTCTCCCTGAGCGAGCGCGTGCAGGCCAGGCAGCCCCGGCCGACCGCGCAGCAGGCGGCCGAGCGGGCTCCTGAACCCACTGCCGAACCCACCGCTGAAGAAGCGCCGGAGCAGTCGCCTTTCCCCGGTGACGTCGCGGTGTGGGCGCCGGACGAGTCGGACAGAGATGTTGAGCAGGAGTGGGCGCGTGATTCCGCACCCTTGCCGCAGCGTGAGGTCCACATCCTGGCGACGGTGCAACGCGAGGGCGGCAGGGACGGGCAGGACATCGACCACCGCGCTCGGCGCGGAATGGCCGCACACGCGCAGGCGGCTGCAGCGCCCGTGCTGCCGGCCATCACCTCACGGCCGCTGCCGACGGTGGCCAGTCCTGCGGCCCCGATCATGCCCGGCAATGAACCCGCGGCGCTGCTGCCAGCAGCGGTGGAGGGCAGCGTCCTGCCCGGCGCCAAGGTGCCGGCCGCCACGGCGCCCAGCAACGCCACCGCCAACCTGCACGCCGCCTCCCTGAACGGTGGCGCGGTGATCGATACCGCAGAAAAGCCCGGCCCGCCTGCCGCTTTGGCACAGGCCGACACCGCCACCACGGCATCAGCACTGCCTTCGCGGGTGCAGCCGGGGCAGGGTGAGCGGACCGCGCGTGATGCATCGCCTGGCGCGCCGGTGAGTGCCGACATGATGCGTACGGCGCCGGCAAGGGATGTCCCGGTCGCTGCGGCAGCTCCCGAACCGTCAGCGCCGGAACTGCTGCCAGCCGCCGGCCGCGCCGCCCCGACCGACCTCGCACAGGCCGCAGGTGCCACCGTGATGCCGCAACCGCACACCGGCGAAGCCGCGCCCGACGCGCAGGCAATGGCCGACGCGCGTCGTGCCGAAGCCAACCTCGGCACCCGCCAGCATGTCCGCGCGGTGCGCCAGGCCGAAGCGTTGCAGACGGCCATGGCCCAGCGCGCCGACACCGCCAGCCACTTCAACGTGTCCTTCAAGAGCTGGGGCGCAGGCGCGGGTCACTCGGTCAGTGGACGCGTGGACGGTAACCGCCTGGTCCTGCAGCCGTCCTCGGCACGGGTCGGCCAGGCACTGTCTTCCGCGCTGGCGCCGCCGGGCGCTGACCTGCAGATCGCCGTCGAAAGCAGCGACAGCGCCACCGACGAACGGCGCCGCCGCGGCGGCCAGGGCCACGCATGAACGTGCGGCGCTGGCCCTTCCCAACGCTGACACCGGCCCAGGCCACCCAGGCGGCCAACCTCGCGGCGCGTGCACGCATGGGCATCACGCCTGACCAGCAACCGTTGCCGACGCGCGGCGCCATGCTGCGTTTCGACGTGAGCGGGCGCGGCGGCGTGCTGCGTCTGGCGGTTGCCGCGGACCAGTGGTGCCCTGCGATGCTGCCCGCGATGGGCGGACTGGCCTGGTCGGAGCTGGTGGACCGCAACGCACTGGCGTGCTGGCTGCCCGAGCGACCGCTGCTGGACATCGCCGCTGAGCCCTTCCATGGCGCGCAGGTAACCCTGCAGGACGTGGTGCCCATCAACGCGCTTGCGATGGGGCAGGGCGCGCAGCCCTGCCTGCCCACCGCGCAGGGGCCTGCCTGGATCGAACACGCCGGGTGCGCCGCTGCGGCGCCCTTGGCCGCACCGCTCCGTGCGCTGCGCGTTCGTACCGACCTGGGTATCGCCCGCCTGTGCCTGCCGCTGCATCGTGTGCGCGGCCTGGCCCCGGGTGCGGTGCTGCTGCTCGACCAGCTGCTGCCGGTCGCCCGCACGGGTGGCCGCCGCCTGTACTCCTTCGACTTCACCCTAGAGACCATCTCCGTGAACACACCCTTCGATTTCCTCGACGACGACGACGGCAGCGCCGAGATCGCCCCATCCGCCCCGGCACCCACGGCCGCCACCGCGCCCGGTATCGACATCAAGCGCCTGCCGGTGAACGTGGATGTGGTGCTGTGCCAGCTGCAGCACGCCGTCGGCGAACTGGACGGGCTGCAGCCCGGTACCGTGTTCCACCTGCCCGCCGATGCCTGGAAGCAGCTGCAGCTGCGGGTCAACGGCCAACTGATCGCCCGCGGTGAGCTGGTGCAGGTGGGTGACCAGCTCGGCGTACAGCTGGCGCAGGCGCCCGTGCTGCCATGAATTTCGTCAACAACGACATCTCGCTGATCGCGGTCATGTCGATGGCTGCGCTGCTGCCGTTCCTGATCGCAGCCGGCACCTGCTACCTGAAGTTCTCCGTGGTGTTCGTGCTGCTGCGCAACGGCCTGGGCCTGCAGCAGGTGCCTTCCAACATGGTGCTCAATGCACTGGCGCTGATGCTGGCGTTCTACGTGATGCAGCCGATCGTGCAGAACATGTACGACGCCTACCTGGCGCTGGACGCCCCGCTCAATTCGGTGGCGGCGGTGGTCACCTTCCTCGACAGCAGCCTGGACGGCTACAAGGTCTACCTGGCCACCTATTCGGACCCCGAGCTGGTGAAGTTCTTCGAGCGCGCCCGCCATGCCGAAACCGGCATGCCGGTGCCGGACCTGGAACCGCATGAGCGCTCGCTGTTCGCGCTGATGCCCAGCTATGCCCTGAGCGAGCTGAAGGATGCGTTCCGCATCGGCTTCTACCTGTACCTGCCGTTCGTGGTGATCGACCTGGTGGTCTCCAGCGTGCTGCTGTCGCTGGGCATGATGATGATGAGCCCGGTGACCATCTCCGCGCCGATCAAGCTGATCCTGTTCGTGGCGATGGATGGCTGGAGCCTGCTGTCGCAGGGTCTGGTGCGCCAGTACCTCGACGTGCCGATGTAGCCATGGACGCGATCATGTTCATGGGCAACAAAAGCCTGCTGCTCATCCTCCTGCTGTCGGCCGCGCCGGTGGCCGTGGCCACCATCGTCGGCCTGGCCATCGGCCTGTTCCAGACCGTGACCCAGCTGCAGGAGCAGACCCTTCCCTACGGCGCCAAGCTGCTGGCGGTGATCGCCTGCCTGCTGGTGCTGATGACCTGGATGTCGGCGCGCATGCTGGATTTCGCCCGGCTGGCGCTGCACACCGCGCTGAACGGGTAGGGCAGTGCAGCTTTCCGCGCTCGACACCGAACTGGTCGCGCTGGCCCGCGACCACGGCCTGCCGGCGCTGCTGGGCATGGCCCGCATCGGCGCCTGCCTGGTCTGGATTCCGTATCTGTCGCCGGGCGTCATGCCGGCGAAGATGACCCGGACCGTGGTGGCGATGATGATCCTGATCGGCATGTGGCCGTCCACCGCCGGCGCCACGGTGCCGCCCGACATCCTCTCCATGACCGGCGTGGTGCTGCGCGAAGTATTGATCGGCACCGCCATCGGCATGGTGGTGGCCTTGCCGTTCCACATTTTCCACGGCATGGGCGCCATCATCGACAACCAGCGCGGCGCCGGCATCGGCGCCATGCTCGACCCGGTCAGCGGCATGGAGGCGACCGAAACCTCCAACCTGCTGCAGCTGATGAGCGTCGTGGTGTTCCTGGCCACCGACGGCATGATCGTACTGCTGGAAGTCATCCAGGACAGCTACGTGCTGATTCCCATGGGCGGCGTGCTCGCGCTGGACCTGGCGCGCGTGCAGGACTTCGCCGGCACGCTGCTGGCCGGGGCGGTGCGCATGGCGCTGCCGGTGCTGCTGCTGCTGTTCCTGGTGGAAGTGCTGCTTGGCGTGCTGTCGCGCTTTGCGCAGCAGATGAATCCGTTCTCCATCTCGCTGGCGGTGAAGTCGTACATTGCCTTCATCGCGCTGCTGTTCTATCTCATGCCCACCGTGGCCCAGCAGGTGCCGTTGATCCGCGACAGTACCGACGCCCTCCAACTGCTGCTGGCGGTGCCGAAGTGAAGACCGAAAAGCCCAACCCGCATCGCCTGCTGAAGGAATCGAAGAAGGGCAAGAGCTTCGTCAGCCGCGACCTGGCCGGGTTGACGGTGCTGGTGGCCGGGCTGGTGGCCATGACCACGATGATCTCCAGCCGGGCACTGCACGGCTTCTACCGTGGCATGGCCGAGCGTGGCTTCAGCCTGACCCCGGCCGAGGCCGCGTGGCAGGCCACGGTAGCCTTCCTGTGGATTGCGGTGCCGGTGGGTGCTGCCGCCATCGTCGCCGCCGTGCTGATCTCGCTGGTGCAGAGCCGTGGCGTGATCGCCGCCGAAGCGGTCCGGATCGACCTGGCCCGGGTGAATCCGATTTCCGGGTTCAAGAACCTGTTCTCGCTCAAGACCATCAAGGGGCTGGTAACGGCGGTGCTGTACCTGCTGGCAGGCATCATCTTCGCGGTGCTGGCCTGGAAGCTGTTCGCACCGTCCCTGTTCGCCCAGGTGCAGATGCCGGACAAAGCCGCCGGCGCGCTCTGGTACAGCGTGGGCTGGCGCAGTACGGCGCTGCTGCTGGCGGTGCTGTCGCCGATCGCGCTTGCCGCGGCGTTCGTCGAATACCGGCTGTACATCCGCGAGATGCGCATGGAAAAGCACGAGGTCAAGCAGGAGCACAAGGACCACAACGGCAATCCCGAAATCAAGCAGCGCCGCCGCCAGATCGGCGAGGAGCTCTCGGCCCAGGTGCAGTCCGACATCGCCGGCTCGTCGATGATCCTGGCCAATCCGACCCACATTGCGGTAGGCATCTTCGTGCATCCCGACTACCCGGGCCTGCAGTTCGTGTCGCTGCGTGAACGCGGCAACCGCGCACGCAAGGTCATCGCCTTTGCCGAGCGCCTGGGCATCCCGGTCGTACGCGACATTCCGGTCGCGCGCGCGGTCTACTTCAAGGCGCGCCGCTACCAGTTCGTGCCGGCCGAGCTGGTCACGCCCATCGCCCGGATCCTGATGTGGCTGAAGGACATCGAGCGCAACCATGCCGAAGCGCCATCAGATTCCGATCCTTCCGATGATTCCGCGCCGGATGCGACACCCGGCCTTGACGACACGTCCCCGCGTCCGCCCGCCGGATGAGTGAAACCCGAAAGCCTCCCCTTCGCACCCCCGCCACACTGTGCTTGTCCTGCAGCGCCGTTGGCACCAACCCGGTAACCCACCATGACTTTTGCCCCCGACGCCCCCGCTGGATCCGACACCGACCAGGCCCAGCTCGATGAACTTGCCCAGCTGTTGTTCGAAGGTGCCCAGACCGGCGCCGCCATCAAGGATCTGAAAGGGGTCAGCGATGACCTGCTGGAAAGCGTGTACGCGTATGCGCACCGCTTCTACACCGACGGCCGTCTGGACGAGGCCGAAACATTCTTCCGCTTCCTGTACCTGTACGACTTCTACAACGGCGATTACGCACTCGGCCTGGCCGCAGTGCTGCAGATGAAGAAGGAATACGCCAAGGCCATCGACATGTACGCGCTGGCCTACGCGCTGCTCAAGGGCGACGAACGGCCGATGCTGCATGTCGGCCAGTGCCACCTGGCCATGGGCAAGCTCGCCATGGCCAAGGGCTGCTTCGAAACCGTGCAGCTGCGCTCCACCGATCCGGCCCTGCTTGCGCGGGCCAAGGTCTACCTGCAGGCGCTGGCCAGCAATGGCGACGCCCCTCCCGATACCACCGAGGAAACCGATTCCGCATGACTACCATTGCTTCCGCCGGCGCCACGCCGCTGGCTTTCACTCTCCCGCCCGCGGCACGCGCCGAGGGCGCCGCCAAAGCCGCTGCGGGCTTTGGCTCGGTGCCACTGCAACGCATCCAGGAGATCGACAGCCAGGTCCAGAAACTGCTGGCCGACGCCGCAGGCGAGCGCCACGGTACCTCCACCGAGGCGGAAGCACCCCACGCCAATGCACCGGCATTGCGCAAGGCCGACATGCCGCGCATCGTCCGTGCAGCGATGCAGCAGGCCAGCGCCAGCAGCGCCCCGCAGACGCCCATGACCCCGGAAGCGGCCATGACCCTGCTGGCGATGCAGCTGAGTGAGCTCATCACCGAAGAGAACGGGCGCAGCGTGGCCTCGCAGCTGGAGCTGGTGAAGCAGCGTCTGGCCCAGCGCGCCGCCTCGGCGGCGGAGCTGTCCGAAGCCATCCGTCTGGCGCAGGCGCTGGTCGATTCGGCGATGGGCGAGGTCGGCACTGCCGAAGGCGAACTGGCCGCAGCCCTGGAAGCCCTGAAGCAGGCCGAGGCCGAAGTGGCCCGTCTGGAACAGGCGCTGGCCGATGCCCCGCCGGAAGAGCAGGACGCCATCCGCGCCCAGCTGGAAGCCGCCAAGAGCAAGGCCGCCGAACAGCAGGCCCGGGTGGGCGACGCGACCAAGGCGCTGGCAGAGGCGGTAGCCGTGCTCGACAAGGCCTTGGGCGATCTGGAAGCCTTCAAGAGCGCGGCCGACAGCCTCGACCCGAACGGCAGCGTCAGTGCGCGTGGCGATGAGAAGGCCCGCACCAACGCGGCGATGCTCAGCGAGCTGCTGGCCGTGCTTCAGGAAATCATCGGCAAGGCCAACGACAAGAAGCTGGAAGAGGACACCCGCCTGCTGCAGGAGGTCTTGAAGCTGCGTGAAGCCGAGAACCTGCGTCGTTCGCAGGAGTACCAGGATGAGCTGGCCAAGGCCGAAGCCGCCCAGAAGAAGATGGGCTGCATCGGCAAGATCGTCGGCTGGGTAGTCACCGTGGTTGCCGTGGTGGCTGCCCCGTTCACCGGTGGCGCCAGCATGGTGCTGGCCGGTGTCGGCCTGGCCTTGGCCATCGGTGAAGAGCTGGGCCTGGACGTGATGGGCAAGATCATGGAACCCATCATGAAGCTGGTGATGGAACTGGTGAAGCACGTGGGCAACATCATCGGCGACGTACTCACTTCGCTGGGCGTGTCGTCCGCATTCGTGGACAAGATCAAGGACGTGCTGGGTGTCATTGCCGTGGCCGCGATGATCATCGCCGCCGTGGTACTGACCAAGCGCCTGGCCGGCACCGTTGCCGTGCAGCAGCTGGCGAAGGCCGTGACCCGCGCTGTGTCCGAAGCGATCAGCAAGGCCTTGCCGCAGATGATCAAGGCCGCCGCGCGCTCGGTAAGCCACACCGTGGACGACGTGGCCAAATCACTGAGCAAGACGATGGCCAAAGTCACGGGCAGCAATGCCGACACCCTGGCGGTGCGCTCCGGCCAAGCCGTCAAGGCCTCCCATACCCTCCAGTTCGCCAACCAGGCCAGCCAGGGCGTGGGCTCCATCATCATCGCCGAGATGTACGTCGACGCCGCCAAGCTGCTGAAGGATCTGGAGATCGGCCTGGCGGACAGCAAGATCTTCCGCGATCTCATCCAGAAGATCCTGGAGTACTTCATGCAGACCAACAACCTGGTCGCGGATCTGTTCCAGCAGATGACCAACGTACAGGAATCGCAGCACGACACCGCGCGAATCGTCACCGCCCGCATCGGCAGCGCCAACGCCTGAGCGCGTTGACCATCCATCACTACATCCAAGGACTTCCATGCCTCTTGACATTGCCCACAAGTCGGGTCACCCCACCACCTTCATGCCGCTCAACACCGCGCTCAAGCAGCCGACGAATGGGGCGGTGCCACCGGAGGAGATGAGTCTCGCCACGCTGGCTGCGCTGGTCGAGGCTGTCACCTCCGCGACAACCGACGAGCAGCGCACCCGCGGAAAGAGCGGCGGCGCCTCGACGGTGCAGCTGCGAGCGCCCGCGATGGACGACCAGGCTGCCAAGCTGGTGCTGGCGGGGGTCATCATCACACTCCCCAACCTGTTGGCTGCACTGGCTACTGCCAGCGATCCGATCCAGTACGAGGCCGGTGCCGGGACCCGCGTCACCGAGGGTGTCGCCGTCCAGTCGCAGCCGCGTGCTGACGTCAATGGGCCGGCGGCAGTGATGTCACAGGTTACGGCGACCGGGGCCGATACCGACGTCGCAGACCGTTCGGCGCATGCAGGCGCCTTCATCAAGAGCAGCCCATTCAGCAATCTTCTGGCCCTGTTGCGGCAGTTGCTGCTCAGGTTCGAAAAACTGGACCGCGACAACAGCGCGCAGATGGTGGAGATACAACGACAGATCACCATCATTGCCGGGGAAAAGGGAGTCGAAAAGGCTAAAGAAAGCCTGGTAGGCGCCATCGGCGCGGCGGTGATGACCGGTGCAATCGGCGCCGCGGCGCTGAAGCAGACGTTCAAGTCCACGTCGATGCAGGTGCGTTCTGCTGATAAGAATGCGATGGACGGCAACAAGCTTGACGCCGTCGTAAAGTCGTCAAGTGGCGTCGCCAAGGGCAACACGACGCCAACCGCCGACATGCGCCCCTCCCGCGGTGTGGACGGCACGCCAGTGAAGGCTGGTCCTGGCGGCGATCGACCGAGTGCTGCCGTGCAGGCGGACGCCGATGCGCCGCCGGGAATGAAGCACATCGGTCGCGAGCAACCTGCGGCGGGTGGCGTAGACGAGCTCCATGCGGATCACCCGGAGGTGGGCGCGAGGTCCCAGATCCCCGCTGGCAACGCCATGTTGCTCAACATGATGGGGCCCGGTATCGGCAACGCGGTGGGCTCCGGCGTACAGATTGAAGCCGAGATGACCGAGGCCGAGCGCCAGCTGTTGCTGCAGGTGGCCGATGTCTTCCGGCGCATTGCGGATGAACAGCAGGACCAGTCGGCCCGCTCGCGCGAGATGCGCGACGCTGCAGCGCAGCTCTACGAGAGCCTGCTCAACCTCATCTCGTCCACTTCCGCCCATATCATTTCAAAGTCCTGAGAACCTTATGGAAATCATCAAGAGCACCGCCGCACGGGCGGCCATGTATCCCTTGCAGAACCCGCAGGGCGACATCAAGCAGAGCACCATCGAAGCGCCTGCGCTGGATCCGGAAACCCGCTCACGTCTTCTCCAGCTGGGACAAGCGGCGCGTAACGCGAGGACCGCCATGGCCCAACAGCACGCGCTGACCAGCGCGCTGGAAGCCGACGGCCTGGGGACGCTGGGGCCGGCGACAACCGAGGTGCTTGCTGACTCAGTTGCCATGGAGGACCTGAAGCGGAGGAAGCAGAAGGAGTCCGAGCTCGCCAGTGCGCTGCAGCAGACCCTGCAGACGTCAACGCGTCAGCAGACCGATCTGTTGCGCATCTTCTCCTTCCTCATGCCGCAGATTGTGGTGGAAGATGAGGGCAATGTGGGCCTGCCGGGCCTCGAGGCGCCGATGCAGAATCCGGCCGATATGGATATGAGCGGCCTGATCTGGAACTCGCATGCGGACTTCTTTGCACAGATCAGTGCACTGCTGGAGGTGCTGAAGACGGAATGGTTGAGCAAGTACCAGGACGCGCTCTCGAATTTTCTTGAGTTCTACAGAGAGCTTTCGGACATCATGGAGCAGATCAAGTTCGAGGCCAGTGGTGACAAAGGCGACGTAACCGCCGATTTCAGTGAGGTGAAGGCGGCGCTTGACGCGCTTCATAGCAAATACGGGTATGTCTCCGAGGCGCTTGCCTCGTTCTCCAGCTACGAGAGCGCTGACGCATTCAGAAAGTCTCTGGGGTTGCCAGGGCTTAGTATTATCAAAGGAAGCGACGGGACCTACAAGCTGTTGATGGATCTCGAACCTCTCAGAGGTCTATTGAATGACATGCCGGATGGAAAGGTGAAGTGGGATAGCGCCAGATACAACTCCTGGATATCGGCAAAAGACAGCAACCTCGAGCAGATCAAGCACGTCAGCAAAGTTCTGGGCGAGAAGCTCAATGAGATGACGCAGAAGTACGACAACATCGTGAAGATCCTGAGCTCGTCGATCGAAAAGATGTCCGAAGCCAACAACGCTTACGTCCACAACACCTGATCGTGGTCGGTTTTGCCGCGGATGTTTTTCCGTCGCGATCCGCTCACTTCTGCCGGCGCTGGTATCCAGCGCCGGCAATCTGGTTGGCGGCGGCTGAACGCGGCCGTGAAGTTCGCCAATGTTGTAAAGACCTTCGGCTCGCGCATCGGCAACATGTCCGAAGCACATGAGTTGCGTGCGCAATGCCTGATTGCGCACTCCCAGGAGAACAAGCATGCCATTAGAAGTTGCGCAGTCGACGCCGATTGCTCCCCCCCGGTCGGACCGCTTCGACCTTTCGAGCGCTGTAAAGAAAATTCCTCTTGACCGGGTCGTCAACGCTGACCTGCCTGCCCCCTGCCAGATGTCCAGAGTCACGGGCGTCCATCGTCAAAATGCCCACAGCCGTGCCGTCAGTGTCTGCTACAGAATCATGGATCGTGCGCGCGCTGGCCTTTCCGGTCGCGACCTGGTTGCGATGGACAGGACGCTCGATTTGCTGGGCCGGAAAACCACCGAACAATTCGGCAACCTTCTTCAGATGCATCTGACTGCAGCCGGCGCCCTGCACGCCGGTGTGTCGATGCGCCTTGCCGAAACGCCGGACGATGCGGCATTGATTCGATGCAGGCAGAAGCTGGAAGACTCGATCATCGCGATGGGTGTCAAGGCCGGTCGCTGCAAGACCGTTCCCGATGGCGGGTACCACGGCGACAGCCGCAGTGCGCAGCTGACCGATGCAATGGCCGTGGCAAAGAAGCGCATGCTGGAATGTGCCATGACGATACCGATGGCGGGGTTGCTGGAAGATGTTGCAGCCGCGATCCTGCCGGGCCCGTTGATGGACAGTATCAGGGAGCGCCAGGAGAACCCGCACCTGTTCGCCAAGGGCGAAGGCGGGGCCGACGTGATGCAGGTTCTGCAGAAAAAAATGTGCGACGACCTTGAGAAGATAATGCAGGCGCACGTTGACTCCGGTGGTGTCGAGCATCTCATGGTTGCGATTCTGGATCTGCTGAAGCTACCCGAATATGTGGTTGAGGGAGATCCGGGCCACGCGGGTACTCCCAAGACGCCGCGCGAGCGCTCTGAGCTGCCGCACGACCTTCAGAGGGTGATCCACGACAGAAGCGGTCACGGCGGCTGTACGAACATCAACCATTCGCCGACCAATATCGACTTCAGCGAGTTCGGCAAGGCACTTGAGCGGGCGCAGCTTCCGCTCCAGGAGCTTTTCAACCTGTTCGACCGTTCGCGGGCGGATGCGTACGAGTTGGGTCGGCTGACCGAAATCGTCCGCCATCAGGACCAGCGCATTGATAAGCAGGATCAGTACATCGACAAACTGGAACGGATGCTCAACGAGTCACAGCAGCGCTACGAGACCTTCGCCAATGGAGCGGGCGGCACGCGGGTGTCCCGAGGTACCCAGGCGCCACCTGATGTTCTCGATCAGGGGACGTCTACACCCGACCTGCCCCCCCAGAATGATCAAGTGGGTCTCAAGCAACCGGCGGGCCTTGCGCCAGACGAGCCGGCGCCTCCGCCTCCGCCTCGTGGCGTGAACGCCGGCAACGGCAGTGGTGTGGTGCGCGCGGATCAGGACACCCAGACTGAGCAGCGCAATCAGTTGGACAAGCGCAACCAGTTCGATCAGCGCAACGAGAATACCCTGAACTCGGAGAACGGCGAGGGCGCCCAGCATCTTCGCAGGAATGTGGATAGCCAGGGTAACCAGAAGGAAACCCGCACGCTGGGTAACCAGAGTAATCAGAACGAACAGGCCGATCGCCAAATCCGCAACGCATCGGGCAACCAGTTGTCGCCAGACGGTCGGTTGGACGATATTGCCCATCCCGACGCTCAGCAGCAGCGTGGCCGCCAGCTTCAGGGCCGGGATGAGACCGATCATTCCAACAGCCGACTGCAGCGGCAGCAGCGTCTGGGCGATACCCAGCAGCGTCTGGAGGGGCAGCGGGACGAGCAGAATCGCCGGCTGCAGGATCGCAATGATGGCAGCCGCTTGGGCAACGCCCATGCGCCGTTGGCAGCCGCCGGCCCGTACCAGGAATACAGGCACTACCTGAGCTTGCTGGGTGTGGACGTGGGGCCGCTGGAGCCTGATCAATCCGCACCGACGGGCGAGCGTTCGTACAAGCGGGATAGTCAGTGGGAAGCGGGTAGTGGCTCCAACCCTGTCGAGCAGGTTGAGCCCAGCGACGTGAAGAAGTACGTCAAGGAGCGCAGCGAAAATGCCGGCACGCCCTTCGTCCCGTTCATGAAAGGAAAGGTGGGCCCAGCCCCGGTGCAGCAGAAGACCGAGCTGCAGAAGGCGTTTGATGCCTTCTTCAAAAAGAGCCGTCTGATCTCGCCTGATTCGCGAAATGCTGCAGCTCCTTCGGTGCAGCAGAGCCAGAAGGGGAGCGCAGCACTTCACGCTCTCTCGCCGCAAGTAGAAGCGGTCAAGCCGCCTGCCCCGCGTATGTTCATGTCGCGACGGGAGGAAGAGCTGCTCGCACCCGCCTTGGTTCGCAGCGCAGTCGCGGAAGGTCGTCGGGCCGCTGACCTTCGGTCGCTGCAGGATTCGGCAGGTCCCGGTCGGGCACCCCAAGTTCCACTGATACCGAATGGCCCGCCGGCCGAAACGTCGCGCCCGGCACGGGCGTCCGGCATCCCTGCGCTGGCCCGGTCGGTCACCCTGCCGTCGGATAACTTCCGCAACAGTTTGCTTCGCGGCCGTTCGGATTCGGTGTTCAGCAACGCCAGCAGCACACTCAACCCGCTGACGCTTGAGGCGATCAGGGGCTCGAGGATGCCCGGAGCCACCATCTCGCGCCAGGATTCTTTCGACGACGCGTTGGAAGCAGAGCGGGATGATGAATCCATCATCGTCGCGGCCGACACAAAGTGGCGTATTTCCGATGGCGTTGATTCCGGTAATGGGTCGCCGACCGGCTTCGGCTCGCTTGACAGCGCGGATTGGGATCCGCAGACCCTTGATCGGGTTGCTGATCGCATCGCAGTAGACGAGAAGTCCATGTTCCTCGAAAACCGGGAGGCGGTCCGGCGTGACCTCGACCAGATGAACCTGCAGAAGCTGCAGAAGATCGCATCATGAGTGCCGGGTTGAGCCTGCAGGACCTCCGCAAACTGACGGCCGCCCATCTCGGGCGGCCGCTGGAAGAGATCGGCTCGCAGCAGCGGCTGGTGGAGGACCTGGACATTGATTCGCTGGAGATGCATGCGCTGCTGATCCAGATCGAGGAGGCCGGAGCCCCGTTGCCGGATGCCGAGGCCATGCGTGAGGTTGTCACGCTGGCTGACCTGTATCAGGCGATCGCCGGCCCGGACGCACTGGCGTGATCCGCTGGACGGTCGGGGTGGTGGTGGCACTGGCCGCCACCGCCCCGCCGGCCACTGCCAGCCAGGTATTCGCCACCCTGGATCGCAATGGCCAGCTACAGGTATCCGATGCCCCCCTCGTGGGGGCAAAGGCGTTTGATCCGCACCGGACCTACGTACCAGCGCCCGTTCCACGTGCGCCAAGCCAAGCCTCGCCTCCAAAGGCCGCATCGCGCTGGAGCCCGCTCATTGACCAGGTGGCCGCCGAGCACGGCATGGACGCACGGCTGCTGCATGCCATCGTGACGGTGGAGTCCGCATACGACCCCCAGGCTCGATCCCACGCAGGAGCGCTCGGCCTGATGCAGGTAATTCCCGCCACGGGCAAACGCTTCGGCGCCAATGACCTGCTCGATCCTCTGCAGAACCTGCGCGCAGGCACCGCTTACCTTGCTTGGCTGAAGCGGCGCTTCGGCGGTGACCTGACCCTCATGCTTGCTGCGTACAACGCAGGCGAGGGCGCGGTGCAACGCCATGGAAACCGCGTGCCCCCCTTCAACGAAACCCGGCAGTACGTGCGCAAGGTGACCGCGCTGTACCACGGCAGGTTGAACTGAGCGCACGGGATACTGCTGCGCGACGATGGGTACCACGCATTGCGATTGCAGTCTGCGATAGGCGGCACTGCAAGAAAGTGCAGTGCGTGGACATTGAAATTTGTTTCATGGAGGGGGTTCGGGGGAGCTGTCAGTCTGCGCGTCGTCGCCGCAATGCCTTGTGCACCGGCACTTCCGATCCCGCATTTCCCGGACTCCAATGCTCCCCGCGCACAAGTTGAAACTGCTTTCCGGCCAGCTCGATGGCGTGGAATTCACCCTCTCTCCCGGTGACACCGTCTTCCACGTCGGCCCGCCCCGCACCCTGCAGCAGGGCCAGCTGGGCGCCACCCTCGCCAATGCGGACAACGTGTTCTACATCCCCGGCGATCTGGTGCCGGCCTCGTTCCGCTTCCACCTGGGCGACGACAGCATCACGCTGGAAGTGCGCGCTGAAGGCGCCGACGTCTGGAGCCCGCAGGACCTGCCACTGAATTCGGTGGTGCACGTGGCAGGCCTTGCGCTCGCCGTGCGTGCCGAGACCGATACGTGGTCGGCGGCCGTGTTGGACCACCGCGTGCCGGTGCTGGTCGACGAAGGGACGCCCTACACCCCGGTAATGCGCCCGACGCGCGGTGCCGGCGCCCGCCGCTGGATTGCCGTCGCCGCACTGGTGATGGTGGTGGGCGCCGGTGGCTGGTGGCTCTACGACCGCCAGCGGCCGGCCACCCAGGTCCGCACGTTGGAGGCGGTACTGGCGAAATCCCCCTACAACTACACCGTGGTGCATGACGCCGACGGGCGCCTGTATGCCTTCAGCGACAGTGCCGAGGCCGTGGCCTGGGGCCAGCGTGCCAGCCAGCGTGCCGGGCGCCTGCAGGACCAGTATCGCGAGCGCCACGTGGAGGCTGCGCGCATCGGTGCCGTGCTCGACAGTGCCAGCGTGCCTTACGCGGTGATCCGCCTGCGCAGCCCGCAGCGCCCGGAAGTGGTGATCACCGCACTGGGCTTGAACGATGCCGAGCGCCAGCGCCAGGTGCAGGCCCTGCTCGTACCGCAGATGCCGTACGCGGCCAGCATCGACGTGCGCCTGGTAGGCGATGGCCAGCTGGTGGCCATCGCACGTGACGAGCTGCGCGCACGTGGCATTACTACCCGCGCCGGCAGCCACGCCGGCCGGGCCAGCATTTCGAACGATGTGTTCCTCGATGACGCATCGCTGCACGCCATGGCGCAGTACCGCGACGACTTCGTGCAGCAGTGGGGCGAGCGCCGCGTGCGCATCAGCATCCGTTTGTGGGACGACCTGCTCAAGGGGCGTTCCTACCAGTATTCCCAGGACCAGCTGCTCTCTGTCGGCGAAGGTCGCTGGGATTTTTCTACGGCAGGTAGCCGTTGACCTTTCTTTTGGAGTGAATGTTATGACTACACTGAACGTGGGCACCAAGCCCGCCACGCCGGACGATGATTTTGACGGCGATATTCAAGGTCCCTCGTGGGGCTGGTTGGGCGATCACAGTGACAAATTCGACGCGGGTGTGGCCGGCCTGAAGAAGGCACTGGACAAGGCGTTCCTGGCACTTGCCGGCGACGGTAGCGATGAAAACCCCGGCGACCCGACCAACCCGGCGAAGCTGGCCGATTACCAGACCGCCCTGTCCGGCTACACCACCTACCGCACCCTGCAGTCGAATTCGGCCAAGAGCCTGTCGGACATGCAGAAGCAGAACGCCCGTAACCTGGGTTGATCGACCTCCGGCCCCGACGGCGGTGCCGCCGGGGCCAGCAGCCCATGCAGAATTCCCCGCAGGAGATACACCCGTGCAAGTTACCCAGATCGCCACCGCGATCGAGGCGGGCGGGAGTGCCGACGGCGCTGCCGTACCGCTCTCCGACCGCATGCGCAACGCCCTGGCCACCGGCTATGTGGATGCCGGCCACGACCTGGCCGCGATCCAGGCCGCGAGCAACAACCCCGCCACGGCGTCGAGCCCGGCCGCGCTGTTCGAGCTGCAGCTCAACCTGGCCGATTACACCAAGCGCATGATCGTCGCCGCCGGCCTGGCCAACCACGCCAACAAGACGGTGGAGACGCTGCTCAAGTCATGAACATGCCGCCTTTTGCAGTGGCCGTGCGCCGCCTGAGCCGGTGGCGTGTGGTGCTGCCCCTGCTTGCACTGGTGGTGCTGGTTGGCTGCGCGCGCAAGCCACTGCTGGAAAACCTGGACGAGCGCCAGGCCAATGAAGTGATTGCCGTGCTGCTCCGCCATAACATCGATGCCGAAAAGCTCAACCTGGGCAAGGGCGGCTACCAGGTTCAGGTGGGTCCGCGCGATCTGCCCGAAGCCATTGAGCTGATGCAACGCAACGACCTGCCATCGGCGCCGCGCAGCCAGGTGTCGGCGGCGTTCCCGGCCGATTCTCTTGTCAGTACGCCGCTCGGTGAGCGTGCGCGGCTGATTTCGGCGGTGGAACAGCGGCTGGAAGAGTCACTGCAGCTGATCGATGGCGTGCAGTCCAGTCGCGTGCATCTGAACTACGATGCCAACCTGGGCACCGAAGGTCGACGTGCTGAACGCCGGCGCATGCACGTGGCCGCCGTAGTGGCACATGAGCCCGGTGTCGATGCGGAAGTGCTGTTGCAGACCGTGAAGCGCTTCCTGCGCAACACCTTTGATGGCGTGGAGTACGACAACGTCTCGGTCATCCTTACCGAGGTCGAGGGGCCGCGGACGCTCGCCGTGACGTCCGGCAACGAACGCAGCCTGCCGCTGGCCTGGATGCTGCTCTGCGGTGGCCTGGCCCTGCTGTTGCTGCTGGGCGGGTGGGTGCTGGTGCGTCTGGTGCCGGCGGTCGGCAACCGCCTGCGCACGGCATGGCAGCGGGTCAGCGCGCGTGGCACCGGCACTGGCACTGGCGCAACCGGCTGGAGGCGCTGGCGTGGCGCATGATGCCATGCACATCGCTTATGCCCCGGCTGCGTACTACCGGCCGTGGCGGGCGGTGTACGCCGACGCCTCCCTGGATCAGCAGCGCTGGCTCAACACCACGTTGATCCGCCAGCGTCGCCTGCCCATGCCGGCAACGCTGGCGGCTCCCGCGGATGTGCTGACGCGGCGGTTGATGGGCCTGTGGCCCAGGCTGCCGGAGGTGGCCACGCTCATGGCGGCCGCGCGGCTGCGTGACTGGCTGGCGTCGCAGCGTGGCTGTACAGCATTGCCGGCCACCGTGCAGGCGTTCATGCGGGCCGATCATGCGAGGCAACCGGGGGGCTGCGTGCAGGCGCCCGTACCGGCGGATCTCTCCAGGGTGCTGCTGGTCTGGGGCGGCGTCGAGCTGCAGCCGTTGGCACCGCTGCTGCCCGCCTGGCTCTCCGCGCGGCTCTCCCTTCCATTTGCGCCGATGGCGGGCGACACCCTACGCCCGCTGCCACGCGAACGTATCGACCTGGACCTTTTCTGGACGGCGGTGACCTATGTTGAAAAGCTTTCCTGAGCACGTGCTGGCGCATGCGCAGGGCGGGGTGATCGCGCCCAGCGCGCTGGGTCAGGCCGCACGGGCCGACCAGCTCGAATCCGCCGCGCGGCGTCGCGCCTCCGCTGTGTTGGGGGCGTTGCCCGAGCAGGTGGACGCCGCCATCGCACAGGCGCGCGTTGATGGATTCGGCCAGGGCTACGCCGACGCCATTGCCGAGGCGGTGCCGTTGCTGGCGGCCGCGTTGGGCGATGTACAGACCACGCGTCAAGCGGTACTCGGCCAGGTGCGTGAGGTGATCTCCGCAAGTCTTGCCGCCGAAGGCGTGGACGCGGCCTTGGTGGTACGTCGCTGCGAGCAGTTGCTGGGTACGGCCGAGGCGGGTCTGGTGCTGTACGTGCCTGGGCAGATGCCTGCACTGGGCGAAACCGTGTTGGCGCAGCTGGCGACGAAGGCCGACGCTCCGCCTGTGCAGGTAGTAGCGTCCCGGTCGGCGTTGCCGATGCTCAAAGCCGGTCCGTTGTTGTTTGAACTGGACCCGGTAGGCGCCATCGCCGCCGCCGTGGAAGCCAGCGTGGATGCCAATGCACTGGAAGCGGCCGCGCGCCAGCGTGCCGGTGCCTATGTGAGCGGGATCGACGCCCGCCTCAAGCGGTTGCCCTTACCCCTGACCCCGATTGGAGTGGATTGATGATGCTTGAAAAACTGGGGGCGATGGCGCCCCTCAACACCGCTACGGTGGAGGGCCAGAAGCAGACGCTGATGCAGCGCATGCAGGCCGCGGTGGACGATCCGTCCATCAACCCACCCGAGGCTGGCATCAACCCGCCGGAGCCCGGTCACGACATCAAGCCGATTGCGCCGGACATCGCGGAGGTGACCCGGGAAATGGCCCGGAAGTGGTGGTGCACCGAGTTCATGCAGGCCATGATCTTCGGCGACGAAGAGAAACTCGGCCCGAAGCCGGACGAGTACTGAGGAAAGAAGCGGGCCGCATGACGCGGCCCGCTTCTTTTGGAGCTCAGCCGCCCGGTGCGGTCTGGCCCGCCGGCGTTGCGGTCCAGCGATCGATCTTCGCCTCCAGGATATCCAGCGGCATCGAGCCATCGCGCAGCACCTCGGCATGGAACCGGCGCGGATTGAACGCCGCACCCTGCGCTGCCTTGGCCTTGTCGCGCAGCTCCATCATCTTCAGCTCGCCCAGACCATTGGCCAGAGTCTGGCCGGGCAGGGCCATGAAGCGCTCCACCTCGGCGGTGGCATCTTCCACCGGCATGTCGGCGGTCTTGACCAGATAGTCCACCGCCTGCTTCTTGCTCCATCCCTGCGCGTGCACGCCGGTGTCGGCCACCATGCGCGCACTGCGGGTCAACGCACCCTGCAGGTAGGCGATCTTTGCGTAGGGATCCTGATAGACCCCCAGTTCGTCACCCAGCGATTCGGCATACAGGCCCCAGCCTTCCACGAAGGCCACGTCGCCGCCGAGGCGGCGGAAGCGCGGCAGCTTGTCCAGTTCCTGCTGCAGCCCCAGCTGCACGTGGTGGCCGGGAATGCCTTCGTGCAGGAACTGCGCCGGCGCCGACCAGGTGCGGCGGCTGGGCAGGGCATTGGTGTTCACGTACAGCACGGCCGGGCGCATGCCGTCGGGAAGCGGCGGCTGGTAGCTCACGGCGGCGGCGCTGGCAGCACGGTCGGCTTCCACCGGGCGGATTTCCAACGGTGCCTTGGGCAGCGTATCCAGCAACGAAGGCAGGCGCGCGCCCACCTGCTGCTGCAGCTGCTTGTAGCGCATCACCAGTGCATCGGGGGTGGCGTACTGGAAGTTCTTGTCAGTACGCATGCTGCGCAGCAGCTTCTGCTGCGAGCCGCGGATGCGGTTTTCCTTCATCACCGCCGCAATCTGCTCCTGCAGGCTGGCCACGCGCTGCTCGCCCAGCGCGTGGATCTGCTGCGGGGTAAGCGTGCTGGCGGTGCTCTGCACGATGTTCTGGGTATACCACGCCATGCCATTGGGCAGCGCGGACAGCCCATCGGTTTTCCGGGTGGCCGGCAGGTATTCGGTGGCGATGAAGCCTCGCAGCGCGCGGTAGGCAGGCATCAGCCGGTACTCGATCATGCGCTTGTAGTCGGCGGTGATGCGCGTCTTGTCTGCTTCAGGGAAATCGTCGGGCATGTTGCGCACCGGCGCCCAGAAGATGCTTTCCTCAGCCGTGGGCTTGATCACCGCGTCAAGCTGCGGCAGCACCTTCTCCATCAGGTCGCGAGGTTGCACCACGCCGGCACGCATGCCCTCGCGCATGTTGGCGATGGCCTGGTCGAACAGCGGCGGAATGCCCAACGAACGCTTGGACCAGGTGTCGTAGTCCTGCACGGTGTTGAACGGCTGCGCACCCGAGCCGGAACCCAGGATGGCCATGATGCTGCCGAGGTTGTAGTACTGGCTCACCGGCAGCATCCAGCCCGGGTACTTCTCGGCCGCCAGCGACATGCGCGCATCGCGCACGAAGATCTGGTAGCTCAGCAGGTCCTGGCCGGTGAGGCCGTCCGGACCGATCTTCTCGACCTTGCCCAGCCATTGTTCGGTGAAGTCATGCGACTGCTGGCGATAAGCCGCCGAAAGGATGTTGGGCAGCTGGTCGTTGTGGCGGGCATCGCCCTGGAAGGTGGCCTGCAGCGGGTTGAGCCGCATCGAGGCGTCCCAGTACTCATCGTAGATGCGCTCGAGCTGGGCGGCCTTGGTCTGCTGGCGCACCAGCGGTTGCCGCGCGGGCGCGGCGGCGGGGCGGGCGCGGGGTTTGGCCTTGGGCTTGGCCTGGCGCGTCTGTGCGGCGGCGGGCCGGTTGGCCTTCTTCTTGGCGGCTTCGGCCGGGGCAGCGGCAGTGAAGACCAGCAGTGAGGCAATCACGAGCGCCAGGGCACGGGCGGGGTGGGGCATCGAATGCTTCCGTAAATCCTATACAGACCCGGGAGCTTGCCTGATTCAGCCGGACACAACCACCTCAGCGCCCCGCTCAGGATGCCGGCGTACAGCGTAGAGACACGCCACGCGCGTCCCACGCAGCGCGGGCCGAAGCCCGAATACCCCTATTCAGCGCTCCCCAGCCCGCGTAAACGGCACGGTTTCAGGCGCCACAGCCCCACCGGAGATGATGAAGCTCATCGCCTGGTCCACTGTCCAGTCGGTCGGGGTCAGCAGCTCCACCGGCACGATTTCCAGATACCCGGAGGTCGGGTTGGGGGTGGTCGGCACATACACGGCCGCCAGCTCGCGGCCGGTGCCCTGTTCACGGATCACCCGGGTGACCAGGCCCACCGCCTTCATGTCCCGGTGCGGGAAGTCGATCAGCACCACGCGCTGGGTAGTGCCCGGCTCGGTCTGCAGCATGTCCAGCAGTTTCTTGGCGCTTTCATAGATGATGCTGGCCAGCGGAATGCGCTTGATCACCGCACCGAACCAGCGCAGCAGGCGCTGGCCAATCACGCGCCGGCTGAGCACGCCCACGCTCAGGATGACCAGCAGCGTGGCCAGCAGCCCGAACACGTTCTGCATCCACTCGACCTTGACCCAGCCCAGGTAATGCGGGAACGAGGCGGCGATCTGCGCCGACAGCGGCACCACCACCGGGCTGCTGATGCCCGAGAGCAACACGAACACGAACTTGATGACCACCCAGGTCAACCAGATCGGCAGCAGGGTGAGCAGGCCGGTCAGGAACAGGCGCTGCAGGGAGGGGCGCGGTACGAGGTGGGGGGCTTCAGGCGACATCGGCGCATTGTAGCGGGGCGCGGGCCCGGTTTACGCGGCCAGCCACCGCAGAATGCGTCCCGTCGGGGAATGCTGTGTTGACTGCGGTGAAATGGACTGGATCACGATTGCCGCTCTACCGGCCGCACGTCAAACGCGCGCCTGTGGCTTCAACCGGATGTACACCTGCTTGCGCACCCGCGCCACGACTTCACCCTGCGCATCGACAATGTCATTGCTGAACCAGTGCAGATACTTCTCACCACCGGCGGTAGCTGCCCGCAACTGATCCAGCTGCGCCTCATCCAGCCGGAACTCGGCGGTAACCGTCCCACGGCCAGGCTTGAGGAACTCGATCTCACCCGCCCGATCCCACACGTAGTAATCGCGCCCCAGGTTCTGCATGACGGTCAACATCCAGAACGGATCGGTCATGGCAAACAGGCTGCCGCCAAAGTGCGTCCCCACATAGTTCTTGTTCCACGGCCGCATCCGCAGCTCCACCCGGACAAACCGGTAGTCGGGCGTGACCTGCGAAACATGGATGCCGGCAAACAGAAACGGCGGCCACAGATTGAGTCCATGGCGGAACAGGCTGGCCTTCATAGCGGGGTAAAGGGGGCAGGGGAGGTGTCGAGAGCTTACCATCCGCAACCGTATGGTGCGCAATCCGCTTTCCCGCCCTGCCTCACCGCCGGCCGATCGGCCAATCCGCCAAACAGCCGAGTGGCCGGATGGCCGGATGGCCGGATGGCCGAGCCGCCGGTAGCGTCGCATCCCAATCGACCGCCGACCAAGGTGATTACCCGGATGAGGCATGACCGACGACGAAGCGCGAGCTGCTTCTAGGCGCTGAGACCTTCAGTTGATGTAGCACTGAATGTCATCCGCTGCTCGCCTGCATGTGAACCGCGCGGCCCCGTAAATGGGCAACTGGCCATGGACAGGAATTTTCGCCCATGTTGCCCGCTCGATGAACGCTTCGGTCCAGGGGCTGTCCTCAGCTCGATAGTCGAAGATGGTGTCGCCCTCTGACGGTGCGAAGTCCAGCCTCCTTTCCTGAATCGGATTATGGGAGTAGCCCTGGGGAAGAGAACTGTAGAGATAGCTCCAACGACGAGCATCATGATCGAAGTAGTAGTACGAGAGGCTTCTGTTGTTACCTCTGAAGTTCATGGCGGCCACGATAGGGCGATCGCCGTTCACCGCGTAGTGGAACTTGAGGAGTCTTCCCCCACTCTTGGACGTGTCGAGGAACGAGAGTTCGCTGTGCTCGGAGAGGTAGCGACGGACCGACTCTCTGGCCTGTGCGTGATGCGGGTTGAGGGCTGTGAGGTCTTGGCCCCAAAGGTAACGATACCTCCGCCCATGCTCAGTATTGGGGGCGAAAAGGGCGACGTCATAATTGAGATGCCGCATCTCCCCATCATGGGGATCGTAAAGAGACATCATTCCCAGGAACTGCGTCTGTAGCCAGCCCTCCGCCACGAAAGGCTGCGCCTTGAGCGCGCCGTCCCGCAGATCAACGTCGTACCCCACAATCGTCAGCTTCTGCGCGTCATACACATAGTGCCTACCGACCCCCTGCGCCAGCGCCACATCCTCCATCTCATCCGGCGTGCAGTAGTAGCACTTGTACGCAATCGGATCTTCCTCGTTGGCGACCGCCTGCATCGGCATCGCCGCCAGCAACAACCACAGCATCTTCTTCATGGTCCAGCTCCTTGCCAACCCGCACGCGCGGGGTAGGCGAAGTGGAGCAGCTGGGGTGATGGCGGGGTATAGGAATTCAACGAACGCGCGTGTCGTGAAATCACTTCGGCAACGCAGTGCCGGAATGAGTGTGACGAAGCGCATGCTTGAATGGCTGATCGCGTCTGGAACGGTAGAGCCACGCCCTGCGTGGCTGTGCGGTGCCGGAACGTAGAGCAGCCACGCAGGGCGCGGCTCTATGCGTTTTCGCCCATGCCCGATTCGCCGGTGGCGTAGCCGTCGCGGCCTGCGGCCTTGGCGCGGTACAGCGCTGCGTCGGCGCCTTCGAAGTAATGGCGCGGCTCGCTGCCGGCATCGGGGGTGTGGGTGTAGAGGCCCACGCTGAGGGTGATCTGCGCGTGCGGCTGCGGTCCGGGCGACAGATGCATGCCGCGTACCGCGGCGATCAGGTCTTCGACGACCTGGACCGCGCCTTCCGACGTGGTATCGGGCAACACCAGTGCGAACTCGTCACCGCCAAAGCGCGCGGCCATGTCGCGCGGGCGCCGCGCATGCGCGCGGATCTCGTTGGCGATCCGGCGCAGCACCGCATCGCCGGCATGATGCCCATGCAGGTCGTTGTGCTGCTTGAAGTGGTCCACATCGATCAGCACCAGGGTCAGCGGGCGACCACTGCGGCGGCCAGCATCATGCTCCTGCTGCAGGGTCTGTTCGAAACGCACGCGGTTGCCCAGCCCGGTCAGGCCATCGCTGTTGGCCTGCCGGCGCCACGCGGCGATCCGCCACAGCACCCACGCGCAGATCACCGCCAGCATGCAGGTCAGCGCTGCAGCGGGCGCGAACCACAGGTGGCCGGCACGCAGCAGCACGAAGCTGGACAGCAGCGCCAGCGGCAGGGCCAGCAGGGCGCTGGCCACCGCGCGCGGCAGGGTCAGGCCCAGCGCACACAACGCCACCAGCAGCCCGCTCAAGGCTGCCTGCCATGAGGGCGCCAATACGCTGATCACGTTCCCGGAAAGCAGCATCGACGCCACGTTGGCCTGGTATTCGGTGCCGCTCATCCAGCGCTCGCGGGTGGTCGGGGTAAGCAGGCGCGGGGTGATGCCGCTGGCGGTCATGCCCACCAGCACCAGACGGTCGTGCAGTAGTTCCGGCGCGACATCGCCGTTCAGCACATCCGCGTACGACACCTGCGGGAAGCGATCGGGCGGGCCGGCGAAGCGCACGCGCACGTAGTGGTTGCGGTGCCATTGGTAGGGCGCGTCATGGGGTGGGCGGGTATCGATCAGCCCGGGCAGCGGTCCGCGCGTGTTGGCCAACGCCAGGCCCAGCGCAGGCCAGTGCGGTGAGCCGATGCCTGCGGTGAGGTACAGCCCGCGGGTAACGCCATCGGCCTCAACCTCCACATCGCTGTGGCCCAGCATCGAGGCGTTGGCGGCGATCAACGGGATCGGCAGCAGTTCCTCGGCCATGCGCGGCCCGCTCGACGGCGCGGCCAGCACCGGCAGCACCACATGCCCATTGCGGCGGATCGCCGCCGCCAGTTCGGCATCCTGCGCGCTGTCCTGGCGGTCCGGTTCGGACAGCAGCAGGTCCAGCACCACGCGCTGGCTGTCGGCTGCGGTCAGGCGGTCCAGCAGCCGCGCATGGGTCGAACGCGGCCACGGCCACTGGCCGAGCTGCTGCAGGCTGCTGTCGTCGATGGCCACCACCAGCAGGCGCGGATCGGGCGTGTATTCCCAGGACCCGACGTAGGTGTCGTAGATCGCTTCATCCTGCTTCCAGAACCACTGCCCGTGGCTCGCTGCCGCCGCCAGCACGCCCACCAGCACCGCGAGCACGATGCGCCGGGGCCAGGAGAGCGTGAGCGGCCTCACAGCAGCAGGAGCAGCAGCAGCGCGCCGGCACCGGCGCCATAGCAGGTACGACAGGGCAGCGCGACCTGCTGCGCCGGCGAGAACGGGCCGGCGTAGCCGTCGTCATCGATCGTCTGCACGCGCACGTGCAGGGTGCCGTGCCATGGCCGCTTGAGCGTGACCTCGGGTTGGTCCACCTGCTGGTCGAGCAGCGGCTGGGTGAAGTCGCCACGCTTGTCCAACTGCACGCGGTAGCGCTGGCCGGGTTCGCCTGCCTGCCAGCGCAGGGTGAGCTGGCCCTTGGCTGCCTGCGGCGGCTGCAGGCCGGGGTCCACTGGCGCGTCACTGATGCCCAGCGCCACCGGCTGGCCGAAGCGGCCGCGGTGTCCTTTGCCGTCGCGCGAGGCCACTCGCCAGAAATAGTCGCCGGGGGGCAGGTCTTCGGCAGCACGCACGCGGGTGCCGCGTCCTTCCTGCTCCAATACCGGCTGCAGGAACTGCGGCTCGGTGGCAACCTGCAGCACGGTGCCGGCGGCGCCTTCCACCTGGCTCCACTCGAAGCGCGGGCGCGGGCTGGCCATCGTTTCGCCATTGACCGGGCGCACCGTGAGCGGCGGCGCCGGCTGGTCGCGCACTTCGAAATCGGCCTGCGCATCCAGGCCTTCCACGCCATCGGCACTGACCGCACGCACCAGCAGCCGCAGAAGTCCGGGCGGCAGGTCGGGCACGGTCATGGTGGTGTCGGCGGTGTCCCTGGCGAACACGAGGATCTCCGGCTGATCGGCGCGCACTACTTCTACCCGGTACTGGGTGGCCTGCGCTACTGGTTCCCACGCAAGTCGGGCCGGTAGTGGGTCCAGGCGCAGTCCAGTGCGGGCCAGGACAGGGGCGGGCAGCAGCGCCTCGGGCATGTCGGGACGGGCATCCAGCGCCCGGTTGCGGGTGGCCTGGCCGTGGGTAACCCGTCGCTCGCCGCGCCGGTTGCCGACCTGCACGCGGCCTTCCAGCACCTCGGTGGCGGCCATCCGGCCCTGACCGCCGGCACTGACCCGGAACTGCGTGCCACGCACGCTGCTGGTCGCGGTGGGGGCATCGATGATGTAGCGCGAGGCCGGGCCCTTGGCGGGGGTGACCCGGTTGCTGCTGCGGCCCTGCTCCAGGCGCAGGCGGGTGTCCACCATGCCGGTGTTGCCGTAACGGCTGAGCTGGTCCAGGCGCAGGTGCGAGTGCTCGCGCAGCTGCAGGCGCGATTCGTCGGCGAAGGCGAGGGTCACGCTGGCATCTGCCCCGGTGATCAGGTGCGTGCCGATGCCCAGCTGTTCGCCCTCCACCACAGGGCGCAATGCACCGCTGTCGCCCAGCCGGGCCTGCACGGCGCCGCGCACGGCCAGCACCCGGGCGGGCGCAGGCTGCACGCGCAGCCAGGCGATGGGAAACCGGAGCGGAGTGCCCGGGGGCAGCCGGTAAGGGTCAGCGACGCGGTTGTGCGCCTGCAGGTGTGCCCAAGGCACATCCGGCTTGAGGTAACGCCCGCCCAGGTCCCACAGGGTGTCGCCGGGGCGGACCCGGTAAGTCCAGTCCTGGGCCAGCAAGGGACTGGCGGACAGCAGCAGCGCCAGCAGCGTCAGCAGGCGGATCGAACGGGCGCGCAGGCGCGGGAAGCGGGTCGAACTCACGGTCATCTGTGCCCCTGGAGGCGGGGCCGAGCCGTAGGGCCCCCATGGCCAGACCGCATCCCCCCGAATGGATCGCGGTCGAAAGTTAGACCGCGATCACATTATTGACCGCTGCCGGTGCAGGGATTCTGAACGGCGGGCGCGCTCAGAACACCAGCGCGGCCATCGAACGGCGGTAGCGACCGACCAGCGCGGCGTCGTCGATGACCTTGAAGGCATCGATCAGCAGTTTGCGCGGCAGGTTGTCACTGTAGCTGCCGTCTTTCCGCAACATGGCCAGGAACTGCTCAAGCGCGGCCTCGTCTTCACCGCCCAGCAGCTGCTGCACCCCGCGCAGGTGGCGGGCCTGCAGGTCGCCGCCATCGGCCGCGATGCGCGCGTCCAGCTGCTCTGGTGCCGGGGCGTCCTGCAGGGCCTTGGCGAAATCCAGGCGGGCGCGGGCGCGCACGGCGCGGTCGTCGGTGGACAGGTTGGCCGGCAGGGCATCGATCAACGCGCTGGCCTCGGCGGTGGCGCCGGTCTGCAGCAGGGCCAAGGCCAGGTCGAGCTTGAGCTCCTCCTTGTCCGGCTCGGCGGCGATGCCGGCGCGCAGCACGTCCACCCGGGCCTGCGGGTCCAGCGGTGCGGGCTCATCAGCCGCAGCTTCCGGGGCGTCGGCGGGGCTGATGCCGTGCTGGGCAAGAAACTCGCGCAGCTGGCCTTCGGGGATCGCACCGGGGAACCCATCCACCAGCTGGCCGCCCTTGACCAGGAACACGGTGGGCACCGAGCGGATCTGGAAGGCGGCGGCAATCTGCTGCTCCTTGTCCACGTCGACCTTGGCCAGCTCGAACGCGCCGTTGTACTCGCCGGCCAGCTTTTCCAGCATCGGGCCCAAGGTCTTGCAGGGCTCGCACCAGGTGGCCCAGAAATCGACCAGTACCGGGGTCTGCAGCGACTTCTGCAGCACCTGTGCTTCGAAGGTTTCGGTGGTGGCGTCAAAGACGTGGGGCAGTTCGCTCATGGTCGGAAGATCAACGATAAAGATGTATGCAGTGTATGGTGCCGGCGATATCGAGAAGCAACCCCAATCGGTCGGCGTTGCCCCATAGGCGATGGCGCCACGCTGGCGGAGAATGGCCGCATGAAGACACTGCAACGTTTCGATCCCCTGCTGGGCGCCTTGGCTGCGGTGCTGTTCCTGGCCTCGGTGCTGGGCTTTGGCGCGCTACTGCCGGGCTACCTGCCACTGGGTCACCCGGTGGCGCTGCTGGGTGCGACCGGGGTGCCGCACGCGGTGGCCTTCGACCTGCTTGGGTTCGTGCTGCCCGGGCTGCTGGCCGCGGTGGTGGCCCTGCGCCTGCTGGCGCGGGTGCCGGTCACCGCGCCGTGGACGATGCGGGTGGGCGGGCAGATGCTGGTGCTGTCCGGGCTGGCCTTCGCCGCGATGGGCGTGCTGCCGTTGGATCCTACCGACATCCAGAGCCCGGCCAGCCAGTTCCACGCCAGCGCGTGGATGGTCTGGGTGCTGGCGTTCGTGCCGGGCGCACTGATGGCCGGCTTCGGGGCGCGGCGCCTGCCGGGCTGGGGGCGGCTGGCGGCACTGCACGTGTCTGCGGGGCTGGCCGTACTGGTGGGTGCCTTCGTGCTGCAGGCGGTCATTCCGGCGCCGGTGGCGCAGCGCGTCGCCTTCGTTGCGTGGGCGGTGTGGCTGGCGGCGGCGCTGCCAGTGGCCAGCAAGGTCCGCCACGACTGAACTGGCGGATTCGGCCGCAATCCACGCGGGTGCGCGCGCGGGATGACCGTTGTAGATAATCCGGAAATGGGTAATTCCTTGATTTATCAACGGGATGCCATTCCAGTCCCGTATCCGTAGCGTCGATGATTGGAGCCCTTTGCCGCACTGCGGTACGCTGTGCCGCTTTGCCGCCGCAACTGTGTTTTCCATGACCAGCGTCGAACCCAACGTATACGATCCGCAGCAGGTTGAATCCGCCGCCCAGAAGTTCTGGGACGCCACGCGCGCCTTCGAGGTGAACGAGGCCTCGGACAAGCCGAAGTACTACTGCCTTTCGATGCTGCCGTACCCGTCGGGCGCGCTGCACATGGGCCATGTGCGCAACTACACCATTGGCGATGTGATCAGCCGCTACAAGCGGATGACCGGGCACAACGTGCTGCAGCCGATGGGGTGGGATGCCTTCGGCCTGCCGGCCGAGAACGCGGCGATCAAGAACAAGACCGCGCCGGCCAAGTGGACCTACGCCAACATCGAACACATGCGTGGGCAGTTCAAGTCGATGGGCTACGCGATCGACTGGTCGCGCGAGTTCGCCACCTGCACGCCCGAATACTACGTGCACGAACAGCGCATGTTTACCCGGCTGATGCGCAAGGGCCTGGCGTACCGCCGCAACGCGGTGGTGAACTGGGACCCGGTCGACCAGACCGTGCTGGCCAATGAGCAGGTCATCGACGGCCGTGGCTGGCGCTCCGGCGCGCTGGTGGAGAAGCGCGAGATTCCGCAGTGGTTCCTGCGCATCACCGATTACGCCCAGGAACTGCTGGACGGCCTGGATGAACTGCCGGGCTGGCCGGAATCGGTCAAGACCATGCAGCGCAACTGGATCGGCCGCTCCGAAGGGCTGGAGATCCAGTTCGACGTGCGCGATGCCGATGGCAGCGCGCTGGATTCGGTGCGCGTGTTCACCACCCGCCCGGACACGGTGATGGGCGTGACCTTCGTGTCGATCGCAGGCGAGCATCCGCTGGCCCTGCATGCGGCGAAGTCGAACCCGGCGCTGGCCGCGCTGCTGGCCGAGATGAAGCAGGGCGGCGTGTCCGAGGCTGAACTGGAAACCCAGGAAAAGCGCGGCATGGACACCGGCCTGCGCGCGGTGCACCCGGTCACCGGCGCCCAAGTGCCGGTGTGGGTGGCCAACTTCGTGCTGATGGGCTACGGCACCGGTGCGGTGATGGCCGTTCCCGGGCACGACCAGCGCGACTTCGAATTCGCCAACAAGTACGACCTGCCGATCCGCCAGGTCATCGCGCTGAAGTCGCCGCGCAAGGACGAAACCGCCTACGACCCGCGCAACTGGCAGGACTGGTACGGCGACAAGACCCGCGAGACCGAGCTGGTCAATTCCGACGAATTTGATGGCCTGGATTTCCAGGGCGCCTTCGAGGCGCTGGCTGAACGCTTCGAGCGCAAGGCCCAGGGCCAGCGCCGGGTGAACTACCGCCTGCGCGACTGGGGCGTGAGCCGCCAGCGTTACTGGGGTTGCCCGATTCCGGTGATCTACTGCCCCAAGTGCGGCGCGTTGCCGGTGCCGGAAGAGCAGCTGCCGGTGGTACTGCCGGAAGACGTCAACTTCGTCGGCACCGGTTCGCCGATCAAGGCTGATCCGGAATGGCGCAAGACCACCTGCCCCGATTGCGGTGGCGCGGCCGAGCGCGAGACCGATACCTTCGATACCTTCATGGAGTCGAGCTGGTACTACGCCCGCTACACCTCCCCGGGTGCCCGTGACGCGGTGGACAAGCGCGGCAACTACTGGCTGCCGGTGGACCAGTACATCGGCGGCATCGAACACGCGATCCTGCACCTGATGTACTTCCGTTTCTTCCACAAGCTGCTGCGCGATGCGCGCATGGTGGACAGCAACGAACCGGCACAGAACCTGCTGTGCCAGGGCATGGTCATCGCCGATACGTACTTCCGCCAGAACCCGGACGGGTCCAAGGACTGGATCAACCCGGCCGACGTGGACGTGCGGCGCGACGAGCGTGGCCGCGTCACCGGGGCGGTGCTGATCGCCGATGGCCAGCCGGTGGAGATCGGCGGCACCGAGAAGATGTCCAAGTCCAAGAACAATGGTGTGGACCCGCAGGCCATGGTGAGCCGCTACGGCGCCGACACCGTGCGCCTGTTCTCGATGTTCGCCGCACCGCCGGAACAGTCGCTGGAGTGGAACGAAGCGGGCGTGGACGGCATGGCGCGCTTCCTGCGCCGGCTGTGGACGCAGGTGCAGAAGCATGCCGACGAGGGGGTTGCCCCGGCGCTGGACCTGGCGGCGCTGACCGCCGAACAGAAGGCGCTGCGCCGCAAGACCCACGAAACCATCGGCAAGGTCGGCGACGACTACGGCCGCCGCCACAGCTTCAACACCGCCATCGCCGCGGTGATGGAGCTGATGAACGCGCTGGCCAGGTTCGATGACAGCTCCGACCAGGGCCGTGCGGTCCGCCAGGAAGCGCTGCAGGCCACCGTGCTGCTGCTCAACCCGATCACCCCGCATGCCAGCCATGCGTTGTGGCAGCTGCTGGGCCATGGCGAAACGCTGCTGGAAGACCAGCCGTTCCCGCAGGCCGATGCCGGCGCGCTGGTGCGTGATGCGGTGACCCTGGCCGTGCAGGTCAATGGCAAGCTGCGTGGCACCATCGAGGTGGCTGCCGATGCCGCGCGCGACCAGATCGAGGCACTGGGCCTGGCCGAGCCGAATGCGGCGAAGTTCCTGGACGGGCTGACCGTGCGCAAGATCATCATCGTGCCGGGCAAGATCGTGAACATCGTGGCGGGGTAAGCCCCGCTCTACGTGCTTCGTTCACGCAGGGTCGGGCATCGTATCGGCATCCAATTTTCTGTTGCCGGCTTCGCCCGGCTCCTCCAGACTGTGAACATGACCCGATTCCTGCTTGCCCTTGTTCTTACCGCTACCCTCGCCGGCTGTGGCTTCCACCTGCGCAACAAGCTGATGCTGCCGGCCGATACGGCGGCGGTGAAGGTGGTCTCCACGGCGCCCTACAGCGAACTGGCCAAGCTGCTCCGGCGTGGCCTGCAGGCATCGGGCGCGACGCTTGCCGACGCCGACAGCAAGGAACCGGCCGCGCAGCTGCAGGTGCTGTCCGAGCGGTGGGGCGACCTGCCCATCGCGATCGATGCCCAGGGCCGCGCACAGGAGTTCAGCCTGCGCTACGCGGTGATCTTCGTGTTCCGTCGCGAAGACGGCAGCGACCTGGTCCCGCAGCAGGTCATCGAGCTGTCGCGCGACTACGTCTCGCCGCCGACCGATTCCACCGGTACCACCACCGAACGCGAGATCCTGGCCGACGAACTGCGCCGTGAGATGTCGGCGTCGATCATGCGCCGCATCGACAGCGTGGTGCGTGCCGAGCTGGAGCGCGGGCGGCTCAACCCGCCGGCCAAGCCGACCGCCGATCCGGCAGCGGCGCCTGCCGGCGTGCCGTCGACCGCGCCGTCGACCGCGCCTCCGGCCGCAGTGCCGGCCGTCAAGCCGCCGCAGGGCGGCTGACCGGCCCGCCCGGCGGACCGGCCGCACGATGGAACTGCGCCCCGAACAGCTTGCCAGCCAGCCGGCCAGCCAGGCCCTGGCGCCGGTGTACCTGATCGCCGGGCCTGAAACGCTGCGCGTGCTGGAAGCGGCCGATGCGGTGCGTGCGCGGGCCCGCGCCGACGGCATCAGCGAACGCGAAGTGTTCGATGCCGACGGCCGTGATTTCGACTGGAACCAGCTCGACGCCACCTTCAATGCCCCCAGCCTGTTCAGTGCGCGCCGGCTGGTGGAGCTGCGCCTGCCGACCGGCAAGCCGGGCAAGGAGGGTGGGGAGGTCATCAGCCAGTTCTGCGCCAACCCGGCGCCTGATGTGATCCTGCTGATCACCTGCAACGAATGGAGCAAGGCACACCAGGGCAAATGGGCCGAGGCGGTGAACCGCGTCGGCGTGCTGTCGGTGGCCTGGGCGATCAAGCCGCACGAGCTGCCGGACTGGATCGAACGTCGCCTGCGCCAGCAGGGCCTGCGCGCGGACCCGGCCGCCGTGCAGCGGCTGGCCGAGCGGGTGGAAGGCAACCTGCTGGCGGCCGCGCAGGAAATCGACAAGCTGGCGCTGCTGGCCAGTGGCCAGACCCTGGATGTGGACACCATGGAGTCGCTGGTGGCCGACGCCGCCCGCTACGACGTGTTCCGCCTGCTGGAAGCCACGTTCTCCGGGCAACCGGCGGCGGTGCTGCGGATGCTGGCTGGGCTGCGCGGCGAAGGCGAGGCGGTGGCCGCGCTGATGCCGATGGTGATCCGCGAGATGCTGTCCACCGCCGCGCTGGCCAGGGTGCAGGCGCGCGGTGGCAACCTGGCGGCCGAAATGAAGAGCCGCGGCATCTGGGAATCGCGCCAGGCGCCGTTCAAACGCGCGCTGCAGCGGCACCCGGAAGCCAAACGCTGGGAGCGCTTCGTCGCTGAGGCCGGGCTGGTGGACCGCATGGCCAAGGGGCGCGCCGACGGCGATGCCTGGCTGGGCCTGGAGCGGCTGCTGGTGGCCGTGGCCGAAGCGCGCGCGGTACGCCTGCTCGCGCGCGCCTGAGCCCCGTGGGCCTGCGCATCCATTACGGTGGGACATTCGACCCGGTGCACCTGGGGCACCTGGCCATCGCGCGGGCGGCGCGCGACCAGTTGCAGGTCGCCGTGCGCCTGCTGCCGGCGGCCGATCCGCCGCACCGGCAGGCCCCCGGTGCGAATGCCGCCCAGCGGGCGGAGATGCTGGCGCTGGCGATCGGCGATGAGCCGGGACTGCTGCTGGACCGGCGCGAGCTGGAACGCGCCCAGCGCCAGCCGGCGACCCCTTCCTACACCGTCGACACGCTGCGCGAGCTGCGTGCCGAGCTGGGCCCGCGCCAGCCCATCGCCTGGCTGGTAGGCGCCGACAGCCTGCTGGGCCTGCCCAGCTGGCATCAGTGGGAGGACCTGTTCGAGCTGGCGCACTTCGTCGTGGCCGACCGCCCGGGAAGCTCGCTGGAGCGGGCCCTGCCGGCCCCGCTGCAGCAGGCGCTGGAGGGGCGTTGGGCAGACACCGACAAGGCGCTGTTCAGCGCCCCCGCAGGGCGCGTGTTGCGCCTGCACGCCCCGCTGCGCAACGAATCCGCCACGGCCGTGCGGGAGCGGATCGCCGCTGACGGGGACTGGCGCGGGCTGCTGCCACCTCCGGTGGCCGATTACATCGCCCGCCATGGCCTGTACGGGGTCCGTACGCCGTGAACACGTTCAGCTCCTCCGCCCCGTATAATCGGCCCCACATTTATCGAGTCTCCCTGCTTTGAGCGACCAAGCCCAGCCCCAGACCATCAAGGTCACCATGCCGAACCCGGCACCGTCCACCCAGCAGCTGCTGGAGTGCGTGCGCCAGGCCACCGAAGAACTGAAGGCCAGGGACGTGGTCGAGATCGACGTGATCGGCAAGTCCAGCGTCACCGATTTCATGGTGATCGCCTCGGGCACCTCCAGCCGCCACGTCAAGTCGATTGCCGACGAAGTGGTCAAGTTCGCCAAGAACCTCGGCATCATGCCGCTGGGCGTGGAAGGCGAGCGCGAAGCCGAGTGGGTGCTGGTTGACCTGGGCGACGTGCTGGTGCATGTGATGCTGCCGCGCGTGCGCGAGTTCTACGCGCTGGAGCGCCTGTGGACGGTGGGCGACCAGCCGCCGAGCCTGCTCGACGAGGGCGACGAAGAAGACGACTACGCTGCGCGTTGAGCGTTGCGCACGTGGTGACGACAACGGCGCCGGGTGGCGCCGTTGTCATTTGAAGGAGCATGACGATGAAAGCCAGGCTGATCGCCACCGGTGAACGCGCGCCCAGCTGGGTGGCGCAGGGTTTTGCCGAGTACCAGAAGCGGCTCTCGCACTGGTTGCCGTTCGAGCTGGTGGAAATCGAGCCGGGCCTGCGTGGCAAGGGACGCGATGCGCGTCGCGCCACCGAGGACGAAGGCAAGCGGGTGATCGCCGCGCTGCCCAAGAACGCGTATGTGGTGGCGCTGGATGTACCCGGGAAGCAACTCAGCTCCGAGCAGCTGGCGCAGCGCCTGGAGCACTGGCGCGGGCAGGGCAGGGACCTGGCGTTCCTGATTGGCGGCCCGGAAGGGCATTCGCCCGAAGTATCCGCGCTGGCCGATGAAAAATGGTCCGTCGGCCCGCTCACCCTGCCGCACATGCTGGTGCGGCTGGTGGTGGCCGAGCAGCTGTATCGCGCAGCGGCGATGCTGGCCAACCACCCCTATCACCGCGCGTGAAAAAATTCTGCGCAGACGGGTTACAAGCTGCGAAAAACTGGTTACAATTTGCACCCCGCCCGAATAGCTCAGCCGGTTAGAGCACTTGACTGTTAATCAGGGGGTCGTTGGTTCGAGTCCAACTTCGGGCGCCAAGTTTTAATAGCCTCGCAGCGATGCGAGGCTTTTTTTTGCCTGTGACCCATGAACGAAGAAGCCCGGGCAATGCCCGGGCTTTTCGTTTCACAACCGCATGGATCAGTTGAAGGTGTACTTCGCACCCACCGTGAAGTAACGGCCGATCGCGCCACTGAAGTGCAGCGGGTTGTAGTTCACCCCGCCGTAGGTGGTCGGGTCGAGCGGGGCAGTGCGGTCGAACACGTTCTGCACCGAGGCGTTCAGTTCGAACGCGTCGGTGATGTTGTAGCGACCGGACAGGTCGAACGTGGTGAACGAGGAGATCTTCTCCACCGGCGTGCCATCGGCATAGAACGCGAGGTAGTCGCCACCGCGGCGGTCCTTGTTCTCCAGGCTGCTGATGTAGTTGACCACGCCGCTGACGCTCCATGCATCCTGCTTCCAGGTGGTGCCGAAGTTGATGCGGTCTTCGGGCGTGCCGATGCAGTTGGTCACGTCGCAGTTGCCGTGCGTGCCCACGTAATCGACCGTGTTGTCGCCTTCAGTGCGTTCGAACTTCAGCACATGGCTCCACTGAAGGTCCATCTCCAGCTGGCCCGGGCCGACGTCGAAGGTCTGGCGGATATCGGTATCGATACCGCGCACCCGCGACGAGTTGGCGTTCACGTAGGCGGTATTCACCGCCAGGATGGTGCCGGTGCCGGGGATGCCGTTGATCAGGTCGGTATCGCGCAGCACGCTGCCGGCTGCGATCGCGTCGGCGGTGCTGCCCTGCGCGATCTCATTGGTGCGCTTGATTTCCCATGCATCCACCGTCAATGACGTGGTCGAGGTCGGCTGCAGCACGATGCCGAACGAGTAGCTCTTGGACTCTTCCGGTTTCAGGTCCGGGTTCGGGCTGGTGATGATGGCCACCGGGCGCGCACCGCAGTTGGTGGTCACATCCGCCGGCGGGCTGGCCGCGCAACGCACGGGATCACGTGCGGTGGAGAACGCCGCCAGGCCGCCGTCGCCGTTCTCGGCAGGATTCGGCGCGCGGAAGCCTTCCGCGTAGGTGGCACGCAGTGCCACCCAGTCCACCGGGGTCCACTTCACGCCGAACTTCGGGGTAGCCTTGCCTTCGCCGCTTTCATATTTGTCGTAACGCACGGCGCCCGACAACTCCAGCTGCTCCAGCACCGGCGCGGACAGTTCCACGTAGCCGGCGTACACGTTCTGGGTGCCGTCATAGGCCGAGTAGCCCAGGCCGATGATGTCGCCCACGTCGGTATAGGTCTGCGGGGTCAGGCTGTTGCTGGTCTTGCGCCATTCGGTACCGATCGCCAGGCCGAGCGGGCCGCCCTTGAGGTCCATCAGGCTGCGCGAAACGGTGAAGTCGAACATGTCCAGGCTGGATTTGGCGTTGGCCTGGATCTGCGGCGAAATGTAGTCGTACAGCGCCTGCGAGTTCTGCCCGGCATTGTCGCCGATGCGCCAGACCCCACCCGCGCAGGCCGGGTCGCCCAGCGCGCATTGCACGGCGCTGTAGCGCAGGAAGCCGTCACGCTTGTTGACCAGGTTGGTGCTCGAATGCAGGTAGGCCGTGTCGTAGCCCCACTCGCCCCAGTTGCCCTTGGTGCCGACCAGGAAGCGGGTGAACTCATTGGTGTTGGTGGTCACGCGCGGGCCGACGTCCCAGGCCGAATAGCGCAGGCGCGAGTCCTGGCCCGGGATCGGGTTGTCAGGATGGGTCGGCCCCAGCACGACCGCACCCGGGCCGCTGCTGGCGTTGACCGGGCCGCCGGGATAGCCCCAGCTGCCGGACACGCCGGACGGGGTGTTGCTGAAGACCGTTTCCTTCTTGGAGTACCCGATCTCGGTGTAGATCTCGCCGCCTTCGCCGTATGCAAAGCTGGCGCGGCCGAATACGTTGACGTATTCCTCCTTCGGGCTCAGGTCGCGGAACTGCTGGGCCGCATCGTACAGACAGCCGTCTTCGGCGATCGAGGCATCGGTCTGGCCCGGGATGTTGGTCACGGACTGGCAGCCCGGCAGCGGTACCAGGAAGGCCGGGTTGTCGGCATCCACGTTGCGGTCGTCGAACACCGAACCGTTCGGGCCGGCGCCGCCGCTGGTGGCGCCGTTAAGGAATGCGCCGCTGAGGAACTGCGCATCGGAGGCGGCGATGCCCCAGCGGCGCAGGTCACCGGTACCGATCCACTTGCGGTCCTTGCGGTCGCTGATCTTGATCGCATCGGTCTTGCCGACGTCCAGGCTGAAGAAGGCGTTCCAGCCGTCTTCGACGAGGTCACCGGTACCGGCGGTCAAGGTGGCCTTCTTGGCGTCGCCGTCGCTGTCGCCGGACAGGCCGTACGAACCGCGCAGGATCACGCCATCGAAATCGCTGCGCAGGATGATGTTGACCACGCCGGCGATGGCGTCGGAACCGTAGATCGCCGACGCGCCATCCTTGAGCACTTCCACGCGCTCGACCGCGTCCAGCGGGATGGTGCTCAGGTCGGTGAAGACCTTCTGGCCGTCATCGGCCAGGCCGTAGGTGGCCATGCGGCGGCCGTTCAACAGCACCAGCGTGGAGCCGGCACCCAGGCCGCGCAGCGAGATGCCCGCGCCGCCGCCGGCAAAGCCGTTGCCGAAGGTCTTGGGAATGGAGCCGGCGCCGTCGGAGGTGAGCGTCTGCAGGTACTCGGCCACGGTGGTCTTGCCGCTGCGGTCGATGTCCTGGCGCGTCACTACCTGCACGGGCGAGGGGGTTTCAGTGTTGGTGCGGGGAATATTCGACCCGGTGACCGTGATGCGGTCCAGGTTGGTGGCCTGGTCCTGGGCCAGGGCCGAGGAGGAGGCGAAGGCGCCGGCCAGCAGCAGCACGCCGCCAGCAAGGGCCGAAGAAATGGAGTGGGCAAGCGGATTGCGACGATTGCCGCTGTAGCGTTGTTGGATCGGGTGTTTCACAGCTTCTCTCCTGACTGGACAACCTGGGGTCTGGGCTGGGCGCCGTCAACGGATTGACGCGTCGGCGCCAATCTAGGTTTCCAACAGGTGACGTAAACGTGAAAAATTGCTTAATTCGCGCAATTGGTGATGGCCGTCAAAGAAGTGCGGGGTCCCGGGTTCGGGACCCCGCATCCCTGACGTTACTGCGGCAGCGAGAAGCTCACCGGGACCAGGCCCACGGCCGGCACGGCCTGCCCGTTGACCTGGGCCGGCACGAAGCGCCAGTTGCGCAGCACCTGCTGCCGCGCAGCATGGTCCAGCGCCCGCGAACCACTGCTGCGTTCGATGGAGACGGAGGTCGGCTTGCCGTCGGCGTCGACCTGCACCCGGAGGGTGACCGTCCCCTGCTCCCCGGCCCGGATGGCGGCGATCGGGTAGCTCGGCGGCGGTGCGGTGCGGTACTGCAGCTGCGCGCCGTCACCGGAGGCGGCCGGCGCCGGCTCGACCGGCGCCAGGGTCGGCGTCTGTACGTCGCTGGCCGGCAGAGGCGGCACGGCCAGTACGTCGTCTGCGCTGGCGGTGGGCAGAGGCAGCGGGGCCACGCGCGGGGTCGTGGTTGGCGCACGGACCGGCACCGGTTCCTGCGGGGGGATCGGCAGCGGCGGCTCCGGTTGCGGCACCGGTGGGGTGATCAGGTTTACCACCGTCCGCTCGCGGGGCAGCGGGGCAGCCACGTAGGCGGCGGGAATCAGCAGCAGCATCAGGGCGAGCAGGTGCAGGGCCAGCGCGGTGCTCCAGCCAAGCACGCGCGGGACGTCGATTTGCAGCGGGACCACCGGGGGATGCGTACGGACCATGCGCCACTCTCCTTGCCAGATGTGCGTGCGGGAACATCAACGTGCAGGGGCCGGGGCCCCGCAATGACAGCAATACCGCAGCCCGGCGCGGGCCGGAAGGCAGGGGTGGCGTGGGTGTTTGGCTGCCGGTCAGGAACACAGCGGACCAACGGTCCGCTGCTACCGGGCGGGCTCACCGGCCCAGGTCGAATACCGGGCGGGCTTACCGGCCCAGGTCGAACACCACGTCCAGGTTGACCGACACGGTCGACTCGCCCGGCGACACCGGAGTGGAAACATCGGCGGCCATCGGCGCGGCTGCGGCGCGCATCATCACCGGCCGGAAGTTGCCGCCGCCGCTTTCGGAGATGCTGACGATACGGCGCACGCGCAGACCCAACGACTTGGCGTACGTCTCGGCGCGGGCCTGGGCCTTCTTCAGTGCGGCCAGGCGGGCTTCGTCATAGACCGGTTCGGTCTGGTCGATCTCGAACTGCGGGCCGTTGATCTGGTTGGCGCCCTGTGCGGCCAGCGCGTCGAGTACCTTGCCCAGCTTGGCGATGTCGCGCACCTTCAGGCTGACGGTATTGCTGGCCTGGTAGCCGGTGATCTTCGGCGCTTCATTTTCGGCGTAGCGGTACTGCGGGCTGAGGTTGACCCCGCTGGTCTGCACGTCGCGCTCGGCGATGCCGGCGGCCTTGATCGCGGCCAGCACCTTGACCATCTGTTCGGCGTTCTGGCGCATGGCCGTGTTGCCGTCGGTGGCCTGGGTGACCACGCCGGCCGACAGCGTGGCCACGTCGGGCACGCGGCGGGCTTCGGCGTTGGCCGAGATGTTGAGCAGGGTGCTGTCGGCGGGGACGGCGATGGCGGGCGGGGTCTGGGCGTGGGCGGTCATCGAGGTTCCCAGGGCAAGGGACAGGGCAAGCAGCAGCGGGGACAGGGTCGGGCGGCGCATATGCATCTCCATGTGAAGGCGTTGAGGTTGGTGTCGGAGCGATGAACGTCTGGTGAGGTTTATCGGGGTTGATGACGATTCGGAGGCGTTGCTCGCGATTCAGACAGGGCCCGCAGGTTATGCTTCCGCGATGCTTTATCTCGCCTCTCGTTCGCCCCGACGAACCCAACTGCTGGCGCGCCTGGACCGACCGTTCCGCGCGCTGGACCTGGATGTGCCCGAAGTACGGGCCGCCGGGGAAACCGCCCAGGACTACGTGCAGCGCGTGGCCATCGACAAGGCCCGTGCCGGCTTGGCGCAGGTGGCCCACGACCCCGACGCGATGGTGCTGGGCGCGGATACCGAAGTGGTGCTGGACGGTGAGGTGTTCGGCAAGCCGGTCGATGCCGCCGATGCCGCCGCCATGCTGCGCCGCCTGTCCGGCCGCACCCACCAGGTGATGACCGCCGCGGCGCTGGTCGCCGCCGGCGCCGAGCAGGTGGTGATGGTCGTGTCGGAGGTGAGTTTCATCGCGCTGGACGAGGCGGCCATTGCCGCCTACGTGGCCGGCGGCGAGCCGATGGGCAAGGCCGGGGCCTACGCCATCCAGGGCGGGGCCGAGCGTTACATCCGCCACCTGGCGGGAAGCTATTCGGGTGTCATGGGCTTGCCCCTGCAACAGACCGAGCAGTTGCTGCAGGCATTTGAATCGAAGGGAGTCGCCGGTGTCTGAAGAAATCCTGGTCAACGTCACCCCACGCGAGACCCGCGTGGCCGTCATCGAAAACGGCATGCTGCAGGAGCTGCACATCGAACGTGGCTGGCGTCGCGGGGTGGTGGGCAACATTTACAAGGGCAAGGTGCAGCGGGTGATGCCCGGCATGCAGGCGGCCTTCGTCGAGGTCGGGCTGGAGCGCGCCGCGTTCCTGCACGCCAACGACGTGGTACGGCCGGCCCCGGTGGCCAGCCCCGATACCGAGGGCACCACGCTGCCGCCGCCATCGTCGGTGCCGATCGTGGAGCTGCTGCGCGACGGGCAGGACATCGTGGTGCAGGTGGTCAAGGACCCGATCGGCACCAAGGGCGCGCGCCTGACCACCCAGATCAGCATTCCCTCGCGTTACATGGTGCTGCTGCCGCAATCCAAGGTGGTCGGGGTATCGGCGCGGATCGAGGACGAGGCCGAGCGTGCCCGGCTCAAGACGCTGGTCACCGAGCTGTCGGCCCAGCACGGGGGTTACGGCTACATCGTGCGCACCAACGCCGAAGGCCAGCCGGCCGAGGCGATTGCCGAAGACATCGCCTACCTGTCACGGGTCTGGAACGTGGTCGAGCGCCGTGGCCGCGAGGCGGCCCCGTGCAGCGTGATCTATGAAGACCTGAGCCTGCCGCTGCGTTCGGTGCGCGACCTGATCCGCAAGGACGTGGACAAGGTGAAGGTGGACTCCAAGGAGACCTTCACCCAGCTGCAGGCCTTCGTGGCCAAGTACATGCCGGTGCTGGCCGAGAAGCTGGAGCTGTACAGCGGCGACCGCCCGATCTTCGACATGTTCGGGGTGGAGGATGAGATCGGCCGCGCGCTGGACAAGCAGGTGCCGCTCAAATCCGGCGGCTACCTGGTGATCGACCAGACCGAGGCGATGACCACCATCGACGTCAACACCGGCTCGTTCCTGGGCCAGCGCAACCTGGAGGAAACGGTGTTCCGCACCAACCTCGAGGCCGCGCAGTCGGTGGCGCGCCAACTGCGCCTGCGCAACCTCGGCGGGATCATCATCATCGACTTCATCGACATGGATGACGCCGAGCACCGCCGCCAGGTGCTGCGCACGCTGGAGAAGGCGCTGGCGCGCGACCATGCCAAGACCACGGTGTATGAGTTCTCGCCGCTGGGGCTGGTGGAAATGACCCGCAAGCGCACCGTGGAAAGCCTGGAGCGCCAGCTGTCCGAGCCGTGCCCGGAATGCAGCGGGCGCGGGTCGATCAAGACCGCGGAAACGGTCACCTACGAAATCTTCCGTGAGATCACCCGGGCCGTGCGCCAGTTCGATGCCGCGCGCCTGCTGGTGATCGCCTCGTCCAAGGTCGTGGCGCGGATCACCGATGAGGAATCCTCGGCGGTGGCCGAACTGGAGGAATTCCTCGGCAAGTCGATCCGCTTCCAGGCCGACGAGCAGTACCTGCAGGAGCAGTTCGATGTCGTGCTGCTGTGACCTGAGCCGGCCCGCGCAGTGGTGCGCCGGCGCCTGCGGGACCCGATGAGCGCGCCGCTGCGCCTGCGACTGCGAAGGATTCGCCGCCATGCTGTCTATGCCATGGCGATCGTACTGGTCTGTGTGGCGGTGCTGGTGGGCAGCCTCAGCCAGGTGCTGCCGCTGGCCGAACGGCACCCGGACAAGGTGGCCGGGTGGTTGAGTGCGCGTGCCGGCCAGCCGGTGCGTTTCGACCAGCTGCAGACACGCTGGACCCGGCGCGGCCCGGTGCTGGCGTTGAAGGGCCTGCGCATCGGTGAAGGCGAGGGACTGCGCATCGGCGAGGCTGAAGTGCAGGTCTCGATGTATTCGGGGCTGCTGCCCGGCCGTTCGCTGACCGAGCTGCGCCTGCGCGGCCTGGCGCTGGTGCTGCAGCGTGCGCCCGATGGCCGCTGGTCGGTGCAGGGGCTGCCGCAACCCAAGGCCGGCGGCGATCCGCTGGATACCCTGCGCCGGCTGGGCGAACTGCAGGTCATCGGCGGCCGGCTGCGGGTGGATGCGCCGTCGTTGAACGTACAGACCGAACTGCCGCGCATCGACCTGCGGCTGCGGGTGAACGGGCAGCGGCTGGCGGTGGGCGCGCGGGCGTGGGCCGATCTCAAGGGCGCCCCGCTGACGGCGGTGGTGGATTTCGACCGTGCCCACGGCAACGGGCAGGCCTGGCTGGCCGCCGACCCGGCCGACTTCCGTGCGTGGTCGTCGCTGCTGCAGTTCGGCGGCGTGGCCCTGCAGCAGGGTACCGGCACGTTGAATGCCTGGGTGGACCTGCGCGACCGCCGTCCGGTGATGATCACCACCGATGCCGACCTGGTAGGCGTACAGCTGCGTGGTGCGCGCCTGGCCGATGGCGGGCGCCCGCAACTGAAGCTCGATACCTTGCAGCTGCGCGCGCGCTGGCGTTGGGTGCAGGGCGGCTGGCGTGCCGATGCACCGCGCCTGCGGATCGGCCTGGAAGGACGCACCGAAACGCTGGATGGGCTGTTGGTGGCCGGCGGCCAGCACATGGCGCTGGCCGGCGACAACATCGATGCCACCGCGCTGCTGCGCGGGCTGGCGTTGACCGATCGGATCGATGCCGGGCTGCGCAGTTGGCTGCACGACGCGGCGCCGAAGGTGCGCATGAGCCGCGTGCGGTTCGCCGGCGAGCGCGACGGGCCGCTGGGTTTTGAAGGCGAGCTGGAAGAGATCCAGTTCGCCGCCGCCGGGCACGCACCCGGCCTGGGTGGGGTGGGCGGCCATTTCGAGGGCGATGCCAACGGCTTCCGGCTCGACCTTCAGCCGACCCGGGTGATGCATTTCGACTGGCCCACCGGGTTCGGCGTGCGCCATGACGTGCGCCTGGCCGGCAGCATGGTGGGTTGGCGCGATGAAGGCGGCGGCTGGCGCATCGGCACCCCGGCGCTGCGCGTGCAGGGCACCGATTACGCCGCCGACGTGCGCGGCACGATGTGGTTCCAGGGCAATGGCACGCGCCCGTGGATGCAGCTGGCGGCCAAGCTCGACGACGTGCCGATGACCGCGGCCAAGCGCTTCTGGATCCATTCCAAGATGAGCAAAGCGGCCACCGACTGGCTGGATGCGGCGCTGGTGGGGGGCCATATCCGCGGGGGTATCGGCCTGGTGACCGGCGACCTGGAAGACTGGCCGTTCAAGGACCACAACGGTCGCTTCGAGGCGACCGGCCGCATCGACAACGGCAACATCCGCTTCCAGCGTGACTGGCCGACGATGGACAAGGTCGAAGGCGATATCGCCTTCATCGGCCCGGGGTTCGAGCTGCACGGCCGTGGCGACCTGGCCGGCGTGGCGGTGGACCACTTCGATGCAGGCATCGCCGATTTCGGCGCCTCCCAGCTGTACGTCAAGGCGGCCAGCCGCAGCGACGCCGGCGCGCTGCTGGCGATGCTCAAGCAGAGCCCGCTGCACAAGACCTATGCCGATTCGCTGGACAACCTGGCGGCCAAGGGACCGGCGGCGGTGACCTTCGACCTGCTGCAGCCGCTGCACCACGCCGAGGGCGGCGGGCACCTGCAGGGCACGGTGGATCTGGACGGTGCCACGCTGTCGGACAAACGTTTCGACCTGACCTTCGAGGCGATGCGCGGCCAGGCCAGGTACAGCCAGGACGGGTTCGGTGCCGAGGCACTGGCCGTGCGCCACCTGGGCCAGGACGGCCAGCTCAGCCTGCGCGCCGGCGGTTATGCGCGTGACCCGCAGCATGCGTTCGAAGCCGAGCTGGCCGCGCGGATGGATGCCGGCCAGCTGCTGGACCGTGCGCCCGAGCTGGGCTGGCTCAAGCCTTACATCGAGGGGACGTCGCGCTGGACGATCGGGGTGACGCTGCCCAAGCTGGCGCCGGGCGGCAAGACCGCGCCGCCGACCCTGCTCACCCTGCACTCGGACCTGGTCGGCACCCGGCTGGACCTGCCGGCACCGCTGGACAAGCCAGCCGAGGTGCCCCTGGCCACCGCCGTGAAGGCGCAGCTGCCGATGGGCGCCGGTCGGGTGGACGTTGCCTTCGGCGAACGCCTGGCCTTGGCCGCGCGCACCCACGACAACAAGACGGGCGTGCAGGTCACGCTGGGCAGCGCCACCGTTGACCGCGACCCGCCCGCCAGCGGGCTGGTGGTCAACGGCCGCAGCGGCTCGCTGGATGCCCTGGACTGGATCGCGCTGGCGCGTTCGCCGGGCGGGACACCCGGTGCGGACCCGATGCCGCTGCGCCAGGTGGACGTGCAGGTCGGGCAGTTGCTGCTGGCTGGCGGCGTGTTCGCGCAGACGCGCCTGCAGCTGCGTCCGACTCCCACCGGCGTGGACGTGCGCCTGGACGGACCGTCGCTGTCGGGCGACCTGAGCGTGCCCAATGCCGATGGCGCGGCCATCGTCGGCAAGCTGGACCGGGTGCACTGGCAGTCGCTGCCCACCCCCGTGAAAGCCCCGGCCGATGGCGCGCCGATCATCCTGCCGGCCGACGCCAGCTTGCCGGCGCGGGTCCAAGCCAGCGCCAACGACACCAACCCGGCGAAGATTCCGCCGCTGTCGCTGGACATCAACGACCTGCAGTTCGGCAAGGCGCGGCTGGGCCAGGCCGTGCTGCGCACGCGTCCGTTCGGCAACGGGCTGAGCGTGGACCAGCTGCAGTTCCGCGCGCCCAAGCAGGCGATCGACATCCAGGGCCGCTGGCTGGGCATGGGTGAGGCGGCGCACACCCAGTTCCAGGTCAAGGTCGACAGTGAGGACCTGGGCGGGCTGATGCAGAACCTGGACTACGGCGGCCAGCTGCGCGGCGGGCAGGGCCAGATCAACCTGGATGCCGGCTGGCAGGGCGGTCCATCGGACTTCCAGCTGGGCGCATTGCAGGGCCAGATGCAGGTGCACGCACGCAACGGCCAGCTGCTGGAGCTCGAGCCGGGCGCCGGCCGCGTGCTGGGCCTGCTCAGCGTGACCCAGCTTCCGCGCCGGTTGATGTTCGATTTCCGCGATTTCTTCTCCAAGGGCTTTGCCTTCAACCAGGTGGAGGGCACGCTGGCGTTCGCCGACGGCATGGCCACCACCGACAAGGTGCTGATCGAAGGCCCGGCCGCCAACATCAGCATCCGCGGCCGCACCGACCTGCGCCGCCAGCAGTTCGACCAGACCATCGACGTCAATCCGCGCGCCGGCAACCTGCTTACCGTGGTCGGCGCCGTCGCCGGCGGTCCGGTCGGCGCGGCGGTGGGCGCGGCCGCCAATGCGGTGCTGTCCAAGCCGCTGGGCGAGATCGGTGCCAAGACCTACCGCGTGACCGGTCCCTGGGCCGAACCCAAGGTCGAAGTGATCGACCGCGACGACGCGCCGCCACGTTGATCCCGGCCGTTACCCCCACAATGTCCCGCGCACGGCTTGCGATATCGGCCCGCGCCCACAGATCAAGACCATGACCGACAACGCACTCACCCTTGCCCAAGACCGCCTGCTGCTGCCCGCCGGGCTGGATGCCGGTGGCCTGGAACGCACCTTTGGCACCCTGTTGGGTCCCGGTATCGATTTTGGCGACCTGTACTTCCAGCACGCCCGCCGCGAAAGCTGGAGCGTGGAAGATGGCATCGTGAAAGACGGCGCCCATTCCATCGAACAGGGCGTGGGCGTGCGCGCCATTGCCGGCGAGAAGACCGGGTTTGCCTATTCCGACGACATCCATGGCGATGCGCTGCTGGGCGCGGCGCGCTCGGCGCGCGCGATCTCCCGCGAGGGCGGGGCGCAGCCGGCGCGGTCGCTGGTGCGCGGCAATGCACGCGCGCTGTACCCCGCACTGGACCCGATCGATGGCATGGGCAACGAAGCGAAGGTGGAGGTGCTCAAGCGCCTGGACCGTTTCCTGCGTGCGGCCGACCCGCGCGTGCAGCAGGTGATGGTGAGCCTGTCCGGTGGCGTGGATACCATCCTGATCGCGCGCAGCGACGGCGTGCTGGCCGGCGACATCCGCCCGCTGGTGCGGCTGAACGTGCAGGTGATCGTGGAGCAGCACGGCCGCCGTGAATCGGGCTATTCCGGCGGTGGCGGGCGCTACAGCTACGAGGAACTGTTCGCTGACGGGCGCCCGGAGGCCTTCGCCCGCGAAGCGCTGCGCCAGGCGCTGGTCAACCTGGACGCCATTCCGGCCCCGGCCGGGGTGATGACCGTGGTGCTCGGCCCGGGCTGGCCCGGCGTGCTGCTGCACGAGGCGGTCGGCCATGGCCTGGAAGGTGATTTCAACCGCAAGGGCACCAGCGTGTACGCCGGCCGTATTGGCGAGCGCGTGGCCGCGCCGGGCGTGACCATCGTTGACGACGGCACCCTGGACGGTCGCCGCGGCTCGCTTAACATTGACGACGAGGGCCACCCGACCCAGTGCACCACGCTGATCGAGGACGGCATCCTGGTCGGCTACATGCAGGATTCGCTCAATGCACGCCTGATGGGCGTGGCCCCGACCGGCAACGGCCGCCGCGAATCGTTCGCGCACATGACCATGCCGCGCATGACCAACACCTACATGCGTGCCGGCCAGCATGACCCGGAAGAAATGATCCGTTCGGTCAAGCGTGGCCTGTACGCGGTGAACTTCGGTGGCGGCCAGGTCGACATCACCAGCGGCAAGTACGTGTTCTCGGCCACCGAGGCCTACCTGATCGAAGATGGCAAGGTCACCGCGCCGGTGAAGGGCGCGACCCTGATCGGCAATGGTCCGGAAACCATGCAGAAGGTGCGCATGATCGGCAACGACCTGGCCCTGGACGAAGGCGTGGGCGTGTGCGGCAAGGATGGCCAGAGCGTGCCGGTGGGCGTGGGCCAGCCGTCGCTGCTGATTGATGGCATCACCGTGGGCGGCACCCAGGCCTGATCGCCGGATGCGCCCGTCCTGCCAGCCCGGCTCAGTCTTCGGCGCTGTCGGCGTCGCCGATGTCGCCGTCGTCGGTGTCAGCCGCCGTCGCTTCCAGGCCCAGCGCGGCCGGCAGCAGCAGGGTGCGCAGCACCTGGTAGATTTCACGGAAGGCACGCGGCGGCTTGTTCTTGGCCCGCTCGGCCTGCGCATTGCGCACCAGCGTGCGCAGCTGCTGGCGGTCGGCCTGCGGGTACTCGGCCAGCAGCGCGCTCAGCGCGGTGTCGCCGTCCTTGAGCAGGCGCTCGCGCCAGTCCTCGGCGCGGTGCAGCGCGGCCACTTCGCGGCGCGAGGTATCGCTGTTGGCGTCCAGCGCATCGCGGATCGCGTCCAGGGTGGCATCGTCCTCGCGGCGCATGTGCTTGGCCAGGAACGCCAGCTGGCGCTTGTGGGCGATATGGGCGGTGATCCGCTTGGCCTCGGCGATGTGCGGCAGCAGGTCTTCCGGCACCGGCACGCGGGCCAGCTGGGCCGGGGTCAGCGACACCAGCTTCTCGCCCAGGGCCAGCACGTCCAGCGCGTCGCGCCGGTTCTGGCTGCGGCTGATATCAAGGAATTCACCGGTTTCTTCGTCGCGTCCGCGCATCGTCTTCTTTCCACATCCAGAACTGTGCCCGGCGTTGCGCCAGGCACTCACCCGTACAGGATAAAGCATTGAACGTGATCTCCCCTGAAGCCCATGCCGCCGACGACAGCCTGCCGAGGCTGGAACAGCTGGCCGACATCTCCCAGCAGCTGCTGGCCCGGGCCCGGGTGCTGGGCGCCACCCAGGCCGAAGTCAGCTGCAGCGAGGAGCGCGGGCTGGATGTGAACGTGCGCCTGGGCGAGGTCGAAACGGTGGAATCCACCCGCGATCGTGGAATCGCGGTCACGGTCTACTTCGGCCAGCGCAAGGGCAGCGCCAGCACCGCCGACCTGCAGCCGGCCAGCCTGGAATCGACGGTGGCCCAGGCCTGCGCGATCGCCCGGCATACCGAGGACGACGAGGCCGCCGGCCTGGCCGACCCGGACCTGATGGCGCGCGAGTTCCCGGACCTGGACAGCTGGCACCCGTGGGCGCTGCAGGCCGACCAGGCGGTGGATCTGGCGCTGGCCTGCGAAGCGGCCGGGCGCGAGGCCGACCCGCGGATCAGCAACTCCGACGGCGCATCGGCGTCCACCGCCACCAGCCTGTCGGTCTATGCGAACTCGCACGGGTTCATCGGCCGTGACCGCAGCAGCCATCATTCGGTGGGCTGTGCGCTGATCGCAGGGCAGGGTGACGGCATGCAGCGCGACGGCTGGTACAGCAGCGCGCTGGCCCGCGAAGACCTGGAAGATGCGGCGTCGATCGGTCGCCGCGCCGCCGAGCGCACCCTGGCCCGGCTCAACCCGCGTTCGATGGCCACCGCGCAGATGCCGGTGCTGTATTCGCCGGAAGTGGCGCGCTCGCTGATCGGCCACCTGCTGGGTGCGGTGTCCGGCGGGGCGCTGTACCGCCGTGCCAGCTTCCTGCTCGACAGCGTGGGCACGCAGCTGTTCCCGGACTGGTTCGCGATCGAGGAGCGGCCGCTGCTGCGCCGTGGCCTGCGTTCGACCGCGTTCGATGGTGATGGCGTGGCCACCCGCGATTCGTCGCTGATCGAAGGCGGGGTGCTGCAGCGCTATGTGCTGGGCAGCTATTCGGCGCGCAAGCTGGGCCTGGTGACCACGGGCAACGCCGGCGGTGTGCATAACCTGCGGGTGCATTCCAACGCGGGCGATCTGGCCTCGATGGCGCGGCAGATGGGCAACGGCCTGCTGGTGACGGAGCTGATGGGGCAGGGCGTCAACGGCGTCACCGGCGATTACTCGCGCGGGGCCGGCGGCTTCCGGGTGGAAAATGGCGAAATCCAGTACCCGGTCGACGGGATCACCATCGCGGGCAACCTCAAGGAGATGTTCGCGGCGATCGAGGCGGTGGGCAGCGACATCGACCGCCGCTCGCACGTACACGTCGGCTCGATCCTGGTCGGGCGGATGACCGTTGCCGGTAACGATTGACGGCATCGATTGACGTATCCTGTGCCCGCTGCCTCGGCAGGCGGGGAGCCTGCCACGCACCACCCATACACTGGACAAGGAGTTTCACGTGAGCGAATTCGACAACATCACCGCCCCGCCGCCGCCGCCGACCAGCGCCGGCCCGGTTCCCAGCGACCAGCGCACCATGGCGCTTGCCGCGCACCTGCTGGGCATCTTCACCTGGTTCATCGGCCCGTTGATCATCTGGCTGATCAGCAAGGACGACGCCAGCAAGGGGTTCGTCACCGACCAGGCCAAGGAAGCGCTGAACTTCCAGATCACCATCGCCCTGGCGATGATCATCTGCTTCATCCTGATGATCGTGATCATCGGCGGCCTGCTGGCGCCGCTGGTGGGCATCCTCAACATCGTGTTCTGCATCATTGCGGCGGTGAAGGCGAACAACGGCGAGGCTTACCGTTATCCGTTCACCCTGCGCCTGATCAAGTGACCGCTGGCGTGTACCGGGCAACGCCCGGTGCCGCCGAGGTCACGGTAGATACCGACCGTTGGTCGGTATTCCACAAAAAACGCCCGGCAATGCCGGGCGTTTTTCGTTCTGATCCGTGACGCCACGGCCTGCGTGGCTGCCGTACCCACCAACGGTCGGTACCTACCGTCAGTGGTTGCGCTCGACCGCCAACCGCCCAAGCGCACGCAGCGCATCAGCGCGTTCGTCATACCCGGCAAGACTGTCGTGCATGCGCTCGCTCAGCGCCGCAAGTTCAGCTTTGGCACCGTCCATTCCCAACAACGCCGGGAAGGTGGATTTGGCCTGCGCCTGGTCCTTGCCCGCCGTCTTGCCGAGCTGTTCGGAACTGGCTTCCACGTCCAGGATGTCATCGCGGACCTGGAAGGCCAGGCCGAGGGCGTTGGCAAAATCATCCAGCTGCAGCAGGTCCGCGTGCGGCGCATCGCCGCACAGCGCGCCCATGCGGACCGCCGCGCGGATCAGCGCGCCGGTCTTCAATGCATGCATGTGCTGCAGGTCGGCCAGCGGCTGCGCGTGGCCCGTTGCATCGATATCCAGCGCCTGGCCGCCGCACATGCCGGCCGCACCCGAGGCGTGGGTCAACGCCTGCAGGCAGTGCACCCGCAGCAGTGCCGGCAACGCCGCATCGGCCAGCAGCCCGAACGCGCGCGTCTGCAGCGCATCGCCGGCCAGGATCGCCGTGGCTTCGTCGAAGGCGATGTGCGTGGTCGGGCGGCCGCGACGCAGGGCGTCGTCGTCCATTGCCGGCAGATCGTCGTGCACCAGCGAATAGGCGTGGATCAGCTCCACCGCCATCGCCGGTGCGTCCAGCGCATGTTCGTCGGCACCGAAGATCTGCCCGCTGGCGTACACCAGCAGCGGGCGCATGCGCTTGCCGCCACCGAGCACTGCATAGCGCATCGCCTGGTGCAGGCGCTTGGGCGCCTGTTCCGGCGGGGGCAGGCTGGCGTCGAGCTGGCTTTCAATGCGGTCGCGCCAACGCGCGAACGTGGACTCAACCGTCATGGCTGGGCGGGTCGAACGGCTCGGCGGTTTCCGGGCGGGCCGGGTCGCTGAGCAGCCGCACGCGCAGTTCTGCCTGCTCCAGCGCCTGCTGGCACTGGCGGTACAGGCCCACGCCACGCTCGTAGGCGCTCAGCGACTGCTCCAGGCTCATGTCGCCGGTTTCCATCTTCTCCACCAGCTGCTCCAGTTCTTCCAGCGAATGCTCGAAGTGGGCGACCGGGGAGGCGTCAGTGGGGGATTTCTTGGCCATGCGGCAAGTGTGAAGCGCCAGCCCCAAGGGGTCAATTCACGCCGCGCCCGGCGTCCAGCGCAGTCGGGCGTGCTGTTCATCCAGCCACTGCTGCAACGGTGCCGCGATCACCTGGTCGCCGGCCGCAACCAGCACCTGGTCTGCATACAGCAGCGGCACCTGGCGGCGCTGCCACGGAGGCAATCCGCTCTGTTGCAGCAGATCTTTCAGCGCGTGCGAATGACTGCGCCCGCGCAGCTGGATGCGCTCGCCGCCCCGGCGTGCGCTGACCTGCACCGGTTCACCCAACCGCTGGGCGCCGATCAGTGCCAGTTCGCCACCATCGGGGAGTGCCAGCGGGCTGGCGCCATCCCAATGCACGCTCCAGTCCAGCGGCAGTGCCAAGGCCATCGGCAGCAGGTACAGGTGGCCGCGCCAGCGGCGGATGCGCACGCCCTGCCAGGCGAACTGCGCATCGGCATCCTGGGCAGCGGGCAGCAGTTCGCGTTCGATGGCCTGGACGCCCGCGGCCGGCAACGGCGGTTGTCCGGCGCTGCGCACCCACTGCCGCAGCAGCCGCGCGCGGCGCTCGCGCGGCTGCCGTTGCAGCTTGGCGCAGTCGAGCACGCCGGGCGACACCGTGCAGCGCCGCAAGGCGTCGTGGTCGGAGGCATCGAGCAGGCGCTGCGCCTGCGCGCTCAGTTCGGCGCTGCGTGCGAACGCCGCATCGGCCTGCGGCCAGCGCTGCTGCAGCAGCGGCAGCACGTGCAGGCGGAGGAAGTTGCGGTCGGCCACGTCGCTGGCATTGCTGGGGTCTTCGATCCACTCCAGCCCGTGCGCCGCCGCATGCGCCCGCAGGTCGCTGCGCGGGATCTGCAGCAGCGGGCGCCAGATCGATCCGGCACCGAACGGCGCATGCGCCCGGATCGCCGCCAGGCCATCCACCCCGGAGCCGCGCAGGGCCCGCAGCAGGAACGTTTCGGCCTGGTCATCGCGGTGGTGCGCCAGTGCGAGGTGTTCGCCTTCGCGCAGGACGCGGGCGAACGCTTCGCGGCGAACGTGGCGTGCCGCGGCTTCCAGGCCCGCACCGCTGTCGCGCGGCACCGCCACGCGGATCACCTGCAGCGGAATCGACCAGGCCGCGCAGATCGCCTCGCAGTGCGCCGCCCAACGATCTGCATCGGCCTGCAGGCCGTGGTGCACGTGCACCGCATGCAGGCCGGCGGCGCGCTGTGCGGGTGACTGGGCCAGCCAGTGCAGCAGCACCGTCGAATCCAGTCCGCCACTGAAACCCACCAATACGGGTGCGGGCAGGTCGGGGGCAGGGGGCAGCGCAGTAGGCATCGAATGGGACATGTCAGGCAGAGGGCCAGTATCGGCCCTGCCGGAAGCCGACGCCATCACGCGGCTTCAACCGCATGATGGGGCCGCCGGCACGCTGCATCAGTTGCCTGCGTCCTTGCGCTCGAACGCCTTGGGTGCGGGCAGTTCCACCGGCACGCCCTTGGCGTTGCAGGTGCCGGCATCGCACAGGCGCTGGCGCAGGCGCGGGGTGGCCTGCACGATCATGTGGTAGATCGCGTTCTGTTCCATGGTGCCGCGCACCGCCTTGCTGCCCGGGCCACGGGCCCAGATGCCGACATCTTCGCCGCCGTGGCTTTCGCTCTTCATCGGCACCAGCGCTTCCTGCATGTAATCAGGGTGCTCGGTATCCACGTGGGTCAGGTCCGGGCGGCCCTTGGCCGGGTCGAAGCTGCTCGGGTTGTGCGGGTAGGCCTTGGGGCCTGCCGGCTGCTGGTTGGTGGCGCCGGTGAAGCCGGGGCCATTGGCGTAGCTGAGGGTGGTGTAGGGCAGGCCGAGGCCGTCGCGGGCGAGGTCGAGCGCGCCGGCGCCGTCTTCGCCGCCCTTGTCCTTGACCTTGCCGAGGATCGGGTTGCCACGCGCCGGGTAGCCCACGAAGTTGAGCGTGTGCGAGTGGTCGGCGGTGACGATGATCAGCGTGTCCTGGTCGGAGGTGGCCTCCACCGCTGCACGCACCGCGTCGGACAGCGCCACCGTATCGCTGAGCGCACGGTAGGCGTTGCCGCTGTGGTTGGCGTGGTCGATGCGCGCGCCTTCCACCATCAGCACGTAGCCTTCCTGGTGGCGCGACAGGTTGGCGATGGCCGCCTGGGTCAGTTCTGCCAGGCTGGGCTCGCCGGACGGGTCGTCCTTGCGTTCGATCTCATAGCGCATGTGGTCCGGCTCGAACAGGCCCAGGATCGCCGGGGCGTTGGCGGCGGCCTGCAGCTGCTGCGCGTTCCAGACATAGGCGCCCTGCGGGTGCGCCTGCTTCCATTCGCCGACGAGGCTGCGCCCGTCCAGGCGCAGGCCCACCTTGTCGTCGTACTCCGGGTCGGTTTCTTCCACGTTGGTGAACTGGGCGCGACCGCCGCCCAGTGCCACCAGCGGACCTCGCCCGTAACGCGAGGTGTCCAGCAGCTGCTGGGCGATGTCCTTGCAGCCGGCCGCCTTGGCCGCCTCGGGCAGGTCCGCGTCGCTTTCCCAGTTGCGCTCGGGCGAATGGGCGTAGGTCGCGGCCGGGGTGGCGTGGGTGAGGCGCGCGGTGGTCACCACGCCGGTGGCCATGCCGGCGCTGTCGGCCAGCTGCAGCCAGGTCAGCAGGCCCTTGCCCAGGCTGTCGGCGCAGTCGCTGCGGCTGCCGGCGCTGACCCCGATGGCGCCCATGTGGGTCTTCACGCCGGTGGTGATGGCGGTCATGGTGCCGGCCGAATCCGGGGTCTGCGAATCGGTGTTGTAGGTCTTGCTGAACGCGGTGGCCGGGAAGCGCTCCCAGGAGAGCAGGTTCTCTTCGCCCGGGTTGCCGTTGCGCTGGCCCTCGAAGATGCGTGCGGCGGCCACGGTGGTCAGGCTCATGCCATCGCCCAGGAACAGGATCACGTTTTTGGCGCGGCCGTCCATCGCTCCACTGCCGGCGGCACGGGCGGCGCCGCTGCGGTACCACCACTGCGGGGTTTCACCGACCGGGTGGGCCACTGCCGGTACATCGACCTGAACGGCGCCGGCGTTGGCGCGGGAAGCGGGGGCGGAGGCGGCGCAGGCGCCAAGCAGCAGGGTGGTGGCGAGGGCCGCCACAAGAGGCGTGAAACGGGACATGGACGCGCGTATCTCAATGGTGAAACGGGCGTTCATTATGCAGAACGCCGCAAGGCACGCCGATGACACGCTGATTTGTTTCTGTGCGCCTCGTCCGCAGGGGCGCGTTGGGCTAAGGTGAGGGGCTGTCACCCACTCCCTGGAATGCTCATGACGCTGGTGTCTGCCTGGCTGCGGATCCCGTTCTGGCAGCGCGTACTTGGCGGCTTCGTGCTCGGCGCGCTGGCCGGCTGGCTGCTTGGCCCCGCCGCCGAAACCTGGTTCGGCCCGCTGGGCGACCTGTACGTCACGCTGATCAAGATGATCGCGGTGCCGCTGGTGTTCTTCGCGGTGATCAACGCCATTTCCTCCCTGCACGGGCAGAAATCGGTGGCGGCGCTGGGCGGGCGCACCTTCCTGTGGTTCATCATCACCGCCGCGCTGGCAGTGGGCATCGGCCTGGCCGTGGGCACCCTGATGCAGCCGGGTACCGGCAACCTCAGCCTGAGCATGGACCACGGCTACACGCCGCGCGAAGTGCCCAGCGTGGTCAAGGTGGTCATGGACGTGGTGCCATCCAACGTGTTCTACGCGCTCACCGGCATCGGCACCAAGGTCAACGCGGCCGGCGAGACGGTGCTGGCCGCGGGGCGCGGTTCGATCCTGCCGGTGATCTTCTTCGCCGGCCTGCTCGGTTTTGCCATGGTCAAGCTGGGCGACAAGGTCGCCGAGGCGCGCAAGCTGACCGGGCAGATGAGCGACATCATGATCCAGGTCACCCGCTTCGTGCTGGAGATGACCCCGCTGGGCACCTTCGGCCTGATCGCCGGGCTGGTGGGCAGCTACGGCTTCGAAAAACTGTTGCCGCTGGGCAGCTTCGTGCTGGCGCTGTACGTGGCCTGCGCGCTGCATATCGTGCTGGTGTACGGCAGCCTGCTGCTGGTGCACGGCCTGAACCCGCTCAAGTTCTTCCGTGGTGCCGCGCCGGGCATGCAGGTGGCGTTCGTCAGCTCGTCCAGCTTCGCGGCGATGCCGGCGGCAATGCGTTCGATCACCCACAACCTTGGCGTGAACAAGGACTACGCGTCCTTCGCGGTGCCACTGGGCGCCAGCATCAAGATGGACGGTTGCGGCGCGATCTATCCGGCGCTGTGCGCGGTGTTCATCGCGCAGTACACCGGCGTGCCGCTCACCCCCGAGCAGTATGTGGTGGTGCTGATCGCTTCGGTGCTGGGCAGCTTCGGTACAGCCGGGGTACCCGGTACGGCGGTGGTGATGGCCACGGTGGTGCTGAGCGCAGCCAACCTGCCGCTGGAGACCATCGGCTACCTGTACGCGATCGACCGGATCCTGGACATGATGCGCACCATGACCAACGTCACCGGCCAGATGCTGGTGCCGGTGCTGGTGGCCAAGGAAACCGGGCTGCTCGACCGCGAGGTCTACGACAACCCGTCCACCAACCTGGGCGTGGACGAGGGCGAAGAGCGCACCTCTTAGCACGATCGGTCAGGTCGTCATGCAGCGGGCCGGCGATTGTCGGCCCGTCTGCGTTTGATGACTGCGCACTGTGACATCTGTATCCGACGGTGTAACAACGCTGATACACCTACATGTGAAGTGAGCGTTATCCGCCTTCCTGACGCGCGCACGTTCGTGTTCAGGACGCGTGAACGCCACGCGGGTGTAACACCTGCGTTGCAGTGACAGCGGTCGCTGCCGGCAACATGCCCGCAAACAGGGCCTTTCGGACTTGGCACGATTGCTGCTCCATCCCTCCGCATGTATCGGGAGGTCGCAATGGACAGCGTTCGCGTACGGAGCAAGGCAACGGCGGTGACGTGGCTGCTGCTGGTGATGGTGCTGGCACCGGCAGCGGTGCAGGCCTCGGGCGCACGGCAGGGCGTGAAGCAGCAACCGGGTGAAATCGTGCTGCTGCGGGATGTATCCGCGCGGCCGGCGTATCGGCCCGCTCCCCCGGGCGTGGCCTTGATAGCCGATCCCTCGCCCAAGCGCGAAGTCGCTGGCGCACTGGGCACCTCGACCGGCATGGACGAACTGAGCGACGACGATTACGCCTCGCTGGGCTCCAACACCGGCCTCTCTGCGGGGCACCCGCAGACCACCGTGGAGCGCGTCACCACCAGCACCATCAACAGCACCCTGGGCAAGGCCACCAGCAGCGGTGTGCTGTCGGGCAGCTCGCTCGGCCGCAGCATCGGCGGGCCGATGGGCGCGGTGGGCAACGCCACCCGCGGTATCGGTGACCAGGTGCGCGGTGCGCTGGCGCAATTCCCGCTCGGCCAGCCGGCCGGTGCGCCTGCAGGTGGGCCCGGCAAATGAAGCGCGCCACCGTGCTGCTCTCGCTGGGGCTCTCGCTGGCGCTGCCACTGCCGCTGAACGCGCAACAGGCAGACGACTACGCCGGCATGCTGGGCTACCTCAACAACACCCGCCTGGAGGGCCGCGCGCTGAGCGGCGCCGACGGCGCCATGGTGGTCAACATGGCCGCCGGCGACCTCAACCTGCAGGCCAACCTGCTGGGTATCGCCAGTGGCGAAAACGCACAGGTCAACATCGATGCACGCCAACGCCTCGCCGGCAACCGCGTGCGCGCCGATGGCGCGCTGGATGCCAGCGCCAGCATCGGCGGCCAGGCACTGAACGGCGCCAGCGGCGTCGCCATGATCAACCAGGCCAGCGGTATCGGCAACGCGGCGCTCAACGTCGTCACGGCCACGCTGGCGCAACAGGGCATACGCGAGACGAACGACGAGGCCTTGGCCGCGTCGGGGGCACTCGCGTCAGCAGGGGGGCAGGGCACCGCACGTCGCGGTGGTTCCGCCGGAACCCGCAGTGTCGCCGTGGAGGACACCGCACTGCAGGGATTCGACGGCGTTCTGCAACTCAATCAAATCGCGGGTACCGGCAACACCACCGCCAACCAGTTGGGCATTTCGGTGCAGTCCACCCCGTGAGCAGTTCCATCCACCCGATTGACCGTGAAGAGAGAGGGCACCATGAACACCATGAACAAGACGGTACTTGCGCTGGCCATCGCAGTTGCGGCTACCGCATCTGCCTCCGCACAGGACAACCAGAACGCAAGCGCGTTCATCAACCACATCCACAACGTGTGGGAAACCCGCACCAACACCAACACGAACACGAACACCAACCTCAATACCGACGTTGATACCAACATCAACACCGATATCGACACCGATGTCGACACCGACATCACCACCAGCATCGATACCGATATCGATACCAACATCGATACCAACATCCGCAATGACTGGGATTCGCGCACCCGCGTACGCAACAACAGCACCACCAACACCAGCTCCGACACCAGCACCAGGACCACGACCAAGAGCTACAGCGACACCAGCGACGTGAACCACACGCGCAATGTCTCGGTCAACGAAAACGTGCAGAAGAACAGCAACATCCAGGCAGACGAGCGCAAGGAAAAGAACAACCACGGCGTGGACGTGAACCTGGAATCGGACCTGCAGGTGGGTGCGGACGTGCAGTTCCGCGGCCGTCCGACCGTCTCGGGTGACCTGGAAGTGGACTCGGCCGCGATTGCCATCATCGACAACCGCCAGTCGATCACCGACAACGAAGGCGACAACCAGCTGCTCGAGAACAATTCCTCGATCAGCGAAAACGTGGCGCAGGACGCGTCGGGCAACCTCGGCTTCAACACTGCCGCCGGTGACAACAATGCCCAGGACAACGCCGCCTCGCTGTCCGCCGCCGATGCTTCGTTCACCTTCGGCATGTCCGATGCGCAGGTGTACGTGAACCAGTACGGCGCCGGCAACACCACCACCAACGAAGGCGTGGTCAACAACTCCAGCCTCAGCGGCAACGCCTTCCGCGGCGCCACCGGCAACATCGGCGTGAACAGCGCCGCCGGCAACAACAACGAGCAGAAGAACGCCCTGGCTGCGTCGGTGTCCACCGCCCGCATGGCCACCGCGAGCATCAGCTCGAACCAGGTGTCCACCGGCAACAGCGTGTCGAACGAGGGCTACGTGAAGGCCATGCGTGACACCACCCAGGTCACCCTGCGTGGCAACGTCCGGGGCGGTACTGCAGCCATCGGCGTGGGTGGTTACGCCGGTCGCGGCAATGCCTACCAGAAGGAAAACTTCTACCCGGATACCTGGAGCGGCTCGTCGCACACCGGTGGCAACCAGACCGGGCACATCGACCTGGATGCTGACGCCCAGGGCGCCACCGACAACCCGTACAACGAAGGTGCGGGCGGTCTCGCCTTCGACACCGACGAGCGCGGCGTTCTGGCGTACGGTGAAGTGGGCTATGCCGATCTGCAGGCCAGCCTGAGCGGTACCGTGGCCACCACCCGTTGGGTCGTGGAACGTGCCGAAAACAACGCTTCGCTGTCGGGTGACTCGTTCCGCGGCGCCAGCGGCAACATCGGCGTGAACGTCGCAGCCGGCACCGGCAACCTGCAGGCCAACAGCCTGGCCCTGGCCGTGGCCCAGCCGTCCACTGGCGGCAACCCGGGCGGCGGTGGCGGCGAGTAACGCTGTCCGTTTTCGCAGGCAACACGCGTTGAGCGCAACAAACCCGGCCATCCGCCAATGGCCGGGTTCCCCGGGAGCCCCTGTTCCATCCTCCCCCTTTGGGGCAGGGGCTCCTTCCTTCTTCCGGAGCCATGCCGATGTGGTCGACCCGAGCCCTTTGCTGCGCGTTGTCACTGCTGATCCTGCCGGTGGGCGCCTCGCGCGCCGGTGATGTGTCCTTCAGCGGCGTGCTGCCCAATGGCGCGGTGTACTCCCAGCGCGTGGAGAGCATGCAGGAACGGCGCTTCCGCAACGTGGTGCGCCAACACACCGATTACAGCTGCGGCGCGGCCGCTTTGGCCACGATCCTGCGTTATGCCTACCACCTGGACGCGGACGAAGGCACGGTGATCGAAGGAATGATGGGGGTGTCGGACCCTGAACTGGTCCACCAGCGTGGCTTCTCGCTGCTGGACATCAAGCGTTACGTGGAATCGATGGGCATGCGTGGGCGCGGCTACCGCGTCAACGAAGAGCGCCTGCGCTCGCTGCGCGTGCCCGGGTTGGTGTTGATGGATGTGCGTGGCTTCCGCCACTTCGTGGTCCTCAAGCAGGTCCGCGGTAACGTGGTGGACGTAGCGGACCCGATCCTGGGCAACCGCAGCATCCCCGTCAACGAATTTCTCGAATCATGGCCGTCGCGCGCCGTGTTCGTCGTGATCGGTACCGATTTCGACCGCAACACCGTGTTGCTGCAGCCAGGCGAACAGCCAAGCGCGCGTTCGCTGTATGCACGGCAGGGCCCGATCACCGACGCGGAACTGGTGGATTTCGGTTTCACCCACGCCGATCTGTTCTAGGAGGCACCATGAACATCGCAAACTGGACGCACAGTGCATTGCTCATCGCGTTGCTCGGGGTCGCCCCGGTACACGCCGCCGATGCACCCACGGCGCAGGAGCAGGGACGCCCCGGCAAGGGATTGAGCGAGATCCCCGACCCGGAACTGAAACTGATGCGCGGCCGCTACACCGTCAACGGCAATGCCGTGGCCTGGTTCGGCGTGACCATGGTTTCGCAATGGCAGGCCGGCAACCAGTCCGCACAGAGCGCGCTGACCCTGGGCATGGATTTCAGCCATGGCGGCAACACGCCCAAAGTGAGCTTCACGCCCAGCGTCACCGTCACCGCGGCCGACGCGCCGCTGCCGGAAACCCCGGGGCGCAGCGTGGATTCGAGTGGCCTGCAGAACGTGGCCGGGCTCACCCAGAGCATCCAGGTGGCCGGTGACAACAACGTGGCCAGCAACGCCACCCAGTTGAACGTGCGCGAAGGCACCGCACCCACCACCACCGAACAGAGCGCCCCGCAGGCCAGCGCGCAGCAGGGCGGCGTGAGCGCCGTGGCCCAGCAGGATGGCAACAGCGCCAGCGTGCAGCTGCAGATCCAGGGCGTGGGCCAGGTCCAGCAATGGATCCGCAACGGCAGCGTCGGCCAGAGCATCGCCGTGGCCAGCGATGGGCAAACGGCCAGCAACCGCATGCAGATCGACCTGGTGCGGCAGACCCTGGCCAACAGCGCGTCGCTGAACCAGAACGTGGCCCAGGCGATGAACCTGGTACGCGGCGTAGGCATGGGGCCCGGCCAGTAACACCGGTCGGGTGGGGGGAACGACACCAGAACGCAGGGCAAGGAAATGCACACCTCGATATGCACGACACCGCTGGCGCTGGCGGCGCTGGCACTGACCGCGTCAGCTGCGGCAAACGCCCAGGACGCACCGGCCACCCCGGCAGACGAAGCAGACGTAAAAGCACTCATCCAGCAGCTGGAAACGCTCAAAGCCAATTACGCCCAGGAAGTGCGCCGGCTGCGCGAACTGGACATGCAGGTGCAGGCCATGCAGGCCCGCTTGAGCGGCAAGACCGCACCGCTGGCCGGCGCCGCCCCGCCCGAACCGCTGCCCTCGAGCACCCCCGCCGCACCCCCGACCGGCGATGGCTACGCCAGCACCGCCGCCGAAGCGCAGCAGGCCAAAGAAGCCTCGCGCCGCAGCGTCGACGACGTCAAACAACAGACCTCGACCCTGTTCACCCGCCGCTTCACACTGGAAAACAGCCTCAGCTACGCACGCTACGACCGCAAGCAGCTGACCCTCAACGGCTTCCTCGCCCTCGACGCGATCTTCCTCGGCAACATCGCCATCGAAAACGTCGAGTCCGACACCCTCACCTACAACCTCGCCGCACGCTGGGGCCTCACCCCGCGCCTGGCCCTGAACCTGGACGTGCCGTACCTGGCCCGCAAGACCGTCTTCCAGAAGGGCGGCGCCGGCGGCTCGGCGGCGGCCATCGCCCAGGAAGAAACCACCGGCAACGGCATCGGCGACATCAGCCTCAGTGCCAACTACAAACTGTTCTCCGAAAAAGGCCGCTGGCCCGAAACCGTGTTGACCGTCGGCGCCACCGCCCCCACCGGCCGCGAACCCTACGGCCTGAGCTGGAAAGTGCTCGAGCGCGACGATGACGACTTCATCCGCTTCGCCGTGCCCGAACAGCAACCCACCGGCAACGGCGTCTGGCAGGCCAACGTCGGCCTGTCGGCGGTCAAGACCGCCGACCCGGCCATCCTGTTCGCCAACATCGGCTACATCCACTCGTTCGAAAACAGCTTCGACGACCTCGACGCCAACCCCGATACCGTCAACCCCGGTGACGTCAAACTCGGCGGCTCGTACTACTTCGGTGCCGGCGTCGCGTTCGCCTTCAACGAACGCACCAGCCTCAGCATCTCCTTCAGCGACAAGCTCAGCGCCCGCGCCTCCACCCGCTTCAAGGGCGGGCAGTGGGTCAAGATCGTCGGCAGCGACGCCAACGCGGCCACGCTCAACCTGGGCATCACCTACGCACTCAACCAGAACACCACGATCGTGAGCCTGCTGGGGATCGGCCTGACGCCGGATTCGCCGGACTTCACCCTGGCATTCAAGGTGCCGTACATCCTGTAACGCGCGTATCGACCAGCGGTCGATACCTACCGCGGCCATGGTGACGGCCGGCCAACGGAAGGCATCAGCGAAGCCCCAGCTTTTCCCATGGCCACCGACCCGATGTCGAAGGGTCGGCGGGGGCGGGTTTGCGGGACCGTAGAGCGCCATGGATGGCGCGAACGAGCCTACATGGGTGAAGGCGCACTGCTTGCGAGGCACTGCCTCGCGTGCGACTGAACGCACAGCCGCTGGCGGCTGGGCCGGGCCGCGGAGCGGGACTTGCGGCGTGTCCCGCAAACCCGCACCCGCCGGCCCAAAGCCCGTACGTTCGCAAACCAAGGCGTTTGACGTTAGCGCAACTCAGGCAGGGCGAGTTGATGCTTGCGGCAGAGGCGATACACGGTCACACGAGACACCTGCATCGTTCGGGCGCAGGCAGTGATGTTGAACGCGTTATCGCGCAGGGCCTGCAACAAGGCATCGCGCTCGGCCGCCTGGCGCGCGTCGTGCAGCAGCCGCTGCGGCATCTCCACCTGCGGTGGCAGCAGCTCCAGATCGGCCACATTGATCAGCTCGGCCTCGCTCACGATCGCCGCCCGCTGCACCCGGTTCAACAGCTCGCGCACATTGCCCGGCCAGTTGAACCGCAGCAGCGCCTGCGCCGCTTCCGTCGTGAACCCGCGCGCGCGCGTCACGTGCCGACGGCGGAAACTGGCCAGGAAATGCTCCGCCAGCAGCACGATGTCGCTGCCGCGGTCGCGCAGCGCCGGCATCGGCAAGCGCAGCACATTGAGCCGGTAGAACAGATCGCGGCGGAACTGCCCACGCTCCACCGCCTGCTCCAGATCAATGTGCGTTGCCGCCACCACCCGTACATCCACCGCCAGCGGATGATTGCTGCCCACCCGCTCGATCGTGCCTTCCTGCAGCACCCGCAACAGGTTCGTCTGCGCATCCAGCGGCAGGTCGCCGATCTCGTCAAGGAACACCGTGCCCCCGCTGGCCGTCTCGAACAGGCCCAGCCGACGCGTCGCCGCACCGGTGAACGCCCCACGCTCATGCCCGAACAGTTCCGACTGCACCAGCGCCGCCGGAATCGCCCCGCAGTTCACCGCCAGGAATGGCCGCGCATGCCGCGGTGACAGCGCATGCAGTGCCTGCGCCGCCAGCTCCTTGCCCGTGCCCGTTTCACCCGTGACCAGCACCGGCAGTTCCACCGGCGCGAACTTGCGCAACGCCGCCCGTGCCACCTGCAGCACCGCACTGTTCCCGACGAGTGCCTGTGCACCGGCCGGCGAACGCGTCTCGTCGCCGTCCGCCAGGTGCTGCAGCCGCTGTACCAGGCTGGAGAGATCCAGCGGCGCCGTGAACGTCTCCACACACCCCGCCAGCAACGACTGCAGCGGCGGCGGCGTGGGGTAGGGCCCGGGCGGCAGGATCGCCAGCACGCGCATGTGCCGGTGCTGCTCCAATAGCGCCTGCAGGTGCTCCACGTTGCCGGGGGCCGCCCCGCGCAGGTCAAGCAGCCCGACCACCAGGTCGCTGCCGCGCATGCCGATGGCCACGCATGCATCGCTGGCCACCCCGCGCACCTGCCACCCTTCCGCTGCCAATGCGGCGCGCTCGGCCGCGTGTGGTTGCCCAAACCAGATCACACACCGGGCCGGAAATTCAGGGACTGCCGCCATGCGTCACCTTTACTGGAAAGATCCCGGGCGGTGTCTACTGGTCGGCGTGACCCCGGCGAGCCGCCCCACGCCGGAGTCAACAACCCCTGCCGAAGCCGGCCTGGGCTGGTCGCACGCACTTGGAATTGCTCGAACGACAGTAGGGACAACGCCGGTTGCCCCCGTTACCGGCCACCGGCGCCCATAACGAAAAAGGCCGCTGCACGGGGCAGCGGCCTTCAAATGGCGGGGCGGGCCGGCCGGCTCAGAGCTCGACGCGGCGGGCCTGCATGAACTTGCCGCTCCAGTAACCCGAGACCAGGCTGTCCACGCGGACGTCCTTGCCGGTGCTGGGGGCGTGCAGGAAGCGGCCTTCGCCCACGTAGATGCCCACGTGGTCGACCCGGCCCCTGCGGCCGAAGAACACCAGGTCACCGGCCGCCAGCGCGTTGCGGTCGTTGATCAGCTCGGCTTCGCCGTCATGGGCCATTTCACGCGAGACGCGCGGCAGGTCGATGCCCAGCGCGGTCTTGAATACGTAGCCGACCAGCCCGCTGCAGTCGAAACCGCTGTCCGGCGAGGTGCCGCCCCAACGGTACGGGGTGCCCAGCAGCGTCATCGCACGGCGCAGCAGCGACTGCACCTTGCCATTGTCGGCGGCCCCGCCGACCACGACGCCATTGGCGCCGGAGCTGGCATCGTAGTTGGCCAGCAGGCGGCTCAGGTCGCCGGCGAACATCGCCGAGCGGTCCATGAGCGGAATGGTGTCGTTGGCCGCCAGGTGCGGAAGCAGGGCGGCGAGGGTGGCACTGGCAGCGGCATCGGCCTTGCTGCGGGCCGGCGCGTCAGCCTTGGGCTTGGCGGCGGCGGGGATCTCGGTGGCGGCTGCGGTGGCAACCGGAGCAGCATCGACGGCGGTCGTCGGTGCCGTCTGCGCCCAGGCCGGAAGGCTGGCCAGGCAGAGGGCGAAAGCGATAAGAGCGGGGCGGGCAGTGCGCCGGAAAGTGGCGGTCTGGCCTTGGCACGTCAGGTCGGCTGTCGTCACGCGGCGGTCACTGAATAAAAACGATGGGTGATGATGCCGTGTAAGACGTGTGATTTGGTACAAATTTCGTTAAATTTTCGTTTATATGAACGTGATGAAGGTCACATTTTTAGACCTTTGCCCTGTTCATTTCAGTGAAGGACACGTTTCGCCCCTGTGTAGTGCTGCTTCCAGTAGGTGCCGCCGAGCGAATCCAGCCGGACCGTTCCGCCGGTGCTCGGGGCATGCACGAAGCGCCCTTCGCCCACGTAGATGCCGACGTGGAAGACGTTGCCGCGGTCGCCGAAGAACACCAGATCGCCCGGTGCCAGCCGCTGCGGATCGATCTTCGGTCCCTGCACCGCCGCCAGGTCGCGCGAAGTCCGGGGCAGCTTCAGGTCCAGCATTTCCCGGTACACGTAGGCCACCAGCCCGCTGCAGTCAAAGCCCGACTCGGGGGTGTTGCCGCCGTAGCGGTAGGGCGTGCCGACCAGCCCGATGGCGCGCATCAGCACCGCATTGGCCGCCTGCGGGTCGTTGGGTACCACCGTCGGCCAGACCTGGGTGGAGGCGGCCGGCGCACTCGGGCGGGTGGTCTTGCCGCCGCCGCAGGCGGCCAGCAGGGCCAGGGCAAGCACGGCGGCAACCCGGGCAACAGAGCGGTTCAAGCGCGGAACTGGCGTCATGTGCGTGATGTCCGGATAATGCGCGGCCTCAGAAGGCCGTCATGATGGCGGCGTACTTGGCGGGCGACAACCCGTCCCACCCGTCTGCCCTGGCAGCCTCAGCACAAGAGTTCCGCATGAAGATCGAAAAAGACCGCGTCGTCCGCTTCCATTACACCGTCGCCGAGCAGGGCCATGAGCCGATCGAGAGCTCCAGGGACCGTGACCCGCTGGCGATCCTGATCGGCCACGGCAACATCATCCCGGGCCTGGAAGCCGCCATGCTCGACAAGGAAGCCGGCGCCTCCTTCGAGGTCGATGTGAAGGCCGCCGACGCCTATGGCGAGCGCAAGGAAGGCCTGAGCCAGCGCGTGCCGAAGAAGCACTTCGGTGAAACCCGCCTGGTGAAGGGTCAGCAGGTCGTGCTGCAGACCAACTTCGGCCCGCGCGCCGTGACCGTTGAAAAGGTCGGCATGAGCGTGGTCGACGTGGACCTCAACCACCCGATGGCCGGCAAGGACCTGCACTTCTCGGTCGAGATCGTCGACGTGCGTGAAGCTGCTGCCGCAGAACTCGAGCACGGCCACGTGCACGGCGACGGCGGCCACCAGCACTGAGTGCAGGCCACCGTATGAGGCAACGGCCCGCTTCGGCGGGCCGTTGCGTATCTGCAGCCCCGAAATGCCGGGCGGCCTGCGGGCTGCGGCGGCATACTGTCCGCCCTGCCAAGTGAGTCGCCCGTGAAGCCTGTTTCCCCCACGCTGCAGCCGGTGGCTGCCGGCGACCGCATCGAAGTCATCGACATCCTGCGCGGGGTCGCGCTGCTGGGCATCCTGTTGATGAACATGGAAGCGCTGAGCGGCCCGCTGGACCTGGCCTTCACCGGCATCGACCCGCACTGGCAGGGGCTGGACTACTGGATTGATGCCGCCGTCTACGTGCTGGTGCAGGGCAAGTTCTTCACCCTGTTCTCGCTGTTGTTCGGCGCCGGCTTTGCGATCATGGCGCAGCGTGCCGAAGCGGCGCGCCGCGACTTCACGACCTTCTACCTGCGCCGCAGCGGCGGGCTGCTGCTGATCGGCCTGTGCCATGCGTTGCTGGTGTGGTCCGGCGACATCCTGGTGATCTACGCGCTGGTGTCGTTGCCGCTGCTGGCCACGCGCGAAGCGCCGCAACGCTGGCTGCCGGCGATGGGCGTGGCCACCTACCTGTGTGCGGCGGCGATGATGCTGCTGCTGGGCGCGATGCTGGGCCTGGTCGGACAGGTCGAAGGCGATGGCGGCGCCCTCGGCTCGGCCATGGCGCAGGGCCAGCAGACCGTCGAACTGCAGCGTCAGGCGTATGGCCATGGCAGCTTCGGCCAGGCGGTGGCGCAGCGGGCCAGCGATCTGGGCACGGCCCTGTCCGGGGCGCTGATCATTGGCCCGGAAGTGCTGGGCATGTTCCTGCTCGGCAGCTGGTTCGCACGCAGTGGCGCGCTGGCCGACCCGGCGCGGTTCGAGCGCCTCTACCGTTGGTTGCGGCGCGGCGCGTTGCCGGTTGGACTGCTGTTGATGCTCATCAGCGCGAGCTGGGTGCCGTACCTGGCGCCCGGCACGTTCACCCCCACCACCGGCGCGGCGTATGCGCTGTCGTCGGTGGCCAGCCTGTTGATGTGCCTGGGCTACCTGGCCTGGATCGTGCGCTGGCGGGACCGCCTGCGCGTGCTGGCGCCGATGGGGCGGATGGCGCTGACCCAATACATCCTGCAGTCACTGGTCTGCACCTGGCTGTTCTACGGCTACGGGCTGGGCGCGTTTGAAACGATGCCGCGTGCCTGGCAGGTTCCGTTCGCGGTGGCGCTGTTCGCATTGCAGGTGCTGCTCAGCCATGCGTGGCTGCGCCATTTCCGGTTCGGGCCGCTGGAGTGGATCTGGCGCGCGATGACCTACGGGCGTTGGCCAGCGTTGCGCCGATGAAACGATTCAGGCCGCGTCGTCACGTTTGAATCGCGACGTGGCGTGGCATGCTGGCGCCCATGACAACGCATTACGACTACGATCTGATCGTGCTGGGCGGTGGCTCCGGTGGCCTGGCCGCCGCCTTCCGCGCAGCGCAGCACGGCAAGCGGGTGGCGATGCTGGAACCGGGCGAACTGGGCGGTACCTGCGTCAACGTGGGCTGCGTGCCGAAGAAGGCGATGTGGCTGGCGGCCGACCTTTCCGGGCGGATCGGCCTGGCTGCGGCGATGGGCTTCGATGTACCGGCGCGACCGGCGCTGGACTGGAAGGAACTGGTGGTGCATCGCCAGGCTTACATCGCCAACATCCATGCCAGTTACCTCAAGCGCCTGAACGACAGCAAGGTGGTGCGCGTGCCGCGCAAGGGAAGGCTGCTGGATGCCCACACGGTGGAATGCAGCGATGGCATCCGCATCAGCGGGGAACACGTGCTGCTCGCCACCGGTGCCCACCCGCAGCGCCCGGACATTCCCGGCGCCGAACTGGGGTCGGTGTCGGACGACTTTTTCAACCTGTGCGGCGCCCCCGGGCGCGTGGCGATTGTCGGTGGCGGTTACATCGCCGTGGAACTGGCCGGCCTGCTGCAGGCACTGGGCAGCCGCGTCACGTTGCTGGTGCGCGGCGAACGCCTGCTGGAGCGCTTCGACGCGGAGCTGACCGCACAGTTGGCCGAGAACCTGCGCCACCAGGGCGTGCAGCTGCACTTCAATTACCGGCTGCGCGAACTGCGGCGCGAGGGCGATGATCTCATTGCCTACGGCCACGATGGCCCGGCCGAACCGCACTTCGACCAGGTGTTCTTCGCGACCGGTCGGCGTGGCAATAGTGCCGGGCTGGGACTGGAGGCACTGGGCATCGTGGTCGGTGACAAGGGCGAGGTCGAGGTTGACGACTGGCAGACCACGGCGGTGCCCAGCGTGCACGCGGTGGGCGATATCGCAGGCAAGGTAGGCCTGACCCCAGTGGCCATCGCCGCCGCCCGCAAGCTGATGGACCGCCTGTTCGGCGGACAGCCGCAGGCGAAGATGGATTACCAGAACATCGCCAGCGTGGTGTTCTCGCACCCGGCGCTGGGCGCGGTGGGCTTGAGCGAAGAAGAGGCGCGCGCCCGTCACGGTGACGTGCGCATCTACCGCACCAATTTCCGACCGATGCTGCAGGCGCTGGCCGATGGCACCCAGCGCAGCCTGTTCAAACTGGTCTGCGTGGGCGAAGAGGAGCGGGTGGTAGGCGTACACCTGCTCGGCGAATCGGCCGACGAGATCCTGCAGGGTTTCGCGGTCGCGGTGAAAATGGGCGTCACCAAGGCCCAGCTCGACGACACCGTCGCCATCCATCCGACATCGTCGGAAGAGGTGGTGTTGATGCGCTGAGGCGTATCAACACCACCTGGGTAGCTGCCGACCGTTGTTCGGTAGACATCCGCTGATGCGACAATGCGTGGGATGTCGCACGCGCTTCCCACCTCCTCCCCACGCCTTGCCACCTCCGGCATCCTGCTCGCCGCCGTCGGCGCGGTAGCCGCCTCCGGCAAGGCCGTGATCGTCAAACTGGCCTATCGCCACGGCGTGGACGCTACCACGCTGCTGGCATTGCGCATGCTGATGGCGTTCCCGTTGTTTGCGTTGCTTGCAGTCTGGTCGGCCCGCCGCGCCACCGCCTTGTCCTGGGCCGACCGGGGGCGGGTGGTGTGGCTGGGCTTCACCGGCTACTACCTTTCCAGCCTGCTCGACTTCCAGGGACTGCAGTACATCAGCGTGACCCTTGAACGGCTGATCCTGTACCTCAATCCCACCCTGGTGCTGCTGATCAGCCTGGTGCTGCTGAAAAAGAAGCCCGGGCGCTGGCAGGTGGCCGCGCTGGTACTCAGCTATCTCGGCGTGCTGCTGGCCTTCGGCCACGACCTGCAGCTGGAAGGCGGGCGCATCGTACTGGGCAGTGCGCTGGTGTTCGCCAGCGCGCTCAGCTACGCGCTGTACCTGTTCGGCAGCGGCCAGGTGGTGGCGCGGATCGGCGCGGTCCGGCTCACCGCCTATGCCAGCTGCGTGGCCTGCGTGCTGTGCGCGCTGCACTTCGCGGTCCTGCACCCGCTGCCGGTGCTGTTCCAGCAGCCGGTACCGGTGTACTGGCTGTCGCTGGTCAACGCGACGGTCTGCACGGTGCTGCCGGTGCTGGCGATCATGCTGGCGGTGAAGCGGATCGGCTCGTCGCTGGCCGCGCAGGTGGGTATGCTCGGGCCGGTATCCACCATCGTGATGAGTCTATGGCTGCTCGACGAACCCATGGGCCCCTGGCAGATCCTGGGGACGGCGCTGGTGCTGGTCGGCGTGCTGCTGGTCAGCCGCGTGCGCGCGTGAAAAAACCCGCGTCGCCAGCCGACGACGCGGTGGACGCTGCCGCGCAGGCGCGCGAGCGCATCCTGGCGGTGATCCGTGCCATTCCGCGCGGGCAGGTGATGGGCTACGGCCAAGTGGCCGCCAAGGCCGGGCTGCCGGGCCGGGCACGACTGACCGCACGTGTGCTGGGCATGAACGAAGATCCGGAGCTGCCCTGGCACCGGGTGCTGCGCTCGGACGGGCGGATCGCGATGCCGGAAGGCTCGCGTGGCTGGCGCGAGCAGAACCAGCGGCTGCGCGCCGAAGGGGTGGTGATGGAGCGCGGGCGGGTCAAGCACATGCCGCGTGGCAGCGGCGATGACCTGGACGCGGCGGTGTGGGGACCGGGCTAGCCCGTTATGATGGGCGCGGTTCCAAAGGATGCCCCCATGTTCCCGCGACTGCCCACCGTCACCAAGGCACTGTTGATCGCCAACATCGTGCTGTTCCTGCTGCAGCAGCCGTTCCTGCTCGGCAACGGCACGTTCGAGCCGTTCATGCTGCAACCGCTGCGCGGTGGCTTCGACCCGTTCTCGCCGGGTGGCAATTTCCAGCCGTGGCAGCTGCTGACCTATGGGTTCCTGCACGGCAGCTTCGGGCACCTGTTCTTCAACATGCTGGCGCTCTTCATGTTCGGTGCGCCGCTGGAGCAGACCTGGGGCGAGAAGCGCTTCCTGACCTACTACCTGGTGTGCGTGGCCGGTGCCGGCCTGTGCCAGCTGGCCGTGGGCGCCATGATCGCCGACCCGGCCACCGTGCTGGGCGCATCCGGCGGCGTGTTCGGCCTGTTGCTGGCCTACGGCATGCTGTTCCCCAACCAGCGCGTGATGCTGCTGTTCCCGCCCATTCCGATGAAGGCGCGCACCTTCGTCATCGTGTTCGGCGTGATGGAACTGGTGCTCGGCGCCACCGGTTGGCAACCGGGCGTGGCCCACTTCGCCCACCTGGGCGGCATGTTGTTCGGCTGGCTGCTGATCCGCTACTGGCGGGGGCAGCCGCCATTCAACCGGCGCCCGCCAGGTGGCCCTAAGCGGCCCAACCACCTGCACAGCGTGAAGTAACTGCGCGACGTTCGCGCCGCCGCCAGCCTCTACCGGCAGGTGGCTCTACGTGCATGAAAAAGGGCGCCCCTGGGGGCGCCCTCATTCAATCCATCAACGTTTCGCTCAGCGCCAGATCTTGATCTGGTCGCTGTCCACGCGCTGCATCGGCTGTCCCGGCTTGCAGCTGAAGGTGGCACCGAAGGCGGGCAGGTTGGACAGCGGCACGTTGGTGCGCCACTTGCCCGGGGCCAGCGTGTCCGCGGTCAAGCGCTGCGCGGCTTCGCCCGGCGAGAGCTGCTGCGGCCACAGGCTGGCCCAGGCGCGGAAGAAGCCCTGCTGCGCGGCCGGCTTGGCGGCGGGTTCGGCCGATTGGTAGGCCGCCCATGCCAGTTCCACGCCGGCCAGATCGGCCAGGTTCTCTTCGCGGGTCAGTTCGCCATTGACCTTGGCCCCCTTCACGCCGGGGAAGTCCAGGCTGCTGTACTGCGCGGCCACGCGGTTGCCCAGCAGGTTCCAGGCGGTCTTGTCGGCCGGGGTCCACCAGCTGCGCAGTTCGCCCTTGGAATCGACCAGGGCACCCTTGGCATCGATCGCACGGTTCAGTTCGTGGGCAACCAGCGCGCCGAAGCTGCCGTACTTGTCGGCGTTGTCGGCCTTGGCATTGAACACCGGGCCCTGCAGCACGGCGGCTGTGACGATCAGGCGGTTCTGCGCGATGTCATAGGCCAGTGCCGGCTGCTGCGGCAGCACGTCCCAGCGGCGGTCGGCGTTGCCTTTGCCGATGCGCTTCATTTCTTCGCGATGGCGCCAGGTGGAGGCGATCAGCATGTTGCCGCCGAAGCTGCCACGGCCCATCGGCTGCACGCTGTAATCGAGGTCGCGCAGCGGCGTGCCGATCTCGATCTTCAGCGCGGCCAGCTTGGCTTGTGCTTCGGTCTTGGCTTCCGGGCTCAGCCAGCCGCTGGCCTTGACCGCCTCGATCTGGGTTTCGCGGATCTTGTCGACGATCACGGCGGCCTGGCGGCGATCGTCGGCCGACAGGTAACGTGCGGCATATTCACGACCGACCATCGGACCGGCGGCCACGTTCATCGCATCCAGCACCTGCTCCCAGCGGGCCGGGGCGATGGTTTCGCCACGGATCACGCGGCCGCGGAATTCAAACTCCGCGTCGCGGTAGGCCTTGGACAGGTAGGGGGCCATGGCATCGCCCACGCGCCAGCGCAGATAGGCCTTCCACTGGTCCGGCTTGATCCGGGTGACCATGCCGTCGAGCGCCTTGAACAGCTCCGGGTCGGACAACGAGACCAGGTCGTCGTTGACGCCCTGCGCCTTCAGGAACGCATCCAGCTGCAGGTTGCGGAAGCGGCTGTTGAGTTCCTTGGTGGAAATCGGCGCGTAGTTGTTGAACGGATTGTTGATGCCGGCCAGCGACTGCGCATTGCGCGCCAGCTCGGTTTCCAGCGCGATCACCGCCTGCGATTCGGCCTCCAGCTTGTCGGCCGGGGTGCCGGTCAGGGCCAGGATCTGCTTCACGTACGCACGGTAACGGCCCATCAGCGCCACGGTATCGGCGTCGGTGCGGGTGTAGAAGGCCGGGTCGGGCAGGCCCATGCCGCCCTGCATGAAGTAGCCGATGTGGCGATCCAGCGCCTTCAGGTCCACGTCCGGGGCGAAGTTGAAGGCCACCGGGATGCCGACCTGGTGCAGGGCGGCAATCGAGGCCGGCACATCCTTGGCCTTCTTGATGGCGTTGATGCGGGTCAGCAGCGGCGCGATCGGGGCCGAGCCGTCGGCTTCCACGGCCGCTTCATCCAGGCCGCTGGCCCAGAAGTCGCCCAGCAGCTTCTGCACGTTGCCCTGCGGTGCCTTCATCGCGCCGTCCAGCAGCTCGCGCTGCTGCACGCGGGTGCGCTCGGCGAGCTGGCCAATGGCGGTGGTGGCACCGGTCTGCGGCACCGGGTTGGCCTTCAGCCAGCCGGCATTGGTGGCGTCATGGAAGTCGCTGCACTGCGCGCTCACCGCGGGCGCACGGCTGGCGGCCTTCTTCTTCGGGGCGGCGGAGGCGTCGGTGACGACCAGGGTGGCCAGGCCCAGGCCGAGGGCGATGGCAAGCGGACGAAGGTTGGGCATGCGAAACAAATCCAGGAGGATTGAAGACCGCGGAACTATAGCAAGCTCGCATGAAAACGCAGCATTCACCGGCGCCGACGGTAGCCCCGGCCGTTGGCCGGCAACCGGGCAAACAAAAAGGCCCGGGAAAATCCCGGGCCTTTCTGCTTCACGCCACCGCGTGAACCATTACCAGATCACCACCTGCTTGTCGCCGGCGCGCACCATCGGCGTACCCGGCTTGCATTCGAACGCGGCCGCGAAGGTCGGCAGGTTCGACGGCGCGCCCATGGCACGGAACGCGGCCGGGGCGTGCGGATCGGTGGCCAGGCGGACCTTGGCGTTTTCCGGGGTGTACTTGGTGCGCCACACGGTGGCCCAGTTGAAGAAGAAGCGCTGGTCGCGGCTGAAGCCGTCCACCTTCGGGTCTTCCTTGCCGGCGCTGGCCTTCTGCAGGGCGTCGTAGGCAGTGGCCAGGCCGCCCAGGTCGGCGATGTTCTCGCCCAGGGTCAGCTTGCCGTTGACCGCCTGGTCGCCGACCTTGTAGCCGTCGAACTGGTTCACCAGCTTGCCGGTCAGCCCGCTGAAGTTCTTGGTGTCCGCATCGGTCCACCAGTTCTCGAAGTTGCCGGTCGGCCCGAAGCGGCTGCCCTGGTCGTCGTAGCCGTGGGTCATTTCGTGGCCGATCACCGCACCGATGCCGCCGTAGTTCAGCGCGTCGTCGGCCTTCGGGTCGAAGAACGGCGGCTGCAGGATGGCGGCCGGGAACACGATCTCGTTCTGCAGCGGGTTGTAGTAGGCGTTGACCGTCTGCGGGGTCATGCCCCACTCGGTCTTGTCCACCGGCTTGCCGATCTTGCCCAGCGCGAACTTGTAGTTGAATTCGTTGGCCGCGCGCACGTTGCCGAAGTAGCTGTCACGGCCGGTGCTCAGGCCGCTCCAGTCGCGCCACTTGTCCGGGTAACCGATCTTCGGGGTGAAGGTTTCCCACTTGGCGATGGCCTTGGCCTTGGTCTCATCGCTCATCCAGGTCAGGCCCTGGATGCGCTCCTTGAGCGCAGCGGCCAGGTTCTTGACCAGCTCTTCCATCTTGGCCTTCGACTCGGGCGAGAAGGCGACCTTGACGTACAGCTGGCCGAAGGCTTCACCGGCATCGTTTTCGATGGTGCCCAGCACGCGCTTCCAGCGCGGCTTCATTTCCTTCTGGCCGTTGAGGGTCTTGCCGTAGAACTCGTAGTTTTCCTGGGCGAAGGTGTCAGCCAGGAACGGCGACGCCGCATCCACGGTGTGGAAGCGCAGGTACGAACGCCACACCGACGGGTCGGTGTCGCCCAGCGCCTTGCTGACTTCCTGGTGGAAGCTGGGGATGGCCAGCGAGAACTTCTCCGGCGCGGCAATGCCCTGCGCTTCGAAGAACCGGCTCCAGCTGAAGTTCGGGGTCAGCTTGTCGGCGTCGGCCACGGTGACCGGGTTGTAGTACAGCGAGACATCGCGCGAGAGCTGCTCGCTGGACTTGGAGGCCTTGGCCAGGCGGGTTTCGAACTTGACCACGTCCGCGGCCTGCTTGGCGGCGTCGGCAGCGGCCACGCCGGACAGTTCCAGCACCTTGGCCACGTGCGCCTGGTAGGCCTTGAGCTTGTCGGCGTTCTTGGCGTCGGTGTAGTACGTGGTGTCCGGCAGGCCCAGGCCACCCTGGCTGGCGTAGGCCATGTTCATGCTGGAGTTCTTGAAGTCCGCTTCCGGACCGAACCCGAACAGCACGTTTTCGCCCTTGGCGGCGGTGGTGCGCAGGTAGTTGGCGATGGCGTCCTTGTCCTGCAGGCCGTCGATGGCGGCCAGGTCGGCCTTGATCGGCTCGATGCCCTGCGCGTTGATCTTGGCTTCGTCCATGCCGGTGGCCCAGAAGTCGCCGACGATCTTTTCGATGCCGGTCGGGTTCTTCACCGCTGCGACCTGTTCGGCCAGCTGGTGCTGCACGGCGACCGAGCGCTCGTCCAGGATGGTGAAGGCGCCCCAGCTGGTGCGGTCGCCCGGGATTTCATTGGCGGCCAGCCACTTGCTGTTCACGTAATCGCCGAACGCGGTGCAGGCGTCCAGGCTCTTGTCCAGGTCGGACGGGTGGAAGGCGTTGTAAGCCGGCAGCTTCGCTTCGTCGAGCTTGAACTCGGTGGCGGCCGGGGCGGCGGCGGTCGGGGTGGCGGTGGAGGCCGCGCTGTCCGTAGCCGGGGTTTCGTTCTTGCCGCAGCCGACCAGCGCGGCCGAAACGGCCAGGGTCAGCAGGACAATCTTGGGAGTACGAGAGATCACTAGTATGGCCTCCGGGCCGAAGAATCTTTCAGGAAGGCCCCCTGATGGGGGCCGTGGGCCAGACGATACGCCGCTGGCCCGGCCTGCAAGGGTGTCGAAGGTCATGTATACAGCGAGCATGGACACTTCAACGACGCGTGCTTGGGATGCAGTCATCATCGGCGGCGGGCACAACGGCCTTGTCTGCGCGGCCTACCTGGCCCGGGCCGGGCAGCGGGTGCTGGTGCTGGAACGGCGGCCGGTGGTGGGCGGGGCGGCGGTCACCGAGGAGTTCCATCCCGGTTTCCGCAATTCGGTGGCTTCCTATACGGTGTCGCTGCTGCAGCCGCGCATCATCCAGGCGTTGGCGCTGGCCCAGCACGGGCTGCGGGTGGTGCCGCGGCGGATCAACAACTTCCTGCCGCTGGACGGGGATTACCTGTTGGCCGGTGCCGGGCTGACCCGTTCGGAGGTGGCGCGCTTTTCCGCACGTGATGCCGAGCGCCTGCCGGCCTTCGAGCAGCGCCTGGAGGCATTCGCCGATGTGCTGCGCGATCTTGCGCTGCAGGCGCCGCCCAACGTGGGTGAAGGCCATTGGCTGACCCAGCTGCCGGCGCTGTGGCAGGCCGGCCAGCTCGGCAGGCGGCTGCATGGGCTGGCGCCGGCGTTGCGCCAGGAACTGCTGGACCTGTTCACCATCTCGGCCTCGGAATACCTGGACCGCTGGTTCGAAAGCGAGCCGATCAAGGCCCTGTTCGGGTTCGACGGCATCGTGGGCAACTACGCCAGCCCGGACGCGCCCGGCTCGGCCTACGTGCTGCTGCACCACGCCTTTGGCGAGAGCAACGGAGTGAAGGGCGCCTGGGGCCACGCCATCGGCGGCATGGGCGCCATCACCCAGGCTATGGCGCGCTCGGCCATCGCCGCCGGGGCGAGCATCCGTACCGACAGCGGCGTGCGCAGGGTCGTCGTCGAGCAGGGGCGCGCCGTAGGGGTGGAAACGCTGCAGGGGGATGTCATCCGCGCCCGCAGGGTGGTGGCCAACGTCAATCCCAAGCTGTTGTACGAACAGCTGCTCGCGCCTGGGGAGGTGCCACTGGCCACGCGCGAGCGCATGGCGAACTGGCGCTGTGGTTCAGGCACGTTCCGCATGAACGTCGCGCTGTCCGGCCTGCCCTCGTTCTCCGTGCTGCCCGGGGCAGGGGACCACCTCACGGCCGGCATCATCATGGCGCCCACGCTGGCTTACATGGACCGCGCCTACCGCGATGCGCGCCAGCACGGCTGGTCACGCGAACCGATCGTGGAAATGCTGATCCCGAGTACGCTGGACGACTCGCTGGCGCCGCCCGGCCAGCACGTGGCCAGCCTGTTCTGCCAGCACGTGGCCCCGGTGCTTTCCGGCGGGCGCAGCTGGGATGACCACCGCGACGAAGTGGCCGACCTGATGATCGCAACGGTCGAGAAGCACGCGCCGGGATTCAGTGCACTGGTGCTGGGCCGGCAGGCGCTCAGTCCGCTGGATCTTGAGCGCACCTTCGGGCTGATCGGCGGCGACATCTTCCATGGCGCGCTCAGCCTCAACCAGCTGTTCAGCGCCCGGCCGATGCTGGGACAGGCCGACTACCGCGGTGCCCTGCCGGGCCTGTACCTGTGCGGTTCGGGGACGCATCCTGGCGGCGGCGTCACCGGCGCGCCGGGACACAACGCGGCACAGGCCATTCTTCGCGAATAAAAAGAGGCCACCCGAAGGTGGCCGATAATCATCGGGAGCCCCCGACCGTGGGTCGGGTGCCCCTCAGCGGCGATTACAACCCGCCGCCACCACACCCCTTGCCCAGGTAATCATCGATCAGCCGCAGCTGGTCGCCCATGATCGCGCGCGTCCACGCCGGGCCATGCGCGTAATCGGCGATTTCGTGGTACTCCACTGGCTGGCCGGAATTCTTCGCCTTGGCCACGAACCATTCGGACTGTTCGATCGGCACGGTGCGGTCGCGGTCGCCGTGGTAGACCATCAGCGGGATCTTCATCTCGCCGGCCTTGTCCAGCGGGTTCAGGCCGTCCACCGTCTTGGCCTGGGCCTGGCGGAAGAACGGGTTGGTGTAGAACCGCGACCAGATCTTCTTGATGTCCGACACGCCGGCACCGGCAATGGCGCACTTGTACAGCCCGTTGGGCCGCACCGATGCGGCGAATGCCGAGTAGCCGCCGTAGGAGAAGCCGAACATGGCGATGTGGCCGGGCTGGGCGATCTTCTGGTCGATCATCCACTTGGCGCCGTCATCCTTGTCGTCCTGCATCTTCTGGCCCCACTCGGCATCGCCGGCCATCCACAGCTTGCGGCTCCAGTCGGCCGAGCCGCGGAACTGCGGGCGCAGCACTGCCATGCAGCGCGATGCCATCAGCGGCACCCACATGGAACCGTCGAAGTCCATGCCATCGCGCGCCCACGGACCGCCGTGCGGGTGCACAACGGCCTTCCACGGACCGGCACCGCACAGTTCGGTGTTCGGGGTGGTCAGGAAGGCGGGAATGTCCAGCCCGTCGCGCGCCTTGTAATAGACCAGCTTGGTCGTGCCCAGCGCGGCCGGGTCGATCTGCGGGTAGGACTTGGCCAGCTCGGTCAGCTGCCCGTTGTTGAACAGGTAGTAGGTGGGCGGGTCGGACGGGCCGGACACCACCACCAGGAACGTCTTGAGGTTGGCGCTGTAGTCCAGCAGGCGGATCGACCTGCCACCGTCGAGCTGGGTGGTGGCGCGCTGGCCCGTGCCCGGATCGACCAGGGTGACCTCGCTTGCCTGGATGCCCAGGGCCTGGCGCAGGCCCTGTTCCAGCGCCTTGAAGGTCGGATCGGTCCACTGGATCTCGTTTTCGCGCGGGCCGCTGTAGCCGACGCCGAGCAGTGCACCGAACGGCACGCCGTCCACGTTTTTGTAGCGGTTCAGCACCACGGTGCCGGCATTGAAGAACTTGTGCTCGAACAGCACTTCCTTCTGCTTGCGCGCGGCGATGTCGTATTCGTAGATGACCGTCTTGTCGCGGCCCACGTTGCTCTGGATGAACGCGATGTTCGGGTCATCGGCGAAGCCGACCACCTGGTTGATGTCGCGATCCTTCACATGCGAACGGAAGTGTTCTTCCCAGGAGCCGGTAGCGGGGTTGCGGAATTCAGTGGCGATATACGCACCGGTGCCATCCACATCCTGGCGCAGGCGCGCGCGCAGTTCGCTGTTGAGATCGGTGACATAGCCGGCCACGCGCTCTTCGGTTTTCTGGATGCGCTGGGAGGTGAAGCTGCGCAGGTTCACCTTGTACACGTCACCGGAATTGCTGCCCGAACCGTTCACCACCAGGATGTGGTCCGGGTCGTTGGGCAGGGTATCGAGCACGGTGGAGTTGGACAGGGCCTGCTCCAGTTCTTCGTTGCGGCTGGTGGCACGGGCCGGACTGATCGGCTCCTTCCACTGCTTGCCTTCGATGTCGGTGATGAAGAACTTGCTGATGAAGGTCTTGTTGACCCGGTCGGTACGCAGGTCGTAAGGCTGCCACAGGGTGACGGCCAGCAGGCCGTTCTTGATGAAGCTCACGCTCTGGAACTTCATGCGGCCGGCACCGATGACGGTGGGCGCCTTGTCCAGGGCGTTGGTTTCCCAGACGACGATGACGCGTTCTTCGCCGTTGGCGCGCAGGCCGGCGATGTGCTTGCCATCGGGCGAGAGTGACAGGCTGGAAATGGCCGGGAAGGCGGCCATCTGCTCGATGGTCGGTGCCACCGGCTTGGCGTGCAGGAGCGAGGAAGCACTGGCCAGGGCGGCCAGCAGAAGAATCCGTTTCATTGATGACCTCTGTTCGTGGAGCGGGCCGGCCACCGGTTTACCAGGGCCGGAAACGAGACCGCCGCCCCGAAGGGCGGCGGCTCGCGAAGCGGGATCAGAACGAGTAGGTGACGTTTGCGAAGTACTGGCGGCCCCAGTAGTCGAAGCCGCTGTACAGCAACGCATTGCCGACGGTGCTGTACACACCCTGGGAAATGGTCGGCGGTTCCTTGTCCGCCAGGTTGCGCACGCCGACAGTGGCCGACCACTTGTCCGCTTCGTACTGCACCGAGAACGACTGCAGGAAGTAGTTCGGGGTGTAGATCTTGTACGGCGAGGTGTCCGGCTCGAACAGGCCCGGGTTGCGCTCCTCGTAGTACGCGTAGCTGTCCATCTTGTCGATCCAGTCCAGGCCGTAGCGGACCTGCCATTCCTTCCACTTGTAGGCCATGTCGAAGGTGGCGGTGTTCGCCGGGGTGCCCAGCATGCCCGCGTAGTTCACCAGCGGATCGTCCTGGAAGATCCTGCTGGACTGTTCGATGTAGTGGGTGAACTGGGTGGTGGTGCGGAACTCGCCCGGCCCGATGTCACGGACATAGCGCAGGGTCAGGTCCACGCCGCGCACCTTGTCGGTGGAGACGTTGATGAAGCCGTTGGTGACCGTCAGTGCGTTGTTCAGCGGGTTGCGGTCAACCAGGCGGCACAGGCCGTTGCCGGCAAGGAAGTCGGCGGTGGCGCTGCCGTAGCAAGCGTTCAGGATGCCGGCGCCGCCTGCGGCCTGCACGCCGTTCTCGACCTTGATGTCGAAGTAGTCGGCGGCGAAGGACAGGTCACCGAAACCGCTGCCGAACTCCGGCTGGATCACCACGCCGAGGGTCTTGGCAGTGGAGGTTTCCGCCTTCAGGCCGGTTTCCGCGCCACCCTGGGTGATCACGGTCACGCCCTGGGTTGCGATGTAGTCGGCCGGCAGGCCTTCGGCGGCGCAGTTCTGGTAACGGATCGACGACGGATCGCGGTCGCTGTACTCGTTGCAGGGATCGGAGGTGCTGCCCAGGAAGCCGGTGGTGCCGCCCAGGAACTGTTCGTACAGCGCCGGGGCGCGGTAGGACGTGCCGTAGGACGCGCGGAACGACAGCCACTTCACAGGGGTCCACAGGCCGCCGATCTTGTAGGTCTCATCCGAACCGTACGACTCGTAGTCGGTGTAGCGGCCGGACAGGTTGAGGGTCAGCTCTTCGGCAGCGGTGACGCCCGACAGCAGCGGGAATTCCAGTTCGCCGTAGACTTCCGTGACGGAGTCGCTGCCGCGGGTCGGCGCCGCCGAGGTCAGGTTGAACAGGTCGCCGTCGATGGAGTACTGCGACGGGCTGTCGTCGATCTTGGCTTTGCGGTATTCGGCACCGAACGCGCCGCGGACCGTGCCGTGCGGCATGTCGAACAGCGGGCCGTTGACGTTGAAGTTGACCGTGTCTTCCTTGTACATGGTGTTGCCGGTGACCGGCACGAACACCCAGTTCTTCCAGTCCGCCGGCAGGTTGCCGCCGATGGTGTTGGAGTTCAGCGCCGGTGCGGCGATGCAGCCGTTCGACGGGTCGACGCAGGAATAGCCGCCGGCACCGTTGGAGACCACGTTCAGGCTCTGCGCCAGGCGGCTGGTCAGGAAGCTCTGGAAGGTGTAGTCGGCGTCATTGTCCGAGTGCATGACATTGAAGTCGTACTTCCAGTCCGCCGTCAGGTTGCCCCGCAGGCCGGCGTTGAAGCGGTAGTAGTCGACGTTCTGCTTGCTCTGGTCGTTGCCGAAGCCGATGAACGCACGCACGCCCATGTTGGCGCCGTTGGTCAGGTTGGTCGCCGGGCCGGCGACGCTGTCACGCAGGTTGGCCGGGATCAGCGGGCTGCCTACCGCATAGTCCAGCGACAGCTGGCGGTAGCCGGTCTGGGTCGACTTGCGCTTGTTGCCCAGGAACTCGTAGTACAGCTCGGCGTCACCCAGCACGCCGGTGTCGAAGCCGCCCTGCAGGAACAGGGTGTGGGTCTTGGCCGGCGAGATCAGCGACTGGTTCAGCATCGCGTCGTCGAAGGTATCGCGGGTATAGGTGTCCACGCCTTCATAACCGACCAGGCCGGTGGTGACGGCCGCGTTCGGACGCCAGCGGTTGAAGCGCGTACCGGCACCACCCGGGGCAGCAACGCCGGTGCGGGTGTTGGTGCCGATCGTGTTGATGGTCACGCCGCCCGCATCGAGGGTGTAGCACTTGGACTTGCCGGTCAGCGGGTCGATGAAGTCGCCGCTGCCCCAGTAGTCACCCACGTCGATGTCGCGGTACTTGTCGGTGGCGCAACGGGTCCAGTCGCGGTCGCGCAGGCTCAGGTCGTTACGGGTGTAGTACTCGTACGAACCGGAGAAGTGCGAGCGCTCGCCGGTGGTGCCGAACATGATCGAGTAACGGCGCTGGTCACCGCCGCCACCGTCGGTGGCGTTGTGCTGCCCTTCAAAGGAGACGCCGTCGACCTTGGTCTTGGTGACGATGTTGATCACGCCGGCCACGGCGTCGGAGCCGTAGATCGACGAGGCGCCGTCCTTCAGGATTTCGATGCGGTCCACGATCGAGTTCGGGAGCACGTTCAGGTCGGCCGAGCCGACCGCGCCACGCGAACCGGCCGGCGCCACGCGGCGGCCATTGAGCAGGATCAGGGTGCGGGTCGGGCCAAGGCCGCGCAGGCCGAGGGTGTTGGCACCGGGGCCGCCGTCGGTGACGTAGCCGCCGTACGCATTGTTGATCTGCGAACTGCCGGTGGTCACCGCGGTGCTCTGCAGGACGTCGGTGGTGGAGTTGAACCCGGCGAGCACCGACTCCTGGCGGGTCACGACCTGCACCGGCGACACCGAGTTGAAGGTATCGCGGCCAATGCGCGAACCGGTCACGGTCACGGTGTCGAAGTTCGTGGTGGCCTTGGCCTTCTCGGCGGCGACTTCTTCGGCCGTCTTGGTCGAAGTGGTGTCCTGCGCGAATGCCGGCGCGGCCGCGAACACCATCGCGGTAGCCAGGGCGAAGCTCAGCGGATGACGGCTGAGCGACTTGCGATTCATCATGTGTGGATCCCCTTGGAACGATCGATTGCGTCAAACACCGGTGACATGGACCAGCAGGCGTCTCCGTGTGCCCTCGGATCAGGTCTTGGCAATGGCTGCCCCCCTGTTCACCAGCTTCACGAGCTGATGATTCGAGGTTAACACGGGCTTAACGCGCCCTGTCAACTGTTCATCAAGAGGTCATAAAGACAAGATACGCAAAGCCATGCTTTCGTTCTCATCTGTGTTGCAACATGTTGAAAAGTAATGACTTAATAATGGTTTGTGATGAAACCATTCCCTCCGTACCGTGACGGATGCACGGTTCACTTTTTGGCCGCACCGCACCACGAAATCCGTTCCTGACGTGCCAATGTCGTGATAATCGTTTCCGGGACAGCGCAAGGACAGGGCAGGACAGCGGCCTGGCACCGCAGGGACGCCCTGTATAGTGGCGGGCTGTCCCGTTCGGCTTTTCCGGAGTTCCCGCAGTGAGTGCCAGCCCGTCTCGACGTCCCCATGCCAGCCAGGTGCAGAAGGGCCTGACCCTTCATCCGCGCGTCCGCAACGTGATCGCGGTCGGGTCAGGCAAGGGCGGGGTAGGCAAATCCACCACGGCGGTAAACCTGGCCGTGGCGCTGGCCCGCCTGGGCGCGCGGGTCGGGCTGTTGGATGCCGACATCTACGGCCCCAGCGTGCCGATGATGCTGGGCCTGAGCGGCCGCCCGGAAAGCCCGGACAACAAGTCGATCGAGCCGCTGCGCGCGTTCGGCGTGGAGACCATGTCGATCGGCTACCTGATCGAGGACGAGACGCCGATGATCTGGCGCGGTCCGATGGCGACCTCGGCCATGACCCAGTTCTTCAACGACACCCTGTGGGATGACCTGGACTACCTGCTGATCGACCTGCCGCCGGGTACCGGCGACATCCAGCTGACCCTGACCCAGAAGATTCCGCTGGCCGGCGCGGTCATCGTCACCACCCCGCAGGACATCGCCACGCTGGATGCGAAGAAAGCGCTGAAGATGTTCGAAAAGGTCGAGGTGCCGGTGCTGGGCATCGTCGAGAACATGGCCGTGCACACCTGCAGCAACTGCGGCCACATCGAACACCTGTTCGGCGATGGCGGCGGCGAACGCATGGCCGCGCAGTACGGCGTGCCCCTGCTGGGCTCGCTGCCGCTGGATATCGGCATCCGCGAGCAGGGCGATGCAGGCACCCCGATCACCGCCGCCGCGCCGGAGTCGCCGGCCGCGCAGGCTTACCTGCGCGCCGCCGAGCGGCTGGTGGAGGAAGTGGCCAAGCGCCCGCGCGCCAGCATTCCGATCCTGTCCTCGCTGCTCTGATCGCCTAGAATCGCCCATTCCCGCACCCAGGACTCCCCATGAGCATCAAGAGTGACCGTTGGATCCGCCGCATGTCCGAACAGCACGGCATGATCGAGCCGTTCGAAGCCGGCCAGGTCAAGCAGGCCAACGGCCAGCGCATCGTCAGCTACGGCACCTCCAGCTATGGCTACGACGTGCGCTGCTCGCGCGAGTTCAAGGTGTTCACCAACATCAACTCCACCATCGTCGACCCCAAGCACTTCGACCCGGGCAGCTTCGTGGACATCGTGGGCGACGAGTGCATCATCCCGCCCAACAGCTTCGCGCTGGCGCGCACCGTGGAGTACTTCCGCATTCCGCGCGACACCCTGGTGGTGTGCCTGGGCAAGAGCACCTACGCGCGCTGCGGGATCATCGTCAACGTGACCCCGCTGGAGCCGGAGTGGGAAGGCCACGTGACCCTGGAATTCAGCAATACCACGCCGCTGCCGGCGCGCATCTACGCCAACGAAGGCGTGGCCCAGATGCTGTTCTTCCAGGCCGACAGCGACGACATCTGCGAGACCTCGTACAAGGATCGCGGCGGCAAGTACCAGGGCCAGACCGGCGTGACCCTGCCGCGCACCTGAGCGGCGGGGCAAATGAAAAAGCGCGGATCGCTCCGCGCTTTTTTTTGGTTATTTCCCGCGTCCGAACAACAACCCGATCCCTACTGCCACCAGGATCACCGGCCACCAGGTAAGGATCAGGCGACCCAGGTTCATGTTGGTCCAGCCCAGGTTGCTGGCCAGCAGGAACAGGCCGACGAGGATCAGGACGATGGCGGCGACAAGGTTGGAGCGCATCAGGGGCAGGGTCCGCTTAGGGCTGGGGCGAATATCCTAGCCGTTCCTTCCACATCGCGACACGCTCCTGCAGCACGGCCGCATCGAACGGATGGGCCTGGCCATGCCCCCACACCGGTGCCGGCCACGCCGGATCGCCCACATGTCGGCCGACCACGTGGAAGTGCAGCTGCGGCACGATGTTGCCCAGCGTGGCGAAGTTGATCTTCTCCACCCCGTCGGTGCCCTTCAGCGCCCGGCAGCATCGGTTCAATTCCGTACGTAGCTGGTCCTGCTGGTTGCCGTCGAGCTCCAGCCATTCGGTGATGCCGGTCACGCGCGGCACCAACACCAGCCACGGGAACCGTTCGTCGTTCATCAACCGCACTTGCGACAGCGGGCCTTGGTCCACCAGCACACTGTTGGCGGCCAGGCGTGAATCCAGTTCAAAATCGCTCATCCAAGATGCTCCGAGAAGAAGTCCAGGGTGCGTGTCAGCGCCAGCTCGGCGCTGTCCGGATCATACGCATGTCCGACGCTGCGGTTAAAGGCATGGTCGGCTGGATAGACGAAGGTGGCCATCTTGGGCAGCTTCTCGCGGTGGGCCTGGATGGCCTCGGGCGGAATGCTCTTGTCCTGCGCGCCGAAGTGGAACATGACCGGCGCCTTGGGCGTTTCGTCCAGGAACTGCACGTTGCGTGCGCCGTAGTAACTGACCGACGGCAGGCCCAGGCGCAGGGCCGAGAGCAGGGCGATGGTGCCACCCCAGCAGTAGCCCACCGTGCCGACCTTGCCGGCCGGGGCCAGCCGTGAGGCCGCCGCGCGCACCACTTCCAGCGCCTTCTCCACGCCCAGTGCATTGACGTGTTCCAGCCCCTGCTTCACCCCGTCCGGGTCATAGGGCAGGGCATCCGGGTCGGAATCCGCCTCGTCGACCAGGTCGAAGAAGGAGGGGGCCAGCACCGCGTAGCCCTTCGCAGCAAAGCCCTCGGCGACCTCGCGGATGTGGGCGTTGGTGCCGAAGATCTCCTGGATGACCACCAGGCCCCCGCGCGGCTTGCCCTCCGGCGTGGCCTGCCAGGCCCGGACCGGACCGTGATGCGTATCAAGCGTGACCCACTCACCCATTGCCAGACTCCTGTTGGTTCAGGCGTTCATTATCGGCGCGCTGCAGGTTAGCGGGGTGTCGCGGGCATGCCGGGATTGGCGGTTGGCGTTGCCGGAGCCGCCGATGCATTCAGGGCCGGGGCCACAACGCCGGTATACTTGCCGCCGTTTCCGGCCCCAGGTCCCCGCGCCATTCCGGCGTGGGCCCAGGCCCCCAGAGTCCCGCGATCCATGTCCCAGCTGAACCCCAAAGTCGGCTTCGTCAGCCTTGGCTGCCCGAAGGCCCTCGTCGATTCCGAGCGCATCCTCACCCAGCTGCGGGCCGAGGGTTACGACATCGTTCCTTCCTACGATTCGGCCGACGTGGTGGTGGTCAACACCTGCGGCTTCATCGATTCGGCGGTGACCGAGTCGCTGGATGCGATCGGCGAGGCGATGAACGCCAACGGCAAGGTGATCGTCACCGGCTGCCTGGGCAAGCGCCCGGAAGAGATCCGCAAGGCGTATCCGGACGTGCTGGCGGTGTCTGGCCCGCAGGACTACACCAGCGTGATGGAGGCGGTGCACGCCGCGCTGCCGCCCAAGCATGACCCGTTCGTGGACCTGGTACCGGACTACGGCATCAAGCTGACCCCGCGCCACTACGCCTACCTGAAGATTTCCGAAGGCTGCAACCACCATTGCAGCTTCTGCATCATTCCGTCGATGCGCGGCAAGCTGGTCTCGCGCCCGGTCGATGAGGTGCTGCGTGAAGCCGAGCGGCTGGTGCGTGGCGGCGTGAAGGAACTGCTGGTGGTGTCGCAGGACACCTCGGCCTATGGCGTGGACGTCAAGTACGCCGAGCGCATGTGGCGCGACAAGGCCTACCAGACCCGCATGAAGTCGCTGTGCGAAGGCTTGTCCGAGCTCGATGCCTGGACCCGCATGCATTACGTGTACCCGTACCCGCACGTGGATGACGTGGTCCCGCTGATGGCCGAAAACCGGATCCTGCCGTACCTGGACATTCCGTTCCAGCACGCCAGCCCGCGCATCCTCAAGCTGATGAAGCGCCCGGGTGCGGTCGACAAGACCCTGGAGCGCGTGCAGCGCTGGCGCCAGCTGTGCCCGGACATCACCGTGCGCTCGACCTTCATCGTCGGCTTCCCGGGCGAGACCGAGGCCGAGTTCGAGGAACTGCTGTCGTTCCTGGATGAGGCGCAGCTGGACCGCGTGGGCGCGTTCGCGTATTCGCCGGTCACCGGCGCCACCGCCAACGACCTGCCCGGCGCGGTGCCCGAAGAAGTGAAGCAGGAGCGCCTGGCGCGCTTCATGGCCCGCCAGGCCGACATTTCCGCTGCGCGCCTGGAAGCCAAGATCGGCACGGTGCAGCAGTGCCTGGTCGATGCGATTGAAGACGGCATCGCGGTGGCCCGTTCCAAGGCCGATGCGCCGGAGATCGACGGCCTGGTGCACATCCAGAACGCCGATGAAGCCAGGCTGCGCGTGGGCCAGTTCGTGGACGTGGAAATCACCGAGAGCGATGACCACGACCTCTACGGCGACGCGCTGATCGACGAGAGTGCGGCCAGGAAGCTGCTCGACCTCAAGGTGCTGTGACCGACGCGGCCGCCCCCGGGGCGGTCGGCCGTCGGCGTTTCGTCGCGCCGGCGCGCGCGGACGTGGATCGGGCGTGCTTCGCCCATCCGCTGTTCGCCGCGTTCGCGGATTACCAGGGCCTGATGGTGGCCGCCGACTGGCCGACCATTTCCGCGTTGAACCGGCAGCTCGCTTTATCGGGAAAGCAGCTGGTGGAGCAGGACGACGCACTGCTGGCCGACGGCCTGCACTACGAGCAGCGCATTGCACGCGGGCAGATCGCCACGCGCCCGTGCAACTGGCATGACCTGTTCAATGCACTGGTGTGGGCGCGCTACCCGGCAGTGAAGGCCGCGCTCAATGCACGCCAGTGCCAGGACATCGAGCGCAACCCGCCCGGCCAGCGCACGCGCGCGCAGGCCGCGCTGACCCAGTTCGACGAAACCGGCGTGATCGTGCGGGTGCGCGATGCGTCGTTGCTGCACGCATGGGGCCGCCACGACTGGCACGCGTTGTTCGTCGACGGCGCGGCGCGGTGGCGCAGCGGCGACATCGCCATATCCGCCGTGTTCGGGCATGCGTTGATGGAACAGGCGCTGCTGCCGTCGCGATTGCTGGTGGGCAAGTGTGTAGCGGTGCAAGGCGATGATGATGCGCAGGTGGTGGAGCAGGTAGCGCAGGCCATCGCGCGTGCCGACGTGCTCAATGATCCGCTGGAGCTGCGGCCACTGCCGTTGATGGGGATCCCCGGTTGGCATGCCGCGCAGGGCGCGGATTTCTACCAGCTGGCGGACTATTTCCGGCCCCTGCGGGAGGGCCGGCAGTATCCGGCGCCGCTGCGTCACGACCAACGGTCGTGACCTACCGCTCCCCGGCCGCGGTGCCACCAGGCCGGTAGCCCACGACCGTTGGTCGTGGGTGCGCGATCAACCGGGATACTCCACCGCCAGGATCGCAAACCCGGTCCGCCCGCTCGGCAGTTCCACTTCGAACTCGTCATCCACGCGCTTCTTCAACAACGCACGCGCCAACGGCGAATCGATGCTGATCCACCCGGCACCCGCATCGGTCTCGTCCGGCCCAACGATGCGATACCGGCTGACATCGCCGCTGTCCATGTTCTCCAGCTCCACCCACGCGCCAAAAAACACCGCCTGCGGGTCGGTCGGCACGGTATCCACCACCCGCAGCGACTCCAGCCGTTTGGTCAGGTAGCGCACGCGCCGGTCAATCTCGCCCAGCTGCTTCTTGCGGTAGGTGTACTCGGCATTCTCCGAGCGGTCGCCCTCCGCCGCGGCCGCGGCCAACGCCTTGACCACCTCCGGCCGGCGCACGCGCCACAGCTCGTCCAGCTCGCTCTTCAACCGCTGGTGGCCCTGTGCGGTGATCAGGGCCGTGCTCTTTTCCGCAGGGGGACGCCAACGCGACATCGGTCAGCGCTTGCCCCCGAAAATGCCGCCCAGGATGCCGCGCACGATCTGGTTGCCCAGCTTGGTGCCCATGGTGCGGGTGGTCTGCTTGGCCATCGTTTCGATCATGCCCTGGCGGCGCTTGGTGCCGAAGATCGCATCCTTGATCGACTGCCCGAAGCCGCCTTCCTGCTGCTCATCCTGCTCACGGGTACGCGCCTTGGGCGCGTCGGGCTGTTCCACCACCTTGGCCGCGCGCTGGGCCAGCAGCTCCGCTGCCGATTCGCGGTTCACTGCGGTGTCGTAGCGGCTGCCGACCGGGCTGCCGGCGCGTACCTGCGCACGCTCGGCCTCGGTGATCGCGCCCATCCGGCAGCGCGGCGGGGCGATCCGGGTCTGCTGCACGGGGGAGGGGATGCCTTTGTCCTGCAGCGTGGACACCAGCGCCTCGCCGGTACCCAGCTGGGAAAGCGCCGCCACCACGTCCAGCTTCGGGTTTGGTACGAAGGTTTCGGCGGCGATCTTCACCGCCTTCTGGTCGCGCGGGGTGAACGCCCGCAGCGCGTGCTGCACGCGGTTGCCCAGCTGGCCCAGGATGTTGGCTGGCACGTCGTCGGGGAACTGCGAGCAGAAGTACACGCCCACGCCCTTGGAGCGGATCAGCCGCACCACCTGCTCGATGCGCTGCACCAGCGCAGCCGGCGCGTCGTCGAACAGCAGGTGCGCCTCGTCGAAGATGAAGACCAGCTTGGGCTTGTCCAGGTCACCCACCTCCGGCAGCGTCTCGAACAGCTCCGACAGCAGCCACAGCAGGAAGGTCGAGTACAGGCGCGGCTTGAGCACCAGCTGGTCGGCGGCCAGGATGCCGATCACGCCGCGGCCGTCGTGATTGACCCGCATCAGGTCGGCCAGCTCCAGCGCCGGCTCGCCAAAGAAGGATTCACCGCCGTCCTGCGACAGCCGCAGCAGCGAACGCTGGATCGCCGCCACCGTCTGCGCGCTGACCAGGCCATATTCGGTGGAAATGTCCTTGCGCTCGTCGGCCACCAGGCCGAGCAGGGCACGCAGGTCGTCCAGGTCGAGCAGCAGCAGGCCACGGTCGTCGGCCAGTTTGAACACGATGTCCAGCACCCCCGACTGGGTGTCGTTGAGCTCCAGGATGCGCGCCAGCAGGGTCGGGCCCATTTCGCTCACCGTAGTGCGCACCGGGTGGCCCAGCTTGCCGTACAGGTCCCAGAAGATCGTGGGGCTGCCGGCCGGCGCGTAGTCGGCCACGCCGATCTCCTTCGCGCGCTGCAGCAGCGCCTCGGTGCCGGCGCCGGGCACGGCCAGGCCGGAGACATCGCCCTTGACGTCGGCCAGGAACACCGGGACGCCAATGCGCGAAAAGCCTTCGGCCAAGGTCATCAGGGTCACGGTCTTGCCCGTGCCCGTCGCCCCGGCCACCAGACCATGGCGGTTGCCCAGTTTCGGTTGCAGGGTGACGGGGACATCGTCGGTAATGCCTTTGCCGAGCAGGATCGGATCCATGGTCAACTCGCTCTGTGGACGGGCTATGTGAATGGGCAGGATTCTAAACGTCGGCGGGTATCGGGCACCTGACCGGGTTGCCCCGATGCGAGTGGCACGGCTACTCTGCCCTGTCTTTTGCCCACAGTGCCAAAAATGCCCGTTCCTGTCCTGCTTGCCCGTGGTTGGCCGTTGTTGGCGCTCGCTTCCCTGCTGTCGTTCGTCCCCGAGGCCCATGCCCAGCGGGTCTCCGCCCGTGACAAGGTCAAGGTCGAAGCCCTGGAGCAGCGCATGGCCGCGGCCGAAAAGCGCTATGCCGATGCGCTGGTGCTGGTCAACAATGCCGACCCCAAGGGCAAGAACGAAGGCGATGCCGCGCTGGAGGACATGGAAGATGTCATCAGCGCCTGCATTGCGCAGAAGGGGTGCCAGGTCAGCAACCTGCTGGTGACCTACAAGCGCCTGCTGAAGAACAATGCCGACGCGCGCGATGGTGACGACAGCGACGCGATCGCCGTCGATGGCGGCCTGCTGGAGGCCGACCCGGACCATGTGGGCCCGCTGACCGCCGATGTGCCCGAAGCGGCGCGTGCCGCCGCGCTGCTCAACGACAAGCGCCATGCCTTCGACAGCATGGTCGAATACAACCCGGCCGTGCAGGCCGGCATCCGCCGCTGGCTGACCGACATGCGCCCGGCGTTGATGAACTCCTACGAGAATTACCAGAGCCTGCGCGCGGTGATGTGGCCGGAGTGGGAAAAGCGCGGCCTGCCCGAGGCGCTGCTGTTCGGGATCATGGCCAAGGAGTCCAACGGCCGCGTACACGCGTCCTCCCGCGCCGGCGCCGCCGGGCTGATGCAGTTCATGCCGGCCACCGGCCGCCGCTTCGGGCTGGGCCCGGACGGCACCGGCTTCGACACCCGCTTCGACGCGCGCAGCGCCGCCGAGGCCAGTGCCAATTACCTCAACGAGCGCATGCGCGAGCTCAACAACAACGTGGAGCTGTCGCTGGCCGGCTACAACGGTGGCGAAGGCCGTGCCGGGCGGGTGTATCGCCAGAACGTGGGGCAGAGCTTCTGGGTGGACAGCGTCTACAACCAGTTCCCGGCCGAAACCAAGGACTACGTGCCGATGGTGATCGCCGCCGCGTGGATCTACCTGCACCCGCAGCAGTACGGCGTGGACTTCCCCAAGGTCAGTGCGCAGCCGGCCACCATCCGCCTGGCCAAGTCCACCACCATCTATGAGCTGACCATCTGCCTGGGCAGCACCGGCACCCGCGACGGCTACATGCGCGCGCTGCGCAACCTCAACCCGCGCTATGAAGCCGACGGCTGGATCCCGGCCGGCACGCTGATCAACGCCACCACCCGCATTGCCGGGCTGTACAACCGCTACTGCGTCAGCGGCCCGCGCGCGGACCTGGCGCGCACGCTGATCACCGCCGATCTCAATGCGGCCATCGTCCGTCCCACCGTGGCCAGCTACACCGGCAACGTGGCGGTGGGCAGCGTGGTGCCGGTGGCCGGCCTGCAGGCCAGCACCCCGGTGGCCACCGCCCCGGCTGCGCCGGTGGCAGTACCGGCGCCCAAGCCGAAGGCCAAGCCGGTGCGAAGCCACAAGGTGGGCAAGGGTGAGACCCTGGGCCGGATCGCCGACAAGTTCGATTGCGATGTGCGTGAGCTGGCCAAGGCCAATGGGCTCAAGGCGCCCGCGTATGCGCTGCGCCAAGGCCAGTCGATCAAGCTGCAGGGCTGCGGTAAATAACTTCCGGGGAACACTGATGGATATCACCGCAATCAACGAGATGTTCGCCAACATCCGTGAAAACACCGACTGGGACCTCAACGGCAACCTGGTGTGGGGTTACTTCTTCGTCAACACCACGCCGGAGCCGCTGCACGGGCTGGCCAGGGTGCTGGAAGGGGAGGGCTACACCGTGGTCGAGGTGTTCGAGCCGGAGCTGGAAGAAGGCGAAGCGGAGTACCACGTGCTGCACGTGGAGCGGGTGGAAACCCACACCGAAGCGTCGCTGGACAAGCGCAACCACGAGCTGCAGGCGCTGGCCGAAGCCAACGGGGTCGAGGATTACGACGGGATGGATGTAGGGCCCGTCGAGTTCGCGCACGATCCGGGTAATGCTTGAAAAAAAACGCCCCGTGGAAACGGGGCGTTTTTTTCGTGTACGTGCGCAGGGTCATGGCGTTGACACGCATGGCGTGTCACTACGATCCTTGGTCGCTTGGGGTTGGGGTCGCATGTTGATGGTGGGTGGCACACGTTGCGTAGGGACACGCCATGCGTGTCCGCTTCTCAACGAAGGGTGGCCAACGCCTGGCCCAGCTGCACGGCATGCTCGGCATCCAGGTGCGGGGCGAAATCGGCCACGCCCGGCGGCAGCAGCACGATCACCGTGGAGCCGTAATTGAAGCGCGCCATCTCGGCAAACCGTTCCAGGGTGATGCCCTTGCCACGGTAATCCTTGCGGGTGATGGTGTCGCCATAGGCCGGAATCTCTTCGCCACCCCAGACCGTCTCCACGCCCGACACCAGCAGCGCGCCCACCATCACCTGCACCATCGGGCCGAAGTCGGTGTCGAAATGGCAGACCAGCCGCTCGTTGCGGGCGAACAGCCCCGGGACGTTGTTGACTGCCGCCGGGCCCACGCTGAACAGGCGGCCGGGAACGTGCACGGTTTCGCGCAGGGTGCCGGTCCACGGCATGTGCACGCGGTGGTAGTCCTTCGGCGACAGGTAGACGGTGGCGAACAGGCCGTGGTGGAACACCTCGGCGTCGGCTGCATCGCCCAGCAGCTCGGCGGCGGTGAACGACTGGCCCTTGGCCTGGAAGATGCGGCCATCCTCAATGGCACCCAGCTGGCTGATCCGGCCGTCGGCCGGCATCACCAGGGTGCGGGCGCCGGCGTCGGGCACGCGCGCGCCGGGCTTCAGGGCGCGGGTGAAGAACTGGTTGAACGTCCGATAGCTGCGCGGGTCGGGATTGGCCGCCTCGGCCAGGTTCACCCCGAATTTTTCGGTCACGGTGTCGATCAGCCAGCGCGAGATCCGCGGGTTGCTGGAATACGCCAGGCGCCGCGCCATCGACGACAGCAGGCGGTGGGGCAGGACGTAGCTCAGCGTGGTGGTCAGGCTCATGGGGCGGATTTCTCGGTCAACAGGTTCAGGTCGCGGGCAATGGCCTGCGGGTTGAAAGGGGGGCGGATCAGGCCGGCCAGCCTGCCGTCCGGGTCCAGCACGGCCAGGCTGGCCGAATGTTCCAGGGTGTAGTCCTGCGGGTTTTCTTCAAAGCCCTTGCCCGGCACCTTCTGGAACACGAAGCCCAGCGCAGTGGCAAAGCGCTCCAGCGAAGGCACGTCGGCGGTGGCCGCCAGGGTGTCCTTGTGGAAGGCATGCACGTATTCGCCCAGGCGTGCCGGGGTGTCGCGCTCGGGGTCCACCGAGACGAACACCAGGCGCGGGCGCAGGCTCTCCGGCAGGGTTTCCCACTGTTTCTGGGCTTGGGCCAGGTCGGCCAGGGTGGTCGGGCAGATGTCGGGGCAGGACAGGAAGCCCAGGAATACCAGGGTCCAGTGGCCCTTGAGCTCGCCGGGAATCAGCCGGGTACCGTCGGACTGGCCCAGGTTGAAGTCCGGCAGCGGGCGCGGCTGCGGGTAGAAGGTGATCGACTCGGTGGCCGGGCGGTTGCCGGCCGGTTTGGGCGCGAATACCTTCTGGGCGACGACCAGGCCGAGCCCGGCGGCCAGCGCGATGAGCAGGATGATGCCGACATTGCGATTGAACATGAAAGGCCCGTACCCGAAGGGGCCTCCATGATAGGGGATGGGGGGCGGCGGTTTCCGTTTCCGCTGCAACGGATGCCGTGCTGCGCCGCAGCGCCTATAATCTGGGGCCACTTTGTCTGTTGCCCTGCCATGACCGCCGAAACGGCCGCCGAACTCCATACGATCATCGACCTGATCCGCTACGGCACCAGCCGTTTCAACGCCGCCGGGCTGACCTTCGGGCACAGCTACGACAACGCCCTGGACGAAGCCACCCAGCTGGTCCTGCACGCGCTGCACCTGCCGCACGACCTCGGCCCGGCCTATGGCGCCGCCCGCGTGCTCGCATCGGAGAAGGCCGAGGTGCTGGCCCTGTTCGAGCGCCGCATCAGCGAGCGCCTGCCGGCCGCCTACCTGACCGGTGAAGCCTGGTTCGCGGGCCTGAGCTTCAAGAGCGACCGCCGTGCCCTGGTGCCGCGCTCGCCGATCGCCGAGCTGATCGAAACCGGCTTCGAGCCGTGGCTGGCCGGCCGCGACGTACACCGCGCGCTGGACCTGTGCACCGGTTCGGGCTGCATCGCCATCGCCATGGGCCACTACTACCCGAACTGGGAAGTGGACGGCGTGGACCTCAGCGATGAGGCCCTGTCCCTGGCTGAAGAGAACAAGGAACGCCTGCAGGCGCACAACGTCACCCTGCTCAAGTCGGACCTGTTCAACGGCCTCACCGGCCGCCACTACGACCTGATCGTGACCAACCCGCCGTACGTCACCAACGACGAAACCGACGCGCTGCCGAAGGAATACTCGTACGAGCCCGAAATGGGCCTGCGTGCCGGCGACGACGGCCTGGACCTGGTGCTGAAGATCCTGCGCGACGCGCCGCTGCACCTGAGCGAAGACGGCCTGCTGATCTGCGAAGTGGGTGAATCCGAACAGCACCTGGTCAAGCTGCTGCCGGAAGTCGATTTTGCGTGGGTTGAATTCAAGGTCGGCCAGATGGGCATCTTCGCGGTCGAGTGCCGCGAGCTGATCGCCCACAGCGCCCGCATCACCGAACTGGCAGCGCAGCGGCCGTGAGTTCCAATACCTTCGGCAAGCTGCTTTCGGTCACCACCTTCGGCGAATCGCACGGTCCGGCGATCGGCTGCGTGATCGACGGCTGCCCGCCGGGGCTGGAGATCAGTGCCGACGAATTCGCCCACGACCTGCAGCGCCGCGCCACCGGCAAGAGCCGGCACACCTCGGCGCGGCGCGAGGCCGATGAGGTCGAGATCCTCTCGGGCGTGTACGAGGGCCGCACCACCGGTACGCCCATTGCGCTGCTGATCCGCAACACCGACCAGCGCAGCAAGGATTACAGCAACATCGCCCAGCAGTTCCGCCCGGGCCATGCCGACTACAGCTACTGGCAGAAGTACGGCATCCGCGACCCGCGCGGTGGCGGCCGCTCGTCCGCGCGCGAAACCACCATGCGCGTGGCCGCCGGCGTGATTGCGAAGAAGTGGCTGCTGCAGCGCTTCGGGGTGACCGTGCGCGGTTACCTGTCGCAGCTGGGCGAGATCACCCCGACCGGCCATGACTGGTCGGCGGTGGAAGACAATCCGTTCTTCTGGCCGGTGGCCGAACAGGTTCCCGCGCTGGAAAGCTACATGGACGCGCTGCGCAAGTCCGGCGATTCGGTCGGCGCGCGGGTCAACGTGGTGGCCGATGGCGTGCCGCCGGGCTGGGGCGAGCCGATCTACGGCAAGCTCGATGGCGAACTCGCCTCGGCACTGATGAGCATCAACGCGGTCAAGGGCGTGGAGATCGGCGACGGCTTTGCCAGCGCCGCCCAGAAGGGCACCGAACACCGTGACCTGATCACCCCCGAAGGCTTCGCCAGCAACCATGCCGGCGGCATCCTCGGCGGTATTTCCACCGGCCAGCAGGTCACCGCCTCGATCGTGCTCAAGCCCACCTCCAGCCTGCGCCTGCCGGGTGCCACGGTGGATGCCAGTGGCGCCGCAGTAGAGGTGATCACCACCGGCCGCCATGATCCGTGCGTCGGCATCCGCGCCACGCCCATCGCCGAGGCGATGATGGCGCTGGTGCTGATGGACCAGGCGCTGCGCCACCGCGCCCAGTGCGGTGACGTGGGCGAGATCACGCCACGCATTCCCGGCGCCATCGATGGCTGAGACGCGCCCCCGGGTCTGGGTCAGCCAACCGCTGTTCGATGACGTCATCGAACAGCTCGGGCAGCATGTCGAGCTCGCGATGACCCACGAGGTCACCCGCTACACGCCCGCGATGCTGGCCGAACAGCTGGCCCGGGTCGATGGGGCGCTGATCACCCTCAACGAACGCATCGGCCCGGCCGAGATCGCCAACGCGCCGCAGCTGCGCGCGATCGCCAACGTCGGCGTGGGGTACAACAACCTGGATGTCAGCGCGCTCAGCGCGGCCGGCATCCTGGCCAGCAACACCCCGGATGTGCTGACCGAAACCACCGCCGACCTCGGGTTCGCGCTGCTGATGGCCACCGCGCGGCGCATCACCGAATCCGAACGCTGGCTGCGCGACGGCCAGTGGGGCCAGTGGTCGTTCCAGACCATGCTGGGTGCCGACATCCATGGCAGCACGCTGGGCATCCTGGGCATGGGCCGGATCGGGCAGGGCATTGCCCGCCGTGGCGCGCTCGGCTTCGGCATGCGCGTGCTGTACCACAACCGCTCGCGCCTGCCCGAAGCCACCGAAGCCGAGGTAGGCGCGCAGTATGTCGAGCTGGACACGCTGCTGGCGCAGGCCGACCACCTCGTGCTGGTGCTGCCGTACAGCCCGTCCTCGCACCACATCATCGACGCCGCCGCACTGGCGAAGATGAAGCCCAGCGCCACCCTGGTGAACATCGCCCGCGGCGGCATCGTCGACGAACTGGCCCTGGCCGATGCGCTGGCCCATGGCCGGCTGGCCGCCGCTGGTCTGGACGTGTTCGAAGGCGAACCGACGGTGCGCCCCGAGTTGCTGGCCCTGCACAACATCGTGCTTACCCCGCACATCGGCAGCGCCAGCCAGGCCACGCGCCGGGCGATGGTGCAGCTGGCCGTGGACAACCTGCTGGCCGCGCTCGGCCTCGGCGCGAACGCCGGCAACCCGCCGAGTGCGATCAACGCCGACGCCGTGGCCGCCGTGAAAACCGGCGCCGCCACCGTGGGCGGCAAAAAAACCGACGACGCCAAACGATAGGGAACCGCGCGGCCATCACGTGAGGTTCCCCGAGCCCAATCCGCAACGCGTGTCCCCTTCTTCACCACGGTAGGTACCGACCGTTGGTCGGTACATCATCAAAGAGAATTCCATGAGCAATCAAGACCGTCGCTTCCACGTCGCAGTCGTCGGTGCCACCGGCGCCGTCGGCGAAACCATGCTGGCCATCCTGGCCGAACGCAACTTCCCGATCGCCACCCTGAGCCTGCTCGCTTCCTCGCGTTCGGCCGGTGGCGACATCGAATTCGACGGGAAGAAGATCAAGGTCCAGGACCTGGCCACGTTCGACCCGAACGGCGTGGATATCGCGCTGTTCTCCGCAGGTGGCAGCGTCTCCAAGGAGTTCGGCCCGAAGTTCGCCGCCGCCGGTGCGGTGGTGATCGACAACTCCTCGGCCTTCCGTTACGACGATGACGTGCCGCTGGTGGTGTCCGAAGTGAACCCCGAGGCACTGAAGAACCGCCCGCGCGGCATCATCGCCAACCCGAACTGCTCGACCATGCAGATGCTGGTCGCGCTGGCCCCGCTGCACCGCCAGTACGGTATCCAGCGCATCAACGTCGCCACCTACCAGTCGGTCTCCGGCGGTGGTCGCTCGGCGCTGGAAGAACTGGGCAAGCAGACCGGCCAGCTGCTCAGCTTCCAGGAGATCGACCCGCAGCGCTTCCCGGTGCAGATCGCCTTCAACCTGATCCCGCACATCGACGACTTCCAGGACAACGGCTTCACCAAGGAAGAAATGAAGCTGGTCTGGGAAACCCGCAAGATCCTCGGCGATGACAGCATCCTGGTGAACCCCACCGCCGTGCGCGTGCCGGTGTTCTACGGCCACTCCGAAGCAGTCACCATCGAAACCCGCGACAAGGTGACGCCGGATGCAGCACGCGAGCTGCTGTCGCGTTCGCCCGGCGTGGAAGTGGTGGACAAGCACGAAGCCGGCGGTTACCCGACCCCGGTCACCCACGCATCGGGCACCGATGCGGTGTATGTCGGCCGCATCCGTGAAGACCTGTCGCACCCGCGCGGCCTGAACCTGTGGATCGTGTCGGACAACATCCGCAAGGGCGCCGCGCTCAATGCGGTGCAGCTGGCCGAGCTGGTGGCAGCCGAAGGCTGAGATGGAGGTGCCACGCAGGGCGTGGTACCTGCCACGTCCTTCGTGGCTGTATTGGTCGGGAATCGCTATATTGCCCGCATGAAGAACCGGGTTCCGGGCGCATCGCGCCCGCTCAAGTATGTCTCGACCCTGCTGCTGGCCCTGGCCAGCAGCTCCGCCATGGCCCTCGGGCTCGGCGACATCCGGGTGCTGTCCAAGCCCGGGCAACCCCTGCTGGCGGAGATCCCGGTCATTTCGGCCGATCCGGCCGAGCTCGAGAACCTGCGCGTTGCGCTGGCCTCGCCGGTGACCTTCGCGCGTGTCGGGCTGGACCGCCCGACCGGGCTGGTAAGCGAGCTGCAGTTCGAACTGACCCGCGATGCCAACGGCCGTGCCGTGGTGCGGGTGAGCTCGCAGGCGCCGGTGACCACGCCGTCGCTCAACTTCCTGATTGAAGCCGACTGGGGGCAGGGCCGCCTGGTCCGCGAGTATTCGGCGCTGGTCGATGCGCCGGACAGTGCGTTGGCCGTGGCCGAACCGGAGATCGTCGCGCCGGCCGGTGCGATGTCCAACGCCATCGTGCGCGAGCCCGAACCTGCACCGGTGCAGCCGCCGGTAGCGCAGGCCGAGCCCACGCCCTCGCGCACCGCGCCGGTTCCCGCACGGCCCGCCGCCCCATCGCGCTCCGCTCCGTCCGCGACGCCGGCGGCCACGGCCGCTGATGGCAGCATCACCGTGCAGCGCGGCCAGACCCTGTCGCAGATTGCCGGCAGCGTGGCCCGCGAGCAGGGCATCAGCCGCGACCAGGCAATGATCGCCCTGTTGCGTGCCAATCCCGATGCCTTCATCCGTGGCAACGTGAACCTGCTCAAGCAGGGCGCGGTGCTGCGCAGCGCCGGTACCGACGCTCCGGTCGATGCCGCCCAGGCCGCCGCCATGGTGCGCGAGCACGCGGCGCAATGGCGCCAGTCGCGCTCGGCCATTCCGCAGCCGGTCGCCAGTGGCGTCGCCGCCGCGCCGGCCGCCACGGCGGCACCTGCACCAGCGGCCACCGCCGCCGCCGCAGGTGGACGCCTGGAGATCGCCCCCGCGGTCGCCGCTACCGACAACAACGCAGGTACAACCACCGGCACCGCTGCCGGCAGCGAGGGTGACATGCTGGGCAACGAACAACTGCGGCAGGCCAAGGAAGACGTGGCTACCCGCGATGCCGAGATCCAGGAGCTGCGCAACCGCGTGGCCGAACTCGAGAAGCTCAAGCAGCAGCAGGCCTCGCTGATTGCCATGAAAGACACGGACCTGGCCGCCGCGCAGCAGCGCCTGGGCGAAGCCCCGGCCACGCGCGAGGCAGGCAGTGGCGGCTGGGCCTGGCTGGGGTTGGCGGTGCTGCTGCTGATCGTGGCCGGTTGGGCCGTGGCCCGTCGGCGCAAGCCGTCGCCGCTGCCGCCCCTGCGCCGCGAGGGACTGGATGCAGCCAGCCTGGCCGCTGCCGTTCCCGCCGCCGATTACGTGGACGAACTGGCGGCCCAGCAGGACGTGGCCGCTGACGAGCCCGACCTGCGCGATGCGCCGGATTACGTGCTGGCCGAGCCGGATGTGCTCGACGCGGGGCGACGCGAGCCGGTGTTCACCCTGGAGCCGCAGCCGGGCCGCCCGGTGCAGGACGTCGAGGAGACGGTTGCCCCCCCGGTGGTGCCGGCCGCACCGGTTGCCGCCGAAGACGTCGTTCCGCCGCATGCGCTCGAAGCGGCGGCGCAGCCGTCCTATCGAGGCGTGTTTGAATTCCCCGAGGACGCTGCTGTGGCGGCCGAAGCAACCGTGCCGGTCCAGCACGACCCGGCCCCGCTCGGTGCACCCGGTCGCGACCGCCTTGAGCTGGCCATCGCCTACCTCGACCTGGGCGATGCGGAAACCGCCCGCATCCTGCTGATGGAGGTTGCCCAGGCGGGCGACCCGCACAGCCAACAGCAGGCGCACGAGCTGCTGTCGCGGCTCGGATGATCCGCGTCGGCCGCCCTCCCGCATTTGAAGTGAAGTCCTGAACATGCGTTACGCCTTGGGCGTGGAATACGACGGCAGCGAGTTCAAGGGCTGGCAGCAGCTCGGTGAGAGCGGCTGCCCCAGCGTGCAGGCCAGCCTGCAGGACGCCCTTTCATCGGTGGCCGCTGCGCCGATCCAGGTGGTCTGTGCCGGGCGCACCGATGCCGGCGTGCACGGCGAATGCCAGGTGGTGCACTTCGAGACCGATGTGGCGCGTGATCCACGCGGCTGGACCCTGGGCACCACCACCCGGCTGCCACGCTCGATCGCGGTGCGCTGGTGCGTACCGGTGGCCGACGACTTCCACGCCCGCTTCTCCGCCCGCGCCCGGCGGTACCGCTACCGGCTGCTCAACCGGCAGATCCGCCCGGCACTGCACCGGCAGACCCTCAGCTGGGAGCGCCGGCCGCTCGATGCCGCGCTGATGCACCAGGCCGGGCAGGCCCTGCTCGGCGAGAACGACTTCAGTGCCTTCCGGAGCGCCCAGTGCGAGGCGCTGCACGCCCGCCGCGAGCTGCAGGCGATCAGCGTGACCCGCCAGGGCGAGACCGTGGAGGTCTGCGTTCAGGCCAATGCATTCCTTCATCACATGGTGCGCAATATCGTCGGTTCATTGATCCTGATTGGCTGTGGGGAAAAGCCGGTGTCGTGGATGGCCGAGCTGCTGGCTGGCCAGGACCGCACCGTGGCCGGCCCGACCGCACCGCCGCAGGGCCTTGTATTCGTTGGCCCGTTGTACCCCGACAACTGGCACCTGCCCGCCGAGGTCACCCTATGAGCCGCTCTTTCTACCGCACCCGCATCAAGTTCTGCGGCATGACCCGCGCCGGCGACGTGCGCCTGGCCGGCGAACTGGGCGTGGATGCGGTCGGCTTCATCTTCGCCCGGGAAAGCAAGCGCCGCGTCGCCCCGGCCGAAGCCCGCGCCATGCGCCAGGCGATCGCGCCGATGGTCGACGTGGTCGCGCTGTTCCGCGACAACACCAAGGAAGAAGTGCGTGAAGTGCTGCGCACCGTGCGGCCGACCCTGCTGCAGTTCCACGGCGACGAAGACGAATCGTTCTGCCGCAGCTTCAACATGCCGTACCTGAAGGCGGTGGCGATGGGTGGGCGTGAAGAGGTCAACGCCCGCCAGCTGCAGCTGCGCTACCCCAGCGCGGCCGGCTTCCTGTTCGACAGCCACGCCCCGGGCGGCGGTGGCGGCACCGGCGTGGCCTTCGACTGGACCCGCCTGCCGACCGGCCTGCACCGCCCGTTCCTGCTGGCCGGCGGCATCACCCCGGACAACGTGTTCGACGCCATCGTGGCCACCCTGCCGTGGGGCGTGGACGTCTCCAGCGGTATTGAAAGCGAGCCGGGCATCAAGGACGGCTACAAGATGCGCAAGTTCGTCGAAGAAGTCCGCCGCGCCGACTGTCACGAAGCCGATTAGGCCCAAGGGCCAATCCGCGATGGCTCCCGACCGTTGGCCGGGAGCCCTTCTGCGTCGGAAACGCCTATGTGCGTATCCGCCGATTTCACGTAGCATCGACAGGACAGGACGCGGCCAGCCCGGCGCGTAGTCGCGGGAGGCCGGAGTGTCTCCTGCAGGACGCCGCGGGGGCGGCACCGATGCAGGGAAGTAGTGGAATGGCGGAATTTCTCACTGTCGCGCTTGCGTTTCCCACGTTGCCTTACAGCATCGTGCTGGCGTTCGCCATGGTCTATTGGCTGTTGGCCGCCTGTGGGGTGGTGGACGACGGCATCGGCGGCGACGGCGTGGACCTTGAGCTGGGCGATGACGGCCTGCACGGCCTTTCCGGCATGTTCGCCCGGCTTGGCCTCGGCGGCGCCCCGGTCATGCTGGTGATCGCGCTGCTGGCCTTCTTCGGCTGGACCGCCACCTATTTCGTCCACCTCTTCCTGCTGCAGCCGCTGCCGGCGCCGATGCGCTGGCTGGCCGGCAGCGCCACTGCGGTGTTGGCGCTGGTGCCGGCGGTACCGGTCACTGCCGGGCTGCTGCGCCCGATCCGTCGCCTGCTCCTGCGGCTGCGCCCGGTGCCGCAGCGGTCGCTGCTCGGCCGGGTCGGGGTGGTCGCCTCGCCGCAGGTCACCGGCGAGGCCGGCCATGCCACCGTCGACGACGGCGGTGCCGGACTGATCCTGCAGGTGCGCGTGCGCGACGGCGTGCCGCTGCCGCGCGGCGAGCGCATCGTCCTGCTCGACTACCTGCCCGAGACCAACCACTACCTGGTGGCCCGTGAACACGGGCACCCCGCGCTTTCGTTCCAAGACAGCCTGATTCCGGGCGATAAGGAGATCCACCGATGAGTTTTGCGACCATGGCCCCCTTCCTGATCGGGGTGGGCGCCCTGCTGGTGCTGATGCTTGGCCTGGCCGGCCTGTTCAAGGCGTTCTACCGCAAGGTGGACCAGGGCGTGGCCCTGATCGTCAACGACATGAGCGCCCAGCCCAAGGTGCATTTCACCGGCGCCCTGATCATTCCCGTGCTGTACCGCGCCGAGCTGATGCGGATCAGCCTGATCACCCTGCAGATCGACCGCCGTGGCAAGGAAGGCCTGATCTGCCGCGACAACATGCGCGCCGACATCGCGGTGGCGTTCTACCTGCGGGTCAATGAAACCCAGGCCGATGTGCTGCGCGTGGCCAAGGCCATTGGCGCCGACCGCGCCTCGGACAAGCATGCGGTCGATGAACTGTTCAATGCCAAGTTCTCCGAAGCGCTGAAGACGGTGGGCAAGAAGTTCGAGTTCACCGAACTGTTCGAGAAGCGCCAGGAGTTCCGCGACGAGATCATCGCGGTGATCGGCAACGACCTCAACGGCTATGCGCTGGAAGACGTCGCCATCGATTACCTGGAGCAGACCCCCAAGCTGCTGCTGGACCAGAACAACATCCTGGACGCGCAGGGCATCCGCAAGATCACCGAGCTCACCGCCGCGCAGAACGTGGTGACCAACGAGCTGGAACAGAACGAAAAGCTCGCCATCACCAAGAAAAACGTGGAAGCGCGTGAAGCGCTGCTGGCGCTGGAGCGCCAGCAGGCCGAAGCCGAAGCCCGCCAGAAGCGCGAGATTGAAACCATCCAGGCCCGCGAGCAGGCGGAAACCGCGAAGGTGCAGGAAGAGCAGCGCCAGTTGTCCGAGCAGGCCCGCATCGAAGCGCAGGAAGTCATCGAAATCCGCGAGCAGAACCGCATGCGCGAGGTCGAGGTGGCCGAACAGAACCGCCAGCGCGCCGTCGCCATCGAAGCCGAACGGGTCGAACGTGCGCGCCAGCTGGAACAGGTCACCACCCAGCGCGAAGTGCAGCTGCAGGGCGTGGAGCGGGACAAGGTGGTCGAGTCCGGCAAGATGGACGTGGCCAACATCACCCGTGAGCGCATCGCCATCGACAAGACCGTGGCGCAGGAAGAAGAGCGCATCAAGGAAGTGCGTGAAGTCTCCGAGGCCGATCGCCAGAAGCAGGTGCTGATCCTGGAGGCCGAAGCCAAGGCGCAGGAACTAATGGTGCGCCAGGTCAAGGAAGCCCAGGCAGCCGAGACCTCGGCCAAGCACCGCGCGGTGGAGATCACCACGCTGGCCCAGGCCGAACACGAAGCCGCAGGCAAGCAGGCCGAAGCCAAGCGCCTGCTGGCCGACGGTACCCGCGCCGAACAGGCCGCACCGGGCCTGGCCGAAGCGCAGGTGCGTGAAGCGTCCGCGCTGGCCATCGAAAAGGTGGGTATCGCCGAGGCCCGCGTGATCGAGGCCAAGGCCGAAGCGAGCCTCAAGCGGGGCACCAACGACGCCCGCGTGCTGGCCGAGACCCTGCAGGCGCAGGCCCAGGGCGAAGAGCAGATGGGTCGTGCCCGCGCCAGCGCCACCGAATCGGTGGGCGGCGCCGAAGCGGGCGTGGTGCAGAAGAAGCTGCTGGCCGAGGCCGAAGGCCTGGTCCGCAAGTTCGAGGCCATCGCGTCGCTGAGCGATACCGCGCGCGGCCACGAAGAGTTCCGCATGATGCTCGACAACAGCCTCAAGCAGGCCCTGGCCTCGATCGAAGCGGGCAAGGAAGTCTCGCGCGAGAACGCCGGCGTCATCGCCAGCGCGCTGCGCAATGCCGACATCGACCTGGTAGGGGGCGACGGTGGCATGTTCGAGAACCTGATCAAGGCGGTGTCGCTGGGCAAGTCGATCGAAGGGCTGGCCGGCAAGAGCCCGATCGTGCAGGACCTCATGCAGCGCTACCTGGGGGTCGCGCCGCGCGAGGACAGCCCGCGCAAGATCGAAGACCAGCACCTGGCCGAGGTCGAAACCGTGTCGGCCACCGTGGTCGACGCCCGCTGAGCCCCGATGGCGCGCCGCGCGCGCGCCGTCGACGCCCTCTCACTGGCCGGCCTGTCCGGCCGGTTGTCCGTGAGCCGGAAGGAAGCCGATGTCTGATACCGCCCAACGTCCCGAGCCGTCGCCGCCGGAAGCCACCACCACCGTCGACCAGGCCGTTGCCCAAGGGGGTGCCTATGAAGTGCTGCGCCGCCGGTTGGGTGACCAGGGCGGCCGCCTGCGCGGCCTGGCCGATGCGCTCAACCAGCAGCGCCTGGCCGAATTCGGCGACAGCCGCCTGGAGGTCACCGGCCGCTTTCGCATCCGCAGCGAGAACAACTGCGTGGGCCGCGACATCGTGCAGGTCGGCCCCGACCTGCTGCTGTTCGGTTACAACGTTTTCCTGGGGCTGAAGACCCAGACCCGCGTGGAAGACGTGTTCGGGCTGTACCGGCTGGTACAGGCGGGCGAGGGCTACGACGTGGTGCCGGTGGAAGCCAAGGGCAGCTTCCTGGCGCAGGCCGCCTTCGTGCACGACTTCGGCGAACTGTATGCGTACTACAAGCACGCGCGCCTGCTGCAGCTGATCAAGGTCGGCGACAAGCTGCTGGCGTCCTTCCAGATCGGCGAGCGCAGCACCGACGTGCGCGTGTTCCGCTGGGCGGTCGCCCGCGATGGCGCGCTGACCTATCTGGACGCCCGCGGCGAACGCGATATCGCGTTGCCGCCACCGTTCGATTTCGAATGGACCCGGGCCACCCGCGACATGGCGGTCAGTGGCCGCCATTCGCACCTGAACATCCTCGATACCCTGTTCGTCGAGACCACCGGTGGCGACCTCACCATCAAGGTGGAGAACAACACCGAAAGCGGGCAGGGCATCTACAGCGAACCGGTCGACGACAGCACCCAGTCACTGGATGACGCGCAGTTCGATTTCGTCCGGGTCGGTTCGCTGGTGCTGCTGAAGGTGTTGCCGTACCGCGAAACCACCTGGCGCGGGCTGATCTACAACACACTCACCGGCACCATCACGCGCAACGATGCGATCGTGCAGGCCTGCGTGCAGCTGCCCGAAGACCACGGCATCATCTTCCCTGGCGGCTACTACCTGCAGAGCGGCGAGCACAAGGCGTTCGACGCGGCCATGCAGGGCATGCAGTTCAAGCGCGCCATCCGCTCGCCGAACGGCGAAGATGTGCTGTACATCTTCTATGAGCGTGAAGGCGGGCGCTCGGCGCTGTTCGTGTACAACACCATCCAGCGCGTGCTGCAGACGCCGGTGTTCGGCCACGGCTACGCCTTCCTGCACGATGGACGGATGGTGCTGTTCCATGCCGAAGGCACCGAGCCCACCCGCATCCACCCGATGCAGGTGTGGCAGACCCCCTTCAGCAGCGACGAGTTCGCCGCGAGCCGGCCACCCGGCAACACCTTCATGGGCCGGATCGGCAATGCCGAACTGGTGCGCGGCATTTCCAACCTGTTCGACCTGGCCCGCACCATCGAAGGCCAGGATGTGTCGGTGCAGCGCTACCAGCGCCTGGTGCAGGACACCCGGCGGCTGTTCGACGCCCACCACTGGCTGGACGACGCGCAGTGCGACGGGGCCGCCGGCCTGCTGCGCGAGATCAGTGCCACCGGTGAGTCGGTGCTGGACGAGTACGAAAAGGTACAGTCGATCCGGCAGCAGTCGGCGCAGGCCATGGCCCAGGCGCAGGCCGGCCAGAAGGCCCTGCTGGCCCGCCTGCAGCCGGAGAACTGGACCGAAGTGCAGGCCTTCGTGGAGGCGCTGAACGCGATCTCCACCCAGCGTGGCCACCTGTTGACCATCCGCGATTACCGTTACATCGACACCGATGTGATCGATGCGATGACCGCCGCCCTGCAGGAGGCCCACGATCGTATCGGTACGGCCACCGGCCAGTTCCTGGGCGGCGAGCAGGCACTGGCGCCGCTGGGCGCCCGCCTGCAGGTGCTGGACGAAGCGGCCCAGCAGGCCGAGAGCGCCCGCGTGCTGGACGAGCAGCTGGCTGGCATGCGTGCGATGGCGGCCGACCTGGACATGCTGTCGACGCTGATGGCCGGGTTGAAGGTGGATGACGCCAGCGCACGCACCCGCGTGGTGGAATCCATCTCCGCGGTGTACGCCCGGCTCAACCAGAGCCGGGTGCGCGCCGAACAGCGTCGGCGCACGCTGGGGTCGGCCGAGGCGGTGGCGCAGTTCGCCGCGCAGTTCGCGCTGTTCTCCCAGGCCATTACCAGCGCGCTGGCCATGGCCACCGACCCGGAGCGGGCCGACGAGCAGATGTCGCGCCTGCTGGTGCAGCTGGAAGAACTGGAAAGCCAGTTCGGCGAGCACGAGCAGTTCCTGGGCGACATCCTGGCCAAGCGCGAAGAACTGATCGAAGCCTTCGAAACGCACAAGCAGGCGCTGCAGGACGAGCGCCAGCGCAAGGCGCGTTCGGTGCTGGACGCCGCCACCCGCATCCTCGATGGCCTCGCCAAGCGCACCGAGCGCTTTGCCAGTGCCGACGAGCTCAACGCCTTCTTCGCCGGCGACGCGCTGGTGCTCAAGCTGCGCGAGTTGGCCGGGCGCCTGCGCGAGCTGCGCGACAGCGTCAAGGCCGACGATGTCGAAGCGCGCCTGAAGGGCGTGCGCGACCAGGCCGTGCGCGCGCTGCGCGACCGTACCGAGTTGTTCGAGGAGGGGGGCAACGTGGTCCGGCTGGGGCCGCGCCACCGCTTCAGCGTCAACACCCAGGCGCTGGACCTGACCCTGCTGCCGCGCGGGGATGAGTTGGCCATCCACCTGACCGGCACCGACTTCCTGGAGACACTGCACGACCCGGAGCTGGCCGGCCTGAAGGCATACTGGCAGGTCGGGCTGGAGTCCGAATCGGCGCAGCTGTATCGGGGCGAGTACCTGGCCGGGAGCCTGCTGCAGGCGGCGATGGAAGGCCGCGACGGCCTTGAGTTGGCCACCCTGCAGCGCAGTGCCGCCGAGCCCGACGCGCTGGAACGTATCGTGCGCGACTTCGCCGCCCCGCGTTACCGCGAAGGGTACGAGCGCGGCATCCACGACCACGACGCCAGCCTGATCCTGCACGCACTGCTGCCGCTGCAGCAGGCTGCAGGAACCCTGCGGTACGCGCCACGCGCCCGCGCGTTGGCAATGCTGTTCTGGTCCGCGCAGCAACGCCGCGACGATGTCATGCAGTGGCCTGCACGACAGGCCGGTGCCGATGCGATCGTGCGCCTGTTCGGGTCACGCGAAGGCCAGCTGGCGCTGCTGGCCGAGATCGACGCTGCGCTGTCCGGCTTCGTCGAAGAGCGCAAGCTGCCGTTCGACCCGGTGCAGGTACAGGCCGCGGCAGCGTATCTCGCCGCGGAACTGGGCGCCGGCGAGCCGGTGTTCAGTACCAGCCGTCATGCGCAGGCGCTGCTGGATGCACTGGGCCAGCAGCTGCAGGCCGCCGGCCAGCGCGAGGCCTTCGACCGTGCCCTGCAGCGCGAACAGGACGGCCTGGCGGCGCGCTGGGCACTGGCCGGGCAGTGGCTGCGCGCGTTGTGCCAGCTGCCTGCGTTCACCGACCACCTCGCCTATGCCGATGAAGCGGCGGCGCTGCTGCTGGTTGCGCGCACGTTGCGCACCCGGCCCAGCGACGTGGCGCTGCTGGTACAGGTTGACGGCCTGCTGGGTGAGCACGCGCGCGTGCGGAAGGGGCGCCTGCTGCTGTCGCTGGATGACTTCCTGGCCCGCCTGCGCGACCACCTGCAGGTGTTCGTGCCGGCGTTCCATGCCTACCAGGGCGTGCGCCAGCGCATCATCGGCCGAGAGCGCGATGCCCTGCGCCTGTCTGAATTCAAGGCACGGCCGCTGTCGTCGTTCGTGCGCAACAAGCTGATCAACGATGTGTACCTGGGCGTGATCGGCGACAACCTCGCCAAGCAGATGGGCACCGTCGGCGAGAACAAGCGCAGCGACCTGATGGGTCTGCTGATGATGATCTCGCCGCCCGGCTACGGTAAAACTACCTTGATGGAGTACGTGGCGCACCGGCTGGGCCTGGTCTTCATGAAGATCAATGGCCCCGCGCTGGGGCATGAAGTGCGTTCGCTGGATCCGGCCCAGGCGCCGGACGCCACGTCGCGGCAGGAACTGGAAAAGCTCAACCTGGCGCTGGAGATGGGCAACAACACCATGTTGTATGTCGACGACATCCAGCACACCCATCCGGAGTTCCTGCAGAAGTTCATTTCCCTGTGCGACGGCACCCGCCGCATCGAAGGCGTGTGGCGCGGGCGCACCCGTACCTACGACATGCGCGGCAAGAAGTTCTGCGTGGTGATGGCCGGTAACCCGTACACCGAGTCCGGCGAAGTGTTCAAGATCCCGGACATGCTGGCCAACCGCGCCGATATCTACAACCTGGGCGATGTGCTGGGCGGCATGGAAGATGCCTTCACCCTGAGCTACATCGAGAACAGCCTGACCTCCAACCCGGTGCTGGCCCCGCTGGCCACCCGCGACATGGCCGACCTGTACCTGCTTGCCGAGCGGGCTGCAGGCAAGGAGGTCTCGACCAACGCGCTCAGCCACGCCTACAGCGGTGCGGAGATCAACGAGATCGTCGCCACCCTGCAGCGCATGCTGCGCGTGCGCGACGTGGTGTACCGGGTCAACCAGCAGTACATCGCCAGTGCCGCGCAGGACGATCGCTACCGTACCGAACCGCCGTTCCGCCTGCAGGGCAGTTACCGCAACATGAACAAGCTGGCCGAGAAGATCTCGCCGGTGATGAACGACGCCGAGCTGCAGCAGCTGGTCTCCGACCACTACCTGGGCGAGGCCCAGCTGCTTACCACCGGTGCGGAAGAGAACCTGCTCAAGCTGGCTGAGCTGCGCGGGATGCAGGGCGACGAAGAACAACAGCGCTGGGCCCAGATCAAGCGCGATTTTCTGCGCAACAAGGCCATGGGCGCCGGCGACGCCGATGTGGGCGGACGGGTGGTGGCGCAGCTGGCCGATATCGCCAGTGCGCTGCAGCCCAGCGCTGCCCCGGCGGCGGTGGAGGAAGAACCCGCACCGTGGCCCGCGCTGCTGACCGCGCTGGACCGGCTGGCCCAGGCCCACGCCGCCAGCGTGGCCCCTGCGGCCGTGCCCGCCGAGGCGCCCCTTGCCGAACCCCTGTCGAAAGGGCTGCAGCAGGGCCTTGCGCCATTGCTGCAGCTGCTGGGCCAGTCCAATGCGCAGCAGGCCCGCACCGGCGAGACGCTGGCGTTGTTGGCCAGCTGGGTGCGCCAGCAGGCCGAGCGCGAGCCGGCACCGGCCGCACGTCCGCGCGTACGCCGCGCCAGCACGCCTGAAGAGCGCGCGCTGGATGAGGCGCTGATGCGCCATTTCTACGGCGAATCGGCATGGCCACCGCGTGACGCGGCCGCTGCGGACGACGCGCACGCATGAGCGCGGGCTGGCCCCTGCCGACAGCACCGGCTCCCGATGCCGCCGATCTGGCGCATTGGGGAGAAGCGGTGGTGGCCGCCGTGGGACAGCGGGATGCAGCGACCCCGGCAGCCGCACGGGCAGCACACCCATTGCTGGACCTGTTGGCGCAACTGGCACTGGTGCTGCAATCGACCGCGCCCGGTGGCGTGCGCCGGCAGACCGGCTGGTGGGGGCGTCTGCTTGGCCGCGACGTTGAAGGCGAGCTGGACGCGCGCGACTGGCAGTCGCGCCTTGGCGTCTTGTTGGCCCAGACCGACGTGGCAGCGCAGGCGCTGCGGGAACAGAGCAGCAGCTATCCCACCGCGCAGGCCAACGCGCTCGATGCGGCACGGGCCATCCAGCGGTGGGCGGATGCCGGCGCCGCACAGCTGTCCACGCTGCCCGCACAGCTGCAACCGGTACTGGCCCAGCGCGTGGACCACCTGCGCCGGTTGGCCGCCGTGCGGCAGCTCGAAGCGGGGCAGTGGCAGCTGTTGCTCGAACAGGACCGCGCCCTGCTGGCGCGCAGCCAGCGCATCACCGAAACGTTGTTGCCGGCCTGGCGGCAGGCGGTACTGGCGCGCCGCGCCGGTGACCAGCAGCAGCGCAACCAGCAGGCCGCGCAGCTGCAGGCACAGATCACCGCCGAGCTGGCCTCGGCGCAGGCTAGACTCGACTGACCCCCATACCCGATTGACCCCTATCAAGGAGATCACGCCATGACCCAGGACCCGCAGGACAGCACCGCGCTTGCCGTGGCACCGGCCGCCGTCGACGACGCCACCCTGCAGGCCCTCGGGCTGGTAGCTGATGACCTGCCGCGCATCGCGGAAATCGGCCGCAGCCTGGAGGACATCCGTCCGGGCAACCTGCAGGTGTTCGGGCGCGAAGCGGCGGCCAGGACCGCGGCGTTTTCCAGCCAGCTGCTTGACCAGGTGCGCAACCGCGACCTGGACGCCAGTGGCGACAAGCTGGGCGAAGTGGTGCGCATCGCGCGCACGCTCAAACTGGATGGCCTCACCCAGCGTTCCAAGGTGCCGGTGATCGGGGGGCTGATCGACAAGCTGCGCGCCTCCAAGGGCGAGCTGGTGCAGAAGTTCAGCGACACCAACCGCCAGATCGAGCAGCTGCTCGGCGATGTCGGCAGCCAGCAGGCACTGATGGGCCAGCGTGTGGGCGAGTTCGACCGCATGCACGAGATCGTGCGCGACGAACGTCATGCGCTGGGCCTGCACATCGCCGCCGGCAAGCAGCGGCTGGCCGGCCTGCGCAGTGAACAGCTGGCCGGTGCCGGCAGTGAAGATCCGCAGGTGCGCATCCGCCAGGGCGAGCTGGACAACGCGATCCGGCTGCTCGACAAGCGGGTGGGCGACCTGGTGGTGATGCAGCATGCGGCCGATCAGTCGCTGCCGATGATCCGCCTGATCCAGGCCAATGCGATCCAGCTGATCGAGAAATTCAACACCGTCCGCGACATCACCATTCCGTCGTGGAAGCGCCAGTTCGCGATCCAGCTTTCGTTGAGCGAGCAGAAGCGTGCGGCGGAACTGTCCAACACGATCGATGACGCCACCAACGAGCTGATGCGGCGCAACGCAGACCTGATGCGGCAGACCTCGGTGGACACCGCCAAGGCGAACCAGCGTGCGGTGATCGACGTGGCGACCCTGCGCCACACCCACGAGCAGCTCATCGCCACCGTGGAAGAAGTCCGCACCATCCACCGCGAAGGCATGCAGCAACGCCAGCAGGCCGAGGTGGAACTGGCCAAGCTGCGCGACGACGTTCAGCAGCGCCTGGCGGCCCCCACTGCTGTGTAAGTGGGGGAACGACCCTACCGCAGCTGTTTGGCCAACCACCCGGCCAAGGATTCCACCCGCGGATCCTGGCCACCCTCCGGGGTGGCCAGCACCCAGAAGCCACCGGTTGCGGCAAAACCCCACGGCGCCAGCAGGCGCCCGGCCGCCAGCTCATCGGCCACCAGGGGCTCCGGCGCGATCGCCACGCCGAGTCCCGCCACCGCCGCCTCCAGCAGGTAGTACAGGTGCTCGAACCCGGTGCCCAGCTGCAGCTGCGCCGGATCCAGCTGATGCGACAACGCCCAGTCCGGCCACGCCTGCGGGCGCGAGGTGGTGTGCAGCAGAGGCTCGCGCAGCAGTGCCTGCGGTGGCTGCTGGCGCAGGCGCACCGCAGCCGGATGCTGCGGGCTGACCACCACGCCGACCCGTTCCGGGGCCAGTTCGCGCACCTGCCAGCCACGCGGCCACGGCGGCTGCGCCAGCAGCAGCACCGCATCCAGCGCCTGCTGCTGGTCGGTGAAGCTGCCGTCCTGCGCCGACCAGTGCAGCGGCACCTGCGGCAGGTCGGCCTGCAGCGCGGGCAGGCGGGGAATCATCCAACGCGCCAGGATGCTGCCGCTGCAGCCCAGGACCAGCGCCTCGGGCCGCTGCCGGCGCTGCAGGGTGTCCACCGCCTCGCGGATCTGGGTGAACGCCCCGGCGCAGGCAACCTGCAGCGCCTGGCCGGCGGCGGTCAGGCGCAGGCCGCGGCCGGCGCGCTCGAACAGCGCCAGCCCCAGGTGCTCCTCGAGCAGCCGCAGCTGGCGGCTGATCGCCCCGTGGGTCACATGCAGCGCTTCTGCGGCGCGTGCCACGCCGCCCAGCCGGGCGGTGGCCTCGAAGCTGCGCAGCGCGTTGAGGGGCGGCAGTGGCGTCTGGCTCATGTGAGTTTTCCTGACGTGTTTGTGCAGATAATATCGATATTCCGGTCACCACATGTGCGCTAAATTGTCAGCCTGTCTCCAACGGCTGTCGCGTCATGTCCGTATCGCCCGTCCCCCCCATCACCGATTTCCACGCCTATCCCGACGCCAACGGCCATTTCGGCCGCTATGGCGGCAGTTTCGTTGCCGAAACGCTGATCGGGCCACTGCAGGAGCTGGCGGCGGCCTATGACGAAGCGCGCCGTGACCCCGCATTCATTGCCGCCTATGACAAGGACCTCACCCATTACGTGGGCCGGCCCAGCCCGATCTACCACGCCGAGCGGCTGAGCCGGCAGGTCGGCGGCGCGCAGATCCTGCTCAAGCGCGAAGACCTGAACCACACCGGCGCGCACAAGATCAACAACACCATCGGCCAGGCCCTGCTGGCCGCGCGGATGGGCAAGAAGCGCATCATCGCCGAGACCGGTGCCGGCCAGCACGGCGTGGCCAGCGCCACCGTGGCCGCACGGCTGGGCCTGGAATGCGTGGTGTACATGGGCGCCACCGACATCGAGCGGCAGAAGATCAACGTCTACCGCATGAAGCTGCTGGGTGCGACGGTGGTGCCGGTCACATCGGGCTCGGCCACGCTCAAGGATGCGCTCAACGAAGCCATGCGCGACTGGGTCACCAACGTGCGCGATACCTTCTACATCATCGGCACCGTCGCCGGCCCGGATCCGTACCCGCGCATGGTGCGTGACTTCAACGCCATCGTCGGCCGCGAAGCACGCGCACAGATGCTCACCGATTACGGCCGCCTGCCCGATGCGATCACTGCCTGCGTCGGCGGCGGCAGCAATGCCATCGGCCTGTTCCATGCCTTCCTCAACGATCGCGACGTGCGCATCGTCGGCGCCGAAGCGGCCGGTGACGGCATCGAGACCGGGCGCCACGCGGCCTCCATTGCGGCAGGCCGCCCGGGCGTGCTGCATGGCAACCGCACCTATGTGATCTGCGACGACGACGGCCAGATCATTGAAACCCACTCGGTCTCGGCCGGGCTGGATTACCCCGGCGTGGGCCCGGAACACGCGTTCCTGGCCGACGCCGGTCGCGCCGAATACGTGGGCATCACCGATGATGAAGCGCTGGCTGCGTTCCACCAGCTGGCGCACAGCGAAGGCATCCTGGCCGCGCTGGAATCCAGCCACGCGGTGGCCCAGGCGATCAAGATCGCGCGCGAGCTGCCCAGCGACAAGCTGGTGCTGTGCAACCTGTCCGGCCGTGGTGACAAGGACGTGCACACCATTGCCGCGCGCGAGGGCCTGGTTCTGTGAATCCAGTGCTGCGCCAGGGACGTGCGCTGCTGATCGTGGTCGGTCTGGCCGGTTGCAGGCCGCCCGAGCCGCCCGTGCTGGCCCCTGCGGCGACGCCGGCGGCCATTGCGCCGGCCCGGCTGCCGGCGAGCAATGATGATGTGGCAGATCGCCCGTTCGAGGATGCACCGCAGGACGCACCGCCCGCGGACCAGACCGATGCGCCGGCCGTGGTCTCGGTCGCGCTGGATCATGCCGGCGACGTGCTGATCGGCCAGCGTTTCAGCGAAGTCGAAGCGGACGGCGCATGGCATTCGGCCGGCCTGAGCGAAGGCGATGGTGCGCGCGCCTGTGAGTACTACGAGCGTGGCAGCCTGCCCGAAGGGGTGTCGATGATGGTCGATGACGGCCACGTGCAGCGCTTCGACCTCGACACCATAGACGGTTCCTACGAGGCGATTGTCCAGCCGGGGCCGTTCGGCCTGCGCCTGGGCATGTCGCTGGACGACGCGCTCAAACGCCTGCCCCCCGGCAGCACCCGCACACCGCATGCCTACGACCCGGACGTGGGTGAGTACCTGACCTGGCAGGACCCCGGTTCGGATCTGGCGATCCGGCTGGAGATCTTCGGCGGGGTGATATCGAAGCTGTACTGGGGCGCCAGTGGCGCCGTTGAATTGAAAGAAGGATGTGCCTGAGATGCCTGTTGCCCGTATCGACGCCTGTTTCGCCCGCCTGCGTGCCAGTCGCCGCAAGGCGCTGATTCCGTTCATCACCGCCGGCGATCCGGGCCTGGATGCGACCGTGCCGGTGATGCATGCGCTGGCCGCTGCCGGTGCGGACGTGATCGAACTCGGGGTGCCGTTCTCTGACCCGATGGCCGATGGCCCGACCATCCAGCGCAGCTCCGAACGCGCGCTGGCGCGCGGCGCTGGCCTGCGTTACGTGCTGGACACGGTGCAGGCGTTCCGGCGCGACGACACCACCACCCCGGTGGTGCTGATGGGGTATCTGAACCCGGTGGAGATCCACGGCACGGCGCACTTTGCCGAGGCGGCGATCGCGGCGGGCGTGGACGGTGTGCTGCTGGTGGACCTGCCGCCGGAAGAGGCGGCCGAAACCCTGGAGATCTTCACCGCTGCCGGCCTGGCCCTGATCCTGCTGGCATCGCCGACCACGGCGGACGCCCGGTTGGATCTGCTTTCGTCGATGGCCAAGGGTTATCTGTATTACGTAAGCTTTGCCGGTGTCACCGGTGCGTCGGAACGGCTCGACAGCAGCGCTGCCGGTACCCGCCTGCGTGACCTGCGCAGCCGCTCGACCGTGCCGGTGGTGGCAGGGTTCGGCATCAAGGACGCACAGAGCGCCGCCGCCATGGCCGTGGAGGCCGATGGCGTGGTGGTCGGCAGCGCGCTGGTGGCGGCCTTGGCCGAGACGGTCGATGCCACTGGCGCTGCCCAGGTGGCGCGTACCTTCCTGCAGCCGCTGCGCGCCGCGCTGGACGCCTGAGAAGGCCGCAACGTACGGCCCAGCATGGTTTTCACGCCGGGATAACCCCGCCGGCAGGGGGTCCCGGCCGTGGAACGGGTGAGCTAGACTGTCCGCCTTTGCGGCCCTCGGGCCGCCCTGAACGGAAGTGTCATCCCGCATGAGTTGGCTCAGCAAGTTGATGCCGTCGGGCATCCGCACCGACAACGTCCCCAGCAAGAAGCGCAGCGTCCCCGAGGGCCTGTGGGAGAAGTGCAGCAGCTGCGGCAGCGCGCTTTACGGTCCTGAGCTGGAAGAGAACCTGGAAGTCTGCCCCAAGTGTGGCCACCACATGGCCATCCGCGCGCGGGCGCGCCTGGCGTCGTTGTTCGACGCTGACAGCACCACTGAAATCGCCGCGCGCCTGGGGCCGACCGACCTGCTCAAGTTCAAGGACCAGAAAAAGTACAGCGAGCGCATCAAGGCCTCGCAGAAGAACACCGGCGAATACGATGCACTGATCGCCATGCAGGGTCTGCTCAAGGGGCGGCCGCTGGTGGCCTCGGCCTTCGATTTCGCCTTCATGGGCGGCTCGATGGGCTCGGTGGTCGGCGAGCGCTTCTCGCTGGCTGCGGAAAAGGCGCTGGAAATCGGCGCGCCCTACGTGTGCTTCTCCGCCAGTGGCGGTGCGCGCATGCAGGAAGGCCTGTTCTCGCTGATGCAGATGGCCAAGACCTCGGCCGCGCTCGGTCGCCTGCGCGCGGCGGGGCTGCCTTACATTTCGGTGCTGACCCATCCCACCACCGGTGGCGTGTCGGCGTCGTTCGCGATGCTGGGCGACATCAACATCGCCGAGCCGCAGGCGCTGATCGGCTTCGCCGGCCCGCGCGTGATCGAGCAGACGGTGCGGGAGAAGCTGCCGGAAGGTTTCCAGCGCTCGGAGTTCCTGCTCGAGCACGGCGCCATCGACCAGATCTGCGACCGCCGCGAGATGCGTGACCGCCTGGCCGACCTGCTGGCCATGCTGGGCCGCCAGCCCGCCCCGGAGGCTGCTGCTTGATGGGCGCGCGCAGGTATTTCGGCACCGACGGCATCCGCGGTCGGGTCGGGCAGGGCGTCATCTCGGCGGACTTCGTGCTGCGCCTGGGCAATGCGCTGGGCCGCGTGCTGACCGAGCGTAACGGTCATCGGCCGGTGGTGGTGATCGGCAAGGACACGCGCATTTCGGGCTACATGTTCGAAGCGGCGCTGGAAGCCGGGCTGGTTGCGGCGGGGGCCGACGTGCAGCTGCTCGGGCCGATGCCGACCCCGGCGGTCGCGTTCCTGACCCGTACGCTGGGCGCAGACGCCGGGATCGTGATCAGTGCCTCGCACAACCCACATTACGACAACGGCATCAAGTTCTTCTCCGCCGATGGCGAGAAGCTCGACGATGCAACGGAGCTGGCGCTGGAAGCGGCGCTGGATACCGAGTTCACCACGGCCGATTCGGATCGGCTGGGCAAGGCGGCACGCGGTCGTGATGCGGTGGGCCGCTATATCGAGTTCTGCAAGGCCAGCGTGCCGCGCGGGTTTGACCTGCGCGGGTTGAAGATCGTGCTGGACTGCGCGCACGGCGCCACGTACCACATCGCGCCGCTGCTGTTCCGGGAACTGGGCGCGGAGGTGGTGGCCATCGGTGCAGAGCCGAACGGGGTCAACATCAACGATGGCGTCGGTTCGATGCACATCGACAACCTGGCGGCCAAGGTGCGTGAGGTGGGTGCAGACCTGGGCATCGCGTTCGATGGTGACGGTGACCGCGTGTTGATGGCCGATGACCAGGGCAATCCGGTCGACGGTGATGACCTGCTGTATGTGCTGGCCCCGTCGTGGCAGCGCAGTGGGCGCCTGCGCGGCCCGGTGGTGGGCACGCTGATGACGAACTTCGGGCTGGAGCAGGCGCTGGAGCGCCTGGGCCTGCCGTTCCAGCGCAGCAACGTGGGCGACCGCTACGTGCACCAGGCGCTGGTGGAAGGTGGCGGGGTGCTCGGTGGTGAAGCGTCGGGGCACCTGTTGTGCCTGGATCGCGCCACCACCGGCGATGCGATCGTCAGTGCGCTGCAGGTGCTGGAAGTGCTGCGTCGCGAAGGCAAGAGCCTGCGCGAATCGCTGGTAGGGCTGACCCGGGTACCGCAGAAGACGGTCAACGTGCGCCTGGCGGGTGTTTCTGCAAAGGTGATCGTGCAGTCCGAAGGCGTGCAGTCGGCACTGGCCGCTGCGCAGCAGGCGGTCAAGGGTCGCGGCCGCGCGTTCCTGCGCCCCTCCGGCACCGAGCCGGTGGTGCGCGTCACGGTTGAAGCAGATACCGCCGAGCTGATGCAGGCCACACTGGACAGCCTGTCCGGCGCGGTGAAAGCAGCAGCCGCAGCGTAATGAAAAACCCGGCTTCGGCCGGGTTTTTTTGCGTTACGGCCCCGGCACCATTTTTTTCTGCCTGGCCTTGAAGCGGTTGAACACCGGCGCGATCAATGGGTGGTAACTCCACGCGATGCGCTTGCGCAGCCAGCTGGCGGGGCGATTGCGGATGGCGAAACGGTAGATGTGTTCCGGATCGCCGCCGACCACGTTGCGGCCGAACGGGTGGGTGGTGTGCAGGTAGCGGAAGCCCTGCGCGCGTGCGATGGGCAGGTAGTCCTCGTCGAAATCGCCGTAGGGCCAGCACAGCGTGTCGGACACTTCGCCGAGCTGTTCCTGCAGCACGCTGCGCGCCATTTCCAGGTCGCGGGTGATGCCTTCGCGCTTCTGTTCGCGGCTGATGTCCTGCTTCATCCAGCGCGTGTGGGTGTGGGTGTGGCAGTGCACTTCGAAGGTGCCGGCGTCGATCATGGCGCGCGCTTCGCTCCAGCGCATCATCACGTCGTCGTGGCGGTTCTCGCGCAGGATCGCCGCCTCACAGCCGCGATGGTCAGGCGTGGGGGGCAGTGCCGCACCGGGCTGGCCGGCGTGCGGCCGTACCGGGCCTTCGCCCATCCAGCCGGTGACCACGAACACCACGGCGTGCATGCCGTACTTCTGCAGGATCGGGTGGGCGTACACCCAGTTGTCCAGGTAACCGTCATCGAAGGTGATCACGATGGACTTCCGTGGGACGGGCCTGCCGGCCAGGAAGCCGGCGTACTGCTCGAGCGTGAGCGAGGTCCAGCCGTTGCCGGCCAGCCAGGCGATCTGGCTTTCGAAGTTTTCCGGCGATACCGTGATCATGCCCGGCGAGGGCGACACGTGGTGGTGCATCAGCACCGGCACGGTTCTAGCGTTGGCCATGGCCCAGTTCCTTCAACCACTGGTGGTAGTAGTGTTCGGTGGCTTCAGTGTGCCCGGTCGGGGTGAAGCGGTGCGCGCAGCGCATCCAGTCCCACCCGGCCTGGCCCATCTGCCGGCGGCGCTCCGGCTGCTCGACCAGGGTCTGCAGCGCTCGGGTGAGCGCGGCCTGGTCGCCGAGCGGGGCGAGCAGGGCGTTGCTGCCTTCCACCAGCATCTCCGGCACGCCGCCGACCCGGGTGGCCACGATCGGCACGCCGACGTAGGCGGCCTCGAGGAACACCGTGCCGGCCGCCTCCTTGTGGGTGGCAAGGGCAAAGATGTCGAAGCCGGTCATCAACCGGCAGGCGCCGTGGCGGTAGCCGAGCAGGTGGACCTGCGCGGCGATGCCGAGCGCTTCGCGCAGCGCCTTGAGTTGATCCAGCACGGGCTGGCCGTCGCCCACGATCACCAGCTGCAGGTTCGGCTGCTGGCGGCACAGCGGGGCCATGGCGCGCAGCAGGTCGGCGTGGCCCTTGGCTTCGCGCAGCACCGCGACGCAGCCGACCACGATCTGGTCATCGGTGAAGCCGAGTTCGCGGCGAACTTCGGCACGGGTTTCCTGCAGGCACTGCCAGGCATCATCGCTGTGCGCCTGCGACCACTGCGGCGGCACGGCGATGGGCGGAACGATGCCGATGTGGCCGTCGGCCACCCCGCGGTGGACCAGCAGCTGCTTCACGAAGCTGCTCACGGTCAGCACCCGGTGCGGCAGGCCGGTGTAGGTGAGCAGGGAGTTGACCGGGCTCATCAGGTGCCGTGAACGCACCACCAGCGGCGCGCCGGCCAGGCGCGCACCGGCGGCGGCAATGAGTGCGTCGCGGCGGCTGGTGGTGTTGACCACGTCATAGGTGTGCCGGCGCACCAGCCGTTTCACCGACCAGATGCCGCGCAGCAACCGCAGCAGCCCACCCATCTTCAGCGCATGCACGGTGAAGCCCGCTTCGCGCGCCACTTCGCCCAGGCGTGCACCGGGCTGGCACAGCAGCGATACGTCGTGGCCGCGCTCGCGCATGGCCAGCATGTGCCGGTAGATGTAGATCTCCTGGCCGCCAAATCCCTTGGCGGCTTCCGTGTGCAGGATTTTAAGGGGCTTGTTCATCATGAACGTTCCAGGGGTCTGGATAATCAACGTCATTGCTTGCGGAAGTGGGTCAACGCGTTCCAGGCAGTCCGCACTGCTGCCGGGTCCGGCGGCTGGTCGTGCAGGGGCAGGTAGTGGGCGTCCAGGGTGGTGGCGTTGCCGAACTTGTCGAACACGTAGGTGCGGTTGCCTTCACGGATGCCGCGCTGCGACCAGCTTTCCACCAGCAGGGGACGCGCCGGGCGGGTGGCGTCGAACAGGTCCTGGCCGGTGCTGAAATCGGCCAGCGCGTTCTCGCAGCCCAGCCCGTGACGCATCAGGGTCGGCACCCAGTCTTCATGGCTGCTGGCGGCGTCGTGCCGTGCCGGGTCACGCCCGGGCCAGTGCAGCACGAACGGCACCTGCATCTGGTAGTCGGAGAAGTTGCCGTTGTGGCCCCAGTAGTTCAGGCCCAGGTCGTTGAATTCTTCGGCGTGGTCGCCGGTGACCAGCACGATGGTGTTGTCGGCCTGGCCACTCTCGCGAAGGGTCGCCAGCAGCTGGCCGATCAAGGCATCGGTGTAATGCACGGCGGTGCGATAGCGGTTGCGCTCGGGCGTGGCGTCGTGCTCGTCGTCGAAGGCAAGGAAGTTCACTTCCGTGGCCATCGGCGTGGCCAGCGCAGGGTAGGCCTCCGGCAGGTGGTACGGCGCGTGGGTGCTGTCCAGGAACACCATGCCGAACCAATGGCCGCCGCCGGGCTGGCGGATGTCCGCACCGAGCGCATCGACGATGTGCTGGTCACGCGCGGCGACCGGCAACGACGACGGCGCGGTATGCAGCTGGTTGCGTACCTGGGCGAACACGGTGCGGTCGAATTCGGGGCTGTACAGGGGTGCACTGCCGTACAGGTGCAGGTCGTAGCCCTGTTGCTGCAGCACCTCGAACAGGATCGAGCCGCGCTGTTCGCTGAGCATGCTGGACCAGTAGCCGCCGGGCAGGCCGTAGAGCAGGCCGAACAGGCCATAACGGGTGGCATTGCCGCTGCTGTAGTGGCGGTCGAACACCTCCGATTGCTGCGCCAGCGCCCAGGTGTTGGGCATGGTGGTGGCATCCAGCGCGTCATGCCGCAGCGATTCGAGCACCACCACCAGCACATTGGGTTGGGTGTGGCTCTGGCAGCGCAGCGGCTGCAGCGGGTACTGCAGCTGGCTGTGGCGCGGGTCGGGCAGGTTGGCCTGCGGCAGGCTGCGTACGCCAAGGCGGTGCATGTGGCGCTTGGCGGTGATCGGCTGCGCCCACGGCAGGTAGGCCCACTGGCCGGTCACGGCGCGCTCGCCCAGGGCGTCGTAATAGGCCGTGGCGATCTGGCCGGTAGCCATCAGCGCCAGTCCGGCAGCCCAGGCCAACAGCACCGGGCGGCGCCGGGCGCGGTCGGGCACCAGTTTCCAGCAGGCCCAGGCCAGCAGGACTTCGGCGGTGGCCACGGCCGCCAGCACGCCCAGCGACTGCAGCCAGCTCTGCCAGGACAGGGCCACCTGGTCCTGCAGCGCGCCCCCGAACACCATGTTCATCACCATGGCATTGAGGTGGAAGCGGTACAGCGCGAAGACCTTTGCATCCACCAGCAGCAGGCACAGCCACAGGCCCTGCAGCAGCACGGCGCTGACCACCAGCGGCCGCGGCGAGCGCGGCCACAGCCCCACGGCCAGTGGCAGCAGCGACACCAGGCTGCCGAAGGCAAGGAAATGACCCGGAAGGGCAAGGGCCAGGTAGCCCAGCCCCAATGCGCCACCGGGGTTGTCGTGCAGGGGCGTATTGCCCAAGGCGATGGCAATGGCCACGCAGGCGTTGATGGCGGTGAACAGGCTCAGCCAGCCCAGTCGCGTCCAGCGCGTGGGTGCGGGCAAAGGGGAGGCGGGGCGCGATACGTCCATGCAGGGTCGGTCAGATAGGGTGAATCGGAAGACGTGGCGGCGGCGTCCTGTGCCGCCCGGCCGCGTCGACGCGGTGGGCGGGCGCATTGTATCGGTTTGTATCAACCTATCGGCGGCGTCGATTGTCCGATCTGGCACAATGTTCAGCCGGGCCACAGGCGTGGCCCCGCATACCCACCACGAACAAGCCAGGAATCGCTGTGAGCCAGATCCCCACCCTCGACATCACCCGTTTCGACAGTGACCGCGATGCCTTCGTCGCCGAGCTGGGGGCGGCCTACCGTGAATGGGGTTTCGCGGGCATCCGCAACCACGGCATCCCGCAGGCGGACATCGACGCGGCCTACGACGTATTCAAAGCCTTCTTCGCGCTGCCGGAAGCCACCAAGCTGCAGTACCACCTGCCGGGCACCGGCGGTGCGCGTGGCTACACGCCGTTCGGCGTGGAAACGGCGAAGGGCTCAAAGCACTTCGACCTGAAGGAGTTCTGGCATATCGGCCGTGAGATCCCGGACGACTCGAAGTACCGTGACGTGATGGCCCCCAACCTGTGGCCGACCGAGGTCCCGGGCTTCAAGGAGAAGGGCTACGGCCTGTACCAGGAACTGGACAAGCTGGGCTCGCGCGTGCTGTCGGCCCTGGCGCTGCACATCGGCCTGCCGATCGACTTCTTCGCGGACAAGACCAACAACGGCAATTCGATCCTGCGCCCGATCCACTACCCGCCGATCACCGCCGACGACATCCCGAACGTGCGCGCGGGCGCGCATGGCGACATCAACTTCATCACGCTGCTGGTGGGCGCCAGCGCGGCCGGCCTGGAAGTGCAGTCGCACGAGGGCAAGTGGGTGCCGTTCACCTCGGACGCGGACACCATCGTGGTCAACATCGGCGACATGCTGCAGCGCCTGACCAACCACGTGTACCCGTCCACGATCCACCGCGTGGTCAACCCCCCGGGCGAGCAGGCCCGCCAGCCGCGTTACTCCGTGCCGTTCTTCCTGCACCCGAACCCGGACTTCCTGATCGACGTGCTGCCGACCTGCATCACCCCGGAAAACCCGAGCCGCTACCCGGAGCCGATCACCGCGCATGGGTTCCTCGAAGAGCGACTTCGTGAGATCAAGCTGAAATAAGAACAAGGCCACCGAAGGGTGGCCTTGTTCATTTCAGCGTAGCCCCGGCCGTTGGCCGGACGCTCTTGGATCCGGGTCCATCAATCCGTGATGGATGATTGCGGTTGGGTATAAACCCCGGACGCCGAGGGGCAGTGGTGCGTCACCGGTTCCGGACGCGTTGCCGCGCTGCGCGCGGTGTCCGGCCAACGGCCGGGGCTACGACCTGGTGCGGGCGTATCGGGATCGGGATCAATCAACCATGGGCCCATCGCGGATCCGGTGGGCTGGTCCGACCTGTATCCAATATCCATTTGAAATGTAAGCGTTTTCGGGAAACGCGCATTCGTTACATCCGGTATCATTGCCGGCTGATACCCCAAAGGAGCCCCGCCATGCGCCGCAAGATCGTCGCCGGTAACTGGAAGCTGCACGGCAGCCGTCAATTCGCGACCGACCTGGTCAGCGATATCGTCGCCAGCCTGCCGAAGGGTGGGGTAGAGGTCGTCATCCTGCCGCCGCTTCCGTACCTGGGCGAGCTGGTCGAGGCCTTCAAGGGCCGTGCCGTCGCTTTTGGCTCGCAGGACGTCAGCTCCAACGAAAAGGGCGCCTACACCGGCGAAGTCTGCGCCGCCATGCTGGCCGACGTCGGTGCCCGCTATGGGCTGGTCGGCCATTCCGAGCGCCGCCAGTACCACAAAGAGAGCAGCGAGCTGGTGGCCCGCAAGTTCGCCGCCGCCGTGCATGCCGGCCTGGTGCCGGTGCTGTGCGTGGGCGAAACCCTGGAGCAGCGTGAGGCTGGCCAGACCGAAGACGTCATCGCCAGCCAGCTGGCGCCCGTGCTGGAGCTGGTTGGCCCGGCCGGGTTCCAGCATGCCGTGGTGGCCTATGAGCCGGTCTGGGCCATTGGCACCGGCCGCACCGCCACCCAGGAGCAGGCCCAGCAGGTCCACGCGTTCATCCGTGGCGAAGTGGCCAAGCTCGATGCTAGAATTGCCGATTCGTTGCCCATCCTGTACGGCGGCAGCGTGAAGCCCGACAACGCAGCGGAACTGTTCGCGCAGCCCGATGTCGATGGTGGGCTGGTGGGCGGCGCCTCGCTGGTGGCCGCGGATTTCCTGGCCATCGCCCATGCGGCGGCCGCTATTTGACATGCCCGAGGGCGGATTCGAAATGCTGATGTTGATCCTCAATGTGGTCTACGTGCTGGTCGCGGTGTCCATGATCGCGCTCATCCTGATGCAGCGTGGTTCCGGCGCGGCCGCAGGCTCGGGTTTCGGTGCCGGCGCTTCGGGCACGGTGTTCGGCGCGCGCGGCGCGTCCAACTTCCTGTCCAAGTCGACCAAGTGGCTGGCCGTGGTGTTCTTCGGCATCAGCCTGTTCATGGCCTGGTACGCCAGCCATGGCGCGCGCCCGGCGGTCCAGCAGGACCTCGGCGTGATGTCTGCCCCGGTTGCGCCCAGCGCCCCGGCGGTCCCCGCAGGTGAGCTGCCGGCCGTGCCGAAGGCCCCGGAAGCCGCTGTCCAGCAGCCGGTTCCGCAGGCTACTGTGCCGGCTCAGGCGGAAACGCCGAAATCGGGTGAAGAAAAGCCTTCGGAAGGCTCCCAGACTCCCTGAAGACGGTTACAATATGCGGCGCGTTGGGGGATTCGATTGGAACTCCCGGCGCGATACGTAAGCCCAGGTGGCGGAATTGGTAGACGCACTACCTTGAGGTGGTAGCGACTTAGGTCGTAGGGGTTCGAGTCCCCTCTTGGGCACCATTTTGTTTGTAAGCGGATACGTCTGGCGCGCAAAGCGCCAGTAGCGTTTTCCGTCCACTCCCCCATGCCAAGACGCCTGCAGGCGTGGCGGCAGAGGCAAGAGAGAATCGCTGTGCTGGCCGAATATTTGCCGTCTCTGCTGTTTCTGATTGTTGCCACCGGTATCGGCGTTGCGCTGATGCTGGTCGGCCGGTTCCTCGGTCCCCGGCGTCCCGATCTGAAAAAGCTCTCGCCGTACGAATGCGGCTTCGAGGCTTTCGAGGACGCGCGCATGAAGTTCGATGTGCGCTACTACCTGATCGCCATCCAGTTCATCGTATTTGACTTGGAAATCATCTTCATCGTGCCGTGGACCCAGGTCTTCATGGAGCTGGGCGCACGTTCGCTGGTCACGATGGGCCTGTTCGTGGGCATGCTTTTCCTCGGTTTCATTTACGTCTGGAAGAAGGGAGCGCTGGAATGGGAGTAATTCAGACTCTCGATGGCCTGATGAACAACCCGGTCCCGGAAGGGCGGGTCGATGACATCCTGCGCCCCGAAGGCGACAACCCGCTGCTCGAGAAGGGCTATGTGACCACCAGCGTCGACGCGCTGTTGAACTGGGCACGTACCGGCTCGATGTGGCCCATGACCTTCGGTCTGGCCTGCTGCGCGGTTGAAATGATGCATGCCGGTGCCGCGCGCCTGGACCTTGACCGCTACGGCGTGGTGTTCCGCCCGTCGCCGCGCCAGTCCGACGTGATGATCGTGGCCGGCACCCTGGTCAACAAGATGGCCCCGGCCCTGCGCAAGGTCTACGACCAGATGCCGGACCCGAAGTGGGTCATCTCCATGGGCAGCTGCGCCAACGGTGGCGGCTACTACCACTACTCGTATGCAGTGGTGCGTGGTTGCGACCGCGTGGTGCCGGTGGACGTGTACGTCCCCGGTTGTCCGCCTACCGCCGAAGCGCTGGTGTACGGGATCCTGCAGCTGCAGAAGAAGATCTGGCGTACGCAGACCATCGCCCGCTGACATTCCTCCTGACAAGAGCACGCCAAGCCCCCATGGCAGAGCAAGCATCCTTCATCGACCGACTTTCCGCACGTTTCGCTGGTGCGCAGGTCTTCGTGGTCGAACCCCGCGGCGAAGTGACGCTGGAAGTGCCCGCCGCTGACTGGCATGCCACCGCTCTGGCGCTGCGCGACGAATTCGGTTTCGAACAGGCCGTTGACCTGTGCGGCCTGGACTACCTCGGCTACGGCAGCGACGAGTGGGACACCTCCGATGTCTCCTCGCAGGGCTTCAGCCGTGGCGTCGAGGGCAAGTCCGTCGGCCGTTTCGCCTGGGGCGAGTTCCCCACCCGCGAAACCAGCGATGGCGCCCAGCCGCAGCCGGTGCCGCTGCAGCGCTACGCCGTGGTCGCCCAGCTGCGTTCCTACCAGCACAACCTCACCATGCGCATCCGCTGCTTTGCGCCGAACGAGGAACTGCCGGTGGTCGCCTCGCTGACCAGCGTGTGGCCGGGCCTGAACTGGTTCGAGCGCGAAGCGTTCGACCTGTTCGGCGTGATCTTCGAAGGCCACCCGGACCTGCGCCGCATCCTGACCGACTACGGCTTCGTGGGGCATCCGTTCCGCAAGGACTTCCCGCTCATCGGCAACGTCGAAGTCCGCTACGACGAAGAAAAGAAGCGCGTTGTCTATGAGCCGGTCACCTCGGTCGAGCCGCGTGTCGGCGTGCCGCGCGTGATCCGTGACGACGCCCGTTTCCAGACCGCTGCCGGCGAAAGCGCGCAGACGGAGGCAAGCAAGTGAGCCAGATCCACCAAGCCCACCAGGCGTTTGCGAGCAACCCGGCCGAACTGCGCCAGGAAATCCGCAACTACACCATGAACTTCGGTCCCCAGCATCCGGCCGCGCACGGTGTGCTGCGCCTGATCCTGGAAATGGACGGCGAAACCATCATGCGCGCCGACCCGCACGTCGGCCTGCTGCACCGTGGTACCGAAAAGCTGGCCGAATCCAAGCCGTTCAACCAGTCCATCGGTTACATGGACCGCCTGGATTACGTGTCCATGATGTGCAACGAGCACGCCTACGTGCGCGCCATCGAAACCCTGATGGGGATCGAAGCGCCCGAGCGTGCCCAGTACATCCGCACCATGTTCGATGAAATCACCCGCATCCTGAACCACCTGATGTGGCTGGGTTCCAACGCGCTCGACCTGGGCGCGATGGCGGTGATGCTGTACGCCTTCCGCGAACGCGAAGAGCTGATGGACTGCTACGAAGCGGTCAGCGGCGCGCGCATGCACGCGGCGTACTACCGTCCGGGCGGCGTCTACCGCGACCTGCCGGACCAGATGCCCAAGTACAAGGAATCGCGCTGGCACAAGGGCAAGGCCCTGAAGAACCTCAACGCCTCGCGCGAAGGTTCGCTGCTGGACTTCCTGGAAAACTTCACGGTCGAGTTCCCCGGCCGCGTCGACGAATACGAAACCCTGCTCACCGACAACCGTATCTGGAAGCAGCGTACGGTCGGCATCGGCGTGGTCAGCCCGGAACTGGCGCATGCCTGGGGCATGACCGGCGTGATGCTGCGTGGCTCGGGCGTGGCCTGGGACCTGCGCAAGAAGCAGCCGTATGCCAAGTACGATGCCGTGGATTTCGACATCCCGCTGGGCAAGGAAGGCGACTGCTACGACCGTTACCTGGTCCGCGTGGCCGAGATGCGCGAATCCAACCGCATCATCAAGCAGTGCGTGCAGTGGCTGCGTGCCAACCCCGGCCCGGTCATGGTCAAGAACTTCAAGGTCGCCCCGCCCAGCCGCGAGGACATGAAGGACGACATGGAAGCGCTGATCCATCACTTCAAGCTGTTCAGTGAAGGCTACTGCGTCCCGGCCGGCGAAACCTACGCCGCGGTTGAAGCGCCCAAGGGCGAGTTCGGCTGCTACCTGATGTCCGATGGCGCCAACAAGCCGTTCCGCGTGCACCTGCGCGCGCCGGGCTTCGCCCATCTGTCCTCGATCGACTCGGTCGTGCGCGGGCACATGCTCGCCGACGTGGTGGCCATGATCGGCACCTACGACCTGGTGTTCGGCGAGGTGGACCGGTAATGGCCACCGCATGCACGATGCCTGACACCCGCCGGCTGCTGCCGGCGCTGCAGGTTCTGGTTTTTAACGATTTGGTATTCGCTGAGGTCGGCCGATGAAGGCGACGGGTAATTTCGAGGCGGCGCGTGACGTCGACCCGATGGTGGTGTTGAGCGACAAGACGCGCGCGCACATCGATCACTGGCTGTCCAAGTTCCCGCCGGACCGCAAGCGTTCGGCGGTGCTGCAGGGCCTGCACGCCGCCCAGGAGCAGAACGCCGGTTGGTTGACCGACGAGCTGATCGCCGGCGTGGCCAAGTACCTGGACCTGCCGCCGGTGTGGGCCTACGAAGTGGCCAGTTTCTACTCGATGTTCGAGCTGGAAAAGGTCGGCCGCCACAACGTCGCCTTCTGCACCAACATCAGCTGCTGGTTGAACGGCGCCGAAGACCTGGTCGCGCATGCCGAGAAGAAGCTCGGCTGCAAGACCGGCCAGTCCACCGCCGATGGCCGCATCTACCTCAAGCGCGAAGAAGAATGCCTGGCCGGTTGCGCCGGTGCGCCGATGATGGTCATCAACGGCCATTACCACGAGCGCCTGACCGTCGAGAAAGTCGACGAGCTGCTGGACGGGTTGGAGTAAGACATGGCACATCATCACGCACCCCAGGGTCCGGTCGGTCCCGCACCGCTGCCGCACCAGGTGGTCTACACCACCTTGCACTACGACACCCCGTGGTCGTACGAGAACTACCTCAAGACCGGTGGTTATGCCGCCCTGCGCAAGATCCTCGAAGAGAAGATTTCGCCGGAGCAGGTCATCGAGATGGTCAAGCAGTCGAACCTGCGTGGCCGCGGTGGCGCCGGCTTCCCGACCGGCCTGAAGTGGTCCTTCATGCCCAAGGGCACCATGCAGAAGTACATCCTGTGCAACTCGGACGAATCCGAGCCGGGTACCTGCAAGGACCGCGACATCCTGCGCTACAACCCGCATTCGGTGGTGGAAGGCATGGCAATCGCCTGCTACGCCACCGGCAGCACCGTGGGCTACAACTACCTGCGCGGTGAGTTCCACCACGAGCCGTTCGAGAACTTCGAGCAGGCCCTGGCCGACGCGTATGCGAACGGCTGGCTGGGCAAGGACATCCTCGGCAGCGGCGTGGACATCGACATCTATGGCGCGCTCGGCGCCGGCGCCTACATCTGCGGCGAAGAAACCGCGCTGATGGAGTCGCTGGAAGGCAAGAAGGGCCAGCCGCGCTACAAGCCGCCGTTCCCGGCCAACTTCGGCCTGTACGGAAAGCCGTCGACGATCAACAACACCGAGACCTATGCCTCAGTGCCGGCGATCATCCGCAACGGCCCGGAGTGGTTCCAGGGCCTGAGCCTGACCAAGAACGGCGGCCCGAAGATCTTCTCGGTCTCCGGTTGCGTGCAGAAGGGCGGCAACTTCGAAGTGCCGCTGGGCACCACCTTCGACGAGCTGCTGGAAATGGCCGGCGGCCTCAAGCCGGGCCGCACCCTGAAGGGCGCGGTGCCGGGCGGCGTCTCGATGCCGGTGCTGAAGGCCGAAGAGCTCAAGGGCCTGCAGATGGACTACGACACCCTGCGTGCCCTGGGCACCGGCCTGGGGTCGGGTGCCATCGTGGTGCTGGACGACAGCGTGTGCTGCGTCAAGTTCGCCTGCCGCATCAGCCAGTTCTTCCACAAGGAATCCTGTGGCCAGTGCACCCCGTGCCGTGAAGGCACCGGCTGGATGCACCGCGTGCTCGAGCGCATCGTCGCCGGCAAGGCCACCATGGAAGACCTGCACCAGTTGAAGGCAGTGGCCGGCCAGATCGAAGGCCACACCATCTGCGCGTTCGGTGAAGCGGCGGCATGGCCCATCCAGGGCTTCCTGCGCCAGTTCTGGGACGAATTCGAGTACTACATCGTCAACGGTCATTCGATGGTTGACGGCAAGAAGGTGGAGGCAGCCGCCGCATGAGCGCGCAACCCAACAATCCTGGTGGCACCCCGGCGATCGTGCCGGAAGGGCATGTGACCGTCGAGATCGACGGCCAGTCCCTGGTCGTGCCCAAGGGCTCGATGATCATCCAGGCCGCCGACAAGGCGGGCATTTCGATCCCGCGCTTCTGCTACCACGAGAAGCTGCCGATCGCGGCCAACTGCCGCATGTGCCTGGTCGACGTTGAAAAGTCGCCCAAGCCTGCGCCGGCCTGCGCCACCCCGGTGATGGATGGCATGAAGGTCGCCACCCGCAGCGAAAAGGCCCTGAAGTTCCAGCGTTCGGTGATGGAGTTCCTGCTCATCAACCACCCGCTGGACTGCCCGATCTGCGATCAGGGCGGCGAGTGCGAGCTGCAGGACGTCTCGCTCGGCTACGGCCGTTCGGTGAGCCGCTTCAACGAGCGCAAGCGCGTGGTGCCCGACGAGGACATCGGTCCGCTGGTCGCCACCGAAATGACCCGCTGCATCCAGTGCACCCGCTGCGTCCGCTTCACCGCCGACGTTGCCGGTACCTATGAACTGGGTGGCATGTACCGCGGTGAAAACCTGCAGATCGGCACCTACGACGGCAAGCCGCTGACCACCGAGCTGTCCGGCAACGTCGTCGACGTGTGCCCGGTCGGCGCGCTGACCAACAAGGTGTTCCAGTTCCGCGCCCGTCCGTGGGAACTGACCGCGCGCGAGTCGCTGGGTTACCACGACGCGATGGGCTCGAACCTGTTCCTGCACGTGCGCCGCGGCGAAGTGCTGCGTTCGGTGCCGCGCGACAACGAACTGGTAAACGAATGCTGGCTGTCCGACCGCGACCGTTATTCGCACCAGGGCCTGTACAGCGCCGACCGCGCCGTCAAGCCGCTGCGCAAGGTCAATGGCGAATGGCAGGAAGTGAGCTGGGCTGAAGGCCTGGCCGCTGCCCGCGAGATCCTGTCGGCCAACAAGGGCGACGACCTCGGCGTGCTGGTGCACCCGTCGGCCTCGAACGAGGAGGGCGCCCTGCTGGCCCGTCTCGCCAGCGGCCTGGGCACCGGCAACATCGACCACCGCATCAACAACCGCGACTTCTCCGACGCCGCCACTGCCGAGATCTTCGGCCTGTCGCTGGCCGAGATCGAAGGCGCCGACAGCATCGTCGTGCTCGGCAGCAACATCCGCCACGAGCTGCCGCTGCTGCACGCCCGCCTGCGCAAGGCGCAGACCACGCGCAACGCGAAGATCCACGCGATCAACCCGGTCGATTTCGATTTCGCCTTCAAGCTGGCCGGCAAGCAGATCGTGGCCCCGTCGAAGTTCGTCGAGGCCTTGGGCAACGCCGACCTGCGCCAGGCCGTGACCGGCACCGCCGTGCTGATCGTTGGTGGCATCGCCGAAAACCACCCGCAGGCTGCCGCGATCCGCGCTGCCGCGCGTGACTTCGCCGCCGCCACCGGCGCCAAGCTGTGCCGCATTCCGCAGGGCGCCAATGCCGTGGGCCTGTCCCGCGCCGGCGTGCTGCCGGCCGGCAAGGACGTCAACGCCATGCTGGCACAGCCGCGCAAGGCCTATGCCCTGTACGGCATCGAGCCGGGCCTGGATTTCGCCGATACCGCCGCCGCCCGCAAGGCGCTGGCCGGTGCCCAGGTGGTGGCGTTCAGCCAGTTCGCCTGCGCCTCGACCCGCGATGTGGCCGATGTGATCCTGCCGATTGGCGCGCTGCCGGAAATCGACGCCACCCTGACCAACCTCGATGGTCGCGAGCAGTCGGCCCGTGCCGGCGGCAAGTTGCCGGGCGAGGCCCGTGAAGGCTGGCGCGTGCTGCGCGCACTGGGCGGCGAACTGGCCCTGGCCGGTTTCGAGTTCACCGACCTGGCCGGCCTGCGTGCCAGCCTGGCTCCGGTCAGCGTCACCGTGTCCACCTCGGCGGCAACGCCGGTGACCGGCGACGGCCTGGAAGTGGCGTCCACCGCTGCGATCTACCGCACCGATGCGGTGGTCCGCCGCGCCCAGGCGCTGCAGTCGCACCCGCTCAACGCCGCGCCGCGCATCGTGCTCAATGCCGATGACGCCGCCCGCCTGCAGATGGTCGAAGGGCAGATGGCCAAGGTCGGCACCGATGCCGGTCGCGCCACGCTGCCGGTGGTGGTCGACGCCCGCGTCGCCGCGGGCTCGGTCTGGATTGAATCGGGCCACGGTGCAACCGCACCGCTGGGTGCCGCACGCGTAACGGTGGTGGCTGCATGAACGAATTGCTGTTGAACGCGGTCGACCCGCTCCACCAATGGCTCCTGGGCCTGGGTGAGATCGGCGCGCTGCTGTGGATCGTGCTGAAGATCCTGGTGATCGCCATGCCGGTGATCATCGCGGTGGCATTCTTCGTGGTCTGGGAACGCAAGCTGATCGGCTGGATGCACGTCCGCCACGGCCCGATGTACGTGGGTATGGGCATCTTCCAGGCCTTCGCCGACGTCTTCAAGCTGCTGTTCAAGGAGATCATCCAGCCGGCGAGCTCGCACAAGGCGATGTTCGTGCTGGCGCCGCTGATCACCCTGGCACCGGCCTTCGCGGCCTGGTCGGTGGTGCCGTTCGATGCGCAGGTGGTGCTGTCCAACGCCAACGCCGGCTTGCTGTACCTGCTGGCGATGACCTCGCTGGGCGTGTACGGCATCATCCTGGCCGGTTGGGCGTCCAACTCCAAGTACGCCTTCCTGGGTGCCATGCGCGCCTCGGCGCAGATGATCAGTTACGAAATCGCCATGGGCTTTGCCCTGGTCGGCGTGATGATCGCGGCCGGCAGCCTGAACCTGAGCAGCATCGTGATGGCGCAGGCCGGCAACTCCGGCTTCTTCGACTGGTTCCTGATTCCGCTGTTCCCGCTGTTCATCGTGTACTGGGTGTCCGGCGTTGCCGAAACCAACCGCGCGCCGTTCGACGTGGTGGAAGGTGAATCGGAAATCGTCGCCGGCCACATGGTCGAGTACTCCGGTGGTGCGTTCGCGCTGTTCTTCCTGGCCGAATACGCCAACATGATCCTGATCAGCTTCCTGATCTCGATCTTCTTCCTCGGCGGTTGGCTGAGCCCGTTCCAGGGCTGGATCACGGCGGACATCTCGCCGTGGATCGACTGGATCTGGAAGGGCGGTGCCCCGTGGCTGCTGTTGAAGGTGTTCTTCTTCGCCAGCGCCTACATCTGGTTCCGTGCCAGCTTCCCGCGTTTCCGTTATGACCAGATCATGCGTCTGGGCTGGAAGGTCTTCATCCCGCTCACCATCGCGTGGATTGCGGTAACGGCTGTGATGGTGTTCTACGGCGTGATCCAGAAGGGCGTCTAAGTGATGAATCGAATTACCCATTACTTCAAAAGCCTGCTCCTGCTCGAGCTGCTCGGCGGTCTGTGGCTGACCCTGAAGTACACGTTCAAGCCCAAGTACACGCTGATGTACCCGATGGAGAAGTTCCCGCAGTCGCCGCGTTTCCGTGGCCTGCATGCGCTGCGCCGCTACCCCAACGGGGAAGAGCGCTGCATCGCCTGCAAGCTGTGCGAAGCGGTGTGCCCGGCGCTGGCCATCACCATCGATTCGGCCAAGCGCGAAGACGGCACCCGCCGTACCACCCGCTACGACATCGATCTGTTCAAGTGCATCTTCTGCGGCTTCTGTGAAGAAAGCTGCCCGGTGGACTCGATCGTCGAGACCCATATTCTCGAGTACCACTTCGAGAACCGTGGCGAAAACATCGTTACCAAGCCGCAGCTGCTGGCCATCGGTGATCGGCTTGAAGCCGAAATCGCCGAGCGTCGTGCCGCCGATGCCGCTTTCCGCTGAGGTTGAATGATGGATTGGGTAAATATCTTCTTCTGGGTCTTCTCCATCGTGGCGGGCATTTCCGCTGCGGCGGTGATCAGCGTGCGCAATCCGGTCTACGCCGTGCTGTGCCTGATCCTGACCTTCTTCTCCGTGGCCTGCATCTGGATCCTGGTTGGCGCTGAATTCCTCGGCGTGGCGCTGGTGCTGGTCTACGTCGGCGCGGTGATGGTGCTGTTCCTGTTCGTGGTGATGATGCTCGACATCGACGCCTCCAACCTGCGCGAAGGCTGGGTCCGGTACCTGCCGCTCGGCCTGGTGGTCGCGGTCACCATGCTGGTGCAGATGCTGATCCTGATCGGCGTGAAGGGCAGGGCGGTCAACCCGCTGCCGGCCGACAACGCCGCCGCGCTGGCCGCCGACAGCTCCAACATAACCTGGCTGGCACGCAGCCTGTTCACCGAATACCTGCTGCCGTTCGAGTTCGCCGCCGTCATTCTGACCGTGGCCGTGGTCGCCGCCGTGATGCTGACCCTGCGTCGCCGCACCGGCCTGAAGACCCAGAACCCGACCGAGCAGACCATGGTCAAGGGCCGTGATCGCCTGCGCGTGGTCAAGATGGCGTCGGAAACCCCGGTGGTCCACACCAACACCAAGCCGTCCAGCAACGAGGAGGCTGCCCCGTGATCACCCTCGGTCATATCCTGGCACTCGGCGCGCTGCTGTTCTGCATCAGCCTTGCCGGCATCTTCCTCAACCGCAAGAACATCATCGTGCTGTTGATGTCCATCGAACTGATGCTGCTGTCGGTGAACATCAACTTCGTCGGGTTCTCGCGCGAAATGGGCGACACGGCCGGGCAGCTGTTCGTGTTCTTCATCCTCACCGTGGCCGCGGCCGAGGCCGCGATCGGCCTCGCGATCCTGGTAACCCTGTTCCGTACCCGCCGCACCATCAATGTCGGCGAAGTCGATTCGCTGAAGGGCTGATCCGTAGATGGAAATTACTCTCTCCAAGAGTCTGTTGATCGCCGTGGTGCTTGCACCACTGGTCGGCAGCATCATCGCTGGCCTGTTCGGTCGTCAGGTAGGGCGCATCGGCGCGCAGACCGTCACCATCCTGGGTGTCGCGGTCAGCTGCGTGCTGTCCAGCTACGTGTTCTACCAGCTGCTGTGGGGTGGCGCGCAGCCGTTCAACCAGAACGTCTACACCTTCTTCGAGGTTGGCCAGTATTCGGCGCATGTCGGTTTCATGATCGACAAGCTGACCGCGATGATGATGGTCGTGGTCACCTTCGTGTCCTTCCTGGTCCACGTGTACACCATCGGGTACATGCAGGATGACCCGGGTTACCAGCGCTTCTTCAGCTACATCTCGCTGTTCACCTTCTCGATGCTCACCCTGGTGATGAGCAACAACTTCCTGCAGCTGTTCTTCGGCTGGGAAGCGGTGGGCCTGGTGTCGTACCTGCTGATCGGCTTCTGGTTCAAGCGCCCGACCGCGATCTTCGCCAACATGAAGGCGTTCCTGGTCAACCGCGTGGGTGACTTCGGCTTCATCCTGGGTATCGCCGGCGTGCTGTGGGTGTTCGGTTCGCTGGACTACGCCACCGTGTTCGCCAATGCCTCGGACATGCTGGTCAACAGCCAGTACTCGCACATCCAGGTGTGGTCCGGTGCGATCACGCTGTTTGGCAGCTCCCTCCAGATCACCGAGGCACCGGTCATCTGGGCGACCGCCACCATCATCTGCATCTGCCTGTTCATCGGCGCCATGGGCAAGTCGGCCCAGGTTCCGCTGCACGTGTGGCTGCCGGACTCGATGGAAGGCCCGACCCCGATCTCGGCGCTGATCCACGCCGCGACGATGGTCACCGCGGGCATCTTCATGGTCACCCGCATGTCGCCGCTGTTCGAGCTGTCGCAGACCGCGCTCAACTTCGTGCTGTTCATCGGTGCCACCACCGCGTTCTTCACCGGCCTCATCGGCATCGTGCAGAACGACATCAAGCGCGTGGTCGCGTACTCCACGCTGTCCCAGCTGGGCTACATGACCGTGGCGCTGGGCGTGTCGGCCTACTCGGCGGCCGTGTTCCACCTGATGACCCACGCCTTCTTCAAGGCGCTGCTGTTCCTCGGCGCGGGCTCGGTGATCATCGCCATGCACCACGAGCAGGACATGCGCAAGATGGGCGGCCTGCGCAAGTACATGCCGATCACCTTCATCACCATGTGGATCGGCACCCTGGCCCTGGTCGGTACGCCGTTCTTCTCCGGCTTCTACTCCAAGGACACCATCATCGAGGCCGCGCAGCACCACGCGCACGTGTCGTCGAGCTGGGTGGCGACCTATGGCTACTGGGCCGTGCTGGGTGGCGTCATCGTCACCAGCTTCTACAGCTTCCGCCTGCTGTTCCTGACCTTCCATGGCAAGGAACGCTTCCGCGATGCGCATGATGATCATGGCCATGACGATCACCATGCCGCCGATGCTCACCACGCCGATGCCCATCATGCCGACGCCCACCACGGTGACGCGCACCATGACGACCACGGCCATGGCCACGGTCCGCATGAGCCGCACGAAACTCCGTGGGTGGTGACGCTGCCGCTGATCCTGCTGGCGATCCCGTCGATCCTCATCGGTTTCTTCAGCATCGGTCCGATGCTGTACGGCACCGACTGGGCCGGTCACCATGCCGAGCACGGCATCCCGGGCCAGGTGCATTCGTTCTTCACCGGCGTGGTCGATTTCTACGACCCGGCACGCAACACCATTGGTGCCCTGGCGGAAGAGTTCCATGGTCCGGTGGCGTTCGCCCTGCACGGCATGATGGCTCCGGCCTTCTTCCTGACCGTGGCGGGCTTCCTGCTGGCGGCCCTGTTCTACCTGTGGAAGCCGGAACTGGCCACGAAGTCGCGCAAGACCTTTGCGCCGCTGGTGTCGGTGCTGGAGAACAAGTACGGGTTCGACAAGCTCTGGATCGGCGGTTTCGCCGGTGGCGGCATCAAGCTGGGCAAGGTTTCGCGCGCGATCGACACGAACATCGTCGATGGTGTGGTGGTCAACGGTTCGGCACGCCTGATCGATCTGGCGGCCAACCTGCTGCGTCGCACCCAATCCGGTTTCCTCTATCACTACGCCTTCGCGATGATCATCGGCCTGATTGCCCTCCTGGGCGTCCTGATGCATTACCTGCGTTGATGACCTGTACGGAATAAGAAGACGTGTCGAACTGGCCTCTACTCAGTGTTCTCATCTGGCTGCCGATCCTCGGCGGTGCCTTGATCCTTGCCATCCGTGATGCGCAGACCGCCCGTTGGGCGTCGCTGGGCGTGGCGGTGCTGACCTTCGTGATCAGCCTGTCGCTGCTCAGCGGCTACGACGTGGCCAACGACGCACTGCAGTTCGTCGAGACCCGCGCCTGGATCCCGGCCTACGACATCGGCTACAACCTGGGCGTGGATGGCATCGCCATCGCGCTGATCCTGCTGACCACCCTGGTCTCGGTGCTGGCGCTGATCGGTGCCTGGAGCGCCATCGACAAGCGGGTCAACCAGTACGTGGCCGCCTTCCTGATCCTGGAAGGCGTCACCGTGGGCATCTTCGCTGCGACCGACGCGATGCTGTTCTACGTGTTCTTCGAAGCGATGCTGATCCCGATGTTCCTCATCATCGGTGTCTGGGGCGGCCCGCGCCGCATCTACGCCGCGCTGAAGTTCTTCCTGTACACCTTCCTCGGCTCGGTGCTGATGCTGGTGGCGCTGATCTACCTGTACCTGAAGGGCGGCAGCTTCCAGCTGGCCGACCTGTACCAGCTGCAGCTGTCGGCCCAGGAGCAGACCTGGATCTTCTTTGCTTTCCTGATCGCCTTCGCGGTCAAGGTGCCGATGTTCCCGGTCCACACCTGGCTGCCGGACGCCCACGTGGAAGCGCCGACCGCCGGTTCGGTGATCCTGGCCGCCATCGCGCTGAAGATCGGTGGCTACGGCTTCCTGCGCTTCAACCTGCCGATCGTGCCGGATGCTTCGCAGGAATGGGCATGGCTGGTCATCGCGCTGTCGCTGATCGCGGTGATCTACGTCGGCCTGGTCGCCCTGGTCCAGGACGACATGAAGAAGCTGATCGCCTATTCGTCGATCGCGCACATGGGCTTTGTCACCCTGGGCACCTTCATTGCCCTGTGGCTGGTGCGTGATGCCGGCAATGCCGATGCAGCCCGCCTGGGCCTGCAGGGTGCGATGGTGCAGATGGTCTCGCACGGCTTCGTGTCCGGCGCGATGTTCTCCTGCGTGGGCGTGCTGTACGACCGCATGCACAGCCGCCGCATCGCCGATTACGGCGGCGTGGTCAACGTGATGCCGTGGTTCGCCACCTTCGCCATGCTGTTCTTCATGGCCAATGCCGGCCTGCCGGGCACCAGCGGTTTCGTGGGCGAGTTCATGATCATCATGGCCAGCTTCCAGCGTAATCCGTGGCTGGCCCTGGCCGCCGCAACCACGCTGGTGATCACCGCTGCCTACACGCTGTGGCTGTACAAGCGCGTGTTCTTCGGTGAAGTGGCCAACGCGCATGTGGCCGAACTGAAGGACATCAACGGCCGTGAGTGGCTGGTGTTGGGTGTGTTCGCCGTGGGTACGCTGGCGCTGGGTCTGTATCCCAAGCCGCTGACCGACCTGATGGAACCCTCGATCGCGAAGCTGGCGATGCAGATCGCATCCAGCAAGTTGCTGTAATTCCAGGATTTGATGATGACCACCTCGCCGCTGTTGCCACTGACCGCCGCTGACCTGCCGCCGCTCGCTCCGGAGCTGGTGCTGATCGGCAGCGCGTTCACCCTGTTGATCCTCGATCTGTTCATCAGCAAGCAGAACAAGATCTGGACCCACCTGTTCTCGGTCGCTGCACTGGCGGTCGTGCTGTTCATGCTCGCCACCGGCGTGGGCGGGCAGGGCGAGGTCTTCCACGGCATGTTCGTCCGCGATACCGCGGCCGATGTGATGAAAGCTGTGATCGTGCTCTGCAGCGGCCTGACCCTGGTCTATGGCTGGAGCTATCTGCGCGAACGCGATCTGTTCCAGGGCGAAATCCCGGTACTGATCCTGTTCGCCACCTCCGGCATGATGATCCTGGTCTCGGCCGGCAGCCTGCTGATGGTGTACCTGGGCCTGGAACTGCTGGCGCTGTGCTCCTATGCGCTGGTCGCCAGCAACCGTGACAACGGCCTGGCCACCGAAGCGGCGATGAAGTACATCGTGCTGGGTTCGCTGGCCTCGGGCCTGCTGCTGTACGGCATGTCGCTGGTCTACGGCGCCACCGGTTCGCTGCACCTGGATGCCATCAACGCGGCCATCCCGAACTCCGACGAGAAGATGCTGCTGCTGACCGGCGCGGTGTTCATGATCGCCGGCGTGGCCTTCAAGCTGGGTGCGGCGCCGTTCCACATGTGGCTGCCCGACGTGTACCAGGGTGCCCCGGCACCGGTTGCGCTGTTCATCAGCTCGGCCCCGAAGCTGGCCGCATTCGGCATGGCCTACCGCCTGCTGGAAGTGGGCGTGGGCCCGCTGTCGGACGAATGGAAGTACCTCATTGGTGGCCTGGCCGCGCTGTCGCTGGTGATCGGCAACCTGATGGCGATCGCGCAGAGCAACCTCAAGCGCATGCTGGCGTACTCGACCGTGTCGCACATCGGCTTCCTGCTGCTCGGCATTGCCGGTGGTGGCGAGCGTGGCTATGCGGCGGCGCTGTTCTACGCCCTGAGCTACGCGATCATGTCCACCGCCGGTTTCGGCGCGATCATCGCGCTGTCGCGCAACGGCTTCGAAGCCGAGAAGATCGACGACCTGAAGGGCCTCAATGCCCGCAACCCGTGGATGGCAGGCCTGGTCCTGTGCATCATGGCATCCATGGCCGGCATCCCGCCGTTCCTGGGCTTCTGGACCAAGCTGGCGGTGCTGGGCGCGGCCATCAACGGCGGCATGCTGTGGCTGGCCATCCTGGGCGTCATCTGTGCGGTGATCGGTTGCTTCTACTACCTGCGCGTCATCAAGGTCATGTATTTCGATGAGCCGGTGGGCGAGCCGCTCCCGGCCAACAACGACCGCGTGCTGGGCGTGGTGCTGGGCGTGAATGCCCTGGCGCTGCTGGCGCTCGGTCTGGCCTGGAACCCGATCATGGTGTGGTGCCAGCAGGCTTTTGCGCATCTCGCCTGAAAAACGATACAAAGCTGCGCAATTAGTGTAATATTCGTTTCCTGAGTTGTTGATGCAGCGGTTTCGCCAGAACATCGTTGCGGTACGGATCAACTCAACCACTTCTGCTGCGGGGTGGAGCAGTCTGGCAGCTCGTCGGGCTCATAACCCGAAGGTCGCAGGTTCAAATCCTGCCCCCGCTACCAAATAGCCCCGGTGCATGCCGGCGGCAGTGGACGAAAAAGCGATCCCGGCAACGGGGTCGCTTTTTTGTTGGGTGGTGCAGGGCAGGGGCGGAGGGGCAGGGCCCCGCTCTACACGCCCTTTTAATTGCGGTGGGCGTATTTCGTGGGCTTGTCGGGGGACACACGCATAAGTCGGCCAGTCGGCCGGGGGTAATCGTGTCCTCATCTACGTCCGCGCTGGGCTATAACGGGGTGTTGCATGAGGCCGCAGGGTCACTCACGGCGTCGGCGCCCCCGATCACGCCGCCGACCCCGACGGCACCGGCCGTGAATCGACGGCTCTCAGCGCCGGCGCGGTTGGGCTCGCCAGGGTTGTCCAGCCGGGTGGCGCCGTCGAGCCCGCCGCCGAACGTCGCGATCCAGCGCGCGCAGCCTCGATGTCGTGCCTTCGTTTCGTCGGACCTGCCGCCGCCACCGCCGCCGCCGTCGCCATCTGCCCTGCGCACACGTGATCGGCAACGGGTGCCGCTGCGGGCGCGCGAGGCGAACATCCGCCAACGGTCGGCACGGTGGGAACAGGCGAAGCCGATTTACCCGGTATGACGCCGTCGTGTGCCATTCGCTTTGCAGGCTTGAGCCGCCGGCAGGCTGGTCATGCCCTGCCGGCAGTGCGCGTGCGACTCGGCTACAACGGCGTGTTGCACGAGCCGGGCAGGTGCTGGCAGTTTCTGGGCAATGGCTACCGGATCTACAACCCGCGGCTGGGGCGCTTCCACAGCCCCGACGACAGCAGCCCCTTCGACCGTGGTGGGATCAACGCCTATAGCTATTGCGCTGGCGATCCGATCAACCATGCCGATCCCACCGGCCACTTCCTGATGCCGATCGCGACGTTACTCGGAGGTGGCGCGGTGGCGTTGTTCGGCGCGTCCGGTGCAGTTGCCATCACCGGCGACAGCAAAAGTGCAAAGTTCCTGGCCGTGCTGGGAGGCGCCTTTGCTGTCGCGGCGCTGGCGGCGCTCGGCGCTCGCGCCCTGGTCCGCAGGCAATCGAGCTCGCGCCTGGGAGAGGTGCGCATCCACCGCGGAAAGAACAAGGACTGGCTCGACGTCCATGGAAGTTCCAACGGGTCCCTGGTCGGCAACACGCCCATGGACGGTACCGAGATGACCGCGTTTCTCAGGTCGAAGGGGCTGGGCGACAAGCCGCTGATCTATCTGTCGTGCAACTCGGGGACCGGGCCGGCGCCGCAGGCGCAGGTGGTGGCCGATGGCCTGGGGCAGCCGGTCATCGGCTTCGTGGGCCCGGTCGCAGGCAATGCGTTCACCCACAGGCCCATGGGCGTGTACCACGCCAGGGTGTTCCATCCCCAGACCGGACTTGCACGGGTAAACACGGCCATCCGCAATACCGCGCTGAACCGGAGAACCCGGGCGGGCGTGATGCAGCGCATGTCGGGCTTGCGGTGAGGCATGCGGCCATGTCGCTGGGCTTTCACGGTGAACTGCATGGCGCCGGTACCCAGTGGCAGATCCTGGGGAACGGGTATCGCGTGTACAGTCCTGTTTTGAGGCGGTTCCATCGACCGGACAGCCTGAGTCCGTTTGCAGAAGGAGGCCTCAATGCCTATGCCGCGTTCGGCGGCGATCCCATCAACCTGGCCGACCCCAGCGGTCATTTCGCACAGCTTGTTGTGGGCGCAGCCGTGTTGGCGGGCGCTGGGGCCCTGGTGGGCTCGGCCGCAGCCGGGACGAAGGGGGAGGGCACCACGGCCGGTATCCTGGCCGCCGTTGCGCTGGGCGTGGGCGTGGCGGCAGGAGGAATGCACATGCTGCGGGCGTCCTCGCGCGTGACCGCAGTGGGCGTGCCCCCAACCACGCCACCGGTGCCAACCGTGCAGCCCGGCCGGACCGTGCGCATCGGCGAGTTGCGCTTTGCTTCGGGAGCGCGCGGCGATGAGCTGGTCGCCCATGGGCTTCCCTTCGCCACCGGCTCTACGGGTGCGGTGAGCGGGCACGCGCTGGGCCGGCAGGTGAGCACGGCGGTGGGCCCAGGCTATCGCTTCAAACCGATCAACATGCTGTCCTGCTACTCCGCCGTCGGCGGACGCTATGCGTCGCAGGCGCAGCGGTTGGCCAACAAACTCAACGTTCCGGTCAGGGGATACAGGGGGCGCACCCATGGAATGCAGGCACGGAACTCCAATGCGGGTCCCGACGACCACATATCCACCGTGTTCCGTCCGCAGACCGGCGTCGCCAGGACGGTCACCTCGGTGCTCAACACCGCGCTGCACCCGGTCGGTCGGGGCATGCGTGTGCTTGCCCGTGCGGCGCAGGCGGTGCGGTCGCGCTGAGGGTGCAATCGTCGTGGCGAGCCTTCATCACCGCTCTTTAATTGTGCCGGGCCAATCATCTGCGCGTCGGGGGACACAGGCCTGGCGCGAACTGCGCCTTGAAGGGGGCGTCATGTCGTCGGTTTCCACCTCTGCGCCACACGCCAGCCGCTGCTATCCCTGTAGCTGGCTTGGCTACAACGGCCAGCTGCATGAGCCGGGTGTTGGCTGGCAATTCCTGGGCAATGGCTATCGCATCTACAACCCGATGCTGATGCGCTTTCACAGCCCCGACCATGTCAGTCCGTTCGGCAGGGGGGGAATGAACTGTTACGCCTATTGCGAAGGCGACCCGGTCAATCGTGTCGATCCGAGCGGGCAATACCTGTTGCCACTGGCCACCTTGATGGGACTCGGCGCGGCGACCATGGGCGGACTGGCAATCTCCAAGGGAGTGGAAGGCGACAAAGAAAGCGCGGCGCTGTTCGGCGTCATTGCCGGCGGGCTCTTGGTCGGCGCAGGGATGGTGGCGGGGATGCGCCGCATCTTCGCGCGACAATCGCCGCCTCTGAAACTGGGGGAGGTGCGCTTCCGGGCGGGGCGCAACCAGAACGTCGTGGATGTGCATGGTTGGGAAAATTCATCACGGGTGGGGGCGGAAAACCTGGACGGCACCCGGCTCGCGGCGCTGGTGAATAAAAAGGGCATGGGGAACAGGCCGATCCACCTGGTGTCATGCAGGTCGGCCGACGGACCCGTTTCCCAGGGCCAAGTGCTGGCCGATGCGACGGGGCAGAAGGTGACGGCGTATCGCGGGCCCGTCTTCGTCAGTAGTTTCACCGGCAAGCCAACGGGCAAATACCACAGGGTGGTTTTCCGTCCGCAGCCGGAGCCGCAGAGATCGATTACCGCGATCCGTAATACGGACCTTCATCGACAGGTATGGCAGCCGCGGCACAACGCGCACACACGAAGAGCGGCTCCCCCGGATGATCCTCGACCGCCTCGAGGGTTGCGATAACCAGAAAGCTGCTTTACAATTCCGCTTCTGCTGCGGGGTGGAGCAGTCTGGCAGCTCGTCGGGCTCATAACCCGAAGGTCGCAGGTTCAAATCCTGCCCCCGCTACCACAGAAAATCTGCAGTGCAGATGCAGTAGACGAAAAGGCGATCCTGGCAACGGGGTCGCTTTTTTCGTTGGAGCGGGCAACGGCATCGACGAAGCTGAATGCAGGGACGGATCCGGCCATCTGGCGCCCGCGCCCGTTGCACCAGCGCGGTGCAACCGCTATCATCCACGGCTTAGCGGACTACCTGACTGGACCCATTCCCTGGAATGCGGACCGTCCCGCGACCGGCTTCCGGGCCGTGCGACTTCCCCTCAGGTAGTCGTGACCCCCCGGAAGGCTGGGCTCGCAGCTTCACGCACCGCGCGTGATCTGCAACCGGAATCCAGCATGACCGGAGTCGTACCGGACAAGGGGCCCAGCGGGCCCTTTGTTGTTTCCGGGCCCCAGGCCGTGCGCCGGGGCAGCACCTCTTTCAACGAACCAAGGCAGACTGTGAGCGACAAGGCAACCGAAATCGCGAATCTGCTCGCCCCCACCGTTCAGTCGCTGGGTCTCGAGCTGCTGGGTGTGGAGTACCTGACCGCCCCGGGCGGCGCAACGCTGCGCCTCTATATCGACGTGCCGCTGGCAGAACAGCCCGAGCGTGTCGTCAACATCGACGACTGCGAACGCGTGAGCCGCGAAGTGTCGGCCCAGCTGGACGTGGAAGACCCGATCACTGCCAACTACACGCTGGAAGTGTCCTCGCCCGGCGTGGATCGTCCGCTGTTCACCTTCGACCATTTCGAACGTGCGGTGGGCGAGTCGGCCAAGGTCACCCTGAAGCTGCCGCAGGACGGCCGTCGTCGCCTGCAGGGCGAAATCCTCGGCGTCGATGCCGAGCAGAAGACCGTCACCTTCAAGGTCGACAATTCCCCGTTTACCGCCGACGTCGAGAATATCGAGAAGGCACGCATCATGCCGGACTGGGCCGCCCTCGGCCTGGCTCCGACCAAACCGACTGGCCCGGCACCCAAGCAGGGTGGCAAGGCGAACAAGAAACCATCCAACGAGCCGGCGGCCAAGAAGCCGCGCGCGGAGTGAGCCAACAATGAGCAAGGAACTTTTGCTGGTAGTGGACGCGGTCGCCAATGAAAAAGGCGTTCCGCGTGAAGTGATCTTCGATGCGATCGAAGCAGCACTGGCGTCGGCCGCGAAGAAGCGCTATCCCGATGAGGAAGTGCTGGCGCGCGTGTCGATCGACCACAAGGACGGCACCTACGAAACCTTCCGCCGCTGGGAAGTGGTGGCCGATGACGTGGTGATGGAATCGCCCGACCGCCAGGTTCGTCTGATGGATGCCATCGACGAAGCCGAAGGCGTCGAAGTGGGCGATTACATCGAAGAGCAGATCGAAAACCCGGACTTCGGCCGCATCGCGGCGCAGGCCGCCAAGCAGGTGATCGTCCAGCGCGTGCGCGAAGCCGAACGCCAGCAGGTGGTCGATGCGTGGAAGGACCGCGTGGGCGAGCTGGTCACTGGCGTGGTCAAACGCGCCGAGCGCGGCAACATCTACGTGGACCTGGGCGGCAACGCCGAGGCCTTCATCCCGAAGGACAAGGGCATTCCGCGCGACGTGCTGCGCGCTGGCGACCGCGTGCGCGGTTACCTGGCCGAAGTCCGTTCGGAGCCGCGTGGCCCGCAGTTGTTCATCAGCCGCGCCGCCCCGGAGTTCATGATCGAGCTGTTCAAGCTCGAAGTGCCGGAAGTGGGCCAGGGGCTGGTCGAGATCAAGGCCTGTGCCCGCGATCCGGGCGACCGCGCCAAGATCGCCGTGCTCGCCCACGATGCGCGTACCGATCCGATCGGCGCCTGCATCGGCATGCGCGGTTCGCGCGTGCAGGCGGTGTCCAACGAGCTCAATGGCGAGCGCGTGGATATCGTGCTGTGGAACGACAACCCCGCCAACTTCGTCATCAATGCGATGGCGCCGGCGGAAGTGCAGTCCATCATCGTCGATGAAGACAAGCACTCCATGGACCTGGCCGTCGCTGAAGAGCGCCTGGCCCAGGCGATCGGCAAGGGCGGCCAGAACGTGCGCCTGGCCAGCCGCCTGACCGGTTGGCAGCTCAATGTGATGACCCAGGACCAGGTGACCGCCAAGTCCGAGGCAGAGCAGGGCGTTGCCCGCCAGCTGTTCATGGACAAGCTGGAAGTGGATGAAGAAATCGCCGCCATCCTGGTGACCGAAGGCTTCAACACCGTGGAAGAAATCGCCTACGTCCCGGTCGGCGAACTGCTGGCCGTGGAAGGCTTCGACGAAGACATCGTCGAAGAGCTGCGTGCCCGTGCCCGCGATGCGCTGCTCAACGAAGCGCTTGCGGTGGAAGAGGGTCTGGAAGATGGTTCGCCGTCCGAAGACCTGCTCGCCCTGGATGGCATGGACGAGGCAACCGCCTACGCCCTGGCCGGCCACGGTGTGCGTACGAGTGAGGACCTGTCGGACCTGGCCGCCGATGAGATCCTCGAGTTCGGTATCGAGGACATGGACCAGGAGCGCGCCGCCGCCCTGATCCTTGCCGCCCGAGCCGAGGAGATCGCCCGCCTGGAGCGCGGCGAATGAGCCAGCGATGAACAGTGCCCTGACCCGATCAGGGCTTAGACTCCGCGCTGCCTTCGCCCGTTTCGGAGGAGCGCCAACCAGATCATAGGATCCGAATGTCGCAGCAAACCACCATCCGCAAGCTTGCCGAACTGGTCAATACGCCGGTCGAAAAACTGCTTGAACAGCTTGCCGAGGCCGGCATGAAGTTCAGCGGTCCCGACCAGGTCGTGACCAGCACCGAGAAGGTGAAGCTCCTGGGCTTCCTTCGTCGTTCGCATGGCAAGACCGAGCAGCCCGTCGAAAGTGCCGACGAAGCTGCAAAGAAGATCACCCTCAACCGTCGCAAGTTGCAGGAAGTGACCGTCAGCGCCGGCCGCAGCAAGACCACCGTCAATGTTGAAGTGCGCCAGAAGCGCACCTACACCAAGGACGCCAGTGGCAAGGCGATGACGCCGGATGAGGAACGCGCCGACATCCTGCGCAAGCTGGAGGAATCCCGCCAGCGCAATCTGGACGAGCAGCGTGCACTGGCCGAGAAGGACCGTGCGCGCGATGAGGAAATCGCACGCAAGCGCCAGGAAGAGATCGACGCCAAGGAACGCGCCGAAGCCGAGCGCAAGGCTGCCGAAGCCGCTGCGGAAGCGGCGAAGAACGCCCCGCCGGCACCGGTAGCCGCGCCGCGCCCGGCCGCCAGCGAAGCGCCGGCCCGTGCCGCGCGTCCGTCTACGCCTGCACCGGCACGTCCGGCCGCACGTGCGGACGACCGCAACTCGAACAACAACAACCGCCCGGGCTCCAAGCGCGACGACGATGGTGGCAACCGCTTTGCCGGTCAGCTGCACCTGTCGGCCGCCGATCGCGCGCGCCGTGGCAACAACAGCAACTCGCGCGGTCGCCCGACCGGTCGCACCCAGCACGGCGGCCGCCGTGACAGCAACCAGTCGCGCAGTGGCGGTGGTGCCCATGGTTTCGAACGTCCGGTCGCACCGATCGTGCGTGACGTCACCATTGGCGACACCATCACCGTGGCCGACCTGGCCCAGAAGCTGGCCGTCAAGGGCGGCGATGTGGTCAAGGCGCTGTTCAAGATGGGCGTGATGGCCACCATCACCCAGACCATCGACCACGACACCGCCGCGCTGGTGACCGAAGAACTCGGCCACAACGTGATCCGTGCCAACACCAACGACGCCGAAGACGCGCTGCTGGCGTTGAACGAAGGCGAGCAGGGCGAAGCCGTTGCGCGTCCGCCGGTGGTCACCATCATGGGCCACGTCGACCACGGCAAGACCTCGCTGCTGGATTACATCCGCCGCACCAAGGTAGCCACCGGCGAAGCCGGCGGCATCACCCAGCACATCGGTGCGTACCACGTCGAAACGCCCAAGGGCGTCATCAGCTTCCTGGATACCCCGGGCCACGCCGCGTTTACCTCGATGCGTGCCCGCGGTGCCAAGCTGACCGACATCGTGGTGCTGGTGGTGGCTGCTGACGACGGCGTCATGCCGCAGACCAAGGAAGCGATCCAGCACGCCCGCTCGGCAGGTGTGCCGCTGATCGTGGCGATCAACAAGATGGACAAGTCCGGCGCGGACCCGATGCGGGTCAAGAACGAACTGCTCACCGAGCAGGTCGTGGCCGAAGACTTCGGTGGCGACATCCAGATGGTCGAGATCTCGGCCAAGGCTGGCATGGGCATCGACGAACTGCTGGACGCCATTTCCATCCAGGCTGAACTGCTGGAACTGAAGGCCGTGGCCGAAGGCCGCGCCAGCGGCGTGGTCATCGAGTCCTCGCTGGACAAGGGCCGCGGCCCGATCGCCACCGTGCTGGTGCAGCAGGGTTCGCTGAAGAAGGGCGACTACCTGGTCTGCGGTATCCAGTACGGCCGCGTGCGCGCACTGTTCGACGAGACCGGCAAGCAGCCCGACCAGGCCGGCCCGTCCATCCCGGTGCAGGTGCTGGGTCTGTCCGGCGTGCCGGATGCGGGCGATGACTTCGTGGTGGTCGAGGACGAGCGCCTGGCCAAGGACGTCGCGCAGCAGCGCGAAACCAAGCGCCGTGAATCGCGCCTGGTGCAGTCGGCCGGCAGCCGCATGGAAGACATCATGGCAACCCTGGGCAAGGGCGATGGCCAGCAGGTGCTGAACCTGGTGATCAAGGCCGACGTGCAGGGTTCGGTGCAGGCGCTGAGCCAGGCACTGGTCGCGCTGTCCAACGACGACATCCGCATCAACGTGATCCACTCCGGCGTGGGCGGCATCACCGAATCCGACGCCAACTCGGCCGTGGCCTCCAAGGCCACTGTGATCGGCTTCAACGTGCGTGCGGATGCTTCCGCCCGCCGCATCATTGAATCCAACGGCGTGGACCTGCGTTACTTCTCGATCATCTATGACGTGATCGATCAGGTGAAGCAGGTGGCATCCGGCCTGCTCGGCGTGGAAATCCGCGAAGAGATCATCGGTATCGCCCAGGTGCGCGACGTGTTCCGCAGCTCCAAGTTCGGTGCCGTGGCCGGCTGTATGGTCATCGAAGGTACGGTCAAGCGCAGCAAGCCGATCCGCGTCCTGCGCGACAGCGTGGTGGTGTTCGAAGGCGAGCTGGAATCGCTGCGTCGCTTCAAGGAAAACGTCGAGGAAGTCCGCAACGGTACCGAATGCGGTATCGGCGTGAAGGCTTACAACGATGTGAAGCCGGGCGACCAGATCGAGTGCTTCGAGCGTATCGAAGTGCCGCGCACCCTGTAATGTGGAAGCGGCCCGACCAACGGTCGGGCCCTGCCAGGTCTCGGGACCCGTCCGCCTGGTCCCGGTCCCACCGGTAGGTCACGACCGTTGGTCGTGACCCGCCCATCCGAATATTGAAGAGTTCCCCGTGCCGAAAACCTTCCATCGAACCGACCGTGTTTCCGCCCAGATCCGCCGTGAGCTGGGTACGCTCGTGCATAACCTCGTGCGTGTACACGGCTTGCCCTCGGTGAGCGTTTCCGACGTCGAAGTCACCCGTGACATGGCCCATGCCAAGATCTTCGTCACCGCTTTGATGCCGGAACGTTCGGCCGAAGCGATGAAGGGGCTCAAGGAGCTGGCCTGGGAGCTGCGCATGGACCTGGCCAAGGCCATGAAGCTGCGCCACGTGCCGGAGCTGCACTTCCACTACGACGATTCGGTCGACCGTGGCGAGCACATCGACAACCTCCTGCGCGACCTGCCCGACACGCTCGCGGCCGAAAAGAGCCGCAACGCCAAAGACGGCGACGACGGCGACGACGGCGAAGACAAACCCGAATAAACCAACAGCCCGCAAGGGCTGTTGTCCTGTATGGCCCGCCCTGCGTGCCTGCACGACCAATCCCGGCGAAACACCATGACCCGAATCACCTTCCGTCGCCTGGACGGCATTCTCCTGCTCGACAAGCCCACCGGCATGAGCTCCAACGCCGCGCTGCAGGTGGCCCGCCGCCTGTTCCGCGCCGAGAAGGGCGGCCACACCGGCAGCCTGGACCCGCTGGCCACCGGCCTGTTGCCGCTGTGCTTCGGTGAAGCCACCAAGATCGCCGGCCTGCTGCTGGGCGCGGCCAAGGCCTATGACGCCGACATCGTGCTGGGCCAGACCACCGATACCGACGATGCCGACGGCAGCGTGTTGCTGGAGCGCGCGGTACCGGCTATCAGCCGCGAGCAGCTTGAAGTGGCCCTGGCCCCCCTGAAGGGCCGGATACGTCAGCGTGCCCCGATTTTCTCGGCGCTCAAGCAGGGGGGTGAACCGCTGTACCTGAAGGCCCGCCGGGGCGAGACCATCGACGCGCCCGAACGCGATGTGGAGGTCCATGCCATCGAGATCCTGGACCAGCAGCCGACCCGGCTGTCGCTGCGCGTGACCTGCGGTTCAGGCACCTACATCCGCAGCCTGGCCCGCGACCTGGGCGAAGCGCTGGGCTGTGGTGCGCACATTGCCGGCCTGCGCCGGCTCTGGGTGGACCCGTTCCGCGACGCCCCCATGGTCAGCCTGGACACCCTGCGCGCCTTGGCGGAGCAGGGCGACGAGCCTGCCATGGAGGCATTGCTGCTGCCGTTGGCGGCCGGCTTGGCCGACTATCCTCGGGTCGATCTGGATGCTGAACAGGCGCCGCGCTTCTGCGTGGGCCAGCGCCTGCGCGATCCGGCCTGGCCGCCCGGTACCGTGGCCGTGTATGGCCCGGAGGACCGCATCCAGGGGCTTGGCGAGGTCGACCCGACCGGCCGGCTGTCCCCCCAGCGCCGCTTCAACCTCTGACCCGGACCTACCCGGCGCTTGTCCCGGGAGGCCGCGACCGTTACAATTTCGCGGCCTTTTCAGGCTTTCCCGCGTCTGCGGGTTCATCCTTTCGTTAACGGCGAGTCGCGCGGTACGCCAATGGGGCGTTTCTGCGGGCCACGCATCCAAGAGAAAACAGATATGTCGATCGACACCCAGAAGGTCATTGAAGACAACAAGCGCAGCTCGGCCGATACCGGCTCCCCGGAAGTCCAGGTTGCCCTGCTCACCGCCCGCATCGAACTGCTGACCGGCCACTTCAAGACCCACAAGAAGGATCACCACAGCCGTCGCGGTCTGCTGCAGATGGTCAACCGCCGCCGCAGCCTGCTGGACTACCTGAAGAAGAAAGACGCCGTTCGTTACAAGGCCCTGATCGAAAAGCTCGGCCTGCGTCGCTAAGCAAGAATCCCGACCGCGGCGCAGGAATGCGCCGCGGTTTTGTTTTGGTAGTACCGCATCAAACGCCAGGACCGGACTTCCGGTCACCCGTCGGCGGCAAGGGTCGCCCGCGGTCCATTCGAAGACAGCATTTCCCCAAGGACATCCCCCGTGGCAAAAATCACCAAAACCTTCCAGTACGGCAAGCACACCGTCACGCTTGAAACCGGCGAAATCGCCCGTCAGGCCGGTGGCGCCGTCATCGTCAAGTTCGACGACACCGTGCTGCTGGTCTCCGCCGTGGCTGCCAAGAGCGCGCGTGAGGGCCAGGACTTCTTCCCGCTGACCTGTGATTACCAGGAGAAGTTCTACGCCGGTGGCCGTATCCCGGGTGGCTTCTTCAAGCGCGAAGGCCGTGCGACCGAAAAGGAAACGCTGATCTCGCGCCTGATCGATCGTCCGATCCGTCCGCTGTTCCCGGAAGACTACAAGAACGAAGTGCAGATCATCGCCACGGTCATGTCGCTGAACCCGGACATCGACGGCGACATCGCCGCGCTGATCGGCGCCTCGGCTGCGCTGTCGCTGGCCGGTACCCCGTTCAAGGGTCCGATCGCCGCTGCCAAGGTGGGTTACAAGAACGGTGAGTACATCCTCAACCCGACCGTGACCGAACTGAAGGATTCGGAGCTGGAACTGGTTGTGGCCGGTACCGCCAACGCCGTGCTGATGGTTGAATCCGAAGCCGCGCTGCTTTCCGAAGACGTGATGCTGGGCGCCGTGACCTTCGGTCACCGCGAAATGCAGAAGGTCATCAACGCCATCAACGAGCTGACCGTGGAAGCCGGCACCAAGCCGTCGACCTGGGTCGCCCCGGCCAAGAACGACGTGCTGATCAGCGCCCTGCAGGAAGCCATCGGCCCGCGCCTGGGCGAAGCCTTCCAGGTGCGCGACAAGCTGCAGCGCCGTGACGCCATCTCGGCGATCAAGAAGGACGTGGTCGAGTCGCTGGCAGGCCGCGTGGCCGCTGAAGGCTGGAACCCGGCCGAGTTGTCGAAGGAATTCGGCGAGCTGGAATACAGCACCATGCGCAACTCGGTGCTCGACACCAAGGTCCGCATCGACGGTCGCGCGCTGGACACCGTCCGCCCGATCGCCGTCAAGACCGGCATCCTGCCGCGCGTGCACGGCTCCTCGCTGTTCACCCGTGGTGAGACCCAGGCCATCGTGACCATCACGCTGGGTACCGCCCGCGACGGCCAGGTGATCGACGCCGTGTCCGGTGAGTACAAGGACAACTTCCTGTTCCATTACAACTTCCCCCCGTACTCGGTGGGTGAGACCGGCCGCATGATGGGCCCGAAGCGTCGCGAAATCGGCCACGGCCGCCTCGCCAAGCGCGGCGTGCTGGCAGTGATGCCGTCGCTGGAAGCCTTCCCGTACACCATCCGCGTCGTCTCGGAAATCACCGAGTCGAACGGTTCCTCGTCGATGGCCTCGGTCTGCGGTTCCTCGCTGGCCCTGATGGACGCCGGCGTGCCGGTGAAGTCGCCGGTTGCCGGTATCGCCATGGGCCTGGTCAAGGAAGGCGAGCGCTTCGTCGTCCTGTCCGACATCCTGGGTGACGAAGATCACCTGGGCGACATGGACTTCAAGGTTGCCGGTACCGCTGAGGGCATCTCCGCCCTGCAGATGGACATCAAGATCGAAGGCATCACCGAAGAAATCATGAAGCAGGCACTGCAGCAGGCCAAGGCCGGCCGTCTGCACATCCTGGGTGAAATGGCCCACGGCCTGACCGCGCCGCGCCAGGAGCTGTCGGACTACGCGCCGCGCCTGCTGACCATCAAGATCCACCCGGACAAGATCCGCGAAGTGATTGGCAAGGGTGGTTCCACCATCCAGGCCATCACCAAGGAAACCGGCACCCAGATCGACATCCAGGACGACGGCACCATCGTCATCGCTTCGGTCAATGCCATCGCTGCGCAGGCTGCCAAGGCCCGCATCGAGCAGATCACCTCGGACGTCGAGCCGGGCCGCATCTACGAAGGCAAGGTCGCCAAGATCATGGACTTCGGCGCGTTCGTCACCATCCTGCCGGGCAAGGACGGCCTGGTCCACGTCTCGCAGATCTCCAGCGAGCGCGTCGAGAAGGTCGGCGACAAGCTGAAGGAAGGCGACGTGGTCAAGGTCAAGGTGCTGGAAGTCGACAAGCAGGGCCGTATCCGCCTGTCGATGAAGGCCGTCGAGGAAGGCGAAGGCGCCTCGGCCGAATAATCGACCGCAACACCAAGGTAGGTGACGACCGTTGGTCGTCACCCCCTGAAAAAAAACGGGCCTTCGGGCCCGTTTTTTTTGCCTGTCGCAAGTCAATACGTTTCCCATTAGCGGCGCCAGAAGATGTCCGCCGGACAGATTCGCAGGACATCCAACCAAGACCGTGCGCGCCTTGATAACGTTGGCCCATCGTGATCCACGGAGTCGCCATGTCCCCTCTGTCTACTTCCCTGCTGGGCGCCGCCATCGCGCTCGCGCTGCCCATCGCGAGCCACGCCGCACCGGCTTCGAATGCGGTGATTGGGGCCTACTATCCGGGCGGTTCGGCCGAGCGCTATCCAGTGGCGTCCATTCCCGCCGATACGCTGACCCATCTGTTCTACGCGTTTGCGCGCATCGACGACGGCAAGTGCGTGGTGGACGACGGCGCTGCAGCGCACTTCAAGGCGCTGGCCGCGCTCAAGCGCGAACACCCGCAGCTGCACACCATGATCTCCATCGGCGGCTGGAACGCCGGCGGCTTCTCCGATGCAGCGCTTACGGCACAGAGCCGCGACCGTTTCGTGCGATCGTGCGTGGCGATGTTCTTCGAGCAGCATCGCGGCAGTTTCGACGGCGTGGATATTGACTGGGAATTCCCGGTCTCCGGTGGCCCGCTGGAGATCACCGACCGTCCTGAAGACCGCCACAACATGACCCTGCTGGTGCAGGAGTTCCGCCGCCAGCTCGATGCGCTGGACGACGGCAAAGGTCCGCATCGGCTGCTGACCGCCGCACTGCCGGCCGGCCGCGTGCAGACCGACGGTCCTTACGACCCGGCGCTCAGTTACGAGTTGAAGGAACTGGGCCAGGCGCTCGATTTCATCAACCTGATGAGCTACGACATGGGCACGGGCTTCTCCAAGGTGTCCACCTTCAACGCGCCGCTGCGCGAAGTGCCGCAGGACCCGCTCGCACCGGAGCAGCGCCGCTGGAACAGCGTGGAAGGCGCGGTGGAGTATTACCGCCAGCATGGCGTGCCCAACGACAAGCTGGTGCTGGGCGTGCCGTTCTACGGGCGCGGCTTCAAGGTGACCACCGAATCTGCCGATGGCCTGTACCAGCCCTACAGCGCCCCGTTCGATGCCGGTGACTGGCGCCGCATCAAGCAGGAACTCCTCGACAAGCCCGGCTGGCAGCGGCACTGGCACCCGGTGGCGCAGACGCCGTGGCTGTACAACGCCGCCGACAAGGTGTTCATCAGCTACGAAGACACGGACTCGATTCGCCTGCGCGCGGACTACGCCAGGGACCAGAAGCTGCGCGGCGTGTTCACCTGGGAACTGACCGGCGATGACGACCAGGCCAGCCTGTTGAAGGCCATGGCTGCACCGTTCAAGTGAAGCCGGCTACACGCTGAAAGCATGCCGATGGGGGATAGCAGGTAGGGTCGGTTCCCAAACGACTGCCGATAGCGGAGATTGCTCGATTGACGCATGACCGTCAAACGGAGTCGCGCGTTTCCGGATTTCTCCGTTCGTTGGTCATTCGTCGCCCTGCCGATCATCCCTATCGGCGGTCGTTCGGGAACCGACCCTACCGCTGGATTGCTCCCCGGTGATCGGGTGTAACGTCCGGGCCGAGCCTGCACTATGCTTGCCGGCATGACGAGCGTTCAGCTGCTGGACCTGCACATCGACCGCGCCTTGCAGCAGGTGCGGCGCGGTGATGCGGTGCTGCCGGTCAGCGGGCTGAGCTGGCGGTTGCTGGACTGTCTGTTGGAGCACGGCACCGATTTGGTCGACTTCGATACGCTGGCGCGGGAGGTCTGGGCGCCGGCCGTGGTGGGTGAAGATGCGATCAGCCAGCGGGTGAAGCTGCTGCGCCAGGCCTTGGGCGATGACAGCCGCCGGCCGCGCTATGTGCGCTCGGTACGCGGCCGGGGCTACCAGTTATGCGCGCCGCCCCAGGCGTGCGCACCGATGGCGCCACCAGCGCCGGTAGAGCCATCCGCGGCGGCTGCGGTGACCGCCGCAACTGCCGCACCTGCGGCGGCGCCGGAGGGGCCGCAACGGAGGCTGCACGCGCGATGGGCTTGGCTGGCGGCGGGCGTGGCTGCTGCCGGCGGCATCATCGCCGTCATCGTCCAGCGGCCGGACAACGCGGCGCACTCACCCGCAGATCCGGTGCTGCAACGCGCCGCGTATTACGCCGGCATCGGCCAGGCCAGCAACAACGAGCGTGCGATCACCCTGTACCGCCAAGCGCTGCAGATCGACCCCGATTCCAGCGCCGCACGGCGTGGCCTGGCGCGAGCATTGGCCGCCGATGCCTGCCTGTTCAACGGCAGGCCGGGGAACGCGCAGGAGGCACTGCAGCTGGCCGGGCAGGTGTTGCAGGCGGCCCCTGACGACGCCGCCGCGCATGCGCTGCGCGGGTACGCCCATGATTGCCTTGGCGCGATGCCGCAGGCGATTGCCGATTACGAGCAGGCGCTGCTGCGCGATCCCGACGATGAGCGCACCCGCGCCTCGCTGGCCTACCTGCAGCAGGAGCAGGGCCACCTGGCGCAGGCGCTCAATGCCAACCTCAGCCTGCGCGCGCCCGAGCGGATCCGCTTCCGCGACGTGCAGGTCGCCCGCGAACTGGAACTGCTTGGCTTCACCGACGCCGCCGCACGCCGCCATGCGCGCAACTTCCAGCTGTACCCGGACAATGTCTTCAGCAACATTGCATGGCCGCGTGCGCTGATGAACATGGGCGAGCAGGACAAGGCGCGGCAGGCGCTGGACCAGGCGCTCGCGCGCGGCACCCCGCATCCACAGCTGCTGCGCCTGCACGGCGAACTGCTGTTGATGGGTGGCGACCGGCAAGGTGCGGCAGAGGCCTTCGAGCAGGCACGCCTGCTGCGCCCGCTGCAGTCGTTGGGAACGACCCTGGCCGGCCTGCAGCAGGGCAGTGGCACGCCGTCCCCGGAATGGATTGCCGCGCGCCTGCGCGAGGTGACCGCGCAGGCTGACGACGGCTGGTCGGACGCGGCCGTGGAACGTGCCCTGCTGCACCAGGCGCAGGGTGATGCAGGCGCGGCCATCGCCGACCTGCACCGCGCCGTGGATGCCGGCTTCCGCGACGCCGCGTGGCTGCGGGTCACCCCGCTGTTCGCCCCGCTTCGGCAGGCGCCCGGATGGGAGCGCCTGCTGGCCCGGATCGAAGCGGACGTGGCCGCGCAGCGGGCGCAGGTACTGGCAGCGTCCTGGCGCCCCGATGACCTGAAGGGCCTCAGCGCAACGCCGGCAGCAGGAACCCGGTAAGCACGCGGCGCGACTGGGCATGGGCGTAGCTGCGGTTGTAGGCCTTGCTGGTCACCACCGCGACCAGCTTCTTCTCCGGCATCACGAACACATAGTTGCCGCCGTTGCCCGACATCGCCCACACCGTGGTTTCCTTCCCGTCCACCGGCAGCTTCAGGCCCCACCACTGGTAGCCGTAGTCGCTGCCGTCGTCGGTCTGCGCCTGCGGGCGGATCATTGCCGCGATGTAGTCGGCAGGCACCAGCTGTTTGCCCTGCCAGCGTCCCCCGGCCAGCACCAGCTCGCCCAGCCGGGCCAGATCACGGGTGCGGTAGCGAGTGCCGCCGCCGCCCATGCCGATGCCTTCGGGGGAACGGTTCCAGTGACTGCGGGTAATGCCCAGCGGGCGTTCGAGCGCCTGCGCGGCGTAGTCGGCCAGCGGCAGTTTCGTGGCCCGTTCCAGCACCGCGCCCAGTACGAACGAATCGGCGGTGCAGTAGGCGTGCGCGCGGCCGTGCGGGCTGTCCTCCGGCCGGCTCATCCAGGGCGCGAAGCCCTTGACCGGCAGCGCCAGCGCGAAGTCCAGCCAGCGCTCGGTCACGTACATGCGCTCTTCGTTGCCGGCGGAAAATTGATTCTGGTCATCGCATTCCCACAGGCTGCTCATGGTGAGCAGGTCTTCGACCGTGGTGCCGCGCAGGCGGGGGTCGACCGGGTGCTGCGCGGTGAACTCCGGGAAGTAGTCGTAGACACGCGCCTGCACGCCCGGCAGGTGCCCGTCGCCGATGGCCGCCCCCACCAGCAGCGAGGTCACGCTTTTGCTGGCCGAGCGTACGTCGTTGAGCGTTTCGGCATCGGCGCCGTTGAAATAGTGTTCGTAGGCCACCGTGCCATCCACCAGCAACAACACGCTGGTGACCTGTTTGATCTCGTCGCTGGCAACGGCTGCCTCCAGCGCGGCGAGCGGGGCAGGGTCGAGGCGCGGCGAGGCGGCCTGAGCCGCGATGGGCAGGCAAGCGGTGATGGACAGGACCAGTGCGGCGAAACGACGGGCGGGGTGGGGCATGGTGGCGCTCCTCGGAAGTGAGGTGCCACTACGCCAGCACCGCGTCTGAAGTGCTGGAAGAACGCCTGAAGAATTCTGAAAGCGGCACCCAGCCTGCATCTGGCGATGCAAAGCGGGCCACGCGCTTTGTCCGTTACGCCCGCGTGTGCGCCCATACGCTGTTGGGGTCGCCGTTTACCGCCCGGCGCTGCGTTGCGCGCGCCATGGCGGCAAAGCCCAGCGCCATCGCCAGCGCCACGCCGTCCACCCAGAACAGCGGCCAGTAGCCGCGCGCGGCGCTGGTCCACAGCCACAGCCCGCTCATCGCACCGTGCACCACCGGGATCAGCGCGGTCACCGCCGCCGCCGCCCACAGCAGCTCCACCGCCGCCCTGGACGGCGCGCGCAGCGCTGCCCACAGGGCGCAGCCGCCCCAGACCAGGAAGCAGGTCCAGCGCATGCCCGCATCCGCATGGGCCGGGGCCAGGTGCTCCAGCAGCTGCACGCTCACGAACGCCGCCGACACCGCCACGCACAGCCCGATGCACACGCCTACCGTGGCCCGCGCCATGTTCACCTGCGCGCGTCCCTGGGTGGCCTGGCGGCGCTTGCGGCGCGACTCGATCCACAGCAGGTTGCCCGAATAGAACAGGAACGCCCCGCCCAGGCCGAGTACGAAGTACAGCCACGGCACCAGCCCGTTGCCGAATTCGCCGAAGTGCAGCGCATAGGCCGCCGCCAACGTGGCGTGGTTGGCATCGCGATGCCCCGGCAGCTGGGTGTGCAGCACATCGCCGGTATTGGCATCCATCGCCACCGCGCCCAGCGGGCCCAGCGACACGCCGCCATCGCCGGTGATCTCCATCACGGCGTTGCGGTCACCGGCATTGGCCAGCTTCAGGTAGGCCGGTTCGAACACCGCCTGGCCCTTGTCATTGGCCACCGCGATCGCCCGCGCATGCAGCATCGCCAGGCTGCCGGCGCGCACCGGCTCGTTGGCGGGCGCGCGGATCGGCGCGGTATCGGTCGCCCCCGGCAGCGCCGCCAGCAGCTTGCCGTCGTAGATCAGCGGGTTCAGCGCGGCCATCTGCAGGAACATCAGGCACAGCAGCGCACCGGTGACCGCGAACAGCAGGTGGAAGGGCAGGCTGAGCACGCCGATCACGTTGTGCGCGTCCTGCCACATCTGCTTGAAGTTGCGGCCCGGACGCAGCGCGAAGAGGTCGCCCACCAGCTTGGGCAGGTGGATCACCAGCCCGGACAGCAGCGCCAACCCGTACAGCAGGCTGACCACGCCCATCAGGTAGATGCCGGCCACCGGCAGGCCCAGCGTGTAGTGCAGTTCGTTGACCAGCTCGGCCAGGCCGGCCTGTGGCGGGGTGGGGCTGCCATCCACGTGGTCGGCCCAGGCAAACAGCCAGGTGCCCTTGGCATCCTGCCAGTACGCGATGGACTGTGGCGTTTCCGCGCCGGGGAAGGTCATGCCCACGTGCTTTCGCGCATCCGGGTGTTTGGCCAGCACGCCATCGAGCAGCCGCTGTGCATCGTCCAGGGTCTGCGCCGGCTGGTCCATGCCCTGCGGCGACTGCCACAGCGGCAGGTCATGGTGGAACACGGTGATGGCGCCGGCATAGAACGCCACGAACAGCGCAAAGCCGGCCACCAGGCCAACCCAGGTGTGCACGGTGGTGAAGGTGCGCAGGGTGAGCGAACTGAATTTCATCGAATAGGCCTCACTGCACCCAATGGAAGTGGCGCAGCAGCCACAGCAGGCCGAAGCCGAACGCGGCGCTGGCACTCAGCCACCCCCACGCGCGCGGCCCGGTGCGGAACGCGAAGGCCCACAGCGCGGCCAGCATCCACAATGGAATGAAGGCGATCATGCCGGGCACGATCACCGACTGCCACGGACCCGGCGGCAGCCAGGTGATCAACCCGGTGACGGCCGCAGCCACGAAGAAGCCCGCCAGCAGGCCGGCCAGTGCACGTGCCCACATCAGCGCCGCGCCTCCGCATCCGGCCGCGTCCAGGCAGCAACATAGGGCAACACCATCGCCGTGAGCATCCAGCCGCCGAGGGTCACGCAGAAGCCGGTGGCAAAGCCCAACTGGCCCATCCACAGCCACAGCGAGGTGGCCGCCGCCACCAGCCCGAGCTGGCGGCCCAGCCGCCCCGCGCGGCGCAGGCGGGGCCAGCGGCAGTGCGGGGAGGCAGCATAGAAGGCCAGCGCCGAAAAGGCCGAGGCGGCGCCGGCCAGCGCGCAATACAGCAGGGCCAGGGCATCGGCGCTCAGCATGGGCGCGCCGCGCGGGGCAGGGGCGTGCGGGCCGAAGGGGCGGCGCAGGGCATGGAAATCCTTGGAAACGAAGACGGGCCGGGCGGTGCGGCAACCTGCGCATGGTAATCATTGCCGTTTTCAATCGCCACAGCGGCCTGTTCAGTAGTGCTGGCCACCGGGCGAATGCCGCCGGGATTGGGCTTCCCCGGCCGTTTGGTTTAAGATCGAGGCATCCACCTCGAGGCAACAAGGTGACCCGCGCCCAGCGCCGGTCCAGCGTGCGACATGAGCACTACCACCGCCCAGCGCTGAACGTCATGACGGCCCCTTGCCCAGGCGCCTTCATGGCGCTTTTCTTTTATCCGGCCGCGCGCCCCGGACACCCTCGACCCCGTTTACCTGGCCTGCGCCGCAGGCCCACCAGCACAAAGCCCCAGCCATGATTGCGATCACGCTTCCCGACGGCAGCCGCCGTGAGTTCGAAAACCCCGTCAGTGTCATGGACGTCGCCCAGTCGATCGGCGCCGGCCTGGCCAAGGCCACCATCGCCGGTTCGGTGGACGGCAGGCTGGTCGATGCCAGTGACGTCATCGACCACGACGCGAGCCTGCGCATCATCACCGCCAAGGACGAGGAAGGCATGGAGATCATCCGCCACTCGGCCGCGCACCTGGTTGGCCATGCGGTCAAGCAGCTGTACCCGGACGCCAAGATGGTGATCGGCCCGGTGATCGCCGAAGGCTTCTATTACGACATCCACTCCGAGCGCCCGTTCACCCCGGACGACATGGCCGCCATCGAAAAGCGCATGGGCGAGCTGATCGCGCAGGACTACGACGTGGTCAAGAAGATGACCCCGCGCGCGGAAGTGATCGAAATCTTCAAGGCCCGTGGCGAGGACTACAAGCTGCGCCTGATCGAAGACATGTCGCCGGACATCCAGGCCATGGGCATGTACTACCACCAGGAATACGTGGACATGTGCCGCGGCCCGCACGTGCCCAATACGCGCTTCCTGAAGGCCTTCAAGCTGACCCGCATTTCCGGCGCCTACTGGCGTGGCGATGCGCAGAACGAGCAGCTGCAGCGCATCTACGGCACCGCCTGGGCCGACAAGAAGCAGCTTGAGGCCTACATCAAGCGCATCGAAGAAGCCGAAATGCGCGACCACCGCCGCATCGGCAAGCAGCAGGACCTGTTCCACCTGCAGGAAGAGGCCCCGGGCCTGGTGTTCTGGCACCCCAAGGGCTGGGCCCTGTGGCAGGTGGTGGAACAGTACATGCGCAAGGTCTACCAGAAGAGCGGCTACGGCGAAGTGCGCTGCCCGCAGATCCTGGACGTGAGCCTGTGGAAGAAGTCCGGCCATTGGGACAACTACCAGGACAACATGTTCTTCACCGAATCGGAGAAGCGCACCTACGCCGTCAAGCCGATGAACTGCCCGGGCCACGTGCAGGTATTCAACCAGGGCCTGCACAGCTACCGCGACCTGCCGATCCGCTACGGTGAGTTCGGTTCGTGCCACCGCAACGAGCCCTCCGGCGCGCTGCACGGCATCCTGCGCGTGCGTGGTTTCACCCAGGACGACGGCCACGTGTTCTGCACCGAATCGCAGATCGAAGCGGAAGTGACCGCCTTCCACCAGCAGGCGCTGGCGGTGTACCAGCACTTCGGCTTCGAGGAGATCCAGATCAAGATCGCCCTGCGCCCCGAATCGCGCCTGGGCGACGATGCCACCTGGGACAAGGCCGAAGCCGCGCTGCGTTCGGCGCTGTCCAGCTGTGGCGTGGAATGGCAGGAGCTGCCGGGTGAGGGCGCCTTCTACGGCCCGAAGATCGAATACCACCTCAAGGACGCCATCGGCCGCACCTGGCAGCTGGGCACCATGCAGGTCGATTTCATGATGCCCGGCCGCCTCGGCGCCGAGTACGTGGACGAAAACAGCCAGAAGAAGCACCCGGTCATGCTGCACCGGGCCATCGTGGGCTCGATGGAGCGCTTCATCGGCATCCTGATCGAACACCATGCCGGCCAGTTCCCGGCTTGGCTGGCCCCGACCCAGGCGGTGGTGGCCAATATCACCGACGCCCAGGCTGAATACGTGCAGGAAGTAACGAAAACCCTTGCAGATCAAGGCTTCCGGGTAACGTCGGATTTGCGCAATGAGAAGATCGGTTATAAGATTCGCGAGCATACGCTGCAGCGGGTCCCGTACCTGCTGGTGGTGGGCGACCGTGAGAAGGAAAATGGCGCCGTAGCCGTGCGTACGCGCTCGGGCGAGGATCTGGGCAGCATGTCCGTCCAGGCGTTCGTCGAGCGGTTGCAGGCAGAACAGTCTGTGTAAGAAAGTCCCGGCCCTGCGGATGATCCGCGAGGGCCGGTTTGATTCCTCTGGGAGATTGCAATATCAGTACCCCTGACAACAAACAGAACCGCAAGAATCAGGAAATCCGGGTGCCGCGCGTACGCGTGATCGGCAGTGACGGTGAAATGATTGGCGTGTTGACGCGTGACGAAGCGCTGTCGATGGCCGAAGACGAAGGTCTGGACCTGGTCGAGATTCAGCCGCAGGCTGATCCGCCGGTGTGCAAGATCATGGACTTCGGCAAGTTCAAGTTCGAAGCGCAGAAGAAGGCCAACGAGGCCAAGAAGAAGACCAAGCAGGTCGAGATCAAGGAAGTGAAGTTCCGCCCGGTCACCGATGAAGGCGACTACCAGATCAAGCTGCGCAAGATGCGCGGTTTCCTGGAAGAGGGTGACAAGATCAAGGTGAACATCCGCTTCCGTGGTCGTGAAATGAGCCATCAGGAACTGGGTCGCGAAATGGCCAACCGGATCGAAGCCGATCTGGGCGAGGACATCGTGATCGAGTCCCGCCCGCGCCTGGAAGGCCGGCAGATGGTCATGATGATCGCGCCGAAGAAGAAGTAACCGCGCTCTGGCGCGACGCGCGCCACGTCGAACGTGGCCGCGCGGAACCCCCGGTTCGTCGGCTCCTGGGCGGGCGACGGCGGGGTGGCGACGGCGGTACGACGGGGTACTACGGGGTACGACGGGGTACTACGGGGTACGACGGGGTAGAGCCGACTGTTAGTCGGCTGCTTTCCCGCCATCCCGCCAAGGGCAGCCGACTAACAGTCGGCTCTACCCAGCCGGCGAGACCGAGCCGGCGACACCCAGTCGGGCGACACCGAGCCGGCGAGACCCAGCCGGCGACACGCAGTCGCTGTGACGGCAATACCGTCCGTTTCGTTCAGGTTCCGGGCCCAAAACCCGGTAAACCCCACCTGATCAACAGCTTGCACCCGTTCCCCAACCCATGCATAATGGGCGACCCCGTTTTTTCGCGGGGCTGCTGTTTTGAACGGTTTCAAGCTTTTCAACGGCAACAGGACCGGCCTGGTTCCCAACGGGGATCCCGGGCTTACAAGCAGGCAAGGGCACGGACGGAAAGTGTGGCAGTGCCACCGCCCTGGTCAGTGACAAAACATCATCAAGGACATTGCAATGCCCAAGATCAAGACCAACCGGGCGGCGGCCAAGCGTTTCCGCAAGACCGCCTCCGGTAAGTTCAAGGCTGGCCACGCCAACCGTAGCCACATCCTCACGAAGAAGTCGACCAAGCGGAAGCGCAATCTGCGTCAGACGAACCATGTTCGTGCAGAAGACGCAGGCCGTTTGAACCGTATGCTTCCCTACCTCTGAGGACTGACCCATGGCACGAGTAAAGCGTGGCGTACAGGCGCGTCGCCGCCACAAGAAAATTCTGACCCTGGCCAAGGGCTACTACAACGCCCGCCGCAAGGTGTTCCGCGTTGCCAAGCAGGCCGTCATCAAGGCCCAGCAGTACGCCTACATCGGTCGTAAGCAGAAGAAGCGTAATTTCCGTTCGCTGTGGATCACCCGCATCAACGCGGCTGCCCGCATCAATGGTCTGAGCTACAGCCGTTTCATGAACGGCCTGCTCAAGGCAGGTATCACCCTGGACCGTAAGGTCCTGGCCGATATCGCCGTGCACGACGCAGCTGGTTTTGCAGCACTGGCCGAAAAGGCCAAGGGCGCGCTGGCGGCATAAGTCCTCTCCCCGCCGTTGCCGTGCAAACGCAACGGCTGCGGGTAAGGCAATGCATGGGGAAGGGCGCAAGTCCTTCCCCATTCTTTTTTGTGGCGGCGGCAGCCCAACCGGGTGCCGTCCCGACAGCGGTGGCGACGGGGGTCGGCCCGGCGCGCATCGCGAAGGCATACCGACGCGAGGTCCAGGCTATCCATGAGTGACATCCAATCCCTGACCACCCAGGCGCTGGCCGACGTGGCCGCCGCCCAGAGCCCCGATGCGCTGGAAGCCCTGCGCGTGGCGCTGCTGGGCAAGAGCGGCAGCATCACCGCACAGCTCAAGCAGCTGGGTGCACTGCCGGCCGACGAGCGCAAGGCCGCCGGCGAAGCCATCAACCAGGCCCGTGACGCGCTGACCCGCGCGCTGGGCGAACGCAAGGCCGTGCTGGAGAACGCCGCGCTCGACGCGCGCCTGGCCGCCGAAGCGATCGACATCACCCTGCCGGGGCGCCGCGCTGAACGCGGTGGCCTGCATCCGGTGACCCGTACCCTGGAGCGCATCACCGAAATCTTCGGCCGCCTCGGCTACGAGCTTTCCGAAGGCCCGGAAATCGAAGACGACTGGCACAACTTCGAAGCCCTGAACTTCCCGCCGCACCACCCGGCGCGGGCCATGCACGACACCTTCTACTTCGGCGATGGCCGCCTGCTGCGCACGCATACCTCCGGTGTGCAGGTGCGCTACATGGGCGACCACGCGCCGCCGCTGCGCATGATCGCGGCCGGCAAGGTGTACCGCAGCGACAGCGACCAGACCCATTCGCCGATGTTCCATCAGGTGGAAGGCCTGCTGGTGGACGAGCATTCGACCTTCGCCGACCTCAAGGGCACCCTGTCCGAGTTCGTGCGTGCGTTCTTCGAACGCGATTTCGAGATGCGTTTCCGCCCCAGCTACTTCCCGTTCGTGGAACCGGGCGCGGAAGTGGATATCGCCTGGCAGCAGCCCGACGGCAGCACCCGCTGGCTGGAAGTGCTCGGCTGCGGCATGGTCCACCCCAACGTGCTGCGCAACGTCGGCATCGACCCGGAGCGCTACACCGGCTTCGCCTTCGGCCTGGGCGTGGAGCGCTTTGCCATGCTGCGTTACGGCGTGAACGACCTGCGCGCGTTCTTCGAGAACGACGTGCGGTTCCTCAAGCAATTCGCGTAACGCCGAACGACATTCATCACGGCCCAGGCGCATGCGCCGGGCCCACCAGGGTGACACCATGAAATTCTCTGAAAACTGGCTGCGCAGCCACGTTCCCACCACCGCCTCGCGCGACGAGCTGAGCGCGGTGCTGACCGCCATCGGTCTGGAAGTTGAAGAGGTCACCGACCTCGGCGCCAGCCTGGACCACGTGGTCGTGGCGCGCATCGTCACCGCCGAGCGCCACCCCGAAGCCGATCGCCTGCAGATCTGCCAGGTCGATGCCGGGCAGGGCGAGCAGCTGCAGATCGTGTGCGGCGCGCCCAACGCGCGCCCGGGCCTGGTCGCGCCGCTGGCGATGATCGGCGCGAAGATCGGCGACTTCAACATCAAGGCGGCCAAGCTGCGCGGCGTGGATTCCAACGGCATGCTGTGCTCGGCCAAGGAACTGGGCCTGGACAGCGACGCCTCGGGCCTGTTCGAGCTGCCCGATGACGCCCCGGTGGGCCAATCGCTGGTGGAGTACCTGGGGCTGCCCGACGCCAGCATCGAGATCAAGCTCACCCCCAACCGCGCCGACTGCTTCAGCGTGCGCGGCATCGCCTTCGACGTGGCCGCCGCGTGCGCCAGTGAAGTGGTGCCGTTCAATCCCGCGCCGATCGCCGCCGTGGGCAACCGCGAACTGACCATCGCCCTCGACGCCGGCGCCGAAGCGCCGCGTTACCTGGGCCGTGTGATCGAAGGCGTGAACCCGCGCGCCGCCACCCCGCTGTGGATGGCCGAGCGCCTGCGCCGCAGCGGCGTGCGCCCGGTGTCGCTGCTGGTCGACATCACCCAGTACGTGATGCTGGAACTGGGTCAGCCGATGCATGCCTACGACCTGGGCAGCCTGCAGGGCAGCATCGCCGTGCGCCGTTCGCGCGCCGGCGAAACCCTGAAGCTGCTGGATGGCCGCGACGCCGCGCTGGATGACGGCTTCCTGGTGATCACCGATGCCGACCGCCCGGTGGGCCTGGCCGGCATCATGGGCGGCCATGATACCCGCGTCACCGACGACACCACCGCCGTGTTCCTGGAGGCCGCGCACTTCGCGCCGGCCGCCATCATGGGCCGTGGCCGCAAGCTGGGCCTGCACACCGACGCCGGCCACCGCTTCGAGCGTGGCGTGGACCCGGCGCTGCCGCGCACCGCAATTGAATACGCCACCCGCCTGGTGCTGGACCTGGCCGGCGGCACCCCGGCCCCGGTGACCGAAGCCGTGCGCGAAAGCGACCTGCCCGCCACCGCGACCATCGGCCTGCGCCGTGCGCGCATCGCCCGCGTGCTGGGCATCCAGATTGCCGATGCCGACGTCGAGCGCATCCTGCGCGCGCTGGGCATGGACGTGGCCGCTGCCGCCGATGGCTGGCAGGTCACCGCGCCCAGCCGCCGCTTCGACATCGCCATCGAAGAAGACCTCATTGAAGAGCTGGCCCGCATCCACGGCTACGAGCGCATTCCCACCACCCTGCCGGGCGGTGCCGCACGGATCGCCATGCCCAGCGAAACCCGCCTGGACGACCTGAGCACGCGCCGCCAGCTGGTGGCCCGCGACCTGCAGGAAACCATCAACTACGCCTTCGTCGACGCCGGCCTGCTGGCCCAGTGGCAGCTGCAGGACAACGTGGTGGCCCTGGCCAACCCGCTGTCGGCCGAGCTGGCGGTGATGCGCCCGGCGCTGCTGCCGGGCCTGGTGGCCACCCTGGGCCGCAATGCCGCGCGCCAGCAGGGCACCGTGCGCCTGTTCGAACTGGGCCGCGTGTTCCACCCGCAGGCCGGGCAGGGCGCCGCCCCGCTGGAAACCCAGCGCGTGGCCGTGGCCGTGTGTGGCGATGCCACCCCGCAGCAGTGGGGCCTGGCCACCCGCAAGGTCGATTTCCATGACCTCAAGGGCGACCTGGAATCGCTGGCGGCCGCTTCCGGCGCCGCACTCAGCTTCGTGCCCTCCACCCGCCCGTACGGTCACCCGGCGCGCTCGGCCGAGGTGCTGCGCGATGGCGCCAGCATCGGCTGGATCGGCCAGATCCATCCGCGCCTGGCCAAGGCCATGGACATCGACGTGGACGTGTTCGGCCTGGAGCTGGACCTGGCCCCGCTGGCCGCCCGCAGCCTGCCGCGCGCCACCGAGCTGTCCCGTTTCCCCTCGGTACGCCGCGACCTGGCCTTCCTGGTGCCCGAAGCGGCCGCCTGGACCGACCTGGAAGCCACCCTGCGCCGGGCCGTGGGCCCGCTGCTGCGCCAGGTGACCCTGTTCGACCGCTACGTCGGCCAGGGGGTCGAGCCGGGCTTCAAGAGTCTCGCTATGGGCTTGATTTTGCAGGACAAGTCGCGCACTCTGACGGACCGCGACGTGGATGCGGTGGTCACCGAGGCGGTGGCCGCAATGGAGCGTGAACACCACGCCCGGATCCGCGGTTGAGCGGGCAGCATGGGGGGTAGCAGGCAATGGCATTGACCAAGGCTGAGATGGCCGAAAAGCTGTTCGACGAAGTGGGTCTGAACAAGCGCGAAGCCAAGGAATTTGTCGACGCGTTCTTCGATGTACTGCGTGAAGCGTTGGAACAGGGACGTCAGGTGAAGCTTTCCGGCTTCGGCAACTTCGACCTGCGGCGCAAGAACCAGCGCCCCGGCCGCAACCCGAAGACCGGCGAGGAAATTCCGATTTCCGCCCGTACGGTGGTCACCTTCCGTCCGGGCCAGAAGCTCAAGGAAAGGGTAGAGGCATATGCTGGATCCGGGCAGTAACCGCGAACTTCCGCCGATACCGGCCAAGCGCTACTTCACCATTGGTGAAGTCAGCGAGCTGTGCGATGTAAAGCCGCACGTGCTGCGCTACTGGGAAACCGAATTTCCCAGCCTGGAACCGGCCAAGCGCCGTGGCAACCGCCGCTACTACCAGCGCCACGACGTGCTGATGGTGCGCCAGATCCGCGGCCTGCTCTACGAACAGGGCTACACCATCGGCGGTGCCCGTCTGCGCCTGGAAGGTGCAGGCGCGCGCGACGAATCGGCGCTGAGCAACCAGATCATCAAGCAGACGCGGATGGAGCTGGAAGAAGTGCTCCAGCTGCTGCGTCGCTGAACCATTTTTCGATCAAACCGGTTATACTCGTCGGCCCGCTGAGAGGCGGGGACAACACCAGCAACATCGGGGCGTAGCGCAGCCTGGTAGCGCATCTGCCTGGGGGGCAGAGGGTCGTCGGTTCAAATCCGGCCGTCCCGACCATTGTTGGTGACACGATCAAGGGTTCGCACTTCTGGTGCGGGCCCTTTTTTGTTTGTGCGGTGTTGCATTGTGCGGGAGAAAACCAAGTTGACGATTGAACGTTCGCGGCCCCAGGAGGGCGAACGCGTCATCGAGATCTGCCGCAGTGCCGTCGACGCGACGCATGGTTACCTGGCTCCTGAGGACCGCCTCGCCACCGACGAGATGTTCGTTGACGGCGATATCGAGCGGGCTGGCAATCTATAGTTGGATTTAGATGCGCTTTCAGCTCTGGTCAACGTTCAGAAGCTGTTAGAAAATCAATTTCTATTACATTTCTTGGGCGATGGAATTCCATGAAGAATGACCCTCTTACGATCATTCCGAAGGAGTGCCCCGATGACGCTATCAGGCACGCACCCGTTGGCCGAAAGAAGCAGGGAAGTATGGCCGTGCGGGCAGAGGATATCGCCGAAGCACTGGCCAAAGCGCCTAGCCGCGGGTTCAGCATGAAAAGTGCGCTCGACGCTTTTAGCGACATCCGGCCCAGTCGGAACTGAACTCCACAGAGTGACCCTACGGAACGGGTTTCTCGCGCCAGATCGCAACCGCTTTTGGCGCCCACGCGTGCCGACGACGCTGGCCAGAATTGCTCATGGCAACTTAATGCAGGTATTAATGAACATTAGCGGTGGGTCACACATCCGGTGCGCCTGCGTTGCGCGCCACCCTGATTGGAGGTAGAGTTCCCGACGTTGGTGATGGGCAAAGAGCCGGCGGTGATTGCTTGGTCGATGTTTAAGGCTACATCCGCAGAGGGCCCGGCTACTAAACGACAAGTAGCATTGCAATGATTGCCCAGCTTGGCTGGGATGCTCCGACCCCCCTCCGTGGTGACACGAGAGGCCTGCTAAGGAGATAGCTGCGTCATTGCCGTCCAACACGAAACAAGGCCCCTCACGGGGCCTTTTTCGTTCGTTGCGGACTGACGCGCCCGATTTGAATTCCTTTGCCATCGCGGCAGTAGCCTCCTGACACAACGGAGTAGTGGCTCTCCGGTCGGCTGATGTGTTCAAGGATCACATTGCCTACCCTGAATCTCACTGTCTCCAAGCGCGGTTCCATCTGGTAGAACACCGTGACTGGTCCCGCCAGGCACTCCGCAACGTGCTTTCGCACCGCAAGGAGTGCGACATCGTGGTCCCCGATGTGGTGAAAGTGCGCTTTCCACAGGTGTTCAAATCCGAAACCACGATTAGGGCCACGGTGCGCGCCGTACTTCAGGTAGACGGGACCAGCCGGGAAACGCGGCCCTCGGTGAACCAACATTTCTGGAAGAATCCCGAACACTTCCGAACCGTTGGTAGGGTGTTGGAGTCTTACTTCCTTGTGCCATACCGGATGCTTCACCACAGCTCCATGATTGCCGCACTCGCAACCCCACAATGCGTTCCGGGTGCTTCCTGATCGGATGACCGGAGCCTAGCTAAGCTAGCTAGGCCTAGTCGTGACCGCATAGGCAATTGGACAGATCAGCACGCTGACGCTAGAAGAAGCGACGATGATTGTCGTTTCTCATGCGTACGATGCAGTCATACATGCTCTGGCGTGCCGGACATCGCGTCGAATGCGCTAGTGGGTGCTCGGCGAGTCGTTCTCTTTCATCGGCAAAGGAGCGAGTGGTTCTTCGTCGATGTCCACGATGGCGATCAGCGCGAGGAGGTTCTTTATCGGCATGTCCTCCACCGTGCCAGGGCAGCGTTCCAGCACATCGATCAGCTCAAGCAGTTCGATGATCCTCAGATCGTAGATGCGAAACAGCTTGCGTATGACGCGGAACAGATCATGTCGAGAGGGGTCGTGCTGGCCGATCATGCGTTTGACGAAGTTGCCCGCAGCAGGGGAGCTTCCGCAGCGGGTCTCAGCGAGGGCCTGCATGATCTCGCCGATGGTCAGCGAATCGAGCGGTCGCGTAGTGGCGGCCAGGCGTTTCTCGAGGTCGACCCATGCCGAACTGTTCCATTCCAGCGAGTCGGAGATATCGCCGAAGTAGTGAGCGAGGTGGACGGTGACGCGGGTCGGGGCTGCGAGGTTGTCAGAGTTCATGACTAGTTTCCTTTGCAGTTTGGGGTCCGCCGCCCTAACGCCAATTAGGGTGGCGGACGGTACGCGGTTGGCGTGCCGGGCAAAGGTCCGGTGGGCCCTGGGGCCCCCGCGCACCGCCCGCCGTAGAAGTGGCAGGCAATCGCCCTCGACCGATGCAGCGACGCAAAAAAAGCGCCGTGCATCGGTCGATGGGCGCTGGTGCGCCTTCGCTCGGGACGCCAATCCCGGTCGTCGAATGTTCGACGACGGGGCGATCCTGCGCGTGCCGCTCGAAGGCTGTCAACAGTCTGATTGCGGAATTGTGCACTGGTAAGGAATGCTTGCGCCAGCACGTCGTGAACGGCATTTCTTTCGTTAAAGGCGTACCCATCCAAGGGTTGCTAGATCCGATCTGCGCGATGCCAGCTACCATGCAGATGTCAGTTTCAAACCGATTTCCATGGAGGACACCCCAATGGCAGTGCGACGACTAAGGGCCACAGATCTGGAGCAGGCCAGTGCAGTGTGCATGGCGTCCTTCATGGAGGCGGTGGCGCCGTCGCTGTCGCCGCTGGGGATTGAGACCTTTACCGGCATCGTGTCGATGAACGGATTCGCCGACCGCATGTCCGACGACAACGACATGTTTGTCTTCGAGACCGCAGGGCGGGTTGTCGGGGTGGCCGAGCTGATGGGTGGCCAGCACGTGGCGACGCTGTTCGTGGCGCCGGGGTGGCAGAGGCAGGGGGCTGGGCGGGCGCTGATGGCGGCGCTGCTGGAGTGCGCGCGGGGCGAGGTTGTTACGGTGCGGGCGTCGTTGAGCTCGGTGCCGGTTTATGAGCGGTTGGGGTTCCGGGTCGCGGGGGAGGTGGGGGAGTATCTGGGGCTGGTTTATCAGCCGATGGAATGTGTGCTTGGTGAGGGGCTAGCGGACTAACAGTCCGCTCTACCGGGCGCGTCTGCCGCCTTCGCTCACAAAGCGCTAACGTGATCCCACTTTCACGCGGCCGCCCCTATGCTTCCCCTAAATGAACAGGGCTCTATCCCGTGCTGCAGGAACAGGAAGACAACAGCGCCAAGTGGCGGATCTACGAAGCCCTACTGCAGGCAACCCCGGATCTGTCCTACGTCTTTGACCTGGAGCACCGCTTCATCTACGCCAACAAGGCGCTGCTGAACATGTGGGGCATGAGCTGGGATGAGGCGATGGGCAAGACCTGCCTGGAGATCGGCTACGAGCCTTGGCATGCGGCCATGCACGATGCTGAAATCGATCGGGTGATCGCCACCAGGCAGCCCATCCGCGGTGATGTGCCGTTTCCGCACGCCACCGAGGGCGTGCGCATCTATGACTACATCTTCACCCCGGTGATTGGTCCCGATGGCGAAGTGGAGGCCATTGCCGGCAGTACCCGCGATGTGACCGAGCGCAAGCGCCACGAGCAGCACCTGCAGCTGCTCATCAATGAGCTCAACCACCGGGTCAAGAACTCGCTGGCCATGGTGCAGTCCATCACCCGCCAGACCTTCCGCAACGCGCAGAACATCATCGATGCCGGCGAGAAGATCGAAGAGCGCCTGCTGGCCTTGGCCGGAGCGCACGATGTGCTGACCCGGGAAAACTGGCACAGCGCCGATATCCACGATCTGGTCCAGGCCACTGCCGACCTGCACGGCGAAGGTGGGCAGCGCTTCGATATCCAGGGCGAACCCGTTCGGCTCGATCCCCGCCGTGCCCTGGCGCTGGCCATGGCGCTGCATGAGCTGGGCACCAACGCGGTCAAGCACGGTGCGCTGTCCGGGCCCGATGGCCGTGTGCGGGTGGAGTGGGGGCAGCGTCAGGTCGATGGGGAGGACGTGATCGAACTGGAGTGGCAGGAGCGCGATGGCCCCCCGGTGCAGCCGCCGGCGCAGCGCGGGTTCGGCTCGCGGTTGCTCGAGCGCGGCCTCAAGCATGATCTGGGCGGTGATGTGGAGCTCACGTTCGAGCCCGAAGGCCTGCGTTATCGGGTATCGATACCGCACGGCGATGACGCGGTCCAGGTGCACCTGTGAGCCCGCGCGTCCTGGTAGTCGAAGACGAATCGCTCATCGCGATGCTCGTCGAGGACGGGCTGGAGACGCTGGGCTACGAAGTGGTGGGTCCGGTGGGCACCGTCGATGCCGCGCTGCGGATCGTGGAGCAGACGCCCTTTGACCTGGCGCTGCTGGACATCAATCTGGGCGGGAAGCAGTCGTTCCCGATCGCCGAGGCGCTGGAGTCGCGCGGCATTCCGTACGTGTTCCTGACCGGCTATGACAGATCCAGCCTTCCGCTGGCGTTCCAACATCGGTTCGGGTTGCAGAAGCCGTTCCGGATGTCAGCCTTGCAGCAGGCGCTGGAAAAACTGCAGGGAAGCAAGCGTGGCGGCAACGCGCCTGCCCATCGCCCCACACTGGGCCAGTGATGACGGCGCGGCGAAATCAGCCGACGGCGCGTATCACTTCTTCAATCAGCACGACGTAGCAGGCCACGAAGTAGACCTTCAGCAGGGCGGGATGCTGCTTGGTGACGAATGCGCGCATGGCATTGATGACGTAGTGGGACGTCAGCATTGTGACCAGCCGGTGAAATTGAGGCAACGGTCACACATTCAGTGCGGTGATGAGAGGCTGCGTGAGCGAGCTTAAAAATCAATAACTTGCGATGGCAGGGTCCGAAAAGCTCTTTACCGTTCGTCGGAAAATTCCTACAAGTGCAGCTGAATACGTAGCGGACGTCTTCACATGCGAGGTAGCAATTTCACGCCGTTCACGCGCCCCATTCACTATTGCGGCACGCGCCAATCGCTAGCGTGGAGTCCTGTCAGTCAACCCGCATTCCGGGGAAAGGAACAACATGATCAAGTGGGCCATCATCTTCGCCATCATCGGCCTCATCGCCGGCGCACTCGGCTTTGCCGGCATCGGCGGCGCCGCCATTGGCGTGGCCAAGTTCCTGTTCTGGGCCGGCATCATCATCGCCGTCATCCTGTTCCTGCTGGGCATGACGGTCGCCAAGAAAGTGACCTGACCCCAGGGTCGTAACGTGTAACACCGCCGAAGAAGCCTGCGCAGTAATGCGCAGGCTTTTTTGGTTCACTCGAAATAGAACGAAACGCCCAGCCCCGCCTGTACATCGGGGCTGTTGCTGTCCAGACCGAGGTCGAACGACGCGTCCAGCTGCACGCGTCGGGCCGCCATCCACGTCACGCCTGCACCGGCCACCGAGGTCGAGGATTCGCCGTGGGTGTGGGTGAAACCGGCCTCGATGTAGGTGCTCACGGTGTCGCTCATGGCCAGGCTGAGGCTGGGCGACCAGGTGAACTCGTCCTCGCCCGCGCCGCGCGTGGCATTGGCATACAGCGCGCCGCTCCACTGGTCGTTGAAGGTGTATTCGTAGCTCGCGCCGAGGTTGTACTGGGTGCCGCCTTCGCTGAAGTCGCGTGAGCCGGTATCGAAGCTGGTGCTGGCCAGCAGTGCGACAGCGTGGGTGTCCGAATCGAGGGGAAGGGCGAGCTTCAGCGCCAGGCCGCTGTCGCCTGCGCCACGCGTCGTGGTGGAGGGCGCATTGCGCGGGGCTTCGCGCAGGCGGTTCCAGGGGCTCCCGAACGCCTGCAGTTCCAGGTTGGCGCCCAGGCCCGCGCGCAGCAGCAGGTCGGTGCCGTATTGCGTGGTGCGCGTGCCGTCGTCATCGCGGTCGCGTTCGTAGCTGGGCAGCCCCAGTTCCAGTGCGGCGCCGCCGCGCGGCAGCACCGAGGCGGAGAAACCCAACCCCGGGCGGTCGAACGCCGGTGTTTCCGCATCGTCCTGCTGCGCCCACGCGGGCGCGGCCAGCGCCAGCAACATCACCGCCATCACACCACGCATCGCCACACCTGCTGTTGGGAAACAGCTGCAGCCTAGCGAGGCGCCGGCAACGCGCCGTGAGGATGTCGCGGCGGTCAGTCGGTAGCGCGGCCGTCATCCTGGCCTGCGTCTTTCTCACGGCGAGCATCGTCATCGCTGTCATCCAGGCCTTGCCGCATGTGGCGCTGGCCGGGCAGGTCCGCCGACAGGACGCGTGAGGGTTCGGCGACCAATGGGCTGCGGCTCTGTGCATGCACGCGCGGCAGGAGCGTGCGCGGATCGGGCAGCACCCAGAAACCATTGCTCAGTTCCGGCCGGCGTGCCACCTCGTGGTCCAACGGCGGGGTGGTCTCTTCCTCTTCCGGATCAAACCACTGCGGGTCCTGTCGCCTGCCGCCTTCTTCATGCTCATGGTCGTGCGCGCTGTCGTGGTCGTCCGCGGACGAGGGCGTCATCGCATCCAACGCGTCGGCCGCTTCCTGCCAGCCCGGCGCATCGGCGCAGACCGCCTCGGCGAGCGGGGTGGGCGATTCAATGCGCGGTGGGAGGGGCGGTGGGATATCGGAAGGAACTCGCATGGGCAGTGCGTCCGCTGCGCTGGAAGGGAAACCGGACAGTGATCCCGCCCACGCCGGTTTTCAACGCAACAAGTCGCAAACTGCCCCACCGGGCGGACTACGCCGGGCGGGTCAGCGCCAGCAGGCCTTCCAGCAACCTGGCGGCACGCGGCTGCCCGTCATCGTCGATCGGGCAGGCCATGGACTGCAACCAGAAGCCGTGCGCGGCGCGCCGCGCGGCGGTGAGGCGGTGGTCGTCGCCTTCGCCGGGGTGGCGCAGCAACTGCTCCTGGATCCACCGCTTCAGGGCCTGGGCGATTTCCGGATCCGGCCGTCCGCGCGGCACACCGGCGCCCGGTTCGGGCGGCAGCAGGCACGCACGGAAAATGGCGGTGACATAGGCGCGGGAAAAGCGTCCATGGCGATCCGGATCCTGTTCGATCAGCGCCTGTACGGCCTGGTCGAACGAGACCAGCGCGGCAACCAGCGCCGGTGCATCTGCAGGGTCTTCAGTGCTCAGCATCGGGAAAGGTCGGCTCATGTGAGGGCCTGCGGTAGTTGCGGCGGCGTGGTGCCCGCCCGCGCGAGCACCCCATGCAGCAGTTCAATCACCCGTTCGCCCTGGCCGTTGCAGGCCAGTTCGAAGGTGGTGTGGCCGCCCAGGGCGGCCAGTGGGGCATGCAGGATCCATTGCAGTACCTGGGTGCGGTCCGGCTCGATCTGCAGCGCTACGTTGGCGACACGGCGTACGATCCCTTCGCGCATGGTCAGAATCCGTAAGTGAGCGCCAGCAGCGCGGTATCCATGTGGTCGCCCCGGGTCATCGGGCTGTCCTTCACCGCGCTGGAAAGCAGGGTGCGGCGCAGCGATGCGGTGGCGGTCCAGTGCGCGCCCAGCGGCATCAGCGCGGTGACATCCATGTACGGCGCCACGCCGCTGCCGGCCCTGTAACGGGCCAGGCCGCTGCGCTGCGCTTCCTCGGCACTGATGCCGAAGTAGTAATCGTTGAGCGCGCTGCTGGCATAGTTCACGCCCACGCCGGGAATCAGCACGACCTTGCCGGTTGGAATCGGGTAGGCGTACTTGGCATCGGCCGCCACGCCGCCGCCGTGGCCGCTCACTTCGGCCAGCACGTTGCCCTGCAGCACGCCCCACGGTGCGGTATGGCGCACGGCGGCACCGGCCATCGCCGAGAGGTTGCGGTTGTCGAGCTGGCGCAGCTGCAGGTCATCGGTGTCCTTGCGCTTGAAGCGCATCACGTGCGGCTGGGCCAGCAGCGAGACTTCGGTTTTCTCGTTGTCGAACAGCGTGTAGCCGATGCTGCCGCCGCGGAAATGGAACTTCCTGCCTTCGTAATTGATGACCGGTACGGGCAGCACGTCGGTGTCATAGCCGGCGTAGGGAGATTTCTGCGCTACCACGGCCAATCCCAGGCTGCTGCGGGGTCTTTCGCCGGGGGCGGCCTGGGCCAGCACGCTGCCGCTGGCCAGCAGGCCCAGCAGGGTGATGCCTGCCGTTGCTGCCTTCCGTGAACCGATCTGCATGGGTACTGCTCCTGGGGGACGATCAAACGCCCATGATGTCCCCCGGACATTGTGGGAACGTTGCGCCGGCCAGCGCGGTACCATCGGCGCCCATCACCCCTGTTGCCCGTATTGCCATGCGAATCCTGCTGCTCGAAGACGACCCCGAACTGGCAGGCGCCATCCAGGCCAGCCTGGGCCGGCATGGCATGGTGGTGGACCTGGTGGTGTCGATGGCGCAGGCCGCCGAAGCGCTGAAATCGGGCGTACACCAGGTGCTGCTGCTGGACCGGCAACTGCCCGATGGCGATGGCGCCAATTTCGTGCGGGTGGCACGCAGCCACGTTCCCAACCTGCCGGTGATCATGCTCACCGCGCGCGATTCGGTGGCCGACCGCGTGGTCGGGCTGGATGTGGGCGCCGACGATTACCTGACCAAACCGTTCGCGGTGGAAGAGCTGCTGGCGCGGATCCGCGCGATTTCGCGGCGGCCGGCACAGATCACCCTGCCGGTGCTGGCGCTGGGACGGCTGCAGTTTGATTTCGTGGCACGCCAGGCCAGCGTGGCCGGTGCGCTGCTGGCACTGCCGCGCCGGCAGCTGCTGGTGCTGGAAGCACTTGCGCTGCGCCAGGGCCGCACGGTGGCGCGCGCGGCGCTGCAGGAAGCGGTGTATGGCTTCGATGATGAGATCCAGTCCAACGCGCTCGATGCACACGTTTCCAAGCTGCGCCGCGCGCTGGCCGATGCCGATGCGCAGGTGGAAATCCACGTGATGCGCGGCATTGGCTACCTGCTCAAGGAAACGGCATGAAATTCCTCAAACCCGGCTCGCTGTCCTTCAGCCTGGCCTGGAAGATCTGCCTGATCCAGATGACCATGGTGGCGGTGGGCCTGACCGGCATGGTGTTGATGTACGGCGACCGTGGCGCGGCGTATATCGACTGGAAAACCAGCCAATCGGTGGCCGAGGCGATCCATGTGGAAGGCGACGCGCTGCGCGTGGATTGGGATGCGGTCAACGAGGCGGTACCTGACCGCCCGGCCACGTTCTGGTTTGCCGCCGCCGATGAGCAGGGCCGGACGCTGGAGCAGGGCAACGTACCGGCCGCGTTCCGCCCACTCGTGCAGCAGCTGCAGCACGTGGAGCCCACCGATGTGCGCACGCGCACGCACGGGGTGGAGCTGGCGATGCGGGTGTGGGTGACCGAGCCCGATGGCGGCCGCATCCACGTGATGCTGGGCGGCATTCCGCATCGCGGCCTGTGGCGGCAGATGCTGGTGGTGATCGGCTACCTGGGCGGCTGGATCACCCTGCCGCTGATCGTGATCACGCTGGTGGTGGCGCCGTGGGCAATTCATCGCTCGCTGCGCGGGGTGAACCGGGTGGCGGCGCAGGCCGCGGCGATCCAGATCACCGAACGCGGGCGCGGCCTGGATACCCACGCCGTACCGCGCGAGATCGTACCGCTGGTGGATGCATTCAATGCAGCCGTGCGGCGCATTGGCGAGAGCTACGATGCGCAGGATCGCTTCCTGGTGGGCGCGGCGCATGAGCTGCGCATGCCCATTGCGATCCTGGCCACGCGCATTGCCGACCTGCCGCCGGGGCAGGTGCGTTCGCGCCTGCAGCGCGACCTGGGCCGGCTGAGCAACATCGCCGAACAGCTGCTGGACCTGCAGCGGCTAGATCACCACCGGAGCCAGCACCAGCGCATCGACCTGGCCGCGTTGACCGGCGAGGTCGCCGCCGATGTGGCGCCACTTCTGATCGATGCCGGCTACGAATTCGCAGTGGAGGCACCGGAGGCGCCGGTGTGGGTGCTGGGCGATCCCGATGCGCTGCACCGGGTGATCAGCGGGCTGCTGCAGAACGCCATCGCCCATGGCGGCGGGCGTGGCCTGGTGGTGGTGGAGCTGCAGGCCGGCGGGGTGCTGTCGGTGAGTGACGAGGGCGATGGCGTGCCCGAGCAGGCCCGGCAATCGATCTTCGAACCGTTCCACCGGCTGCGCCCCAGTGGCAGCGGCAGCGGGCTGGGGCTGTACCTGGCGCGCGAGATCATGCTGCGCCACGGCGGCAGCATCGTGGCCGAAGAGGCGGCCAGCGGCGGTGCACGGTTTGTGATGACCTTGCCGGTGGTATAGGGAAAGTGCGGTGCCGGGTATAGGGCGGATACCAATATCAGACTAATCCGATAGTTCGGTATCGGCTTCAGCCGTATGGTGCGGGTCAGGGACAACCCCCGGAGTGCACCATGAACATTACCGTGAAGCACGCTGACCACCGCTGGTGCGTTCTTGACCCCAGCCGCAATGAAGCTGCCGCCTTCGCCGAAGGCGCGGTGGCCTTCGATTTCGCCGACAACCTGGCCCGTGAGCAACACGCGGAAACCGGGCGCAGCGTTGGCGTGCGGGTGGAAGTGGAAGACGCGTTTGTCGATGTGGTCCGCTACGGCTGAGCCCGCCGGAACCGGTCAGCTGCGCGTTGGCTAGTTGAATCGACCCTGAAATGAGCGACCTTCGGCCTATAGGCGGAGGGCCTCGCTTGCCTGATCCTGTGCCTATTCACAAAACGGATCGAGGCAGGCATGAGGAACAACGCGATGGCCAATGGAACGCACAAGTGGGTGTGGGCGCTGCTGCCGGCGCTGCTGGCTGCAGGCGCTGCTGCCCAAGCGCAGCAGTACGACCGTTACCGTGACGATGGCTACAACGATGGCCCGGTGCGCTGCGAATCGATCAAGGGCCGCACCCAGCAGTGCCCGATCGAGGGCCGCGCGCGGCTGGTGCGCCAGCTGTCGGGAACCCAGTGCATCGAGGGCGACAACTGGGGCCAGGCACGCAACGGCGTGTGGGTAACCCGGGGGTGCCGCGCGGAGTTCGTGGCCGAAGGCCGGCGGCCCTCGCATGGCAATGGCAACGGCTGGGGCAACAACGGCGGTGGCTGGGGCAATGGTGGGCGCGGGCAGGTGATCAGCTGCGATTCCAACGACAACCGCATGCGCCGTTGCAACGTCAACATCCGCCGCGAGGCCCGGCTGATCCGCCAGACCTCACGCAGTGCCTGCGTGGAAGGCCGCACCTGGGGCTGGAACCGCGATGGCGTCTGGGTCAACGGCGGTTGCCGCGCGGAATTCGAAATCCGGTAAGGGCGTAACGCTTCCGCGCGGGATTCGGGGTCAGGCGCTCAGCGCCTGGCTGCCCAGATTCGGCCAACGCTTCAACACGGCGGCACGGATACCCGCAGCATCAATCCCCGCTTCGGCCAGCAGGTCTTCGCGGCTGGCATGGTGCTGGAAGCTGTCGGGCAGGCCCAGGTGCAGGAACGGGCGCAGCACGTCTTCTGCATTGAGCAGCTCGGCCACGCCGGACCCGGCGCCACCGGCCACCACGTTGTCTTCGATGGTCACAAAGCCCTGATGGGTCTTGGCCAGCTCCAGCAGCAGCGCACGGTCCAGCGGCTTGATGAAGCGCATGTTGACCACGCTCAGGCCCAGCTCGCGGCCCACCGCTTCGGCCGCCGGCACGGTGCTGCCAAACGCCAGCAGCGCGATGCGGCTGCCCTGCACGCGCAGGTCGGCCTTGCCGATCTCCAGCGTGGACAGGTCGTTGCCGGCGTCCACGCCGGTGCCGCTGCCACGCGGGTAGCGCACGGCGGCCGGGCCGTCGTACTGCAGCCCGGTGCTGAGCATCTGCCTGCATTCGGCCTCGTCGGCCGGGGCCATGACCACCATGTGGGGCACGCAGCGCAGGAAGCTCAGGTCCAGGTTGCCCGCATGGGTGGCGCCGTCCGGGCCAACCACGCCGGCGCGGTCGATGGCGAACAGCACATCCAGCTTCTGAACAGCCACGTCATGCACGAGCTGATCGTAGGCGCGCTGCAGGAACGTGGAGTAGATCGCCACCACCGGCTTGGCGCCCTGGGTGGCCATGCCCGCGGCCAGCGTGACTGCGTGCTGCTCGGCAATGGCCACGTCGTGGTAGCGCTCCGGGTATTCCTTGCTGAAACGCACCAGGCCAGAGCCTTCGCGCATGGCCGGGGTGATGCCCAGCAGGCGCGGTTCGGCGGCGGCGGCATCGCACAGCCAGTCGCTGAACACATCGGTGTAGGTGGGCTTCTTGGCGCCGCCCTTGGCGATCAGGCCCTTGTCCGGGTCGAACGGGCCCACCGCGTGGTAACCGATCTGGTCACCCTCGGCGCGCTCGTAGCCCTTGCCCTTGGTGGTCATCACGTGCAGCAGCTTCAGGCCCTTCAGGCCCTTGAGCGTCTTCAGCGTGGCCACCAGCGCGGGCACGTCGTGGCCATCGATGGGGCCGGTGTAATGGAAGCCCATTTCCTCGAAGAAGGTGGACGGCACGAACATGCCCTTCCAGTGTTCTTCCCAGCGCTTGACGAAGCGCGCCGACGGGGATTTCTTCTTGTCGCCCAGGATCCGCTTGCCGCCTTCGCGCAGCGCATTGAGCGTGCGGCTGCCGGTGGCCCGGCCGAGCATCTTGGTCAGCCCGCCCACGGCTTCGGAGATCGACATGTTGTTGTCGTTGAGGATCACCAGCAGGTTCGGTTCCTGCTCCATGCCACCGGCATGGTTGAGTGCCTCATAGGCCATGCCGGCGGTCATCGCGCCATCGCCGATCACCGCCACCACCTTGCGGTCGTCGCCTTCAAGCTGGCGCGCGATCGCCATGCCCAGCGCGGCCGAGATGGAGGTGGAGGAATGGCCGACCCCGAAGGTGTCGTACTCGCTTTCCTCGCGCTTGGGGAACGGCGCCACGCCGTCCTTCTGCTTGACGGTGTGGATCTCGTCGCGGCGGCCGGTCAGGATCTTGTGCGGGTAGGTCTGGTGGCCCACGTCCCACACCAGCTGGTCGACCGGGGTCTGGTACAGGTAGTGCAGGGCCACCGTGAGTTCGATCACGCCCAGGCCGGCGCCGAAATGGCCGCCACTCTTGCCTACCGATTCGATCAGGTAGGCACGCAGTTCATCCGCGATGGCGGGCAGTTCGGATTCTTCGAACCTGCGCAGGTCATCCGGGTTCTGGATGCGCGACAGGCGGGGATAGCGTGCGGAATCGATCATTTTTATCGCGCTTCTTCTCAAGCGCCTATTTTCGCCCCCAAACCGGGGTGGGGCAAGCAAACCGCTCCGCCGGTGAGCAAAGGGTGAGGGTTTCCTGCGACAACGTGTCGCAGGTTCAGGCGGCGAGCTTGGAGCGTTTTGGCAGCTGCGCCTTCAGGAAGGCCATCTGGTCGGCCAGGATGTTGCGGTTGGAGAGGATCATGTGTTCGATCCAGCTGGGCCGGTAAGGCACGGCCAGCAAGGGCATGCCGGCCTGCTGCGGGGTGCGGTCGCTCTTGCGCGAGTTGCAGTGGAAGCAGGCGCTGACCACGTTTTCCCACACGTCCAGGCCGCCCTTGGACAGCGGCATGACGTGGTCGCGGGTCAGCTGCGGGCGGTGGAACTGTTGGCCGCAGTACAGGCACAGATGCGCATCGCGCGCGAACAGCGCCTGGTTGGACAGGTTCGGGGTGGGATCGATGGCACGGGAACGGGCGTGGCCGCGCGCGGCGATGATCGGGTGCAGGTCAACCCCGCTCTGCAGGCCGGTCAGGCGGTTGATGCCACCGTGGATGTGCAGGCAGGGATCACCCAGGGTCCAGGCAACGGCATCGCGCGAGTAGAGGCAGGCGGCGTCCTGCCAGTTGATCCAGTCCAGTACGCGGCCATGGGCATCCAGGGACAATAACCGGACGCTGCCGGGCCGATGCAGGGAAACGATCGGCGATACCTCGGCGACCGGGGCGGGCGAGGCTCCGGTATCGATCAGACCTAAGCTCGTAGTGTCTGTCTCCATCGGGAAAACAGCTTATACCGGATTCGTTGCAATTTGGGTATGGGCGCGCGCGTCCCTACCCACGCCCCCTTGATCATCAAGGGGGCGTTCGGGCCTTCACTCCCCGAAACGGGCGTCTTCCATGGCCATGAGCGATTCCGCGCCGGCCTGGATTGCTGCCGCATGGCTGAGCGTGCGCGGCAGCATGCGGGCGAAGTAGAAGCGGGCGGTTTCGCGCTTGGCCTGCTTGAAGGCCTCGCTCTGCGCGGACGCATCAGCGGCGGCCACGCTGCGGGCCCACCAGTACGCCAGCATCACGTAGCCGGAATAGAACAGGTAATCGAAGCTGGCCGCGCCCAGTTCGTCCGGGTTGGTGGTCGCGCGCTGCAGCGTCGCCATGGTCAACTGGCCCCATTCCTGGGCCTTGGCGCGCAGCGGGGCGATGAACTCGGCCAGCGCTTCGTTGCCTTCGTTGGCCTTGGCGAAGGCCTCGATCTCGGCCAGCATCAGCTTCAGCCCGGCGCCCTGGCTGGCAGCGGTCTTGCGGCCGATCAGGTCCAGCGCCTGGATGCCGGTGGTGCCTTCATACAGCGTGGTGATGCGTGCATCGCGGGCCAGCTGCTCCATGCCGTGCTCGTGGATGTAGCCGTGGCCACCGAAGCACTGCAGGGCGTTGTAGGTGTTCTCGATGCCCCATTCGGTCTGGCACGCCTTGGAGATCGGGGTGAGGAAGCTCACCAGGGTCTCGGCGCGCTCGCGTTCGCCGGCATCGTCGGCGTGGTGGGCCACGTCGATCAGGGTGGCCGCGTGCAGCGCGAGCAGGCGGCTGCCTTCCACCAGCGACTTGATCGAGAGCAGCATGCGGCGCACGTCCGGGTGGACCAGGATCGGGTCGGCCGGCTTGTCCGGGTTCTTCGGGCCGCTCAGCGAACGCGACTGCAGGCGTTCACGCGCGTACTTCAGTGCGTTCTGGTAGGCGCGCTCGGACAGGCCGATGCCCTGCAGCCCCACGCCCAGGCGCGCGGTGTTCATCATGGTAAACATGGCCTGCAGGCCCTTGTGCGGCTGGCCGACCAGATAGCCCTCGGCGCCGTCGAAGTTCATCACGCAGGTGACCGAGCCCTTGATGCCCATTTTGTGTTCGATCGAGCCACAGCGCAGCGCGTTGCGCTCGCCGACGTTGCCGTTGCGGTCGACCTTGAACTTCGGGGTGACGAACAGCGAAATGCCCTTGGCACCGGCCGGCGCGTCGGGCAGCTTGGCCAGCACCAGGTGCACGATGTTGTCGGTCAGGTCGTGCTCGCCGGCGGTGATGAAGATCTTGGTGCCGGTGATGGCATAGCTGCCATCGGCATTGGGTTCGGCCTTGGTCTTGAGCAGGCCCAGGTCGGTGCCGCAATGCGGTTCGGTCAGGCACATGGTGCCGGTCCAGCGGCCATCGATCAGCGGCTTGAGGAACGCATCCTGCTGCCAGGCTTCGCCGTGCTGCTTGAGCGCTTCAATGGCGCCATGCGAGAGCAGCGGGAAGTTGCCCCACGCCAGGTTGGCGGCGTTGATCATTTCGTTGAGCGGCACGCCCAGCGTGTGCGGCAGGCCCTGGCCGCCCAGTTCGGGGGCAGCGGTGAGGCCGGTCCAGCCGCCATCGACGAACTGCGCGTAAGCCTGCTTGAAGCCGGGCGGGGTGGTTACTTCGCCGCTGGCCTGGTCGAGCAGGCAGCCGATTTCATCGCCCACGCTGTTGAGCGGCGCCAGCACGCTGGTGCTGAAGCGGCCGGCTTCTTCCAGCACCGCATCGACCACATCGGTGGTGGCATCGGCGAAACCCAGGCGGGCAAACAGCGGCTCCACCTTCAACACGTCATGCAGGGCGAAGCGGATATCGGAAAGCGGGGCGGTGTAGCTGCTCATCGTCAGGTCTCGATCAGATGCGGGGATCAGGTGGAAGCGGTGGTGGGGTCAGCGCAGCACGCCGGGCAGGCCGGGGGCCTGGTTGAGGGTGCTGCGGCTGTCGATCTCGAAGCTGCGCTGCTTCTTTTCCTGCGGGGTGGCGGCCACGGTGCCCTTGAGCGAATAGCCCAGGGTGCGGTTGCCGGCCAGGGCGTCGGCCACCACGATGCGCGCGGCCGAGGAGGGCTGCAGTTCCACGTTGATGACATCGGCCGAGACGCCGCCGATGGAGATGGCCGGGCGTGCGCTCACCTTGCCGGCATCCTGGTCGCCCACCTGCATCTGCAGCTCCACGTTGTCGAAGGTCATGGGCATGGAGCTGAAATTCTGCAGGCGCAGGGCCAGGGTCCAGTTGCCGTTGGCGCCCACGGTCAGCTGCTGCACGCTGGCAGCCGGCGGCGAGACGCGCTTGACATTGGTGTTGCAGGCGGTCAGCGCAACGGCGGTGCCGGCCAGCAGGGCAACGGTAAGAACGGTACGAAGGCGGTGGAACATGGGCGCAATTCCTCGTGCAGGTGCCGCGTAGGTAAGAGCATACTACGGCGTATGGTAGTTGTGCGGGTGTAGGGGGTGCGGCTACCGGCCGTGCGACGCAGGCCGGTAGGTATCGACCGTTGGCCGATACGCATCCTAAGACAAGCGAAGGTGCATTCAGGTTTCAGGCGCGCCGGCGATCAATCCACCGGGGCCATCACCTTCAGGGGCGCAAGGTCATAACCCATCGCCTCCGCCCGGGCCTTGAGGCTGGCAAACAGGGCCTTGTCCATCGTCGGCGAGCGCGACAGGATCCACAGGTACTTGCGGTCCGGGTCGCCCACCACCGCCCACTGGTAGTCCGGGTCCAGCGCGATCACCCAGTAGTCGGCCCATACCAGCGGCACCCAGGCCAGCCAGTCCGGCACGAAGCGCACCTGTAGCTGGCCCGGTTCACCTTCCACCGGCCGCGCCACGCCCTCGGCTGCGATGCGCTCGCCATCGCCGGTGCGGCAGGCGTTGTGCACGCTGATGCGGCCATCGGCGCGCAGCGCGTAGGTGGCGGTGATGTCGCCCACGCATTTCTTCTGGAATGACACCGGCAGGTGCGCGATTTCATGCCACTGGCCCGCGTAGCGGCCCATGTCCAACGCAGGCACTGAACGCACCGGTTCCACCGCGTGGGTGGTGACGGAGGTCAACAACAGTGCAGCAGCAAACAGGGCAGGGCGAAGGCGCATGGGTGTCTCCCGGCAGGAGGCCCGAGCTTAGGGGGGAGGACGTTGGCGGGTGTAAAGGTTTTGTCAGCCGGTGCTGATCAGGGTGCGAAACGAACGTGGCGCGGGTCGCTTACCTGGAGCTGGGTCTGGAAGTAGTACTTGCCGGAGGGCTTGCCGTCGTGGGTGAACGCGATGGTGGTGCGGCGGGCCGTGCCCTGTACCAGCAGGCGACGGTTGACCAGGTATTCCAGCGGCATGCCCAGCTGCTTCTGCAGTGCTTCGCGTTGCGTGGCATCCAGCGACACGTTCAACGCAAGCTGATGACGGTAGTCGCGTTCGCTGTTGAGGTAGATGCGGTCTTCGGTGACGTCGGTGTTCTTGACGGTGAACACGAAGGTGCCACTGATGCCGCGCTGCGGATCTTCGTTGGCGGCGAAGACGGCTTCGGCGGGGGTGATCCAGCCTGGCGTGACCGTCGGCATCGGCGCGTTGGGGGCGGTCATCGCCGTCTGGTGCGCACAACCAACACTGAGCAGCAGCAACGGCAGAAGCAAAGCAACGCGCATGGGACATCCTTGTTCAATGACGGTGTCCGCATTGTGCATGTGCCTGCCTGCAATGCCACTACAGCAATGCAAAAAAAAAGACCTGCATTTCTGCAGGTCTTTTGGATTCATGGTGGCCGAGGACGGAATCGAACCGCCGACACGGGGATTTTCAATCCCCTGCTCTACCAACTGAGCTACTCGGCCACTTCATCGCTGCGTTGCCGCTGGCGAGGACGCGAATAATACGGAGGTCTACGAGGTTCGGCAAGCGTTTCGACAAAAAAATTTCACATTCGTTGCTGCGGCCTTGGTGTGGCGCGTTAAGTGCTTGATCGCAGGCGTGGGCCGCGCATGAATTGCTGTTCATCAGCGCGCGTGGTCGTGCGCGTCACCGGGCATGGCGGCCAGCAGCACGATGCCCACGGCCATGAAGATGGCCGCCAGCAGCAACGACGCCTGGTAGCTGCCGCTGCTGCGGGCCAGGGTGCCGGCCAGGGCCGGCGCCAGGATCTGCGCCACCCCATAGCTGAGGGTGAGGTTGGCCATCGCCTTTGCCGGGTTGTGTGGATAGTGGCGGCCGACCACGGTGAGGGTGAGGCTGACGATGCCGGCGAAGGTGAGCCCGAACAGCAGCGCGCTGCCGAATCCGGCGGCCAGGCCGCTGTCCAGCAGCGGCAGTACGAACGAGGCGGCCTGCAGGGCGAAGGCCAGCATCAGTGCGCGGATCAGGCCGATGCGCGCGGCGATGCGGTCCCAGGCGAACGTGGATGGCACCGCCGCCAGTCCCACCAGCACCCACACCGCGCTGCCGTGGCCACGGAAGGCGGGGGTCTGTTCGAGGATGGCCACGATGAAGGTGGCGCTGACCACGAAGCCGACGCCGGCGCAGAAATAGGCCGCCACCAGCAGTTGGCGCCAGCGCCGGCTGGGCGGGGGCGGCGCTTGTGCGGCCTGTGCGGCGGAGGTCGGGGTGGGGGCCGGCATCCAGCACCAGGCGGGAAACAGGAAGAGCAGGCCCAGCAGGCCCAGCCAGCGCCATTGCGCACTGGAGTCGGCGTGCCCGGCGAGCAGGCCGGTGGCCAGCCCGGAGACCACGATGCCCAGGCCCAGCCCAGCGAAGTGCAGGCCCAGGCGCGGGCGTTGCCGGTTGGCCAGCAGCCAGTTCAGCACCAGCCCGGAGGCCAGCAGCAGGCCGGCGGTGCTGGACAGACCCGCCACGAAGCGCAGCAGGGTCCACAGCCCGGGCTGCGTCGTGGTCCCCATCAGGGTTGTGGCGGCAACCGCGAGCACCAGGCCACTCCGGTAGAAGCGGAATTTCTGCTGCATGTCGCCCACGCGCGCCGCCAGCAGGGTGCCGAGCAGGTAGCCCAGGTAGTTGAAGGTGGCCAGCCAGCCGCCCTGCGCCGCGCTGAGGCCGGCATCGACCCGCATCAGGGGCAGCAGCGGGGTGTAGGCGAAGCGGGCCAGCCCGACGGTGAGCACCAGCGCGCAGATGCCGGCGGCGATGACCTGCCAGGGTTTGCGTGCAGTGGAGGGGGCGAGGGAAGTGGACATGCGTGGAACCGGGAAGGGACGCGTCCATGGTCGATCAGGTGCGTGGCGGCTGTCTTTCGATAGAATGTCGGATCATGTCGATCAGCCGCCACGCAGGCTTGTCCGCCGCCGGCCCCTGGAAGGAAGTCCCGGTGCCGCCGCTGCGCGCGTTGCCTTGGCCGGTGATGGCGCGCAGCCAGGAGCTGGCCGCCGGCGAGCGTTTCCCGCCGCATGCGCATGACTGGAACCAGGTGGTGTTCGCCACCCACGGCGTGCTGCAGGTGACGGCACGCAATGCGCGGCATGTGATCACCCCGCAGCAGGCGCTGTGGGTGCCCACCGGCATGGTCCATCACACCGGTGCTTTGAGTGCGGCTGCGTTCCGCAACCTGTACGTGGCCGATGATCCGGCGCTGGGCATGCCCGACCGGTGCGCGGTGCTGGATGTGTCGCCGCTGCTGCGCGAGTTGATCGTGGAACTGGGGCAGGTGCGGCCGGATGACGATGCGGGTTACTACGCGCATCTGAGCGCGCTGGTCACCACGCAGCTGCGCCGCCAGCGCCAGCATGTGCGCCACCTGCCGTGGCCGCAGGATGCGCGGCTGCAGCGCTGGTGCCAGGCACTGCACGACCAGCCCGGTGATGCGCGCGGCGTGGACGAGTGGGCACAGGTGCTGGGCGCGTCGCCGCGCACGCTGGCGCGGCATTTCGAACGCGAGACCGGCATGAGCCTGCGCACGTGGCGCACGCGGCTGCGCCTGCTGCGCGCGATCGAGTGGCTGGCGCAGGGGCGTTCGCCGACGGTGATCGCGCATGAGCTGGGCTATGCGTCGGCCTCGGCGTTCAATTACATGTTCCGGGTCGAAATGGGCATGAGCCCGTTGCAATGGCGAAGGGCACGGCAACCGGGCTGAGCACAGCGGCCGGTCCCCGGCAGGTGCCGGCGCGCCCGGGTGGGGGAGGGAAGACCCCGGCGCGCCGGCGGAACGGATCAGGCGCGTTCGGTCAATACGTCGACCAGGCTGTCCACATCGCGGGCGCCGTCGTAGCGCACCCCATTGATGAAAAGGCACGGGGTGCCGTTGACGCCGCTGCGCACGCCGCCCATGAAGTCGCGTTCGATGCGGTCATCGAACGCGCCGTTGTCGGCGGCCTGCAGCAGCGCGGGGTCTACTCCCAGCTGCTTGCCATAGGCCTGCAGGTCGCGCGCGCTCAAGGCATCCTGGCGCTGGTAGAGCAGGTCATGCGCTTCCCAGAACAACCCCGCGTCTGCGGCCGCTTCGGCAAAACGCGCCGCCGGCAGCGCGTTCGGGTGAATTTCGGAAATGGGGAAGTTGCGGAACACAAAGCGCATCCGGTCGCCCAATGCCTGCTGCACCGCTTTGAGCATGGGATACGCCTCGCCGCAGTACGGGCATTGGTAGTCGCCGTACTCGACCAGGGTGATGGGCGCATCGGCCGGACCCTGGCTGTGGTCCTGCGCGCTGACGGGAATCGACAGACCTTTCATGACGCTGCTCCTTCGGTGGAGGGAAGTTGCGACAGCGCTTCCAGGATGCCGTCGGCGCCGGGATTGATGCCCAAAGGGGAGATGTAGCTCCAGCGCACGATGCCCTCGGCATCGATTACGAACAGCGCGCGTTCGCAGACGCCGTCCTGTTCGCGGTACACGCCGTAGCGGCGGGCTACCTCGCCTTTTGGCTCGAAATCGGCCAGCAAGGGGAAGTGCAGGTGGCGTTGCTCGGCGAACGCGGCGTGGCACCACACCCCATCCACGGAGATGCCCACCAGCTGCGCGCCGCTGCGGTGGAACTCGGGCAGCAGCTGGTTGTACAGCGCCAGCTGGTCGCCGCAGACCGGGCTCCAGTCGGCGGGGTAGAACGCCAGGATCACCGGGTGGCCGCGCAGCTCGTCCAGGCTGACGCGCTGGTCCGGGGTGGCGGGCAACTGGAACGCGGGCGCGGGCGCGCCAATGGGCAACGAAACGCGGGGTGCAGTGGACATGACAGCCTCCTGCTGGAACGAAACAGCGCGTGGATCAGCGGATGGGGCGGGTGCTTTCGAACAGGAACCAGCTGCGGCGCTCGGCCTCGTCGATCCAGTTCTCGATCAGGCTGGTGGTGGCCACGTCGTTGTGGGTGGTGCACACCCCATGGGTGGCCCGCAGGAAGCGGGTGAGCTGGCGGTTGTCGTCGGCCAGCTCGGCCAGCATGTCCTCGGGGGTCACGTAGTCCGCGTCGTTGTCGAGCAGGCGCTGGATGCGGTGGATCTGCCCGATCGAGCGCAGCGTGGTGCCGCCGACCTTGCGCGCCCGTTCGGCGATGGCATCGGTGGTGGCGAAGATCTGCTCGCCCTGCTCATCCAGCATCAGGTGGTAGTCGCGGAAGTGCGGGCCGGACAGGTGCCAGTGGAAGTTCTTGGTCTTCAGGTACAGCGCGAACACATCGGCCAGCAGCACGGTCAGGGCACCGGCGATGTCCTTGCCGGCCTGCAGGCTGAGGTCGGACGGCGTGCGCAGCGGGGCGGTCTGGCGGGACGGGGCGACAACATCGTGCATGGCGGCTCTCCGGTAGCGGGGGAAGGCGGCCCGGGCCGCAGGTGCTGCGGGGGAACCGATGGATCCAGACTAGGCAGCGGGGGCCGGCGGGAACATTGCGCGATCGTTTCCCCGGCTCATACCTTGGTTTGGGCCACCTGTCGGCGCATCCCTCTTTGGGGGGATCTGCCGCCCCCGGGTGCGGGGGATACTGGGCTCACCCCCGCGCAGGTGACTGCGCCCCGCCAGGAGGCCAGACCGTGGTTCCCAGCTCGACTTCCACGCGCCCGCACGCCGCCGCGGCATCCACGTTGCGCGGCCGCACCGTGTTCCGCGCCGCTGCCGCGCTGCTCACGCTGGCGATCTTCCTGGTCGATGTGCTCACCACGCTGGAAGGTGCGGTAGCAGTGCTGTACGTGGTGGCGGTGCTGCTGGTGGCGCGCACCGGGCGCCGCGCCGACATCGTCATCACTGCCGTGGCCGGCATCGGGTTGACCCTCATCGCCTACCTGGATTCGCACGGGGTGAACCATGTGGGTGCGCAGACCTTCCGCGCGCTGGTCAGCCTCGCGGCGATCGTCATCACCGCGCTGCTGGCACTGCAGTACCAGGGCGCGATGCAGCGCCTGCGCGGGCAGGCAACGCTGCTGGACCTGTCACACGACATGATCTTCGTGCGTGACCGCAGCGGGGTGATCACGTTCTGGAACCGCACGGCCGCGCAGGTGTACGGTTGGTCGGCCGAGGAATCCATCGGCCGCGTGGCCGATGTCCTGCTGTCCACCCGCTATCCGCAGGCACGCGAGGCAGTGGAAGCCACCCTGCTGCAACTGGGCAGCTGGGAAGGCACGCTGGAGCAGCGCACCCGCGACGGCGCCTGGCGCGTGCTGGAAAGCCGCTGGGTGATCCAGCGCGATGGCCTGGGGCGCGCAACCGGCGTGATGGAAACCCACACCGACGTCACCGAGCGCCGCCGGGCCGAGGATGCCGCGCTGCGCGCGCAGGCCGAACTGGCGCACGCCACGCGCGTGGCCACGCTCGGTGAGCTGACGGCTTCACTGGCGCACGAGGTCAACCAGCCGCTGATGGCGGTGGTAACCAACGGCGAGGCCGGGCTGCGCTGGCTGCACCGCGACCCGCCGGACCTGCACGAAGTGGAGGCCGCCATCACCCGCACGGTGAGGGAAGCGCGCCGTGCCAGTGAGATCGTCAAACGCGTCCGCGCGTTCCTGGCCAAACGCAGCACGCCGCGCGAGCCGCTCGATGCCTCCCTGCTGATCGAAGACGCGGTGCGGCTGGTGCAGCACGAACTCAACCGTGAGGCAGTGCAGCTGCACGTGGCAGTGACCGCCGACCTTCCCGCCGTGCACGGTGATGCGGTGCAGCTTCAGCAGGTGCTGGTGAACCTGCTGATCAACGCCAGCCAGGCCATGGCCGGGCAGGCCAACGCGCGGCAGTTGGTGGTGGAGGCGCAGCCCGGCGCGCCCGGTGAAGTGGCCATCAGCATTGCCGACAGCGGCCCGGGCATCGACAGCGCGCACCTGGACACCCTGTTCCAACCCTTCTTCACCACCAAGCCGGACGGTATGGGCATGGGCCTGGCGATCTGCCGGTCCACCGCCGAAGCCCATGGCGGGCGACTGTCGGTGGAGAGCGTGCCCGGCCATGGCGCCACCTTCCGGCTGGTGCTGGCCACCCATCCCCCAGGAGCTTGCGCCTGATGAGCCTACCCTCTCCGCCACTGGTCGTGGTGGTCGATGACGATGCCGCCGTGCGCGATGCGCTGGACAGCCTGCTGCGTTCGGTGGGGCTGCAGACCCGCGTGCTGGGCGCGCCTTCGGAGCTGCTGCACGCAGTGCTGCCGGACGTGCCTGGCTGCATCGTGCTGGACGTGCGCCTGCCGGGCATCAGCGGGTTGGATCTGCAGGGCCAGTTGGCCGCGCAGGGCATCCACCTGCCCATCGTGTTCATGACCGGGCACGGCGACATTCCCATGACCGTGCGCGCGATGAAGGCCGGCGCGGTGGATTTCCTGGCCAAGCCGTTCCGCGACCAGGACATGCTGGATGCGGTGAGCGCCGCGATCGAGCGCGACACCCGCCGCCGCCAGGACATGGCCGCGCGCGGTTCGCTGGAAACGCGCTACGCCACCCTGACCCCGCGCGAGCGTGAGGTAATGGCGCACGTAGTGGCCGGGTTGATGAACAAACAGGTGGCCGGCGTGCTGCACCTGAGCGAGATCACCGTGAAAATCCATCGCGGCAACGTGATGCGCAAGATGGGCGTGCGCTCGCTGGCCGACCTGGTAAGGCACGCGGAGGCACTGGGCGTGGGCACCGGCACCGCCTGATCCGGCCAGCACAAACCTGTGTATGGTTCCGGCGCGCGGCCGGATCGGGCATAAAGGCCCCATGAAGCCGAGTTACCGCATTGCGATCGTCGATGACGACGACGGGGTCCGCCAGTCGTTGTCCAGCCTGGTGCGCTCGCTGGGCCACGAAGCGCGCACCTATGCCTCGGCGGCGGCGTTCCTGGCCGACGAGGGCGACGCACCCGACTGCCTGCTTACCGACATGCAGATGCCGCAGATGAGTGGCGACCAGCTGCAGGCCGAACTGCTGGCGCGCGGGTGCGCGTTTCCAATGATCTTCATGACCGCGTTTCCCACCGATGCGCTGCGCGCGCGGGTGATGGAGCGGGGCGGTCGCGCGTTCCTGGTCAAGCCGGTGGACGGCGAGGCGATGCTGCGCTGTATCGAGGAGGCGATCACCTCATGACCACTGCGTCACGCGACCGCCGCTAGGGTGCAGGCATGCCCAAGGGGGCAGGCCACCACGAGCACGCACATGAACACCGAAAAGCAGCCCGGCAAGCAGCAGGGCGTTGACGAAGCCAAGCAGGACCGGAAGCAGGAAGACGCGGCCAAGGCCCGCCAGGGCCAGACCGATGAGAGCGTCCGTCAGTCCGAAAGCCGGCGCCCGCCGATCAAGGACAATCCGGACGCGTGACACAATCGGCGTTCCGCTCCTGAGAAGGTGTCTACGCCGATGAGATGTTGGGTTGCCGGCTTGTTCTGGCTTGCTGTAACAGCGTTCAACGTCCCGGCGCAGGCAAGTGAGCCGCCGGGCCCCGCGCCCCACAACCGCGCCGAGGCAGTGAAGGTCATTGCCGACCTGCGCAAGGTCGTGGCCGACAACGGCATCGAGCGGCTGCAGAAGGTCCGCATCGGCGGCATCGACCAGTGGGTCTCCATCCGCGGCAACGACCGCCGCAACCCGGTGCTGCTGATGCTGCACGGCGGGCCCGGTTGGGTGGCGATGCCCACCAGCTGGTATTTCCAGCGTGGTTGGGAGGAGTACTTCACTGTCGTGCAGTGGGACCAGCGGGGTGCAGGCAAGACCTACGCGGCCAATGACCCTGCGGTGGTCGCTCCGACCATGACCCGCGAACGGATGATCGCCGACAGCGAGGAAATGGTGGCCTGGCTGCGCAGCGAGTTCGGCAAGGAGCGGATCTTCGTGCTGGGCCAATCGTGGGGAAGCTACCTGGGTCTGGAGCTGGCCCAGCGCCGGCCCGGGTGGCTGCATGCCTACATCGGCATCGGGCAGATCTCCAATGCGCCGGAAAGCGAGCGCCGTGGTTTTGCGTGGACCCTGCAGCAGGCGCGGGAGGACGGCAACGCCGAAGCGGTGGCCGAGCTGGAAGCATTGGCGCCCTACGCACAGGGAAACCAACCCGTGCCGCTCGAGAAGCTGTTCAAGCAGCGGAAGTGGCTCAACCACTACGGCGGCATGGTGCACAACCGCAGGGGCGGCGATGCCGAAGCGGCCGCAATCAGGCTTTCGCCGGAGTACACCGACCATGACGTGGCCGAGGTGTGGAAGGGCAACGACTTCTCGATGCAGCACCTGCTCAGCGAGGTGCTGACCCTGGACATGACCACGGTTCGGGAACTGAAGGTCCCGGTGTTCCTGTTCGAAGGCCGGCACGACCACAACGTCTCGTCCGAGCTCGCGGCGGAGTGGCTCCAGGGCGTAAAGGCGCCGGCCAAGCAGCTGGTCTGGTTCGAGCAGTCCGCGCACGAAGTAATGATCGAAGAACCGGGCAAGACCCTGCTCACCCTCGTACAACAGCTACGCCCGATTGCCGAGCGGGCAGGAGACGTCCCCAGGAATGGGGGAAATTGAAGGGCAGGTAGTTGGATATATACGGCAATGCCGTATAGTTCAATTGCGCGCCATTTACCCCATGCGCATTGGCAGAGGAGCTCGGTCATGCCGAAGAATGACAAACTACTTGAAGCCCGCGACGCGAAGCGTGACATCGGTGCCGAGCTGCTGGCGTCGGTTCGCGCCATCAAGGAGGGCAAGGTCGGCAGGGTGAACATGGTGCCGGTATCGATCGCTGCCGAAGCACGTCAGCGACTGGGCCTGTCCCAGGCGCAGTTCGCAGGGATGCTGGGCGTATCGGTACGCACCTTCCAGGATTGGGAGCAGGGCCGCCGCGAACCTTCAGGTGCGGCCAGGACGCTGTTGAGGATTGCGGCCATTCGACCCGACGCAGTTCACGAGGCGATGGCGATCTGAATCCTGGCGGCGGGGCCTGCCGCCCCATCGCAACAAAAAAAGCCACCCGTCGGGTGGCTTTTTTTTGTTGCGCTGTCGTCCGGGGACGACGGCTGGAATGTGGTGAAGGGGAACCGCTGAAGTGCCAGAAAGGCTTGCGGCACAATGGGCTGACGCGTGCTTGTGGTGCAGATGCCCCCACATGTGCCCCCGCTCTCAAGCTGCTTTCGGCAGCTCCTCCGAACTCCCGTCCCGAGCAGCCAATTTGGCCGCAATCCAGGCGTCGATTTCGTCCTAAGACCAGGCGACACAGTTCCCCCGAGGTCGATTTGCGAAGGAAACTCCTTCCGGCGGATCCGGTCGTAGATGGTGTTCTTGGCCAGGCCCGTCCGGGCGGTGACGTCCTTGAGGCGCAGCAGGTTGGGGACGCGGCGCGGTGTGGGGGTGGTATTCATCGGGTCTCCTTCGCCGCGGTGCGCGGCTGATTGGGGTTCTGCTTTCGGGTGCGCGGGCAACTGCCCCGGGCGGCTGCCATGACCTTCAGCGCTTCGTCCATGTCGCCGGCGGCGAGGTGGTGCAAGCCCAGGGCGCGGGCCTCCCACAGCCGTACGGTCCTGCTGCATGCCTCTGCCAAATCGACGCACGAAACCGCTGCCAACTCTAATGCCGCTTTCGGAATACTGGACGGCTCAGCTGCTCCTGGCGTGACCCCAGCAAGGCGTGAGCTTCGGCCCTCACACCTCGCGATGTAGGCTTCAGGCACCCCTAACGGAGCTTCCAGATGAGCCCTATCGAAACCGACAAACTTGTCACCCGCACCGGTGAAGCCGCCGGCGCTCAGTACATCATCAGCCTCAGGGTCGGGAATGAGGGTGACACCAGGATCGAGGCAATCGTCGCGGTCGTTGACGACCAAGAGCTGCAAGCGCCCGCCTCCGACAGCGTCTTTGATTCCGAAGAGGCCGCGATGACTGAAGCGATCCAGAGAGTCGAAGGTCTTGTCGAGAGTGATGAACGTCACTCCGATGTGGCTGCCGTCAAGCCGACCGGAGGAAGTCTCGGCGGCAAGTAAATCTGCGCGGAGCGCTGGAACGCCTGTTCCTCGCTTTCGGTTGCGTCCGGGTTTCACGAGTGCGCCTCGGGATGCGCACGGCGGTGCGCGTCGATCAGCCCCTGCACCTGGCCCTGCAGCCCGGCGGCCATGTCGCAGAAGTTTCGGCACCACGGTGGTGGCCATGACGTGCAGCTGGTTGCGGATGTCCAGCAGGTCCACCAGCGGAAAAGGCTGCTGCCCGGCGCGGATGGCGTCGGCGATGGCCGCCTGCAGCTGAGCCCGGCCCAGGGCGTCGCCGTCTTCGGTGAAGCGCCGGGCTACGTTGAGGGCAATTTGGTCGATGTCAGACATTGCTACGCTCCGTGGCAGAATGCGAGCTCAGGGGAATTGGTGAAACACGGATGGCGATTCCAACAGGGGTGGTTGAGTGCGCGTTGAAGTCGGGAGTCGATAGCCCTAACTGGGATGCAATCAGTGCAGTCGGAACCGTTGCTGCGGTGATCGCGGCTCTCTGGATCGCTGGTGCTGAGGGTCGGCGCGCAAGGCGAGATGGACGAGCACGGGCGATTTGGGTCAAAGAGGAGTTCAGAAAACCTATCGGTCAGTGGCTCACGAACGCCAAAGGCGCGCTCGGTCTGATCACTCTTGATCAGGACCAGAATCTCTGGCGACTGCTTACCAAGCCGGGCGACCGCTGCTATCCATTTCGGATTCCCTCGCAGGTATCGGATTTGCGGGGCTATCTCCAGGACCTGGGCGACGCCGGTCAGTTCGTGGCAACTGCGGTTGGTCTGGCGCGACGCCTCGAAAGCTGCGACATGGTGGCGGTCTTGAATAATCAGTACCGGGATCTGAATGAAGCGCTCGACATCCGAACAGAGTTCGAGCATGACCTCAAGCAGCTCATCAAGGCGCTGGAGTTGGCGCAGCGGCACCTGAAGATTGATGATTATGAAGGTCCTGAGAGAAGGCACCCTCGCAGGCGTGTGAGAGAGGTCATCTAGCGTGCGAACGAGCGACCGTTTCCGAGCGGATTCGCACGCTGTGGCCTTATTTGAGTAGCCGGTTGGGGAGATGGCAGATTGACTGCCCTAGTCAGTTGATCGCATCCCCGGGTATGGCACGGGTGCTGTACGAACCAAGCTACTTCCGGTTCTCGAACCTGCCGGAGTGGTGGCGGCCGAAGGAGAACGCGGCCAGCGCGCCGGCGGCTGGCAGAGCACCTGCGAAACGCCGCGGCCTGGCGCGCTTCCTCCCTCAGGCAGGGGAGCAAGCATGACCCTCACCGCTGCAGCGAAGAAGATCTGCGCGAAGCGCGCCCAGCGGTCGATCTACCTGACGGACAAGAAGCTGATCGACCCGGACACCGGCGAGTTGGTCGGGGCGCAGGTGCCGGCACACGACGTGGATGCGCGCCTGCTGCGCGAGCGGAAGTACCACGCCGGCCGCGAGGTGCGCGCGGAGCTAAAGCACCCGCGGGAGGGCTGGCAGTATCGGCTGATCCACAAGATCGGGCAACTGCTGGTCGACAACGTCGAGGGCTGGGAGCAGTTAGAGGGTCACGACGCGGTGATGCGCCTGCAGCGCGAGTCCGGCGTCTGCTGCGAGGAAATCGAGATCGACGTACCCGGCGTCGGCCGGCTGATGGTAAGCAGGCCGAGAGCCTGTCGTTCGACGAAATGGAGCAGGGCCGGTTCCAAGTGCTGTTCGACGCAATCACCCAGCACATCGTAACCGCCATGCGCACGTGTTGTTGGACGACGTGCGTGCGGAGTTCTGGCAGATGGCTGGGCACAACAGGAGAGCGGCTTGATTACCCACCATCTACGGTTCGGCGGCGGACTTCTTGGCCAAGACCTGCGCAGGCAAGGTGAATGTGTACGTCAGGAACACCTCGGTGAAGTCTTGGAGCTGGCCGATCTCCTCGCTCGTCAATTCTTCTTCGCCATGTGCACCTTGATTGCCATCAAGGCGAATCAAGTGCGCCCATTGCTTCAAATCGGCCGTCAACTTTCCGTTCGCGGCGAGAAGGTCAATGCGCTGTGCAAGAGTCTTGCCGGCAAAGGATCTGTCGAGTTCTCGCGTCGCGATATCAATCGTCTTGCGGAACATCGACGCACCGGCATCTGTGTTCCCATGGCGCGCGTTCTCAAGGCCCTGAACAAAAAGTCCTTGCTACAGCTAACGAAAAGCTTCTTGGAGCGCTACGCCCACTACCTGAAGAAAAACGGCCGCTGTGCGGTCTGCCAGTTCTGGGGGGCAGTGCGAGGCCGACTACCACGGCAGGGGCTGGCCGGACCCGGTGGCCACCTGCGACACCGACGGTAAGCTGCCGGCGTTTCGATTGGATGACCAAATACTGGAGCAACTTCGCGATGCGTAGCAATGACCCCCTGACCGAAGACCTCCGCCGCTGGGGCCATGCCCAGGTGAATCGCTACGCCTTCAGCCATGCCGAGCGCGGTGTGCACGTGCTGCGGCATGCCCGGGACCTGTCACCTGGAACGCGGCAGCGGGCCCTGCGGGAACTGGTAGGCCGGGACGGCGGCGCCCGCCGGCGCTTCATGCTCCCGTTCGGGAGTGGTCGGCATGCACCTGCTGCCGATGTAGGCCGTAGACCCGATCCGATCCTCCAACGATGCCAGAAACCGCACGACAACCCCGAGATTGCGGTAGACCTGGACACACCTGACGAGCTGCGCTGGGTAGATAGGGCGCTGGCCTTCATTCAGCGGCAATACCCCCTTCGGGCACTGATCGTCCGCACCGAATTCACGGTTTCGGCAAGCCAAGCCGTGAAGGCCAGGATGATTGCCGAGCAGTATCGCGGGAGCCTTACTTTGCGGCAGTATCGATACGAGCTCGTCCGTAGCCTAGACTTGCTGCGCGGCAGGATCGCCGCGTAGAGGAGCTGAGCAATGGAGTTCTTTCAGTGGCTTTGGGAAGATGCCGACAAGCTTTCGGGGATTGCCGCAGTCTTGGCGTTTGTTATTGCTGTACTGGCGCTTCGTGCGCAGCGCGAGCACAACAGGCTCTCCGTCAGGCCGCTTCCAGAAATAAAGTTCAAAGACTTAGAAGGCCACCAAGTAGTTACCTTGGCGAATCACGGTACTGGGCCTTTGATAATCAAGGCCCTCGGCATCTCGAAGGGCGGCGAGATCGTTGCAGATGCCCTTATCGACCTCATGCCTGCCCATATCAAGTCTTGGGATTGGTTCGTCGGATCTCTAAATGGCCGGTCAGTACCTGTCGGTGGATCCATCGACCTGATCGAATACAAGACGATTTCCAAATCGAACCAGCAGGCGGTCCGCGGAGCTCTGAAAGACCTCTCTGTGCACGTGATCTATTGCGACATCTACAATGGAGACCATCCGGTGTATCGGAAGTCGCTGGAGTGGTTTGGCCGGCACGATTGACAGTGACGTCAAGAAATGGACTGATTCTGCCACTATCAAGAATTGTCCCTGAAGCCCTGGCCAAAAGCCGGGGCTTCCGCGTTCTTGGCCCCCGACACCGATTGTCCGCCGATCGAATAGGCCTGACTACCTCGCCGCGGGGCGATACGGGCCGGCAGCAACTACATCCCTCCGTGCGGACGGGAGCGCCGAATCGCGAGATCGGAGAGTGGGGGCATCAGATTTGGGGGCGGAGGGCAGGTGCCCCAAAATATGCCCCCACTGTCTCACCAGCTGAAACGCTACGGACCGGTCTGGACCGGCCAATGAAAAAGGCCGGAAGCCCTGTTTTTGCAGGTATTCCGGCCTTCTTCGCGCCCCTTCGGGCGAGTGTTTGGTGGAGCCAAGGAGGATCGAACTCCTGACCTCGTCATTGCGAACGACGCGCTCTCCCAGCTGAGCTATGGCCCCGGTGTGCTGCAACACGGCTTGGGAACCGCGATGCGATCAAGTGTAGCGCCGTGCACCCCGGGCTGCCAAGGCCCCGCGCTTCATCTGCCCACTTGCGTTACTCAACCCGGTGCCGCCAGCGCGATCTGCTCAACCTTCGCCTTGTTCAAGGAGCCCACGGTTGCGGCCTAAGGCCCGGGACGGGAGTGCCGTTCGCGGCAGCACCCCTCTGATCTTGAGGAAATTTCCCCGCTTTCTGAACGCAGCTGCGGCTTTGTGAAGATGCGCCCGGGAGACATTGCTTTTAAATCAATCATTTAGGGAAAACGAAAGCTCGGATGTTTTTGTCTTTTTTTACGTAAAGAGGACCACTTCGGTGCCGATAAGAACTGTGACGTATCTCTCAATCCAATCCCCACCTTCGAGTACCGACGATGACGACCCGTGCCGCCACCGTTTTCTCTACCTCCATCGGCGCGCGCCTGGCGCTGTTGATGGGCCTGATCACCACCGTCGCCTTCGTGGCGCTGGCGGTGCTGATCTACCGCCAGGCCGCAACCAGCTACCAGCAGCGTGTTGAAGCTGGCCTGCAGTCGTCCACCGAGTTGATGCGCGACTCGGTGGAACTGTACGACCGCAGCCTGAGCGACAGCACCCAGCGCATGGCCGGGATCTTCCGCGGCATGCTGCCCGCCGGCGATGTCAGCGTTGACGCGGCCAAGACCGTGACCGTGGGCGAACGGCAGACCCCGACCCTGCAGTTCGGCACCGAGGTGCTCAACCTGCACGAGGCCACGGTGGACCGCTTTGCCGAAGCCACTGGCGGCGGCGTCGCCACGGTGTTCGTGCGCGATGGCGACGATTTCGTGCGCGTGTCCACCTCGGTGCGCAACGCCGAAGGCGCACGCGCCATGGGCACGGTGCTCGACCACGCCAGCCCGGCCTATGCAAAGGTCATCGCAGGTGAGGGATACACCGGTCCGGTGCGGCTGTTCGGGGTGGATTACATGACCCACTACATGCCGATCAAGGATGCCGCCGGTGAGGTTGCCGCGATCGCCTTCGTCGGCCAGAACTACACCGAAGGCCTGGCGGCGCTGAAGGCGCGCCTGCGCGAATCCAGGCTGGGCAAGCAAGGTCACTTCCTGGCAGTCAACACCAAGGCCGGCGACCAGTTCGGTACGGTGATGGCGTCGTTCGCCGGCGAAGGCGAGCTCCTGTCCTCCCTGGTGGACCCGGCCGACCAGGCCACGCTGGAGGCACTGCTGGCCGGCAAGGCCAGCCAGGCAACGCTGCACCTGCGTACCGCCAAGGACGCCGCGCCGCAGACCTATTTCGTCAGCGCCCAGGCCTACGGCCCGTGGCAGTGGACGGTGCTCGGCCTGGAACCGACCTCGGTGCTGCAGGCCGTGCTGCACAAGTTGATGCTGCAGATCAGCGTGGTGTCCGGCCTGGGCCTGCTCGCGGTGATCGTGGCGCTCATCGTCGTGGTACGTCGTGTCATCAGCGCCCCCCTGGCGCAGGCCGGGCAGGTCGCGCGCGACGTCGCGGCGGGCCGCCTGGACCAGCGCATCGTGGTGCACAGCCAGGACGAAGTCGGCCGGCTGATGGGCGCGCTGCAGCAGATGCAGGCCAAGCTGCGCGAGATCATCCAGGCGCAGAACGAAATGAGCCAGCGGCATGCCGAAGGGGCGATCAGCCACCGCATCGACGCCAGCCGCTTCGAGGGCGAGTTCGGCACGATGGTGACCGGGACCAATGAACTGGTTGCCGCGCATATCGGGGTCAAGATGCGCATGGTGGACCTGGTGCGCCGCTACGCCGATGGCGACCTGTCCCAGCCGATGGAGCAGCTGCCGGGCGAAAAGGCGCGCATCACCGAGGCAGTGAACGGCGTGCGCGACCGCCTGCAGGCGATCAATGGCGAGATCAAGCACCTGGTCGCGGCGGCCGCCGCCGGCGACTTCAGCGTGCGTGGCAATGCCGAGGCCTACCAGTACGACTTCCGCGTGATGGTCGAAGGGCTCAATACCCTGATGGTCACCGCCGACCGCAACCTCAGCGCGCTGTCCGGGCTGCTGCGCGCGCTGGCCGAAGGCGACCTGCGCGGCCGTATCGAGGGTCAGTTCCAGGGCGTGTTCGCGACCATGCGCGACGATGCCAATGCCACCGTGGCGCAGCTGACCCGTATCGTTGGTGGGATCCAGCAGGCGGCCGTGTCGGTCGCCACGGCGTCGGCGGAAATCGCCGCCGGCAACGACGACCTGTCCAAGCGCACCGAGCAGCAGGCCGCGAGCCTGGAGGAATCGGCCGCGTCGCTGGAAGAGCTGACCGCTGCCGTGAAGCAGAACGCCGACCATGCACGTCGCGCCGACCGCCTGGCGGCAGAGGCGGCCGAGGTGGCGGTGCAGGGCGGCAACGCGGTGGCGCAGGTGGTGGAGACCATGGGCGGCATCGAAGCGTCCTCGCGCCGCATCGCCGACATCACCACCGTCATCGATGGCATCGCGTTCCAGACCAACATCCTGGCGCTCAACGCCGCGGTGGAAGCGGCGCGCGCGGGTGAGGAAGGCCGTGGGTTTGCCGTGGTGGCCTCGGAAGTACGCGCGCTGGCGCAGCGCTCGGCCAGTGCGGCCAAGGAGATCAAGGCGCTGATCGACGCGTCGGCGACCCAGGTGGCCGACGGCAGCGCATTGGCCAGCGAGGCGGGGCAGACCCTGCAGCGCGTGGTGGCATCGGTTGGGGAGCTGGGCGGGCTGATCGAAGAGATCGCCAACGCCAGCCAGGAACAGGCGGCAGGGATCGAGCAGGTCAACCAGAGCATCGTGCAGATGGATGGTGTGACCCAGCAGAACGCTGCCCTCGTCGAGGAGGCTTCGGCCGCTGCGCGTGCATTGAACGCGCAGTCGTCCGAGCTGCAGCAATCGGTCGGGCAGTTCCGCCTGGCCGACGCGCAGCCCGCGCGCAGGGAGCGCGTTGCGGCCTGATCGGGTGCGGTGGCGTCTGCGATGGGGAGTCGCAGACGCCACCGCCGGATCAAAGGTGGGGGTTGAAATCCCCTTGAAACATCTGCGCAATACCTTGCCGCATCGCTGTGCAGACAGCGGTGCCGCTGTTGTGCACCTGCGTGCGTCCGCACGCCACCTTGATCCGTACTGCCCGAGACCCCTGAATGTCCGCCCATCGCATCACCGCTGCTTCGGCCGCAACCGCTTCCTCCCGCACCGCCCGGCAGCCGCGCCCCCACGCGCTGGCGCTGGCCTGCATTTCGCTGCTCGGGCTGAGCGGCGCCGCCCTGGCGCAGGACGCCAGCCCGACCTCGCTGGACGCCATCACCGTCACCGCCGACCACCGCGAGCGCAACCTGCAGGAAGTGCCGGTCTCGGTCGGCGTGGTCCAGGGCGAGCGCCTGCGCGACTACACCGCCGGCGGCGATGACACCCTGCTGGCCCTGAGTGGCCGGGTGCCGAGCTTCTACGCCGAGACCACCACCGGCCGCATCTTCCCGCGTTTCTACATCCGCGGCCTGGGCAACATCGACTTCTACCTGGGTGCGTCGCAGCCGGTGTCGATCATCCAGGATGACGTGGTGCTTGAGCACGTGGTGCTGAAGTCCAACCCGGTGTATGACGTGGACCAGATCGAAGTGCTGCGTGGCCCGCAGGGCACGTTGTTCGGCCGCAACACCACCGCCGGCATCGTCAAGTTCGACAGCATCAATCCCAGCCAGGATTACAGCGGCCGCGTGCAGGCCAGCTACGGCAGCTACGGCAGCGTGTCGGTGGACGGCGGCTTCGGCGGACCGATCAACGACATCGCCTCGTTCCGCGTGTCGGCGCTGTACCAGCACCGCGACGACTACGTGGACAACACCTACACCGGCCCCAGCGCCGATGGCACGGTGTCCCCGAAGAAGAACGCCATGGGCGGCTTCGACGACCGCAACGTGCGTGCCCAGCTGCTGCTGCAGCCCAGCGATGCGTTCTCGCTGCTGGCCTCGGCGCACGCCCGCGACTACGAAGGCACCTCGACCCTGTTCCTGCGCAACGCGATCACCAAGGGCTCCAACACCACCGACGCGCCGCGCGACCAGGTGGCCTACGACGAAGCCGACAACAACCCGCAGGCGTACAAGACCTACGGCGGCTCGGTCAAAGCCGTGTACGACTTCGGCAACATTTCGCTGACCTCGATCACCGCCTACGAGACCACCTCCGGCTACAGCCGCGGTGACACCGACGGTGGCGCGGCGGCCAACTTCCCGGTCAACGGGGTGCCCAACGGGTATGGCCAGTCGATGGGGCAGATCCGCGACCTGGACCAGTGGACCCAGGAAGTCCGCCTGGCCAATGCCGATGACAACCGCCTGAAGTGGCAGGTGGGCGCGTTCTACTTCGATGGCCGCGACACCACCGATTTCTGCCAGCGCGCCTGGTTCCTGCAGGGCGCCGCGCGCAATCCGAACAACTGGGTGCGCCTGCGCAACACCAATACCTCGTGGGCCGGCTTCGGCCAGGTCAGCTATGACGTGACCGACAAGTTCACCCTGACCGCCGGCCTGCGCCAGACCCGCGACGAGAAGCGTACCCGGCTGCTGAAGACCGCTGATACGGCCGCCGGGGTGGTCACCTACCGTGGCCGTACCGACGTGGAAATGGCCGACACCACCCCGAGCTGGGACGTGAGCGCGATGTACGCGTTCAACCCGCAGGTGAGCGTGTACGCCAAGGTGGCGCGTGGCTTCCGCGGCCCGACCATCCAAGGCCGTTCGGCGGTGTTCAACGCGGACTTCACCACCGCCGATTCGGAAACCAACCTGTCCTGGGAAGCGGGCGTGAAGAGCAGCCTGTGGGACAACCGCCTGCGCATGAACGCCACCGCGTTCACCTACGTGGTCAACGACATCCAGCTCAACGGCAACGATTCCAACGGCAACGGCGTGCTGTTCAATGCCGACAAGGCCAAGGCCTACGGCCTGGAAGCGGACATGGAGCTGCGCCCGATCCCGAACCTGAGCCTGAGCGCCGGCGTGAGCCTGCTGCACAGCGAAATCCAGGATGACCGCGTGTATGCGCAGGTCTGCGCGCTGAACGGCGCGGTGGTGTGCACCGTGAATGACCCGACCATCAAGGTGGGCGCCAACACGTTCGCCCAGATCAACGGCAACCCGCTGCCGAACGCGCCGAAGTACAACCTGAACTTCGCTGCGCGCTACGACTTCCCGGTCAACGACAGCGACGTGTTCTTCGTGTCCACCGACTGGAACAAGCAGGGCCATACCAGCTTCGTGCTGTATGACTCGGCCGAGTTCAATTCCAAGGGCAGCTTCGAAGGTGGCCTGAAGCTGGGTTACTCGGGCAACTACGGGGCGTGGGAAGCGGCGCTGTTCGCGCGCAACATCACCAACGAGAAGAACCTCAAGGGCGTGATCGAGAACTACATGGCGGCGGTGTACAACGAACCGCGCATTGTGGGCGTCTCGTTGAACCTCAACTGGTAAGCGGTTGGAAAAAAGGCCCCGCGCAAGCGGGGCCTTTTCGTTGCGGTATCAGCCTGCGGCGGGCAACAAGGGCGCCAGCACCGGCTCCAGCACCGCCTGCCGCCATCCCGCCAGGGCCTGCGGCCACGTGCGGCTTTCCAGATAACCTTCCAGGTGCTTGCGCGAAGCCAGCACGCCATCGGGCAGGCCGAGCTCGGCGGTACGTGCGCTTACCGCGTCCTGCAGCCGCTTCAACGCCTGCTTGTTCGCATCGTTGGCCGGCAGCGCCAGCGGCGCCTCGGCCTCATCATGCAGCGGCGTTTCCAGGGCTTCCCAGACCTGCGCGGCCAGCTTGCGCGGGGCTTTGGGGAAGCCTTCCATCAGCTTGCCCAGTGCGCCGGCATCGGCCGGCGGCGTACGTGCCAGCAGCGCGGCCAATTCGTTGTCCAGGATCCAGCTGCGCGGCTTGTCGCTTGCCCGTGCCTGCACGTCACGCCAGCGCAGCAGGCGCAACAGACGGCGCTGTGCGGGCGCATCCATGAACTGCGCCGAGCGCATCGCCACGTGCGGCCAGCGCTCTTCGTCCTGGTCGACACTGGCCAGCAGGCGCTCGGCATCGTCCTGCAGCCACTGGCGGCGGTCCAGCTCGCCCAGCTTCGCATCCACCGCATCGTGGATCGCGAACAGGTACTCCACGTCGTCGGCGGCGTACTCCAGCTGCGAATCCGTCAGCGGGCGGCGCATCCAGTCCGAGCGGGTCTCGCCCTTGGCCAGGGTCACCCCGGTGATGGCGGTGACCAGCTTCTGGTAGCCCATCCCACCGCCGATGCCGGCCAGCGACGCGCCGATCTGGGTGTCGAACAGCGGCCGCGGCAGCACGCCGCAGGCCACCTTGAAGGTGACCAGGTCTTCGCTGGCGCTGTGCATCACCTTCAGGATCGACGTATCGGCCAGCCACGGCGCCAGCGCCTCGGTCATGCCCGGAATCAACGGGTCGATGATCAGGATTTCATCGCCGACCGCCATCTGCACCAGGGCCAGCTGCGGCCAATAGGTGCGTTCACGGATGAATTCGGTGTCCAGCCCGATGCGGGTGGGGCGCTGGCGGTAGCGCTCGTCCAGTTCCGCCGGGGTTTTGATCCAATAGGCCACGTAGGGATTCCATCTACTGCAGGTTTGCTCAGGTGAGGGAGAATAGCCTAACGTCGAGGCCGTCCCGCCGAAGGAACCCGAATTGCGTACTCCAGGCCCTGTCCCGCTGTTGTTGGCCGCGCTGCTGCTGGCCACGACCGCCTGCTCGCCCGACGCGCCACCACCACGCCCGGCGGCGGCGCGCGCGCCCGAGCCGGCCAAACGGGTCGAGCCTTTACCAGGGCAGGTGACCATCGGCGGCGAGGATGAAGCGGAGACCGAACAGCGCTGGCAGCCGCCAGCGGTGGTCATTGCCGACGACGGCGTGGCACAGGCGCGCCGCGACGCGGCCAAGGCCTTCGACGAGGGACGGTTGTACGCCACCGCCGCCGATGCCATTCCGATCTGGCTGGCGTTGCGCCAGCGCGACGCCAACGACCGCCAGGCCCAGGCCGGACTCACCCGTGCCCGCCAGCAGCTGCTGAAGGACGCCGCGGAGCTGCTGCAGCGGCCGCTGCAGCAGCGCGAGGCACTGGCGCAGGCCGGCGAGATCGCCTTGGTGCTGCTGGCCCTGGCCCCGGATGACCCGAAGGTGCGCCAGCTGCAGTCGCGCGTGGAGCTGGCCCAGCGGGTGGTGGCGTACAACCGCGCCGGCGAGGAGGACCTGCGCGCCGACCGCATTGGTGAAGACGGTGACGGTGCCATTCCCAACTTCCGCGAGGCGCTGGCGCTGCAGCCGGACGAGCCTCGGGCCCGGCAGGGCCTGGCCGCCGCCGAGAGCGCGCTGATCCGCCGCGCCGAAGCCGCTGCCCGCAGCGCCGATTTCGCTGCCGCCGGCACCTGGCTGGCCGAAGCGGCCAAGGTGCGCGATTCGGCACCCACCATTGCCGATGCGTTCGAGCGGATCGAGGCGATCCGCGCCGCCACGCTGGTGCGCCTGCGCGACGACGGCCTGCGCGACCTGGCCAGCCCGCAGGGGCTCAAGGCAGCGCGGCAGAAGCTGGAAGACGCGCTGCGCATCGCGATGCCCGGCGACCCGGTGGTGGGCCAGCTGCGCGAACGCATCGAACTGGCCACCCACTACGGCAGTTTCCGCCCGCGCCAGGTGTTCAGCGATGCGCTGCGCGATGGCGGGCGTGGGCCGCAGATGATCGTGGTGCCGCATGGCGGCTTCCAGATGGGCGCCGGCGATGCGGAACCGGGCGCCAGCGATGCGGAAAAGCCCTCGCACTACGTGCGCTTCGACCGCGGCTTCGCCATGGCGATCACCGAAGTGACCGTGGCCGATTACCGCCGCTACGTGCAGGCCAGCAACGCCCGGCCGCGCGCCACCCGGCGTGGCCATTCGATCATCTACGACGAACGCAGTGGCAACTTCACCCGCAGCAGCGGGGTGGACTGGCGTTCGGGATACGACGGTACCCCGGCGATCGCCAATTCGCCGGTGATGCACGTGAGCGTGCGTGATGCCGAGCACTACGCGATGTGGCTGTCCGAACAGACCGGGCGTTCCTACCGCCTGCCCAGCGAGGCCGAATTCGAGTACGCGCTGCGTGCCGGCACCAGTGGCCGCTACCCGTGGGGCAACGAGGGCACGCCGCCGCCGCTGTCGGGCAACTTCACCGGCGGCGAAGACGTATCGCCCTCCGGCCGGCGCTGGTTCAATGCCTTCGTCGGCTATGGCGACGGCTGGTGGGGCCCGGCCCCGGTGGCCACCTTCGAACCCAATGCCTGGGGCCTGCACGACATGGCCGGCAACCTCAGCGAATGGGTGGCCGACTGCTGGCACGCCAGCTACCGCCGGGCTCCGGCCGATGGCGTGGCCTGGTTCAACCCGGGCTGCCGACAGCGGGTGATCCGTGGCGGCAACTGGGCCAATGCCCCCGAACAGACCCGCGCGGCCTGGCGGCAATCACAGGATTCGGACACGACCAGCGCCAGGATCGGGTTCCGCCTGGTTCGAGGTATCTGATACGTCGGCTTGGCGCTAGGATTGCCCCCAATGCCGGCACGGCGTGCCGGCCCCCATCAGGAACCAGGACGATGAGCAGCAATCCCTATGGCGGTCAGCAGCAACGAGCACGCCGCCCCGGGCTGTTCGGTAACATCCGCTGGTGGGTGCTGCTGGCGTTCGCCGGCTATGCCGCCTTCTACTGGTTCTCCAACCGCAGCGTGGACCCGTACACCGGCGAAAACGTGCTGATCGACAGTTCGCTCGATGCCGACCAGGAAAAGGCGCTCGGTCTGCAGGCCTACCAGCAGATCCTGGCCGAGGAGCGCCCGCTGGATCCCAACGCGCAGATATCGCGCGACGTGCGCGCGATCGCCGAACGGCTGATCCGCAAAGTGGACGTGGTGGAAACCGCGCTGGCCGAAGAGCACGGCCTGAAGCCGGCGCACTTCTCGCGCGACTTCGAATGGGAAGTCAATGTGATCCAGTCCGACCAGGCCAATGCGTTCTGCCTGCCGGGCGGCAAGATGGCGGTCTACACCGGGCTGGTGCCGGTGGCGCAGACCCAGGATGCGATGGCGGTGGTGATGGGCCATGAAATCGCCCACGCACTGCTCCGCCATGGCGCCCAGCGCATGGCCCAGCAGAAGCTCACCCAGATCGGCCAGATGGCAGGTGCCGCCAGCGGCATGGATCCGCAGCAGCAACAGATGGTGATGTCGGCGATGGGCTACGGCTACCTGCTGCCGTACGCGCGCAGCCACGAAACCCAGGCCGATGAAGTAGGCCTGATGCTGGCGGCGGCGGCGTGCTTCGACCCGCGCGAAGCGGTGCCGCTGTGGGAGCGCATGGGCCAGGCCAGCGGCGGCCAGGCGCCGCCGGAATTCTCGTCCACGCATCCCAACCCGGGCACCCGCATCCAGAACCTGCAGGCGCTGATGCCCAAGGCCATGGAATACCGCCAACGCTACTGCGAATCTGCAGGCGCCCCGGCAACGCAATAACGTGGGCGAAACGCGTGTGCGGCCTGCTTGGACACGCATGGCGTGTCCCTACAGGGCTTACCCTCGGGTGTCTTTGACCACCACATCGATTACCCCGTCCTGCACCTGGGCCTTCAATGTATCGCCGGGTGAAACTTCCAACGGCGACCGCACCAGGCGCCCATCCTGCTCACGGGTCAGGATGGCGTAGCCGCGCGCGACCGTGGCCAATGGGCTCACCGCTTCCATCGAACGCGCCAACGCGCGCAGGCGCAACGTATCGCGCTGCAGCTGCCGCGCCATCGCCGCCTCCGCGCGTGGCTGCACCCGCAGCAGGCGCTGTTTCAGTGCATCCAGCTGGCGTTGCGGGTGGCCATTGCGCAGCACCACCGCCGCATGCCGCAGCCGCGCCAGGCGGCGCTCATGCTGCTGCTGCCACGCGCCGGCCAGGCGCCGGGCCAGATCCTGCTGCCGACGCTGCAGCAGCTGCAACCGGTTCTGCGGGCTCTGTGCGTTCAGCCGCAGCAGGGCGCGGTCGGCACGCTGCATGGCCTGGCCCAACCCATGCCGCTGCAGCTGCACCAGCCGCGCGGCGAACCGGCGCAGGCGCAGTTGCAGGTCGCGCTGGTCCGGTACCAGCAGTTCGGCGGCCACCGATGGCGTGGGCGCGCGCAGGTCGGCGGCAAAATCGGCCAGGCTGAAGTCGGTTTCGTGGCCCACCGCCGACACCACCGGGGTATGGCTCGCCGCGATGGCACGCGCCAGTTGTTCGTCGTTGAAGGCCCACAGGTCTTCCATCGAGCCGCCGCCGCGGGTGAGCAGGATCACGTCGTAGCGGCCGCTGGCGTCGGCGCTGCGCAGCAGCGCGGTGATCTGCGCAGCGGCACTGTCACCCTGCACCAGGCTGGGCAGCAGGTCCACTTCCAGCAGCGGGAAGCGGCGCTCCAGCACGCTGAGCACATCGCGCACGGCTGCGCCGGTGGGAGAGGTGATCACCGCCAGCCGGCGCACATGGGCGGGCAGGGCGCGCTTGCGTTCGGCGGCGAACAGGCCTTCGGCTTCCAGCCGCGCCTTGAGCTGTTCGTAGGCGCGGCGCAGTGCACCTTCGCCGGCTTCTTCCATGTGGTCGAGCACCATCTGGTACTCGCCGCGCGCCTCGTACAGGGTCAGCCGGCCACGCGCGAGCACGCGCATGCCTTCGCGCGGCACGAATTTCAGCCACTGGCTCTTGGGCTTGAACAACGCCGCGCGGATCTGCGCGCGCGCGTCCTTCAACGTGAAGTACATATGGCCCGAGGCCGGGCGGGTTACGCTGCCCAGCTCGGCTTCCACCCACACCATCGGGAACGTGCCTTCCAGCAGGTCGCGGGCCAGGATGTTGAGCTGGCTGGGCGTGAGGATCTGCGCGCTACGGTCCATGGACGGTCAAACAGTACGAACGGGTGCCCATGGTCGCATGCCGGGGCAAGGTGCGTGTGTGCGGCGCTCAGCCGCCGTTGTCGAGCCGGGCGTGCTGCTGCAGTGCCCACTGCACGTGTTCGCGTACCAGCGCGGAGTCATGGCCGGCGCGCGCGTGCAGCGCGGCCAGCGTGTCCGGGTGGCCTGGCGCATTGCCCAGTGCCACCGCGATGTTGCGCAGCCAGCGCTCATGCCCGCTGCGGCGGATCGGGCTGCCTTCGGTACGGCGCAGGAATTCGTCTTCCTCCCACGCGAACAGGTCGGCCAGCGTCGCGGTATCGAGCGCGTTGCGGGCGCGGAAATCCGGCTCGTCGGTGCGCCGCGCGAACTTGTTCCAGGGGCACACCAGCTGGCAGTCGTCACAGCCGTAGATGCGGTTGCCCATCAGCGGGCGCATGTCTTCGGGAATGGCGCCATCGTGTTCGATGGTGAGGTAGGAAATGCAGCGCCGCGCATCCAGCCGCTGCGGGCCGATGATGGCCTGGGTGGGGCAGACATCGATGCAGCGGGTGCAGGTGCCGCAGTGAGCGCTGGCCGGCGCATCCACCGGCAACGGCAGGTCGATGTAGATCTCGCCCAGGAAGAACCACGAACCGCCCTGGCGGTCGATCAGGCAGGTGTGCTTGCCGATCCAGCCCAGCCCGGCGTTGCGTGCCAGCGCACGCTCCAGCACCGGCGCCGAATCGACGAACACCCGGTACCCGAACGTGCCGATCTCCGCGGCCAGCGCATCGGCGAATTTCTGCAGGCGGTTGCGCATGAGCTTGTGGTAATCGCGGCCCAACGCATAGCGGGCCACGTAGGCGCGGTTGCCGTCATGCAGGGTGTTCCAGGCCTCGGTGTCGTCCTTGTGGCCGTAATCCATGCCCACTGAAATCACCCGCACGGTGCCGGGCAGCAGTTCGGCCGGGCGCGCGCGCAGCGTGCCGTGGCGCGCCATCCAGTCCATCGTGCCGTACAGGCCCTGGCCCAGCCAGTCGGCCAGGTGCGCTTCGTCGTCGGCCAGGTCGATGCCGGACACGCCGCAGCGCTGGAAGCCATGCTGCCGCGCAAGCGCGCGCACCCGTTCGGCGGCACGGGCCAGGTCGAGCGGGGCGGGCAGGGGAACAGCGGACATGCGGCAAGTATAGAATCCCGGCATGCACGAACTCGATGAACTGTTCGATGTCGCCGCCGCGCGCCGTCTCGATGCCCAGGCCAGCGCGCTGCTGGGCGATGGCGGCGCGGGGCTGATGGAGCAGGCCGGCACGGCCGCCTGGCACTGCCTGCTGGAGCGCTGGCCGCAGGCGCAGCGGCTGTGCGTGGCGGCCGGTGCGGGCAACAACGGCGGCGATGGCTACGTGCTGGCGCGGCTGGCCCGCCAGGCCGGGCGCCAGGTGCAGGTGCTGCGGCTGGCCGATGCCGGCGCGCGGACGGAACTGGCTGAACGGGCCCGCGCGGCGTATCTGGCGGTGGGCGGGCAGGAAACCATCTTCGCAGGGGAATTGCCTGCCGCTGACATCGTGGTCGATGCACTGTTCGGCATCGGCCTGAACCGCGCGCCGAACGGCGATGCGGCGCGCCTGATCGTGGCGATCATCGACAGCGGGCTGCCCGTGCTTTCGCTGGATGTGCCCAGTGGCGTGGACGCGCGTACTGGCGCGGTGCCCGGGGTTGCGGTGCGCGCCACGATCACCCTGCAGTTCATCGTCCGTCACCAGGGCCTGTACACCGCAGACGCGCTGGAATACATCGGCGGCCGCCGGCTGGCACCGCTGTCGCTGCCCGACGGTTCGCAGCGGGGCATCGCGCCGGCAGCGTGCCTGTGGCTGCCTTCCCGGCTGCCCACGCAGCTGGCGCCGCGCCGTGCCAACACGCACAAAGGCGAATCCGGCCATGTGCTGTGCGTGGGCGGCAACGCCGGCAGTGGGGGCGCGGTGATGCTGGCAGCAGAATCGGCGCTGCGCGCCGGCGCCGGGCTGGTCAGCGTGGCCACCCAGGCACAGCACATCGCGCCGCTGCTGGCGCGCCTGCCCGAAGCCATGGCCCACCCGGTGCAGGAGGCGCAGGACCTGCAGGCGCTGCTGCCGCGCGCGAAAGTGATCGCGGTCGGCCCCGGGCTGGGCCAGGACGACTGGGCCCACGAGCTGTGGCGGCAGGTGCTGGCCAGCGGCAAGCCGCTGGTGATCGATGCCGATGCGTTGAACCTGCTGGCCGCCACGCCACGGACGCTGCACGACGCGATCCTCACCCCGCACCCGGGCGAGGCGGCGCGGCTGCTGGGTACCGACACCGCCCAGGTACAGGCCGACCGTTTCGCCGCCGCTGCGGCACTGGCCGCGCGTTTCAATGCCGTGGTGGTGCTCAAAGGCGCCGGCACGATCGTGGCCGCACCGCATCAACGCCCCCGGGTGATCGCCGCCGGCAACCCGGGCATGGCGGTGGGTGGCATGGGCGACCTGCTCACCGGCATCATTGCCGCACTGCGCGCGCAGGGGCTGGACGCGTTCGACGCGGCCAGCAGCGGTGCGCTGCTGCACAGCCTGGCCGGCGATGACGCGGCCAGCGAAGGCCAGCGTGGCCTGCTCCCCACCGACCTGCTGGTGCCGCTGCGCCGGCGGGTGAACCCGGAACCGTGACGCCCATGATTGAGTTCTTCCTGGCACAACCGCAGGACACCGACCTGCTCGGCCAATGGCTGGCGGCCACCCGACCCCCGCATGCGGTGGTTGAGTTGAGAGGTGACCTGGGTGCCGGCAAGTCCACCCTGGCCCGGGCGCTGCTGCGCGCGCTGGGCGTGCAGGGCAACGTCCGCAGCCCCACCTACACGCTGGTCGAGCGCTATCCGCTGAGCGACGGTCATGAAGCGTGGCACCTGGACCTGTACCGGATCGGTCAGGCGGAAGAACTGGATTTCCTCGGCCTGGACGAGGGCAGTGCCTCGCTGTGGCTGGTGGAATGGCCCGAGCGCGGGGCCGGCGCGCTGCCGCCCACCGACCTGATCGTGGCGCTGGAGATCGAGGGGCAGGGCCGTCGCGCGCGGCTGGGCGCGGCCAGTGCGGCAGGACATGAATGGCTGGAACGGCTCCCGCAAGGGGGCGACTTGCAGGCCCTTTCTGTCGGCTGACAGTAGGAAACACCCCCAGGTTACGGATTATTAAGGGAAAAGGTGTTGCTTTTCATTCAGCGCAATGATTGAATCCGTACCCATGCCAATGGGGAAGCCACTCACTGCCATCTGCGCCGCCGTCGGACTCTGTCTGGCGAGCGCGATGTCGTGGGCGGGCGAAGTCCGCCAGGTGGCCCTGGAGACCGGTTCGACCGGCACCCGCGCCGAGATCGCGCTGTCCGGCAGCGGCGGCTACAAGACCCTGACCTTGGCCGGCCCGAACCGGTTGGTGGTCGATTTCCCCGATTCCAGCGCGGTGCGCAACCTGAAGCTGCCTGCGCCCAAGGGCGTGGTCACGGCGGTACGCACCGGGCAGCCGGTGCCCGGCACGTTCCGGGTGGTGTTCGACCTGGCCGAATCGGTGGCGCCCTTCAAGCCGCAGCTGGTCAAGCAGGGCGAGGATTCGCGGCTGGTGATCGAGTGGCCGGGCGACGCACCGGCCAGCGTGGCCCGCGCGCCCGTGCCCGCTGCCCCGGCACCGGTTACTGCAGCGAACAGCACCACGCCAGGCAGCACGCCTGCGCCTGCACCGATGGCGGCGCAGGCCAACACCGCGCCGGTGCCTGAAACCACCCAGACCCTGCCGCCGACCCCTGCCGAAGCGGCGCAGGCGCGCAATGACGCTGCCCGCGCCACGGCGCTGTTGACCGCGTCGGTGCGCCAACAGGCCAGCGCCAGCGCGGCCACGCCGGTGCCGACCCCGGCCGCGCCGACCGCGACCACGGTCAACGTGGCAGCGGCCGGCACCGCCAACGCTGCCAGCAATTCCGCGTCGCCCGCCGCCATCCTGGCCGGCCAGCCGACGGCGGCCAACGTGCCGGTGCCGACCACCGTGGTGCCGGCGCAGCCGCCGCGCCCGGTGATGCCCAGCGATGCCTCGCGGGTCAAGATGCAGTCGGGCATGCGCCCGCTGGTGGTGGCGATCGATCCGGGCCACGGCGGCCAGGATCCGGGCGCGGTGGGACCGACCGGCAAGCGCGAAAAAGACATCACCCTGGCGGTGGCGCGTGAGCTGGCGCGCCAGGTCAATGCGACGCCGGGCCTGAAGGCGTTCCTGACCCGCGATACCGACGTGTTCATTCCGCTGCCGATGCGCGCGCAGAAGGCACGTTCGGCCAAGGCCGACATCTTCATCTCGATCCACGCCGACGCGGCGGAAAACCGCGCGGCGACGGGTTCGTCTGTGTATGTGCTGTCGACCAAGGGCGCGTCGTCTCAGCGCGCCCGTTGGCTGGCAGACAAGGAAAACGCGGCCGATCTGGTCGGCGGCGTGCGCCTGCAGCAGACCGAGGGCACGCTGGCCAATGTGCTGCTGGACCTGGCCCAGAGCGGTTACATGAAGGCCTCCGAAGACGCGGCCGGGCATGTGCTGGGCGGGCTGAAGCGGATCGGCAAGAACCACAAGCCGGCGATTGAACGGGCCAACTTCGCGGTGCTGCGCACCTCGGACATGCCGGCGATGCTGGTGGAAACGGCCTTCATCTCCAACCCGGACGAAGAGCGCCGCCTGATGGACCCGGCCTACCAGCGCCAGATCGCTGGTGCGGTGTTGGATGGCGTGCATACGTTCTTCAGCCGCCAGCCGCCACCAGGCACGCTCTACGCGGCCCGCGCCCAGGCCGAGATAGACGCCGCCAGTACGGTCGCCGGCGGCAGCAAATAAAAACCCGCTTCGGCGGGTTTTTTGTGGCGTCTGCCCGGCCCCGACGCACCCACTGGGGGCCCATGGTTGATTGATCCGGGTATCCGGACGTTACGTAACGGTTCGTAGCCCCGGCCGTTGGCCGGACACCGCGCGCAGCGCGGCCCGAGCGTCCGGAGCTCGACCTGGTCTCGATGGCGGCCATGCATCCGGGTGTAAATCCGAAACGGAACCGCCTATCAGGCGTCATGAACGCCTGACGGGCGTCTTCGGAACGCATAAACGCCGGTGGGAAGGCCGCAACCGATGAATCATCGGCTCCGGACGCTTGGGCTGCGCGCGGTGTCCGGCCAACGGCCGGGGCTACGAATTTTTACGGGCCCATGGGGATCGGGATCAATCGACCATGGGCCCATTGGCCCATCGATATCGGAATCCATCCCCACGATCCGGATATCATTCCCGCATGACCATCCGCCAGCTTCCCGAAATCCTAATCAACCAGATCGCCGCGGGCGAAGTCGTTGAACGCCCGGCGTCGGTGGTCAAGGAACTGGTGGAAAACGCGCTCGATGCCGGTGCCACGCGAGTGGATATCGACCTGGAAGAGGGTGGGGTACGGTTGATCCGCATCCGCGATGACGGCGGTGGCATCGCGCCGGAAGAACTACCTCTGGCGGTGTCGCGGCATGCCACCAGCAAGATCGCCAGTCTGGATGACCTGGAAGCGGTGGCCACGCTGGGCTTCCGTGGCGAGGCGCTGCCGTCGATTGCGTCGGTGAGCCGCTTTACCCTGGCCTCGCGCCGGCGCAGTGACGAGCATGGCTCGGCGCTGCAGATCGAAGGCGGCAAGCTGGGCGAAGTCACCCCGCGCGCGCATGCACCGGGCACCACGGTGGAAGTGCGCGAGCTGTTCTACAACGTGCCGGCTCGCCGCAAATTCCTGCGCGCCGAGCGGACCGAACTGGGCCATATCGAAGAATGGCTGCGTTCGCTGGCGCTGGCGCGGCCGGACGTGGAGCTGCGCGTGTCGCACAACGGCAAGCCGTCGCGGCGCTACAAGCCGGGTGATCTGTATTCCGATGCGCGGCTGGGCGAAACGCTGGGCGAAGACTTCGCCACCCAGGCCATGCGCGTGGACCACAGCGGTGCCGGGCTGCGCCTGCATGGCTGGATCGCGCAGCCGCATTATTCGCGCGCCAGCACGGACCAGCAGTATCTGTACGTCAACGGTCGTTCGGTGCGCGACCGCAGCGTGGCCCATGCGGTGAAGATGGCCTACGGCGATGTGCTGTTCCATGGCCGCCAGCCCGCGTACGTGCTGTTCCTGGAGCTGGACCCGACCCGGGTGGACGTCAACGTGCACCCGGCCAAGCATGAAGTGCGTTTCCGCGATTCGAGGTTGATCCATGACTTCGTCTACCGCACGTTGAAGGAAGCGCTGGCCGAAACCCGTGCGGGCATGACCGCGACGGGGGCGGGCAGCGAGGGCGTCGCCGAGGCTGCCGCGCCTGCCTACGCCAGTGCGGCGGCCGGCACGGGCTACGCGTTGGCGGGCGGTGGCGGTGGTGGCATGGGCAACGCGGCCTGGCGCCCGCAGCAGTCGCCTTTGGGCCTGCGCGTGGCCGATGCCCCGTCGGCCTATGCAGCGCTGTACGCGCGCCCGGCCGGCAGCGATGCCGCGCTGCCGCCGATGCCCAGCGAGCAGGGCCTGCCGGTCACCGCGGCCGACAGTGGCGTGCCGCCGCTGGGCTATGCGGTGGCGCAGCTGCACGGCATCTACATCCTGGCCGAGAATGCCGAGGGCCTGATCGTGGTGGACATGCATGCCGCCCACGAGCGGATCGGCTATGAGCGGCTGAAGACCGCGCACGATGCCACCGGCCTCCATGCGCAGCCGCTGCTGGTGCCGATCACCCTGGCAGTGGGCGAGCGCGATGCCGATACCGCCGAGCGCGAAGCCGATACGCTGACCGCGCTGGGGTTCGAGATCACCCGGTCCGGTCCCGGTTCGCTGCATGTGCGCAGCATTCCCGCGCTGCTGGCCAACGCCGAGCCGGAAGGGCTGCTGCGCGATGTGCTCACCGACCTGCGCGAACACGGCCAGAGCCGGCGCATCGCCAGTGCGCGCGACGAACTGTTGTCGACCATGGCCTGCCACGGTGCGGTGCGCGCCAACCGGCGGCTGACCCTGCCGGAAATGAACGCGCTGCTGCGCGACATGGAAATTACCGAGCGGTCCGGCCAATGCAACCACGGCCGGCCCACCTGGGCCCGTTTTTCACTGGCGGAAATCGACCGCTGGTTCCTGCGCGGACGTTGAAGGGGAACACGATGCGTACTTGGGGATGGGGACTTGGCGCGGCAGTGCTGGCGCTGGGCCTGGCAGGGTGTGGCGATAAAGAAACCGCGCCGGCGCCGGCGGCGGTGGATCCGGCATTCGCGGCCGAACAGCAGCAATGGCGACAGCAGCGCTACACCGAGCTGCACGCGCCCGATGGCTGGACCAGCCTGGTCGGCCTGCACTGGCTGGAGCACAAGGCGCACTACATCGGCAGCGGCCCCGGCAGCGGCATCCGCCTGGCCGTGGGCCCGGCCAAGCTGGGCATGGTGGCGCACCGTGGCGACATACTCACCTTCACCCCCGAGCGCGGCACGGCACTGACCGTGGACGGCAAGCCGCTCACCGGGCCGATCCGTTTCCAGAGCGACCGCGATCCGGCGCCTACGCTTATCGGCTTCGATGATGGCAAGGGCCAGCTCAGCCTGATCCACCGTGGTGAGCGCTACGCGCTGCGGGTCAAGCATGCCGACGCCTATTCGCGCACCGGCTTCACTGGCCTGAACTACTGGCCGGGTGGTCCGGACTGGCGCATCAGCGCGCGGTTTGTTCCGCACCCGGCCGGCAAGACCCTGCCGATCGTGGACATCACCGGCCTCACCACCGAGATGCCGAATTCGGGTGCACTGGAATTCGAGCGCGATGGAAAGACCTGGCGGCTGGAAGCGCTGGGTGAGCCGGGGCGCGAGCTGTTCGTGATCTTCGGCGACCGCACCAGCGGCCATGGCAGTTACCCGGCTGGCCGCTACCTGGACCTGCCCGCACCGGATGCGAGCGGCCAGGTGGTGATTGATTTCAACCACGCCTACAACCCGCCGTGTGCGTTCACGCCGTTCGCCACGTGCCCACTGACCCCGCCGGAAAACCGTCTGGACCTGAAGGTCGAAGCCGGTGAGCAGGCCTACCACACACCCCAGGGAGGGGTTTGAGCATGACGATGCTGAAGCGACTGGCGGCCCCGCTGCTGCTGGCGACCAGCCTGCTGCTGGGCAGCGCAGCCACGATGGCCGCCGCGCCGGCGGCAAAATCCCCCGCGCCGGTGCCGCTGCTGTGGAAGGTGACCGGCCCGGGCGACAGCCGGGTGTACCTGCTGGGCTCGTTCCATCTGCTGCGTGCCGACGATTATCCGCTGGCGGCAGACGTGGACCAGGCCTTCGCGGCGTCCAAGCGCGTGGTGTTCGAACTCTCGCCGCAGGACATGCAGTCGCCGGACCTGACCCGCAAGATGCTGCAGGCGGCGATGCGCACCGATGGCAGCGAACTCAGGCGTGACCTGGACGACGCCACCTGGACCAAGCTGCAGGCCTACGCGCGCGACAACAACCTGCCGCTGGCACAGCTGCAGGGCATGAAGCCCTGGTTCGTCGGGCTGACCATCACGCTGTCGCAGTTCGCCAAGATGGGCCTGGACCCGGCGCTGGGGCTGGACCGGCATTTCATGACGCGCGCCGCCGATGCGGGCAAGCCGACCAGCGGCCTGGAAGACATCGATACGCAGGTGGCGGTGCTCTCGGGCATGTCCGCGCAGGAGCAGCAGCAGATGGTGGCCGAGGCGCTGGACCAGGCCAGCGAGGCCGATGCGATGGGTCGCAAGCTGCACGATGCCTGGCGCCGTGGCGACGACAAGCTGCTGTGGACCTCGATGGCCGCGGAAATGCGCGGCGAGTACCCGCAGCTGTACAAGCGCATCAATACCGACCGCAACAATGCCTGGGTACCCAAGCTGGAGCAGCAGCTCAAGGCCGGGCAGGGCGGCACGCTGGTGGTGGTGGGCTCGCTGCACCTGCTGGGCGACGATGGCGTCGTCGAAAAGCTGCGCGCCAAGGGCTACCAGGTGGAGCGGATCTGCACCGGCTGCGCCAAACCCAAGCGCTGATTTCCAGGGGGCGCAAATGAAAAAGGCGCGGCCGTGAGGCTGCGCCTTTTTTCATGCGTCCCGGCGCTGCCGGGCGAAGCAGTCAACGGCGGGTCTTGCCGGCCGTGGGGGCTTCGGGCTTGCCGGTGCCCGTACCGGTGCCGGTCTGGGTACCCGGCGGACGCGGGCCGAAGCCGCCGCCCATGTTGCGCTGGAAGTCCTGCCAAAGCTCCAGGTTGCGTTCGGTGAGCTGGTTCATCATCGCCCACGGGGTCTGGCCGAGCAGGTTGCCCATCTGCTGACGGAACTGCTGCTGCTGGTCCAGGAAGACCTGCATGCTGCGCTCCAGGTAGTTGCCCATGAAGCCCTGCAGCGAATCGCCATAGAACCGGATCAGCTGGCTGAGCAGCTGGGTGGAGAGCATGGGCTCACCGTCCTGTTCCTGGTCGGCGATGATCTGCAGCAACACTGAACGGGTCAGGTCGTCGCCGCTCTTGGCGTCGCGGACTTCGAAGTCCTCGCCGTCCAGGATGAGCTGGCGCACGTCCTCGATGGTGATGTAACTGGAAATCTCGGTGTCGTAGAGACGGCGGTTGGGATACTTCTTGATGATGCGGTTCGCAGCCATGAAGCAATCACTCGTCAGCGTAGGCGCGAAGCATGGCGCAGCGCAGCAGGCGTTGCAACCTCCTTTGGTCATTTGCTGGCGTTCTTCATGCTGCGCAGCATGGGTGCAGCATTCCGGGGTATCCGCAACGCCTGCTGCGCTTGCCCACGTTTTGCTGCGCAAAACGTGGGCCCCTGCGGCATGCCGCCTTAACCCCGCGCCTTCGGCGCGCCCCCTTCAACAAGAAGGGGGCTCCTCCTGCGGTGGGCGGGCGGGTGAAGTGCAGCATTTTTTTCGCAGGTATGCCGATATGGCGGTGGCGCCGGCGGTTGGGGGCCTTGAGAACCTGTGGTGGGTAACGGTGTAAGCGTTACCAGCCCATGTGGTGGCCGCCGTTGATGTCGAGGTTGGAGCCGGTGATCCAGGCGGCTTCTTCGGCGACCAGGAAGGCGACGGCGTAGGCGATTTCCTCGGGCTTGCCGAGGCGGCCGGTGGGGATGTCGGCGATGATCTTGGCGCGCACTTCGTCGGGCACGGCCATCACCATGTCGGTGGCGACGTAGCCGGGCGAGATGGTGTTGACGGTGATGCCGAAGCCGGCATTTTCGCGCGCCAGCGAGATGGTGAAGCCGTGCATGCCGGCCTTGGCGGCGGCGTAGTTGGCCTGCCCGTACTGGCCCTTCAGGCCGTTGATCGAGCTGATCTGGATCACCCGGCCCCAGCCGCGGCGGCGCATGCCTTCAATGACCGGGCGGGTGACGTTGAACACCGAATTGAGGTTGGTGTTGATCACGTCGTGCCACTGGTCGGCGCGCATGCGGTGGAAGGTGGTGTCGCGGGTGATGCCGGCGTTGTTGACCAGGATCTCGACCGGGCCCAGTGCGGCTTCCACCGCGTGCACCATCTGTTCGGCGGTATCCGGATCGGAGACATCGCCGGGGAAGATCGCCACGTCGCAGCCGCGCGCCAGCATCTTCTCGCGCCAGGCCAGGGCCTTGGCTTCGTCACGGTAGTTGGTGGCAACCCGATGGCCCTGGTCGGCCAGACGTTGGCAGATGGCGGAACCGATACCGCCGGTACCACCGGTGACCAGTGCGACGCGAGATGTCATGAGCAGCTACTCCGGGGCCAACAGGGGGGGACAGCGATTCTGCAACATCGCGGCGGAAAATGGGCGGCTCAGCAGGCGTCGGCGTCAAGGCGGATGTCACCCGGTGGCAATCGCGCCGGGTCGAAGCCGGCAACGGCCCGTTCAAGGAGCTCGGTAACGCTGCGGCAGCCCTGCAGGCGTGCGGGATCCTGGCCAAGCTGCGCCCAGGCCTGCTGCAGGGCGGGCAGGGGAGGATCGGCATCGACCGGGCGCGCGGCGGCGGATTTGGACAGTTTGAGCCCGTCCGGTTCCAGCAGCAGCGGCAGGTGCAGGTAGCGCGGGGTGGGCAGCCCCAGTGCCTGCTGCAGCAGGATCTGGCGCGGCGTGGAATCGAGCAGGTCAGTACCGCGTACCACGTCGGTGATGGCCTGGTCGCCATCGTCGACCACCACGGCCAACTGGTAGGCCCAGTAGCCGTCCGCCCGGCGCAGTACGAAATCGCCGACCTCGGCATGCACGTCCTGGCGGATCCGGCCGCGCAGGCCGTCGTCGAACGCGACCACGCTGCCCGGCGGCACGCGCAGGCGGATGGCCGGTCGGGCGCGTTCAGTAAGTGCCACGCAGTAATGATGAATACCCTGCTGGTCGGCGAGTTCGGTACGACTGCAGTGGCAGGCGAAGGCCTTGTCCTCGGCCAGCAGGCGGTCCAGCGCGGCCTGGTAGAGGGCGTCGCGCTGGCTCTGGTGGACGATGGCGTCATCGCTGCCCAGGCCGAAGGCGGCCAGGGCGGCCAGTTGCTGGTCGATGGCGCCAGGCACGGTGCGGGGCGGGTCGACGTCTTCGACCCGGACCAGCCACTGGCCACGGGCGTGCCGGGCCAACAGCCAGCTGCCGAAGGCGGCGAGCAGCGAGCCGGCGTGGAGGGGGCCGGTGGGCGAGGGGGCGAAGCGCCCGCGGTAGGCAGTCATGGACATGAACTATGAATCGTCGGTCAGGTTGCGACTTGAATTCAACATGAAGTCCCCGCAGATTTGCAGCAACACCCACCTAGAAAGCGTCCTTTCCCCATGTTCAGTCGTATTGCCCTGTTCCTCGCGACCAACTTCGCCGTGTTGATCCTGGCAGGCTTCGTAATGCGCCTGGCCGGTATCGATCCGGCAAGCATGAGCGGCCTGCTGGTAGTTGCGGCCATCTTCGGCTTCGGCGGGTCGCTGATCTCGCTGCTGCTGTCCAAGTGGATGGCCAAGCGTTCCACGGGCGCGGTGGTGATCACCGAGCCGCGCAACCAGACCGAGCGCTGGCTGCTGGCCACGGTGGAGCGCCAGGCGCGCGAAGCCGGTATCGGCATGCCGGAAGTGGCGGTCTATGACGGCCCGGAAATCAACGCGTTCGCGACCGGTGCCAACCGCAACAACGCGCTGGTGGCGGTCTCCACGGGCCTGCTGCAGAACATGAGCGAGGACGAGGCCGAGGCGGTACTGGGCCACGAAATCGCGCACGTGGCCAACGGTGACATGATCACCATGGCGCTGCTGCAGGGCGTGCTCAATACGTTCGTGATCGTGCTGGCGCGCGTGGTCGGCGGCATCATCGACAGTGCGCTGTCGGGCAACCGCGAAGGCGGCGGCCGCGGCTTTGCCTACTTCATCATCGTGTTCGTACTGGAAATGGTGTTCGGCCTGTTCGCGACCATGATCGCCATGTGGTTCTCGCGCCATCGCGAGTTCCGCGCCGACGCGGGCGGTGCGCACCTGGCCGGCCGCCAGAAGATGATCGCCGCACTGGAGCGCCTGAAGCTCAATCACGGCCAGAGCACCCTGCCGACCCAGATCGCCGCGTTCGGCATCGCCGGCGCCACCGCCAAGAAGCTGTTCCTGAGCCACCCGCCGCTGGAAGAGCGCATTGCCGCGCTGAAGGCCGCGAGCAACACCGTGGCGTGATGCGGTGGTGTTTGGCTTGAAAGAAGCGCCCGGCCTGTTGGTCGGGCGTTTTCTTTTTGCGGCATCGGTAGGTACCGACCGTTGGTCGGTGCGCAATGCAGAAAGCCTTCGCCTGCTGGGCTTCCCGCGCTGGGAAGCTCTAGCGTTTTGATTCTCTGCGCGCGGGGGCGCGGGGTGGGAGGGGGTAGCGGGGCACGCGTGAACCCATCCATGGGGCTTATCGCAGCATCCATGCTGCTCAAAGCCCCGCTACCCCCTCCCACCCCGCGCCCCCAGACAGATCGCGCCGGCGGTGACGAAGTCAACGGCAAGTGGCGATCTGTGGAGCAACCTGTTACTTCGTAGAGCCACGCCATGCGTGGCTGAGCAGCCGAGAATGCGGCGGCTCGCGCGACGCTTTTGATCATGTGTCCGGTCGTCGCAGAGAACTGAGGGGGCGAGGGCTGGGATGCCCTGGCCGGACTTTGAGCAGCATGGGTCGGGCGTATACGCCCGACGGGTTGGGCAGGAGCCCAACCCCGGCCTTGCCGTGTGCGCAGGACAGCGCACACGTGCAAGCTGCGATAAGCCCCATGGATGGGTTCACGCGTGTCCGGCCAGGGCATCCCCGTCCTCGCCCCGCGCAGGAACAACTGAACAGCCAACGCTCTACGCGCGGAGGCCCAAAAAAAACGGCGCCCGAAGGCGCCGTCGCGTGAATCTCACATCAATCCGATCAGAACTTCGCGTCGAACTCAGCAGCGTAGCCGGTGTTGACCAGCACCTTCTGCAGGATGGCGGTGTTCTTCACGTTGCCGGCCACGATCTGCTGGGTTTCCGGGCCACGGCTGTCCATGCGGCCCGGGGTGGCGCCCTTGAAGTCACAGACGCGGCCGCCGGCCTCGCGGACCAGCAGTACGCCGGCGGCGATGTCCCAGGCTTTCACGCCTGCTTCGAAGTAGGCGTCCGCGCGGCCGCAGGCCACGTAGGCCAGGTCCAGCGCGGCCGAACCGGTGCGGCGCACGTCTTCGGCGTGGACCAGCAGCGCGTCCACCGCCTTCAGCTGGGCGCTGGTGCGGTTGCGCTCGCGCGGGGCGAAACCGGTGTGGATCATCGCGCCTGCCAGGTCCTTGCGGTCGGCCACGCGGATGCGGCGGTCGTTCAGCACCGCACCGGCGCCACGGCTGGCGGTGAACAGTTCATTGCGGAGCGGATCGAAGATCACCGCGTCGATCGGCTCGCCGTTTTCGACCAGGGCAATGGAGACGCAGTAGTGCGGGAAGCCGCGGAGGTAGTTGCTGGTGCCGTCGAGCGGGTCGATGACCCACATGTAGCGGTTGACGGCCTGCACGCCGCCTTCCTCGCCCATGATCCCGTACTCGGGATAGGCGCGCTTGAGTTCCTTGACGATCACCTTTTCCGCATCCGCATCGACTTCACTGGCATAGTCCATGCGCCCCTTCTGCACGACGTTCAACGCCTCCAGCTTGTTGATGTTGCGCAACAGGACGTTGCCGGCGAGGCGGGCGGCCTTGACCATGACGGTGACGGCGGGTTTCTGCATGGCGAAAAGCTCCCGGAAAGGCAGAGTAGGGGGTACTGGCGGGGGAAAAGAGCGGTCCCGGCGCAGAGGCCGGTCACACAGTTTACCATTTGTGACTGTCCTGCTCGCGTTTGGCCTGTTCATGTCCACTGAATCCGCTTCCTCCCGTATCCGTTTCGTCCTCGTGGGCACCCAGCACCCCGGCAACATGGGCGCCGCCGCGCGTGCCATGAAGACCATGGGGCTGGGCCGGCTGGTGCTGGTCGCCCCCGAAAAGCCGCTGGATGAGGAAGCCTTCCGCCGCTCGGCCGGCGCCGAGGACGTGCTGGGCGACGCCCCGGTCGTGGCCACCCTGGCCGAAGCCGTGGCCGACTGCCGGCTGGTGCTGGGCTGTACCGCCCGCGCCCGCCGCGTCCAACTCGAAGAACTGCTGCCCGGCGTGGCCGCCCAGCGCGCCCTGGCCAAGGCGGCCGAGATCGATGGCGAGGTCGCCTTCGTGTTCGGTCGCGAGCGTACCGGCCTTACCAATGAAGAGCTGCAGCTTTGCCACCTGGCCGTGCACATTCCTTCCAACCCGGAGTTCAGCTCGCTGAACCTCGCCGCCGCCGTGCAGGTGCTGGCCTACGAGCTGCGCATGGCCAGCCTGGGTGGGGTGGAAGCGGCCGCGCCGGCCGATCCTGAACATCGTGAACAGCCGGCCAGCCACGCCCAGGTCGAAGGCCTGTTCGGCCAGCTCGGCCAGACCCTGGACGAGATCGACTTCCACAAGGGCCGCGCCCCGGATTCGGCCATGCGCAAACTGCGCCGGCTGTTCCTGCGCACCGAACTGAGCGAACAGGAAGTGCGGCTGCTGCGCGGCATTCTGGCCGACGCCCAGCGGATGGCCCGTCTGGCGAACGCTAAACCGGAATGACCTGACGCACGTCTCACTTTTTCGGGTAGGCTGTCTCGATTCCTTGGGGGGAGCGGATGGGATTGCCGGTACTGCGATGGCTGTTGCAGGGAGGGTTGCTGTGTCTGGCCAGCGTCTTGACGGCTGGCACCGCAGCGGCCGCCCCTGATGACACCCGTCCAGGCCACGCCGACCCGGACCACGTCCTGGTGCTGGGCCGGATCAGCGACAACCCCAAGTCACACTATGCGCAACTGCAACCCCTGCTCGACTACGTTGTTCCGCGCATGCGCGATGTCGGCATCACCGAAGGCCGCATCCTGATGGCGCCCGATGCGCAGCAGATGGCCAGCTACCTGCGCCGGGGCCGGGTCGACTGGGTCACCGAAACCTCCGGCACCGCCGTCAACCTGGGCCTGCGCAGCGGCGCCCAGCCGCTGCTGCTGACCGAACGCAGCGGCGTGCGCGACTACCAGACCGTGTTCTTCGTGCGCCGCGACAGCCCCATCACCTCGCTGGCCGAACTCAAGGGCCACACCCTGGCCCTGCAGAACGTGGCCTCCACCAGCGCCTACCTGGTGCCGGTGATGACCCTGTTGCAGAACGGCCTCACCCCGGAGATCCTGTTGTCCGCGCGCGACGCGGCCGCGCCCGATACGGTGGGCTATGTGTTCGCGCGGTCGGAGGCCAACATCGCCACCTTCGTGCACAAGGGCATGGTCGATGCCGGCGCGGTCAGCAGCGTGGATTGGGCCGATCCGCACCGGATTCCGGCCGCGTTCCGCCGCGACTTCCGTGCCATCCATCGCACCGAGCCGTACCCGCGTGCGGTGGAAGTGGTGCGCGCGGGGCTGGACCCGAAGGTGCGTGACAGGTTGCAGCAGGTACTGCTGGATGCCGCCTCGGATCCGCAGGCGCAGGATGCGCTCGAGAAGTTTTTTGGTACGTCCGGGTTCCATCGGGTCGATGCGCAGATGCAGCACCGTTTGGATGAATTGAAACAGGGTCTTACACGCGTGCGGATGGAAGTGGAATGAGGCCGTTGGGTTCCGGAATGCAGTCCCGTTTCGTGTTGGCGATGGGCGGGGCGATGGTGGTGGTGGTGGCGATCGTGGCCGTGGTGCTGGGGCGCCAGGCGGCGATGCAGGAGGAGGTCAAGCACCTCAGCGGCAGCGTCATCCACGAACTGTTCGACCGCAGCGTGCGCAGCCGGGGCGAGGCCCTGGCGCGCGAGCTGTCCGACGCGCTGGCCAACCCGCTGTACTACAACGACCTGGCCCAGGTAGGTGCGCTGGTGCGCAATACCTCGCGGCAGCAGGTGGTGCGCTACGTGCTGGTGTTCGACGAGGACGGCAAGCTGATCCACGACGGTTCGACCGAAGTGGTCGATTTCGGCCGGCCCATGGAAGATCCGCTGGCCGCCGGGGCAGTGGGCGCGCGCAAGCTGGTGGTGCAGCAATCGCCCAAAGTGCTCGACAACGCGATGCCGATCATGATCGGCAACCAGCGCATCGGCGGCGTCCGCGTCGGCATGGCGCTGGATGACGTGCAGGCCATGGAGCAGCGGGCCAACCTGACCCTGGGCGAGCGCCTGCAGCAGGTGGGCAAGCGCCACCTGGGCTGGCTGCTGCTGATGCTGGGCCTGCTGCTGGCCATCGGCGCGGGGGTCATCGTGTATGTGCAGCGCACCCTGGTCGGCCCGATCCGCGGGTTGGCCGCCGCCGCGCGCCAGATCGAGGCGGGTGACTACCGGCCGCAGCTGAGCAACAGCAACCGCCAGGACGAAGTGGGCGAGCTGGTACGTGCCTTCGGCCGGATGAGCGAGGCCATTGCGCGGCACGACCGCGAAGTGCGCCAAATGGCGTATACCGATGCCCTGACCGGGCTGACCAACCGGCTGGCGTTCCGCGAGGCGCTGGACCACCGGCTGATGGCCGCGCGCGCGTCCAACCACCGCTTGGGCCTGTTGTTCGCCGACATGGACGACTTCAAGCGCGTCAACGACACCCTCGGCCACGAGGCCGGCGATGAAGCGCTGCTGCAGTTCGCCCAGCGCATCAGTGCGGCCGTGGCCCAGGCCGGCGGCGATGAAGCGCTGCTGGCCCGCTTTGGCGGCGACGAGTTCGTGATCCTGATCGGCGATGGCGACGTGGCGGCGAGCGCGCGCCAGCTGGCTGAACTGCTGGTCCGCGAACTGAGCAAGCCGCTGGTGGTGCAGGGCCGCGAGCTGTTCCTCGGCACCTCCATCGGCGTGACCCTGTTCCCCGACGATGCCGCCGATGCGACCACCCTGCTCAAGAATGGCGACATCGCCATGTACCAGGCCAAGGTCGCCGGCAAGAACTGCTACCGCTATTACAGCCGGGCCATGGACCATGCGGTGGAGCGCCGCGTGCACATGGAGCAGGAACTGCGCGGCGCCTGGGAGCGCGGCGAGCTGCGCCTGGTCTACCAGCCGATCTTCCGTACCCGCGACCGCCGCATGGTCGGGGTCGAAGTGCTGCTGCGCTGGCAGCACCCCACCCTGGGCACCATTCCGCCCTCGGTGTTCATCGAAGTGGCCGAACAGAGCGGCCTGATCGAAGTGATCGGCCCGAAGGTGCTGCGCGCGGCCTGCATGGAAGCGGTGCAGTGGCCGCATTCGTCCGATGGCGAAGGCATGTTCGTCTCGGTCAACGTATCCCCGCGCCAGCTGCGCGGCGGCGAGCTGCCCCAGCTGGTGGCCGACTGCCTGCGTGACACCGGCCTGCCGGCCTCGCGCCTGCACCTGGAGCTGACCGAAACGGCGGTGATCGGCGATGAGATGCTGGCCGCGGCCCTGCTGGACAAGCTGCACCGCACCGGCGTGAAGGTCTGGCTGGACGATTTCGGCACCGGCTTCTCGGGGCTGAGCCACCTGCGCCAGGTGCCGGTGGACGGGGTCAAGATCGACAAGAGCTTCGTCGCCGACATGCAGCGCGACCCGGACGACCTGGCCCTGACCACGGCGATCATCGCCATGGCCCACGCGCTGGGCATCACCGTGGTGGCCGAAGGCATCGAACAGGAAGTGCAGTTCGACCTGCTGAGCCAGCGCGGTTGCGACCTGGCGCAGGGCTATTGGTTGAGCGTGCCGATCACGGCCACCGATGTCGTGGAAATGATCGAATCGGGCAGATAAAAAGGCGCCGGAAATGTTCCGGGCCCCTGGTTGATTGATCCCGATCCCAATGGGCCCGTAACAATTCGTAGCCCCGGCCGTTGGCCGGCTGCTTTTCGTTCGGGCGTCATGAACGCCCGACGCGCGGCTTCGGAACGCCCAAACGCCGGGGTGTTGGCCGCAACCGTTGCGCGACCGTCTCCGGACGCTTGGGCCGCGCTGCGCGCGGTGTCCGGCCAACGGCCGGGGCTACGAATTGTTACGTAACGTCCAGAGGGTCCGGATACGTCAGGCGTCACACCGGGCGCTTGCTGGAATCGCCGGAAATTTCCCGCACCAGCTTCGGCACCAGGTACCCGGACAGCCGCGCCGTCAGCTGCGCGTGCAGCGATTTGGCCGTTGCATCGTCCACCTCGAAATGCGCCACGCCCTGTACCCGGTCCACCTGGTACAGGTAGTACGGCAGCACGCCTGCAGCAAAACTGCGCTCGCTCAGGTCCTGCAGCGCCTGCAGCGAATCGTTCACCCCGCGCAGCAGCACTGCCTGGTTGAGCAGGGTGGCGCCGGCGCCGCGCAAACGCGCCATGGCCGCATCCACCGATGCATCGAATTCATTGGCGTGGTTGGCGTGGATCACGAACGCCACCGGCCAGGGCAGGGCGGCGATCCACTGCACCAGCTCCTCGTCCACCCGTTCGGGCAGCACCACCGGCAGGCGGCTGTGGATGCGCAGGCGGCGCAGGTGCGGAATCTGCTTCAGCGCCTGGGTCAGCTCCACCAGCTTGTGGGTGGCCAGCGACAGCGGATCGCCGCCGGACAGGATCACTTCGTCGATGCCCGGGTCCTGCGCGATCGCGTCCACCGCCTCGCGCCAGCCCTCGCGGGCCGCGTTCTCGGTGCCGTAGTCGAAATGCCGGCGGAAGCAGTAACGGCAGTTGATCGCGCAGCTGCCGGTGGTCACCAGCAGGGCACGGCCCTGGTACTTCTGGATCACCCCCGTGGCCTTGCGGGCCAGGCCATCGCCGACCGCATCCAGGGAGAAGCCCGGCGCATGCTGCAGCTCGTCGGTCACCGGCAGTACCTGGCGCAGCAGCGGGTCGTGGCGGTCGCCCTGGCGCATGCGGGCGATGAAGCCCTGCGGCACCCGCAGCGCGAACTGCCCGGCCGCCTCGGCCGATACCGGCAGCGCGTCCGGGTCCAGCCCCAGCTGTTCCAGCAGGGTCCGCGGGTCGCGGACCGCCTCGCGCCACAGCTGCTGCCAGCGGACGGGGGTGGGCAGGGGCGTGGCGGAGAGCTGCATGGAATGGGGGCCTGCGGTTATCATAGGGAAAGCCTTTCCATTCTATCCGGCTCGCCGCGCCTGCGCGGCGTTTGCCCATTCAGGAGTTTCAGCATGGCCACTGTTGGCATGAACGACGTCAAGAACGGGATGAAGATCCTGGTCAACAATGAACCGGCGGTCATCACCGAGACCGAGTACGTCAAGCCGGGCAAGGGCCAGGCCTTCACCCGCATCAAATATCGCTTCATCCGCTCCGGTCGTGTGGTCGAAATGACCATGAAAGCCACCGATGACGTGGAAAAGGCCGACGTTGTCGACACCAACATGGATTACATGTACAGCGACGGCGAGTACTGGCACTTCATGGACCCGGAAACCTTCGAACAGGTCCAGGCCGACAAGGCCGGCATCGGCGATGCGAAGAACTGGCTGAAGGGCGAAGAGTCCTGCATCGTGACCCTGTTCAATGGCTCGCCGATCTTCGTGCAGCCGCCGAACTTCGTTGAACTGAAGATCGTCGAAACCGATCCGGGCGTCCGTGGCGACACCTCGGGTGGTGGCGGCAAGCCGGCCACCCTGGAAACCGGCGCCGTCGTCCGCGTGCCGCTGTTCGTCAACCAGGATGAAATCATCAAGGTCGACACCCGCTCGGGCGAGTACTCCGCACGCGCCGGCAAGTAATTCGACAACGTCGAATTACGGTAGAGCCGACTGTTAGTCGGCTGCTTTTGGCGGGGTCCGAACGCGCGTCGCGAACGGCAGCCGACTAACAGTCGGCTCTACCGGGGATACGCCGCCGATATCCCGCCCGTTCGTTCCGGAGCGCCAGCGGTACGCCGCAGGCGCACCGTTCCGATTCGATGCATTACCTTTGCCTCAGCGAGACCGCATGACCGACACCACCCGCATTCCCGAACCCTGTGACCTGTTGATCGAAGCCGGTTACGTGGTCCCGATCGAACCGCATGCGGTGGTGCTGGAAGACCATGCCGTGGCCGTGCGCGGCAGCGAAATCGTGGCGATCCTGCCGCGCGCCGAAGCGCGCGCGCGCTTCAATGCCCGCCAGGTGGTCTCGCGCCCCGATGCAGCGCTGATGCCCGGCCTGGTCAACGCCCACACGCACAACCCGATGACGCTGCTGCGCGGCGTGGCCGACGACCTGCCGCTGATGGTGTGGCTGCAGCAGCACATCTGGCCGGTGGAAGCGGCGGTGATCGGCCCGGAATTTGTCGCCGATGGCACCACCCTGGCCATCGCTGAAATGCTGCGCGGTGGCACCACCTGCGCCAACGAAAACTACTTCTTCGCCGACGTCCAGGCGGCGGTCTACAAGCAGCACGGCTTCCGTGCGCTGGTCGGCGCGGTGATCATCGATTTCCCCACCGCCTGGGCCAAGACCGACGACGAGTACTTCGCCAAGGCCGGCGAGCTGCACGACCAGTGGCGCAACGACCCGCTGATCGGCACGTCGTTCGCCCCGCACGCGCCGTACACCGTCAACGACGCCAACTTCGAACGCGTGCGCATGCTGTCCGACCAGCTGGACATGCAGGTGCACCTGCACACGCATGAAACCGCCCAGGAAATCAGCGATTCGATCAAGCTGCACGGCCAGCGCCCGCTGGCACGGCTGGACCGCCTGGGGCTGGTCAACGACCGCCTGATCGCGGTGCACATGACCCAGCTGACGGAGGCGGAAATCCACCTCTGCGCCGAACGCGGCGTGAGCGTGGTGCATTGCCCCGAATCCAACCTCAAGCTGGCCTCCGGGTTCTGCCCGGCCTGCGCCCTGCAGCGCGCCGGGGTCAACCTGGCGATCGGCACCGATGGCTGCGCCAGCAACAACGATCTGGACATGTTCAGCGAAAACCGCACCGCGGCGATCCTGGCCAAGGCCGTGGCCAACGATGCCACCGCGCTGGACGCGGCCACCACGCTGCGTGCGGCCACCCTGGGTGGCGCACGCGCGCTGGGCTTCGGCGACCGCATCGGCTCGATCGAAGTGGGCAAGCAGGCCGACCTGGTCTGCGTGGACCTGTCGGCGCTGGAAACCCAGCCGCTGCACCACGTGCTTTCGCAGCTGGTGTATGCCGCCGGCCGCCACCAGGTGAGCGATGTCTGGATTGCCGGGCAGCCCAAGCTGGTCCAGCGCGAGCTGGTCGGCATGGACACCGCCGCCATCGTCGCCAACGCCCGCCAGTGGCGCGAGCGCATTCGTCACGCTCGTCATTGATATGCACGCGCCTGAGGCGCGAAAAGGACAGCCATGAACGCCCCCCACGCTTCCACCAATTTCGACCAGGCCGAGCTGGACAAGTTCGCCGCGCTCGCCAACCGCTGGTGGGACGCTGACGGTCCGCAGAAGCCCTTGCACGCACTGAACCCGGTGCGCCTGAAGTACGTTGCGGACCGGGTCACGCTGCGCGGTGCGCGCGTGCTCGACATCGGCTGCGGCGGCGGCCTGCTCAGCGAAGCGCTGGCCCAGGCCGGCGCCGACGTGACCGCCATCGACCTGGCCCCGGAGCTGGTCAAGGTCGCCCGCCTGCACGGGCTGGAGTCGGGCGTCACGGTGGACTACCGCGTGCAGGCCGCCGAAGACCTCGCCGCCGAACAGCCGGGCAGCTTCGACGTGGTCACCTGCATGGAAATGCTGGAACACGTGCCAGACCCGGGCGCGATCATCGCCGCCTGCCACCGCCTGCTCAAGCCGGGCGGCCAGCTGTTCCTGTCGACCGTCAACCGCACCCCGGCTGCGTTCGCCGTGGCCATCGTCGGGGCCGAATACATCGCGCGCCTGCTGCCCAAGGGCACGCACCATTACCAGGATTTCATCAAGCCGGCCGAGCTGGGCAAGTGGCTGCGCGAAGCGGATTTCAACCTGCGCGATGTCAGCGGCATGGCCTACGAGCCGTGGCGCAACCGCGCGCGGTTGAGCTCGCGCACCGACATCAACTACCTGGCCCACGCGGTCAAGCCCGACGCTGACGGCCGTGGCTGAGTCCGGTTTTCCGCAGGCGGTGCTGTTCGACCTGGACGGCACGCTGCTCGACAGTGCGCCGGACATGCTGGCCACCGCCAACGCGATGTTGGCCGAACGCGAACGCGCCCCGATCACGTTGGAGGCGTTGCGCCCGGTGGTGTCCAAGGGGTCGCGGGCGATGGTGGCCGTGGCGTTTCCCGAACTGGGGCAGGAGGCGAGTGATGCGCTGGTGCCAGAGTTTCTCGATCGCTACGAAGCGCTGATCGGCCAGCACGCGGTGCTGTTCGATGGCGTGGCCGGCATGCTCGACGCGCTGGAGGCCGCGGGCTGTGCCTGGGGCATTGTCACCAACAAGCCCGAATACCTGGCACGGCTGATCCTGCCGCAGCTGGGCTGGGAAACCCGCTGCGCGGTGCTGATCGGCGGCGACACCCTGGCCCAGCGCAAGCCGCACCCGCTGCCGCTGCTGGCCGCCGCCGAGCGGATGGGCATCGACCCGGGCACCTGCATCTACGTCGGCGATGACGAGCGCGACATCGTCGCCGCCAACGCCGCCGGCATGGCCTCGGTAGCCGCCCTGTGGGGCTACCGCCTGGACGCCGACGACCCGATGTCCTGGGGCGCCGAAGTCATGATCGAGCAGCCGGAAGCGCTGCAGCACGCCGACGCCTGGCCAGACGCCCGCCGGTAGCGCCGGCCGTTGGCCGGCCCACGGGTCGCCGGGCATCACCCTGACGCCGGTCAGACTGCGCGTCAAACAACACTGGTAGGTATCGACCGTTGGTCGATACGCGCTCCCCAAGGAATCCCCTGATGACCACCTCCACCGCCCTCGACAGCTTCCTCGACAAATGGCGGACCCGCTGGCCGGAATGGCAGGTGGCCGAACCGTTCATCGCCGAATCCCAGCGCACCCTGGTGGTGGCGTGGTTCGCGCTGCTGCAGGAGTTCGACGACATCCTCAACATCGCCGGCGACCCGATGCCGGCGGACGCCAAGCTGGCGTGGTGGGGCGAGGAGCTGCGCAGCTGGGCCGGGCAGCGTTCGCGCCATCCGCTGGGCCGCGTGCTGGAGCCCGTGCGCGCACCGTGGGCCGAACTGGCGCAGGCCCTGCCGGACCTGATCGAAGCCCGCGCCGTTCCCGTGGACCCGGCGCACGCGCAGCGTGCCCTGCAGGCCTACGGCGCCGCCGTGGCCGCAGTGGAAGCGGTGATGTTCGCTACCCCGGCGCGCGGCGATGTGGCCACCCCGGTGGTGCTGCAGACCCTGGCCCAGCGCCTGCACGAAGCGGGTGTGGCTGCAGTGCCACGTTCGCTGCTGGCGCAGGCCGATGGCGATGCCACGCAGCGCTGGGCCCAGCAGCTGGTGCGGCAGTGGCCGGCCCGCGTGGCGGGCCCGCGCCCGCGCCGCCTGTACGCCTCGCTGGCGCGCGCGCGCCAGCAGGCGTGGTCACAAGGGCGCGAGCTCAAGGCCACCCCGGTGCGCACGCTGCTGCGCACCTGGTGGGCCGCGCGCGGGTGACGTGCCGTCGGCGGGCGGCGCGGGGCGTGACGCGCCGTCTCGCATCATCAGGTCACCGGCCATCAGCCGGTCACTCCCGCGTTTCAGGTTACTTCCCGCGTTCCAGCACCAGCAGCGGGTCGATCCGCGTGTCGAACCAGTTCATGCCCCAATGCAGGTGCGGGCCGGTCGCACGGCCGGTCGCGCCGACGGCGGCAATCACCTGGCCCTGCTCGACGCGGTCGCCGACCTTTACGTCGATCCGCGACAGGTGCAGGAAGTTCGAGCTGATCCCGAACCCGTGATCCAGCAGCAATGTGCCGCCGGTGAGGTACAGATCCGGTCCGGCAAACGTCACCACGCCAGCGGCCGGCGCCTTCACCGGGGTGCCGGTCGGCACTGCGATATCCATTCCCGAATGCCCGGAACCGGGCTGCCCGTTGTACACCCGCGCATTGCCGAAGCGGCCGCTGATGCGGCCCTGCACCGGCCAGATGAAGGCCTGCGCGAAATCGGCGCGGTTGTCATCGCGCGCCCGCGCTGCGGTCACCTGCGCCTGCTCGCGCTTGATCCGCTCGGCAATCGCCGGCGGCGGGTTCACGGTCTTGGGCGGCACGCCGTTGACGCGCTCCACCGGCCAATCACGCGGGGTCACCGCAATGCTCACCGTTTCGCTGCCGCCATCAGGGCGCTGCACCTGGACCTGCAGCGGGCCTTTCTCATCGCGCCCGATCCCGAACACCACGCTGCCGTAACCGCTCACCCGCAGCGTGCGGCCGGCGTACTGCACCACGCTGCCGGCCGGCACCTTGCCGATCACCATCGCCCCCTGCGACGCGCTGGCCGGGAACACCACGCGCGCGTCGGCCTGGGCCTGGGCGGGCGAGGGCAGCAGGCCGATCACGGCCACCGGGGCCAGGGCCAGCAGGCCCAGGCCCAACACGGTTGCCCGCATCAGCGGTCGTAGCTCATGCGCTGGCCATTCGGCGCGCCCACCAGCTGGGTGCCATCCCAGGCCAGCTGGCCGTTGACCCAGGTCGAGGCCACGCGCGAACGGAAGGTCATGCCCTCGAACGGCGACCACGCGCACTTGGACAGCACGTCTTCGCGCTTCACGGTGAACGGCACGTCTTCCACCAGCACCAGGTCGGCCCAGTAGCCTTCGCGCAGGTAGCCGCGCTGGCTCACATCGAACAGCTGTGCCGGCGCGTGCGCGAACTTCTGCACCACCTGGGTGATCTCCAGCTTGCCTTCATGCACCAGCTCCAGCGCAGCCACCAGCGCGTACTGCACCAGCGGCAGGCCGGACGGCGCCTGCGCGTACGGCTTCTGCTTTTCTTCCCAGGTGTGCGGGGCGTGGTCGGTGGCCAGCACGTCGATCACGTTGTCGGCCACGGCCTGCGTCAGCGCCTCGCGGTCGCTCACTTCCTTGATCGCCGGGTTGCACTTGATCAGGTTGCCCAAGCGTGCGTAATCAGTGCGGTCAAAGCGCAGGAAGTGGATGCAGGTTTCGGCGGTGATCTGCTTGCGGCTGCCATCGGCACGGATCAGCGGGCCCTTCTCGAACAGCTTCAGCTCATCGGCGGTGGAAATGTGCAGCACGTGCAGGCGGGTGCCGTGCTTCTTCGCCAGCGCCACCGCCAGCTCCGACGACTTCAGGCAGGCTTCGCGCGAGCGGATGTCCGGGTGCTGCTCGGCGCTCAGCGCATCGCCGTACTTTTCGGCGTATTCCTTCGCCTTGGCGTCGATCATCGGGGTGTCTTCGCAGTGCGTGATGATCGGCGTCGGGGCGTACTTGAAGATCGCGTCCAGCGTTTCCGGGTTGTCCACCAGCATGTTGCCGGTGGAGGCGCCCATGAACACCTTGATGCCGGGCGAGGTTTTCGGATCCACCAGTTTGATGTCGGCCAGGTTGTCGTTGCTTGCGCCCATGTAGAAGCCGTAGTTGGCGCGCGCGCGACCGGCGGCACTGTCGTACTTGGCCTGCAGGGCCGCCGCGTTGAGCGTCGGCGGATTGGTGTTGGGCATGTCCATGAAGCTGGTCAGGCCACCGGCCACCGCGGCCGCCGATTCGGTGGCGATGTCGCCTTTGTGGGTCAAGCCGGGTTCGCGGAAGTGCACCTGGTCGTCGATCATCCCGGGCAGCAGCCAGCGGCCGGCGGCATCGACCACCGTGTCGCCGTCCTGCGGCTGCAGGCCGGTGCCGATCTGCGCGATGCGGCCGTTGTCGATGCGCAGGTCGCCGTCGAAGATGCGGCCTTCGTTGACCATGCGGGCGTTGACGATGAGCGTGGAGGGCATTTCAGTGTTTTCCTGTGCAGCGGCAATCGGCGTGGCCGGTGCGCGGCGGCACCTCGTCCACGCCACCGGGATGGAAGGGGTGGCAGCGCCCCAGCCGGCGCGCGGCCAGCCAGCTGCCACGCGCGGGGCCATGCGTGGCGATGGCTTGCATGGCGTATTCAGAACAGCTCGGCATGAACCGGCAGCGCGGCCCAAGCAGGGGGCTGATGAAGCGCTTGTAGAAGCGCAACAGGGCAATGAGCAGGTGGGAGATCACCCCCCAATCTTAGAGCAGTTGGCATGAAGGCCGCATTTGTCGCAGGATGGGGTGTTGGACCCGTCCGCGCTGGTGCGCGGCGGGGCCGCCCCGGCGCCATCGCCGGGTCAGGTTCCGAACTGCGCAGGTCGTTCCGCCCCGGCGGGGGAACGGCCACACACCGCTGTGTTCTCCAACTGAACGGAGTAGGCGGAGTGGTTGCTGCTGCTGGTCGGGTAGGCTATAAAGGCCCGCTTTCCCGGGCCCCGGGGAAACCAAGGAAGAGCGTTTCGTGGCTGCTAAAAAAACTGCAAAGAAGGCCGTCCAGGCCGCCAAGAAAACCGCCAAGCCTGTTGCTAAGAAGTTGGCGGCCAAGACCGTTGCCAAGAAACCGGCCGCAAAGCCGGCGGGCAAGCCTGCATCCAAACAACCGGCGGCCAGGACGGCACCCGTGAAGAAAGCGGCGGCCAAGAAAGCCCCCGCCAAGAAGGTGGTCGCCAAGTCGCCGGTGAAAACGCCGGTGAAGAAGGTGGCAACCAAGCCGGTGGCCAAGAAGGCCGTGGCCAAGAAGCCCGTCGCCAAAGCTGCACAGCCGCCGAAGGCTGCCCAGGCACCGGTGAAGAGAGCCGCGCCCGCCAGCAAGCCTGTGGCCAAGAAATCCGTAACGCCGGCGGCCAAGACCGCGCCGGCGAAAAAAGCGGTTGCCAAGCCTGCACCGGCCAAGCCGGCAAAGGCCGCCAAGCCGGCAACCAAGCCGGCAGCAACCAAGCCGGCTGCCAAGCCGGTTGCAGCACCCGTAGTGAAGTCCGCACCGAAGCCGGCACCGCCGGCACCGGCCAAGTCTGTCCCGGCCAAGGCCGCGGCCAAGCCTGCTCCAGCTCCGGCGCCCGCGCCGAAGCCGGTGGCGGCAGCCCCCGCGCCAAAAGCCCCGCAAAACAAGAATCCCGTGCCCGTTTCGAAATCGCCTGCAAAAACTCCCGTGAAATCCGAATCCGCCCCCAAGCCCGTGTCGCGTCCGGTTGGCAAGGTCGCCGTTGCCGTGGCAGCGCGTTCGTCCGCCCCGGCCCCGCGCACCAAGGTCAAGGTGGTCGAGTACAAGACTGACGAAGCCACCGGTCGTCCGATCCTGCCCGACGGCTACAAGCCGAGCGCGGAAGAGGAGTACATGAGCCCGCTGCAGCTGGAGTATTTCCGCCAGCGCCTGCAGCACTGGCGCAATGAACTGGTCGAGGAATCCAAGCAGACCATCGCCAACCTGCAGGAAGAAGTGCGTGACATCGGCGACGAAGCCGAGCGCGCCACCCGCGAGACCGAGAACTCGCTGGAACTGCGTACCCGCGACCGCTACCGCAAGCTGATCGGCAAGATCAACAGCACGCTCAAGCGCCTGGAAGACGGTGACTACGGCTTCTGCGTCGACACCGGCGAAGAAATCGGCCTGGACCGCCTCGAAGCGCGCCTGACCGCCGAACGCACCATCGACGCCCAGGAGCGTTGGGAGCACCTGCAGAAGCAGCAGGGCGACTGATCCCAAGTCGTTGATCCAATCAAAAAACCCGGCCAAGGCCGGGTTTTTTGTTGCCGTTTGCGGTTACTGCAGATCGCGCAGATTCAACCGGCGCAGGGTGGGGTTCTTCCAGGCGGTGATCCCGGCGACGCTCAACACCGCGAACCCGCCCAGCACCACTGCCGGCACCAGGCCCAGCAGCTTGGCCATCGTGCCCGCGTAGAACGCGCCCAGCTCATTGGACGAGCTGATGAAAATGCCGTTGATCGATGACACCCGCCCGCGCATTTCTTCCGGCGTCGCCAGCTGCAGGATGGTCGAACGGATCACCACCGACACCCCGTCGAAAGCCCCGTAGAACAGCAGGATCACGGCCGACAGCCAGAAGCTGTGCGACAGCCCGAAGCCGATCACGCACAACCCGAACCCGGCCACCGCGAACAGCAGCACCCGCCCCGCATGCCGCTGCAGCGGCCGGCGCGCCAGCCACAGGCCCACGCACACCGAGCCCATTGCCGGTGCGGCGCGCAGGATGCCCAGCCCTTCCGGACCGTGGTGCAGGATTTCGTGCAGGAACGCCGGCAGCATCGCCACCACCCCGCCCAGCAGCACCGAAAACATGTCCAGCGCCATCGCGCCGACCATGATGCGGTTGCCCAGCACGAAGCGGCCGCCCTCGGCGATGCTCTTGAAGATCGGCGCCGCCGGCCCGGTGTGCACCGGCTCGGAGACCCGCAGCATGGCCAGGCAGCCCAGCGCGCCGAGCGCCGCCGCCACCGCCACTCCGTAGGACAGGCTCTTGCCGCCCCAGGCCACCAGCCCGCCGCCCAGCGCCGGGCCTACTACCATGCCCGCCTGGAACACCACCGACCCCAGCCCCGCGCCACGCGCGAACTGGTGGCGTTCCAGCACACGCGCGAACAGCGCGTTGTAGATCGGCGACAGGAACGCCCTCACCATGCCCGTCATCGCCACGGCCGCATAGATCGGCCACACCCCGTGGAACGGCAGCCAGCCCTCCGCCACTGCCGTCAGCACCACCGCCGTCAGCACCAGCCCGCTGCACGCCACCATGCCCAGCCGGCGGCGTGGCAGGTGGTCCACCAGGTAGCCGGCGAACGGCGCCACGCAGAAGAACGGCAGCACCTCGGCCAGCCCGACCAGTCCCAGCGAGAACGGGTTGCGGGTGACTTCGTAGATATGCCAGCCCACCGTGACCGCCACGATCTGGTAGGACAGCATCGCCAGGATGCGGTACGCCAGCAGCAGCGAAAAACCCGGCCGCGTGAGCAGGCCCAGCGCGCTCTCGGCGGCTTCGGAAGGGGCAGGCGAACTCACGGCGCCGACTGCGCCTGCGCGGTCTCACGGATGAAGGCCAGCATCGCCGCCACCCCGTTGCTGCGGGTCGGCGAAAGGTGCCGCGACAGCCCGATGTCCTGGATGTAGGTCGGCTCGGTGGCCAGGATCTCGGCCGCCGAACGCCCCGAATACACCCGCAGCGCCAGGTAGATCAGGCCCGAGACGATCGCCGAATCACTGATCGCATGGAAGCGCAGCGTATCGGCGTTGCCCTCCGGCACGATCCACACCATCGACTGGCAGCCCAGCAGGCGGTGTTCCTCGGTTTTCCATGCGTCCGGGAACACCGGCAGCTTGCGGCCCAGGTCGATCAGGTACTGGTAACGCTCGGACCAGTCACCGAAGAACGCGAATTCCTCGGCAATGGCGGCCTGCGCGTCGGCAGCGGTGGGTTCAATCGGGAACGGGGAATCGATCACAGCACTCTCTATCTGTTTCAACGGTTTCAACGCTTGCGTGACCAGCGCACGCCCTGCGCGGTGTCTTCCAGCACGATGCCCGCTGCGGCCAGCTGGTCACGGATCGCATCGGAACGGGCGAAATCGCGGGCCTGCTTGGCCGCCGCACGCTCGTCGATCAGCGCCTGGATGCGCGCGTCATCATCGGCGTCGCCGCCGCTGGTGCCGAACCACGCAGCCGGGTCCTGCTGCAGCAGCCCCAGCGCCTGCCCAGCGCCCAGCAGGGCCGATTTCCAGCCCGCCTTGTCGGCCGGTTCGGCGCGGCGCGCTTCCGCGCCCAGCCGGGCCAGCTCGGCCAGCGCCTGCGGGGTGTTCAGGTCATCGTCCAGCGCCGCCTCGATCTCGGCCGGGATGGTCGGGGTCGCGGCCACGTCGGCCAGGTCGCGCAGGGTGCCGTACAGGCGGTCCAGGGTACGCACCGACTGCTCGATCAGCGCATCGGACCAGTCCAGCGGCTGCCGGTAATGGGCCGACAACAGGGCCAGCCGCAGCGCCTCCGGGGCGTGCTGGCGGACCAGATCGTGGACCCGCTCGATGTTGCCGATCGACTTGCTCATCTTGGCGCCGCCGAAATTGAGCATGCCGTTGTGCAGCCAGAACCGGGCGAAGGTCTGCCCGCCGTGGGCGCACTCGCTCTGCGCGATCTCGTTTTCGTGGTGCGGGAACTGCAGGTCCACGCCACCGGCATGGATGTCGATGGTCGGGCCCAGGTGCGCGGCGGCCATCGCCGAGCACTCGATGTGCCAGCCCGGGCGGCCCCGGCCCCAGGGCGATTCCCAGCCCGGCAGGTCGTCGCTGGAGGGCTTCCACAGCACGAAGTCGCCCGGGTCGCGCTTGTACGGGGCCACGTCCACCCGGGCGCCGGCCAGCATTTCGTCCGGGTCGCGGCGCGAGAGCTTGCCGTAGTCGGCGTAGGAGGGCACCGAGAACAGCACGTGGCCGTCGGCCGCGTAGGCGTGGCCGGCCGCGATCAGCTGCTCGATCATGGTGATGATGTGCGGGATGTGCGCGGTGGCTTCCGGCTCGATGTCCGGCGGCACCACGCCCAGCGCGGCCATGTCTTCACGGTAGGCAGCGGCGAAGCGGTCGGTGATGGCCGAAATCGGCACCCCCTGCTCGCGCGCGGCCGTGTTGATCTTGTCGTCCACGTCGGTGATGTTGCGGGCGTAGCGCAGCCCGCCGAAGCGGCGCCGCAGCAGGTCGGCCAGCACCCCGAACACCACCGGGCCCCGGGCGTTGCCGATATGGACGTAGTTGTAGACCGTGGGGCCGCACACATACAGGGTCGGACAGGTCGGATCGAGCGGGGTGAACGGTTCGAGCTGGCGTGTCAGGTTGTTGTGCAGGCGCAGGGTCATGGGGGCGTAGGGCCGGGCGGAGTAGGGGCAAGCCTTCGATTTTAGATCACAACGGCCCCCAGCGCCGGCCCCGGGACGCCGCCCGTTGCCCCCTGATTTCGCAAACGACACGGTTCGGTATGGGCAGAAGCGTCGCGGAAGGGTAATGTTCAGCCCCTTGTGCCACGCACTGCCTACACTATCCGCCTTGTCCTCTTTCCTGTTGCCAATGAAATCCGCTTCGTTGCTGACGCTGACCTGCCTGCTGGGGAGCGCCGCTTTCATGGCGTGCGCCCAGGACGCCGAAGTCCGTAACCGGGTGGTGATCGTGGAGAACGTGAAGTTCGACTACGCGCAGGTGCTCAACGTGGAGCCGGTATTCCAGACCCTGCGGGCTACCCGCACCGAGGAACATTGCGAACCGGTATCCACCCGGACCCTGGCCCCGGTCAACGTCACCGGCGAAGAGCCGCAGGAAGAGAAGGGCCGGTTCGGCCGTTTCATGGATTCGGTCCGCTCCATCTTCAAGCGTGAAGACGGCAGCACCGAAGACATGGCCCCCGTCGTGGAAGCCCCGGCCGCCAACAACGGCCCGCTGCTGACCCGCGATTGCCGCATCATCCCGGTCGGCCGCGAGTTCCGCCGGCCCATCGCCTATGACGTGGATTACGTCTACAAGGGCACCAAGTACCGCTCGCGCCTGCCCGAAGACCCCGGCAACCGGCTCAAGATCCGCGTCTCCATCACCCCGTGGGTGGGGGCGGAGCAGGGCAGCGCGGCAAATCCCTGAACCGTCGGTTCAGGCCTTGCGCCGTGCCCGATCACATGCAAAGATGGGCGGCCATGAAACTCACCGACTTCCAGCACGACACCAGCGCCGCCCGTATGGCTACGGGCATGACGTCGCGTGCCCGCCGACCGGAACCCCACATTTTCGCTGGGTAACCGGAGCTTCGTGCTGTCTGTTCGGAAAACCCAGCCCCCGCGCTGGGTTTTTTCGTTTCTACGATCTGAAAAGTTGCATTTGTACCCTTTCTTCCATTGAAACCCGCCTCAAAGGATCGATCGATGTCCCTGAAGCACTTCCTGAACACCCAGGATTGGAGCCGTACCGAGCTGGATGCCCTGCTGACCCAGGCCGCGTTGTTCAAGCGCAACAAGCTGGGCGACGAGCTCAAGGGCAAATCGATTGCCCTGGTGTTCTTCAACCCGTCCATGCGCACCCGCACCAGCTTCGAACTGGGCGCCTTCCAGCTGGGCGGGCACGCGATCGTGCTGCAGCCGGGCAAGGATGCATGGCCGATCGAGTTCAACCTCGGCACGGTGATGGACGGCGACACCGAAGAGCACATCGCCGAAGTGGCCAAGGTGCTGGGCCGCTATGTCGACCTGATCGGCGTGCGCGCGTTCCCGAAGTTCATCGACTGGGCGCAGGACCGTGAGGACATCGTGCTCAAGGCGTTCGCGAAGTACTCGCCGGTGCCGGTGATCAACATGGAAACCATCACCCACCCGTGCCAGGAACTGGCCCACGTCATGGCGCTGCAGGAACACTTCGGCACCCAGGACCTGCGCGGCAAGAAGTACGTGCTGACCTGGACCTACCACCCCAAGCCGCTCAACACCGCCGTGGCCAACTCGGCACTGACCATCGCCACCCGCATGGGCATGGACGTGACCCTGCTGTGCCCGACCGCCGATTACATCCTCGATGACCGCTACATGGGCTGGGCCGAGCAGAACGTGGCCGAGAACGGCGGTTCGCTGAAGATCAGCCACGACATCGCCAGCGCCTACAGCGGCGCCGACGTGGTGTACGCCAAGAGCTGGGGCGCGCTGCCGTTCTTCGGCAACTGGGAACCGGAAAAGCCCATCCGCGACCAGTACAAGCACTTCATCGTCGACGAAGCCAAGATGGCCATGACCAACAACGGCGTGTTCAGCCATTGCCTGCCGCTGCGCCGCAACGTCAAGGCCACCGACGGCGTGATGGATTCGGCGCAGTGCATCGCCATCAACGAAGCGGAAAACCGCCTGCACGTGCAGAAGGCCATCATGTCGGCGTTGGCCGGCCGGTAATCGCGCGTTTCACCCCATTTAATCGCGCGTTTCACCCCATTTTTCCTATAAACCCCCACTTCGGACCCGACCCCCATGAGCAAGAAAGACATCGTCCTGGCCTTCTCCGGCGGACTCGACACCAGCTTCTGCGTGCCCTACCTGCAGGAGCGCGGCTACAACGTGCACACCGTGTTCGCCGACACCGGCGGCGTGGATGACGAAGAGCGTGATTTCATCGAAAAGCGCGCCGCCGAACTGGGCGTGACCAGCCACGTCACCGTCGACGGTGGCCCGGCCATCTGGAAGGGGTTCGTCAAGCCGTTCGTGTGGGCCGGCGAAGGCTACCAGGGCCAGTACCCGCTGCTGGTGTCGGACCGCTACCTGATTGTCGATGCCGCGCTCAAGCGCGCCGCCGAACTGGGTACCAACATCATCGCCCACGGCTGCACCGGCATGGGCAACGACCAGGTCCGCTTCGACCTGGCCGTGAAGGCACTGGGCGATTACCAGATCGTCGCGCCGATCCGTGAAATCCAGAAGGAACACACCCAGACCCGCGCCTACGAGCAGAAGTACCTGGAAGAACGCGGCTTCGGCGTGCGCGCCAAGCAGCAGGCCTACACCATCAACGAAAACCTGCTGGGCCTGACCATGTCCGGCGGCGAGATCGACCGTTGGGAAGCCCCGGGCGAAGGTGCCCGCGGCTGGTGCGCACCGCGCAGCGAATGGCCGGCAGAAGCGCTGACCGTGACCCTGAAGTTCGTCGAAGGCGAAGCCGTTGAACTCAACGGCAAGGCGCTGCCGGGCGAGCAGATCCTGGCCCAGCTCAACAAGCTGTTCGCGCCGTATGGCGTGGGCCGTGGCGTGTACACCGGCGACACCGTGATCGGCCTGAAGGGCCGCATCGTGTTCGAAGCCCCGGGCCTGGTCTCGCTGCTGGCCGCGCACCGCGCGCTGGAAGATGCGGTGCTGACCAAGCAGCAGAACCGCTTCAAGCCGGACGTGGCGCGCAAGTGGGTGGAGCTGGTGTACGAAGGCTTCTACCACGACCCGCTCAAGACCGACATCGAAGCGTTCCTGAAGTCCTCGCAGGCCAAGGTCAACGGCGAAGTGGTGCTGGAAACCCGTGGCGGCCGCGTCGATGCGGTAGCGGTGAAGTCGGCGCACCTGCTCAACACCAAGGGTGCCACCTACGCGCAGTCGGCTGATTGGGGCGTGGAGGAAGCCGAAGGCTTCATCAAGCTGTTCGGCATGAGCAGCACCCTGTACGCGCAAGTCAACCGCTGAGGCCCGGGCATGTTGGAACAGACGCTCCATCACCTGCAGGCGCTGGTGTCTTTTGACACCCGCAACCCGCCGCGTGCGATCACCACCGGTGGCATCTTCGATTACCTGCGCGCGAACCTGCCCGGGTTCAACGTGGAGGTGATCGACCATGGCGACGGCGCGGTCAGCCTGTATGCGGTGCGCGGTACGCCGCGCTATCTGTTCAACGTGCACCTGGACACCGTGCCCGATTCCCCGCATTGGAGCGCCGACCCGCACGTGATGCGGCGCGCCGATGACCGGGTGATCGGGCTCGGCGTGTGCGACATCAAGGGCGCGGCCGCCGCACTGGTGGCCGCGGCCAATGCCAGCGATGGCGATGCCGCGTTCCTGTTCTCCAGCGATGAAGAAGCCAACGATCCGCGCTGCATCGCCGCGTTCCTGGCCCGTGGCATTCCGTATGAAGCGGTGCTGGTGGCCGAACCGACCATGAGCGAAGCGGTGCTGGCGCACCGGGGCATCAGCTCGGTGCTGATGCATTTCGCGGGCCGCGCCGGGCATGCCTCGGGCAAGCAGGATGCAGCCGCCAGCGCGTTGCACCAGGCCATGCGCTGGGGAAACCGCGCGCTGGACCATGTGGACTCGCTGGCGCATGCCCGTTTCGGCGGGCTGACCGGCCTGCGCTTCAACATCGGGCGCGTGGAAGGCGGCATCAAGGCCAACATGATCGCCCCGGCCGCCGAACTGCGCTTCGGCTTCCGCCCGCTGCCGTCGATGGACATCGACGCGCTGCTGGCCACCTTCGCCGGTTTTGCCGAACCGGAAGCGGCGCTGTTCACCGAAACCTTCCGCGGCCCCAGCCTGCCGGCCGGCGACATCGCCGAAGCGGAGAACCGCCGCCTTGCCGCGCGTGACGTGGCCGATGCGCTGGACCTGCCGATCGGCAACGCCGTGGACTTCTGGACCGAAGCCTCGCTGTTCTCGGCCGGTGGTTACACCACCCTGGTGTACGGCCCGGGCGACATCGCCCAGGCCCACACCGCCGACGAGTTCGTGACGCTGGAGCAGCTGCAGCGTTACACCGACGCCGTGCACCGCATCATCAGCGCCGGCGCCTGACCGAATGACGCCGTCGTGGCCCACCACTGACGGATCTCCCACCGCGGCCACGGCCGCCCGTGACGATACTGAAATGCCTTCTTCCCTCCAGCCCCACCGCCAGACCCGCCAGACCATCGTGCGCCTGCTTTCCAGCATGGCCAGCGCGAAGGAGATCAGCCAGTACCTCAAGCGCTTTTCGCAGGTGGATGCCAAGCGCTTCGCCGTGGTCAAGGTCGGCGGCGCCGTGCTGCGCGATGACCTCGACGCGCTGACCTCTTCGCTGTCGTTCCTGCAGGAAGTCGGGCTCACCCCGATCGTGCTGCACGGTGCCGGCCCGCAGCTGGACGCGGAACTGTCGGCGGCCGGCATCGTCAAGCAGACCGTCAACGGCCTGCGCGTGACCTCGCCCGAAGGCCTGGCCATCGTGCGCCGCGTGTTCCAGGCGTCGAACCTGCAGCTGGTGGAAGCACTGCAGCAGAACGGTGCACGTGCCACCTCGATCACCGGTGGCGTGTTCGAAGCCGAATACCTGGACCAGGACACCTACGGCCTGGTCGGCGAAGTGAAGAAGGTCAACCTGGCCCCGATCGAAGCCAGCCTGCGCGCCGGTTCCATTCCGGTGATCACCAGCCTGGGCGAAACCCGCTGCGGCCAGATCCTCAACGTCAACGCCGATTTCGCCGCCAACGAACTGGTGCAGGAACTGCAGCCGTACAAGATCATCTTCCTCACCGGCACCGGCGGCCTGCTCGATGAAGAGGGCAGGGTGATCGACTCGATCAACCTGTCCACCGAGTACGACCAGCTGATGCAGCAGCCGTGGATCCACGGCGGCATGCGGGTCAAGATCGAACAGATCAAGGACCTGCTGGACCGGCTGCCGCTGGAGTCGTCGGTGTCGATCACCCGGCCGGCCGACCTGGCCAAGGAACTGTTCACCCACAAGGGCTCGGGCACGCTGGTGCGCAAGGGCGAGAAGGTGCTGCGCGCCACCGCCTGGAGCGAACTGGACCTGCCGCGCCTGAAGGGCCTGATCGAATCCAGCTTCGGCCGCACCCTGGTGCCCGATTATTTCGACAAGACCCGCCTGCTGCGCGCCTATGTCAGCGAGAACTATCGCGCTGCGGTGATCCTCACCGACGAAGCCGAAGGCGTGTACCTGGACAAGTTCGCCGTGCTCGATGACGCGCAGGGCGAAGGCCTGGGCCGTGCGGTATGGAACGTGATGCTGGAGGAAACCCCGCAGCTGTTCTGGCGCTCGCGCCACGGCAACCCGATCAATCACTTCTACTACGCCGAATCCGATGGCTGCTACAAGCAGGACCACTGGAAGGTGTTCTGGTTCGGTGCCGACGGCTTCGACCGCATCCGCACCTACGTGGACCATTGCGCCAAGCGCACCCCGAGCCTGGAGGGCTGACCCCGATGAATCATGCCGACTGGACCAAGGTCCCCACGCTGGACGGCCGGCATGCACGGCTGGAACCGCTGCAGATGGCGCATATCGACGGCCTGCGCGGTGCGCTGGGCGACGGTTCGCTTTCCGCGCTGTGGTACGCGCACGTGCCCAGCGCCAAGACCATGACCGCCTACGTACAGGCTGCCCTGCAGGACCAGGCCGCCGGCAAGGTGCTGCCGTTCGCCGTGCTCGATGCCGACGGCAACGTGGTGGGCAGCACCCGCTACTACGCGCTGGAAGAAGAGGTGCCGCGCCTGAGCATCGGCTACACCTGGTACGGCCCGCATGCGCAGCGCACCGGGGTGAACACCGAAGCCAAGCTGATGCTGCTCACCCATGCCTTCGAGCGGTTGAAGTGCATCAGCGTGGCCTTTGAAACCAGCTCACACAACGCCGCCTCGCGCGCGGCCATCGCCCGCCTGGGGGCCACCCAGGAAGGCGTGCTGCGCAACCACAAGCGCCACCCCGATGGCAGCCCGCGCGACACGGTTGTCTTCTCCATCATCGATTCGGAATGGCAGGACGTGAAGCGCACCCTGCAGGACCGCCTGGACGCACACGCATGAGTACTTCCAACAGAACGTTCACCATCGGCATCGTCGGTGCCCGCGGCCATACCGGCGCCGAGCTGGTCAAGCTGATCGCCGCGCACCCGCAGCTGGCGCTGGGCTTCGTGTCCTCGCGCGAGCTGGCCGGGCAGCGCGTGGCCGATACCTATCCCGAGGTTGCCGGCGAGCTGGCGTTCGAAAACCTCGATGCCGACGCCGTGGCCGCCAAAGGCGTGGACGCGGTGATCCTGGCGCTGCCCAACAACCTGTCGGTCCCGTTCGTGGCCGCGCTGGATGCCGCGCGCCCGGAGACGGTGATCGTGGATCTCTCTGCCGACCACCGCTTCGAAGGCAGCTGGTATTACGGCCTGCCCGAACTGACCCGGGGCGATTACACCGGCCAGAAGCACATCAGCAACCCGGGCTGCTACGCCACCGCCATGCAGCTGGCGATCAGCCCGCTGCTGGACCAGCTGGCCGGGCCGCCGCAGTGCTTCGGCGTGTCTGGTTACTCCGGCGCCGGCACCAGCCCGTCGGACAAGAACAACCCCGAACTGCTGCGCGACAACCTGATGCCATACGCGCTCACCAACCACGTGCACGAGCGCGAAGTCACCGCGCACCTGCGCGTGCCGGTGGAGTTCATGCCGCACGTGGCCCCGCATTTCCGCGGCATCACCATGACCGTGAACCTGTGGCTGCAGCAGCCGGTGACCCGCGATCAGATCGTGGAGACCTATCGCCGCTTCTACGCGGGTGAACCGCTGATCGAGATCCTCGACGAAGCACCGTGGGTGAGCCGCATCGCCGGCCGCCACGGCGTGCAGATCGGCGGCTTCGACGTGGCTCCGGGCGGCAAGCGCGTGGTGGTCGTAGCGACCCTGGACAACCTGCTCAAGGGCGCGGCCACCCAGGCCATGCAGAACCTCAACCTGGCCCTGGGCCTGGATGAACTGACCTCGATTCCGCATTGATTGGAGCAAGACATGGCAGACCTTCTCTGGCAGAAGCCCGGCGTAGCGGTGGATGCGAAAATCCAGACCTTCCTCGCCGGCGATGACGTCATCCTCGACCGCGAGTTCTTCCTGTACGACGTGCAGGCCAGCAAGGCGCACGCGCAGGGCCTGGAGAACATCGGCATCCTCACCGCCACCGAGCGCAGCGACCTGCAGCGCGAGCTGGACGTGCTGGCCGACGATTTCCGCAGCGGCGCGTTCGTGCTCGATGAGCGCTTCGAGGATTGCCACTCGGCGATCGAAGCGCGCCTGACCGAACGCCTGGGCGATGCCGGCCGCAAGATCCACACCGGCCGCAGCCGCAACGACCAGATCCTGGTCGCCACCCGGCTGTGGCTGAAGGACAAGCTGCTGCAGGTGTCCGCGCTGAGCCGCGAAGTGGCCAAGGTCGCCCTGGACCGCGCCGAAGCAGAGAAAGACCTGCCGGTGCCGGGCTACACCCACATCCAGCGCGCCGTGGTGTCCTCGGCGGGCATGTGGTGGGCCGGCTGGGCCGAAGCCTTCATCGACAACGCGGTGCGCGCGCACGACACCTTCGCGCTGGTCGATGCCAATCCGCTGGGCACGGCGGCCGGTTACGGCGTGAACCTGCCGCTGGACCGCGCCCACACCACCCAGGCACTGGGCTTTGCGCGCATGCAGATCTCGCCGATCTACGCGCAGCTGTCGCGCGGCAAGTTCGAGCTGGCCGCACTGGAAGCGCTCGGCGGTGCCACCCTGGACCTGCGCCGCCTGGCGTGGGACCTGTCGCTGTTCACCAGCGGTGAGTACGGCTTCGTCGCGCTGCCGGCGCAGTACACCACCGGCAGCTCGATCATGCCCAACAAGCGCAACCCGGACGTGATCGAACTGATGCGTGCCACCCACGCCAGCGTGGCTGCGGCGCGTACCGAGATCGAGCAGCTGCTGTCGCTGCCGTCCGGTTACCACCGCGACCTGCAGGGCAGCAAGGGCGCCATCTTCCACGGCTTCGGTCGTGGACTGGCCGCGCTGGAACTGCTGCCGGCGCTGCTGGCCAACCTGGAATGGCGCGAAGACAAGCTGCGCGTTGCCATCGATTCGGGCATGTACGCCACCGACGTGGCCGTGGAAGCGGCCGTGGCCGGCGTCCCGTTTCGCGAGGCCTACAAGGCGGCCGCGGCGGCATCCGACACTGCCGGGCAGGGGCGTACCCCCGAAGGCAGCCTGGCCGCTCGCGTCTCGCCCGGCGCGGCCGCGGACCTGCGGCTGGACGAACTGCGCGCCCGCTGGGCGGCACTGGCGTAACGCAGAACGGCGGCCACTGGCCGCCGTTCCTGTATTGGCATGAATCCACGGAGTTCCGCATGAAGATCTGCTACCTCGTATTGGTTACCCGCACGCCTGAGTTCCGCGATGAAGCGGGTGCCGAACACGCACGTTTCCTTGATGAGGTGCGCGCCCGCGACCAGTTGCTCATCACCGGCGGCTTCACCGACAAGACCGGCGGCGCGTACGTGCTGCACAACGTGGCCGACCGCGCCGCCGCGCAGGCCATCGTCGATGCCGATCCCCTGATGACGCTCGGCAGCGCCACCGCCACCGTCCACGAATGGTCCACCCGCTGAGGCAGCCCCCGCGATGACCCCCACGCCCGTGCAGTCCCCGTTCCCCGAACAGCTGCTCCCCGGCTGGAAGCGCGCCGTGCTCAAGGTCGGCAGCAGCCTGTTGGCCGCCGATGGGGGCGGCCTTTCGCCCCGGCATGCACTGGGCCTGGCGCAGTTCGTCTCGGCGCACGTGCTGGCGGGGCGCGAAGTGGTGATCGTGTCCTCCGGCGCGGTGGCTGCGGGCCGTGCGATCGTGCCGCGCGCGATCGAGGCCGGCGCCGCCATGGCCGCGCGCCAGGCGCTGGCCGCGCTCGGCCAGGCGCAGCTGATCGGGCTGTGGCAGCGCTTCTTCGAACGCCCGGTGGCGCAGGTGCTGCTCACCCACGACGACCTGCGCAACCGCCGCCGCTACCTCAATGCCCGCGCCACGCTCAACGAGCTGCTGCGGCTGGGTGCGCTGCCGGTGGTGAACGAGAACGACACCGTGTCGGTGGACGAGCTCAAGCTGGGCGACAACGACAACCTGGCCGCCACCGTGGCCGCGTTGATCGACGCCGATATCCTGTTCATCGCCACCGACATCGACGGCCTGTACAGCGCCGACCCGCGCCGCGATCCGCAGGCGCGGCCGATCCACGACGTGCCGGAGCTGACCTTGGAGGTGCTGGCCATGGCCGGCGGTGCCGGCAGCGGCGCGGGTACCGGCGGCATGCACACCAAGCTCGAAGCGGCGGCCAAGGCCGGCCGCGTCGGCATCGATACCTGCCTGTTCAACGGCCGCGATGGCGACGTGGTGCGCGCGCTGGCGCAGGGCCGGTTGTTCGGCACCCGCATCCACGCCGGGCAGACCCGTGACGCCGCGCGCAAGTATTGGCTGCGGCATGCGCCGCTGGAGGCCGGTGCGATCATCGTGGATCAAGGTGCCGCTGCAGCATTGCGCGACAAGGGCGCCTCGTTGCTGCCGGGCGGGGTGACCGCTGCCGAAGGCGATTTCCGCCGCGGCGACATGGTGCAGGTGCGGCTGCGTACCGACAGCGGTGAAGTGATCTTGGCGCGTGGGGTCAGCCAGTATTCGGCCAGCGACATCCGCCGCGTGGCCGGGCGGCATTCGCGCGACATTGAAAGCGTGTTGGGCTACAACTACGGTGGCAATGTGATCCACCGGGATGACCTGGTGCTGGTCTAAGCGAGCGTCGGCCGGTTTACGTGGGACACGCATGGCGTGTCTCTACGCGTAGCGACACGCCATGCGTGTCCCACGTGGACCTCGAAGCCAGATATGACGTCGGCCCCGAAGATTTTTTGAAACGCGCCAAAACACCCTTCGTGATGAGAGATCCCATGGACATCCGTGATCAAGCCCTCCAATGCCGCGACGCCGCGCAGGTGCTGGCGCAGCTTTCGTCCGAGGCCAAGGCGGCGCTGCTGGATGCCATGGCAGACGCGCTGGACAGCGACGCGGCCACCATCCTCGCCGCCAACGCGCTGGATCTCGCCGCCGCCGAAGCCAAGGGCACCGGCAGCGCGATGCTCGACCGCCTCGCCCTCAATCCTGCGCGCCTGTCCGGCATCAGCGCTGCACTCCGCGAAGTGGCCGCGCTGCCCGATCCGGTCGGCAGCATCACCCGCGACGACATCCGCCCCAACGGCATCCGCGTGCAGAAGGTGCGCGTGCCGCTCGGCGTGATCGCGATGATCTACGAAGCGCGCCCGAACGTCACCGCCGACGCCGCCGCGCTGTGCATCAAGGCCGGCAATGGTGTGATCCTGCGCGGTGGCTCCGAAGCCATCCATTCCAACACCGCCATCGCCGCCTCGCTCAAGCGCGCCCTGCGCGCGGCCGGCGTGCCCGATGCGGCGCTGACCCTGGTCGAAGACCTGCGTCGCGAGACAATGCTCACCCTGCTGCAGCTCAACGACCTGATCGACCTGGCCATCCCGCGTGGCGGGGAAGGGCTGATCCGCTTCGTTGCCGAACATGCGCGCGTGCCGGTGATCAAGCACTACAAAGGCGTGTGCCATCTGTACGTGGACCGTGCCGCCGACCCGGCCAAGGCGCTGGCGCTGCTGGTGGATGGCAAATGCAGCCGCCCTTCGGCCTGCAACTCACTCGAAACCCTGCTGGTCCACGCCGAGGTCGCCGCGATGTTCCTGCCGCAGGCTGAAGCCGCCTTGCGCGAACGTGGGGTGGAGGTGCGCGCGGACGCGCGTGCCCGGCAGTGGCTGCCGCAGGCCACGCCGGCCACGGAGGACGATTTCGCGGCCGAATACCTCGACCTGATCATCGCCGTGCGCGTCGTTGATGACCTCGAACAGGCGTTGTCCCACATCCAGCAGTACAGCTCCGACCACACCGAAGTCATCGTCACCGAAGACCCGGCGGCCGCCCAGCGTTTCATCAGCGCGCTGCGCGCTGCCGTGGTGATGGTCAACGCCTCGTCCCGCTTCTCCGATGGCGGCGAACTCGGCCTGGGCGCGGAGATCGGCATCTCCACCACGCGCCTGCACGCCTACGGCCCGATGGGCCTCGAAGCGCTCACCGTGGAACGCTTCGTGGTCCAGGGCAGCGGCCAGACCCGCGCGCCATGACCGGCGCGCGGTTGCGTCAGGTAACGATGGTGGGTCGTTACAACGCCTTGTAGGCAATCCGCCGGTTCGCCGCGCGCCCTGCCTCGGTGGTGTTGTCGCCCACCGGGCGGTTGGCGCCGAACCCGCGTGCCAGCAACCGGTCCGCAGGTACGCCACGGGCAGCCAAGGCTGCCGCTACGGCCTTCGCACGCTGTTCGCTGAGCGTCTGGTTGTTCTCGGCGTTGCCCACGTTGTCGGTGTGTCCTTCCACTTCCACGCGCGCCCCTGGCGGCGCCGCCTGGATCGCTTTTGCCGCACCGTCCAGGATCGACGCACTGCTGCGGGTAATCACCGCCGACCCGGTTTCGAAGGTGATCGTGGTCTGGTTCAACGCCTGGGTCAGGTCGTCACTGCTGAAGCCTGGCGGCAGCGCACCCAGTGCCGCAGCGCCCTTGTCGAACAGGCCCTCCACCTCCAGGTTGCCCAGCTCCTTCTGGAACAGCTGGCTGACCGCCGTGCGTTCGGCCTCGGGCAGCTTGGACGTATCCAGTTTGAGCGAGTCACCGTTCAATGCGAACTGCAGGCCGTTCTGTTTCAGGCTGGGGATCAGGTCGGCCAACCGGCCCAGCCAGCTGGCCTGCTTGACGCTGGTATCCACCTGGATGTTGGAGCTGACGTTGGTCTGTCCATAGGCGCCCGCAAAGGCCCCCAGCAGCTTCGCCTTGTCGGCCACCGACCCCAATGTGCCGTTCAACGTCACCTTGCCGTCGGTGTTCTGGAACGACAGGGTGGGGTTGGTGGACACGGCCGCGACGTTGGCGGCCGGCGCGGTAACCGCTGGCGCCTTGGCCACGTGGCGCGATTGCCAGCCGCACCACGCAAGCGCGAGCAATGCCAGCAAGGGCAACAGCCAGCGCCAGAGGCGGAAGGGGGACCGCTTCTTCCCCTTCGTGCCCAACAGACCCGTGAACGCAGCGGGAAGCGCTGTGGGCATCACCCCGCCGGCGGTCACCGCCCGGACGATCGCCGGAAGGGCGGTTGCCAGCAGCGCGGGGGCCACGGCGGGCGTTACTCCGGCCTTGCTGGCGATTTCGTCGATGCTCTGCCCGCCCAGCGCGCTGCGGATCTGCCCGGCATCGACAGCGCGCATGTTGGGTTGGCCTGAGAACCAGGACTTGAAGACATCGCCAAGCCCGGCGGCGGAGAATCTGTCGGCCAGGCCGGCGAGTCCGCCGGGCTGTTTGAAGATGTACTCGATGACGACGCCGATGAATTTCTGGGCGTTCGGTCCAAGGCCGGTAGCCCGGGCCACTTCAGTGACCAAAGTCTCGATAGACGACATGATGTATCCCCTCACAATGAAGTGCGGGATGTCTCCGAGGCGGAGCGTACGCCTGGGCTGGGTCGGGGATGTGAAGGGTTCTACACATCCGGGGCAGCCACGCAGGGCGTGGCTCCACCCGTCATCTCATCTGGATGTTCTGGTTGGTCAGGCCGATCGGCCTGGCGTGGTCATCCATGTGCAGGGTCACCGCTTTGCCGCTGGCCAGCTGCGCGGCCAACGCCGGGCTGGCGCCCAGGTTGTGCGCGATCTCTTCCAGCGACACATCCGCGCGCGCATTGCGCCGGTCCTTGCCGGCGAAACGCATGCGGTTGTATTCCGCCCAGGCGATCAGCAGCACCGAACAGCACACCAGCATCACCGGCAGCGCGATGACGATGAACGGGTCCACGCTCTGCTTGTACTCGTACAGCTGCAGCCAGGCCAGCTGCCCACCGAGCAGCCAGGAAAGGGCGGTGATCAGCGGCGCCCAGAGGTAGAAATAGAAGCCCCAGAACGCGATGGTGACAAACCCCCACGCGGTGCGCTGCAGCCGTGGCTGCTGGCGTGTCTTGCGGATCAGGCGGGAGTCGTAGCGGCGGGTCGGCTTGGAAGCGTTCATCGTATACCCCGGTCAGGACTGACCCAGATCGCGCGCTTGCCGCGACGCTTCAACAGCGTCTTGGGCAGTGCCACCAGGGTCGTGAACAGACTGATGAGCCAGTACGCCATCGGGTACCAGATCACCCAGAAGTAATTACGTCCAATATGGGTTTCGTAGCGGCGGTCGATGATCAGGCTGCTCGCGAACTGCAGCAGGCACACCAGCGCCAGGATCACGCCGTGCCATTGCGGCAGCAGCGTGGCGATGTACAGGTCCTGCGGCAGCGGGATGAACTTGCCCAGCGCCCACAGCACGATGATCGCCAGCATCGTGTACGCCCACAGCACGCTGAACATGTATTCCAGCAGCACCCCCCACATGCGCCGCTTGCGCCAGTCGAACAGCGAACGGCCATGCCGCAGCAGCACTTCCACGCCGCCCTGGGCCCAGCGCAGGCGCTGCCGCCACAGCCCCTTGAGCGTTTCCGGCATCAGGATGAAGCACAGCGCGTTCGGCTCGTAGCGGATGTCCCAGTGGTCGATCTGCAGCCGCCAGCTGATGTCGATGTCCTCGGTGATCATGTCATCGGCCCAGTAGCCGATGCGGTGCAGCGCGGTGCGGCGGAACCCGGCGATCACCCCGGAAATGGTGAAGATGCGCCCGTACACGCGCTGCGCACGCTTGATCATGCCGATGATCGAGGAGAACTCGGCCACCTGCAGCCGCCCCAGCAGGGTGGAGCGGTTGCGGATGCGCGGGTTGCCGGTGACGGCGCCGACGCGCGGGCCCGAGGTGAGGTGCCAGACCATCCAGTGGGTGGCGTGCTCTTCCAGCATCGCATCGCCATCGATGCACACCAGGTATTCCGAACGTGCCGCCAGCGCGCCCATGCGCAGTGCATTGGCCTTGCCCAGGTTGCGGTCCAGGTGCACCACGCGCAGGCGCGGGTGTTCGGCGGCCATCGCATCCAGGCGGGCCCCGGTATCGTCGCGGCTGCCGTCGTTGATGGCGATCACCTCGAAATCCGGGTACTTCTGCGCCAGCGCCGCGCCCAGCGTATCGGCCAGGTTGTCGGCCTCGTTGTGGCAGGGGATCAGGATCGACGCGAACGGGTAGCTGTCCATCGGCGGCGGATCGTCGCGCAGCCGCGCCTTCCGCTCGCGGCGGAAGAAGTAATACAACCCCCCGGACATCCAGAAGAACGCCATCACCATCGGGTAGAAGAAGGCGAACTGGAACAGCAGGTAGAGGAGCGGATGCATGGCGGCCTCACTTTTCCTCGTACGGGAAGGTGCGTGCCGACATGGCCGCGCGCGCATCGTAGGTGGACGGCTTCCCGGCAATGAAGTCATCCGGGTACCAGGCGAAATGACGCACGCCCTGCGCCTGCAGGCGCCGGATCTGGGCGCGCAGCACCGTGCCGGAAATCGGCTTCTGCGTGCGCCAGTCCACCGTCTGCAGCTCGAACATCGTCTGTGACAGCTGCGGGTCGTGCTCACGCACGGCCTGCACCAGCCGGTCCAGCCATTTCTGCGGGTCGCGGCTGCCTTCCATCCACGGCATCGCCATCAGCGCGGTGTGGTCGTAGGCCTTGTTGAACAGGTCCAGGCGCTGCGCGAACCAGCTCGCGCTCTGCGGCTGCAGCACCGGCTGCGCGTACAGGTTGCGCACCGTGGCCAGCTTCGGCCGCCAGCGCTGCGCGGCGTTGCGCAGTTCCAGGGTGAAATCGATCAACGCCTGGGTACGCGCGCCGTCGTCGCCCTCCTGCGGCAGGTTGGCCAGCTCGGTGTCGCGCAGGTAGGCATCGTCGTGGAACAGCAGGCCCTCGAAGTACGAGTTGATCGCCAGGTCTTCGTAGATGTCGTCGATGATGTGACGCACCTTCGGGTTGGTGAAATCGAGCCGGAAGATGCCATCGCTTTCCGGACTCTCGATCGCCAGCGCCTTGCGGATCGCCGGGTCCTTGAGTTCATAGCCCAGCACCGGCAGCCACGCGTACACCTTCACCCCAGCGCGGGTCTTGAGCTGCCAGGCCACGCGGTTGAACAGGTCCGCGCGCATCGGCAGGTGCCGGTTGGGGAAGTACAGCGCATCGGCCGAGCCGTTGCCGTCCGGGTCGGCGAAGGCCTGCAGGAACACGTGGGTGGGGCCGATCTTCTTGACCCGTTCGAGCAGCGCGTCAAGGTTCTTCGCCTGCTGGGCCGGGTTGCTGTCGTACACCGCGTCCAGGTCGATCTGCAGGGCGCGCATGCCGTCGCGTTCGACGTCGCGGCGCAGCTCATAGGCCAGCTGGGTCACCGGCGGGTTGCCGGTCACCAGCAGGCGGGCCAGGCCGTGCAGGTCGCGCGTGACCGGCGTGCTGCGGCCTTCCAGGTCGAACGACACCGGCATGCCCAGTTCTTCGGCGATGCGGTTGCTCATCGCGTTGTAGGCTGCATACGGCCACACGATCGCCTTCGGACTCACGCCTACGTTGTCCTGGATGCGCTTCACGCTCAGGCCCAGGTCGGCACGCAGCCGTGCCTGGTACTCGGCTTCGGTTTCGTAGCGCTGCGTGGCCGGGTTGTAGGTGCGGGTAATCACCGCCGGGGTCGAATTGCCCTGCGGGTTGGACTGCACGCCGTGGTGCAGGTTGTCGGTGTGGCTGGCCAGTTCAACCAGGCCGCTGCGCTGCATCTCGCGCAGCTGTTCCCAGGTGAGGAAGTCGTCGCGGGTGAACGGGCGGTAGCCGTAATCGATCTGGCGACCGGCGGGCATGTCCACGTAATCGGTGATCACCGCCACCAGCGCCGGGTAGTTGTAGGCGCGCAGCAGCGGGAACACCTTGCTGTACACGCTGCGCAGGCCGTCATCGAAGGTCAGCAGCACCGGCTTCGGGGGCAGCGGCGCGCCGCCCTGCGAGGCGGTGATCAGCTGCGACAGCGACACCGGGTGGTAGCCGTGCGCCGAGAGCCAGTCCAGGTGCGCGGCGAAGTTCTGCGTGCTCACCGAGTACGCGTCCGGGTCGCCCTTGGTGGCCACGTCGTCGCGGATGTCGTGGTAGCTGAGCACCAGCAGCCCGTTGTCGGCCGAATCCAGCACCGGCGGGGCGGCGTGCGCACTGCCGCACACGGCCAGCACGGCCAGCAGCAGCCAGGAGGTAAAGCGCTTCAAGTCCATGTGTCGCATCTCATTGTCCCCAGCGCAGGCCGGCATCAAGGCCGATGTGTCGTTCACGGTTGCCGTCGTAGACCGGCCGCGACCAGCTGATCCCGTATTCGAAGATCCGGCCATCGGCCAGCTGCCACTCGTGGCGATACTCGGCCGACGGCACCAGCGCACTGCCAAAACCCTGCTGCCAGTAATTGCCCAGCGACACGGTCAGGCGGTGGCGGAAATGCCGCTCGTAGTGGCGCCACAACTGCTGGTCCACGCGCAGGCCGATTTCCGCCGAACGGTCTTCGGACGGATTGAAGTACGGCACGTCGTCACGGCTGCCGCGGCTGGCGTACAGGCTGCCCAGGCCATCCAGCAACAGGGTGGGGCGGGTGAGCAGGCGCTGTTCGATGCTGGTGCTGAGCGTGTCGCGGCGGTTGCCGTCGTCGTAGCGGAACTGGCTGGCGCCTGCGCTCCAGTGGGTGAGCTCGTTGCGGCGGTAATCCACCGCCAGTGCCACGCTGTCGGCGGTGATGCCGGAAATGCGCGCCTGCAGCGAGGCATCGGCGGCGTTGCGTGCCGCCGTCACGCCGGCGTGCCAGGTATCGCTGAACTGCCAGCCGAACCCGGCGCTGAGGCCGGTATCGCCGATGTGGTCATTGGCGCGGTTGACGAACAGTTCGGCGTCGGCGCGGCCGAATCGGTAGCGCGTGCCCAGCCCGAACCACAGCGGGCGGATGGTCTGGTCCTGGAAATCCACGCTGCGGCGGTCGGCGAAGGTCACCACGCGCCAGCGGTCGTCGATCACCGGCGACTGCAGTTCCACGCCGTAACGCGCATCGTCGTTGCCCAGCGGCGAGGTGCCACCGCCGCCTTCGCTGCGGCCGCCTTCGGCGTACGCATGCAGCTGCCAGCCGCGGTGGGCCTTCCAGCTGCGGTCCATGCGCTGCACCGAGGACTGGTTCGGGTAGCGTTCCAGCAGGGAATCGTGGATCGGCCGGGCCAGGTCATCGCGCTGCAGCTGCACGTAGGCGTCGTACTGGCCCAGGCGCGCCGAGACGTCGCGCGGGTCCAGCGTATTGGCCATGCTGTAGCGCTCCAGCGCCCGCCGCGGCCAGCCGCGCATCATGTAGACGTTGCCCAGCGACGACTGGGTGCCGCCGTTGGCCGGGGCCAGTTCCACCATCTTTTCCAGATCGTGCTGGGCGGTGGCCAGGTCACCGCTGTAGGCGCGGATCATCGACAGGTTGAGATCGGCCTCATAGCGCGGCCAGTTGGCGTAGGGCGCGCGTGCGCCCTTGGCCCAGCGCCACGCCGGCTCCTGCGCCTGCCACTGGGTGAGCACGTTGATCGCGGTATCGGCGCGCTCGCTTTCCAGGTGCGCGTAGGCCAGTTCCGAATGCACTTCGGAGCGGCCCGGATCGGCCTTGAGCGCCGCTTCCAGGACCGGGATGGCCTCGTCGGGATGCTGGCTGGCCATCAGCGAATCGCCTACGGCCGCCATCAGGTAGTTCGGCACCTCATGGCCTTCGGCGAGCAGGGCGCGGTATTCGTCGCGCAGCTGCTCGTGGCGGCCCAGCCGGTTGAGCAGGATCAGCCGGTCATAGCGGATGCGCAGCGGTGCGGTCTGCACGGTGAGGCCGTCGCGCTGCAGGTAGCGCTCCATCTGCGCGAGCGCGTCTTCGGCTTCGTCCAGGCGGGTGTCTTCGCTGGCGCCGTAGGCCAGGCTCCAGCCCACCCGCTTGGCCAGGTAGTTGGCTTCGAAGCGCTGCTTCTGCGCCTCGTCGAACAGGTCGGGACGCGCCTGGTACAGCTGCCACGCACGGTGCGCATTGCCGATGTCGGACAGGGTGAGCACCTGCAGGCGATACAGCAGGTCATCGTTGGGCGCATCCGCCCGGGCGCGCTCGATCGCGCCCAGCGCGTCAAGCCAGCGCGCCTGGTCACGGTAGGTGCTGATTTCCGCCAGGTGATCTTCCCGCGAGGTGGCCGCCGAAGCAGGCAGAGCGGTCAGACAGAGTGTGGCGCATACCAAACCGACGCAGAGCGCCAGCGGCCGATGCTTGTACATGGAACCCCCGGGAGCATCCCTTCAAAAGAACCTGTTTGTGCGTGAAATGTGACGCACATCACATGCCAATCGTGCCCGAAACGGCGTTTGTTGACAAATTGTTAAGACGCAAGATGGCCTCCGCAGCTGTGGAAACAGACGCGATCAATACTTCAACTGATTGATTTTAAAGACCATCCGGCCGCCGCCACGGCGTTGTTCCGGGGGTCTGGACACCCTGAAACCGTTCATCGGCCCCGGCAGCGGGATGCGCACCGGGGCAGACCCAACTTCCCGTTTCGCAGTGCGGGTCAGTTGCTGACACGCTACGTCACAACATGCGCACGGTATGTGACGTGGGTGGCAAACCCGTGGTCACTGCGAATGGATGCTTCTGGATTACCACACGTCTTCCAGCTTCTGCGGCTTGCACGCCACCCACGACGCGGACAACAACACCACCGCGCACACCAGCAGGAACCCGAACGGCAGGTACCAAGCGCCGCTGACGGCATGCAGCCAGCCGAACAGGAACGGGCCCAGGCAGCTGAAGGCATAGCCCACGCCCTGCATGAAGCCGGACAACGCCGCCGAACCGGCCGGGGTGCGGGTGCGCAGGTTGATCAGGGTCAGCGCCAGCGGGAAGGTCGAGGGGCCGATGCCCAGCAGCACCGCCCACAGCCACGGCGCCTTCATCGGCGCGAACAGCAGCCCGGCGAACGCGATGAGGAACGCGCTGAACCCGACAATCACCAGCGGGAAGGGATTGCGCAGCCGCACCGCCAGCGCCGGCATGGTCAGCGACGGCACCAGGCCCAGGGCCGCAAAGATGGCCACCATGATCCCGCCGAACGCCGGCGTCGCCCCCGCTTCCACCACGATGCGCGGCAGCCAGGTGAACATCGAATAGGTCATGAGCGAGGTCATGCCGAACATCAACGCCATGCCCCAGGCCAGCGGCGTGCGCCAGACCTTGCCGTGTGGCTGCGCTGCCGGGTCGGCGGCGGTGTCCAGCGGGTCCGGATGCGGGCGGCGGCGGGCCAGCGCGATCCAGGGCAGGGCAGCGGCCACCGCGAAGATCGCCCAGATGCCCAGCGACACCCGCCAGCCGGCCTGTTCGGCCAGTGGCACCGCCATCAGCGCCGGCACCATCGTGCCCAGCTGCAGCACCGTTATATAAAGCGTGCTCACCGTGCCCACGCGGTTGGCGAAGTAGCGCTTCACCAGCGGCGGTACCACCACGTTGCCGATGCCCATGCCGGCCAGCGCCACCACCGAGCCGAACAGCAGGCTGCCCACGCCGCCGGCCATCGAGCGCAGCAGCAGGCCCACCGCCGCCAGCACCATGGCCAGCAGGGCGGTGCGTTCCAGCCCTATCCGGCGGGCCACCATCGGCGTGGTCACCCCGAACAGCGCGAACGAGGCCGTGGGCAGCATGCCCAGTACGCCGGTCATGGTGGTGCCGAACCCGAAGGTCTGGCCCAGCTGGTCCAGCAGCGGGGTGATCGAGGTCACCGCCGTACGCAGGTTCAGCGCGGCCAGCAGGATGGCGGAAAACGCCAGCACGCGTCCGCGCAGCAGGGACGTGGAATGAGGATCGGCAGGGGTCATGGCAGGAATCTCTTGCAGGTGGCGCGGCACGTGGGGGTGCAGCGGAGTGCGGGCGCTCGGCGCAGGCCGTGAAGGACAAACGCTGCCGCATTGTACGCGCGGTAGCGCCACGCACTGCGTGGCTGCCTGCGGGCGACAGATACAAAAAAGCCCGGAGGACATGATGTCTTCCAGGCTTCAATGTGACCACTTGTATGGTCGGGGAGACAGGATTCGAACCTGCGACCTCTACGTCCCGAACGTAGCGCTCTACCAGACTGAGCTACACCCCGTAAGGAGCCGCCTATTGTATCGATCCCGCCGTTCGGCGGCAAGGGGGACCGTTTGTTCACCTTCGGATGCCGTGTTGCCACGACCTTGACAAAAAAGCCTGGAAATCAGGTTTCCAGGCTTCAATGCGACCACCGGAGTGGTCGGGGAGACAGGATTCGAACCTGCGACCTCTACGTCCCGAACGTAGCGCTCTACCAGACTGAGCTACACCCCGAAGGAGCCGACAAGGATACGGTGTGAAGGGATTATCGGCAACCTTTTTTTGAAAGGTCACACGACCAACGGTCGTGTGCTACCGGGCGTCGCGGTCGGTGGCGCCGACCTCTCGTGCTTCGAACCACATGCCGTTGAGGATGGCGGCGGCCGAGGCCAGGCCGGTGCCGAGGATCCAGGCGAAATACCACATGGCAAAACCTCCAATGTCACTTCGGTAGGTGCCGACCGTGGGTCGGCACGATGGGCAGTATCAATACGCGTTCGGGTTGTCGGCCATGTCTTCGGCCGTGGTCTTGCCCTTCATCACCCGGTAGACCCAGCTGGTGTAGGCAATGATGATCGGCAGGAAGATCACCGTGGCCACCAGCATGATGAACAGCGTGAGCTGGCTGGACGAGGCATCCCACACCGTCAGGCTGCCACTGGGCTGGCTGGAAGAAGGCAGCAGGAACGGGAAGATCGCAAAGCCCACGGTGAGGATGATGCCGGCAATCGACGCGCCCGAAGCCAGGAACGCGGCCATGCCGCGGCGGGCCCGCAGCAGCACCGCGCTGGCCAGTGCACCGGCCAGGCCCAGCAGCGGGAACACCAGGGTCAGCGGCATGCTGCTGTAGTTGCGCAGCCAGCCACCGGCCGCCGTGCCCACCGCAGCGGTCTTCAACAGCGGGTTGGTCGGGCCGTCGGTGACCACCTGCGAGGTGATCTCGTAGCCCGGCAGGCCGAAGGCCACCCAGGCGCCGCCCGCAGCGAACAGCACGAAGCTGAGCAGCGCGGCAATGCTGCCGTAACGCGCCGAACGCTCGGCCACCGGGCCGTCGGTCTTCAGCACCAGCATGGCCGCACCGTGCGACACCATCATCGCCACGCCGACCAGCCCGGCCAGCAGCGCGAACGGGGTGAGCAGGCCGAAGAACGAACCGGTGTAGAAGATGCGCATGCTGTCATCGAAGTGGTACGGCACGCCCAGCAGCACGTTGCCCACCGCCACGCTGGCAATCAGCGCCGGCAGCAGCCCACCCACGAACAGCACCCAGTCCCACGTGTCGCGCCAGCGCTTGCTCGGCATCTTGCTGCGGTACTTGAAGCCCACCGGGCGCAGGATCAGCCCGAACAGCATCGCGAAGATCGCAAGATAGAAGCCGGAGAAGCTCACCGCATACAGCGGCGGCCACGCGGCGAAGATCGCACCGCCACCGAGCACCAGCCATACCTGGTTGCCTTCCCATACCGGGCCCACGGTATTGATCACCGTGCGCCGTTCTTCATCGGTCTTGGCCACGAATGGGAGCAGGGTGCCCACGCCCAGGTCGAAGCCGTCCATCACCGCCCAGCCCACCAGCAGGATGCCCAGCAGCAGCCACCAGATCACGCGCAGCGTGGTGTAATCAAGTCCAAGAATGTCCATCTGGAATCTCCTGCCTTATGCCTGGCCGGGGGCCGGCGTGGCGGCATGGTGGGGAAGCGGCGTGCGTGAAGGCTGCAGCGACGGAAGAATGTCGGCCGGCCCGGTGCGGATCGTCTTGAGCATCAGCTTCACCTCGATGATCAGCAGCACCGTATAGGTCAGCGTAAACACCGCCAGCGTGGTCAGGATTTCATGCAGGGCCAGCCCGGACGCGGCGTAGAAGGTGGGCAGCACGCCGTCCACCGCCCACGGCTGGCGGCCGTATTCGGCCACGAACCAGCCACACTCGATCGCAATCCACGGCGCCGGAATCGACCACACCGCCAACCGCAGGAACCAGCGCTTCTCGTGGAAGGTGTTGCGGCAGGAGAAGTAGAAGGCCACCGCGAAGAACGCGATCAGGTAGAAGCCCAGCCCGGCCATGATGCGGAAGGTCCAGAACAGTGGTGCAACGCGCGGCACGGTGTCCATCGCCGCCTTGGAGATTTCCTCCGGCGTGGCGTTGAGGATGTCATCGCGGTAACGCTTCAGCAGCAGGCCATGGCCCAGATCCTGCCAGTGGCGGTCGAACATCTCGCGCGCCTCGACATCGTTCTTGTCCTTGCGCACGCGCTCCAGCGCGCCGTACGCCAGCTGCCCGCCCTTGATGCGGTGCTCGGCGCGTTCCACCAGTTCCAGGATGCCCGGAATGGGCTGGTTGAACGAACGCGTGGCGATCAGGCCCATCAGGTACGGAATCTTGATGGCGAAATCGTTCTGCTGGGTCGTCTGGTTGGGAATGCCGAAGGCGGTGAAATCGGCCGGGGCACGCTCGGTTTCCCACATCGCCTCGATCGCGGCCAGCTTCATCTTCTGGTGTTCGCTGGCGGCATAACCGCTTTCGTCACCCAGCACCACCACCGACAGCGACGACAGCAGGCCGAACGCCGCAGCCACCGCGAACGAACGGCGCGCCATGTCCTTGTGCTTGTCGCGCAGCAGGTAGAACGCGCTGATGCCCATCACGAAGATCGCGCCGGTCACGTAGCCTGCGCTGACCGTATGCACGAACTTGGCCTGGGCCACCGGGTTGAACAGCACCGCGGCAAAATCCACCACTTCCATGCGCATCGTGTCCGGGTTGAACACCGCGCCGGTGGGGTTCTGCATCCAGCCGTTGGCGATCAGGATCCACACCGCCGACAGGTTGGTGCCCAGTGCCATGAACCAGGTCACCGCCAGGTGCTTGACCGGGGTCAGCCGCTTCCAGCCGAAGAAGAACAGGCCCACCAGCGTGGCTTCCAGGAAGAACGCCATCAGCCCTTCAATGGCCAGCGGCGCACCGAAGATATCGCCCACGTAGTGGCTGTAGTACGACCAGTTCATGCCGAACTGGAACTCCATCACCAGGCCGGTGGCCACGCCGATGGCGAAGTTGATGCCGAACAGCGTGCCCCAGAACAGGGTCATCTGTCGCCAGACCGGTTTACGGGTCATGACGTACACGCTTTCCATGATGGCCACCAGGAACGAGAGGCCAAGCGTGAGGGGAACAAAGAGGAAGTGGTACATCGCGGTCAAAGCGAACTGCAGCCGCGACAGTTCTACGACTGTCGAATCGATCATGGCCTGGCTACCTCGTGGGGTTTTGCCGTTTCAGGTGGCGGGAAGGGGGTCTACGGAGTGAATTCTGTGACCAGCAACTTCTATTAGCCTTGATTCAGATCAATGTACGAACGGGCAGGGAGGGGGATCGTAGGCATCCGACCTGCGACCGCGCGCCGCACCGGGAGGGTAGGCCGGCGCCCCTTACAATGGTCGGTACCTCCCTGTGGCCGCCAGTGATCCGCTTTGAGCATACCCCCCGACGCGTCCGCCATCGAGACCACCGCCCTGCGCCGGCAGCGCCTGCATTGGCTGAATGGGCTGGCCGCCAGCGCCCGCCGCCGCCAGCGCCTGGCCGCGCTATGCATATGTATGTCCGGCGCACTGCTGATCGGGCAAGCCGCGGCCATCGCCTGGTTGATCCAGGCGGTGCTGGTCGAGCACCGTCCCGTGGCCGCCGCCATCCCGGTGCTGTTGGGCCTGCTGGCGGTATTGGCGGTGCGGACCCTGCTGGGCAGCGCCACCCAGGCCGCCGCCGGCGATGTGGCCGATGCGGCCCGGCTGACCCTGCGCGAGCGGGTGTACCGGCGCCTGTTGGGGTTGGGGCCGCTGTGGCTGCGCCAGCAACGTACCGGCGAGCTCGGCGAACTGATGCTTGCCCATGCCGACGCGGTGGAGAGCTACTACGCCGGCTACCAGCCGGTGCGGATCGAAGTGGTGGTCGTGCCGCTGCTCATCCTGCTGGCCGTGGCCTGGGTGGATTGGGTGGTAGCGCTGATCCTGCTGTTCACCGCGCCGCTGGTGCCGTTCTTCATGATGCTGGTGGGCTGGGGCGCGGAAGCCGCCGGCCGTGCGCAGCTTGGTGAGCTGGCGCGGATGAGCGGCCACTTCGCCGACCGCATCAAGGGCCTGGGCCTGCTGCGCCTGTACGGGCGTGGTGACGCCGAACTGGAGGGCGTGGCCGCCGCCGCCGAAGGCGTGCGCGAGCGCACCCTGAAAGTGCTGCGCATCGCGTTTTTGTCCTCCACCGTGCTGGAGTTCTTCGCCTCGGTCAGCGTGGCCATGGTCGCGCTGTACCTGGGCCTGAGCTATCTGGGCCTGATGTCGCTGCATGCCGCCGTGCCCACCTTGGGCGCGGGCATGTTCTGCCTGCTGCTGGCCCCGGAGTTTTACGCACCGCTGCGGCGGCTGGCCGCGCATTACCACGACCGCGCCAACGCACTGGCCGCCGCTGCGGAAGTGGAGCGCCTGCTGGGCGAGCTGCCCGCTGCTGCCGCCGTCGAAGAAGCGGCGCCAGCCGCGCGCGCGCCGGAGCTGCTGGAGCAGCATGTACCGCCGGTGGTCGTGCGCAACCTCGTGCTGCGCCCGTTGGGCGCCTCGCACGATGTGGTGCAGCAGCTGTCCTTCCAGATTGAGGCGGGCCAGCGCCTGGCCCTGGTGGGGCCCAGCGGCAGCGGCAAGAGCACGCTGCTGGAAGCGCTGGCCGGCTGGTTGCCGCCACGCGAGGGCAGCATTGTGCTGCGCCCAGGGCTGGAGGTCGGTTACGCCGGGCAACGCCCGTATCTGTTCCATGGCAGCATCGCCGACAACCTGCGCCTGGCCGACCCCGGCGTGAGCGACGCACGCCTGCACGCAGTAGCCGAAGCGGCCCAGGTGATGCGCTTCGCGGCGCACCTGCCCGATGGCCTGGACACCGTGATCGGCGAGCGCGGCTTCGGCCTGTCCGGCGGCGAAGCACGGCGGATCGGCCTGGCGCGGCTGCTGCTGCGCGACCCGCAGTTGTTGCTGCTGGATGAGCCCACCGCCTTCCTCGATCCGGACACCGAAGCTGCGCTGCTGCAGACCCTGGCCGCGTTCGCCCGCGACCGCGCCGTGGTCATCGCCACCCACAGCGACACCGCCATGCGCTGGGCCGACACGCGGCTGGTGCTCACCGCCAGTGGCCGCGCGCAGACCACGGAGGAGCCGGCATGAGCCCGCACCGCGACGATTCGCTGAAGCAGGTGTTCACCCGCCATCGCGGCCGCCTGCTGCTCACCGTGCTGCTGCTGTGGACCACGATGCTGGCCGGCACCGCGCTGCTCGGCCTGTCCGGTGGCTTCCTGACCGCCGCCGCCCTGGCCGGTGCGGCCGGGCTGGGCAGCGGGTTCAATTTCTTCTCGCCCTCGGCCGGCATCCGCGGCCTGACCATGGCGCGCATCGTCTCGCGCTATTTCGAAAAACTGGTCGGGCACGACGTCACCCTGCGCATCGCCCGCGACCTGCGCGTGTGGTTCTTCCGCCGCGCGCTGCCGCTGGCACCGGCGCGGCTGGCCGGCATCCGCACCGGCGAGTTGCTGGCGCGGCTGATGTCGGACATCGGCGAAGTGGACGGCCTGCTGGTGCGCGCCATCGGCCCACTGCTGGCGTTGGGCGGCGTTTCGCTGGTGGCCGTGTTCTCCGCCGGCCTGATCTACCCGCCGGCCGCGTTGTTGCTGGCTGTGCTGGCGCTGGCCATCGGCGTGGGCGTGCCCTGGCTTACCGTCCGCGGCGCCGGCGGGCAGGAGCGCGACCGCGCGCTGCACCGTGCACAGCTGCGCACGCAGGCGTTTGAAGGGCTGGAAGGCGCGGCCGACCTCACCGCACTTCATGCGCGCGAAGACTGGAACCTGCGCGTGCTGGTCGCGGCCAAGCAGCTGCGCTCGCGCGACCGCCGCCGCCGCTGGCGGCTGGTGGGCGGCAACGCGCTGCACGGGCTGTGCGCCTCGGTTGGACTGGTCGGCATGCTGTGGGTGGCGCTGAGCGGGTTCGAGCGCGGCGCGATTGATGCGGCGCTGGCGGCTGCGCTGGTGTTCCTCACCGTGGCCCTGATCGAACTGTGGGCCGGCATCGGCCTGGCCTGGCAGTCGTGGCTGTCCGGGCGCGTAGCAGCGGCACGTCTGGAAAGCATCGTGGACCAGCCGCCGGGGGTGCAGGATGCAACGGCACCGGTAGCACTGCCTGCCCAAGCAGCTGCGCTGCAGCTGGAACAGGTGACGTTCCGTTGGCCGGGGCAGGCGAGGGCGCTGCTGGAGGGCGTGCAGCTCACCGTGGCGCCGGGTGATCGCATTGCCATTCGCGGTGACAGCGGCAGCGGCAAGACCACCTTGTCCGCGCTGCTGCTGCGCCTGTGGGACCCCGACGAAGGACGCGTGCTGTACGGCGGGCAGGACATCCGCAACGTCGCCCAGGACGCGTGGCACAAGCAGATTGCGTGGTTGCCGCAGAGCGCGCCGGTGTTCGCCGGCAGCATCGCAGACAACCTGCGGCTGGGCGATGCGCAGGCTACTGATGAGCGGCTGTGGCAGGTACTGGCTGATGTGCGGCTGCAGACCTGGGCGGCGCAGATCGGCGGGCTCAACGCGTGGGTGGGCGAGAACGGCGCCACGATGTCAGCCGGGCAGGCGCGCCGCTTGGCGCTGGCGCGCGCCTTGCTTCGCGGCTCACCCATCCTGCTGCTGGATGAGCCCACCGAAGGGCTGGATGTGGATACCGCGCATGCCTTGCTGCATGACATGGTGGCTGCGCTGCATGGCAGAAGCCTGGTGATGATCACCCATGACGAACTCCCCGATGGCATCGTGCATCGGAGCTACCACCTGCGCGAAGGCAGGCTGTCGTAGCGTCAGCGCCGAGATGGTCGGCAATTGATGCATGGACGCCAAACGCAACCGCATTTGCTCCAAACGTCATGCCCTATCGCGCGGTGACCCGCCATCGGCGGTCGATAGGGATGCGACCCTACCGCACCCGTCCGGCCGACGAATTGGTAGGGTCGGTCGCAAGACGACCGCCGATAACAACGATCGGCCCATTAACGCATGGACACCAGATCAACCGCGCACTCCATGCCAGATGTGACATCCCATTCCGGCGTCAACATCCCCACGACGCCACCCATCGCTCAACGCGCAACGTGATGCGGTTCCATCCGGAACGCGACGTGCCGCAAGCAAATGGCGGCGATCAGGCGGATCACGGCGTCACGGTAGACAGACTCACTCGAAACACGCCGAACTCAAGAAAGAAACAATTGGCGGTAAGCTCCCCTCCAACGCATGGTGTGTGCTCGGAGCCTGAGAAACTCCACTGTAACCAGTTGAAGATTGATGTCATGCGTCGGGTGGGTGGCGAAATACAACACCCTCGTGGAAATACGTCGCGCCGAAGGTTACAGCGGTTCTCAGCCTCCCGACTCCCTCGCCATCCGGCGAGGGAGATCCTATTGGAGGTCCACCATGCACAGTTCCCGGCCTGACACCCCGTCTTCCGAACTCCCCAGGCGCAAGCTTCACGTGAGCCAGCCCGCCCGCGTCCGCGTCGAGGCCCTGTACCACCCCGGCGGCAACGACGAGTACGATGACATCCCCATCCCCTGCGTAAAACTGCGTGGCCTCTGGATGCGCAGGGCAGGGTTGGACGTAGGCGCCCGCCTGAAGCTGGAACTTATTCCCGGCGGAATACAGCTCACTGTAGAGCCCGAACCTGACCCGGCCATTCCCAAAGTCCGCCAGATGGGCCGCCTGCAGAAAGCCCGCCTCGAGAGACAAGGCCAGCAACCCAACCCGTAGTAGCGGGCCCTGCTTTGCAAAGATCTGTCCACCAATCCGACGTACGCACCACACCGTCGCCCACCCCAGCTAAGCTGGGGTGGTCACCAGGACCGGGCCACCCCGTGCGCAACTTCGTATGACCGCGTACGTGATGCCGAATTCGACTCGGCCAAGCTGAACTACTATGAACAACGCTCGCAGCAGCTGCTGGGCAGGCTGCCCCCCTCCCTCGAGAGCGCGCTTGAGGACCCGGCAATTCAGCACGCTGATGGCTACAAAGGCGGCTCAGGGATGAGCTGGATCCAGCGCTCGGCGATGGGAGAGACGATGGCGAAATAGTTCTAAGCTGGGAACCCGTCGTGCCGGCGTGGGTGTTGGCCGCGGCCGGGCGTGGTCGACTCGCCTGCCAGCTGTGCAATTGCTGGCTTGCGGTCAGATGTCCGCCGAGAGCTTCCCCTGCCAAGCGTCGAACTGCTCACGAAGCAGTCCAAACACATTAGCGACACTCTTTGCGGGTGCCTGCTGCTCGAACCCCAGGTCGCCGAATTGCGTTAAACGATATGCAGAAATGGCCTGGTATACATCTCGAACCGCCCGTTGATCAGGGTGTGTTGCTATCAACGCGTCTAGAACAGCATCCTGCGCGATTTCCGCTGCTAGCCGTTCCATCAGGTTTTGTTCGAGAACTGCCAGCCTCGATTCGATGTCCATTTGTTCCCCCGGTAGATGGTAGGTTGCCTCGGCGTGTCAATCCTATGGCAGGAACCTCTTTGGACCCAAGTTGTATATGCGATTCGCATGCGCAAGGTCTGGCAGAGTCTCAGCTCGTGCGAACTGCCGGGACTCGTCGTTTGGAGCGTCTTTCGGGCTGGGCAACTGGTCCACGTTCACCCCTCCCCAGGAGTTCTCCACCGTAAGGCCCATTGTAACGATCCGGCAAACGCCGGTTCGCGTGAGTGGGCTGGCCGGGGGTTCAGTCCCCCGTCTGGCTGTGCGGCGCAGCCAAGGGTTTGGACTGGGGCGAATCTTTCTGGCGCAGGAAGATCGTCAGCACTACCAGCGCGAGGACCGCGAGAAACTCGCTCTGCCAGTTCTGAAAGGATTCAAACCAGAAGCCGCTGCTCCACAGGTGCCCCCAGCAGGTAGGGGCGGGCAGGCCCCGGGCGACCTGCTCATCCACCGCTGCGCGCCAGCTCCCGGCCAGATGCAGGAAGAAGCTCCCGACAAAAAGGATGGAAAAGACGATGGCCAGCGAGTGACCGTAGAGGAGCTTCCAGATACCGCCTTTCCGGTGTGGTGGTCAAGTTTTTCTGGACACTCTCAAGGGGCGTTCAGGCC